>NZ_JH114215.1:1333134-1512165 GCF_000224615.1 Segatella oulorum F0390
GTTTGAGCAGTTGGAGCTGAAACGCATCGATGGCACCGATAAACCGGGGCTTTCGTCGACGAGTGCATTGCGTCCGCTGACCGACGAGGCATTCTACGAGGTGCGCGGCAATGTCGAGGCGGCCTTCTGCTACGCCACCACCGTGGCCGACAAACAGATGATTGCCACGCTGGTGGACAACATCAACGCCGTGCTCGCCCGCTATGCCACGAGCCGCAAGGCGAGCGAGGCGCAGAAGGCCATCGCGCGCGCCATGGAGCTGGAGAGCAACCACCGGCTCATCGACCCCTTGCTGCCCGCCTTCGCCACGGCGGCGGGCTATGCGGCAGGCGACGTGACCTTCACCGGTCGCACCTTGAACCGCAACAGCGAACTGCGCTACGAACTGCGTGTGGCCAGCACGGGTAAGACGCTGTGGGCGCGGGTGACAGCCGGCCGATTGGTGGCCATCAAAACAAAGCCGACAGCAGGTGGCAGCGGCTCGGCCACGGTGAAACCCAAGGGCGGCAACCATGGCTCGGACGGCAAAAAGCCTTCGGATGATGGCAAGCAACCTTTCGGCGATGGCGGCAATCCCAGTGGCAATGGTGGCAGCAATCCGTCGGGCGATGGAAAGAACGGCGGCTCGGGCAATCCCGGAGGAAACAAACCCGGCGGCGGCCAAGGTTCGGCCACGGTGACACCGAAAGAATAACTTGCTTTAAAACAGATGGGCATCATCTCGATGCCAGTTTGCATACACAACTTGTTTTAAAGAATGGGGGCGGGAGTGCGCGATGCATTTCCGCCCCCGATATGTTGTATGGATTGTTCACGCGTTTCGTTTGGGAGGATTGCGCATGGGTGGTTGGTGTCGTTGAGGGTGGATTGCGTGTAAATGGTTATTTGGTTTGGGTGGGATTGCGTGACAAAATATTACGGAACTGGGTAGGGGCGGTGCCTGTGTGCCCGCCCGTGTTGCCCTGCAAGGGCACATCCATCGTTCATTCCCCGCGTACAATGCGTGTGTTTTTGGTATGGAAACGCCGCTACGCGGACGTTCGGGCGGGCACACAGGCACCGCCCCTACGGTTTCGTTTGGGCAGATTGCGTATGGGCAGTTGGTGACGTTTGGCTGGATTGCGCATGGGCGGTTGATGCCGTTGGGGCAGATTGCGCGCAAATGGTTAATGTGTGTGGTGGATGATATGTTCAAAATCGTGATAGAATGTAGGGAGGGAGCAACACCATCGGTGTTGTACTTTTGTCAGCCCAGGGTTGATTGAGCATAGCGAAATCTACCCTGGGTAAAGTCGTGGAGGGGAACCTATGCCATCGGCATTGTACTTTTTAATATGCGCCCTTACATTTTATAAAATCTACCCCGTGGTTTCATCCCCCTGCAAGATGCCCTTGTCAACAACCTTGCAAACTACGGCAAACGTTTCGATTTTTACGCACAGAACGCCCCATTTTATCAGCCTATTTTCGTAAATTTGCATTCAATTATCGAATGAACAAACAGGCATGAAAGAATTTGTTATTTCAGAAGTTAAAGCCGAAAGTGCAATCTTGGTGGGCTTGATTACGGAGACACAAAACGAGGCTAAGACCAAGGAATATCTCGACGAATTGGAGTTTCTCGCCGACACGGCAGGTGCTGTGACAGTGAAACGATTCACACAAAAGGTGAATGGCCCGAGCGCTGTGACTTATGTAGGCAAAGGAAAACTCGAGGAAATCAAAGCATACATTGAACAGTGCGAAGACAACGAGGAACCTATCGGAATGGTTATCTTCGACGACGAACTCTCGGCGAAACAGATACGCAACATCGAGAACGAGCTGAAAGTGAAGATACTCGACCGCACATCGCTCATTTTAGACATTTTTGCGATGCGTGCACAAACAGCCAACGCCAAAACTCAGGTGGAATTAGCGCAATATCGTTACATGCTGCCGCGGTTGCAACGACTCTGGACGCACTTAGAGCGGCAAGGAGGTGGTTCTGGTTCAGGCGGCGGAAAAGGTTCGGTAGGGCTGCGTGGCCCGGGCGAAACCCAGTTAGAGATGGACCGTCGCATCATTTTGCAGCGCATCACCTTGCTGAAACAGCGCCTGCAAGAGATCGATAAGCAGAAAACCACCCAGCGAAAGAATCGCGGACGTATGATTCGCGTGGCCCTCGTGGGGTATACCAACGTGGGCAAAAGCACCATCATGAATTTGCTGGCGAAAAGCGAAGTATTTGCCGAAAACAAGCTCTTTGCCACCCTCGACACCACCGTGCGCAAGGTGGTTGTGGACAATCTGCCCTTTCTTTTGGCCGACACTGTGGGATTTATCCGGAAACTGCCCACCGACTTGGTCGACTCTTTCAAAAGCACGTTGGATGAAGTGCGTGAGGCCGACCTGCTGGTGCATGTGGTAGACATCTCGCATCCCGACTTTGAAGAACAGATACGCGTCGTCGATAACACCCTCAAGGAACTCGGCTGCAGCGACAAGCCCTCGATGATTATCTTCAATAAAATCGACAATTACCATTGGATTGAGAAAGAAAAAGACGATCTGACGCCAGCCACCAAAGAAAATATCCCCTTGGAAGAGTTGGAACGCACGTGGATGGCGCGCCTCAATGATAATTGTCTCTTCATCAGCGCAAAAACCAAATGCAACATCGAAACCTTCCGTAAGACACTCTACATCCGTGTGCGCGAATTGCATGTACAGAAATATCCTTACAACGATTTCCTCTATCCTGCAATGGAATAACCTGTAAAACGACAGAAAATGAGACAACTAACCAACGAAGAGATCAACATTCTTGAGGTTCAAAGTTGTTGGGCCGAAGACTGGACAAACATCCATGTGAGCGAAGATTTTAAGCCCAACTACATGCATCGCGTGATGCTCTACGGCGAAATCCACATCGGTGACTTCGAGAAAAACATCGAAGTGAGCCGTGGTTTCCTCAAACACAGCGGCATCAACAACGCCACCCTGCGCAACGTGACCATTGGCGACAACTGTTTGATTGAAAACATCGGCAACTACATCAACAATTATACGATCGGCGACGACTGCTACATCAGCAATGTCAGTGCCATGGAGACAACCGAGGGCGCCACCTATGGTGAGGGCAATCTCATCTCAGTACTCAACGAAGTGGGCGACGGCAACGTCATTCTCTTCAGCGACCTGAACAGCCAGCTGGCGGCCTTCATGGTGAAGCATTTCAACGACCGCACGCTCAAGGATCAGCTGCGTCACCTCATCAACGAAGATATTGCCCGCCACCGTTCCGACCAAGCCTACATTGGTAACCACGTGAAAATTGTCAATACACGCGAAGTCAACAACACCATCGTCCACGACGACTGCGAAATCAACGGAGCTTCGCGATTAAGCGACTGCACCATTCTGAGCACGCCCGCTGCCAACGTGTACATCGGCACGGGTGTCATCTGCGAGAACACCATCATCAGCGAAGGCAGCAGCATCACTAACAGCGTGAAGATGCAAGACTGTTTCGTGGGTGAAGCCTGCCACATCAGCAACGGTTTCACTGCGTCAACAAGCATTTTCTTTGCCAATGCCTACATGAGCAATGGTGAAGCATGCGCGGCGTTCTGCGGTCCATTCACTTCCAGCCATCACAAAAGTAGTTTGCTCATCGGCGGACAATTCTCTTTCTATAATGCGGGGAGCGCTACCAATTTCAGTAATCACGCCTACAAGATGGGGCCGATGCATTATGGCATACTCGAGCGCGGCACGAAAACAGCCAGCGGCGCCTATATTCTCATGCCTGCCCATATCGGCACGTTCTCGGTGTGCTTCGGCAAGCTGATGTATCACCCCGACACACGCAACCTACCCTTTTCCTACCTCGTTGCCTATGGCGACACGATGTACCTTTCGCCCGGCCGCAACATCACTACTGTGGGTTTGTATCGCGACATCCGAAAGTGGCCGAAACGTGATGTGCGCATGCCCGGATCCCACAAAAGCATCGTAAACTTCGATTGGTTATCGCCTTTCTCCGTTGGCGAAATCCTGCAAGGCAAAGAAATCTTGGAGAAACTGCGCGAAGCCAGTGGAACCGACGTGGCATCCTACACCTATCATAATTATGTCATCCATGCCAGCTCGTTAAACAAGGGAATCAAGTACTATGACATCGCCCTGCGCATTTACATGGGTGCCGTGCTCAAGCGCGTTTATAAACAGCAGGGAAATTACGCCAAACCTACCACGACTGTCGGGCAAGGCACGTGGAACGACCTGAGCGGACTGCTGCTGCCCGATACCGAGGAGCAACGCCTGTGCCACGATATCAAGCAAGGAAATATCGAAACGATTCAAGACGTCATCTGCCGATTTGAGGAAATCCACCGCCATTATCGCGACTATCAGTGGGCGTGGACCTATCACATGATATGCAATTACTACCACGTGGACGATATTACCGAAACCACAGCCGAACAAACCCACGACGATTACGTACAGGCACGTCGCGCATGGATTGCCGAGATACGCAAGGATGCCGAGAAAGAATATGCCATGGGAGATGTCGAACCCCATGTGCTCGACGATTTTATCAACAGTTTAGATCACGAAATCAATTTTGAAAACTAAAAAATATGATGCATTTAAGAACCATTTTCATGTCGGTAGCGCTGTGCACGCTTGCAACGCTTTCGGCCAAAAATTATTCCTTCGTTACCGTGAAGGGAGACGCAATGCAAGCCCGTATCTACACCCTTGACAACGGGTTAAAGGTCTACATGAGTGTCAATAAGGAGCGTCCACGCCTACAAGCCAACATTGTTGTGCGCACCGGGTCGCGTAACGATCCGGCAGAGACCACGGGCTTGGCCCACTATCTCGAACACCTCATGTTTAAAGGCACACAACAATTTGGCACCACCGATTACGCTAAGGAGAAACCCTACTTGGACGAAATTGAACGCCGTTACGAGCAGTATCGCACGCTGACCGACCCCGTTCAGCGCAGAACCGCCTATCACCAGATTGATTCCGTCTCGCAGCTTGCCGCGCAATACAATATACCCAACGAGTACGACAAGCTCATGTCGAGTATCGGATCGGAAGGCACCAACGCCTACACGAGCAACGACGTTACCTGCTATGTTGAGAACATTCCCACGAATGAAATCGATAACTGGGCACGCATACAAGCCGACCGCTTCCAAAACATGGTCATTCGCGGATTCCACACCGAGCTGGAAGCCGTGTATGAAGAGAAAAACATCTCCATGGCAAGCGACGGTTCGAAGGAATATGCCGCGTTGTGGAAGTTGCTCACGCCTACCCACCCCTATGGAACGCAAACCACCATCGGTGAACAGGAGCATCTGAAAAATCCATCCATTGTCAACATCAAAAATTACTTTCATCGCTACTATGTGCCCAATAACGTAGCCATTGTTCTGGCGGGCGACTTCAATCCCGACGAAACCATCGCCATCATCGACAAATATTTTGGCCAGTGGAAGCCGTCAACCAACCTCACTCGCCCCGAGTTTCCCGCGCAACGTGAAATCACCGCGCAACGCGATACGACCGTCATGGGGCAGAATGCTGAAAACCTGATGATGGCCTGGCGCTTCAAAGGCGAGAACGATATGCAGAGCGACACGCTCGATCTCGTGCGTCACCTGCTCTACAACGGGCAGGCAGGCCTCATCGACATCAATTTATTACAGCCTATGAAGGTGCAGGATGTTGGAGTCGACTTCGACGGGCTTCATGACTACTCGGCATTCATCATCGAAGCTTCGCCCCTGCATGGTCAAACCCTGAAACAGGTGAAAAAACTGCTGCTCGAACAGATTAACAAGTTGGCACGCGGAGAATTCAGCAATCAACTGCTGCCTGCCGTCATGGCTAACAAGAAACTGCACTATTTTGAAGATTTACAAAACAACATCCTGCGCGCCAGCTTCATGGTACATGCGTTTGTTAACGACCAGCGCTGGAGCGACGTAGCACTGCAGCTTGACCGACAGGCAAAGATCACAAAACAAGACATCCAGCGCTTTGTCAGCCAGCATTTTGGCGAAAACAACCTCGTTTGCGTCTATAAACGGCAGGGCGTAGACAGCACATTGAAAAAAATCGAAAAACCCATCATCACCCCCATTCCCGCCAACCGCGAATATGAAAGTGCACTGCTGAAAAGCATTCGCCTGAGCAAAACAACGCCGATACAGCCCAAGTTTCTGGATTTCAGCAAAGAACTGTCGCTGGGCAAGAAGGTCAACGGCATGCCGCTCATCTATAAGCGCAATCCCAACGATGGACTTTTCGTGCTCACCTTCCATTATGACTTTGGCACCACCGCCGACAAACGCTACGACTATGCAGCCGATTATTTAGACTATATCGGCACGCAGAACACCACAGTCTCGCAGTTGAAACAAGCCTTCTACAACCTTGCCTGCCAGTACAACATCAATGTCAGCACAAATAAACTCAACGTCACCCTGTCCGGGCTGAGTGAAAACATGCCACGCGCACTGCGACTCTTAGAACAGGTGCTGCACCAAGCGAAAGCCGATAAAAACTCATGGCTTAGCTACTGCGATGTAGTAGCAAAGAACCGCGACGACAAAAAGAAGAACCAACGCACCAATTCTTTTGCACTGTTGGACTATGCCCGCTACGGTGCCTACAATCCCACGCGCAACATCTGCACCGTTGAGCAGTTGCGCGCCATGAATCCGCAGTCGATGGTGCAACTCATCACCAACCTCACCCGCATGCCTCACAGCGTGCTCTACTACGGACCCGCTACCGAGCAGCAACTCATTAGTATCGTGCAGCGCGAGCACAAAGTGGGTAAGACGCTGCTCAAACTGCCCGTCAACAAGAGCTATCGTTTGCAGCAAACACCTCAAAACGAAGTGCTTCTGGCACCTTTCAAGGCGAAAAACATCTATTTGCGCCAATATCACAACGAGGGCAACCAGTGGAATGTCAGCAAAACACCCACCGAGATGTTGTTCAACCAGTATTTTGGCAGTGGCATGAATTCCATTGTCTTTCAAGAACTGAGAGAGACCCGCGGCTTAGCCTACAACGCCGGTGCCCGCTATGCAATGCCACAAATGAAGAACGAAGATGAATATTTCCTCACACAAATCATCTCACAAAACGACAAGATGAGCGACTGCCTGCGCGTGTTCAACGACATCGTCAACAACATGCCCGAGAACGAGGCGGCATTCGACTTGGCCAAACAGAGCCTCATCAAGTCCATTCAGAGCGACCGCGTCACACGTTATGGCGTCATCACGCGCTATCTCAGAATGAAACAACTCGGTCTGAGCAACGACTACATGCAGCAGGTTTACGACGCACTGCCCAAAATCACGCTGAAAGACGTAGTAAACTTTGCCCGTCAGAACATTGCCAACAAAACCTACCGTTACATTGTGCTGGGCGATGAGAAAGAACTTGATATGAAAGAATTAGAAAAGATTGCGCCCGTGAAGCGACTCTCCACCGAAGAGATTTTCGGCTATTAAAATCGATTCGAACCGAAAAATGCTGTTTCCAACGTCAGAAACAGCATTTTTGGCATAATGGACATTTGGTAGGCTGAAACCTCTCGGAATTCTTTTATTTACTACCTTTGCAGCATTTTAAAACCTATGAATAAAAAACTGTATCTTCTGCAACAGTTCAAATGTTAAAAAGAATGGGCACCGACGTACTGTTCAGATGTATCTTTGCAGGGATTGTGGTAGGCAATTTCAAGGCGGTCTGCGTATAAATAATATTTCTCTATGGAATGACTATCTGACGGCAAATCGAACGATTTCCGATCTATCCACTCTTTATAAATGTTCAGAGCGAACCATACGACGTAGGTTGAGCTTAGTGGTGGATAGCTTCACTGCTACTTGCCCTAAATCTGCAGTAATAATACTGGATACAACATACTTTTCCAAGACATTTGGTGTGATGCTGTTTCAGGATGCTTCATCAGGCAAAATACTCTATCGCAAGTTCGTCAAGAACGAAACTAATAGAGATTATCTTGATGGACTTCGGTATATTGCGGAACGTGGAACTATAATAAAAGCAGTGGTGTGTGATGGGCATGTAGGACTTTTGCAAGCGATACGTTTCTGTCCCGTACAAATGTGTCAATTTCACCAATTTCAGATAGTTAGAAGGCTTCTTACAAACAATCCACATTTGCCTGCAGGCGTTGAACTATTGGCATTAATGAGAAGGATGTTCTCTATGAGAAAAGACGAGTTTATAACAGCTTTTGATAAATGGTGTGATAAATGGAAAGAGTTCCTAAATGAACGAACTCTTCTAATCTCGGGCAAGACGACCTATACACATAGAAGGCTGAGAACGGCAAGACGTTCTATTAAGACACATCTGACATGGCTCTATACGTGTGAGGAGCATCCAGATATACAAATACCTAATACAACAAACCTGTTGGAAGGATTTAACTCACAACTTAAAAGGGCACTACATAATCATAATGGATTGAATAAAGCTAATAAAAAGAAGTTTATAGATGGATTCATAAATACAAAAAAGTAGGCTGGAAGAATCAGCCTACCAAATGTCCATTACTAAAACCCGAGAGGTTTTCAGCCTACCAAATGTCCATTACGCCGCATTTTTTTATTTCCACCTATTGATATACATCCGCGGCAGCTCTACTCCATCTGAGCACACGGCAGAAAACATTGCTAAGGCTTGCACTGATGTATTACGCAAGTTCAAGACAAGCTTAGTATGCAAAAAGTTCTACCTGCTTTGATTTTTCAACATAAACAAATACAGAACGTAAGGACATTGACAAGGGACGCACCATCGCTTGATTTCGCTGAACCCACATCAGTTCATCATGGCAATAAAAGTATGAAACAGCAAGTCGTTTCTCATGGCCTTGCAATATGCCTCATATTACCGTGCAATGTGACTCTAATCACGTGCTAAAATGAGGCAGATTGCACCGTAATATGCATGAGATTAAGTGCACAAAAAATGCCGGAACCTCACGATTCCAGCATCTCTTATAATCAAACTAAATAGTCTTAACCATGCGTTACGAATATCTTTCTCACGAAAATGTTTCGGTAACGTGTGTAACTCTAAATGATAGTAGTCTATATAATGATTTATGAAGCAAAGGTACTATGTTTTCTTTTACCATACAAATTTTTGACTTTAAAATTTAGTTAAATGTCAATAAAACGTCCATGTGATGTACACGAGATAGGCATTATCGGCTTTTATCTGTATGATGGGTTGCACTGCTTCGTTTAAAGTGCCTTGCCAAAAGGCATCAAATGGATAGATGGGCCAGCGCAACCCTTGACTTTCTAATTGTTGGCAGCCAAAGTTGAAGAGGCTTACTTGTTGTCCCGGTGTGACATCGAAACGACCATCGCCACATGCCGCAATGAAAATTCCCTCATCGGTGAGCATGAATGGCTGCACGTTGAAGTGGTTGTAATAATGCATCATGAGGGCGATGTTGCCCAAAGTGTGGTCTTCGCGCTTGCCCGTTGCACCGAGATAAGCAATGCGAAGACGACGGTTGGCGGTCAGTTGCGGTTGCACTTGCCCGTGCTGTGTGCATACATAGCGTGTAGCTTTGGTAAGGTCGTTGTCATCTTGTTCGCTGATAGAGATGAAATGTAATTGTCGTTTGAGCCTTGGTGCCAAACTGTCTCCATCGCCAATTACTGTCATTTGCTGAGCAGTGAAGCCCGCATTTAAGAGCGTTTCGGCGGCACCATCGCAAGCAATCACATGCGGTGCGTGGTGCAAAATGCGTAGTAATGTCTCGTGTTTGGGAAAGGCTCCGTTGGCCACGATGACGGCATCGAATGGGGTTTCGGCCATTATTTTAGGATAGTGTGTCATGTTGTTGCTGCATCATTCGTTTCCATTTATAGTAACCGGCAATAGCCATGGCAGTGTAGAGAGCGTAGAGCCCCGCCTTGAAGGGAATGCCTTTGGTGAGGTAGAGATAGGTGCTGATGAAATCGACGATGAGCCATGCCCACCATTGCTCGATGTATTTGCGTGCCAATGCCCATAGACCGATGAAACTAAGCGCGTTGGTGAAAGCGTCTAATGCGGGAACTGTGGAATTGGTTTGCGTGCGCAAAAGCCAAAAAGTGATGCCCCATGCCAACAAGAAAAATGCACAAAGGGGCAGGTAGTGACGTCGTTTCATGTGGGTGATGGGCATCGGTTGGTGCGCCGCCTGTCCGCGCTTGCGTCCAAATTTCCACACGATGAGCCCATAGATGGCCGCCAAAGTATAGTAGACGGCCATGCCCGCATCGCCATAAAGACCATGTGTGGCATAGAGCCACACATCGAGTAGCGGCATGATGATGCCCACAATCCACAGCCAGGTGCTGGCACGATATTCTAAAACGAGATAGACGATGCCAAGGAAAGTGGTGAGCAAGTCGAGCCCATGCTGTGTGAGAAATTGCATCATGCGTTACAAAGTAATCGTTAAATACGTCATGAAATGTGCTGTGGCTTGTGCTGAATAGACTGCCGAAGAGGAGACTTCGCGCCCCATATTGTCATATTCAGCGCTGGCATAGCCATTGGAGAAATATTTTTTGTTGAAGAGATTGTAGATGGTGATGCCCGCTGTGATACGGCGAATGGATGGTAGATGGAAACTATAGTTGGCATCCAAATGTGTCAGAAAATAGCTTGGCAACATGAGATTCGTGTTGTTGTCGTTGGTCATGTGTTGTCGACTGACAAATTGGTTGCGCACCATCGCCTCAAATCCTCCATGTGTAAAAGTAATGATTTGGTTGGCCAGCACATCGGGAGAGAAGCTCAAATGGGTTGTTCCAAAGCGCAGTGGTCGCCCTGCCTTGCTCTCTACCATCCAGTCTTTGGCGCGGTTGCGGCTGAATGTCGCGTTGGCTTGCCATTTAAACCAGTTGAGCGGTTGCCACGATACCTGCCATTCTATGCCCTCCCGATAGGATGTTCCCACGTTGCGGTGAATCATTTCGCCAGTGGAATTGATTTCGCCTGTGAGCACAAACTGGTCTTTGTAGTGCATGGAATAAAGGTTGATGCCCATGGTCAAGCGTGGTAAAGCCAACTTGTAGCCTGCTTCCCAGTCGGTCATTCGTTCAGCACGCGGCAGCTGGCGTAGCGTTCCTTCAAAGTCATTGCGCGTGGGTTCGCGATGGCTCACGGCCCAAGAAAGATAGAATGCGTGTGCTTCTGCGGGCTGAAAAAACAGACCGGCCTTGGGATTGAAGAAGTGATAGTGCTCGTTGTAGCGCCAAGGTGCATTGGCAGCCGTTGTGGGATTGTCGTTGGGATCTTGCAACCGATAGTTGATGTTGCGATATTGTAGGTCGACATAGACGCTAAGCCCTTTCACCAACGCTACGTTGGCTTTGGCATAAACACTGTTTTCGGTCTTCTCAGCTTTGTTGCGATAGTATTCTTGTAGTGGGGAATAGGGCACGGCTGCATTGATGATGGCGAGGATTTTACCGAAATGTCGGCCGCTATACCGGTTGTTGGCGCCTCCCAAAGTGGCATTCCAACGTGCCTGTTGGTAGTTGAGTGCATACACCCATCCATAGAAATCGTTGCTTAAATGCTTGCGGCGAATGAGGTCGGCAATGGGCGAAGTGGGTGGAAATCCATATTTCTTCAGCTTCTGTTGCGCCTTATATTGCTCGTAAAAGCCATTACCCGCAGTGTAATGGAGCGCAATGTTGAAGTTGAAAGCAGGCGAGACGAGCTGATTCCAAATGAGCTGATAGTTCTGCTGATGATAGTTGTCGGTTTGGTTGGGATAATATTGTGTTTGCCCGTTAGCATCGGTATATTCGCCAGCAGGATTGTAACGCCGCCCATATTGCGCCATTTGTGCCAACGAAGCGTAATCCCAAGCCATGTACGTGTGTTCGGTTCCGTTGAACGTAAGCCATTTTACCAAGGTACTACGACTGCTGTAAGCGCCTTGCAGAAAATAGGAGTTGAGACTCGATGTTGCGCGGTCGATGTAGCCGTGGCTGCCGATATTCGACAGACGCACGTTGAAACTCCAGTGATTTTGCAGAAGTCCCGAACCGAAAAGGAGCGTCTCTTTGTGAGACGCATAACTACCCGCTGCGGTCGAGAGTGTCACGAATGGTTTCAGAGAAGGTGCATCGGTTTGCAGATTTACCGTAGCTCCGAAGGCCGCACTGCCATTGGTTGAAGTGCCGACGCCGCGTTGAATCTGCAAATCTTTGACGTTGCTGATGAAGTCGCCCATGTTCACTAAGAACACTTGTGAGCTTTCGGCGTCGTTCAAGGGGATTCCGTTGGCGGTGAAGTTGATGCGCGACGGATCGGTTCCGCGCACCTTTAGTGCAGTGTAGCCTATGCCATTGCCCGCATCCGACGTGAAGGTTACACTGGGCATAAAGCTCAACAACGAAGGAATATCCTGTCCGTGGTTGTGTTTTGCAAGCTCTTGCTGGGTGAGATTGCTAAATGTCATGGGGGTGTTGTGCTGCGCACGTGTGGCCGTCACCTGCACATTTTGCAGTTCATAAGTTTTAAGCGTGTCGAGCTTTTCGGCCTTAGTTTCTGCCGCAGTTGCCAGCAAAGCAACACAGAGCCATGCGAAAGATGATGATTTCATACGATAATCGTTGTTAAAAGTGATACATTCTGTTCATCCAACGATGGATTTCATTGGAGTACCTTGCTTTTAACAACGCAACGCAGTGTTGATGAAGAAAACACGTGGAAATTTTAATTTATCCCTTCGCCAGCATTACCTGTTTCAGGTTCCATGGGTCTAATCTCAGCATCCGCAACGACGGTAGCACCCCGAAGAAGTTCATCTGTGGAATGAATTTCGTCGCAAAGGTAGCTACTTCGTGTCAATGTTGCAAATTTTTGCTTATCTTTTTTCAGTAATGGGCTAAATAGATGCCAAGCAGCCCTGTTACGGCATGTGCCTTATTCTGCGCGATAAGTGAAGGCCGTTGTCCCCGTGTTGCGCTTAAAGAATTTGCAGAAAGTGCTGAGTGAGGGGAAGGAAAAGTCATGAGAGATTTGCTCCAACGTTTTCTCGCTGTATTTTAATTCCACTTGAATGGCAGTTACCGTGGCACGATCAATCCATTCTTTGGCCGTGCTGCCTGTTTCTTTTCTCACCACCATACTGAGATGGTGCGCCGAAACACAGAGCTGCTTGGCATAGAAACCGATAGAATGTTGCGTTTTGGCATGAACATTCACGAGTTGTGTGAAGGCTTCGGTGAGTTTTTTGTTGCGCGACCATTGTACACTGGGCAACAGGATGTCGCTTTCATACAGTTTTTGTGTAAAGAGATTAATCGCCACAAACAAAGCGTTTGTCGTGGTGGATTCGGTGTGCGGACCGAGCAATTTCACCGTGAGCAACGTTTGCAGGATCTTGCAGAACGTATTGTTCTCTTCCGCTGTGAGGGTTGCTTTAAAACAGAGCGTGGTGCTTTTGAATATAGATGGTAAATTACCGCCGAACATCAAATTGACATATTCTTCGGTGAGCATATATCCATCCATGGCGAGGTCGTCGCTAAACTGGTCGTCTTCGATCACGGCCCCCCAGTTTACGAACAATAATTCGCCGGCCTTGCAGTGATAAGTGTGACCGTTGATGGTAGGCGAAAACCATCCCTCTCGCACGACCGCGACACGTGCACAATCGGCTCTTACCGGCATTCGGTTGCCGAGAAAATGTTTAAAGAAGGCCGGACTATGGGTAAAAACACTGTAGTTCTGCGTTACTGAATAGTCGTTAGGAGCTGTTTCTTGCAGCTCAAGCAGCATGTCAGCCACCTCCTTGAACGAGGCGTACGACGTATGCGCTTTTCTTTTCTTTGTCATGCAATCTGTTCTTTTGCGTTACAATGATGGGGTTGCGACAACTTATATTTTGCATTCAAGTGGTTTGTTCTCTACAAGTTATTTCTTTTCGAGTATAGTGAAGGTGTTGTCTGCACCCCGAATTTTCTTAAAAAAGTCTACCTATTGAGATGAAATGTTGCGCATGGTGTTGCGCGTGGCTCTGCGAGCCGTTTGTTGTTGCGTTATAAGCGCAAGGAGCGTGGGTTTAGTCGTGCCCACAGCTCCTTCTTGTCTGCTTTATTTCGTGCAGGCACAAGCCGTCCAAGGTTTTAACTCCTTGAAGAAGTCGTGACCTTTATCATCGACCAAAATAAACGCGGGGAAGTCCTCAACGCGTATTTTCCACACGGCTTCCATGCCCAATTCCGGGTATTCCACGCATTCAATGCTCTTGATACTGCTCTGCGAAAGCACGGCAGCCACACCACCGATGGTGCCCAAATAGAAACCACCGTGTTTCTGACAAGCATCCGTCACCACTTGGGTTCGATTGCCTTTTGCAATCATCACCAACGAACCGCCATGCTCCTGGAACTCGTCAACATACGGATCCATGCGGTTGGCAGTGGTTGGCCCCATCGAACCACACGCATATCCTTCGGGGGTTTTGGCAGGACCGGCGTAAAGCACTGGATAATCCTTGATGTACTGCGGCAAATCCTCGCCGGCATCCAAACGTGCTTTGAGTTTTGCGTGCGCAATGTCGCGCGCCACAATGATGGTGCCTTTGAGACTGACGCGCGTGCTCACGGGATACTTTGTAAGCTCAGCGCGCACAGCATCCATGCCCTTGTCTAAGTCAATCTCCACCCCTTTAGCGCCCTCACCCGGCTTCCGGTACTCCTCAGGAATGAGTTCAGAGGGGTTCATATCCATTTTTTCAATCCATATACCATCGGCATTAATCTTGGCTTTGATGTTTCTGTCGGCCGAACAGCTTACGCCCATCCCGATGGGACAGCTTGCACCGTGACGCGGCAGGCGAATGACACGCACGTCGTGAGCAAATGCTTTACCACCGAATTGCGCACCAAGTCCAATCTTGTGAGCCTCGTCAAGCAGCTTGTTTTCCAAATCAATGTCGCGGAAAGCACGTCCCGTCTCGTCACCGGTCGTGGGCAAATCGTCGTAGTACTTGATTGAACCCAGCTTGACGGTGAGCAGGTTCTTTTCTGCCGAAGTACCACCAATAACGAAGCAAATATGATAGGGCGGGCAGGCTGCCGTGCCGAGACTCTTCATTTTCTCCACCAAGAAGGGCAGCAACGTGCCCTCATTCTGTATGGTTGCCTTGGTCATAGGATAAAAATAGGTTTTATTGGCCGAGCCACCGCCTTTTGCAACCATCACAAATCGGTATTCGGCTCCTTCGGTAGCTTCGATGTCAATCTGCGCAGGAAGATTGCATTTCGTGTTCACTTCGTCATACATATTGAGCGGAGCGTTTTGGGAATAGCGCAGATTGTCCTCTGTAAACGTGTTGTAAACGCCTCGCGAGAGTGCCTCTTCATCTTCAAAACCCGTCCACACCTGCTGTCCCTTCTCGCCGTGGATGATGGCCGTACCGGTATCTTGGCAGAAAGGTAGCACACCTTTCACTGCCGTCTCGGCATTGCGCAAGAACTGTAATGCCACATACTTGTCGTTCTCTGATGCTTCAGGATCGCGCAGAATGCTTGCCACTTGCTCGTTGTGTGCGCGCCGCAACGCAAATTCCACGTCGTGAAACGCCTGTTGTGCGAGCAACGTCAACGCCTCTTTTGAAACTTTCACGATGGTTTTTCCCTCAAATTCGCTGGTCGATACGCCCTCTTTCGTGAGCAGACGATATTCAGTATGGTCTTCACCCAGTTGAAACATGGGAGCATACTTGAAATCAACTTTCTTTGCCATAATGTTTTTTGTTATGCTATATGTTCTTATTGCAGGCAAAGTTACAAAAAAAAGACGATATAGCTTTCGTCTTGTCGGTTAATTTCGAGCAAAAGATGGGGCTTGTTTTGCCCCGATTACGGCGTGAAACACGTCCTGCCAAAGCGGTCTTACACGCGGTTTCTTCTTGCCATGGGGCCTTTTTCTTGCTGCCATCATTGCTTTTGGCCTTTGCAACCATTTCTATTTGCGGAATCGTAATGTATTGATAGCGTCATTCTTCTTTGCCTTATATCCTCCAAACTTGACTGTTAATGAAACACCAAGCTCACGATAGCAACCAAAGTGCATATTCACGTATTGCCCTTTGAAATCAATTCGAGGGTTGATAGAAGAAGTCTCTAATAGATCATTGCAGAAAACATGCAAAACAGCTTGCTTCTTCCAGAATTGCCAACGAAACCCAATATCTATATTCCCAGAGCCGGGTAAATCGTAGATGGCTTGATGCGCCCTACTGCGTAGCATCCCATCAACAGTCAGTGACAAATCAGGTTTAGTACTAAGTGTAATCACATTACTCATTTGAGCCATCCCAAACAGGATAGCCCTATCAAACGGTATATCATAAAAGTCATTGCACTTCTCATGCATCCAAACCCCAGTTAATGTTAACCGAGCGTCTAACCACGAACCGAATCGATGAGGAATGACTGCCTGCATGAAAGCTTGTTGCTGATAATTAAAGTTCACATACCTGAAAGTTTTAGCCAAACGGTCCGAACGTTGATAAGGGGTCTGTATAAAATAGTCGTCAACATAGTTGAACCCTGCCACAAAATGATATTTATTTTTCAATATCCATACCAAATTTGTTTGGTATGATTTGGCCGGCTTTAGATAGGGGTTTCCTGTAATCTCATCATACCCACCATCACTATACACCGTAAAATTATTCATTGCCCAATATTCAGGATAGGTTCGATTTGTAGAGAAACTCATAACCCATATATTGCTTGGGGTGTGAACGTATGTCATGTTCAGTGTGGGATATATGTTCCATTGATGCCATTGTGGTGAATGATAGTATTCCGCTGCTAATGAAGCATCCAAGATAAACTTATTGTTCCAGCTTTTCCCTAATCCCATATAAACATTGATGATGTCTTCTCTTTGACGCAAATAGCCCACTCCTACCTGGTCACGATAAGATTGTAGACTGTGGTTAAGAGACTGTTTGTACCAAACACCGTAATTCAAGTTCCAGCTATTCCTTAATTGATGCTCCTCAGCTAAGTAATAACGCCATACATTTACACGTTGATCGTTGTCTGCAAAGAAGTTAAAATTACCAGCAGGTGTAACACTTTGCAGATCTTGTTGCTCGGGATCATGATAATAGGTGGTTTCAAAACCAGCTTTTAAGCCAAAGGGTGTCTGATAGTCTAACCTGATATTATGTAGCCATATACGACGTGTAGAAAAGGTTCTGCCAATGATATTGCCCACATAGTCACTATAGATGTCACGATGATTGTAATTTGCCTGATAGGCCAATGATAAGCGATGTTCTTTTGCAAAGTCATATTCTGCACTTACACGGTAGTCGTGTCCAAACTGTTTGACAAGCTGTTCTTGATGATTTTCTATCTCATATATTGAGCCATCGTTGAGCTTATGCCGAGATTTTTCATCTGTAACCTGAAATGCGCTACCATGACTATGGAGATACATGGCATCCAAGGTAAGTTTTCCTTTATGGTAAAGAACTGCTGCACGCTCACCGAACATGGCATGATGTTTCTGATTATAGGCTGCATTCAATTCACCTTGCAAAGGTACTTCTGATTGTGTTCCATCTTTCAATCGAAGATTAATCAGTGCCCCACGGACTTGTGATTTTGCCGGAGCAGCATACATCACATCAGCCTTTTCGAGTCGATCGGCCGGCACACTCTTTAGTAGTTGCGCCATCTGTTCTGGCGTCAACGACATCACTTTCCCATTTAGAGCAATCGTTACACTTCGATTGGCCAGTTGATACTCGCCATTTCTCTCCGTAACGCCAGGCAATTCTTTGATTGCATCAAATATGTTGTCCACACCTTTCTTCTCAATAATGCGAGGCAAATCATAGGTTATAGCACTGCCATGAACAACAGCCAATGGTCTTTCGCCTTTAACCATCACTTCAGGAAGGCTTCTTATAACACTGTCAACGCTGATAGAGTCCGTTGGATTTTGAGCCGATGCCTGCTGAAAATATAGAAATATTATCAGCATTGCAAGCAAAAACACATTTCTTCTCATTAGCTATCTTCTCTATATTCTAAAATATCTCCGGGAGTACAGTCCAAAGCTTTGCAAATAGCATCAAGCGTAACCAGCCTAATAGCCTTTGCTTTCCCTGTTTTTAAGATAGAGAGGTTGGCGGTTGTAATGCCAACGATATGAGATAATTCGTTTAATGAAATTTTTCGTTTAGCCATCATGACATCTAAATTTACTACAATCATACAAACACAACTTATATCGTTAGTTCATTTTCTTCTGTGACACTGACCGCCACTTCATACATGAGTGTCATTACAAGAAATAATAATGGAGAAATAATCATTCCACTGCTAAATTGAATCTCCCGCAGACCAAAAAGTATTTCAATATTTAAAGAGAAAAATTCAAAGAAGAAATCAGCAATCGTGATGCCCCATAAAAGTTTAGTATGCTGTCGGTTGAATATCTTTTTTATATCCAATTTGCCAAGGCAGCTAATCATAAACTTCGAAGAAAGCGATATTAAGATGATTGTAGAAAGCGAATAGCATATTAATTCCACCCATTGTATGGTAAGCACCTTGGGAACAGACGACCATGCTATGGGACGAATTTGAGTGCCTAAACCAACATTGATATGAATGGCATTCGTCCAACGTAAGAGTTGAAAAAGGAAAAGCAAAAACCATCCTGCCAAAAATATAAGTACCATACGGCAAACAATACTGATCACCTTCTCTCTTGAATTACAACACATTTTCATTGCTCAAAACGACACATTTGTTAATTAATAGGATGCCACAAAGATAAAGAAAACATATTAAATTGCATAATATTTTTATCGTAAAACGATATATTTAATATGATTTAGCTAAAAACTGGCCGCTTATCGCAACGCGGCGCTATGCCTTTAACCCCCAATCGGCCATTAGACCCTGTCCGGACTTTGTTTGATGATTGGGCAGATTAGCTGCCACATTCTTAAAGGCATAGCGGGCTACGTCAAAAGAAAACGGCAAACAAGATACCGACCAGCAAATAAAAGACGAGTAAAGTGCACCACTTTGCAAGGCAAAATGGTGCACTTTAGTGTGTAATCTGCGCTATATTGCAACGTAATATAGCACACTTTCTTCCTCAAAGCACGCTCGGGGCAGAAACGGGTTATTGTTGTTGAAGCAGAATGCCCACATCGCTGATGCCGGGAAGCATCTCGCGTTTCATGTAATGGCGCACATAAACCACCAAACTATCACCCGCCTTCACCCGCACATCACGCAACCGTTGCTGATACTGAAAATAGCTAATGCCACCCGTTCCTTGCCGTCTGCCACGCCGATCGACCAAACTACACGTCACCGTGTCGCGGCTAATGGCCATGGAAGGATAGAGCATGCGGTCGACAACAAGGGTCAACGTCGTGAAAGGATAGTTGGCCGTGACCCGCAAACCCAAATCAAGGGTGTAACAACCAGCCTGCTGAAAACGCGGAATGTCATTGAATTTCAATGAGTCATTGCGTTCCCATCCACTCAACACGGTGTGCTGATAGCGGTCATACACACGCCTTTCAGAACAAGCCACACACAGCATCGCGACACAGAGTGCCCAACCTATCCACCACCTTTGCATCACGATTCGGTAGGTTTTTGAGGACTATCGGCTGTGTCTGCTGCATTTTCGCCACGCTGAAAAGAGCGATTACGTCCCGCATGGGCACCATTATCAGCCATTTTTTCGCGTCGTTCAGCATGCGATTCGCCATCAACAGAAGCCGCAACAGCAGGCGTTTCGCCCTTTTGCGTAGTGCCTTTTCCGGGTCGTCCCTCACCATTGCGCTGTCCTCTGCGTTTATTTTTCTTGCGCTTTGCCTTGTCAAAACGATTAATATCGCCTTCCAACAAGTCCTTTGATTTCTTGGTTTCAACCACAGATCCATCACCCATCAGCGACAAAGGTTTCTCGCCTTGCTTGTTCAATTCGATGATAGCCAACGCGCGTTCGGCACTAATGGTCTCTAAGTTGACCGCCATCTTCTTATCCGTTGAATAGGTAATCTCGCCCGCTAAAATATCGGTTTTAAACTGATAGTAGTCGTTATCGGCCGTTTGCAACACAGCATCTTTCGGCGGCATGCGCTTGCTGGCCTCCACATAGTCGTCCACTTCATAGTTCAAACAACACTTCAACTTGGCACACATGCCTGCCAACTTCTGTGGATTGAGCGAAATATCTTGAAAGCGAGCCGCATTGGTGCTCACGCTTACAAAGTTCTTCATCCACGTTGCACAGCACAGTTCACGACCACAAGGCCCCGTACCTCCAATGCGTCCGGCCTCTTGTCGCGCACCAATCTGCTTCATTTCAATGCGCACATGGAATGCCGATGCAAGATCTTTAATGAGCTGTCGAAAGTCAACGCGCTCATCAGCAATATAATAAAAGATGGCTTTGTTGCCATCACCTTGGTATTCCACGTCGCCGATTTTCATTTGCAAGCCCAACTTTTTAGCAATTTGTCGGCTTTCAATCATGGTGGCGTGTTCGCGCGCTTTTGCCTCTTTATATTTCTCAATGTCCACGGGTTTGGCCAACCGATAGATGCGCTTAATCTCGTCAGACGATTTTAAATTGGCCTTTTTCAGTTGCAATTTCACCAACGACCCCGTGAGGGTTACGGTGCCAATATCGTGTCCGGGGCTGGCTTCAACGGCCACAACATCGCCCTTTTTCAGGTCAAGTTTGCTCACATTGTGGTAGTAACCCTTCCGCGTATTCTTAAACTGCACCTCCACTAAATCGGTGCTTTCATCGTTACCTGGCACATCAGCCAACCAGTCATAGCTATTGAGTTGATGGTCTTGTCGGCCGCAACCACGATGGCATAAACCACGATCACAGCCCGAGGCAACCTTGAATTTCATATTTTTAAAGTCCATTATCTTCTATTTCTTAATCAATAACACAATCATTTGGAGGGCCAATTCAAAGAAAACAATCTTTGCATTGGCATTCTGTCCTATATCTTGTCGAGCCGTTTGCAGCAGCTCGCTAATGGGAATAACATTTGCTTCGTTGATAAATCGGGCGAACTTTTGTGAGAATTCTTCCTCCTCACGCGTCATATAACACAATGAAGGCTCGCCAAAGTTATACATAAAGTTCTCGCGCACCATGCGCAAACAATAGCTCAGCAAGCGGCGTTGCTTCTCGCGTCCATAGGTAGCTACGATTTCGCTCCAACGCTTTAGCTCCTTCACATTGCGCTGATAGGCCAAGCGCATGAGCATTTTAAACATGTCAAGGAACTGCGTATTCTCGCTGTTGACATCTAAACTCTCAAGGGCTTTAAGCCAATTTCCATTGGCTATGCGCGCAATGCGTTGCGCATCCTCGGGCAAAAGCGCACGCCGTTCCACCAAGGCTGCGGCCATATCGGCATCGTTAATGCGCTTCATGTCAATGCGCTGTGCACGACTTTTGATGGTGTCGAGCAACAATTCGGGCTCTTCGCACACCAAAATAAAGATGGTCTGATGGGGTGGTTCCTCCAACAATTTCAGCAATTTGTTGGCGCATTCCACATTCATGCGTTCGGGAAGCCAAATGATACTCACCTTATATCCCCCTTGACTTGATTTCAACAGGAGCTTTTTAGCCAACACATCGCTCTCGCCTGCGCCAATAAGTGCCTGCTGATTAGCGGCTCCCATGGCCGTTAACCAGGTCTCAAGTGTAAAATAAGGTGAGGCAGAAAGCATTGTTTTCCATTCGCCAATGAAATCATCACTCACGGCTTTATGGTCGGAAGATGCACCCGAAGGCTTGATGACTGGGAATGAAAAATGTAGGTCGGGATGGCTATATTGATGCAACATGGCTTCGGCATTGCGGATAGAAGCCTCATCGGTAAGCAGAGACTTGCCCTCGTTTCGCTCGCCCAACAGATAGGAAGCGAAAGCCAAAGCCACAGCCATTTTGCCACAACCCGCAGGACCACACAGCATCAATGTGTTGGGAATGCGCTGCTGTTGCGCCATGTTGCATAGCCGATGGATGATGGCTTGTTGTCCGATGACTGCCGAAAATTGCATATTACACGAGTTGTTTTGCGATTTCGTAAACGCTCTCTACAGCCGAAACCGTGTAGAAATGAATATTGGAAACACCTGCTGCATAGAGTTCTTTGCATTGTTCTATCCCCCAGGCGATGCCCAACTGCTTGGCATCTTCATCGGTCTTGCATTTCAACACCTCATGTGCCAAGGCCTCAGGCAGGTCACAATGGAAGGTTTTCGGCACAACAGTGAACTGCGAAAGCCTTGCGAAGGGCTTAATACCTGGGATGATAGGGAGGGTAATTCCCTGTGCACGAGCCTGCTCTACGAACGTAAAGAACTTGCTGTTATCATAAAAAAGCTGCGTAACGGCATATTGAGCGCCGGCCTCTTGCTTGGCTTTCAAATACTGAAGATCAAGCGCTATGTTGGGCGCTTCATCATGCTTTTCGGGATAAGCCGCCACACCATAAGCAAAAGGATGCCCCGGATACTTCATCGATGTGCCGTCAAGAAACTGTCCATTGTTGAAGCGATTGACTTGCGAAATAAGTTCGGTGGTGTGGCAATATCCACCGGGAACGGGGGTAAACACACGGTCATCTTTAGCCTTATCGCCCCGAAGTAGCAAGAGATTTTCAATGCCTAAGAACTGCAAATCGAGCAATTCATACTCGATTTGCTCCGCTGTTGCCCCACTACAAATGACATGTGGAACAACAGGCAGTTGGTATTTATTTTGAATAGCAGCGGCAATGGCTATCGTTCCGGGGCGACGACGCACACGATTGCGCTCAAATTGCCCATTTTCTAACGCACGATAAACATATTCACTGTGATGGGTTGTGATGTTTACATAAAGCGGATGGAGCATATTTAGACGGTCAATCGTGGCAAAAAGGTTTGCCGTTCCATAGCCTTTCAAGGGCGGAAGCACCTCAAAGGAAAAGTTATTGTGACCTTTATGCTGTTGAATGATGTCAATTACGTTCATACTTGCGATGCAATAGTGTTGCAAACTCCCATGCACAAGCCCACCCTTTTGCGCATAATCCCTAACAAAAAGCCTATTTATGGGTGAGAACTTTGCGCTACAAAGTTACGAAAAAAAAGGGAATATCCCGATATAATCCCGCATTTAGCATGAGAAAAGGCTATGCGTTTGCACAACACATAGCCTATAATTACTTTACTTTATCGCCTCAAAGGCTCACCCATGGGGCTTCAATAGCCTCAAAATGTAACGGCTTCATAAGGCAGGTTGAAGACATCGGCCACCGCTTTAAACGTCACTTTGCCCTCAACAATATTCAAACCTTGATAGAGTGCCGCATCCGTCTGGCACGCTTTGCGCCATCCTTTATCGGCCAATGCCACCACATAACGCAAGGTAGCGTTGGTTAAAGCAATGGTAGATGTGTGAGGAACGGCGCCGGGAATGTTGGCCACACAATAGTGAAGAATGCCGTCAACCATATACGTTGGTTCGGAATGGCTTGTGGGATGCGAGGTTTCAAAGCAGCCTCCTTGATCGATAGCCACATCAACCAACACCGATCCGGGCTGCAACAGCTTCAGCATGTCACGCGAAATGAGCTTCGGAGCCTTATCGCCCGGCACCAAAACGGAGCCGATGACAATGTCGGTGTGGGGCAACTCATGCTGAATATTGTAGGCCGAAGAATAGAGCGTATGCACATTCTTGGGCAACGTGATACTCAAATCGTGCAACCGTTGCAAATTAATGTCGGTGATGACCACTTCGCATCCCATGCCCGAAGCCATGCGAGCGGCAGCCTCTCCCACGGTGCCTGCACCTAAAACCAACACACGTGCAGGCGAAACGCCCGGCACACCGCTGATGAGTTTGCCATTGCCGCCTTTGGTTGTCTGCAAATAATAAGCCCCATTCAATGCGGCCATACGCCCCGCAACCTCACTCATCGGGATTAAAAGTGGCAAGGAGTGGTCGGCCTTTTGCACCGTCTCATAGGCAATGCAAACCGAACCGCTGCGCAACATGGCTTCGGTGAGTTCACGTTCGCAGGCAAAATGAAAGTAAGTGAAGACCACTTGCCCCTGCCGTATGAGCGGATATTCCGCAGCAACCGGCTCTTTCACCTTCACAATCATGTCGGCAATGGCATACACCTCTTCGATAGTTGGCAACACCTTCGCACCGGCTTTACGATAGCTTTCATCAGGGAATCCACTCTTCTCGCCTGCTGATTGCTGCACAAACACTTCATGACCATGCGCCGTAAGCTCATAAACGCCGGCGGGAGTCATGCCCACTCTACTCTCGTTGTTCTTCAACTCTTTAGGAATTCCAATTTTCATAGGTCCTTCTTTTTTGGTTATTGTTAATGGATTTATGATAATGGCACAAAGATAGCAAATTATTTCGTTGCTTGTTATGGCGGCAAACTATTTTTTTTTGCACTGCGCAAAATGATGCCAACATCCGTTCGTTGACACAGATTGGCAGGCTCTTTTGCTGAGATTTCCAAAGGCAATGCATAAAAAAACAGCATCGAAAGCCCCACAAAAGAGCCATTGATGCTGCATTTACAATAAATAGAACAGGATGTTCTAAAGCGGATTAAAAGACGTAAGCAATGCCTACATTAATCACGGCTCTATCATAATCGCTGGTAAATTTATAATACGACTCTGCATTCAGGTGAATGTTATCGGTGATATGGTATTGCAAACCGCCACCCAAATTGAAACCAGCTCGCGTCTTTGATGAAGAGTCTGGACCATCATAATCGAAAGCATAACCCACAACCGAGAGGCCACCGAGGGGATAAAGCTTAAACTTATCGGTGATGTGGAAGATGTAATGCAGGTTAAGACTCATGTCCCAACCCGAAACATGATCGTCTGAAGGATAGAAATTCACGGCGGCTTCGGGGCGGAAGTGCCCGTCGATGTTGTAGCGTGCGAATGCGCCAATACCAAAATGTGGTACGTCTGTCGCATAATCCAACTTGCCACCCACTTCCCATGTCTTACTCTGTGCCGAAGCACCAAGGCTCAAAAGAGCCAACACTGCTGTCAGAAATAAATGTTTCATTGTTCTTAAAAGTTTTTTAATGTTTGCACACTGCATCGCCTTTTGCCTGTCAGCCGTCGGCATTTGCAGCTTGCTTTTTAATTTATATAATCCTTGTTTTTATTGTTGTTATCACGTTCTGATGATGGCTACGCCAACAGTTCACCGCGCCTGTCATGCACCTTCGCCATCTGACTTTTTGCCGATTATCCTGCTCGGTCCTCACCCTCTGGGCGTGATTGTTGTGCAAAAGTAACGCTTTTCAAGCAAATGACGACACCATCCCCTTGATTTTTTATTTTTATTCCAGCCATGCCATCCCCTGTCGCAGTCTCCCTTTCATCAGTTTTCCACCTTTAATCCCAATCCATCGTCAGCACCTACGCCCCGTTTGTCTGCCGCTTGGCCGGATAATCTGCCCTCTTTTCAGAGGCGTAGCAGATGCATTTGCAGGAACGCTGCACGGCGACGATAAAACGGCAAAATATCGTTCCCGCGTCGCGCGGTGACGATAAAATGGCAAAAATATTGTTCCCGCGCGGCGCGGCGACGATAAAAAGGCAAAAATATCGTTTCCGCGCTGCACGGCGACGATAAAAAGGCAAAAATATCGTTTCCGCGCTGCACGGCGACGATAAAAAGGCAAAAATATCGTTTCCGCGCTGCGCGGTGACGATAAAACGGCAAAGATATTGTTCCCGCGCTGCGCGGCGACGATAAAAGATAAAAAAATCGAGGGCAGAATACTTTGCAGTTTGTCCGTTGACAAGGCACATTTATCACTATCACAGCGCCGTCTCATGAGGCCGATTGGGGTTTAACAATCATTAAGTCCCTCCATGTCACAAATGTTACCCTTTCAATTTTAGTCGAAACCTTACCTTTGCACGCAAATATTACAAAAACATTAAAGGATAATATGACAGAGAATCAAATGTTTTGTTTCCAATGTCAGGAAACAGCTAAGGGTACAGGATGCACCGTTCAGGGTGTTTGTGGCAAGAAAGCCGAAACCAATTTGTGGCAAGATTTGTTGCTCAGCGTCGTGCGTGGCGTAGGAACTATCGCCCATGAAATTGGGAAAGTGGATAACACCATATATAATAAGGTGGAGGATTTCATTCCCGATGCCTTGTTTTCAACCATCACCAACGCCAACTTTGACGATGCAGCCATCTTGCAACGCGTAGATACGGGGCTGTGGTTGAAGGCCGATTTGCTGAAAAAGGCCGAAGAACTCCACATCCGGTTACCGCAATGGAACGAAGTAACTTGGGGTGGCGAGAAAGCCGAATATGCCGAAGAAGGGAAGCGCGAGGGCGTGTTGCGCACCGAAAACGAAGACATTCGTTCGTTGAAAGAGCTCACCGTGCTGGGCTTAAAGGGCATGGCTGCCTATTATGAGCATGCAGCTCACTTGGGCAAACATCAAATAGAGATTATCGCTTTCATGTGTAAAGCGTCGCATCTTGTGACCAACCCCGACGCATCGGCCGACGAACTGTTGGCTTGTGTGATGGAAACAGGTAAGTTTGGTGTTGATGCTATGGCACTGCTTGATGCCGCAAACACCGGCGCTTATGGCAATCCCGAGCTCACAAAGGTAAACATTGGCGTGGGAAAAAATCCCGGTATCTTAATCAGTGGCCACGACTTGAAGGACATTGAGCAACTGCTTGAGCAAACAGAAGGTACGGGAGTGGACGTCTATACCCACGGCGAAATGCTGCCCGCACACTATTATCCGCAGCTCAAAAAATACAAACACCTCGTGGGTAACTATGGCAACGCATGGTGGAAGCAAAAAGAAGAGTTCGAAACCTTCAATGGTCCCATCGTGTTTACCACCAACTGCATTGTGCCTCCCACACCGAAAGCCTCTTATAAAGACCGCGTGTTTACCACCAACTCGGCGGGGTTCCCGGGCTGGAAGCATATTCAGGCCGATGCCAACGGACGCAAAGATTTCTCTGAAGTCATTGCCTTGGCCAAACAATGCAAGGCACCAACAGCCATCGAGCAAGGCGAAATCGTGGGTGGTTTTGCCCATGCACAGGTGTTTGCTTTAGCCGATCAGGTGGTAGAAGCCGTGAAATCGGGGGCCATTCGCAAGTTTGTGGTGATGAGTGGCTGCGATGGTCGCATGAAGAGCCGCAACTATTACGAAGAGTTTGCCGCACAACTTCCGAAGGATACCGTTATCCTTACGAGCGGATGTGCAAAGTTTAAATACAACAAACTCCACCTCGGCGACATCAATGGCATCCCTCGTGTGCTCGACGCAGGGCAGTGCAACGATTCTTATTCATGGGCAGTTGTGGCTTTGAAGCTGAAAGAAATCTTCGGAGCCAACGACATTAACGACCTGCCTATCGCCTTCAACATTGCATGGTATGAGCAGAAAGCCGTCATCGTGTTGCTCGCTTTGCTCTATCTTGGCATCAAAAACATTCACATCGGGCCCACGCTTCCTGCGTTTGTTTCGCCGGGTGTATTGAAAGTTTTGGTTGAGAACTTCGGCTTAGGTGGCATCACCACGGTTGAAGAAGATTTGAAAACCATGGTTGGATAATTTGAAAATTCCCTCATCAAAAAATCGCATCGGGCATAATGCTCGATGCGATTTCGTTTTTGTATAATATGTAAAGGCTTGCCGTGCAGCGCCAACGCCGCGCCCTTTTATTTCAATAAATGCGCCTTTATCTGCTCTTCAAACTGCTGTTTGTTCATTGCTCCCACTTGCATCTGGGGCTTTCCGTCTTTCGGAATGAACAGCAACGAAGGAATACTGCGTATGCCAAACAAGGCTGCCAATTCTTCTTCTTGATCAACATCCACCTTGTAGAAATCAATCTTCCCGGCATATTCCTTAGCCAACTCCTCCACAACGGGCGCGGTAGCCTTACAAGGTCCACACCAAGTGGCAAAGAAATCAATCACTACAGGACGCTCTCCTTGAAACACCCAATCATTAGGATGCTTCTCATAGTCCATAATATTCTGCTTAAATAATGCGGCTGTTAAATTCTGTACACCCATGTTCTTCTCCTTTTCTTGTTTAATATTCTGTTCTTGTTGCGCGGCTTTCGCTGGCTGTGACTTATTTTGTGCGCAAGCCATAAGCCCAAAAGTGGCGATGGTGAAAGCCCAAATGTTTATTCTCTTCATGCTGTCTTACGTTTAATGTCGCTCCTTTCTTTGCGTACTTCTAAGTTTATGTTTGCAAAGATAGACCTTATTTCCATGCGCAACAAGTTTTTCATCGAAAAATAAATCTATGGAACCATAGACAGAACCCTATCAGCCCTTTGCCAACCCCCCACTCCCTCTTGCCCCTACACACCATGAGCAGGCACCACATGCCACCGCCTCTCCCCCACTTTTTCTCAGCCATCCTGCCACCATGCCCTTTCTTTCGCAAACTAAAAGCAATGCTTTTGTAAGGCAATCTCGCCCATTTTATCCAACAATCTCTATCATTTTCCCTGCTAATTACGTTGCTTTTAGTATGCATCGGGAGACATGATGCGTCGCAACCGCCACACAATCCTCTCTCACAGACATATTCCTCAACCCGCAATCCGCGCGGAATCGCCGTTCCTCCAACCTGTTTGATCATGTTTGCCGAGATAGAAAAAGATTGAAACTCAGCGCATATTATATACCAAAAGAGATGACGTTTTCGGTGGGGATGGACTAACAAGCGTTACGATAGCGACCTTGTTATGATGCTGGCGAATAATAATTTGTGTACAATCCACGTGATTTCATTTGATTGTGGAGGGTGATGTCGTAGCAATGCGCGCCATTTCATTTATTGATGAGTAATGATGTTGTGTGCAATCCTCGTGTTATGTGCTGTGCAAATAGGGGTGTCGGCCGATATAGATATGATATTGTTTGGTTGTGCATTATGATGTTGCGGACAATTCGTGCAAATTTGTTTGTTGATGAATGGTAATGTGGTGGGCAATATACGCATTTCGCTCATTGGTAAATGGCAATACCGTATACCATCTGCGCGATTTCACTCCGTGGCAAATGCCAATGGTGTGCTCAACCCCACCGGGGTTATACTTTCGATAGCCCGGGGTTGCCGACGATAGGAGGCTACCCTGGGGAGCAAGGTGTGAGGGATGCTACCCCCTTGGGGGTTGTACTTTTTGTAAATGGCACCATCACTCCAAATGGATAAATGAGAAATGGAATAAAAATGACATGAAAAAATGGTGAAATAATACCATTCAATAACTATTTTGATTATATTTGCAACATACTAACACGATAAATAATGGCACAAAACCTACATCAAATACTTATTCATGCGGTGTTCCATAAACGCACGCATGCGGCAACTATTCGTCCTAATGACCAACCACTTCTCAACAAATGTATTGTTAATATTTGTCACAACCTACAATGTCCGTGTCTCATTGCAAATGGTATTGGCGATCATGAACATTTGTTGTTCGTTTTATCCCCACAGCGAACGGTATCTGAAGTGATTAAAGAAGTAAAACGAATGTCAACACATTATTTAAAATATCATGACAAAGAATATTATAAACATTTTAATTGGCAAGCGGGATATGGTGCATTTGGAGTTTCAGTAAAGTTGAGAGAGGTTGTGTTTGATTACATCGCTCACCAACAAGAACATCATAAACGGATGGATATACGTGTTGAATTGGCAGCACTATTACAATCAGCACAAATAAAAAATTATGAAGAAACATTATATTGGGAGAAAGAATAATGAAAGAGTACAACCCCCAAGGGGGTAGCCTCCCTCATTCATTATTACCCGGGGTAGCCTCCTATCGTCGGCAACCCTGGGCTATCGAAAGTACAACCCCGGTGGGGTTGAGCACACCATCAACGGTTATCACAGAACAAATATATGATGGTTGAATGCAATATCACCATTTATCATAAGGCAAAATTACGGGGAAAGGCACACCATTGGCGGTTATCACAGAACAAATACATCATGGTTGAATGCGACTCCACCATTTATTATAAGACAAAATCACGGGGTAAGGCACAGCATCAACAGTTATCACAGAACAAATATATCATGGTTGGATGCAACATCACCGTTTATCATAAGACAAAATCACGGGGGAAGGCACACCATCAACGGTTATCACAGAACAAATATATGATGGTTGAATGCGACACCACCATTTATCATACGACAAAATCATGGGGGGAAGGCACAACATTAGCGGTTATCACAGAAAAAATATACCATGGTTGAATGCAACACCACCGTTTATTATAAGACAAAAGCACGGGGTAAGGCACACCATTAGCAGTTATCACAGAACAAATACATCATGGTTGGATGCAACACCACCATTTATCATAAGACAAAATCACGATTTTGGGGGAACACTATCAATGTTATCACAAATTAAAATCGTATACAGAGGTTGCAACATCATGATTCGTTATCCAACAATAACATGGCAGACGCTTCGCAGGCATTGAGCAAGAGGAAGTGTTTTGTCGGTTAAGTAAGGCACGACGCGAAGCACTCTTGCTACACGAAGAAAGGGAAAAGTTGATGCGCCATATTGAGGATTTGCAGGTTTTAGGTGCACAAACGATGGTTAACGAAACATTTCCGCCATATCGCAAATTGCCTTTTTAACCCAAATTGATGACCAACACCAGCACAAGGACATAGAAGAGGGAAAGAAAGACGGAATGGAGTTGATGGGAGGTTGCAACAAACTCATTGGGATGTAGGTTGCGACGGTGCCTTAAGCTGTGAGGTGGGTGATCAAAACCTTGATGCCAATAGCAATGAGGATAACGCCCCCCAACAAGGCAGGCTTGAGCTTTCGCTCGATAGGTGCGCCAAACCGTGTGCCCAATTTCATGCCCCAAAGGGTTAAAACGAAGGTCACTCCCCCAATGAGCAGCAAGGGTTGCGTGAGTGTTGTGACGTGGTGATAGCCCATACAAGCAAAAGAAATGCCAATGGCTAAGGCATCAATGCTGGTGGCTACGCCCAAGATGAGTTGATTTTTAAGTTCGCAAGGGTTCATCTTCCGCTGTTCTTCGGGCAAATAGGCATCGCGAATCATGCGCCCACCCAAGAAAGCTAACAGCCCGAAAGCAATCCAATGGTCGAAGGCTTCGACATAATGGGCAAACGAGTTGATGGCAAACCAACCCAAAAGGGGCATCGCCATTTGGAACAATCCAAAAAAGAAAGCCATGGAAAGTGCGGTACGCCACTGAAATTTCTTAATGATAATGCCACTGGCTATGGCCATGGTGAAGCAGTCCATCGCCACAGCAACGGCCAAAAGCAACATATCAATGAACGGCATCATAGTTTATTTTGAACAAAGTTTATCAGAAAATTCATCATACACGAACTACTTCTTTTGATAGGGTTCGACCACAATCGTTCTGAAATAGTCTTTCAAAACGCCCTTAGCCTGGTTTTGACTATCAGCACAAAGCACTATCACTCGGCGGCCATCGGGCAGTAAAGGGCCTTCACACATGCCTTCATAATCGGCAAAATCCATATCACCCAACCGCAGCCATGTGCGCCATCCCACAACAAACTGCTTTTGGGGATTGCCCGGTTTGATGCGGAACAGCTTATTCATCACCCAGCTATTGAGATACAAAGGACGAATATACACTTCGCGTTCTAACACCAACAAGGTACCATCCGAGAGGGCTGTCAATTCGGAAACGCCATAAGCATGGCGCTGGTCGGGCTTAGAAAGATCCTCCAAAGGCTCATCAATCAAATAGGGATATTGCTTCTCTTCATCAAGATGCAAATCGAATTGTTTCAGTCGCAACAGCAAACCATTATCAATGATGAGCGGTGATTCGCTGATGGTGAAGAGCTTTTGGCGCGCGCCATCATAGGTGAGACTTTCGATTCCGCGATTGACAGGCGCATGCTTGCGGTAGTCTTCGACCATGGTCTTGCGCACCACCATTCGGCTTTCACAGTCATAATCGATAATTTCTGCAGAGGCTTCGTTACCAATATAAATATGATGGCGCGCAGAGTCATAAGCAATCGCCTCCTCATCTTGATTGTTCCCAGGGAGTTCTGTAAAGCCCCGATTGTCAATCTGTATGATTTCGCCACGCGTATTGAGCACAATATGAAAGATGTAGAAGCCTGCACGTCCGCCTTTATCGCTCACAACGGCATATAAATCGTTGCCCAAATAGGCCAAACCACTATAATTTCCAGGGGGAATAGTCTTAAAAGCATGCTGTGGCAACAGGGTTGCTTTTAAGGAATCGGTAAGCTGTGTGTCGGTCGTCCCACCATCTATTCCGTGTCCAATTACCAACATTGATAATTGAAACAGAATGATCGCCACCAAAAAAGGCCGTCTTAATTGAATCATTTGCATAAATGTTTTTGTAAAAGTAGCATGATGCCGTATGCCAAAAGAAGCTACTCCTGCGTTCAAAAAAGATTTCGTGCAAAGATAATAAAAATTATATTCGTGCGTTATAAAAAAAGGTTCAATAAAATTTAATCACACAAAAGGGTCGAAAGAAACAGGAAAACAACTTGCACACTATCGATTTTCTTCGAGCTTTAATAGATTTGTTTTTATGTTAAAAATACTCAATTTACACACAAAATAATTGCACTTTATAATAATAATGTGTACCTTTGCACGCATTTTGCAACATACCACAGGGGCAAAAGATTGTTTTTCAAGACTTAAGATATAGGAACAAGCATAATGAGACAGCTAAAAATTCAGAAAAGTATTACGAACCGTTCGAGTGAAGCGTTGGATAAATACCTTGTAGAGATTGGACGTGCGCCTTTGATTTCTATTGATGAAGAGATAGAATTAGCACAGAAAATTAAAAAAGGTGGACGCGAAGGTGAGCGGGCTAAGGAGAAATTGGTGACGGCTAATCTGCGTTTTGTGGTGTCAGTTGCAAAACAATATCAGCATCAGGGGCTGTCATTGACCGACCTTATCGACGAAGGTAACATTGGATTGGTGAAAGCTGCCGAGAAATTTGATGAGACACGCGGCTTTAAATTCATCTCGTATGCCGTTTGGTGGATACGCCAAAGCATCCTTCAAGCGATTGCTGAACAGAGCCGTATTGTGCGTTTACCTCTGAATCAGGTGGGTTCGCTGAATAAAATCAATCGCGAAATCAACCGGTTTGAACAAGAAAATCAGCGCAAGCCCTCATTGACAGAGCTATCAAATGCTACAAAAATTGACGAAGAGAAGATTGACCAAAGCCTCATGGCCGACAGTCATCATGTGAGTATTGATGCGCCTTTCCAAGAAGGTGAGGACAATAGCATGGTTGATGTGATGGCTGGTGGCGAAGATAGCCGCACGGATCGTCAGGTAGACCACGAGTCGATGGCTTTGGAATTGGACTCGGTCTTGCGCAAAGTGCTTAAAGATCGCGAGATAACCATTATCCGTGAATGCTTTGGTATCAGCTGTCATGAGAAAGGTTTGGAAGAGATTGGCGACCAACTGGGCCTCACTCGTGAGCGCGTTCGACAGATTAGAGAGAAGAGTATTGCAAAACTTCGCGACAGCGGTTATGCAAAAATCTTAATGAAATATTTGGGCTAAGCGTCACAAAAGACACTGCATGGCGCAGAAAGCGAGGGGTGTCATCCCCTCGCTTTTTATGTATCATAGCATGCTCCTGTGGCAATGGAGGTAGAAAGGTTGCGACTTTTCCATCCTTTACCACAGTAAATTTGAACAACATTATACAATGACAGCAGAAGGAAAAAACACATTCCAAGTGGTAGACGAGGGATTTACCCTGAGAGAAGCAGTGGCTGAGGCTAAGAAATGCTTGCAATGTAAGGTGCCTTCATGCAGAAAAGGTTGCCCTATTGAGAATGATATTCCGCAATTTATCCATGCCTTGACCATGGGAAATGTGGGGGACGCCATGCGGATTATCAACGAAAAGAGCAATCTTCCGGCCATCTGTGGACGTGTTTGTCCACACGAAAAGCAATGTCAAGGGCATTGTGTGCTCAACAAAAAGAATGAACCTATCCAAATAGGCAAGATAGAACAGTTCATAGCTGACTTCGATACGGAGATGAATCTCACGCGAGAACCACTGCCACAAAAGAGCCGTGGCAAGATAGCTGTGATTGGTTCGGGGCCAGCGGGGCTCACTGTGGCGGGCGATTTGGCACGAATTGGTTTTAATGTTACGATTTTTGAAGGGCAGAATGAGCCGGGAGGTGTGCTAATGTATGGCATTCCTGAATATCGTTTGCCCAAGAAAGTGGTACGAGCCGAGATAGAAAAGATTGCAGCTTTGGGCGTAAACTTTAAATGTAACACGCTCATGGGCGAGGGAGACAACACCATTGACAGCCTTTTTGAGCAGGGATTTGATGCCATCTTCATTGGAACGGGAACGGCTGTACCGCAAAATATGGACACAACGCCTGGTGCAACGCTGCGTGGTGTGAGCCAAAGCACCTACTTTTTACACAATGTGAACAGCTTTAACGAGGGTGCTATCAGCCGCAATGCCGTACCCCTTAGGCAGGGAGAGCGCGTAGCTGTCATCGGAGGTGGTAATGTTGCGATGGACACTGCACGCACTGCTATCCGCTTAGGCGCAGAAGTTACGGTGCTTTATCGGCGCACGGAAGCCGAAATGCCGGCCATAAAGGCAGAGTACGAGCAAGCGGTTGCCGAAGGAGTGAAGTTTGAATGGCAAACAACGGTCACCGAATTCATTGCAGGTTCGAATGGCCGTTTGGCAGCATGCAAGCTCAAAACACCGACAGATGAACATGAGGCACCCTTCGACCGTGTGTTTTTAGCCATCGGAAGCAAGCCGGCCAACCGCATCGTTCGCTCCACAGCAGGCATAGAAGTGGACGAAAACGGTTATATAAAGGTGGTGGATCGTCCCATGGGAATGACCACTCGGCGTGGTGTTTTCGCCGGAGGTGATGTAGTACATCGCCCACAAACGGTGGTATTGGCCATGAAAGCGGCCAAAGATGTGGCACAAGGCATGGCACAATATGTGGATGCCATCAAACTTCTTGAGGTTGCTAAAAAAGTTGAAGAAGACCGAGAAGCAGCTAAATAAAACACAATTTTTTAGTTTATTCCGAATGTCTGTCAGCTTATTTTAGTACCTTTGCGAGCGAATATGTGAACTTTTTTGAACAGAAGAATGGCTGAAACAAGAAAAATAAAAACAGCATTGATATCGGTCTTTCATAAAGATGGCTTAGAAGAATTGTTGGCTAAATTGCATGAAGAGGGTGTGAAATTTCTCTCAACAGGCGGCACTCAGCAGTTTATTGAGTCGTTAGGCTATGCTTGTGAAACGGTAGAAAGCATCACAAGTTATCCATCTATCTTGGGAGGTCGCGTGAAAACGCTGCATCCAAAGATATTCGGCGGCATCTTAGGTCGCAGAGATTTGGCTGAAGATCAAGCACAAATGGCACAGTATGAGATACCAGCCATCGACTTAGTGGTGGTGGATTTGTACCCCTTTGAGCAGACAGTGGCATCAGGAGCAAGCGAAACAGACATCATTGAGAAGATTGATATTGGTGGTATTTCTTTGATTCGTGCAGCTGCAAAGAACTATAAAGATATTGTTATTGTGCCCAGTAAGGCCGAATATTCGATGCTTTTACACTTGCTTCAGCAACAGGGTGCAGAGACAACAATCGAAGAACGTCGCGAATTTGCAGCGCGTGCATTTGCCGTTAGCAGTCATTATGACACCGCTATTCATCAATGGTTTGTAAAATAATTAAGCATATTATATGGGATTTTTTTCTTTTATCCAAGAAATAGCAATGGATCTTGGCACCGCCAACACCATCATTACGAGTGATGATAAGATTGTGGTTGACGAGCCATCTGTCGTTGCTCTTGATCGTCGTACAGACAAAATGATTGCCGTAGGGTCTCAAGCTAAGATGATGTATGAGAAGACTCACGACAACATTCGCACCATAAGACCTTTGCGAAATGGTGTCATCGCCGACTTCACTGCATGTGAACAAATGATGCGAGGGCTCATTAGAATGGTACATTCCGGGCGTCGTTTATGGTCGCCTTCATTACGAATGGTAATCGGAGTACCATCGGGTTCTACCGAAGTTGAGTTGCGTGCGGTTCGCGATAGCGCTGAACATGCCAACGGACGTGACGTGTACTTAATCTTCGAACCCATGGCTGCAGCTATCGGTATCGGTATTGATGTCGAAGCACCCGAGGGCAATATGATTGTTGATATTGGCGGTGGTAGCACCGAGATTGCTGTGATTTCTTTGGGAGGTATCGTGAGTAACAACTCCATTCGCACAGCAGGCGATGACCTAACTGCCGACATTCAGGAGTATATGAGCCGTCAACACAATGTAAAAGTGAGCGAAAGAATGGCCGAACGTATTAAGATTCACGTTGGATCTGCCTTGACAGATTTAGGCGAAGAAGGCCCAGAAGACTTCGTTGTGCATGGTCCTAATCGCATAACGGCATTGCCAATGGAGGTTCCTGTGTGCTATCAAGAGATTGCACATTGCTTAGATAAGACCATTTCGAAGATTGAAAATGCTGTGCTTTCGGCATTAGAGAATACACCACCCGAGCTCTATGCCGACATTGTTCGCAATGGAATCTATCTCACTGGTGGTGGAGCTTTGTTGCGAGGTTTAGACAAACGTTTGACAGACAAGATCAATATTCCATTCCACATCGCCGACGATCCCTTGCATAGTGTGGCAAGAGGTGCAGGAATTGCCTTAAAAAATGTGGAACGCTTCTCATTCTTGATGCGTTAACTGATAAGGCAGGTGTTGGCAGTTTCTTTCGATTTGACTGCTAACACTTGTTGCTTTATGAAGGATATACATGCACAACCTCTTAAACTTTCTTGCGAAATATAGCTATTGGTTTCTATTTTTAGTATTAGAAGCCATTAGTTTTGTGTTGCTATTTCAATTCAACAGTTACCAAGGCAGTGTTTGGTTTACCTCTGCAAACGCCGTCTCGGGGAAGGTTTATGAGCAAAGTGCCAAGGTAAAGTCCTATTTCCAATTAGAAACAATCAATGAAGAATTGACAAAAGAGAACCTCTATTTGGCACACAGACTGCAGCTGTTGAATGCACAAAAAGAGGATTCTATCGCCGATTCACTGGCACATGCAAGTGCATTGCTGCAACATTTATCCCCCTACAAGCTTATCCCTGCGAAGATTGTTCATGCCTCATTGAACAAACGGGACAACCTTTTAACCATTGATAAAGGTGCACGCGACGGTGTAAAACGCGACATGGGCGTCGTTTGTGGCACAGGAGTTGTGGGCATTGTTTACCTCACTTCCAATCACTATTCTGTGGTTATTCCCGTACTAAGTTCACAATCCAGCATCAGTTGTGTGATTGAAAACCGGGGCTATTTTGGCTATCTGCATTGGACAGGTGGTGATATTTGTCGAGCCTTTGTCGATGATATTCCACGCCATGCCCACTTCAGACTCTACGAAAACGTCGTTACCAGCGGCTATTCTTCTGTGTTCCCAGCTGGTATTCCCGTAGGAAAAATCTTGCATGTATATAATTCTCCCGACCAAATGTCCTATCGTTTGCAACTCCAACTATCGACAAACTTTGGCACCCTCCGTGATGTTTTCGTTGTAGATAACAGTGCTTTTGCCGAACAAATAGACATTCTCCGTGCGGCAGAAGACTCGATGCGGGTAAAAAATGGTGGAGAGAAACAATGACTATTGTTAGAAAATTTTGCGTATGAATCTACACGTTGTAAGAGAGATAGCCGTCTTTTTCATGCTGATGTTAGGCCAGGTGTTAGTGTTTAATCACATTCATCTGTTCAACTTCGCTACCCCTCTGCTCTATATCTACGCAGTGTTGCGCTATCCACGTGGCCTTTCTCGCAGCTTAGCTTTGCTGTTTAGCTTCGTAATGGGCGCCTTCATCGACATCTTTTCTAACACGCCTGGCGTCACCATGGCCTCGCTCACGTTGCTCGGTCTCATTCAACCCAAGTTATTATTGCTGTTTGTTCAACGCGATAACACCGACGAATTTATCCCCTCAATAGAAGCCTTAGGCACCGCACGCTTCATTTATTACACCCTTTTCATGGTGCTCATTTACTGTCTATGCTTCTTCTCTCTCGAAAGTTTCAATTTCTTTAATTGGCAACAATGGCTTAAAAATGTGGGCGGAAGCATGGCACTCACATCGCTTTTCATCATCATCATCGAAGGATTTCGATCGCGATGACCGCCGCATCTCATCCCCACAACACCCCTCAAAAAGCATATTCAACTTTTAATTTCATTTAGGTTTAGCTCGCATTTGTGAAGGATTTCAATTTAGATAATCGTCGTTTCGTCATTGGTGGTATAGCCTTAACCATTGTGTTCATCTATATCATCCGCCTTTTCACGATTCAGTTGTTAAGTGATGACTTTAAGAAAAACGCCGATAGTAACGCCTTCTTGAAGAAAATAGACTATCCCGCGCGTGGTGCCATCTACGACAGAAACGGGAAGTTGATGGTCTATAACCAACCTTCCTATGACATTATGGTGGTCATGAACGAAGCGAAGAACCGCCTTGACACCTTGGATTTTTGCAACACCTTAGGCATAACAAAAGCCTATTTCATCAAGCGTATGGATGATATTAAGGATAGAAACAAAAATCCCGGCTACAGTCGGTTCACCGAACAGCTCTTCATTCCCCAACTCTCCGATAAAGAATTTAGCGTCTTCCGCGAGAAGATGTTTCGCTTTCCGGGCTTCTACGTGCAACGAAGAAGTGTGCGACAATACACCTATCCCTATGCCGCTCACGTCTTAGGTGATGTGGGTGAGGTCTCGCCATCTAACATAGAAGAAGATAATTACTATCAGCCGGGCGATTATATCGGCAAACTTGGTGTTGAACGTTATTATGAAAAGGAGCTCAGAGGCGAAAAAGGTATTAAGATTATGCTGCGCGATGCACACGGAAGAGTGCAAGGAAGCTATCAAAATGGCAAGCTCGATCATCAGCCTGTTGCCGGGAAAAACCTCACACTAAGCCTTGATATTCCGTTGCAAGCCTTAGCCGAAAGACTCTTAGAAGGAAAGATTGGCAGCATTGTTGCCATCGAACCTTCTACCGGAGAGGTGTTGGCTATGGCTTCATCACCCACCTATGACCCGAGAACGTTAGTCGGAAGAAATCGCAGTAAAGCCCATCTTGCCCTCTCACGCAACGTGTGGAAGCCGCTGCTCAACCGCTCTATCATGGGACAATATCCGCCAGGGTCGACCTTCAAAACCACGCAGGCACTCACCTATCTCAGCGAAGGCATCATCCATCCCACCACAATGTTCACCTGTCACCACGGTTTTTATTATCGCGGTCTGCACGTAGGTTGCCACGGACATGCCTCACCTTTAAACTTAATCGAGGCCATCAGCACGTCGTGTAACGCCTATTTCTGCTGGGGACTCTACTACATGATGGGCAATCGGCGCAAATATCCCAACGTAGATGCAGCGATGAATCGCTGGCGCGACTACATGGTCAGCATGGGATTTGGCTACAAATTGGGCGTCGACCTGCCGGGAGAGAAGCGCGGTCTCATCCCCAATGCCTCGTTTTACGACCGTGCTTATCACAATTCTTGGAACGGATTGACCGTTATCAGCATCTCCATTGGCCAAGGAGAAGTCAATCTCACCCCCCTACAGATTGCCAACCTTGGCGCAACCATTGCCAATCGCGGCTATTTCTACGTGCCCCATGTGGTGAGAAAGGTGCAAGGTTTGCCTTTAGACACCCTCTACACGCGCCGTCATGTCACCATGGCTAAGCCACGAGCCTATCAAACTGTGGTGGCTGGCATGCGCTCTTCGGCACTCCGGGGCACCTGCAAAGCCTTGGGACACCTTCCCTTTGACATTTGCGGAAAAACGGGAACCGCACAGAACAGAGGACAAGACCACTCCGTTTTCATGGGCTTTGCTCCCATGAATCAACCCAAGATAGCCATTGCCGTGTATGTGGAAAATGGTGGCTTTGGTGCCGATTTTGCCGTGCCCATTGCCGGAGTGCTTTTCGAACAATATCTAACGGGGAAATTATCTCCATCGGCTCAACGTATGGCCGATGCTTTACAACATCGCAGAATAGCTTATGGTTCGCACAACAGATAGACAAACCAGTGTGTTACGCGCCATCGATTGGTGGACAGTCGCCATCTATATTGCGCTACTCATCTTCGGATGGGTGAGCGTTTGTGGTGCCAGCTACACCTATGGCGACACCGATATTTTCAGCCTTTCCACCCGTTCGGGCATGCAGATTGTGTGGATAGGCACCTCTTTATTCTTAGGCTTGGTGCTGCTTTTGCTGGATGATCGCTTCTATGACACCTTTGCCTACGTCATCTATGCAGCGCTTCTGCTCCTCCTTTTCCTCACCATTTTCAATCCACACGAGATAAAAGGCTCGCGTTCGTGGCTCGTTTTAGGCCCTTTGCGCTTGCAACCTGCCGAATTTGCAAAGTTTGCCACGGCCTTAGCCATAGCAAAACTCATGGGCGGATATAACTTTAACATCCAACGATGGAAAGATTTTGCGGCGGCCTGCGGAGTAGTTCTGCTCCCGATGCTCTTCATCATAGCCCAAAAAGAAACGGGGTCGGCCTTGGTCTATCTCTCGTTCTTCCTGATGTTCTACCGCGAAGGCATGCCCGGCAGCATCCTGTTCACCGGCGTGGCCATGGTGATTTATTTTGTGGTGGGCATCAAATTCGAACATGTGACGCTATTTCAAACACCAACTTCGATGGGAGTTTTCATTGTACTTTTATTGGTACAAATCTTCTCATCCATCATGGTGAGGGTGTATTGTCGGCAGAAAAAAGCGATGTGGCTCATGTTAAGTGCGAGCTTAGGCGTCACCTCACTGTTCCTTTTATGCTCGAATTATGTCATCCATTTCGATATTGTCTGGGTGCAACTCAGCCTCGCACTGGTCATGGTGGGCTATCTGCTTTACGCCTGGTTGCGCACACGTCTCAACAACTATCTCTTCATTGCGGCCTTTGCTCTTGGCTCACTCACCTTCTTTTATTCGGCCGACTATGTGCTCAACCACGTGCTTGAGCCCCACCAACGCGTGCGCATCAATGTGCTCTTAGGCTTAGACGAAGACCTGAATGGCGCCGGTTACAATGTGCATCAGAGCGAGATTGCCATTGGGTCGGGTGGTCTTCAGGGTAAAGGCTTTTTGAATGGCACACAAACCAAGTTGAAGTTTGTGCCCGAACAAGACACCGATTTCATCTTTTGCACTGTGGGCGAAGAAGAAGGTTTCTTCGGTTCGGCCGGTGTGTTGATACTCTTTTTGCTGCTCATTTTGCGGCTTATCCACTTAGCCGAGCGACAACCTTTTGGCTTTGGACGCATCTATGGCTATTGCGTGCTGAGCATTTTCCTCTTCCATGTGTTTATCAATGTGGGCATGGTGTTAGGCTTAACGCCCGTCATCGGCATTCCCCTGCCCTTCTTTAGCTATGGGGGTTCGTCGTTATGGGGCTTCACCTTCTTGCTTTTCATCTTCCTACGCATTGATGCCGGGCGCAACTTAGTGCACAACCACGCACTCTAACCGTCTTGTTTAAATGGTGTTTTTCATATGAACCATCAAGCTTTCACCGCGCTTTTAGCTGCCCACGACATTCGCCCGACAGCCAACCGATTGCTCATTGCGGCCACGTTAGCGAACGCTGCGTCGCCCCTTTCGATGAAAGAGATAGAGCAACAAATTCAATCCATAGACAAATCGAGCATCTCGCGCACACTCAATCTTTTCTATGCACACCATCTTGTGCACGCATTAGACGATGGAACGGGCAGTGTGAAATATGAGCTTTGCCATGCAAAGCATGCCGACAACGACGAAGATGCGCATGTTCATTTCTTTTGTGAGCAGTGTCACCGCACTTTTTGCCTGCGCGAAACGCCCTTACCCACGCTCACCTTGCCGGCCGATTATCTTGTTCAACAAGTGCAACTCATCGTGAAAGGCATTTGTCCTGCTTGTCGAACAAAAGGAAAAACGCGTTTATAGCTTTACGTTTGAGATGTCGACCAAATGGTTGACAATCGCATAAATGGTGAGTCCGGCAGGCGAATGGATTTGCAATTTCCGTGCGATATTGCGGCGGTGCGTAATCACCGTGTTCACCGAAATGCAGAGCTCGTCGGCAATTTCTTTATTGCTCAAGCCTTTCACGATACCAATAATGATTTCTCTTTCGCGGTCGCTCAGCTTCTCTTCAGCAGGCATTGTGGGGTTGAGCATATTGGCAATGTTCAGCGAAACACCTTGTTGACTGAGGTTTTTCTCCAACTGTCGAATGGCAGGCATAAAGATTTTGTCTTCGACATCCGAGTGTTGATTGAGCCAGGCCTCACTGTTGTAGATGTCATAGAGCGTGGCAGTGAGCAGGTTGTTGTGCAATTCGTCCGACGGCAGATATTTAATAATGATGCTCTTCAGTTCGGAAAGACGCTGCTCCACCTGGCGATGGTGCTGCGAAAAGGTGTTGACATCGTAATTGTTCATCACTACCCCCTTCAACAACTGCTCTACATAGGGGAACACGGTCTTCTCTTCATAGCGCATGTGCTTAATGATTTCATGCGCATTCTCGTCGTAAAGCTTCAAAATAAACTGTGCCAAGCTGTCGTTTTCGTCCAACGCTTCGGCCAGCTCTTTGCGCATGAAGGGCAACTGAAACTCAATGTAATAGGCATGCGAGGCCTTGAGATATTTGAGCAAAGTGGGCACAGAGATGTTCTCGGCCTCGTCCTTTCGATAATAACCATTAATGGCAAGATTGACAATAGCCAAGAACGTATAGGTGTCAACGTCCTCGCTTTCGCACACCTCTTGCACGGTTTTATCGCCGAAACCCAAACTAATGCCAAAGCCACCAAGGCTCTGTAAGATGTCACAATTATCACGGATGATATCAATCATCTTATCTTCTGGCTCATATATCTTCTGATTTTTCATAATGTATCTCCGCCATTTTTAGTGCTGCAAATATAGTAAAAAATCATAATTTCAGGTGCTTTTTGACGAAGATAATTGCATATAAGAGCACATTTTTGTGTCAATCCGCATACTTTTTGCAGCTTTCAAGGCCTCTGCAACGCCCCTTTCCGCAACAATATTTCTTCACACTTCTCATCAGATGTTCGCCATGACGGCGTAAACAAGGCCATATTGGTGAAGAATGCAGTCCACTTTATCAGGCAAAATGATAGAGATTGTTGTGCAATAGGGCTGGTTTTATGACATCCTTTCGCCAACATCAAAAAAGAGGCGGGAAAACATCGACAATAGCATTTATATGAATCCTCAATTCCGCAGCATTATTCCTTGTGAGGTACTTTTATATATTGAAGTGACATTTTGGGGATTTATCCATTGATATAGGGATTTTCTAGGATTCTTGGTTCTTGCATAGACATGAAATCCCCCCCAAACCAATGGGGAAGTATGAAAAGCCACAAAGAAATGATGTAAATTCCACCGAAAGAAGTGATATTCTCGTTTTTAATTGCTACCTTTGTCATGTCAGATTTTGTCTATTTTTTATGTTTGCAGCACCAAGATAGGTGAAATTTCTGACATATCCAAGTGTTTTGAGGATATTGTTTCCCAGGCACTTGGAGTTCTCACAAGGATTTATGCTGCGGAATTAAGGTAATAAATTAAAGTATAATACTCTTTCAAAAATTTAGCATACTATATAGAATCCAGAAAGATATAAATCGTGATATTGATATATATATTGTTGAAACATTCTTTTTAAATTTTAAATAACATCACAATGAGAAAAATTATATTTTTAATTATTAGCTTTACTATATTTTCTTGTAATACAAGTATTGATAATGTAACCATTACTCAAGTTGAATCTAACTATCCTATTATTATAGGACTTGACTCATCAAAAGATTCTATTGAGTATATAGTCTTTCCTTTAACATTCTTAATTTCTCAAAGTTCTTTTTGGGAAATACATGTTGATAGATGTAGTTGTGACTACTATTACAATAGTAAATATACAAGAAATGGAGATTGGCGGGGTGGTGTTGAGTTGTGGGCAAAAGATAACAACAATAATCTTGTCCTTCCCACAAGAGAAAATTCTTTGCAAGATATAACAAGAAAAGAGCATGAATTTGTGTCATATGTATATTATGGTAACTTAACCAAAGAAGCACAAGCACTAATTCATGAACAGATTAAATCTATCCATATAGAAGCCAATAAAGATACTATACATTGGAAAAGTATTCAAGAATTAAAACAAACATCCTCACAATTTATAAAGACTTTTCTACAAAAAGATAGTATCCGATTTGGATTCTATTTCTATGGACGATATACAAAATGGAAAATTGCTCATAAGAAACTACCCGTGGAGGTAAAATAAATGTATTAAAGATGATAAGATTATCAAATGAAGAAATCTATAATATTTATTCTGGTTCTTGCATAGACATGAAATCCCCCACCCAAACCAATGGGGAAGTATGAAAAGCCACAAAGGAATGATGTAAATTCCACCGAAAGAAGTGATATTCTCGATTTTAATTGCTATCTTTGTCATGTCAGATTTTTGCTTACTTGTTATGTTTGCAGCACCAAGATAGGTGAAAATTCTGACATATCCAAGTGTTTTGAGAACTTTGTTTCCCAGGCACTTGGAGTTCTTAAAAGATTTTATGCTGCGGAATTAAGGTAAGAGATATGATGATTAAGGTTTTATTAATTAGCTTAATTTATAATATGAGTATAGGTTTATGGTCACCACCTGTTGGCGACAAGTTTGATAAGGAATTATTTGATAGAAATCAAAAAGATGGTTTTTACGAATACCATCATGATAATTACACTGTTTTATTATCCGATTTAGGTAATGTATATGGTAAAGCTATTACTCTTGATAGTTGTGCTATTAAGTATTACACAAACTATTATAAGAAAGAATTAACGGTTAAAAGTACAGCAACCAGACTCTATGATATGTATATAGGAAAGATAAGATATTATGACCCACAGGGTAAACTACTGGAAATTAGTGACGAAGATGCTCCTTATAAATATACAATAGAAGATGTGGTAAAGTTTATCAAGGATAAATATGATGTAGACTTGCTTAAAAGGGAGAAAGGATGGTCATGGACGCTAATTAGTAGAAGTCCTACACCTACACCGCATTATATGCTTCGTTTCCATACAAAAGAAGGTCTTCCTGTTGTATATAGTATAGATGGTATCGATGGAACAATTATTTGGGAAAATGTCAATGGTAAGGAAACAATAATCAGGGATTACTTTGAAAAGAAATTGAAAGAGCAAAAGGAAAAGAAATAGAGTTACTATTTTTGTAAATCAATATTAATTCATGAGACTCTACATGCTTGCGGCTTATATCATCCTTTCGATAAACAAAGTAAACACCAATTTCAAAAGCATATGACAGATAATATAATGGATTATAGAAAATATACGAATGAGCCTTTCAAGACATTCACATGGGCATGGCAATGGAAAATTGTCAACCGAAAGTTAAGAATATAATTGATTGATTCTACATTTTCACTAAGAGATATGATGATTAAGGTTTTATTAATTAGCTTAATTTATAATATGAGTATAGGCTTATGGTCACCACCTGTTGGCGACAAGTTTGATAAGGAATTATTTGATAGAAATCAAAAAGATGGTTTTTATGAATACCATCATGATGATTATACTGTCGTATTATCTGATTTGGGGAATATGTATAAAAGGGTCATTTATCCCGATAGTAGTGCTTTTGAATACGGTACAACTTATTATAAGAAAGAGCTTACTGTTATGGGAACAGCCACTACCTTATATGATATGTTTATAGGTGAAATAAGATCTTATGATATACAAGGAAAATTGACAGAGATACGTGATATGGATGCTCCTTATAAATATACAATAGAAGATGTGGTAAAATTTATCAAAGATAAATATGATGTGGACTTACTTAAAAGAGAGAAAGGGTCGTGGACATTAATAAGTAGAAGTCCTACACCAACACCGCATTATATGCTCCGCTTTATTTCGAAAGAAGGCTTCCCGGTAATATATAGTATTGATGGGATTGATGGTACAATTATTATGGAAAATATAAATGGTAAAAGAACTGATATTGAAGATTACTTTGAAAAGAAATTGAAAGAGCAGAAAGAAAAGAAACAGAAATAGTTTGTCTCTTAAAGAATTATGCTATACTACATAGAAACCAATAAAAAGACGACCAATCGTAACGGACAACTCACAGAATCCCGTAATACTCTGTTGTTCGAGCTCGAAGAGTTGTACAAGGAAGAGAGGAACAATACTTCATTCCCTATGCCGACAGTTGCATACAGAATAGACTTACGTGATGTATCACTAAGCTTGGAAAAGGAAATGAAGAAAGCGTCCGATTTCTTTCGTCGAACGGTCTATCGTTATGACTGGTTGATTCCTATTATCGATGAAAAAGGAGAGATTATGGGTATAGATAATCCGGAAGAAATGCAGGAGCAATGGAAAGAGCTGCGTTCTGTCATTCTTGGAGATTATTTGCAAATAACGTGAAAAATATGTTTGCCGCGATAAAAAGAGTTTTGATTTACCTTATTATACTAAGTTTATCAGCATGTAAAGAAGATAAATGCAATTATGGTAGGGCTATTTCTGTTATTAAAATTACACATTGGGATAGCAGGAAAATGCCCAAGCATTGCATGGTTTACACTTATAAACTCAACTCCGATTACTCTAAAATTATAGATTCTTTACAGATAGATAATATAAGGAGGGGGTATGATGACTCTACTTCTCTACTTTGCATACCGGATAAAGAAAAATTAAATTATCAATATGATATTAGTATTATATTAGATGATACATTAATTTTCAATATCTCACAATTTAAACTATCATGGGTTAAAGATGGAAGACAATGGGGAGGTATAGGAGGACCAATGGAATATTGTATCGTTTCGTCAGTAAATGTGAATGGACATACTTCTAATGACACAACAAAAGCCGGAGAGCTAGCTTTCTCTCATAATTTTATAAAAACTAAAAAGAGATAAGAGTTATGTAGAAATAAAGAATGTGGAATCAACTTCTGTGCCTTCTCTATAAAGAGAAGATTATTAATAAAGAATATGTCTTACTTTAAAAGTAACTTATATTGACAAACACCCCCTCCAAAAAAACAAAAACATAAAACATGAAAATTTTATTATTTACTTTACTTGTAATATTCTTATTAGTATCGTGTTCGCCATCAAAATGTAGTATATATGATACGCTTAGTTATATATACATAGATAAATGGGAACATAAAAGTATTCCCCAAAAAGGAATGCTCTATATTTCTGGTAGAAAATCTTTTATTGGTCAAAAAGATTCTATTCCGGTTATAAATATCTTCACAGACGAACTTGATTCTACTTATATAACTTGCGAAATAGAGAGAAATGAACTATATTATATAAATGATTTTTATTTAGTTTTAGATGACTCTATTGTTTACGACATATCAGATATCCGGAGAGAGACAAGGGAAGATAGAGAACATTGGGGAATGTTTGGTCCTTCTGTGAGCTGTGTTGTAACTTCAATGAAGGTGAATGGAACTAAAATAAAAGATTCAGAAGGTATAGCCTTTCCTGCAAAGTTAAGGAAAATAATAAAGAAGAGATAGCTCGGTAAATAAACGCATCGTATAAGGCCTTAATTCCGCAGCATTTTTTCTTGTGAGGAAATTTTATATATTGAGATGTCTTTTGGGATTTATCCATTGATATGGGGATTTTCTAGGATTCTTGGTTCTTGCATAGACATGAAATCCCCCACCCAAACCAATGGGGAAGTATGAAAAACCACAAAGAAATGATGTAAATTCCACCGAAAGAAGTGATATTCTCGTTTTTAATTGCTATCTTTGTCATGTCAGATTTTTGCTTACTTGTTATGTTTGCAGCACCAAGATAGGTGAAATTTCTGACATATCCAAGTGCTTTAAGAACTTTGTTTCTCAGGCACTTGGAGTTCTCACAAGAATTTATGCTGCGAAATTAAGGAAATAAATCATCACTCATTCGAGTTTTAACACTCAAAAGTTTGGATAACTCACTTATTTTCTCTATTTTTGTTTCCATAATAGTTTTGTTGTCTTGTCTTTAAAATCAGTTCTTTAGCGATTACTAATTTACAAAGAAAATTCGACAAACTGTTATTTTTTCTATCTATTTATTAGGGTGGGAAACTTTAGTGTTTAATTAAAACAAAATGATGAGAAACTACATTTTACATGCGCTTTTAACTTGCTTCGTCCTGACTTCTTGTCAGATTGCGGGACTGACATCAGGTTATACGCATTTGTCAAAGAGAGAACAAGCAAAGGTTATCCATTACAAAGGCAACATCGATAGTATATCCGACTACGCGAATGTATATGCTGTAACCGTAGAACAGGTAAAGGAATATGTTCTAACACATAAGAAAGTAATTGTGTATGATTATACTCCGTTTTGTAAATCTCCTTTTTGTACTTCTCCAACAGCCTTAACCAAACGATATAAGGCTAAGGGAATTGACGTACTGGTCATATCGAATATTTATGATGACATATTTAAGTCCGTTAACAAAGAATTCCCCATGCTGATGATAGATACAAAGGAATGTAAGACAAAATGGAGGGGAAAATATATCGACTCCTTTTATTTTGCCTTAACAGGTTTGACCCTCAAAGAGGTAAATTATGCGCTTTACTATTATTTTCGCAACGGAACTTATGTAAAAAGTTTCAAAGACCCCAAAGAGATAGAAAAAGAGATAGAATAGGCAAGCGAGCTTATTGAAAAAGAAGCAATAGGCCGTAAGAGCAGAACATAGATTCATGCTAACGTTGTCTATCAGCGGTAGCGCGCGTTGGCATCGTTAGTTTTGTTCTCCAGGTGTTCGTTTATACACTAACTGACCAATGTGATTATAGTTAGAAGAATAATTCAAACGAACGCAAGCACCATTTGAGCCATCATTTGGTGCTTTTTCTTTTATTCTCTTGCAAATTTCAAAGCAAAGGACTATATTTGCAATCAGAACGAATTAAACAGGAGGATAGACTATGGATATCAATCATACAGCGACAGATACTTTTTCTTTGGAGATACCCAAAGCTGATAGTTCGTTATTGAAGTCTCTCGTCAAACGTATGGGATGGACGGTGCATAAGACCACAGTGAAGCGCACCGCCTACGAACAAGCACTTGAAGACAAAGAGCAAGGGCGCATCAACGAATATGCCAATGCAGATGAGCTGTTTACCAAATTGGGCATCTGATGGCCTATAAATTACGAACTACACACCAGTTTGAAAAAGACCTCAAGCGGTGCAAGAAACGCGGGTTACCAATGGATAAGTTCAAAGAAGTAATCAAAGAATTAGTGGCCAATGGTAAAGTTCCTGCCAGTTTTAAACCACATTTGTTACATGGTAACAGAAATGGACAGTGGGAGTGTCATATACAACCAGATTGGTTGCTTATATGGGAACAAAATAATACAGAGTTGACTTTACTCATGTTGGACACAGGTTCACACGCTGATTTATTTGGAAAAACAAAACGATAATACCAAGTGATTAATCATTTGTTTTTTTATCCCATGGTATTTTTATCCAAATTAGTTAACAAGCAGGAGAACGGAGTTGATTTCAAAGCATATAAAGACTATAAAAGGAGCAAATCTGACATGGATTTGCTCCTTTTATAAGGATGAGAAAGGCGCGAAGGCCTACCTTTGTTCAACAAAAAGTTTAAATGGGCGTGGTGATAATGAAGGTGCGGATGACCCAATAGCTCACGATTCCGGCCAAATAGCCCACGAAAGCAATCCAGGTGATGCGCTTCATATACCAGCCAAAGGTGATTTTCTCCAAGCCCATGACAACCACTCCGGCTGCACTTCCGATGATTAAGATGCTGCCACCCACACCGGCACAGTAGGCAAGGAGTTGCCAAAAGATGCCGTCAACAGCCATGTCACCTGAAGGAGCGATGGGATACATGCCCATACATCCGGCTACTAAAGGCACGTTGTCGACGATGCTTGAGAGCACACCGATGATGCCCGTCACCATATAATGGTTGTTATCGAAGGCGGTGTTGAGTGTTCCGCCAAGCGAAGTGAGCACGCCAATCTCCTCTAAACAAGCCACAGCCATGAGAATTCCGAGGAAGAACAAGATGGTGCTCATGTCGATGCGGCTCAGCAAATTGGTCACTCTTTTTTGGAAAGTCATGCCCGCATGATGGCGATGCAACTGGCGATAGAACACTTCGGTGATGGTCCAAAGCATTCCTAAGACGAATAAAATGCCGACAAACGGTGGCAGATGAGTGATGGATTTAAACACGGGAACGAACATTAATCCGCCCACACCGATGGCAAAAATAACTTTTCTTTGCAAGCTGTTGAACTCGAGCATCTCGCCGGCACGCACATCATAAACGGCGGCTTCCTCGCTCCCCAGCTCGCCCTTTAGCTGATATTGCAGGATGAGCGTGGGGATGATGAGTGAGACGAGCGATGGAACAAAAATCTCGCTGATAACCCCTAAGGCTGTGATGGAGCCCTTGTTCCACAGCATGATGGTGGTGACATCGCCGATGGGTGAAAAAGCACCACCCGAATTGGCAGCGATAATCACCAACGAAGCATAGATGAGTCGGTCTTTTTTGTCAAACACCAACTTGCGCAAAATCATAACCATCACGATGGAAGTGGTGAGGTTGTCGAGGATGGCCGACAGGAAAAAGGTCATAAAGGCTATTTTCCACAACAACGAACGCTTGCTCTTGGTGCTGATACGCGACTGCACCCAGTTGAAACCTCCGTTCTGATCGACAATCTCGACAATCGTCATGGCTCCCATAAGAAAGAACAACGTGGTGCTGGTGCCGCCGAGATGGTGCTCGATGATGGTGCTCACTTGATTGGCTAAGTCGTGACCATTGAAGCCCGAAAGATAGCTCTCGGGGCTGCACATGAAGAGCGTCCAACAGCCCACAAACATCAATAAAGCGACGGCCGCCTTGTTTACTTTCGTGACACTCTCAAGGGCTATAAACAGATAGCCCACGACAAAGACCACGATAATCGCAATAGTTAAAGATGTCATCTTTTATTAAAATCTTTTGTTTAACATTGTTTACTATTTGTAGCGGGGCAAAGGTAGTAAAAAAAATATTACCACCCATGATAATCTCAAATTAAAATACTAACTTTGTGGCATGAATTCACAGGAAAATGGCAACATCGCTATGAGCGAAAACATCATTATCGCCGATGCTGATTATGTTGATTCTGTAGCTTTTAATCTCATTGTTAATTTTGAACGCATGCTCAACCGCGCCCTTCCCAAAGCCGACTTTGCACAATGGGCCGTTTGCGTGGCCTTGGATGGTGGCGTGCGCGAAGGGAAAAACGATGTGCAAGTGGTGCTGGTTCACGACAAGCAACGGGAGGAAATGGCGCATTTCGAACCGGGAAACTTCAGCCACACCCTCAACGCAAAGGCTTTCAACGACGCTCACTTGGGCGAATTCACGGTGACGAGCGTGGCCACAGACGACACCATCAGCAAAGAAACATATTTCGAAGAGGTGATGGAAACGCTGTTGCACCACGACGAGGTGAAGCGCGTGATGCTTATTCCTGACAGCGAAACGGGAACGGCTTATGACCGCTTGCGCCAGTTGTTGCAACACGCCGACGACGACACAAAGCGCATCACCCTGTTTGCCATGGAGCCCATGCCGGGCGGAAACTTTCGCCAAGAGCTGTTGGGCTATTCGCTGATGAGCGCATTGGGCATAAAATCGGAAGAAATAAACCAAAAGATATGAGCAGAATTTTGATGATTGGTGCTGGCGGAGTGGCTACCGTTGCAGCATTTAAAATGGCACAAAACACGGATGTGTTCTCAGAACTGATGATTGCCAGCCATCACAAAGAGAAATGCGACCGACTCGTGAAAGCCATTCACGACAAGGGATACACCCTGCCGATGAAAACGGCCGAGGTGGATGCCGACGACGTGGAACAGCTGAAAACCTTGTTCAGGAGCTACCTGCCCGACTTGGTTGTCAACCTGGCTTTGCCCTATCAAGACCTCACCATCATGGAGGCTTGCTTAGCATGCGGATGCAGCTACTTGGACACGGCCAACTACGAACCCAAAGACGAAGCCCACTTTGAATATTCCTGGCAATGGGCCTACAAAGAAAAGTTCGAGCAGGCTGGCCTCACCGCCATCTTAGGATGCGGCTTCGACCCCGGCGTTTCGGGCATCTACACGGCCTATGCCGCAAAACACTACTTCGACGAAATCCACCAATTAGACATCGTCGATTGCAATGCAGGCAACCACCACAAGGCCTTTGCGACGAACTTCAATCCCGAAATCAACATTCGTGAAATCACACAAAAAGGACTTTATTACAAGGATGGACAATGGATTGAAACCGAGCCGCTGGCCGTTCACCGCGACATCACCTACCCCAACATCGGCCCGCGCGACAGCTATCTCATGCACCACGAGGAGTTAGAGTCGCTGGTGAAAAACTATCCCACCATCAAACAGGCACGCTTCTGGATGACCTTCGGAAAGCAATACCTCAACTATTTGGACGTCATTCAGCAGATTGGCATGGCACGCATCGACGCCATCAGCTACGAAGCACCACTCACCGACGACCCCACGAAGACGGCCAAGGTGAACATCGTGCCGCTGCAATTCCTCAAAGCCGTGCTGCCCAACCCACAAGACCTGGGCGAAAACTACGATGGCGAAACCTCCATCGGCTGTCGCATTCGCGGCGTAAAAGACGGCAAAGAGCGCACCTACTACGTCTACAACAACTGCAAGCACCAAGATGCCTACCAAGAAACGGGCATGCAGGGCGTGAGCTACACCACGGGTGTGCCCGCCATGATTGGCGCCATGATGTTTGTGCAAGGCATCTGGAAGCGCCCCGGCGTGTGGAACGTAGAAGAATTCGACCCCGACCCCTTCATGGAACAACTCAACATCCACGGCTTGCCCTGGAACGAGGAGTTCGACATCGACTTAGAAGTGTAGGCCGACAGCACCCCACGCCTACCCATTTTATCACCAATTAAATTAAATATTTTTATGGCAAAAGAAACAGAAAGCAACCCGCAGAACGACAAGCTAAAGGCCTTGCAGGCGGCCATGTCGAAGATAGAAAAAGACTTTGGAAAAGGAGCTATCATGCGCATGGGCGACAAGCAGATTGAAGATGTCGAGGTGATTTCCACCGGAAGCATCGCGCTCAACGTGGCCCTGGGCATCGGAGGCTATCCGCGCGGGCGAATTATAGAAATCTATGGTCCCGAGTCATCGGGTAAAACAACCCTCGCGCTCCACGCCATCGCAGAGGTGCAAAAGAAAGGTGGCATCGCCGCATTTATCGATGCCGAGCACGCTTTCGACAGCACCTATGCCGCAAAACTGGGTGTGGACGTCGACAACCTGTGGGTGAGCCAGCCCGACAACGGCGAGCAAGCCTTGCAGATTGTCGACGAACTGACACGCTCGAGCGCCGTCGACATCCTCGTCATCGACTCGGTGGCAGCCCTCACCCCCAAGAAAGAAATCGAGGGTGACATGGGCGAAAACGTGGTGGGATTGCAGGCAAGGCTCATGAGTCAGGCGCTGCGAAAGCTCACGTCGACGGTGAGCAAAACCAACACCTGCTGCATCTTCCTCAACCAGCTGCGCGAGAAAATCGGAGTCAGCTTTGGCAATCCGGAGACCACAACGGGCGGTAACGCGCTGAAGTTCTACAGCAGCGTGCGTCTTGACATCCGCAAAGGCTCACCCGTCAAGGATGGCGACACCGTGACGGGCTACATCACGAAGGTGAAAGTGGCCAAAAACAAGCTGGCGCCCCCATTCCGCCGCGCCGAATTTGAGATGACCTTCGGCGAAGGCATCAGCAAAACGGGCGAAATCCTCGACCTCGGTGTCGAATACGACATCATCAAAAAGAGCGGAAGCTGGTACAGCTACAAAGACTCTAAATTGGCACAGGGACGCGACGCAACGAAGACGTTGTTGCACGACAACCCCGAACTTTGCGAAGAATTAGAGGCGCTCATCACGCAAGCCATCGACGCCAAAAAGGAATAGCACGCCCGACGGCAACCCGCATGTAGGCTTTTTGCAAGCTCCACACCACATTTCCATCTCAGCAAAAGCGCTCGAAACAGATTTCGACCTGCTGAGAACCATCCGGAAAAGGGCGAGAGAAGCAGAAAGCCTACATTGCGTCTTCCCCTTTCCGCCGCAGCTATTACCACCCGAAAAACCATTAACCCCCATCAAAAACAGACCGGAATAAGACGGAACGAACCTGAAAGCAAACTGCATTGCTTTTGCGGAAATTCCGCAAGCAAAACACAAAAATGAGCAATATTTGCGGAAGTTCCGCAAATAATAAACAAAAATGAATGATGCTTGCGGAAACTCCGCAAACATAGAACAAACACGCATCTTGCTTGCGGAAGTTCCGCAAATGCCTTACAAACAAGCATAATCCTTGCGGAAGTTCCGCAAACGACGCGCAAAACTGAATATTATTTGCGGAAATTCCGCAGATATTAAACAAAAATGTAACATATTTGCGGAACTTCCGCAAGCAAGATGCAGAAAAAAACGTATCTTTGCAGAGAGCAAACGCTCACAAACCGAAACAAAATCAATTCATCAGCATATAAACGCTTTAAATGCTATCTGATATGAAAGAAATAAGAAACATCGACCTCACAAAAGTGAACAACGGCGCACATCGAATGTTTATGGAGAGCGTGGCCAAGATTTTGGCCGAATATGAACAGGCCATAGCGGCGCATCCGAAAACAAAAATGCTCACGGCGGAGTTTGGAAAGCTGTTGCAACAAGAGAAAGCCTGCATGGGATTGAGCCGCACGAGCTTGCGCACAGCGCAGATAGCCGAAGCCGACCACGAACGCGACATGCTCTTCACGGGGTTTAAAGCCGTCGTGAGAGCTTTTACAAAGGGCACAAACCCGGAGACCAAAGCGGCGGCAAAGACGATTTGGCTGGACATCGCCGGCTACAGAATAAACAACAGGATGCAGCTCGAACAGCAGACAGGAGTGCTCTACATTCTGACGAAAAAATGCCTGACACAGCACGCCGAAGAAATCGAGCTGCTGCACCTGACGCAGTATGTGACGCAACTCGCTGCCTCTAACGACAAGGTGAGCCAACTGCTCAACCTGCGTATGGATGAACAAACAGGGATTGTGAAAGGGGCATTGCGCGCCACGCGGCTCAAGATGGATGAGCAATTCCGCCTGGTGGTGAAGGCCATCAACGCGCGCATGTTTCTCAACGACGATGAAAGCATGGTGCCCATCGCCGACTTTATCAACGAAATGGTGCGCCGCTATAAGCGCGAAGTCATTCCGCATCACAAGGCCAAGGCCACCGATGAAGAAAGCGATGCGGACAATGAGCAAGGCGGCATGACTGATGAAGGAAGCGATGCGGACAATGAGCAAGGCGGCATGACCGATGAAGAAAGCGATGTGAGCAATGAGCAAGGCAGCATGCCCGATGAAGAAAGCGATGCGGGCAACGAGGAAGGTAGCATGACCGATGAAGAAAGCAATGCGAGCAATCAGGAAGGCAGCACGCCAGGGAAGTCAGACGATTGAGGCATAAAAAACCGTGAGATGCTTCGCGCACCCCACGGGACTCATTTAAAATTACACACACATCGTGTAAAAAATAATCACAAATTTTACAGTACCTCTTTACCTTTATTGCTGCTGCTCACTGGCAGCAGGAGTATCTAATCCGAGCGCAGCACGCGCATTTTTATCGTTGGGATCGAGCTTGATGAGCTGCTCGTAATAGGGCTTAGCCGTCTCGAGATCGTTCTTCGTCACCCAATAATAATAGCCCAAATTGGCCAAAGCCGATTTGAAAGTGGCGTCATCATCGGCCTGACGATCGGTCTTGGCAGAGAGCAACTCGACTGCCTTTTTGAAGAACTCGGCGCCCCTTTCGTCGTCAGCCGCCTTGGAAGCCTGCATGCCGGCCATGTTATAAACCCACGCAGCAATGCTCGGCCATTTGGCAGCCATCTGCTCATAAATGCCGTAAGCCTTGTCTAAGCTGGCCTGCTTCGTGGCACCTCCCTTCTCAGCCTTCTGCGCATAGATGTTGGCCAAACGCGCATAGTCGGAAGGTGTGGAGTTCTGATTGTTGGCCATATACTTCTCGGTATATTCCAAAGCCTTGTCCTCCTGCCCCATTTCGGTGTAGGTGTCGGCAATATACTGATAGGGTTTGAAATCGGTTTTGTTCAGTTCAAACGCCTTCTCATACTGTGCGATAGCGGCTTCATATTGTTTTTGTCCCTTCAAAGCCAAACCATAATAAATGTAGTCGCGCGAACTCTTCTCCACAGAATCGGTGCTCAACACCACCTTGGCATAGCCATCGGCCTCGTCAAATTTCTGCAAATCAACGGCGCTCCACAAGGCAACACGGTCGAAAGTGATGTCCTTGGGAAACTTTTGAACACCCAATTTCGACACCTCCAAGGCACTTTCCTTGTGGTTGCTCATATAGGCCGAAACGGCATAGCCTACGAGATAGAACTCGGCGAGGTTGGCCTTGTCGGTCTTTGCAAAATATTCGTAAGCCTTTTCGTAATTGCCTGCCAGATAGAAATTGTTGCCAGCCTCGGCATCAATGGGGAAATCGGGACAGTTTTGCTTCAGCATATTCAACGCGCGCTCGCTCTCTTCGGGGCTGCGTTTGCGATAAACATTGGCGTAACGCATGTAACCTTGTGGATTCTTGGGATCCATCGTCATCGACTGCTCATACCACATGGCGGCATTTCCACCATCGTCTTTCATCGCAGCCACGTCGCCTAAAAGGATGTAGGCATCGCCATAGTTCTTGTTCTTGGCCAACACGTCATTCGCAATATTGGTTGCTTCGTCAAACTGCTTGTTGAGCAATAACAACTCGCCCAAAGCAACCAATGCCTTTGGGTCTTTCTTGAAAGTCTTCTGATAGTCTTTCGTTAAGTTCTTCAATGCCTTAGCATCCATGTTCGCATTGCTTTTCAACGCCTGCTCAATGGGCTGCAACATCACTGAATAACTACTCGTCTGTGCCATTGCGGGCATCGACAAACTCATCGATAATAAGCCCACGGCCATATACCTTGTTATCTTCATAGTCATAATTCTTTTTTGTTCAACAAAACTCTCCAATCAAACGCTATATAGAAAAGTGGCTAAAAAGGGAGAGGCTCCTAACCGATTATTTCTTGATATTGACTGACTTTATTGTGATATCACCTCTGTAAGGCAACAAACCCGTTTTGAAAAGAATCAACTGCCCCTTGGGACTGGTGATGAATGTTGCAAACGTCCACGGCAAAGCACGCATCGGGTCGACCACATTGGCATATAACGTGCGCACAAAGGGATAACGACCATCTAACAGATAAGCCTGATAGGGTTTCCAACTATTCTCGGGCGTAGCCTTATCCTTAATGGATACAGACATGACATGAATATTCTTTTTAAATGTGGTATTGGTGGTATCGCGTCGGTCGTTCAACCAATTCGAACCAATAATACCGATTGCATTGACGTTCTTATCCACATAATCTATCACCGCCTTACTGTTCTTTGCCGCAACGATATTGCTGGCCGTGAGTGGCTTTCCACCCATAATCGAGTCGATAACATAATGCAAGGTGGCTGAAGCTTTATTGTCGAAAACAACCTCAATGTCCCCACGTTTCGAGTGAGGATAAACATCACTCCAATGCTTTGCCTGCCCGGATAGCACACGTTTCACATCGTTCACCGTAATACACGTGTCGGAATTATTGCGATTAACGATAAAAGCCAAACCGTCATACCCAATCATAAAAACCTCGGGAACAAGATTCTTCGTTTTGAAATAGGCTATCTCGCTTGGAGTAAGTCCTCGCGAAGTGAAAAACAAACAGGTCTTGAGGTCTTGCAACATCTTGAAGCCCGTAATATCATCCGCATAAATAGGCTTCAGATGTGCTTCAGGAAATTGAAACTCAAACTGCTGACGTTCTTCCTCAATGAAAGGACTAAAACTTTCGTCAGAGACGAATGTGATCGTCCCTGACGTTGGAGTATCCGTCCTATTGTTCTTTGTGCCCTTGTTCCAACAGGACGTTAAGAGCACAAAAGATGACAATAGTCCGAGTAGAATATAAGAATGTTTCTTATTCATTTAATTATTGTTGCAATTTGAACACGACGGGAACATTAAACTTCACGCGAACAGCAGAACCATTCTGCTTTCCCGGTGTCCAGCGAGGCATGCTGCTTACAACGCGAGCTGCTTCCTTATCCAAAGATGGATCGACGGAACGTGCTACCTTAACATCGGTGATAGAGCCATCACGCTCTACAACGAATGAAATGGTTACACGACCTTGAATACCATTTTCTTGTGCTACAACAGGATACTTTACATGAGAATTCAAGTACTGAATCAATGCCCCTTGTCCACCAGGGAACGAAGGCATCACTTCTACGACGTCGAATACTTTCTGTGTAACCTCTTCTTTTGGTGCTGGAGGAGGCGTAGCAACAGCGATGTCATTACGCACAGCTTCAATCGTACGGTCCTTTGCACCCTCATGGGTTTCAGTACCTACTGCAATCTTCGCATCCAATTGGTCCATCTGCTTCATTTGGTTGGTCTCTTTTACGAGCTCATCCTTCTTGATGACAGGTGCAACGAATTTCTGCGTTTCGCGCGCAACAGGAATCTCTTTCTTTGGCTCAACCTTTGGCTTCACCTGTTCCTGTTTCTTCTTCTCTTGCTTCTTAGCCTCCTGCTGAAGTTGTGCCAACTGCATCGCTTCCATGTAGGCTTGCTGCTGTTCGGCATTCTTCTGTTCAATCACTTTCCATGCAAGAAAACCACCAACGAGTGCTGCAGCAATAATCAAGATAACAAGTGCCTTGATGTTACGACCAGAAGTTCCCTTACGAAGCTTATATGCACCGTAGCCTTGGTTCTTACCGGCAAACACCAAATCGACCCATTTGGGATCGTATAAATCTATTTTTGCCATTTGTTTCTTTCTTTTTAAATTGTTTCTTTACTTCATCGACTACTGCTTAACAGCACGCAGCTTCAACAAATGTAAGTCGTCGCTGTTGAGCTTGTCAATAACGTAAGTACCAATACTTAAAATCTGCATTTCGTCAAGTGCATCCACCATATTCTTATAAGAAGCGTTGTCTGTGGGCTTAATAATGATGGTCAAAGTTGGAATCTTTCCATCTTTCAGCTCACCGGCTTTCAACTTACTTAACTCTTTCTGGTAGATTGAGTCGGGATACATCTGAGGGTTCTCAGCCTTCTTTGCATTCAACTCTTTCACTGCAAGTTCAATACGTGTCACAGGTTTAATACCCGTTGCTGTGGCATGATTTCTCAGCACCTTGCGAATACCATCGTTACCCCATATTGTTTCCTTCAACCATGCAGGATTATTATATTGAGGTTCACCCTCACCATAATAAATCTTGTTGTCGGCTGCAACATAGATTGTGATAGCTTCTGAAGCTTTTGCCTCTGTTTGTTGATCTTTTTGAACATTATCATTACTCGGCATGGTAAGCTCCATCGTCTGAGGTTTACTGAGAGATGTTGCCAACATGAAGAACGTAATCAACAACATGAGCATATCTACCATCGGCGTAAAGTCCACGCGAGCGTTAGACTTCTTCTGTTTGCTTCCGCCTTGTTCTACTATTTCTGCCATTGATTAGTCCTCCTGTTTTTTAAGCTGAGTGATCATATAGTAATGGCTTTCGTCCATATCCTGGAGCTCACTCATTACACGTTTCACTGTCTTATACGGTGTACTTGCATCTGCCTTCAAAGCAATCTTAATATCATCGTCTACTGTACGAGCAGCATTTACCCATTGCTGGAACTCGCTCATACCCCCTTTAATACTATCCAAAGGAATACCCTTCAATGGAAGAGTCTTCATACGAATATTAAGAGGTGCAGACAGATAGCTGCTTAAATCACTCATTGGAACACCAAATTGATCTTCAGCCTTGAATGCTTTGGTTTGTGCAGGATTCAAACTCACTCCGAAACTTTCAGTCATCTTGTCGAGAACCTGTACCATTTCTTCTGGATTATCCATACTCATGAATACCTGTCCCTCGCCAGTTGGCTTTCCTGATGCATCTTTTTCAGGATTGACAAAAATCGTCAGAACGCCCTTTTCCGGAACCTTAATCTCGGAAACCGACCCTGGCGTGTTTACTTTCACAGGCTCATTCTTTACAAAAGTAGAGGTGAGCATGAAGAAAGTGAGCAGCAAGGTCATCACGTCTGACATAGGCGTCATATCAATCCATACATCACTTTTCTTAATTTTTACTTTACCCATAGCGATAAAATTTTAAAGGGTTAGCAAAAAATTAAGCCTCGTCTGCGTGGTTAGCTTCGTATGTCTGAGCGATTGAGTAACCTACTTCGTCGAGTGCGTATGTCAACTTATCAACCTTATTGGTGAAATAGTTGTAAGAAATAACGGCGCACCATGATGTTAAAATACCGAATGCTGTATTGATCAAAGCCTCAGAAATACCTGCAGAAAGTGCAGTTGAGTCTACGTTACCCGAAGACAAAGCTGAGAACGACTTGATCATACCCGTTACAGTACCAAGAAGACCTGTCAATGTACCCAACGTTACGATGGTTGCAATAATAGGAAGGTTCATGGTCAAGGTAGGCATTTCAAGCTGAGTAGCCTCTTCGTGTGCCTGCTGAATCTTTGAAACTTTTTGAGACTTCTTCAAGTTTGCGTTTGCACCAGACTCCATACTCTTATATGCATTCAAAGAAGCATATACTACGTTTGCTACAGAACCCTTCTGCTTGTCGCACAACTGACGTGCCTTATCAAAGTCGTTTGCATTCAATGCAGCTTTGATGTTCAGAACGAACTTTGGCAAAGAACCCGTACCGAAAGCGGTCTTCATAGCCAAAACACGCTCAATAGTCATTGCCAACACGGTTAACAACAAAGAGTGGATCACTGGAACGATGAAACCACCTTTAAAGATAGTTCCCCAAACGTCTGCAGGATGACCATCAAGGTTACCGCCTTGGAAGTGCATGGGGTTAGCAAACCAAGTGTAGAACAATGTAAAAGCGATTGCAGCGCAAACGACGATAATCCAGAATGCGCCTCTAACTCCCTGAAAGCCTTGACCCTTCTTAGGGTTGGCTGCTTGTTGTGTAGTTGCCATAATTTGAAAAATTTAATCTTTTGTTAGTATAATAATATTAATAATTTTTCCACATTTAATTTTTTAGTTGTGTCTGACAAGGGAATATAACAGCCCCTTTTTACCTCGCAAAGATAGCAATTTATGCATAACTACTACGCTAATTAAGAAGTTTTAACGAGCATTCTATTCAAAAACAGCCCTTTCTGTAACAATTTCTTAGCAGCGTATCGTTCTTAATGCAATTTCATTAATGCAGCTGCTATCCTTCGAATCGCTTCTGTAATCTGCGTTTCACTCATAGCATAACTCAATCTGAAGCAAGCCGGATGGCCAAATGCATCGCCAGAAACGGTCGCCACATGGGCCTGTTCCAACAAATATAATGCAAAATCTGTGGCATTCTTAATCACCCGTTTCCCATCACTTTTTCCAAAGAAAGCGCTACACTTCGGGAACACATAAAAAGCTCCATCGGGCTTATTCACTTCCAATCCTGGAATTTTCCGCAACAGATCAACGATTAAATCACGGCGCTTTTCAAAGGCCTTACGCATCTCTTCCACACATTCCTGCCCCATAGTATAAGCCGCTTCGGCAGCCTTTTGGCTCACCGAACAAGCCCCACTGGTATATTGTCCTTGCAATTTATTACACCCTTTCACAATCCATTCGGGCGCTGCAATATAGCCAATGCGCCAACCGGTCATGGCATAGGCCTTCGAAACACCATTCACCACAATCGTGCGTTCACGCATTCCTTTCACTGTAGCGATGCTGGCATGATGCCCTATATAATTAATGTGTTCATAGATTTCGTCAGAAACCACATACAAATCTTCGTGCCGAAGCACCACTTCCGCCAAGGCTTCCAACTCTTCCTGAGTATACACACTCCCCGTAGGATTGCAAGGTGAGCACAAAATCAACATGCGTGTTTTCGGCGTAATCGCAGCCTCCAACTGCTCAGGGGTCATCTTAAAACCATGTTCAAACTCGGTCTCAACCAACACAGGCACACCATCTGCGAGCTTCACTATTTGTGGATAGCTCACCCAATAAGGCGAAGGGATAATCACTTCATCGTCCGCATTCACCAAAGCCATTACCACATTGCACACACTCTGCTTTGCACCATTGCTCACCAGCACCTCATCTACATGATAATCCAAGCCGTTTTCACGCTTCAACTTATCAACGATAGCCTGCCGAAGCGAAAGATAGCCCGGCACCGGAGAATACTTTGAATAGTTTTCGGCAATAGCTTGTGCGGCAGCCGCCTTGATATGTTCGGGTGTATTAAAATCAGGTTCCCCTACACTCATATTGATAACATCAATCCCTTGCGCCTTCATTTCACTGCTTTTCTGCGACATCGCAAGCGTTGCTGAGGGTGCAAGACGATTTAAACGATCCGATAAATGTGCCATAGCTTTATCCGTTAGGTTATATATCTGCGCACAAAAGTAATGATTTTCTCCATGCCTGCGAAGAATATACATCACTTTTTTTTCAATTCTTCAGGTTTTCAGACACAGACAACCTTCTAAAAACATTGAATGTGGAAATCTTTTAGCCTTCCACATTCAATCCCTACACGTCAAATCTTGATATGAAGCTCATGCCCCATGCGATCACGTTTGGTCTCTAAATATTTGCGATCATAAGGATTGGGCGTGATTTCAATCGGCACATTTTCTACAATTTCCAAGCCATAAGCCTCCAACCCCACACGTTTCGTGGGATTATTGGTCATCAAGCGCATTTTGCTCACACCCAAATGCCGCAACATCTGTGCCCCACAACCATAGTCACGTTCATCGGGTTTAAAGCCTAAATGCACATTAGCATCCACCGTATCGTAGCCTTGTTCCTGCAACTTATAAGCAGCCATCTTATTCATGAGTCCTATTCCACGCCCTTCTTGCTGCATATAGATAACCACACCTTGCCCTTCTTGCTCAATCATTTCTAATGATTTGTGCAACTGTTCGCCGCAATCGCAACGCTTGCTGCCCAAGATGTCGCCCGTTGCACACGACGAATGCACGCGCACCAACACAGCATCTCCAGGCTTCCATTCACCTTTAATAACGGCCATGTGCTCGGCACCATTGCTTTTCTGACGGAAAGGAACCAAACGGAAATGCCCGTAAATGGTGGGAAGATCCACCTCTTCGCCCACCTCAATCGTCGATTCTTTCTTTAAACGATAGGCAATAAGGTCCTTAATTGTGATGATTTTCAGCCCCCATGCCTTCGCCTTCTCTATCAACTGTGGCATGCGCGCCATCGTTCCGTCCTCGTTCATAATCTCCATCAAGGCACCAACGGGATAAAGTCCCGCTAATTTACACAAGTCAACGGTGGCTTCTGTGTGCCCACTACGACGCAATACACCGTTATCCTGCGCATACAAGGGATTGATATGCCCCGGCCGTCCAAAGGTTTGAGGGGTAGAAGCAGGATCAGCTAAAGCCCGAATGGTCGCCGCTCTGTCATGGGTCGACACCCCCGTTGTGCAACCTTCCAACTTATCTACCGTGATGGTGAAGGGCGTTCCCAACATCGAAGTGTTATCGGCCACCTGATGGGGCAAGTCCAACTCTTCAGCTCTTGAGAGCGTTACCGGCGCACAAAGCACACCTCTTGCATGCTTCAACATGAAGTTCACGTCGTCGGGCGTTATCTTTTCGGCCGCAATAATCAAATCTCCTTCGTTCTCACGATCTTCATCATCCACCACAATAACAAACTTTCCTTGGCGGAAATCGTCAAGTGCGGCTTCAATATTACTTAATTTAAAATCCTCCATATAATTTTTCTTTTGTTGCAATTTATCTATTCGCCACAGCCACACATTCTCCTTTTACACCTTATTATATATAGGAGCCTTGCACGCTATGCCGGAAAATTCTTTTTAATCAGCGTCACAATACCATGGTTGGTCTGCTCTATCGTTCGCAAATCTCGCCACAAACGCATTCTAAACATCCACATTCTCAAATAAAAAAACACGCCTAAGGGCAAAACAATTCCCGAAACCATATTGAGCCATCTGCGTTCAAAAGGCCGCGTATGTGCCTTTGTTGCTAACACAGGATAGTTGTTCAACGCCTTGATGATATAGGTGTTACGCGTGTTCGACAAATCGGCAATCACCTGCTCCAACCGCTCACTTAGCTGCTCCACGGCATGGTCTGCACGATACTTAAAGAACACTTTCACCGGATTGGGCAAGTGCTGCAAATGGTGCACCGCCACATAAGTGCGGACATCTTCATTCATCGTTTGCAGCAACTTCACATCTTCTTCGTAATGTGGTTCATCAATAATCACCTCCTTGGCAAACACGTGTCGTTTCACACGCAAGCCTAAAAGTTTTTGGAAGAACTCCCGATAGGCGTCAAAATTAAACACCATTGAGTCGTTCGAAGCCTTGTAAGTCACAAAGACTGCCAACGGAGTGAGCACGGCAGGCGCTAAAGATTTGCCAAACCACACGGTCCAAATGCCACCACGTGCCATGCGATAGCCCGTATTCTCGAGCACGTAATACACGATAAACACCAACACCGAGACAATCACAGGAATGCCCAATCCGCCCTTTCTAATAATAGCTCCCAACGGCGCTCCGATGAAAAAGAAGATCAAACACGACAGCGCTACGGAGAATTTGCTTATCATTTCAATCTCATGTTGGCGTATCAACAAATCACCATCACTCGTGAGCATGCTCTTAAAATCTAAGTCCGAGATGGCACTTTGCACCCTCGATTGCGCCATACTCACCACCTGTTGCTGCTGCGCCAACGGCAAATGCGCAAAGGTTGAGTCGATATTAAACCGCGCATTGTAGGCCGCTTTCACCGCCTGCAGCGAGTCTTTCCTATCAATGGGCGGCGCATAGTACAGCGAGCGTTGCGCATCTTTGTAATATTGTTGCCCTATGCTGTCATACGTATGCTTCAGCGAATCCATGTCATGTGACAACTGTGCAAGTCCCTTTCCACGCGCATTATTGGCCAATCCTGCGGCATCGGTCATGTTAAAATCACCATCAAAATCCAACAGTATACGCTTTGCCGTAAACGTTTCACGCCGATAAGGCACCGCCGTATTATTGCCAAAGGCATCATTTTGCATGTTCTCAAACCATTCGCCACTCCACAAACTCAACTGCAAATGCTTCTTGTCGGCCGTTGATTGCAACATACCCGAGTCGGCTAAGATAATCGCTTGATCTTCGTAACTGCCCGTCATGCGATAAATCATGATGCCATAAAGTTTACCCGTCTCCAAGTCCTTATGCTGCACATACAGATTACTGTTGGGAATACCATCATAGAAAACGCCTTCAGGAATTTCCAATTCAGGACTTTTTTGCTTCATCGAAATCAGTAATTGTGCCAGCTTGTTGTTGGCCTCCGGACCGATATTGTTTTGAAAAACAAATGATATGCCACTGATAACTATCGAGATAACGATGAGCGATCGAAACGACTGCATCAAGGAAATGCCGGCAGCTTTGATGGCTGTAAGCTCACTGCTCTCGCCCAAATTACCAAAGGTGATGAGCGAAGAAAGCAAGATGGCCAACGGCAACGCTTGCGGAACCAACATCAAACCCATATACCAAAAGAACTGTGCCATGATTTCCATCGACAATCCTTTACCGATTAAATCGTCGATATAACGCCAAAGGAATTGCATCATCAGCACAAACTGGCAGATGAAGAAAGTGCCCAAAAAGAGCAAACCAAATTGCTTGGCTATGAATATATCTAATTTTTTAATCCGAATCATGAAAACATTCCTCTGCGAAAAGCAACGCAAGCGCCCTTTCCCGTGTTGCAAATTTAGCATAAAAAAGTGAAACAGCCTGTGTTTTTGGCTTTTTTATGAAACACAGAGCGCATACTCCAAACAGGCCATCGCATCCCTTGCTGCATCAAAAAGATGCTCTTCGCAACCCAAAAGCACTTTTCCTCCGCCTTCTTTTCACCACCCACGTTCCTCTTTCCACTATCCCCCGCCCCGCTATCTCTGACACCTGTCCGACACGCTATTCAGCCGTTGCAAAGTAAAACCGTGCATTTTACGTCGCAATATGCACCATTTCATCGCATGATTCCGCATAGATTATCCACTAATCTCTATGCGTTTGCAAAAAGGTACACCCCACAACACCTGCATGGCGCATTCCTTTTATTCTCCCATCCATGTAAATCATGCAACAATCGCAGACTGAACGGGAAACAGATGATGACCCTATAGCATAAAAACTCAAAATAAAAATCACATGAAAATTTTGCATATCCAAAACTTTATACTACCTTTGCACCCGCAATTAGGCAAAACCTAAATGTGATGGCGGGATAGCTCAGCTGGTTAGAGCGTCGGATTCATAATCCGGAGGTCGTGGGTTCGGGTCCCACCCCCGCTACAAAGATTAAAATCTTATAAATAAAGGAGTTACAAAATCACTCGTAGTTCCTTTGTTTCGTTAATAATCCATACTGTGAACTTTTGACGAACTTTCTAAAAGCAGAGTTATGTTAAGAAATCTAGTGAAATATAAAAGTATTGTCTATAACTACAGAAGGCCATTACAGGAACTTATGGCCCCTTATTTTGTTATCCATCAAAAAAGTGAAGATACCCACTTGCAGCTCTATTCAAGAAACGTTCAAAAACTTTTTCTCAAATGGAGCTGAGAAACAGAAAGAAGGTCTTATTGCAATATAGAAGAACCTGAAGCTGATTTTAATAACTTCACAGGTTAACATGATTATTCTGACGATTTAATATTTTAAGCTATGGCAACTTGGCAACATAAAGATATAATTATTGATGGACAGACAGTGAAAGCACAGGCCCCCGTCATCGTTTCAGCAAGCAGAAGCACCGATATACCAGCTTTCTATTCCGATTGGTTCTTCGACCGCCTGAAGCAAGGCTACTCAGCATGGATGAATCCTTTTAACGGGGTAAAGTCGTATGTGTCATATGAACAAACGCGCTTCATAGTTTTCTGGTCCAAAAACCCTCGACCGCTTCTACCTTATCTCGATGTTCTGAAGGAGAGAAATATAAAATGCTACATCCAGTACTCGTTGAACGACTATGAACAGGAACACTTGGAGAAAGTTCCGCCATTAGCCACTCGCATAGAAACATTCAAACTGCTTGTCCATGAACTAGGGGTAGGCAGCGTAGTGTGGCGCTTCGACCCCTTGATTTTAACCGACAACATATCAGTGGATGACCTTTTGTACAAGGTACAGAATGTTGGTAATCAGTTAAAAGGCTACACCGAGAAGTTTGTTTTCTCGTATGCCGATATTGGGACATACCGAAAAGTGAAGAAAAACCTCGAAAGAAGCGGCATACTCTACAGGGAATGGGTAACACCACAAATGGAAGAGTTTGCAGCTAAGTTATCGGAGTTAAACCGTAAGCTTGGGTGGAACTATCAGCTCGCTACGTGCAGCGAGAAGATAGATATAGAGAAATATGGTATCGCACACAACCGCTGCATCGACGGAGACTTGATAACACGGTTGGCGTGGCAGGATAAGGTCTTAATGGACTTTATGAAGGTAAAAATTCTTCCTATGCCTACCCTATCGCTATTTGATGACAGCCCTCCTCTTCCGGAGGGAGCCATTGCGCTGCCTAACAACCAATATTTTCTGAGCGCACACAAGAAAGACTCCGGTCAGCGGGCTTTCTGTGGCTGTATGGCAGCAAAGGATATTGGCGAGTATAACACTTGTCCGCATCTCTGTGAGTATTGCTATGCCAATACTACCAAGCAACTTGCAATAGCAAACTGGAAGCGGCATCAGGAAAACAGAAACGCAGATACCATTACAGGAAAATAGCCATGACAAATTACAAGGACGATATTGCAAAGTCAGCGTGTAGCACCATATATGACATCATTGACCGATGCCACGAATATTTGCCAACACAATGGAAGACGCGACCGTGGACACACCCGGAACTGAACCACGGTGTAGATCTGCTTGCGAGCGAAGAAGCCCTAAACTGCTATATGTCGGCTTATGGTGAAATGCACTCTGTAAAGTGCAGGGCAGCCATGATGAACTTTCCTTTCGACAAACTCAAGGGAAGTATTGAAATTGTAGACTGGGGCTGCGGACAAGGCATCGGCTCAGGCACTATTGTTGATATACTGAAACAGCATCAGCTGCTGAACTGGGTTAAACGGATTACGCTTGTTGAACCGTCGCCGAATGCTATGCAGCGGGCAGAGTGTAACCTAATGAAAATAGTGCAAGGAAACATTGAGATTGTGCCCATCAACCAGTTTATGCCAGCTACGGAAACATCCGACAACACACTGAATTCCATAGGCTATACCTATACAAATGTAATACATATTTTTTCCAACATCCTTGATGTAGCTACCATTGATTTAGCCCGCGTGGCCAAAATGGTAGCCTCCTCACACGGGCAACATTATATAATATGCATCGGACCAAAGAACGCCGCTGCTTACAGAATTGAGCAGTTTTGTTCAGCGTTTGGTGACCAACAATATTTCAGCTGCATCGACAGTGCTCGGTTTGATCGCACCAAACGAACAGGACACTCATTTACCTGCATAACACGTTGCTTTGCCTATAACGGAGCACCGTTAGACTTTGGTAAAATGGCAAGCATTTCTAGTTCTGCCGAAAAAGTGTTTAACGACTATGATTTGCAGTTACAAATTCAGAATAAAATACTTACACCGCAAAAGGCAAGAGTGGCTTACCGTCTGCAAAGCATATTGGCGATAGATGATATATTATATATAAGTCCTGTGGTTAATGAAGCGACTGTTGATTTTATTATTGTACGCCCGAATACAGGTGTACTTTTAGTAAATGTATTCGAAGAATCCTTAGAAGAATGCCAGTTGTCGGCTGATGGAAAAGAGATTCTATGCTCCAGCCAAACATACCAGTCGCCTATCGACTTGATTAGCTTGTGCCAAAACAGCATTAAAGACGGGATAGAGGAACTGCTGATTAGTACCATTGAGGATAAACGCAATTTCTCATTAATCAAAAAAATCGTAGTTTTTACCGAAAACAACAAACAGGAAGTCTGTAATTTTTTTCATACAGATAGTGGACAGAAAAATTACACCCATCTGTATGGTAGCGAGCTTATAAATGATAGGCAAACCTGCCGAAACCTTTTCCAAGATATTGGATTAACACACCACAACCACTATTTTGACGATTGCGTGAAACGCAAGCTGGCTTCCATCATCTCACCATCATGGCACTCTTACCAAGAGGGGCGAAATGGTTTAGAGCCCAAGGGAGCACAGAGAGAGCTTGTTAAGAGCGTTGATACGCAGCAAAAGATTAGCGGCGTTGCAGGTGCAGGAAAAACCTATGTACTTGCACAAAGAGCTGTGAACGCCATGAAGCGCACCGGCGGCGATGTGCTGATACTTACATACAATATCACTTTGACAAACTACCTGAAGTTCCGACTTTCTGAACTACGGGAGGATTTCTCTTGGAACAAGGTCGATATTTACCACTATCATCAGTTCTTTAGAATACAATCATCTGAATATAAACTGCACGTTTCGTTCGGTTCTTATGATGACTTACATCATTTTGAGAAAGTAGAGATAAAGAAACATTATGCCGCCATCTTTGTAGATGAAGTGCAGGACTATACAACAGAATGGCTGAGAATCGTCATGCAGAATTTTCTTGTGCCAGGCGGAGAATTCGTTGTATTTGGCGATCCAAAACAGAACGTATATCACAGACCGCTCGATTCTAATGGCGACATAAGGCTAGGTATCATTGGTGGTCAATGGAATAGGCAACTGAGCAACAGCCACCGCTTTACTAACCCACGTTTGGCGAAACTCGCAATGGCTTTTCAATCAACTTACATGTTAAACATACCTAAGGATGATATACAAACAGAAGAGACTATGGGGAATACACTGAATTTCAAAATCGTTTCTTATAGTGACATAAGAAATAATTTTTCGTTAGAAAAACTTATTTCAACAATCACTCAGTACATACGCAACGATGGTAAAGAGGTCAAAAATTTCGTTGTTCTGGCACCAACGATACAGCTTCTGCGAAACGTGGACAAATTCTACAGACAAGCTACGGGTAATAAAACGGAAGTCACTTTTGTCAACAGCGAAAATTACGAACGCTTGAAATCTATTCATAATGTTACCGATATAAGTAATGCAAATTGGCAATTTAAGAGAGATTACGAAGCACTTGAGCGATCAAGAAAGCTGCAATTTACAACTGATAAGCGGTGCCTGAAACTATCAACAGTACAAAGTTTTAAAGGATGGGAGTCTCCTGCAGTGATACTGATATTGGAAGATGAAAGTACTATCGCTGGAGGTACATTCAACCCAGCTACACCTGAGACAATCTACACGGCAATAACACGTGCAAGGGAAAACCTATACATTATTAGTATAGGAAACACTATTTATGATGATTTTTTTAGAGAACAAGCAATATGATACAGTTTACAACCTACGAAAAATATGCCATTGTCAGTGTGCTAACACAAATAATGAATGCCGATGGTATTGTTGATCCAAAGGAAGAGGAGTTTATGGATAATTTCTTTGCAGAGCAAGACATAAAAATTGCAGATTTAGAGAATTGTCGTTCAATGGATGAACTCATTTCACAGCAAATAGTTATGCAGATGTCAGTAGAAAAATTAAAATATGTACACAGCCTATTTCTGTCAATGGCAGAAGTTGATGGCTACTTACACCCCAAAGAACAAGCGATAATAAATCGACTTATAAAAATGGCCAAAATGACTAAGGGAATTAGTCCATACTATTCATTATAGAATCATTTAGTAGACTTTATCTTGATTTGAATGCGTTAAATATGATACCCTTGCATAATTCCTCTTATGCGGAGTACCATTATTTCATAACCTATCTATCTTCTAAATCTTTGTTTATTTCTTAATTCCTCTTGCTGCTTCTGTTTTTCCTTGTACCAATCAAAGTTATTAACCACATTTTTAATTTCCGCCTTTCCTTTCTGATGCTCAAACAAACTAAGAAAGGGACGGGTGAGGAGGGCCAGAATCGTGGCACCATTACGCCTGTCACTTGACTCTTCTGAAAGATATTCGTTGAGAGCTGCAGCCTGGAGGAAGGTAAAGTGCTGCAATTTAGTGTCATGGGCAAAGCCGATAACGGCATTAATGGCATTTTGGCAAATAATCGTGAATCCTCGCAGGAAATCTGTTAGTCCAGCCCTCATTGTAGCGATAATGTTATCACGTTGCTGCAACTCTTGCTTGAGGTCAACCTCCCGATTCTTCGATTGTGTGAGCAACCCTTTGTAGATGCGCTCTTGCTTATTACATTCTTCCAACCAGAAGACTGCACGTTCTCGCTCCTTGGCTATCCCCTCTTTATAGGTAATGGTTAAGGTTTCTACTTGTTGAGCGACCACTTGCGGAATTGCAGCAACTTTTCTTCATTTTCTGTTTCCAACTGGGCATACCTGCCTTTCCCTGCAATATGAGCCAAACCGGAAAGAATGGCACTGCCATTTTCCCGATTGACTTTCTCCTGTTTCTTGTGGATTTCCTTATCCAACTTTTCACAGGCGAGAACTTTCTACTCATTCTCCTTTGTCAGCCTCTCTGCTTGTTTTTTTGCTTTCATCTAACTCCTGCTTCTGTTTGGCCACGATATAGTCATTCCGTTCAAGATGTTGCTTGCCCGTCTCCAACTTGGAAACACCGCGCTCCATTTCCAACGCCTCGGCTGCCATGTCCTGCATGAGGCTGATGTCTTCGTTGTCCAGCTTGTAGGACTTGCCCGTCTCATGGTTCATCCAGTCCCAGATAACATGGGCGTGATAGTTAGGCTTCCATGTAGATGTGTCATTCGGATCAAGACAATGCCCCTCGTCACGATGGAGGTGTAACTGTATGGCCGTAATGCCGAAACGCTGTCGGCAAAGGTCGGCGAAATGTTGCAACTGCTCCATGGTGGTGTCTGCCTTGCACACCACGACGCCCTCACGCAAAGGAGTACAACCGGCTATCTTGGTTACCTTGCCCGTCTTCTTGTTGATTCGCTCCCGTTCCTTGATCTGCATAGCCCTGCCCGTCTTTTCCTTCACCATTCTGCCAATGGCATCGTAATACTGCCGCAAGGTCATATCGCCTTGCAGTTCCGATGTCCACGATTGGTTCTCAGGTATCAGGTCTTTCCTGATATAAAGCTTCTCTGCATTGATGTGGTCGAGATATGCCTTTGTCCGTTGGTTGTGTGCCTCACTTTGCCCGATATTACAGGGCTTGATGTGTACCGATGTCATTTGTGTCATAACAAAAGGGAATTAAATGATTGTTGGTTTTTCTTTTCATAAAGTTCTTAGGGGGGCTCCCTAAGCGGAGAGTCCAGAGAGAGGGTCACGCTCTGGTCAGGGGTCTTGGGGGCAGATGCCACCGAGTGGAGGGTGCAGGGGGAGAGTCATCCCCGCCGGTTCTCCAAGGCTGGCCTTGGGCCCACAACTACGAAAGCGCAGCGGGTAGTTATAGTGGGCTATAACAAGGGCAGAGCCCTGTTCGTTTGCCCCAACCCTTCAGCGACTATGGACTTCCACGGCATTTGATTTTATCAATTAGGTATTCGTTGATGTCACGCTGCGTGAATCCGCTGTCCACTTTGAACTGACCTCCAAATTGCTCGTTCCAACAATCACAGCTGATATCATCAGGGAAAAGAACCACTCTCTTGCCAGCCAGTTTACTCATCATACCATTGGTGAGATTGCAGCCCTCGCCAACCGGCAGCCAGTCAACGGACGGTTCCGCCAGCGTACCCAGTAAGGCCGTCTTTTCCTCCTGCACAATGGCGACAGGTTTGCTTGAAAGCAGATGCTCGCCAAAGAACACCTCATCATCCGTATAATAGTCGAAGCAATACCAGCTATAAAGATGCTCCACTAAGGACTCTTTTTGCAGGATTGCTCCACTCTCAGTATCAAAGTACTGCACACTTCCTCCTACAACCTTGTTGTTCCGGTTAATCCGAGGCAGCACCGTGCCATAATGTCCGTTCACAAGTTTGGTAACGGCTCCCAGATGAAATCTCATAATTAAACTATCAATAGCCGACAATATCTTGGAATCATAACCAGCCATCTTATCCAGATAATCCGTAAGAGAAGAATAATGGCATCCTATATCCTGCTTGGGTATCTCTATCAACATCCGATCATTGGGCGCAGCCTTAGTCGCCGATATTCTCTTCAAGTCCTGATTTCCCATTTTTGCTATGCGTTTTATGCAGTTTATGCACTTATGCATATTGCATAAACTGCATAAAGTGAATAATCAACGGTTCAAGAGCCTTGACACCTTGCTTTGGGTGATACCGCATTCCCTGGCTATGTCCTGCTGCTTCATGCCCTGCGAGGACAATTCCCTGACCCTTGATTTCAGTTCCTCACGACCGCTGGTACCTGTTGTTTCCAGATGGGCGACCTCCGTGTCATATCCACGAAAGGTAAAGCAAAGATTGCCGTCCTTGTTCTTGGCTCGCTCATACAGAGCCACATTGTCGGCATCGAGCACAACTTCACCGTTGCGCCACTTGCACTGCTTCACATAGACCAACGACTTGTCACGGACTGACTGCCCCAGTCCCACGGCATCGTCTATCAACTGGTTGAGTTTGGCGGAGCCTTGTATGGCCGACAGGGAAAGAGGGACTGAACCGGAGAACATCTTGGGAACATGGTTGAGGACGACCAGCGTCCAGTTATACTTCCGTTTCAAGGCGTTCAGCGATGCTATGAGCGAGCCCGCGTCAGAGCTTTTGTCGAGCGACTGGCTGAGGGCGGTAATGTTGTCGATGAACACCACTTCCGCAAGATTCGCCACGGCTGCTTTTTCTATTCCCTTCAATACATCATCAACGAGATTGTCTCTGTCCATCTCTGCACGGAAGAAGGTAGGAGGGTAGTCCGGAACCTCGTACCGCAGGGCCAGCTGACGCAGTGTCATCTCAAAGTCGGCATAGAGCACGCGCTTCCCCTGTGCGGCAATATCCCTTGCCATCTGCATGGCGAAGATGGTTTTACCGACACCTGACTATCCGAAGATGATGCAAAGATCACCTTCGAGGACAATGTTCAGATAGAGAACCACAAGAGGCGGCAAAGATTTGGCCGCCTTCAAGCAGTCGTTCATGGATGCCACATGAAAGCCACCCGCATCAATGGCATCCTGTTCCTGCAACTGCTGAAAAGAGGAAATAATATAATCCACCTCTGGCGGTTTGGGGATATTCTTACTAAGTTCTGCCATAGCCATACTACCTGCTTACAGAATCAGAAGAAAGTCCATTTGCTATCAGTGCATCCACTTCCTGCTTAGAATACAGGTTGCGTCTGCCAATCTTATGGACATGGATGTCGCCACGCTTCTCCATGCGCCACAATGTGGTATAGGTGATGTGCAAACGGGCGCACAGCTCGTCGCGGGTGTAATACTTGGTGGATTCTGCCGGAGTGGATTCCTTCAGAAGATTCTTGCCTACCATTGTCTCTAATACTTCTGCAATGGCCTCCTTGAGGTCTTCCTTTTGCAGCATGATGAAATTTCCTTGCATGTCTCTTGGTTTTAAAAGTTTGCTGCAAAAGTATCATGGAATTACATGGCATTATGCCCATATAGGTACCACATGGTAACTATATGGGTATGGGCGCATTTCCTCCTATGGAACGGAATACTTGTATAGTAAGAGGAATGAATGAAAAAGCCTATGCAAGGCTGACTTACACGGCTATGGGTTTCTTCTTTTAGCGGAATATAGATTCCACGATTTCATGGTCAATAGGCAGCTTGCCCGTCTTGTTGGTATAGGTGTTCTTGTAATTGGCCAGTCCGGAAACACCGAATAGGGTTTCAAAAGGCTTCCAATATGTTTTCTTCTTGCCGTCCTGCTCCGCTTTGGATAGCTTCAAATGTTCACAGGCACAATCAGCGAAATAGGCCAACAAGGAGTTTGTCTTTTGCCAGTGATATTCATTATCACATAACCTCAACAAAATTGCTTTGTCAAGAATCTGTCTGGCAGCTTCTGTTTGAAGTTCGGCTGGCAGGGGAACAGGTTTGTTCTCGATATCACCTTTGTCATTGGGTGTAATCGCCAAGCCAAGAATCAGTCGAGCTTCTTCCGTCTGGAGTTCGGTTGGGATGGGATTTGGCTTATTTTCAATTTCACATTCATCATCGAGTGTAATCTCCAAGCCAAAGAATCGATTCCAATCATCCTGAGTCTTGATGCCATTTCGCATACTGGTCTCAACTAATTGCTGCTGTAAATCGGAATAGGCGTTCTTCTCTAATCGTTCACGGGCTTCATCAGTCTTGACGATGATTTTTGAGACAATCGTTTCGTACAGATTGCCACAAAATAGCCAGTATCTTAATGTATTCTTTATCCTGTTTGGACAAAGAAAATTTATGTTCCCCTCACTGAGTAGAAATACTATCGCTGTTACAATGGTATCACCAACTCTCGTGTAATTGTTGGAAAACAGAATGGGGAAGTCCCTCTGACTCACAATATGTTCCAGTTTCAATGATTTGGCAGTATAAGCATAGAGGTGCATTACCGCTTCAAACGACTGCTTCTTCAAATCGTTGATGATGCGGTCTGCAGTGATTTTGTTGTTTTGATACCAAGCTAATACCGAAGCTTTTTCTATACTATTTTTCACCGCTACTTCTATTTTATTATTCAGCCAGTCCCCTAAATCTGTCTATAAGTTCCTTTATTCTTTCTAACAAACTCTCAAAAGACAAATGATTGCCATATATGAAGTCGTGTGTCATTTGTTCGTAATCTTTTTTCCAGTCGTCTAATACGGATGAAGGTGGATAAAAGTCGATAGTGTCTCTTTTCAGTTTGTCATAATCTACGTATTTGAGGGCATAGAAAGTACGGCGATGCTCTACAATTTCGTCATAAAGTTGTTTGTCTTTCAACGCTTGAAAACCGTAACTGGTATCCATTAGTTTTTCTAAATCGTATAAATGGCGACTCATTCTCATTGCGCGCGGATGCTCCTTTTGAAACTCCTCACATAACAGAAAAGCCTTTTCAAGGAATGTCCTTGTTGGAAGGACTGTCCTAAGCATAACTTGGGAGTCGGCATCGTCATCCGGAAAAAGCTGAGATATATACGATTGTAAATTGACATTAGTCGTAGGCTCTTCCATTGACAAGCAACTTATTTCAATTTTAACCCAAGATGAAACATAGTTGTTGCTGTTGGGAACGACACTTTTATAATCAACCATGATTACTGTAGGATCCTTATCGGAATCTATAGGCTTAAGTCCATCCTTAGTTTCTACATGCGTCACATTCCTCACGTCAAAATCAACAACACCCATTTGATTCAAGGCTTGCTCTAATTCAGGCTTCAAGAACTCCTGAATATAAGAACGTGATTTCTTTCTAAGTCGTTCACGTTGACTTTTAGACGTTGACAATATGGAGAAATCTCCTTCACGCCTAATTGATAAATCGATATCTTCGCTAAAACGTTCTATCAAGCCGAAGCCTTTAGAAAGCGAAGTGCCACCTTTAAAATTGAGCAAATGGGAAATAGAGGTCATAGATAGAGCTTTAAGCACTATTGTCACCCACCAATCCTTTTCTATTGCGACTGGCGAGAGATGCAGCTCTCTGCTGACAGCATCCAGCATAACCAAACGTTCTTGAGAACTATATTGTTGCCAATGTTTCATGTCACTATTTTATTATTTCCTTAAAAACGTTTTGCATCCATGCGGGTGCCAAGGATATATCTTTTTTAATATATGGAACCTCTGCAGGATTATCCTGGATAAGTTTATACAGGGCAGACAAATCTTCCTCTGTAACCTTTCCCTTTCCTATATTGTGCAAAGCCTGAACCAACATTGACATTAATCTACTCTTATAAGCAAAGTTTCGTGGTACACTTCGAACAAATTTAATCTCATGCCCATCCACTTTTACAGTTCTTGAAGATCCTGTCGTCAAATAATTCACTTTCATTGGAACTTGGGTAGATAGTCCCAAAATGTTGAGAGCCGTAGCCCCCGTAGGCATAATCTCTACTTGATCTCGTTTTGCAATGGCTTCGGCTATCTCATATATAGACGGTCTTAGAGGGCCAAATTTGGTAATAACAGACTTGCAATATATGCCAGGTGCCAGACGCTCAATAAGTCCTTTTTGTTCTGCGATACTCAACACCTGCTGAACATAATTAGCACTGCTTATGTCAGTAAAATCGCTGACAAAACACACACAAGGTGCTTTCATCTTGTCCAAGCGATCAAGTATTTGTTTTGTACTCCCAGAATTAATTAACATTCTTTTATAGTAATTTTTATCAATAATTCATAGGCAAAGGTAGTGATTATATTACCGTATTCCAAATAATTCTTTAAATTTCTATCCTACAGAGCAATTATTAAATGGAATCTATTAATTCTCTTCGCTCAGCCTCCGTCATATTTTTCAAAAGTTTCAATAATGCCTGCTTGTCATTATCTTTCTTATCTTCATACAGCAGGTACCGGTTATATTCCAGCATTTTTTCCATCGGATAGGCACCTATATAGCTGGAAGTTATATCTCCATTACCACTATGTCCCATACTATCGCTAATATATTTGTAAGGGACTTTACCAGAGTTGTTCAAATTTGTAGCGAAACTATGTCTGGCCCATGTTGAAGTAGGTTTTTGCTCTATCCCTAACAATGTTGCAACCTTATTCATATGGATACTAATATATTTGTTGTATCGTTGGATTACCCATAATTCTCTCTCTGGCAGAAGTAACCTTGGCATAATCGGAAAAACTCGTCTTCCTAATTTGGGCTCATTGCCATGCTTTTCTATTATTTTTCGCAACTCTGGTGTAACTGGAAATATAACCTCACTGGCACTTTCGTTTCTATCGTGTGTCTTTTGACGATAGAAACGAAGTTGCTTGCCATGAGATGAAAAATACCACTCGTCATATTCCAATCGCAAGGTATCAGCTAGATTCTGCCCGTCTCCGAGATACATAAAGAGAAATAGACCAAGGTCACGAAAAATAGCTTCTTTCTCATGCGAATAAAAAACTTCTTTTCCATTCTCCCCCTTAACTTCTCCTTTCTCCCAGAAGTTGTAAAGTTGGTGCATCGTAGTAACGTCCAGAAACTCATGTTTGCGGCTGTTAGATTTGTTATAGCCTGTGTCTTTGAACATTTCTCGTGTATCACCTTTTATTAGTCCTTCATCTATGCAGACTTTTACAATGGCTCGGAATGTACGCAGGCTGATTCCAATAGTTGTCGTGCTTAGTCCACGCTTCTTCATGACCGTTGCCCATTTCTGAATAAATGACCTATCTATGTCTCCAAAGGTAACATTCGTACCCATTTCCTTGACAAAACGTCTCTTCACGTCTGTGTTAGTTCGTGCAGTACCTAATTTATCAATTTTCCTATCTTCAATATATTTATCCCATACAGTATAGATTGTTCTTTCTTCGGGTGTGATACCGCTAAATCGCTCTTGCAATCTTTTGAGAGTAAACGCACCTTCTTCTATCAATAAATTAACAAGTCGTTCTACCTTGTTCAAATGAGACTTTAGTTCTACCCGCTCGTTTGCATTTTTGTTTTTTCCTAACCGCTCTATTTCACACAAGGCTTTCCATTCTGACAAAACAAAAGTCTTACCAATTCGTAAATATATCTTCTTGCCATTATATTGAACGCGGATGGCAACAGGCAGAATTTCCGATTCATCACCAGATGCTCTGCGAGGATCTATCATAAGTGTTCCCGTTACGCTGCCATTGGAAGAAACAAACTTTGCAAGTGTTGTTTCTCCTCGATCCCTATACTGTCTGTTGGACGAAATGTCCGATTCAGTGAACTTTCTACTCATATTACAAATCACAAAACCCTTTATTTGTGGTGGATTAAGAATGAAATCGGTGAACTTTTGGTGAACTTTGCTACCTAAATTCTGTGCAAATTTAAGTAATTTCATAGAATCTACAAAATATTTAAGTGTTTAATATTCAGTTGTTTATAAATATTAAGCAACTTGAAGAAATGTGTTAGATATGATTCATAATCCGGAGGTCGTGGGTTCGGGTCCCACCCCCGCTACAATCAACGTCAAGGAGTTACGGTTTCACCTCAACTCCTTTTTCTTTTATCGGGGAAAGCAATGAAAAATGAAGAGGATTTGTAAAGTCCTTCATCCACCATTTTGGGGCGTATTCATCTGCATACCATACAAATCCAAACCAAGATTAAATAGCATCGCAAAGGCTTACGCCGTTCGGAAATTCTTGTTTTCTCGTTCTTTCCCTACAACAACTTCTCTATGATATCCCAATAGCGCAATACGAGATTGTAGTTATAAACTTTAGGGTGGAACGAATCGCGCACCTGTTTCCAAAGGATTGATGCAACTTTCAGTTTATTAGTGAAGACTGCATTCCGTGAATCTGCACAAAAATCCTTCAAAAACTGATTCCATTGACAAGAACTATGATCATAATGAGCATAAGAAGAACATCCATTATAGATATCCAACATATCTTGAAGCGTAAATGAATGGTCATGCTCACGTTTTACTTTCCGCCATGCAGCTGCCATATCTGCTGTGAACTTGAAATGGGCTTTGCCGGTATAATCAGAGAATAGCTTTCGGAAAGAAGCATTAAATGCAAAACCACAATCCAGTAAAGGAGTTGCTAAAGAGATTTGATGGAGAGGAACTTTTATGGCATTCGGTTCACTTTCTTTTCCTGTTCGATGTGCTATCAAATTTCCATTGAAGTATTCTTTTATATAGGAATTCAGTTCTTGTTTCGTTCCCACATATTCTATCCCCAACTGCTTGCATATATCCGACAAATCTTTCCGATACCAATAATATCGACTAAACACCTCAAAAGAGCGGATAGACTTCAATTCTATATGATTTTTCTTTACCATATTTCTAAACTTTAATGGACACAACCCAGTGCATCTTCACAGTTCACGCAAATTCAAGAATCAAGAAAACGAGATTTAAAAAGCGCATACAAGGTGGATTCTTTAAGTTCGTCGGCGGTAATATGGAAATAATATTTTCCATAGAGATGGGCAAAACGGTCATAAATCGTCGAACGGTCATGATGAATGCAGACATAGACGCGCTCATTGAAATCGAGCACATTGGAATGTAGAAAAAGCCATTGTGCTACTGTTTTTAATAGTTTCCCATACTTTCGACAGAGTGAATCAGTGTCTGTTTCCGGCTGAAAAAATTGAAAGTTGAAACCATTGTAATGTGTGGATAATATCACAGAAGGCATGTTGCGCTCATCTTGTTCTGCGGTTTCAATCACCCAACTTTCTTCCAATTCATAAGATTTAAAATGTTTCGTAAGTGAGTCTATCTGCGGAAAGAGCCGCCTGATGGTTTCAGGATTATTCTTTCGTACCGCTATACATACTTGTTCAAGGACATCTGTTAAACTACCGGCAGCGACATCGGCATTCCTTATGGAGTATTGTGCGCCATCTTGCATATCGAAGAGGAAGCAGGTTTTTAAAAAGCCTAACCGCTTACGAACAAGATATGTGGACGAAAATACGGCGAAACGCAATAAAGATGAAACCTTTATTTGACAAAGACTGTCATCATCAATGGTGTACACCTGCTTGAAATCTTTGAGAGCCAGCGTCTTTTTCCTTTGTCCCAAATGGCTTCCCTTGATAACTTGTAAGGCATATAATTCTTTTTGCCCATCCACCACAATATATTGTTGCGAAGCGTCGGGATTAAAAAGTGCTTTCAAGCGTGAGGCATACAGCTCATAATCCTGTTTATCACATGGAGAAAGGCGCACTTGTGCCAATGCCGGAGTCGCCATAAGAAGGAGGAGACATAGCCAATATTTCATTCGTTTTTACGATTTATTTTTACGATACTACCATGCTGACGTGCTTGTTTAACACGTGTTCGGGAAACAGAGTACCGGTTTATGCCAACCAAATTCAGATATACTTGCACCCGCTTTGCAGCACAAAGATAAAGAAAAGGTGCATAACAGCCAAAAAAAACAAAAGGATTATGCTCCCTACTGCATTAGAATTAGCCAAGAAAGATGCAATGCGGTTAGGCCCGTTCGCCTATTGATTTGCAGCAATATGCTTCAAGACTTTTGGAAGCATACAGCCTTACAGGCTCGTCATTGCAACAACAGAAGAAAGGAAATGCAGCTTCGTTGACCTACAGCTATGGGGAAAGATAAGAATATTCTCTTGGCAGGAATGCGCTCAACTACCACTAAATTCACTTCATCAAGCTATAATATTCCTTAAAATATGGCATTCGAAAGAATATAAAGCCAACTATTATTTGTAATTTTGCGTTATCAAAACCAAGAGTTTTATAGAAGTTTTCAGAAATAAGATTGTTGATAACGATATTCAACCGAATAAAAAAGTAACTGTTTTTCAAAGGCAATAATATAGTATAAGATAGGTATGAAGATTAAAAATTATTTGTATGTAGCCACACTTGCAGTAGCGCTTACCGCTTGTGGTGGCGGTGGTGGAATGCCCAACTTTGGCAATAACGAATTCCCTGTAGAGACGATTGGTTCGAATAGTGCTTCGCTTCAATCGACCTATCCCGCAACGATTCGCGGTATCCAAGACGTAGAGGTGCGGCCAAAGGTATCGGGCTTCATCACCAACGTCTATGTTCATGAAGGGCAAGCGGTATCGGCCGGTCAGTTGTTGTTTACCATTGACAGCGAAACCTATCGTGCAGCGGTACGTCAAGCGCAAGCCGGTGTGAACACGGCTACAGCACAATTGAACACAGCACGCTTGACTTACGAGAACAATAAAAAATTGTTCGACAAGAAAGTGATTGGACAATATGAGCTTTCTACGGCGCAAAACGCGTTCACAACCGCACAAGCTGCCTTAGCACAAGCACAAGCTGCGCTGGCATCGGCTAAGGAAACGTTGAGCTGGTGCCAAGTAAAAAGTCCGTCAGCAGGTGTGGTTGGCAGCCTACCTTATAAGAAAGGAGCTTTGGTAAGCGCATCTTCTGTAGATGCCTTGACAACCGTTTCAGACATCAAAACGGTTGAAGTGTTCTTCTCTATGGCTGAAAGTGACATCTTAGATATGACAAAAGCGGCAGGCAACGTAGCTGCTGCACTGAAGGATTTACCCGCTGTGAAGTTGCAGTTGGCCGACGGAACGATTTACAATCACCCCGGAAAGGTGGTGAAGATGAGTGGCGTTATCAACGCATCTACCGGCGCTTATTCGCTTATAGCACACTTCGATAACCCCGAAAAGTTGCTGAAGAGTGGTGGTTCGGGTACGATTATCATTCCACGTACCAGCCAACATGCGATTGTTATTCCACAAGAAGCTGCTACATCGGTGCAAGATAAATTGTTTGTTTACAAAGTGGGTGCAGACAATAAAGTGAAATACACTGAGATAAAAGTTAATCCACAAAACGATGGGAACACCTATATTGTAACCGATGGCTTAGCTGTTGGCGACCGCATCGTGCTGAAAGGCTTGACCAAACTGAGCGACAACATGCAGATTAAGCCCATCAGCTTGGCACAATACAATAAGAGTATCAACGACGCTGCGAAGTTAGGTGAGAAGCAAAGCTCCGCAGGTGGCTTTGTAAAAACGATGCAAGGTAAATAAAAAAGGAAAGGTTTATGACTTTTACAAACTTCATTAAGCGCCCCGTACTCTCGACGGTTATCTCGGTATTCTTCGTGCTATTGGGTGCTATCGGCTTGGTTTCGCTGCCTATTGAGCAGTATCCGAATATTGCACCACCTACTATTTCGGTGATGACTTCGTACACCGGAGCCGATGCTCAGACGGTATTAAACTCTGTTGTCACACCTTTGGAGGAAAGTATCAATGGTGTTGAGAACATGACTTATATGACATCGACGGCAACAAACTCGGGTATGGCGTTGATAACGGTCTATTTTAAGCAAGGAACGAATGCCGACATGGCGGCTGTCAACGTGCAGAACCGTGTGCAACAGGCACAGGCTTTGCTCCCAGCCGAGGTAACACGTGTGGGTGTTACGGTGTCGAAACGCCAGTCGTCCAACGTGATTATGTATTCGCTGACGACGGAAGATGGACGCTATAACGGTCAGTTTCTGACAAACTATAACAACATTAACATCGTTCCTCTGCTGAAACGTATCAAAGGTGTGGGCGATGTTCAGACTCCAGGTTTGGAAACCTATTCGATGAGAATATGGCTACAACCTGACAAGATGAAGCAATATGGCCTCATTCCTTCAGACATTTCGGGGGTATTGGCTGAGCAAAATATCGAAGCGGCACCGGGTTCTTTGGGCGAAAATGGTTCAGTTGCCTATGAATATGCACTGCGCTATAAGGGCCGTTTGAAGCAAGCTTCTGAGTTTGAGAACATCCTTATCACCAGTTCTACTACTGGACAGACCCTGCGTTTGAAGGATGTTGCCAAGATAGAGCTCGGTTCATTGATGTACAATGTGAGCTTGATTAACAACGGACATCCTGCTGTTATGGGCATGGTGAACCAGATTGCAGGCTCGAATGCTACCGACATTGCGCGCGATGTGAAGGCAGCTTTGAAAGAGGCCAGCGAGAGTTTTCCACCGGGAATGGAATATACGATTGAGCAGGATACCACGGAATTCCTCTTTGCCTCTATCGAAGAGGTGGTTACAACCTTGTTCATTACGTTGGCATTGGTATTCATTGTGGTATATATCTTCCTGCAAGATATGCGCTCAACGCTCATTCCTTTGATTGCCGTTCCTGTGGCCTTAATCGGAACATTCTTCTTCCTTTGGGTGTTTGGCTTCTCAATTAACTTGCTGGTACTGTCGGCTTTGCTTTTGGCTATTGCCATTGTGGTCGACGATGCCATTGTGGTTGTGGAGGCCGTTCACGCTAAATTAGACCAAGGTTATGACAATGCTTTGACAGCATCTATCGATGCCATGAACGAAATTTCAGGTGCAATCATCTCCATTACGCTTGTGATGGCTGCCGTATTCGTGCCCGTTTCGTTCTTAGGTGGTACTTCAGGAACCTTCTATCGCGAGTTTGGTGTGACGATGGCACTATCAATTGTCATCTCAGCTTTGAATGCATTGACACTTTCTCCCGCCTTATGTGCCATTTTATTGAAGCCGCATGACCAAGAGAAAAATGCGCATAACAATACCTTTGTGAGTCGGTTCCACAGCAATTTCAACCGCGTTTTCGACAAAACCACCAACAAATATAAAAACATTGTGACCAAGATTATTGGCAAAAAATGGTTGGTTGCAGCTGCAGTAGCGATAGGATTTGTCGTGTTAGGCATAACAATGGCCACCACAAAGACTGGCCTTGTGCCCAACGAAGACACGGGAACTTTGTTTGTGATGATATCGGCTAACCCTGGAACAAGCCAGGAACGGACACGCGAAATCGTGAAAGAAGTTGACCAAATGCTGGCTACTAACCCCGCTATTCAGCGTCGTGAAGGTATCGTTGGCTACAACTTCATCGCCGGACAAGGCTCCGATCAAGCCACCTTTATCATCAAACTCAAACCCTTTGAAGAGCGTTCGGGTGGTTTCTTTGCACGCATCAAGCATGCCATCACGCAGGGAGATCCCATGGCTTTAATCGTAAATCCCTTGGAAGCTAATTCGGTTCTGGGCATGATCTACAAGCAAACGGCAAGCATTAAGGATGCACAAATCTTGGCTTTTGGTCCACCAATGGTACCAGGTTTCTCCATGCAGAATGGTATTACCATGACGATGGAAGACAAAACGGGTGGTGATTTGAATAAATTCTTCAATATAACGCAAGACTTTTTGAAAGAATTAAATACTCGACCCGAGATACAAACGGCGATGACTACCTACAACCCTAACTATCCACAGTATATGGTTGATGTCGATGTTGCCAAGACAAAGCAGGCCGGAATATCGCCAACCGTGGTGCTTTCTACGCTGCAAGGCTACTTAGGAGGTATGTATGCATCCAACTTTAACGCCTATGGTAAGCTCTTCCGCGTGATGATTCAGGCACCGGCCAGCGACCGTTTGCGCCCCGATCAGTTGAGCAATATCTACGTTCGCACAGCAAATGGGCAGATGTCTCCTGTGTCAGAGTTCTGCAAATTGAGGCGTGTTTATGGGCCATCAAACATTGCTCGTTTCAATTTGTTCACGGCTATCAACGTGAGTGTGACGCCCAATACGAAATATTCTTCAGGACAAGCCATGCAAGCGATTGCTGAAGTAGCAAAGAATACGCTGCCCCAAGGCTATGGTTATGAATATTCTGGCCTGACACGTTCTGAGGCAGAGAGCAGCAATACCACCGCCATCGTGTTCGTTTTGTGCCTGCTTTTCGTTTATTTGATTTTGAGTGCACAGTATGAAAGCTACATTCTTCCGTTAGCTGTAGTACTGTCTATCCCCTTCGGATTGGCGGGTGCATTCCTCTTTACACAGCTCTTCGGTCACTCCAACGACATCTATATGCAGATTTCGCTCATCATGTTGATTGGTCTTTTGGCTAAGAATGCCATCTTGATTGTAGAGTTTGCCTTGGAAAGACGCCGCACAGGTATGGCCATTCGCTATAGTGCTATCCTCGGAGCAGCAGCTCGTTTGCGCCCAATCCTCATGACCTCATTGGCCATGGTCATTGGTTTGCTGCCCTTAATGTTTGCCAGTGGTGTCGGAAAGAATGGTAACCAGACCCTCGGTGCAGCAGCAGTTGGAGGTATGTTGATTGGTACACTCTGCCAAGTATTCATCGTTCCGGCACTCTTTGTCATCTTCCAATGGTTGCAAGAAAAGCTCAGTCCGCTGAAGTTTGACGATGATCATAACGCAGAAGCCGAGGCCGAACTCAAGCAATATGCACGCACATTTGGAGTAAAGATTACGGATAAAAACAAATAAGCATCGTATGAAAAAGATATATAGTCACATGATACTTCTGGCGCTTGCAACCGTCTCGTTGACGGCTTGCAAAGCCCTTTATGGGAAATATGAGCGTCCGGAACTCAAAACAAGCGGCTTAATTCGCGATATTACATCTGATCGCGACACCTTAGCCGCAACAGATACATCCAGCTTTGCCAACATACCTTGGCGCAGTGTGTTCACCGATCCGCAACTACAAAAGCTCATTGAGCAAGGTTTAAACCACAATCCTAACTTGCTTAATGCTGCGCTGAATGTGAAAATGGCTGAAGCTCAGCTCCAAGCGGCAAAACTTTCGTTTCTTCCTTCGGTAGCACTTACTCCACAAGGAACCCTCTCTTCATGGGACGGAAACAAAGCAAATAAGATTTATAGCCTGCCGATTCAAGCCAGCTGGAACGTTGATTTGTTTGGCACCTTGCTTTCATCGAAACGCTCTGCACAAGTAGCTTTGCTGCAAAGCAAAGACTATCAAGTGTCGGTGCAAACGAAACTCATCGCCAATATCGCCAACATGTACTACACACTCCTCATGCTCGACAAGCAATTAAACATTGTAACCGACATGGAGAAACTCACAAAAGATACATGGGATATCATGGTGTTGCAGAAAGATGCAGTAGCAGGTGTGCGGTCAACAGCTGTGCAACGTGCCGAATCGAGCTATTATTCGGTGCTCACACAGAAGACAGATATCAAGCGACAGATACGCGAAACGGAGAACGCTCTATCGCTACTCTTAGGCCAACAGGCGCAAACCATTGCACGAGGTTCGCTCGATCAACAGACACTCCCTGCGAAATTCTCCACCGGCATAGGCCTACAGCTGCTCAAGAATCGCGCAGATGTGCATGCCGCAGAAATGAATTTGGCACAATGTTTCTACAATGTCCAGACGGCACGCAGCCGCTTCTACCCTGCACTTAATATCAGTGCATCGGGTGCTTTCACCAACAGTGGTGGCATGGGCATCGTCAATCCGGGCAAATGGTTGCTCACAGCGGTCGGCTCTTTGACGCAACCTATTTTCCAAAATGGCAAGCTCGTTGCCGGATTAAAGGTGGCTAAGGCACAATATGAGCAAGCTTATAACAACTGGCAGAATAGCGTTTTGGCAGCAGGAAATGAGGTAAGCAACGCCCTTATTCAATATAATTCGGCCGAAGAGAAATCAAAAATCGAGGCAAAACAAATTGAAGTGCTCAAGCAAAACGTCAACGACACACGCGAATTAATGGCCAGTGCCAATAGCACCTATCTCGAAGTTATCACCGCAGAGAGCAGTTTACTCAACGTGCAGCTCACAAAGATTGCCGACGATTTCAGCAAAATGCAAGCCGTTGTCAACCTATATAGTGCCTTAGGTGGTGGTGCAAAATAGGTCATACGACAGCTTCTATCACACAATATTTCACATTAAACAATTAAAATATGGCAAGTGAAATCAGTCCCAAAGCAGAAATTGCCACTAATGTAAAGATTGGTGACAACTGCAAAATATATCCCTTCGCCTACATCGAAGACGATGTTGTCATTGGCGACAACTGCATTATCTATCCCTTTACCAGTGTTCTTACTGGCACTCGAATGGGAAACAACAACCAAGTCTTTCAAGGTTCGGTGCTCGGAGCCGTTCCACAAGACTTTAATTACAATGGCGCCAAGACCGAACTCATCATTGGCGACGACAACATCATTCGCGAAAATGTGGTCATCAACCGCGCTACTTACGAAGGCGGACAAACCGTTATTGGCAACAACAACTTCCTGATGGAGGGCAGTCACATCTCTCACGACACCAAAGTGGGCGACTATTGCGTCTTCGGATATGGCAGTAAGATTGCCGGCGACTGCGTTATTGGCGACTATGTAGTGCTCAGTAGCAGCGTGATTGAGAATGCAAAGACACGCGTAGGAAGCTATGCGATGGTGCAAGCCGGCACTACCTTCTCGAAAGATGTACCACCTTATATTATAGCAGGAGGCAATCCTGTGCAATATACGGGTACGAACAAGGTCATCATGGAGCAAGCAAATTTCGACCCCAAGGTGCAGAAACACATCGCAAATGCCTATCGTTTGCTCTTTCATGGGCAGACAAGTGTCTTCGATGCAGTGCGGCAAATTGAAGAACAGGTGCCCGATGGCCCCGAAGTTCGCGCACTCATAGCATTCGTGAAGGCAACAAAAATAGGAATTATCAGTAAACTATAATCATACCTATACGAGTGATATACTATCATTCATGGGAGGAATTTCCGGGAGGAAGTTCCTCCATTTTCGTCTTAACAGATGTAAGAACACCCCACCCTTCTCGCTAAACGCCACCAGAGGAACAGAAAACACATGCCACACACAACCTTATCCCGACGCAGTTCATCACACCTCTCCTCGTTTATCGGGGGTAAATTTACCACCATGAGAGTGCAAAAACAGGGTTTTCAAGGCCGAAATGCGACAAAAAATAACAAAATCTGCCAAAATGCTAAAAAGAAACGACTTTTTGATAAGTGTAGTCTTAAGTTTTATCTATATCTTTGCAACGAAAAGAAAAAGATTAGTTTTTTTTAGTGGTTAATTTAGTTTTAGTAAGTATCGATAAGACTTGTCGTGATGACAAGCCTTATTTTTTTATATCTTTGCAGACAAAAAGAAACGCAAAATGAAACAATTCCTGATTGCATGCCTGCTCATCTTAGGCTTCACCCCAGCCACCGCAGAGACTTATATGGCACGAAACAGCGTGCGTTACGTGCGCCATCATGCCGTATACACCAATGAGAAAGGCGAAATGAACGTGGTGGATATTAACTTAGAGTGGCCTGAATGGCTCGATTTCAATCTGCAAAGGCCCTTGAAACAAAAGCTCAATCAATTGCTATGGTATAGTTCTCTCGAAGACCTGACAAGCAACATGCAGGCCGAACTTCAAAACTATGGACACCGTCTCACACAGCAACTCGACAGCCTTCCCGACGACAGCAAGTTCTGTTATGCCACCTATCGCCTCACAAAGTTGGGCTTTTCAGAGGGTCGTTATATCTCTTTTCTCGTCGAGAAGCACATTGTTCCTGCGGCTTTATCTTCGCAAAAGGCCTGCCATCATTTAGCCGTACTCACCTACGACCTGCAACAGCAACACCTATTCAATGGCGAAGAATTATTCAAAAGTGCGGCTATTCTCAACAACGATTACAACGCCTATGTCTTTGGGAACGCCCTGACTGCCGGACTCCAGCAACCCCTTGATGGCGAGATTGCAGCACAAGTGATACTCGGGCCGGCTCCCATCAACGACGAAGTGATGCAGTTTTTCATCGGTCAGGATAGCACCCATCTCGTTGCATCCGTGCTTCCTACCATGCCATGGAAACACTTTCTCACCAAACCTTTCAAAGCATTATTGAAAGAAAAAGCGCTCCCTGTGAGCTATGACTCACCTATTCCCATGCACATTCCATGGGAAAACGACACCACCATCTGCCAAAACCCCGACATACCCGCTACCTTTTCCGCTCAAGGCCAGTCGCTATCAGACTATATTACAGCGCATCTTTCACTTCCAAAGGCCACAGAATACGAGGGACTTTCAAAGCAAGGCGTGGTGTGCTTCATCGTGGAAAACGACGGCACATTAAGCCAATGCGTGATGCAACAAACCCTATCTCCCTCGGCCGATCGTGCCCTTGTCGATGTATTGTTTGCAATGCCGCAGTGGAAACCCGCAACACAATCTGGCAGAAAGGTGCGCAGCGTGGTGCAACTTCCCATCAAACTCAAATAATTTGTTGCAATCTATAAGCGATTGATATGGTTTTTAACGAAATTGATATAAATCAATTCTATTAACGTTCAAAGACGCAATTTTACACCTTTAAACAACTTTCAATTTAAAAGTAACAGCCATAAAAAAAGGCTTCTCTATCGCAATAGGATACCGCAAGGAGCAACTCGAGCGCAATCCTCCCCTTTCCCGTCTCTATCAGTTTATCATGCTTTTTAAAATCATAAGTAAAAAGCACAAAAATAATACACTTTTAAATTGAAAGCACACAACCTATTTCAACTCATTTTCAAGGTAAAATTATTTGCAAAATAGTGTTAATAATTAGAACAACTATTATGCTTTTTCTCTATATTTGCAACAGAAAAAATACTCTAACCTAAAAGAATTACAATTATGAAGCAAGGACTATTGATTACAGTAATGGCACTTTTCTCTGTTGTTAGCTATGCACGCAAACACGTTTCAGAAAATGCTACCGTAGTGGCCGATACGATTTATTATGCAGCCGATATGTCACGTGTGCAAAATAGCGAGCAAGCCGAGTACTATCGCCTTTTGATGCAGCAGAACAAAGGCATTGGAAAGGTTGACGTTTTCCAGGATTTCTATATGAATGGTCAACTGAAAGCCGAAGGCGAATATAGTTTTATCGACTTAGGAAACGATGCAAATACCATTCTCAATGGCGAGGTTACAACCTATTATCAGAATGGAAAAGAGAAATGGCATGGCAAATATGTCAACGGAAAGCGCAATGGCTATTTCACACTTCATTTGCGTGAGGGAGGCATTGCCGTGGTGCAATTTAAAGAAGGAAAGTCAATGCACGACCATTTTATGGTAACATTACCTGATGGTGCTATGGAGAAACGCCCCATAAAGGAATTAAAAGCATTGATGTAGAAAGCTATTTTTCTCTCATGATAAGATTGTTTGGGTCTCAATTGAAACATCTTTAGTATTCAAGTGCTCGCTTCGTGAGAAGTGAGCATTTTTGCTTTTAATGCCGTTACCTTACGCCGTTTCTGAGGCTTTCAACACGACATTGCCCGCAAAAGCATCTGAATTAAAGACTGATTTGCATGGTATTACACGGCAATATAGTGCATTTTACACAGTAATCTCTACCCTTTTCTATCGCAGCCCCATAGGGTTCTTAACGCACAAAAAAAAGACTTGCAGAAAAATTCTGCAAGTCTTGATTCCAAACCGCTTATTAACCCCCGTACAGATTTTGCTTAACAGCTGGTCAGATGGTTGCTCTTCTTATCGAAAGCATAGCCGGTTAGGTTGAGAGATGACGACAGACAGGCTACCGAGCAGCAACAGAAAGATGAGCGGAGAACGATGGTTCCATCTAAAATAATCCCCAAGTGGTCTAACGACCGCTTGGGGATTAGGTTGCTTATTCTAAAATTTCGTTTAACGGCATCATCACAAATTCGCGCTCATACATGTGCGGATGGGGAATCACCAAGCCCGGTTCGTTGATACGTGCATCGTCATACAGCAAAATATCAATATCTATCAAGCGGTCGGCATAGTGACCATGCACGCTCTTTTGTGTCCGTCCCAACTGTCTTTCAATCTGTTTTGTTGTCGCTAACAGCTGCAAAGGCGACAGTGAAGTTGCCATACAGACGCAGAGATTGAGAAACATGTGGGACGATTCAAAGCCCCATGGTGCGGTTTCATGCACCGAAGAGCGACGCAAAAGCGCGCCCACTTGCTCCTGAAGCAAGTGCAAGGCGCGTTCAAGGTTGTCTTCGCGCGAACCTAAATTGGTGCCTAAGCTCAAATAAATGGTATGCACGAACGGCTCCTTTAATCGTTCAAAATGAGCAAAGCATCGCCGTAACAGCCAAACTTATAGCCATGTTCCACGGCCAAACGATAACACTCCATCACAGCATCATACCCGCCAAATGCCGCAGTTTCCATCAACAATGTGGACAAAGGATGATAGAAATTGGCCACCATCGCATTGGATAGTCCAAAATCATAAGGGGGGAAGATGAACTTATTCGTCCAACCATCATACTCTTTCAGCATGCCATCGGTGCCAACTGCTGTCTCTGTAGCCTTCACAACGCTGGTACCAACAGAGAGAATGCGCTTCCCTTCGCGCTTTGCCGCGTTCACAATCCGGCAGGCTTCAGCATGAATCAGCATTTGCTCTGAGTCCATCTTATGCTTGGTTAAGTCTTCAACTTCAATGGGATTGAATGTGCCTAAACCACAATGCAACGTGATAAAAGCATGACGAATGCCCCTGATTTCCATACGTTTCATCAGTTCACGACTGAAATGAAGACCTGTAGCAGGCGCCGTTACAGCACCTTCTGCCTGGGCAAAAACGGTTTGAAATTGCTCCAAATCCTCAGCAGTGGCATGATGATCCTCGCGATAATCAATGACATAGCGTGGTAAAGGTGCCTCGCCTAACGAATAGAGTTCGCGTTTAAACTCCTCGTGATCGCAATCATAAAGGAAACGCAATGTGCGCCCACGACTGGTGGTATTGTCGATAACTTCGGCTACCATAGAACCCGTATCATCGAAAAAGAGTTTGTTGCCAATGCGGATTTTGCGGGCAGGCTCAACCAAAACATCCCACAAACGCATTTCGGCATTGAGCTCACGCAGCAAAAATACTTCTATTTTTGCATCTGTCTTCTCCTTTGTTCCATAGAGACGCGCCGGAAAAACCTTTGTATCATTGAAGATAAAGGTGTCGCCTTCATCAAAATAATCTAAAAGATTGCGGAAGTCTAAATAGTCTCCTTCGATAGGTTTTCCATCGGCATCTTTGTGAAAGAGTTCGATTTCACCCGATTTAGTATGCAAAACCATCAAACGACATTCATCGCGTCGCGTCACATGGAAACGCTCAACGCTGCCATCTTCATGTTTAAACTCCCGTGTGAAGCTATGGGGATAGAGCGCAATAAGCTCTTGGGGTAAATTGAATTTGAATTGCGATAACTTCATATATCTCGTTTCTTTAAATTTCTTTTTCGTCTAACCAAGCCTGAATGTTTTCGTAATCGAGGCAGGTATCAACCGTAAATGCGCCCACACGGGTGCGCCTCAACTCGGTTAAATAGGCACCACTTTGCAAAGCTCTGCCCAAATCGCGCGCCAAAGCACGAATATAAGTGCCCTTTCCACACACGACACGAAGCTGCAATCGCATGCGCTCCGCATCGAAATGCAGCACTTCTATCTGCTCAATATGCACTTGCTTGGGCTTCAACTGCACGGATTCGCCTGAACGACGCAGGTCATAAGCGCGCTCACCTTTCACCTTTACGGCGCTATAACTGGGTGGGGTTTGGAGAATATCGCCCACAAACTGGGCTAACTTTTCATCAATCAGGGCACGTGTAATATGAGCCGTTGCAAACGTTTCGCTTACTTCATGCTCCATATCATAGCTTGCTGTGGTCGCTCCTAACTGCAAGGTTGCCACATATTCTTTCGTCTGTCCTTGAAATTCTTCTATGCGTTTGGTGGCCTTTCCGGTGCAAAGAATGAGCACACCTGTAGCCAATGGATCCAAAGTTCCGGCGTGACCAATCTTCACTTTATAGCCCAATGCGCGGGAAAGCACATAGCGTACATGGGCTAAAGCCCCAAAACTCGATACACGATAGGGCTTATCTATTGCAAAAATTTCGCCTGCTTTGAAATCCATCAGTCAACCATTGTCAAAGAATGTCCTGTTGCTAAAAGCACAAGAATCACCAAACCGACGATAATTCGATACCAACCAAAGGCTTTAAAACCATATTTTGTCAAGAAAGCAACAAACCATTTCATGGCAAAGATGGCAACGACAAATGCCACGATGCAGCCCAAAAGCAACAGTTCTATATTGGTGGTTGTAGCCCAATTAGTGCCTTCTTTAAACATTTCTAATAGGTCTAATAGTGTCGCACCTGCCATCGTTGGAACCGCTAAGAAGAATGAAAACTCAGCCGCTCGCTTACGCGTTAGTCCCTGTTGCATGCCACCTACGATGGTAGACATGCTGCGACTCATGCCCGGAATGACCGACAAACACTGGAAACAACCAATCTTAAAGGCGCGTTTCCAATTCACTTCGTTCGTTTTATCCGTTGCGTTGAACAGTCGATCGCAGAACAACATGAATACACCTCCTAATACTAAGGTGATGGCAACAACGGTAACACTGTCTAAAAGCCAATCTAAAAGACCACTTTTTTTAGCCAACAAGCCCACCACAACAGCAGGAAAGACGCCAACAATCAGTAGCCCATAGAACCTTAACTTAGCTTGAAACTCTTCCTTTGTGCGCATTTGAAAGAAATGTTTCCAATACAAACACACCACAGACAGGATGGCTCCAAACTGAATAATAAAGGTGAAAGCATGCACAAAGGGGTCACCTTTAGGCACACCTAAGAGATTTTGCGTAATAATCATGTGCCCTGTTGACGAGACAGGAAGGAATTCTGTCAGCCCTTCTACAATGGCAATGATAATGGTTTGAATGAAATCCATAAGCCTTATTCGTCCTGTTTCGTCTTAGGTTTATGCATAATAGCATAAATAATGGAAATGAATCCGACAAAACACACTACAGGAGCTACCTTAATGCGCAGGGGACTAAAGATATTTTCATCGAAAGTTGTCTCGGTAGAACCACCGCCACTCATCAAAATAAAGCCTAATATCACTACACACATGCCCACAGCCAACAATATGAAATTGACTTTATCAAAGGCAAAATTCTTCTTATCCATTTTATTTAATCTTGCATTTGCCGTTACAATGCAGCGTCAAAAGCCCGGCATTGAAACAGCGTTTTCGTATTTACTATATCTTATAAAGCTCGCTGGCCTTCATCTTTAAGAACTTTGTCACCGATAGATTGGCACAAATCCCTGTAATGACTATGCCAAAAAAGAACACCGAGACAACCGTGATGCCTATCACATCGGGGGTAACAACCAACAATACGTCGGGCTCAGAACAATACAATGCATACAAACATGCACCCAAAACGCCCACGGCTATCAATGCCGCTACCACACCAACCGCTATTGCCCGACACACAAAGGGACGACGAATAAAACCCCATGATGCGCCGACCAACTTCATAATATGAATGGAAAAACGACGCGAATAAATATCTAACCGCGTAGAACTGTTGATGAGTGAGAAAGAAACGAATGTCAGTAAGGCGGCCAACACCAAAAGTATGACGCTACACTTTTGTAGCGTTTGGTTGACACTCTCCACCAAACCACGCTCATAACTCACCTTCCCCACCTTAGGATAGCGCTGCAAATCCTTCGTTATCCATGCTAAAGAATCGTTGTTAGCGTAATCACCTTTCAAGCGAATCTCTATGGAACTCAAGAACGGATTCATGCCAATAAACTCTGAAGGATCAGTGCCCATGGCACGCTTTTGCTCGGCTAAAGCCTGCTCTTTGCTAATAAAATTTACACTTGTGATATAAGGATGCTGGCGCAACTTCGCACAAACTTGCTGCGCTTCAGAATGGGTTACGTCATCTTGGAATGTCATTGTAACCAACAAATGCTCTTTTACATAAGTCGACATATTATGTGCTGCGAGCACTGAAAACACGACCATTCCTAACAAAATCAGCACCATTGCCGTACTGATACAGAGGGTCACGCCTTGCAATCCATAATGATTTCCCGACCTTTTATAACGTTGTCTCATCTAAGAAAAGTATATACCACACCTAATATCTTGCAAAGGTAATGCAAAAAACAGCGGAGAGCAATTGTTTAACGTCCCTTAACGTTAATATCATTCTAAATCTTTTAAAACAGAAAGTGGCTGAAATAGATTCCGTAACTTTGCTGTCCTTATGAGTACAATAATATATCCCGCCCCTATTTTCGGTCCTGTTCACAGCCGAAGATTAGGCATTTCATTAGGCATTAACCTCATGCCTGCAGATGGAAAGGTCTGCACTTTCGATTGCATTTATTGTGAATGTGGATTTAATCAGAGCCACATTCCATCGCAACGCCGTCCCACACGAGAGGAAGTGAGGCTGAAACTTGAGGTTAAACTCCAAGAAATGGCTGCCCAAAAGCAACTGCCCGACGTACTCACTTTTGCCGGAAATGGCGAGCCTACCGCACATCCGGCCTTCAAAGAGATTATTGTTGACACCCGAATGTTGCGCGAGAAATACTGTCCCAACGCAAAGATCAGCGTGCTCAGCAATAGCACATTCATCCATCATCCCAACGTGTTCGAGGCACTGATGCTCGTAGACAACAACATACTTAAATTAGACACTATCGACGCAAACTATATCCAACGCGTTGACCGACCTACAGGATTACATTACAAGGTGGAAGAAATTATCAAGAACATGAAGCGCTTTCAAGGGCATATCATCATTCAAACCATGTTTCTAAAAGGGCAAGACATGCATGGAAACGATGTAAGCAACCTCTCAGACCACTACGTCTTACCCTGGTTAGCTGCTGTTAAAGCCATACAACCTCAATCGGTGATGGTCTACACCATTGACAGAGAGACACCCGATCAAACCCTCTTTAAGGCTACTCCACAAGAACTTGATGCCATCAAAGCACAGGTTATTGCAGCCGGAATACCCTGTTCTGCCTCCTATTAAGGTGCCATTTAGCTTATGACAAAGAACTAAAAAGGCGAAAGTCTCAACAACTTCCGCCTTTTATTCATATAAAAAATACGATTATTCAATCTTAAATTACCCTTATTCGGCTAATTTATTCTCTGAACCCAATACGTCAGTGATCTTATGTTTGTACATATCGATCATGTAGTTGCGGGCAACCTTGCCATATTGACGTGGATCAAAGTAGTCGGGATGCTCTGCCAATGTCTCACGAACACCTGCCGTATAAGCCAAACGAGAGTCTGAATCGATATTAATTTTGCATACAGCACTCTTCGAAGCCTTACGGAGTTGCTCTTCAGGGATACCCACTGCGTTAGGCAACTTGCCACCAAACTTGTTGATGATATCCACATATTCCTGAGGAACAGAAGATGAACCATGCAATACAATGGGGAATCCAGGAAGCTGTTTCTCAATCTCTGCCAACACATCGAATGCCAATGGAGGAGGAACTAAGCGACCGGTTTTCGGGTCACGTGTGCACTGTTCGGGCGTGAACTTGTAGGCACCATGAGACGTACCAATAGAAATTGCCAACGAATCGCAACCTGTACGTGTAGCGAAATCAACAACTTCTTCGGGCTTGGTGTAGTGAGAAACTTCAGAAGCCACTTCGTCTTCAACACCTGCTAACACACCTAATTCGGCCTCAACCGTAACATCAAACTGATGTGCATATTCCACAACCTTCTTCGTTAAAGCGATGTTTTCCTCGTAAGGAAGTGCAGAACCATCAATCATCACTGAAGAGAAGCCCATGTCTACACAGTTTTTGCACAACTCAAAGCTATCACCATGATCCAAATGGAGCACGATTTCGGGATGCGCACAACCCAATTCTTTTGCATACGCAACGGCACCTTCAGCCATATAACGAAGGAGAGTTGGGTTTGCATAGTTACGAGCTCCTTTAGAAACCTGAAGAATAACGGGCGACTTCAATTCTGAAGAAGCGGTGATAATTGCCTGGAGCTGTTCCAAGTTGTTGAAATTAAATGCAGGAATTGCATAACCACCTTTGATTGCTCTTTTGAACATTTCACGCGTGTTCACAAGACCTAAATCTTTATAACTAACTGCCATAATTATGATTTTTATTTAAATGAATGAATGTTCCAAATGAATTGCTATCACTTTTTATAAGTACTGCAAATTTAACATATTCTTTTGAGAACGCAAAATGTTATTCTTGTTTTTTACTGGATGAAAGTTTAAAAAGTCTAAAGCCTGCAAAATTATCACCTTTACGCTTTATAATTGCCACATAGATATAACAAAGTAGGCCCTTTCAGGATACCGCTTCATGGGCCTTACGCAACAATTCTGATGCAAAAAGCAACACCACAAAATAACCAAAGAGGGGGATAACAAATGGTGCTATCAGGTTAGAAGCATCGGCAATAATCCCCATCAGCAAGAAACCACATCCACCAATAGGGGTCATCATCAGCAGAGATGCCGCACTCTTTTTAAGGTTTCCCAATCCGTTCAGCGCCAAAGAAAAGATGGTTGGAAACATGATGGCCTCAAATAAATAGTTGGCTATGAGTGCCACCATGCTGATTTTACCTAAGCCCAGCAACACCACTACCATAGAACTGACGCTGCCTGCAGCACAAAGGAGCAACAATTTCTCGGCACGGACATACTGCATCAGCCAACTACCCACAAAGCGTCCCACCATAAAGAAGCCTAAAGCAACGGTCAAAATGACGCTGGCTGTACGGTCGGTCATATATCCTTCGCCGGTCATAAAGTTGATGAAATAACTATTAATCGATATTTCGGACACCTCATAAGCCAGCAAAGCGAAAAGCCCAAACACAAACATCGGATGATAACGAAACAGTTTCATGATGCGTGTTCCTTTCACTTCATCATCGCTTGACGCGGCATGTTTGATTTCAGGAAGCTGCACCCGTGAGAAAACCAATGCGATAAGAAGCACCAAAATGCCTAAGATGGTATAAGGTACCACGATCTCTCCCTCGCCAACAGAGCCGCCAAAAAGGAATTGTCCCACGATAAATGTTGCAAACAAACTGCCTAAGCCATTGAATGATTGCGAAAAATTCAATCGGCTTGTGGCTGTCTCTTTTGCGCCAAGTTCCGTAACATAAGGGTTAGCCGAGGTCTCTAAAAACACCAAACCACACCCTATTATAAATAAAGCAATCAAGAAAGTGTAGAAGGAATGGAGCGCCGAAAGCGGGACAAACAAGAGTGCTCCGAAGCCAAACAGCAGCAATCCCATCACCACACCCAACCGATAGCCATGACGATTGATAAACCATCCGGCAGGAATGGCGGTGATGAAATAACCCAAATAGGTTGTGACTTGAATCAACGACGATTGCGTTATGCTAATGTCTAATGCGTTTTGGAAATGTTTATTGAGCAAATCTAGTATCGCACGTGCAAAGCCCCACAAGAAAAACAATGAGGTGATGAGCACAAACGGCACGAAATACTGCCGATTGGTTAATGTGGCTTTCTTCATATCGAATGGCTGATGCTGCTTAAAAAACAGATTTATTTCGTTGCAAATTTAAGACAATCATAAGAAAAACGCAAACTTATGATGAAGTTTTATTTCATACATCGCCATCCCTCCACACGCATACTTTAACATAAACTCCTCTCCAAAGCGCCTTCTACCACAAAGAAGAGTGCGCTTTCAAAGCGCTTTCGTGCGAGCCTTTTACGGCAAAAAACAACGACAATTATTCAGAGTGGTGCGCATTTTTCTCACGTTGCCGACGCTCTTCTTTCTTATCTTGCAACCGAAAATAAAGTGCCCATCCCAAAAACATCAATAAAATTGCTGTTAAAAAAAGTTTATTCCTGCCATAAGATGCCTCCTTTATTGTTTCTTATTCTCGTTTTCTTTTCCATCTATAAGAAAGAGACTTACCCCAATCATCACTCCAACAACGATAACAGGATAGATAAAATCATACCATTTCCATTCATCTGACCCACTAAAGCATGCATTTTTCTGCACCCTTCTATCGGGAAATAGTGCGCAGACTATTTAGAATGGTGTGCATTTTTCTCACGTTGCCGACGCTCTTCTTTCCGATCTGCATAATCAAAGTAGAGCTTCCAGCCGAACAACATTAAAACAATTCCCGTTAAAAAGAAATCTACCCCTGTCATAATCCTTCTCCTTTATGTTGTTTACCATCACCTTTCTTGCTATCAATGAGAAGAAGACCAATCCAAATGGTCAATGCTACGGCAATTATCGGATAGATAAAGTTATACCATTTCCATTCATCCGACCGGTTAAACAAAGCCGAAATCAACACTGCGGTAATGATATATTTGGCTATATCTAAAGACAAATCGCCCAATTTCTCCCTTTTCTTAGTGTTCATGGCGCAAATATAAACAATTAAAATGAGACCTGCAAGTTTTTCATTCGCAAATGAAATGCAACAAAAAAGCTATCCTTTTGTCACACAAAGTGATGGCGATTACCGTGCAATCTGCACCACTTTACCGTGCAAAAGCATAGCTTTTTCTTTGCAATTTATAGCATCCTTATAACCAACTGGTTACAGAGGCTATCAAATAACCTTATTGCAAAGGCTCCACATCAAACTGGATGGCACTGCCAGTAGCCGCATCATAGCGAATATGTGTGGTAAATTTCTTACCAAAAAGTTCGCTGCTGATGGCTTCTGTCCGCCCAAACTGCCCTGCAGGGGTTTCGAGTTGCGACAGCAAAATGTTGCCATCATAGAGCAAGAGCTTTATTTTTCCGGGCAGATTTACATATACCCCAATGTCTTCTTTGCTCTTCTTTGCATCCACAGGTTGCTGGAAAGTCGCCACTTGATGCAGGTCTTGCACATGCACTATGAGCGGTCGCCCTTCCACATTATTCGCATCTAAGATGCCCGCATGGTCGGAAAAACGGCACAAGGTGTGGCGCATGACATTGGGTTGCGGCACAAAAGAGAGCACCACTTCGGCTGTATCGCACACCGTTGTCCCCTTAAACTCCTGCAACAAGGCCTGCTCCTGCCGATTCAGATTATCCATCATCAGACGCAACTGTTCGCCATCTTTAGGCATAAAATCGGCCTCACCGCGCGTGAGTTGATTGCGACTGTCGCGGATTTCATAAATATCAGACGCGATAAGTGCTGCCATTTTGCCTTTTGAACCGGCAGAGAGAATGTCGGCATTCATAAAATCGCGTGGATTTAAAGGGGTGGCTTTCGGTGCAGAAACGAAGGGCTTGGGTGGCGCAGGTTCCTTTCCTGTGGCATTAATAGCCAACAAAATGCCCGCAGGATTGCGGTCAACTTTGATGATGCTATGCTTTTTATCCAGCAAAACCGTGTGTTGTTTTGCCGTGTCTGCAATGCCTACGGGCAACATCTTTGCTTGCACGACGCGATAAGTGGTTGTGGGTTCGAAAGCCACCTGTTGCAATTTGAGATACTTTTCGCCATACGCTGCCAAATCACCTGGTGTATAAACCGTCTTTTCTACCAGCAAACGCACCTGTATAGCCGTTTTAGGCAGACAATAGGTAGCACCTTCTGCCACATTTTGTGCATGGCCAACAACCCATAGAAGGCACAGCCATAAACTCCATATTTTTTTCATATTTCCATAATTTCTATTCACGAATACGTAGGAATGCCTTGGGCAAATAGGCAATCATATCCGAAGCTAAAAGACTTTCTTCGCCCAAATCGCGCACGGCTAAATCGCCCGCTAAACCATGAAGATACATCCCTACGAGACAAGCATCCTTTGAATGATAGCCCTGTGCCAACAATCCTGTGATAATACCCAGCAGCACATCCCCACTACCTGCTGTGGCCATGCCTGCATTTCCCGTAGGATTGAAGAACACTTTCCCATCAGGTGTGCACAAAGCGGAATAGTGACCTTTGAGCAAGATATAACCATGTATGCGCTCAGCTAACCGAATGGCTTTCAAAAGACGGTCGTAACAGCCATTTGAAACAACCCCTTCTAAGCGATCAAACTCTGCCGGATGAGGCGTAAAGATAAGCCCTTCGGGCAACTGTTGCATCCAAGCGCGATGATTTCCCAAGATATTCAGGGCATCAGCATCTAACACCATGGGGCATTGTGTGCGCCGAATTTGGGCAATGAGAGCAATAGCGGTTGTCTCATTCTTACCCAATCCCGGTCCCATTCCAACGGCCTCATAATCGTCGGTTTCTACAGGTTCCGAGAAAATCGTTTCTTCTTTATCCATCTGCAATACCGCTTCAGGAACGCTGGTTTGCATAATTCCATAGTTACGTTTAGGCGTATGCACAATGACTTTGCCGGCTCCCGCCCGCAAACAAGCGCGCGTTGCCAACACAGCTGCACCCGCCATGCCATAACATCCCGCCACCAAAAAGGCTGTACCCATGTCGCCTTTATGCGCAAAAGGGGAACGTCGGTGCAACCGATTACGAATATCTTGCTCTTCAAGTAGCTGATATTGCGCAACGGTTTCTTGGATATAGGTGGGTGAAAGTCGGATATCCAACACGCGCACTTCACCTAAATAGGGCTGATTATCAGCCAAAAGCATACTGAGTTTTAATTGTTGCAGCGTAAAAGTGTAATCGGCGCGTATAATGTTCTGCCGCACATTATACGTATTATCTTCGGTCATCAGTCCCGAAGGCAAATCAATGCTGACTACTTTGGATGGACTTTGATTGATATATTTCACCAAAGAAGCGAAACCTCCCGCTAAAGGTTTGTTTAAACCGCTTCCAAACAAACCATCAACAACCACCATATCAGCTGTTAATTTAGGGGGTTCAAAGTCAACAACGACCTCATGAAAGTCCTTTAAATTTTTGCCATCAAGTGCCCGTTGCTTATTTTTTGCACAATCTTCTGAAAGATGGTCATGAATATTAAACAAATAAACGCTCACTTCATAATCATGCGAAGCCAGCATTCTTGCTACGGCAAGCGCATCACCACCATTGTTTCCGGAACCGGCAAACACCACAAATGGGGTTTTGTTAGTCCATGTTTGCATGATGTTATAGGTGATAGCCTTGGCGGCTCGCTCCATTAATTCAATCGATTCAATAGGCTCATGGGCGATGGTATAGCTGTCGAGCTCACGAATTTGAGCGCTGTTGAATATCTTCATACTAATCGTTATAGTTGCTGCAAAAATACAAAATTAATGCTAATTGGTGGGGAGCGTTTCCTATATTTTTAGTAAATTTGCAACAAATTAATCCTATTCGCACCGATGAATATTATCAAAATCAAGGACTTAACGTTCAAAACGTTTATTCCCGAAAAAGAGATTTTACAGCACGTAAAAGCAGTTGCCGAGGAAATCAATCGCGACTTAGCAGACAAGAACCCACTGTTCTTGGCCGTGCTCAATGGCTCTTTTGTCTTTGCAGCCGACTTATTGCGTTATATTACCATCCCTTGTGAGATCTCTTTTGTGAAGTTAGCTTCCTATCAAGGCACCATTTCAACAGGAGAAGTCAAAGAAGTTATCGGTCTGAATGAAGATATATCGGGGCGCACTGTGGTGATTGTTGAGGACATTGTTGACACGGGACAGACCATGAAACGGATGTTAGAAACCTTAGGAACACGCAATCCCGGGTCGCTACATATCTGCACATTACTTTTAAAACCAGAAAAGTTGCAAGTGCCACTCAACATCGAATATGTCGCAATGGAAATCCCAAATGATTTCATTGTGGGCTATGGTTTGGACTATGACCAGCAAGGTCGTCAGCTTCGTGATATTTATACCGTGGTTGAACCCTAAAGAACGAAGATTCAGTTAGTATTATTTTATAAAATCATAATGAAGAATATTGTTATTTTTGGCGCTCCAGGTGCCGGAAAAGGTACACAAAGCGACAAGATGATTGAGAAGTATGGCTTCGGCCATATCTCTACAGGTGACGTACTACGCAATGAGATTAAGAATGGAACAGCGCTTGGAAAGACCGCAAAGGGCTATATTGACAACGGCCAATTAATTCCGGATGAGCTGATGGTTGACATCTTAGCACATGTTTATGACAGCTTCGGCAGCCACCATAAAGGTGTAATTTTCGACGGTTTCCCACGTACAACACCTCAGGCTGAGGCGTTGAAAAAGATGCTTCATGAGCGGGGTCACAAGATAGCTGCAATGATTGAGCTCGCCGTTCCAGAAGAAGAACTGATGGCACGCTTAATTAATCGCGGCAAAGAGAGCGGCAGAAGTGATGACAATGAGGAGACGATTAAAAAACGTTTGAATGTGTACCACACCCAAACGGCTCCTTTGATTGACTGGTATAAGAAGGAAGGTGTGCACCATCATGTAGAGGGTTTAGGCACAGTCGAAGAGATTTTCGCGCGCATTGCCAGCGAGATAGACCAACTTTCTGAATAAAATCAATCTGCAAAGCATAGCATGGCTGACTCCAATTTCGTAGACTACGTCAAGATTTATTGTCGCTCTGGCAAGGGCGGACGAGGCTCTATGCACCTCCGTCACGTGAAATATCAGCCCAATGGTGGGCCAGATGGCGGGGATGGAGGTAATGGAGGCAGCATCTATCTGCGGGGCAATCACAATTATTGGACGCTGCTCCATCTGAAATACCAGCGCCATATCTATGCGGAACATGGCGGAAATGGTGGACGAGACAAGTGCCATGGCACCAATGGAAAAGATGTTTACATCGATGTTCCATGCGGTACGGTGGTCTACAATGCTGAAACAGGCAAGTATATTTGTGATGTAACCTACGACAAGCAAGAAGTGCTTTTGCTCAAAGGTGGACGCGGAGGCTTGGGAAACTTTCAGTTTCGCACATCAACTAACCAAGCTCCTCGCTACGCACAACCGGGAGAACCCATGGAAGAAATGACGATTATCATGGAGCTTAAGCTGCTGGCTGACGTCGGATTGGTGGGCTTTCCCAACGCAGGGAAATCAACATTGCTCTCAACTTTATCGAGCGCTCGTCCCAAAATCGCCAACTATCCTTTCACCACCTTAGAGCCTTCATTAGGCATTGTGGCCTATCATGACCACAAATCATTCGTGATGGCCGACATTCCTGGCATCATAGAAGGTGCAAGTTCGGGTAAAGGTTTGGGGCTTCGCTTTCTGCGTCACATCGAACGTAATTCGCTTTTGCTGTTCATGGTGCCGGGCGATACCGACGACATCAAGCACGAATATGAGGTGCTGCTCAACGAATTGCAGCAGTTTAACCCCGAGATGCTTGACAAACATCGTGTGCTGGCCGTCACAAAGAGCGACCTTTTGGACGATGAACTCATCGAAATGCTTCGCGAAACGCTGCCCGAAGACCTCTCCGTGGTATTCATTTCATCGGTAACGGGCTTAGGATTAAACGAACTAAAAGACGTGTTGTGGCGCGAACTCAATAGCGAAAGCAACAAGTTACAAGAGATTACTGCTGAAGATACCTTGGTGCATCGCGATAAAGACATGCGCATTTTTGCAGAAGAAATGCAAGCCGAAGATGCCGACTTCGACGACATAGAATTTGTTGATGAGGATGAAATCGAGGACTTAGACGACTATGAATACGAAGTAGAGGAAGGAGAATGAGGCCACAGTTACACATATACGACATAGCAAAAGGTGTCTTTGCTTTTAGCTCTTTGCGTAAGGGCGGTGTAAGCAAAGGCACCTTTTGTGCGTTCAATATTAACGAATATTGTGGCGATTCGTTAGAACATGTAACACGAAACAAACAGCTTTTGGCAGCCACCTTGGGCATTCCCTCGCAAAACATTCTCGTTCCTCACCAGGTGCATGGTACAAAAGTGGCCTGCGTTGATCAAGAGATGCTGAACCAACCCACTGAGAAACGGCAAGAATATTTAGACGATGTTGATGCGATGATTACGCAAGAACGTGGCCTCTGCATTGGTGTTTCGACAGCCGATTGCATCCCTATCCTGCTTTATGATGCGCAACAGCAAGCCATTGCAGCCGTTCATGCAGGATGGAGGGGCACCGTTGCACGCATTGTTGAGAAGACAATCCACACCATGGCACAGACCTTTGGCACCCAGCCTCAACACCTCTATGCCGCCATTGGCCCTGGAATATCGCTCGAAGCGTTTGAAGTGGGCGACGAAGTGTATGAGGCTTTTCAGCAAGCTGCATTCGATATGTCGGCCATTGCATGCCAAAAAACGAAATGGCATATTGACCTTCCGCGATGCAATCAACTGCAACTCATTGAGAAAGGTGTGCCTCCCCAGCACATCATCATGAGCCATATCTGCACCTATCAGCAGTCAGAAGACTATTTCTCTGCACGGAAATTGGGCATACATTCAGGGCGTATTTACTCGGGAATCATGTTACAACCCGCTCATTTTTAAGCAACCCACCATTCTAAACACTTTAGACTTATGAAGAAAAAAATCCAAGTACTATTATTTTTGAGTTTCTTTTGCATGCTGTGCTCAGCTTTTATGCCTGCAAAAGACAAATTTACAGCCGCCGAACAGCAACAGATAAGTATCGCGACACCTGGGCTCTTTGCCCGTTCAAACGCCTTTCAAATCAACCTAAGCGACATTGGGAAAGACAATTTTTCATTTCCATTGCCCGTCGGAAAAGCAAACCTCGCGGACGATCATCAAACCCTTGAGATTGCAACGAAAGAAGGAGACGTGGTGAAAGCCATGCTGAACGGTACGGTGCGCCTTGCAAAAACGATGGGAACGAATGGGAACACGATCGTCATTCGCCACGATAATGGCCTTGAAACCGTTTATGCAAACAATGCACAAAACCTCGTAAAAGTAGGAGATAAAGTGCAGGCTGGGCAAAGCATTGCGATTGTTGGGACTGACAACACATCGACAAAGTCGAAAAAGAAAGGACTTTGCCGCTTCTTCATCATGATTAATGGTGGAAAAATTAATCCCGATGTGGTCTTGGAAATCCGTGGACACCGGCTAAGAAAAAAGACACTTGTCTGCACCAAGAATGGGAAATATGTAGATGTAGCCCTCGCCGAAACAAAGAATAAACCTGAAAAAGAAGACAAGATTGACGAAGAAAATCCATTCAGCAACCGAGAATCTTTCAAATGGAACCTCTCCTATTTAGAAAAAGAAGAGTGGGCTTATCCGCTCCCGGGAAGTCATGTCATCAGCCCTTATGGCGGGGCTCGCCACCATTCGGGTGTTGATATCAAAACCATTCCCAATGATAAAATCTTGGCAGCCTTTGATGGTGTCGTCGTTAGGAGCAGTCCTTTTTCGGGCTATGGTAATTGCATTCGCATCAAACATAAATATGGTTTTGAAACCCTTTACAGCCATCAGTCTAAGAATTTAGTGAAAGTGGGCGACAAAGTAAAGGCAGGACAAGTGATTGGTTTAACGGGAAGAACAGGCAGAGCCACGACAGAACATCTGCATTTTGAACTCTTCTTCCAAGGACATAGGCTCAACCCTGCCGTTATTTTCGACCATACCAACAAATCGTTACAGCAAGTAACGCTCACATTGAGTAAGAATGGCAATGTGAAATCAACCAAGAACTATTACGCAAACAAATAGCGTTTGCAAGCGATGGTGCTTTGCACGTGCGCGCCATCGCATGAGATTGCTCACAAAGAGTGGGCATCGAGGATAACGATGCGCGCCAACCAATAGCATCATAACTATTGGTTGGCGCGCTAAGTGTATACGTCATCAAGCGCCACGAGGTAGCCCTTATATAATAAGGTGTCATTACCGGTGCGCTCCTGAAGTAACAAAAGCACACACTACCCCACTTCTCATCCTCATGATGCACACGGCCCCACCGTCAGAAACGATGGAAAGTGCAGGACTTACTCTTTAAAACAAGAAAGAAAAACCGTCGGAAAGTTGCACAAAACAACACTCTTGTGCATGAAACAGGCGCTCGAATGTTAAGGCTATTTAAATAATATCGCGAAATAGTAGCATTTTAGAGCAATAGAAATACCTTTGCGGAGATTTTTATTAGTAATTTTAAAGATGAATAAATTAAAATTCGTTTTCATAAGCACTGCAATGGTGTTGTCGCAACAAACCTTTGCAGGCGGGTTATTAACCAACACCAATCAAAATGCAGCCTTTGACCGCATGCTGAGCAGAGATGCAGCCATTGGCATCGATGGTGTTTATGCTAACCCCGCAGGTGTGGCTTTCTTGTCACCGGGTTGGCACTTGTCGTTCAACTGGCAGCTGGCCTTTCAAAGCCGAACGATCAAGAATTCGTATCCCCTTTTCGCACGCAACCAGCAAAATCCTTCTACGGAAAGAACCTTCGAGGGCAAGGCTTTTGCCCCCGTTATTCCTTCGATTCAAGCGGCATACAACTGGAACAAGTTTTCTTTCCAGGCGATGTTTGGCGTAACAGGAGGCGGTGGAAAATGCACTTTCGATAATGGTTTAGGTTCATTCGAGAAGGTTGTTGGCGAAACTGCACAAGGAGTTAATCTGTTGGCACAAGCTTTAGACCATGCGACAGGCAATGTGTTGGGGCTGTCTTCGGCCAATAAGTTTGGTAACCAAGGAACCTATGCTTTTGAAAGCTACATGCGTGGCCGCCAATATTACTACAGTTTGTCGCTCGGTGCAGCCTATCGCATCACCCCGGAGCTTAGTGCTTTTGCTGGCGTTCGCGGCATTTATGCCATGAGCAACTACTATGGTTACGTGCGAAACATCAAGGTTGGAAAGGTGCCACTTTACACCATGCTCGACAAAACCAAACCTTCTTCGGCCGATATTCAATTGAACTGCGACCAAACGGGGATTGGTTTTACCCCCATCATCGGCGTTGATTACAAAGTAGGCAAATGGAATTTTGCTGCGAAATATGAGTTTAAGACGCGCATACGTCTAAAGAACGAGTCGGTAAATCAATTACCCAGCATTGGAAACCTGCCCACCACCTTGGGCGCTATGCTCATTACGGAGGCACATTACACGCCCGCTCAAGCACAAGCGCTTCTCACTAATCCTGCAATTTCAGGTGGTATGCAATTACTCAAACAGCAGTTCGACCACAAAATGGATGAAGCTATCGGCGAGTTTTCCGATGGGAAGACCATTGCAAATGACATTCCGGCCTATTTAGCTTTGGGCGTTGGCTACACGCCTACCGACCGTTTAAAGCTCAATGTGGGTTTCCATTTCTTCGACGACAAGCACGCTACGAGCTACGGACACCGCGAAAAGAAATTGAAACGCGGCACACTTGAATACAATGCGGGTGCGGAATACCAGGTTAATCAGTGCTTAACCGTGAGTGCAGGTTGGCAAAACACGAGCTATGGTCTGACGAAAGAATACATGGACGACAAGTCGTTTGTGGCCAATTCTAACTCGGTTGGTGCGGGCGTTTGCCTGCATCTGGGCGAGAAGATGAACCTCAACTTGGGTTATTTCCACACCTTCTACGGCCATGTGAATGGTGATGCCGGCAACTATAAGGCCGACTTCACGCGCAATAACAACGTGTTTGCGGCGGGGTTAGATATTAACTTCTAAGTAATTCGATAGGAATTATCGCGTAATATGATAGCAATTACCGCGTAATTCGATATTGATTGCTCACTAAAATGGCCGCTTTTTACAGCGGGTCAACGTCATAATAAATGTGCAGGGTAGCGTAATGTTTGTCCTGCATCATTTGTTTTTGCACCCACCGCAGTGCTTCACGCACCTTTTTGGGGTCGAGGTTTCGTTCCAATTTAATCACAATTTTGCGGATGTGCATTGTCTTCACGCGCGCCACAGCGGGCTTATCGGGACCTAAAACGCGCGTACCGAAGAGCTGTTTCAGTCGGCTTCCCATCTCCACCGCAGCCGTTTCGACCACTTCGTTCTTGTTGTGTTTCAAAAAGACATACACCAACTGATAGAACGGTGGATAATGAAACAACGCACGTTCTTCCAACAGGTCGTGGCTAAAATGGTTGAAATCATGGGCCACCACTTGCCTAATCAGCGGCAAATCGGGCATCTTCGTTTGCAAAATCACACGCCCCTGCCGACCCTTCCGCCCCGCGCGTCCGCTCACTTGTGCCATCATCGTGAAGGCATGCTCATAGGCACGGAAGTCGGGATAGTTCAACATCGTGTCGGCATCCAAGATGCCCACCACCTGCACATGGTCGAAATCAAGCCCTTTACTAATCATCTGCGTACCGATGAGGATATTCGTTTTGCCCTGCGAAAAATCGCTAATCAATCGCTCATAGGCGTTCTTCGTGCGCGTAGTGTCTAAATCCATCCGCGCGATTTTAGCCTGTGGGAACAGCTTTTGAATGGCATCTTCAATCTTTTCGGTGCCATAACCTTGCGTGGTGAGCTGCTCACTGCCACATTCAGGGCAGTGGGTTGGCACCGTATAGGTGAAGCCACAATAATGACAAGTGAGCTGATTGAGCTGTTTATGATAGGTGAGCGAGACATCGCAGTTGGCACATTTGGGCACCCACCCGCAATCCTTACACGTGAGCATCGGCGCAAATCCACGGCGATTTTGAAACAAAATCACCTGATTTCCCGCAGCCAACGTCTCATCAATGGCTTGCAACAGTTGCGGCGAGAAAAGCCCTTTCATGATTTTTCGGCGCCGCAAATCCTTCACATCCACCACTTCAATCTGCGGCAGTTGAATGTCTTGGTAGCGCGTTGCCAGCCTGACGAGCCCATATTTTCCACTGATGGCGTTGTGATAGCTCTCCATCGACGGCGTAGCTGTGCCCAAAAGCGTCTTCGCCCCATACTGATGGGCCAAGATAATGGCCGCACTCCGCGCATGATAGCGTGGCGAAGGCTCTTGCTGTTTAAAGCTCGTCTCGTGTTCTTCGTCGACAATCACCAAGCCCAACCGCTGAAAAGGCAGAAACACCGCGCTGCGTGCGCCAATCACAATGTCATAGGGCGCGGCAGAAAGCTGTTTGTTCCATATCTCAACCCGCTCGGCATCGCTATATTTCGAATGATAAATGCCGAGGCGCTGACCAAAAACAGCCTTCAAACGGTTGGTGATTTGCACGGTCAAGGCGATTTCGGGCAAAAGATAAAGCACCTGCTTTCCCTCCTTAATCGCTTGCTCGATGAGATGGATATACAGCTCCGTTTTGCCGCTCGAGGTCACACCATGCAGCAGCGTTACGTTCCGCGTTTGAAACGTTTCCTTGATTTCGTCGTAGGCTTTTTGCTGCGCCGCGTTGAGCGAATGCAGCGGAGCCGTCGCCGTTGTCGCGCTGTTCAGTCGCCCCACCTCCTGCTTATAAAGGGCGAGAAAGCCGCGATCAACCAGCGCTTTGAGCGTGGCCATGCTGCAATGCGTCACGTTCAGCAGCTCATCGCGCGTGATGGGCGTGACGGAAGGCTGCGGCATGGCGGCTGAAAGGCTATCCCAATGCGACAGCGAAAGATAGGCCATCATCACCCTTTGTTGCTGCGTGGCGCGTGCCAACGCATTCAGTGCAAAGTGCAACGCCTGCTCGTTTTGAAACGCAGGAGCCAGCGCAACATAGGTCTCCATTTTGGGTTTGTAGCCCTCTTCCATCTTCATGCCCGAGGGAAGCGCGGCCTTATAGATGTCGCCCAAAGGCGAAAGATAGTAGTCGGCCATCCAATTCCACAAGCGAATCTGCTGGCTCAGGAGCACCGGTTGTGCGTCGAGCACTTCGAGAATGGGCTTCAATTCATAGTCGGGCTTCACATCCGTGAGGTGCCACACGATGCCAATGTGGTGCTTTGTCTTACCGAAAGGCACCAACACGCGCATGCCGCAAGCCACCTGCTGCGCCCATTCTTCGGGCAACGAATAGGTGAAAAGGCCATCCAAAGGCAGGGGAAGAACAACTTCTACATATTTCATTGCCGAGCAAAGGTAGTAAAAAATATAAGAAGGTGGCACCATGTCGCAAACGAAAATTTGGCGATGCCACAACCCTAAAATCGTTGTTTGCTGCCGCCGGAACCAAGTTCAGCACACCGTCTATCGCATCGAAAACGCCACAAAAGGAAATTCTTTTCGAAAATATTTCGTCATTTCGCTAAAAACATTTAACTTTGCGGCCAATAAAATAAAACGTTAAGTGATGAGTAGTTTACACCATAAGGCAACTTTCGCAGCACAAAAGAATTTTTCTTCTGCCTGTTTTTTTATGCCTTTTTATTTGGTCAATCCAAATAATTGTGTAACACACACACACACACACACACACACAGGAGCGAGACCAATATAAAGGTACGCGCGACGCGCGCGTAATATACAACATAATCACTTATAAACAAAGGGTGTGCAAGAAGTTTTTTATAAACTTTTTGCATGCCCTTTTTGCGTGCATAAATGAACGGATTTTGTATGCAAAACAAGGATAAAATCACTCACAATTAAAAAATAGTTTTAACAAAATGAAGAAACAAGCAACAAAGCGGGCATACATAAAGCTCGAAAGTAAAGTTTATCCCCTGGCGGTTGAAAGTCTTTTGCAAAACACCAGCGGCGACCACAAACGCATCAATCAAGGCGGCGGTGTCATCATCACCAACGCAAAGAAAGGCGGTGCCGTTTGGGAAGACGAGGATGAAGACGAAATGGAAATGGAGAACGAAGAATAAAACAAAAGAAACAACGGTATGAAGAAAATAAAATTCAATGTGCTTGCGCTGTCTGCCTGCGCCTTTTTAGCATTGTGGACAGGCTGTGCCGGCGAAATGGGCGACAAAGACAAGGACAACACCCAACCCACGCAACCCGAAACGTTCACCACCTTTGCCACCCAAGCTACGGTGCCCACACGCACCACGCTCAACCACACCATTGGCAACGGTGCCGATGTGTTTTGGGAAGCGGGCGACAACATTTGGATTGACAACAGCGGCACGTTCGTCTCGAGCATTTCGAGCAACATCACGGGCAGAATGGCTCATGCACAATTCAGCATGCCCGGCACGCTCACAGCACCGTCCTACGATGTCTACTACACCGGCAAGGCCAGCACCATGGCCAACCGCGTCACCATCAAGGCCACGCAAAGCCAAACCTCACCCAACGATTTCGCCCATCTCGGCGTGTCGGGCGACTGCGGCGTAGCCTCGGCCACCATCAATCCGATGAACACCAACGAATATCTTTTTCAGTTAGAGCACAAGGCCGCCTACCTCTGCCTGATGCCGTTCACAAGCAACCCCTTGGCACGCAATTTCAAGCTGAAATCGGTCACCATCAAGGCCGAAAACGACATTGCCGGCGACTATGCCCTCACCACCGCTGGGCTCTCGGCCGCACCAACGGCCAACGGCACAAAAGAAATCAAGCTCACCGTGAACGACTTCACGCTGCCCGCCAGCTATGCCATCGACAACGCCTGCTACATCGTCATGGCACCGCAGACCACGGCGCTCAACATCGTTTACGAGCTCTATAATCCTGCCACCAACACCACTGGAACCGTCACCACCAACGTGCCGTCGCAAACCTATGATGCCAACGGCTTCTATGACTTTGCCTCCGACCTGGTGAAGGACTATTCGCAAGAGACCACCCTCTACATGTGGGATGCCAAGCGCTCCTATTACTACGGCAAGACGCCTCCCTACACCGCGGCCGATGCCCCACAGAGCAAAGCCGCCGACCCCGACCGATGGTTTAACGACAATTTTACCGCCGGCCATGCCGAGGTGGCGCAGTATTCATGCCGCGACTGCCCCACGCAGATTGAAGCAGCCTGGTATCTGACCTTCTATGCCTACAAAGATGACGACGAATTTTGGACGGCAAACGGAAAGGTGTACAAAGGTGTGCGTCGCTTCAAAAAATGGGCCTATCTCGTGGCCGACCACGGTGCCAGCAAAACGGCCATCCCCACCTCAATACCAGCCGATGCCACGGGGCAACCAGATGATCAAGCGGCACGAGATCCTTCAAGGTTCCCCGGCTATGACCCAAGTGTTACCGTTTTTATAAAAGGGGCACGAGAAGGAAGTCCCAGCCCAAGCGAGATGAAAAAATATTTCACCTTGCCCGGCAACGACGAGTTTGGCTATGCCAGTTATTGGACAAGTACCAGTTGCCCCATTCGTGATGGCTATCTTGCAGGCAATGAATTAATAGGCCCTTATATTTGGTTTTTCTCAATGGGTACTATTATGTGTAACTGGAATTATATCGGCAACGCGCGCAGCTATGCCCGCCGCGCCGTGAAATTCCAATAAAATGAGAAGGAAGCAGTTGTTCGTCCACGGGCGAACAACTGCCATAACGAAAAAAAACTCGTTCAGCGGGTGCGGAACAACCAAAAATAAGAAAAACAGCTGTTCAGCACCTGCGGAACAACTAAAAATGAGAAAAACAGCTGTTCAGCACCTGCGGAACGAAGAAAAATGAAAAAAATAGGCGTTCAGCACCTGCGGAACGAAGAATATTTTGTAAATTCGCATATCCGCATCTGCGGAACATATTTTTTATAATCTAAACAAATGTACAATGGAAATTAAATTTTTAAGAAGATGTAATCTTCAACACTTGGAGCATTACCAGTTTACGAGCCACTTGCTCAGCATGGCCAAGGAGGCGAACGTGGCAAAATTAACCGCTGTGTTGAAACCGTTGGAGGATGCCTTCAAAGCCGAGGACGAGGCGGTGTTTCCGCAACGGGGAAACGCGATGAATGCGCAGCTGCGCGAGTTGGACGACCGACGCGACAAGGCCTACTATTCGCTGCAACATGCCGTGGACGCGGGCCTCTACAGCGAGGAGGCGGAAGAGTTGGAGGCGGCGAAACGCGTCAGCGAAATCATGAAACGCTATGCCGGTGTGGCTACGATGAACTATGACAAGGAGACGGGCGGACTGAAAAATCTGTTGGCCGATTTGGCCGAGACGGAGGCCGCAAAAGCTCTGAAGGTGCTGCATGCCGAGGGGGCCGTGAAGCGCATCGGCGACCACAATCAGGCGTTCGACGAGGCCTTCCGCGGACGGTTTGCCGGCGACAAAAAGCTGTATGACATGAAAGCCCTGCGCCGCGTCACCGACAAGGCCATCGACGCTGTGGTGCGCCGCATCGATTCGTTGGACGATCTCGAGCCGTCGGCAGCCATCACCGCGCTCATCAACCGCTACAACCAGTTGGTGGACAACCGCCACACGCTGCTCAAACAGCGCGAAACGTCGAATGCGAAGGCCAATGCGGCGAAAATCGAAGAGCAACGCAAGATGCTCACGCCGCTGTTCGATGACTTTGCAAAGATATTGGGCGTGGCCGCCGAAGCCCTGCATTATTCGGGCGAGAGCCGCGGCTCGGGCGCTTCAAAATGCTATCGCCTGACCATCGACGGCCGTTCGTCCGGCGTTTGGGTGAAGGTGAGTAGGAAGAAGTTAGTGCAGGTGGCCGAGTCGGAAGTGCCCAAGGCGAAGAACGGCGGGAAGAAGAATGGCGGCTCTGATAACGGCAGTTCTGGCAATGGCAATTCCGGTAACGGCGGAAACGGTGGTGGTTCCGGTAATGGTGGGTCTGGCAACGGCGGGTCTGGAAACGGCAGCCAAGGCAGCGGTTCAGGTAGTGGCAGCGGTTCGGGTAATCCCGGTGGTAATAAACCCGGCGGCAGTGGCCAAGGCGGTGCCACAATCACACCGAAGAAATAGCTTGCTTTAAAACAAATGGGCATCATCTCGATGCCAGTTTGCATACACAACTTGTTTTAAAGAATGGGGGCGGGAGTGCGCGATGCATTTCCGCCCCCGATGTGTGTGTAGTTGCATTCATCCATTTGCGTATGGAAACGCCGCTGTGCGGACGTTCGGGCGGGCACACAGGCACCGCCCCTACGCATTTTGCTTGAGAGAATTGTGCATGGATGTTCGCCCCTACGGTTTCATTTGGGTGGATTGCGCGTGGATGGTTGGTCCCGTTTGGGGATGATTGTGCGCGGATGTATAACGGAGATGGTAGGGATGAATCACCGAGGAAGAAGAGTGGGCGCGTGTGCCTACTCCACCAAACCCATGGCTTTGGCCTTTTTCATGAGCAAGGCCATGAGTGGTTCACGCTCGTTGGGCACCTTATTGTCGAGCACGGCATCCTTCAAGGTTTGTTTTAATTGGCCCACTTCGCGGCAAGGGCCGAGATGAAACAGCTCCATAATCTCGTTGCCATCGATGCAAGGCTGCAACAAACGTTTGAAATCGCGCTCCTGCAGGTCGGCCAACTTTTGGCGCACGAGGCGGAAATTGTCTAAGAACCGCTGCTTCTTCACACGGTTTTTGCTTGTGATGTCGGCCTCGCACAACATCATCAGGTCGTTGATATCGTCGCCCGCATCGTTCAGCAAGCGGCGCACCGCACTGTCGGTCACCTCCTCATTGGCAATCGTGATGGGGCGCATGTGCAGGTCGACCATCTTTTGCACATATTTCATTTTGCTGTCCATGGGCAGTTTCATGCGCCGAAAGATGGAGGGAATCATCTTCGCTCCCACGAAGTTGTGGTTGTGAAAGGTCCAGCCGGAAACGTTGTCCCAGCGCTTGCAACGGGGTTTCCCGATATCGTGGAAGAGTGCTGCCCAGCGCAACCACAGCTGCGTTTCACCTGTGATTCCGGCCGTTTGTTGCGCTTTTGCCAGATTGTCTACCACTTCAAGGGTGTGATAGAAATTGTTTTTGTGGGCACGACCATTGCGCGTTTCCACAATGTCTAACGCCGTGAGCTCGGGAATGATGCGCTGCAACAGGCCGCAACGATAGAGATCGATGAAGCCTTTGCTGGGCGTGGCTGTGAGCATGATTTTATGGAGTTCGCCCACGATGCGCTCGCCACTGATGATGCTGATGCGCTCGGCATTGCGCGTGAGGGCGTCGAAGGTTTCGTCGTCGATGAAGAAATTGAGCTGTGCCGCAAAACGCACGCAGCGCAACATGCGCAGCGGGTCGTCGGAAAAAGTGATGTCGGGGTCGAGCGGTGTACGGATGAGGCCATCCTCCAAATCATACAAGCCATCGAAAGGGTCGACAAGTTCGCCGAAATGGGACGCATTCAAACACACGGCCAAGGCGTTAATGGTGAAATCTCTGCGGTTCTGATCGTCTTCCAATGTGCCATCTTCCACATGCGGTTTGCGCGAATCGTGGCTGTAGCTCTCCTTGCGTGCACCCACAAATTCCACCTCCAAGTCACGATATTTCACCTGCGCTGTGCCAAAGTTTTTAAACACGCTGAGGTAGGCTTTCTTGCCCAACGCCTGCTTCAACGCGTTGGCCACCTGTATGCCACTGCCCACGACCACCACATCGATGTCGTTGGAAGAGCGCTCTAAAAACAGGTCGCGCACATAGCCGCCAACCACATAACAAGGCATGCCCAAGCGGTCGGCTGCGGCTGAAATTTGGTGAAATATATCCTGATTGAGTAGTGCTGCTAAATCGTTCTTCGTGAGATTTCTCATTCCTATCTTTTCTCTTAACGTGCTTTAAATTGCCTGCAAAGTTACTAAAAAGCGAGGGCAAAGTGGGCGTTTCACCCCATTTTTTATACTTTTGCAGCCATGAAGAATTGTTTTTCGTTGCTATTGCTCTGCACGCTGCTTTGCAGTTGCGCCGAGACGCAGGAGGACAAAGCAGCTGCGTTGATGTCGGAAATTCAACAGCTCTATGACAAGGGGCATTATCGTGCCACGCTGGACTCGATCATGGCCTTGCGCAAAGACTATCCCGAGGCGGTGAAAGCACGAAAGGCGGCACTCAAAATATGGCAGAATGCCTCGTTGCACATGGCACAAAGTGATGTGGCAACGACCGACTCAACGTTGCAAGCCACGTTGGCCACATTGCAAACCACACAAGACCTGCGCACGAAGAATTTGCTGCGCGTGCGTTGCGACTCGCTCAAAGCACGCTATGAAGCGATGTGTGGCGTGGTGCGCATGATACACTACCGGCAGCAACACCCCTAAACGGGCATCCAAAAGCCTAAAATTTGGCTATTTCAGCATAAAACAGTAACTTTGCAAGCCTAAGAAATAGCATCAATGAACAAAAGCAAAACCGAGGAACAATTCAGGGATGTGCTTCACGAATGTCGTGAACTTTTTGCCAAAAAGCTGCATGATTATGGCGCTTCTTGGCGCATTCTACGCCCATCCTCGCTTACCGATCAACTCTATATCAAAGCCAAACGCATTCGCTCGATTGAAATTAAGCACGAGGCTTTGGTCGACGAAGGCATCCGACCCGAGTTTATCGGGTTGATTAACTATGGCATCATCGGGCTCATTCAATTACAAAAAGGATTTGCCGACACCATCGATCTCACGCCCGAAGCGGCTTTAGAAGCCTATGATGCGCAAGCCGAAACAGCTTTTCAACTGATGAAAAGAAAGAACCACGACTACGATGAAGCGTGGCGCGAGATGCGCATCAGTAGCTACACAGATTTGATTTTAACTAAGCTGCAACGCATCAAGGAGATTGAAAACCTTGGCGGTGCGACCTTAGTCTCTGAAGGTATTGATGCCAACTATATGGACATCATCAACTATGCCGTTTTCGGTGTGGTCAAACTCAACGAAGCAACTTAAGCAACCATCAGTGTGAGGCAACAGTTCTTAAAATGGCTCATTCAGGTCAGCCGATTTATATTGGCGCTCGTTTTCATCTTCTCGGGCTATGTGAAAGCCATCGACCCGATGGGAACGCAATATAAATTGCAGGACTATTTGGGCGCACTCCATCTAACGGGTGCGGTGCCCCAGCTGCTGTTATTGGGCACATCGGTGGCGCTCTCGGCCTTGGAATTCACCTTGGGAATTTTGCTTTTGTTTGCCATCCGCCGACGCCAAACCTCGCGGCTGACCTTCATCTTCATGGTGTTCATGACGCTGGTGACATTGGGATTGGCACTCAGCAACACCGTGAAAGATTGCGGTTGCTTTGGCGATGCCATCCATCTCACCAACACACAAACTCTGCTCAAAAACATTGTATTGCTGGCTTGCAGTGCCGTCGTGGGCTGGAAACCGCTCTACATGACACGCTTTGTGCGCAAAAACACCCAATGGATTATCATCAACTACACGCTGGTGTTCACGCTCATCAACAGCCTTTGGAGCCTGTATGATTTGCCGCAGTTTGACTTTCGTCCCTATCGCATTGGCGTGAACATACCCCAAGCGATGGAAACCCCTGCAGGAGCACCTCGTCCCCAATACGAAACAACGTTTATCTTGAGCAAGAATGGTCAGCAAAAAATCTTCACGCTGGACAACTACCCCGACTCCACCTGGACGTTCATCGACAGCAAGACAACCCTCGTGAAGGCCGGTTACGTTCCGCCCATTCACGATTTCGCAATAGAGGATTTGCGCACGGGCGACGATCTCACGACAAAAATCCTGCAACACAAGGGCTACACCTTTTTGCTCATTGCCCCCCATTTAGAAACGGCCGACGACGGTAACTTTGGCGATATCGACCAGCTCTACGAATATGCACAGCAACAGCGCATCCCCTTCTATGGTTTAACGGCCAGCACAGACAAGGCCATTCGCCGATGGATTGACCTCACCGGCGCCGAATATCCATTCTTCTCGACCGACGAGACGGTCTTGAAGACCATTATTCGCAGCAACCCGGGCTTGTTGTTGCTCCACAATGGCATCATCATCAACAAATGGAGCCACAACGCTTTGCCCGCCGGCGACGACCTTTTGCGCCCCATCGCGCAGGCCACATGGGCCAAGATGCCCCAAGACTCGGTGCCCAGCAAAATCATTGTCATCGTGCTTTGGTTCGTCCTCCCACTCACTTTGCTCACTTTAGCCGACCGCTTCTGGGCATGGAGCCAGTGGGTGCGCCTGAAAGAAAAAAAGAATAAAGACAATTTATATCAACTCTTTAATAAAAAAAATCAATATGAGAAAGAAAATGGTAGCAGGTAACTGGAAAATGAACCTCAACCTGCAAGATGGAGTTGCATTGGCAACCAACGTAAAGGACTCTTTGGCTAACGACAAGCCCCACTGCGACGTGGTGGTTTGCACGCCTTTCATCCACTTGGCCAGCGTGGCCGAAGTGCTCAAAGGCAGTGTGGTTGGCTTAGGTGCTGAGAACTGTGCCGACAAAGAGAAGGGCGCTTACACGGGCGAAGTGTCTGCCGAAATGGTGAAGAGCACCGGCGCACAATATGTCATTCTCGGCCACTCTGAGCGTCGCCAATACTATGGCGAGACTGCAGAAATCTTGAAAGAGAAAGTGCTCCTGGCCTTGAAGCATGGTTTGAAAGTCATCTTCTGCTGCGGTGAAACTTTGGAAGAGCGCGAGGACAACCGCCAAAACGCAGTGGTAAAGGCCGAGCTCGAAGGCAGCGTGTTCAATCTCTCTGCCGAAGAGTGGAAGAACATTGTTTTGGCCTACGAACCCATTTGGGCCATCGGCACCGGCAAAACAGCCACATCCGACCAAGCCGAAGAGATGCTGGCCTACATTCGTTCTATCGTAGCAGAGAAGTATGGTCAGGCTGCAGCCGAAGACACAACCATCCTTTATGGTGGCAGCTGCAACGCATCGAATGCCGGCGAACTCTTCGCTAAGCCCAACATCGATGGCGGTTTGATTGGCGGTGCTTCGCTGAAGCCCGTTGATTTCAAAGCCATTATCGACGCTTGGAAGAAGTAAAAATCAATCCCTATTGCAGGAATGCACCGTCCGTGCGTTCCTGCAATTACATATCGCCACTTGCGTTTTTGCTATAAAAGATTGCTGCCAAACGCAAAAAATATTGTTCCCGCGCCACGCGGAGACGATAAAAGGATGAAAATATTGTTCCCGCGCCGCACGGTGACGATAAAAAGAGAAAAATATTGTTACCGCGCCGCACGGAGACGATAAAAGGAGAAAAATATTGTTACCGCGCCGCACGGAGACGATAAAAGGAGAAAATATTGTTCCCGCGCCGCACGGTGACGATAAAAGGAGAAAAATATTGTTACCGCGCTGCACGGAGACGATAAAAGGAGAAAAATATTGTTACCGCGCCGCGCGGAGACGATAAAAAGACAAAAAAGCTGTGTGTTGCACAGGTGCTCATAAATTTTGATTTAGGATAAAGATGAAAAAGTTAGCTTGTTTTCTATGGTTGATGCTTTGCGCTACGCTTTCGGTTTCGGCACAAACGTTCCTCGACCACGTCAAGAAACGTGAGGCGGGAATGGGTGTCGTAACGGTTACGCAAAGTAAAGAAATCGATGACCTTGTGAATGGCCGCGCCGCAACAAAGGCTACAACGCAGCCACAGGAGAAGAAAGAGGCCATGCCCAAATCAGCAGGCACAACGCAGAAACCCGACAAAGAGAAAAAGGAAACAAAGCCCACAACCCACCATGTGGCCGACAAAGATTCGGCCAAACAAGTGCGTCCGAAAGAAACGACAGAGAAAAAGCCTACCGAACAACGCGAAACTACGGAGCAAAAGCGCACAGATTCGACCACAAAAACGCCCGAATCCGACGAAGAAGAAGCACCCATTGTGGACATGCGCAAAAAGGTGATGCGCGGCAGTCGCAAGATTGTGGGCTATCGGGTGCAGGCTTTCGCGGGCGGCAACTCGCGCATCGACCGGCAAAAGGCCGAGCAAGCCAGCATCGTCATCAAAACAAAATATCCCGAAGAGCCCGTCTATGTGCATTTCTATTCGCCCCACTGGATATGCCGTGTGGGCAACTATCGCACGTTTGAAGAGGCCGAACGCATGCTGCAAAAGGTGAAAGCCTTGGGCTATCGGCAAGCCAACATCGTGAAAGGAAAAATCACCGTGCAGGACTAAGCGCAGCCCACAGCCGCACTTCGCGCCATGCCCGGCAGGCATCAACATCAAAAAACAGAACAAATGAATCCGGAAAACGAATTTCGTGAGGGCTTGACTGACCTTGCGACCCATTATAAAAGCATTCTCACGCTGTTGGGCGAAGACCCGCAACGCGAAGGATTGGAGAAGACGCCCATGCGGGTGGCTAAGGCAATGCAGGTGCTGACGCGCGGCTACATGCAAGATCCGCAGCAGGTGTTGACCGATGCGCTGTTCCAAGAAGACTATAACCAGATGGTCATTGTGAAGGATATCGACGTGTTTTCCCTCTGCGAACACCATTTGCTCCCCTTCTATGGCAAATGCCACGTGGCCTACATTCCCAACGGCTACATCACGGGACTGAGCAAGATTGCGCGTGTGGTCGACATCTTCAGCCATCGTTTGCAGGTGCAGGAACGCTTGACACAACAAATTAAGGAATGTATTCAGGCCACGTTGCGCCCGCAAGGTGTGATGGTGGTGATTGAAGCCAAACACATGTGCATGCAGATGCGCGGTGTGGAAAAACAGAATTCCATCACCACAACGAGCGACTTCAGCGGCGTGTTCAACGACCTCAACACCCGACAAGAGTTCATGAGTCTGCTGCGTGGCGAATCGAAACGCATTTAAATGCCGTTCGAAGCGCAGATTATTCACCCTTTAAACAACAAAGAAATGAAATTTATATCCTGGAATGTCAATGGGCTTCGTGCCTGTGTGGGCAAAGATTTCGAACAGCAATTCAAGGCTTTGGATGCCGATTTCTTCTGCCTGCAAGAAACAAAGATGCAGGCGGGACAGCTCGATTTGCAGTTCCCCGGCTACCAATCGTTTTGGAACTATGCCGAGAAAAAAGGCTATAGCGGAACGGCTATCTATGCCAAGCAGGCGCCGTTGGCCGTTAGCTATGGCATCGGTATCGACGAACACGACCACGAAGGACGAGTCATCACGTTAGAATATGAGTCATTTTTCCTTGTCACCGTCTACACACCTAACTCGCAAGATGAGTTGCGCCGCTTGGACTATCGCATGCAATGGGAAGATGATTTCCAGGCCTATCTGCACCGGTTAGACGAGCAAAAACCTGTTATTGTTTGTGGAGACATGAACGTTGCCCACGAGGAGATTGACCTCAAAAATCCAAAAACCAATCGCCGCAATGCAGGATTTACCGACGAAGAGCGGGCTAAAATGACCCAACTGCTCGGCCATGGTTTCATTGATACGTTCAGAACGCTCTACCCCGAGCAACAAACCTACAGCTGGTGGAGCTACCGTTTCCGCGCGAGAGAAAAGAATACGGGATGGCGCATCGACTATTTCCTCATCTCAGAACGCCTGCGTCCGCAACTCACCGATGCCAAAATCCATACCGACATCATGGGAAGCGACCACTGTCCTGTGGAGGTTGACTTAGATTTGTAAACGCCACAGCATCATCCTTTTTGCTGAAGCTAAAAAGAAAAATCCCTGCAACACATCACGTGTTACAGGGATTTATTATAATTTAAAAACTTAAACTTACTTACGTAAACCAAGCTTCTTAACGATTGCACGATAGCGCTCAATGTCACGCTTGTACAAATAGTCGAGCAACGCACGACGCTTACCAACCAACATCGTCAACGAGCGGGTCGTTACATTGTCTTTGTGGTTTGCCTTCACGTGCTCTGTTAAGTGCTTAATGCGATAGGTGAAGAGGGCGATTTGGCTTTCAGCAGAACCGGTATCGGTAGTTGATTTGCCATACTCGTTGAAAATCTCTTCTTTCTTTGCTTTGTCTAAATACATTGCTTAAAATTGATTAATGGTTGTTGCATCATTTACATCTTTCGCATGCCATGCTGTCTTAATCACAACAGCTACACGCTCAAATGCTTCGGCTTTTCCGAAATGCGCAGCAAAGGTAGTAATAAAAGTTCAGAATAACACGATTTGCAAGCTTTCAGCCCCTGCACATAACCTTTTTTAACAGCTTGAAGCCATTTTGTCATCCTATTTTTTTTCGTACTTTTGCAAGCACACAAAAAAGACATGAATCAGCAAAGGACGAGAAAACAATGGGTGAACAGGGCGCTCTATCATCTGAAACGGTGGAGCGTTTGGCTGCGCCGGGCGAAATATTCACGCGGTTTTGGTGTGCAGTCGCCCTCAGCCTATCAGTTTATTCGCTATGTCCTCACCGAACATTATCCTTACTACGCTTATGCTACCCTACGCCATCGCCACCACAACGAAGGACATGCCGTGCAAAAACGCGGCCGATTGTTTTTTCGATTGGCCAACTACTTGCAGGCGAAGCAATGGTTTCATGCGGGCGACAAGGCCGATGTTTATGCCGATTATGTGAACGAAGGTTGCAGCAAAACCCAGTTTTTACCGTTAGATGAAGCCCAGCTGCCAACAACATTTTCGGTAGCGAGCCTTCCACTTACGCAGCATAATCTCGCCCTTTGCCAAGCACTCATCAAGCGTTCGCAAGCCCAGTCCATGCTGATTTTATTGGATATCCATGCCCGGCGCGAGGCTTTGGATGCATGGAAAATGCTCATCCAACAACCGCAAGTGGTGCGCAGCTACGATTTATACGATTGTGGCATCGTGCTGTTTGATGCTTCAAAGCCCAAACACCATTATATGATTAATTTTTAACCGCGCCGCCCCACCCTGTCAACGCTATGCTGATGGACAGACTCTGCAGCGACATCAACCGACACAAAAAAGGCGTACTACACAAGAGTAGTACGCCTTTTCTATTCTTTACTTAGTGGAATGCCTTATTCAGGAAGGCTGATTGCTTCGTTGGGACAAACAGAAGCGCAAGTGCCACACTCGGTGCACATGTCAGGATTGATAGAATAGATGTCACCTTCAGAGATTGCTCCTACTGGACATTCGTCAATACAAGTACCACAAGCGATACAATCGTTACCAATTACGTAAGCCATAATCATCTAAAATTTATATGTTCAAATAATGTTTTTGTAATATGTATTAGGCAATCTGTGCCGTAATGCGATGCAAAAATATAGATTTCTCACGAGAAATACCTACTTTTAGGTATAGTTTTTAAATTATTTAAGGTTTCATTGCCTTCTCCACTCATTACTAATGAGTATTGCCAACCGCAGCATAGACATGAGGAGTTTGCGTTTTTTTAAGAATACAACGAACCCTATATGAAAAAAAAATCGTAATTTAGCCGCCACAAAAAGCATGCAAAATCGCTTAAAACGAAAATAAAACGCCTTTCAGGCGATTTTTTCTTTCAACAAGCGAGTAGCAAACAACGCAATAATTATTCTCAAAAATAGTAATGGACGAAAATCAGACAATTGACAACGACCGGATATTGAAAATCAATATCGAGGAGGAAATGAAATCCTCTTACATTGACTATTCAATGTCGGTCATCGTGGCGCGTGCACTTCCTGATGTGCGCGACGGCTTTAAACCCGTTCACCGCCGCATTCTTTATGGTATGTTGGGCATCGGTAACACCAGCGATAAGCCTTATAAGAAATGTGCACGCGTCGTGGGTGAAGTGCTCGGTAAATATCATCCCCACGGTGATTCGTCGGTATATGGCGCACTGGTGCGCATGGGGCAAGACTGGAACATGCGCTACACCTTGGTCGACGGACAAGGAAACTTCGGCTCGATTGACGGTGACTCGCCGGCAGCCATGCGTTACACCGAGTGCCGACTGAGCAAGATGGGCGAACACATCATGGACGACCTGGAGAAAGACACCGTCGACATGACCAACAACTTCGACGACACGTTGGTAGAACCAAGCGTGATGCCCACCAAAATTCCCAATCTGTTAGTGAATGGCGGCAATGGTATTGCCGTGGGAATGGCCACGAATATGCCGACCCACAACCTTGGAGAAGTGATTGATGGTTGCTGTGCTTATATCGATAATCCCGACATAACGTTGGACGGATTGATGCAACATATCAAAGCACCCGACTTCCCAACGGGGGCCTATATATATGGTATTCAGGGGGTACGTCAGGCCTATGAGACTGGACGTGGGCGCATTGTGATGCGTGCAAAAGCCGAGATTGAGAGTGGTGAAAACCATGATAAGATTGTCATCACCGAGATTCCGTATGGTGTAAACAAGCAAGCGCTGATTGAATACATCGCCGAATTGGTGAAAGAGGGAAAGATTGACGGTATCAGCAACGCCAATGATGAGTCGGGACGACAAGGTATGCGCATCGTGATTGATGTGAAACACGATGCCAACGCGAATGTCATTCTGAACAAATTGTTTAAGATGACGGCGCTGCAAAGCTCGTTCTCGGTGAACTGTATTGCCTTGGTAAAAGGGCGTCCGCGGCTGTTGAGCCTGAAAGACTGTGTGAAATATTTCGTTGAGCATCGGCACGATGTGACCATTCGCCGCACGAAATATGATTTAAAGAAGGCACAAGAGCGTGCCCACATCTTAGAAGGTCTGATCATTGCCTGCGACAACATCGACGAAGTGGTGCACATTATCCGGGCCAGCAAAACGCCAACCGATGCACAACGCAATTTGGAACAACGTTTCGAATTAGACGAACTGCAGAGTAAAGCCATCGTCGACATGCGGTTGAGTCAGCTCACCGGTCTGCGTATGGATCAGTTGCATGCTGAATATGAAGAATTAGAACGGCAGATTGCTTACTTGCAACAGATTTTGGATGACCCCGAATTGTGCAAGAAGGTGATGAAGGACGAACTCAACGAGGTGAAAGAAAAATATGGCGATGTGCGTCGCACGGAGATTAAATATTCGAGTGAAGAGTTTAATCCCGAGGATTTCTACCCCAACGATCCCGTTGTCATCACTGTGAGCCACATGGGCTATATCAAGCGCACACCACTGAGTGAGTTCCGCGAACAAGCACGGGGTGGTGTGGGAGCAAAGGCTGCCCGGCATCGTGAACAAGACTTCACAGAATTTATTTACCCTGCAACTATGCACCAAACGATGCTCTTTTTCACGAAAAAAGGACGTTGTTATTGGCTCAAATGCTATGAGATTCCCGAGGGCGATCGCAACAGTAAGGGGCGTGCCATTCAAAATATGCTCAACATTGAGAGTGATGATGCTATCAATGCGATTTTGCGTTTGAAGGGGCTCAACGACGAACAATTCAACAACTCGCACTATGTTATCTTCGCTACCAAGAATGGAACGGTGAAGAAAACATCGTTAGAGGCGTACAGTCGTCCGCGCGCCAATGGCGTGATTGCAATCAACATCGTCGAAGGCGACGAGGTGGTGGATGTACGTCTGACCAATGGTGAGAACGAGTTGATTATGGCCAACCGCAATGGTCGTGCCGTTCGCTTCAACGAAAGTACCATCCGCACCATGGGACGCACGGCAACAGGTGTGCGTGGCATGCGCTTAGATGGCGGTGATGACGAGGTGATTGGCATGATAACGGTCAACGATGCAAGCACAGAGACCGTGATGGTGGTGAGCGAACAGGGCTACGGTAAACGTAGTTTGGTTGAAGACTACCGTGTAACCAACCGCGGCGGAAAGGGTGTGAAGACACTTGCTGTGACCGACAAGACAGGGCGTTTGGTGAGCATCAAGAACGTGACCGACGAGAACGACCTCATGATCATCAACAAGAGTGGTGTCGTCATTCGTTTAGCTTTAGCCGAAGTGCGCGTCATGGGACGTGCTACACAAGGCGTGCGCCTCATCAACCTTACTAAAAAGAACGATGTCATTGCCAGCGTCTGCAAGGTAATGAGTTCTGAATTAGAAGCAACGGTTGAGGAAGAGAGCCGCACACAGTGGGCCAATAAAGCTGAAGAAATTCGAAAAGACACGCAACGCAATGCCGATGACTTTGAGAATGAGGCGTCACTTACCGACGAAGATGAGACAAATGAAGATCAGTAAAACTTAAAGTAATATTTGAATATGAAAAAATTAATGATGGCAGCGTTGATGTTCTTAGGTACATCCGCTGCATTTGCTGCTGACAGCGAAGCGTTGAAAGCTATTTTAAAAGCAAAGACCTACAACGAAGCAGCCGAGTTAGTAAAAACAAGTTTAGGACAATTAGCCAACGATGCAGAAAAGGCAAAAGCCTATAATAAGCTCGTTGAATTGGCTTTGGACAAGGTGAACAAAGAGCAAGCCATTATGACATCAAACCAAATGGCAAAGCAATTTGGTCAGGGCAAGGAGTCGGCCTACGACACTTTAGGCTTCAACCAAGCGCTCTACGATGCTTTTGACAACGCTATTCGTTGCAACGAATTTGACCAAAAGCCCAATGAAAAGGGAAAGATTAAGCCACGCTTTGAGAGCAACAACGCCAACCGCTTATATGGCTTGCGTCCCAATCTCATCAATGCAGGTCAATTAGCTGGGCAAAACAATCAGCAGGCTGACGCGCTGAAGTATTTCGGTATGTATGTAGAAAGCGCAACCAATCCACTGTTTAACGGTGTCGACAAGAGTAAAACACCTGACACCTATTTGGGTGAAGTGGCACGTGTTGCCGGCGTTTATGCTTTCCAAAACAAGGATTATCAACTGGCCGACAAGTATGTTGACGTGGCTATGCAAGACACTGCCGCCTATAAAGATGCTTTAAACTTGAAGCTTTATATCATGCAGCAGGGTCTGAAGACGCACGAAGATTCCGTTCAGTATGTGAATAAGCTCAAGACTTTGTATGAGAAGGACAGCAACAACGACCAAATCTTCTCGACCTTGGTAACCATGTGTGGCAGCTTGAAAATGGCAACCGAACAAAATAAACTGTTGAACGACAAGCTGGCAGTCGATCCTTCAAACGCATTGGCATGGGCACTGAAAGGTCAAATCTTCATGAATGAGAACAAGCCCAAAGAAGCTATTGATTGCTTTAAGAAGTCTGTTGCGAAAGATGACAAGAACCCTATTGTGCTCACTTATTTAGGTTTCTGCCTCAATGCACAAGCTGGTTCTATCAATGGTAACAAGACCGAGCAAACCAACCTCTATAAAGAGAGTGAAGGATTCTTAGAGAAGGCACGCGCATTAGACCCCAATCGTGAGAAAGCCAACTGGAGCTATCCGCTCTATGCCGTTTACTATAGCCTCTATGGTGCTGCAGACAGCCGCACGAAAGAAATGGAAGCGTTGAACAAGTAAATACTTGGCAACGATGAGTAGAGGATGTGTCGAAACAACTTTTTGACACATCCTCCACACTTTTAATTTATCAACACACGATTTTTTCTTCTTATGAAACGTTTTCTCATCCTTTTTATAATGGCGTGCAGCACAGCACTTCTATCACAAGGCTATGCACAAACGCCAAAACGTGATGCCAAGAGGCTTCATAAAGAAATAGGTCTGCGTCTGCAAACACTTGCTGAACATAGGACCGACTCGGCGGCATATTACCAACAAGTGCAAGAACTGTTGCAAATGGCACTCACTTGTGACTCGTTAGATGCGTTGCCCGACAGCAGAGGTCGTGTGCATTTAGACTATACGCAAGAGAATAGCACGCGATTATCTCCACTGCTCCCTACGCTCATTGATGCCGGCATTTTTGAATATCGTCGAGGCAACTCCGCACAGGCTCTCACCACATTTCTATTCTATCTGCATTGTCTCAGCCGCCCCATGTTTCATGAAAAAGATAACCACGAAGGCATTGCTGCCTATTATTCAAGTTTGCTTTTTTATGGAAAAGACAACTTCCGCGAGGCCGAACATTATGCCGACATCGCACTTCAATATCCTGCCTACGCCAAAAACGCAGCCGAGATTAAGATTAATTGCATGAAGAATTGTCTTCATTCACAAGCTGACACACTGCGTTATGTCTCTGCCTTAACCGCCCTTCACGATATAGACCCAAGCAATGCCGTCTACTTCAAAATGCTCATCGACCATTATTCGGCTCATCCTGACAGCATGGCGTTGCATAGATTTGCTGCAGACGAGTTAAGAAAGCACGCACGCAACAAGCAAGTGTGGATGCTCAATGGCGAATTAGCCATGAAGGCCAAGCAATGGGAAAAGGCAATCAATTATTTTAAAGAGGCCGAAAAACGAGATAAGGCCTATGTACAAGCCATTTATGATATTGGCATTTGTTATGCCTCATGGGCACAAGAACTCACCGACAGTTTAAACAACCAACGCAAACGTCTACGTAAAAAAGACGCAGCCACCATCAAAGGCTACTACCAACACGCACGCCAATGGCTGCTCAAAGTCTCGCATCTCGACGAAAAACAAGCCTTAGTGGAATGGGAACGCGTGTTGGCTGAGGTGAATAAAGTTTTAGGATTACATTGATGAAAAAATTACTTGTTTGCTTCTTGCTCTGCATTCCTTTGTGTATGCAGGCCAACAAGAAAACCATTTCGTTGGCACGCGACTACATACGGAGTGGAAAAAACTTAGAGAAAGCCGAAGGTCTGTTGTGCGAACTTCTGCAAGATCCTGTTTATCGGGGTAACGACAAAATCTGGAAAATGCTCTTCGATGCACAGCAAAAACAATACGAACAGTTCAACGAGAAGCTCTATTTGCAGCAAAACATCGACACTGCCGCCTTCTTTCAAGTGGCGCATCGCATGTTTAACACGCTTGAGGGGCTTGATTCTGTGGAGCAAGTACCCACGGCCAAAGGAAAAATTAAAATGAAATATCGCGAGCAGAGTGCTGCCATCCTCAATCAATATCGTCCCAACCTATTCAATGGAGGACTCTTTTTCGCACGCAATCAAGACTATCAACAGGCCTACACCCTGCTCAACAGTTACATCAGTTGTGCCGAGAAGCCACTCTTTAAAGACTATCATTATGCCGAAAAAGATGCCAACCTGCCCGTCGCTGCCTATTGGTCGGCCTATTGTGGATATAAAATGCACAATGCAGCGGCCACGCTTCGCTATGCAACTTTGGCAGAAAAAGACCAAATGCATGCGGACAACTTGCTACAATATTTAACTGAGACTTATTGGCAACAACGCGATACCACACGCTATCTGCAAATTCTGTGCAAAGGTTTTCAAGCCTACCCCCACAATCCTTTTTATTTTTCGCACTTGGTGGAGTACTATCATACACTGGGTGATGATGCAACGGCACTGGATTATTGTAATCGGGCCCTGCAAACAATGCCTAACAACGTGCGCTATCGCCTCACGAAAAGTTCGTTGCTGCTCAACATGGGACGCTATCAGGAATGCCTGCAACTCAGCAAAAAGCTCATCGCCGAAAACGACACGTTAGCCGATGCACAGCTCTATGCAGGCTTAGCCATATTCAATCAAGCCATCATCTTGGACAAATCGCAGAAATATAACGCCAAGCAACGTGCCCAAATCCTTGAGATCTATCGTGAGGCACGGCCCTATTTGGAGCGCTATCGCCAGCTCAAACCCGATCAAAAGAAACAATGGGCACTGCCGCTCTACACGATTTACATGAACCTCAACATGGAGAAAGAATTCATTGAAATGGAGAAACTGTTATGACGATTGAAGCGCTTACCCAAAAACTGCATCTCACGCTCAACGCCATGCAAACGGCAGTGTGCGACGAGCTGTTGCAACACACGGACAACCTGATGGTGCTCTCGCCTACAGGGTCGGGCAAAACGCTGGCCTATCTCTTGCCGCTCACCCAACTGTTGGATGCACAAAGCAACCAAGTGCAGGCGGTGGTGGTGGTGCCCGGACGCGAACTGGCACTGCAATCGGCCACAGTGCTCAAAGACATGGGCTGCGGATTGAGAGGTATGGCCTGCTATGGAGGGCGCGCAACGATGGACGAACACCACAAGTTGCGCGAGGTGCAACCACAAATTGTTTTTGCCACACCAGGCCGTTTGAACGACCACTTGCAGAAAGGCAATATCGACACGCACTCCATTCGCTACCTCTTCATCGACGAGTTTGACAAATGTTTGGAGATGGGTTTCCACGACGAGATGCAACAGCTCATAGGATTGCTGCCCAAAGCCATTCGCTCTGTGCTGCTATCGGCCACACCTGCCGAGGAGTTAGGCAGTCAAACGCTCGTGACCCGCTTCTTCAAGGTGCTGAATTTCCTGCCCGAAGATGAACAAGTGTCACAGCGTGTGACCATCTATCGCGTACAAAGTGAGGAAAAAGACAAGCTGCCCACGTTGCGCCAACTGCTGTTATCGTTTCAGGGTGCAAGCACCATCGTGTTTCTCAACTATCGCGATGCCGTCGAACGCGTGGCCACTTATCTGCGCGAACAGGGATTTGTGGTGAGCCATTTCCATGGCGGCATGGAGCAACGCCAGCGCGAAGACGCCCTCTATCGCTTCTCTAATGGCAGTGCCTCTATCCTGGTGAGCACCGATTTAGCGGCACGCGGCTTGGATATTCCCAATATTGCCAACATCGTGCACTATCATTTGCCCGAGACAGAAGACGGTTATGTGCATCGCGTGGGGCGCACGGCACGCTGGGATAAGCACGGAAAAGCCTTTTTCATTCTTCACGGGCAAGAGCAAATTCCTGCTTATGTGGATGCTGATGTGGCCGATTTTGCGCTGCCCCAAGTGCTACCTGAACCCACGCAGCCGCGCTTCCAGACGCTTTACATTGGCAAAGGTCGTCGCGACAAACTCAGCAAGACCGACATTGTGGGGTTCCTTTGCAAGAAAGGTGGGCTGAAAGGCGATGAGATTGGCCGCATCGATGTGCGCGACCGCTACACTTATGTTGCTGTGGCTCGCACGAAAGCAAAACAAGTGGTGCAACGCACACAAGGCGAAAAGATTAAAGGTCTTCGCACGGTTATTGAGGAAAACATATTTTCCCAGTAAATTCACGCTTAAAAGCAGTTACTATATTTAGATACATCCACATAGAAACCGATGAGAAATGAGCTTCCACACTTAATCAGAGCCTAAAATCGATAGAGATTTTGCAGCTAACTGTTTCAGAAGTTGCAGGAGTTATGTCAATTCGCAGCCATTTCGAATCATGTTTTCACACACTTTGATGAAACTACAAACGCTTTTCGTTGTTCTGTGCAGCTGCTTTTGCGGGCTGTTGACGACGCAAGCTGCAACGGACGACTACTATTTCAAGCGCCTTTCGATTGAGCATGGTCTCTCACATGCCACCGTCAACACCATTCTGCGCGACCATCGCGGTCGGTTGTGGGTGGGCACAGCACTCGGTCTAAATGCGGTGGATCGCGGCAATATCAAAAGATATTTCTATCCGTCAGTAGAACAGCCTTCATCGCAAGTTGGTGCCGTCATGGGACTGTACGAAGGGCGCGACCACTTGCTTTGGGCGCTCACTAACCGCGGACTCTACTGTTATAACGCAGCGGACGATGTCTTCTCGGAAAAAATCAGCCGTCCTATCTGCGCGGTGGGAGAAGTGAACGGAGGCCTGCTCTTTGGCGGCTATTCAGCGCTCTATCGCTGGGACTACGCCACACATACGCTCACACGCCTGCCATTTCTGAAGCAAGGGCTTCCTAAAGGCGACTATCTCATCACGTTTTTGCAGCAGATTGATCATAACACCCTACTCGTGGGCACCGAGAGCAACGGCATCTACACCTATTCGCTACGCGACAGCCGATTGCATCCGCTCATCGTCAAAGGCGAGATGGTGCTCAGCGCCATGTTTTGGGATCGCAATCGGCGCGAATTGTGGTGCTCGCTCTACGACCAGGGCTTGTTTCGCTATAACCGGTGGGGACGGTTACTCGCCCATTACGACACCAGCAACAGCGCACTGGCCAACAACATTGTGCTCACCATCCAGCAACACCGTGGCCGACTGTGGGTGGGTACCGATGGCGGTGGCATCTCGGTGATTGACCCGCGAAGGAACACCTTTACAACCATTCGCCATATTCCCGGCGATGCTCATTCGTTGCCTGTCAACTCCATCAAAACGCTCTACGAAGATACTTACGGCAACCTGTGGGCAGGTACGGTGCGCGACGGGCTGTTTGCCTTCAAGGAAACCCACATCCGCACCTATACCGATGCCACCTTGGGCAGCACCAACGGCCTGAGCGACCGCGTGGTGATTAGCCTCTTCGGCGATGCCGACGGCCGGCTCTGGGTGGGCACCGATGGCGGAGGCCTCAACGAATTTAACCCTACCACAGGCGTTTTCACCCACCATCTGAACACCTATAACGATAAAATTGTCTCCATCACCAACCTTTCGCCCACCGATTTGCTCGTTTCGCGCTACGGTCACGGGCTGGCGGTTTATCACACACAGCGCCGCACCTATAGCCCATTCCCTATTGTTGATGCGCGTGTGAACGACGAAGAATGCCGATCGGGCTTTGTGCCCACAGCCTATCGCATTTCTCCACAGACCGTGCTGATTTTGGCACGCAACGTTTATTTCTACGAAACTGCCCATCACCGCTTCACAAAGTTGCATTTCGCCCGCGGCACGACGCCTCGGATGTCGCTACAAATGATGCTTGCCGACGGGATTACGCTATTGGCCAAGGACAACTGCCTCTATCGCCTTGACGTGCAGGGCAACATCCGCCTGTTGGTGGCTTTGCGAAACGATTTGCAAATCACAGCCGTATGCCGCAAGTCGGGCGCCGACCAGCTATGGATAGCTACCTCGGGCGGGCTCTACACGGGTTCGCTATCGCACCCGCAGAAAATTCACAAAGTGGCCGGAAATCTCTTCAGTCGCATTTCGGCCATGCAGTTTGACGACCGCGACCGCCTGTGGATTAATGCCTCAAACATGCTGTTTTCGTACGACACGCGCAACCACCGCTGCATGATTTGGGACGATGCCGACGGCTTTCTGCCCAATGACATTCTCACACACACCGTGGCGCTACCCTCCTCGCCCTATCTCTACATGGGCGGCATCAACGGCTTGGTAAAAATCGACAAGCGCATTTCGGCCGACACCCACGACCCGATGACCCTTTATCTGCAAGCCGTTGAATACAACGGGCGGCGCTACACGGCCGAAACCTTTCCGCACGAGATTTCACAACATTTCAATTCGCTGCACATTCACGTCACTGTTAACGAGAACGATGTTTTCCGCCACGTGCTGTTCCGCTACCGGTTGCAGGGCGAGCAGCTCAACTCCGTCACCGAGTCCTATCGCGCGGAATTCGGCATTCCGTCGTTAGCGCCGGGCGACTACACCGTGAGTGTGGCCTGCATGACCAAGAGCGGCAGCTGGACGGCCGAGAAGCCGCTCGTTGCCTTTCGCGTGCTGCCGCCATGGTATCGTCGGCCGTGGTTTTTCATCCTCGTGTTGGCACTCCTGGCAGCCATAGGCGCGTTGACGATGGGCGTGATTATTCGGCGCAACCGGCAGCGCATGAAATGGAAGATGGCACTCCATCAGCAGGCACTTCACGAGGATAAGATTGAGTTTCTCACCAACATCAGCCACGAGTTGCGCACGCCGCTGACGCTCATTTATGCGCCACTCAAACGCTTGCTCATGGGCAGCGATGCGACCTTTACTCCCTCACAACGGCAACAGCTCGAACGCGTGTTTCGACAGGCGGGCTACATGAAAAACATCATCAACTGGGTGTTGGAGTATGACAAAACCACCTCGCTGCCCAATGCACTCACGCTCACCTTTGCCGACATCAACCATTTGTTGGAAGAGGTGGTAGACGACTTTGTGCAGGAGTTTGCCGAGAAGCGCGTGCGCTTAGTGATGGATTTGGATCGCACGCTGCGTCCGCTAGAAATGGATCGGGCGAAAATCCGTGTCGTGGTGTCGAATTTACTGATGAATGCGCTCAAATTCAGCCGCGAGGACACCGACGTGCGCCTGTGCACATCGCTCAACGCGGGTTGGTTGCGTGTGCAGGTTGAAGACCACGGCGTGGGCTTGGCTCATCTCGACCGCGAGCGGCTCTTCACGCGGTTCTATCAGGGGCGCATTCGCAAGTTGGGCAGTGGCATCGGCTTAGCCTATTGCCGCGAGATTGTTGAGCAACACGGGGGCAAGATTGCCGCCGAAGATAATCCCGGTGGCGGCACAATCATGTTTTTCACGCTGCCCTATCGGCAGGCCACGACGGCCGAAGTGCCCAACGCGCAAGCCTCAAATGCTGCCGAACCCGCAAGCAGCGGTGCCACCCACATGCTCGATTTGTCGGCGTTCTCGGTGTTGGTGGTCGACGATAACACCGAGTTCTTAGACTTTCTGCAAACCGCCTTGCAGCCCCAGTTCCGCCGCGTGTTCCGCGCCCGCGATGGAGAAGCTGCACTGCACGTGTTGCGGCAACAACAGCCCGACCTCGTGGTGAGCGACGTGATGATGCCCGTGATGGACGGCTATCAGCTTTGCCAAACCATCAAAGAGGACATCGAAATCAGCCACATTCCCGTGGTGTTGCTCACGGCGAAGAGCGATGCCGAGAGCCAGAAGATTGGCTACAAGCTCGGCGCCGATGCCTACATTGCCAAACCGTTTGACGTAGAGTTGCTCGTGTCGGTGATTGAAACGCAACTGCGCCGCCGCGAACTATTCCGGCAGAAATATCAACACGACCCATTGCCGCCGTCGCCCCGCCAGACCACCATCAGCAATGCCGACGAGCAGTTTATGCGCAAACTCCAGTCGGCGGTCAAGGCAGGCTATGCCGACGCGGCCTTCGACACGTCACAGGTGGCCGATGCCTTGGCCATGAGCCGCGCGTCGCTCTACAACAAAATGAAGCAGCTGACAGGCTTGGGTGTCAGCGAGTTCATCAACCGCTATCGCATCCATGTGGCTTCGGCGTTGCTCAAAGAAACCGACAAGCCCGTGGCCGACATCGCTTTTGAAACGGGATTTGCCTCGGCGCGCTATTTCAGCACCGCTTTTAAGACTGCTACGGGGCAAACGCCCTCGGCCTTTCGCCAGCAACGCCTTCAGAACGAGGCCGACACAAGGCATGACTCCCCTCTCCCCGAGGCCGATTGGTAAGAATTCCATGTGGAATTTTTGACGCTCGAGGCCGATTGGCAAGAATTCCATGTGGAATTTTTGACGCTCGAGGTCGATTGGCAAGATTTCTATGTGGAATTCTTGACGCCCGAGGTCGATTGGCAAGATTTCCATGTGGAATTTTTGACGCCCGAGGTCGATTGGCAAGATTTCCATGTGGAATTCTTGACGCCCGAGGTCGATTGGCAAGATTTCTATGTGGAATTTTTGACGCTCGAGGTCGATTGGCAAGATTTCCATATGGAACTTTTGACGCCCGAGGGTCGAGCGTCAAAAAAACAATGGATTTTTTCTGCGCCCGAGGGTCACGCGTCAAAAAAAAACGAGTTTTTCTGCGCCCGAGGGTCACGCGTCAAAAAAAAATGGATTTTTTCTGCGCCCGAGGGTCAAGCGTCAAAAAACAATGGATTTTTTCTGCGCCCGAGGGTCAAGCGTCAAAAAACAATGGATTTTTTCTGCACCCGAGGGTCAAGCGTCAAAAAACAATGAGTTTTTTCTGCGCCCGAGGGTCAAGCGTCAAAAAACAACGAGTTTTTTCTGCGCCCGAGGGTCAAGCGTCAAAAAACAATGGATTTTTTCTGCGCCCGAGGGTCGCGCGTCAAAAAACAACGATGTTTTCCTGCATATAGGAAGAAAAAGCGCGTTGGTGAACGCGTATCTAATCCGTCCCCGAGGGGAAAACAGGCTTTGCACACGGCGGAATGGGCGTTTCGCCACGCAGTTTTAGACAAAAATGGACTATGTTTAGACGATTTCGAACCCCGGTTTGCAGAATTTCTCCCTAACTTTGCAGCGGGTATTAAATTCCTAAAACCATTTGTTTTATCAATCTATCTTTACATCATCATGACATGAGAAAAATTATACTGTTATTGATCTCCATGATTTTTTGCTGCTCGGTCTATGCGCAGCAGAAAAATCTCAGCGGAACCGTGAGCGATGCCGACAGTGGCGAGCCGCTCACCGGCGTTTCTGTGAAAATCAAGGGCACGAGCCAAGGCACCGTGACCGATATTAAAGGACAATACCGCATTGCCGTGGGTGCAGGCCAAACGCTGGAGTTTTCGTTCCTCGGCATGGCCACGCAGCAGGTGGTGGTGAAAGCATCATTGGGCAGCAGGCTCGACATTGCGATGCGCCCCGACCAGCTGGCGTTGGAAGATGTGGTTGTGGTGGGCTATGGCGTGACGAAGAAGCGCGATTTGGCCGGCGCCATCACCTCGTTGAAACCCGACAACATTCAGGCGGGCGTGGTAAGCGACATGTCGCAATTTCTTAAAGGGCGCGCCTCGGGCGTACAGGTGAGACAGAACTCCTTGGAACCCGGCGGCAGCGTGTCGGTGAGGGTGCGCGGAGCCTCGTCGGTGAGCGCCGAGAACGAGCCACTCTATGTGATTGACGGTTTTCAAACCGACAACATGACGCAACTCAACGTCGACGATATTGAGTCGATTGAAATCCTCAAAGATGCCTCCACCACCGCCATTTATGGCGCGCGAGGTGCCAACGGCGTTATCCTGATCACCACCAAGAAGGGAAAGGCCGGCCAAGTGCATGTGGAATATTCCAACAGTTCGGCCGCCAAGTTGATGTATAACCCATGGGATTTGCTCGATGCCGGCGAAACAATTGCGTTGGAACGGCGCTTGTATGAGCAAGATCCCACGATGACCAGCAGCCGGTGGACGGCTGAGCAGGCAAAGTTTCGAGGCCGCGGCACCGACTGGGTGAGAGAAACAACGCGCAACACCGTGACCAATTTGCAGCAACTGTCCGTTTCGGGTGGCAGCGATCGGCTCACAGGCTATGCGTCGGCCAACTATCTCACCGAGCCTGGCATTCTTCACAACACCGATTATCAACGATTTGGCGGACGCACCAACCTCGCTTTCAAACTCAACAACCGCATGCGGATGGGAGCAAACATCAACTTTGCACAGTCGAAAAAGAAATTCCTCGACATGGGCACCATCTCGTCGGATAAGAACATCATGTATCGCATCTTCAATCTCGAGCCTTGGAAAAACACCGAGGGCTACGATGTGTTTGGCGTGAAAGCGCGTCGGCCGGGTGTGTTCGACGAGATGAACGGTGCTTCGCTCAACCGCACCTTCACCACCGTCTATGCTACAGTGTTTGCCGAGGCCGACATACTGCCCACACTCACCATCAGCGGACGCTACACCTATGCTTACGACCATTTGAAGACACAGAAATATTACGACCGATCGACCACCATCGGCCAGTCGTATGGCGGTCAGGCATTCATTGCGCACGAAGAGAATGCCAAGCATCAAATCGAAGGAGTTGTCACGTGGACACCGAAATTAGGCACCCAACATGCACTGAAACTCATTGGCGGCACCTCCTACATTCATCAAAAAGGATGGGGCGACGAAATGCAGGCCTACGGTTTTGCCTCGGATGTGTTTAGCTATCGCAACATCGGTGCGGCCGAACATTTAGATTGGATTGGCTCAGGCGAGTCGATGCTGAAGAAAGCGTCGTTCTTCGGACGTGCCGAATATATCTTTGCCGGCAAATACATCGTCAATGCTTCGCTGCGATCCGACGGCTCATCGGTCTTCGGTGCCGATTATCGTTGGGGTGTTTTCCCAGCTGGCTCGCTGGCCTGGCATATTGGCGACGAACCCTTCATGGCCTTCGCGAAGCCGCTGTTCTCAAAAATTAAGTTGCGCACCAGCTATGGACTCAGCGGCAACGATGGCATTCGTTTTGGTCTTTCGCAGTATCAGTATGCCGTTCGTGATGTGCACATCAGTGGCAACGAAGCGCAAAAGGGCATGTATCCGTCGAACCCCTACAACCACAAGCTGCGGTGGGAAACCACACGGCAATGGAATATCGGTGCAGACTTGCTGCTGCTCGACGGGAGAATTGAAGCCAGTTTGGATTATTACATCAAACGCACGAAAGACCTTTTGAGTCCCGATGCCATCCATCCGTCGGGCGGTTTCCCCAACTATACCAATCCCGACGGACGCCGCTTCGAATATACAGCGATGATGTTGAACGACGGCGAAATCGATAACCGCGGTTTCGAGTTGTCTGTTAAATCGACCAACATCAGCACCAAGAACTTCGTTTGGACCTCGATGTTCAACCTTTCGACCAACCGCAGCAAGGTGTTGAAGCTCAATAATGGGCAGGCGCGCTTCCAATACATTCGGCCACACGGCTCGTATGAAGAAAAAGAATACATCATTTTGAAGGAAAACGAACCCTTGAGTGCCATCTACGGCTATGTTTTCGAGGGCATCATTCAGCAGGGAGAGCACTATAAACCACAACCAAACTCCGTGGCAGGCGACCCCAAGTTTAAAGATCTCAATCATGATGGCATCATTGACGAGCGCGATCGCAAGGTGCTCGGCACCGGTATTCCCAAAACAATCTTGGGCTTGCAAAACACGTTGACTTATAAAAATATCGATTTTTCCATGTTTTGGGAGGCCTCGTTGGGCGCAAAGATGCTCAATCTGACGCGCATCTATTTGGAAGATAACAACCGCATTCGAGAATCCATGGACCGATGGACGCAAGGTGGGCGCAACATGACCGATGCAAACGGTCACACGTATGCAACTGCCGGAAATCCTTCGACGTCGGTTCCACGTAAAGGCTACACACGAAAGGCCGAAGTGCAATACGGCTCGTATATCAATTCGCGCTTCGTCGAAAATGCCAACTATCTGAAGTTGCGCAATGTCGAGCTGGGTTACACCTTGAAAGGCAGTTCGCTGAAACTCAATTTCATTCAAACCATTCGCTTGTTCGTGGGTGCGCAGAACCTCTTCACAATTACTAAATACAAAGGTTTCGATCCCGATATCAGCACCAATGGCAGCAGCGCTGTTGCGCAAGGGTTAGACCTTAACTCCTATCCAGCCTACCGAACCTTTAATTTCGGTGGCAAAATAACATTCTAATCATAAGATAATGAACATGACTTTTCAACATAAAATGGCAAAGTTTGCTTGGTCGGTTGTCGTGACAAGCAGTTTGTTTGCCTGCAATTTAGATGAGGAATTAACCTCGGTGTACAATGCCGACAATGCTTATGTGACCGAGCAAAACGCACAAGAGGGCGTAAATGGGATTTATCGCTATCTCAAAGGAGGCACACATCCCGCAACGTTCTATCTCAATGATGTGTCGACCGATGCAGCTTACAAGGCCGGATTGGACTACGAAATCATGAACGACAACAACCTTTCGGGCAACGTAGACGTTGCACGCGCCTACAATGGCAACTTTCAGATGATTGGTTGTGCCAACTCGGCCATTGACAACATCACGCCAATGGCAGAAAGCAAGTTTAAGATTGCCGCCCATAAAAAGGAACTTTTGGGCGAAGCCCACTTTATGCGGGCATTTGCCTACTATCAACTCACCAACGCTTTTTATCGCGTCCCGCTGATTACAAATGGCTTTTACGATGCCATTTCGTCGCCGGTATTGGCCTCCGTGGAGGAACTTGACGCACAGATGGAGCAGGATTTGTTGATTGCAGCCTCCTCTTTACCCGACACATGGGATAAGAAAAATGTGGGCGGCGAAGGTGGACGCCCCACTTCTGGTGCGGCTTACGGCTATCTGATGCGGTTGTATATGCGCAAAGCGGGTTATCTCCGCGAGCAGGGAAAAGATGCTACCGCAAATTGGAAATTGGCATTGAATTATGCCAATCGTGTCATTGCAACGGGGCATTACGCGCTTCAGCCCACCATTTGGGATGTCTTCGACCCGACGTCTGAAAAGAGTTTGTATAACAATGAGATCATTTTTGCAGTACGTTCCAGCGAGCGAGTGCCTTCGGGAAGCTCGGACATCGCTTTGTATTTCACACCCTGGAGCTATAACTACGGATGGGATATTTTCAGCATACCCTTGGAACTGTATTGGAAATACGACCCGACCGATGAGCGTTTCTCAAAGCTCTTAGTGGGCGAATACACCGATGTGTATGATGCCAACAAGAAATATAAAGTGCCGACCCGCGCGCAGGTGGGAACGCTGAACAACGAGTTGAGCAGCCCGGTTGTGGTGGAATTGGCACAGGCTTACACCAATAAATATTTTTATGAAAAGGCAGGTACCTACAATTACAACACGCCCAACAATTTAATTCTTTTGCGCTATGCCGACGTACTGTTGTGCAAGGCCGAGATTCTAAACGAACTGAATGGTGTCAATCAGACTTCTGTCGATTTGCTGAACCAAATCCGTGCGCGTGCTTTCGGCAACACAAGCCACAACTATTCCCTCACCGACTTCGCCACACCTGACGATTTTCGCTCGGCGCTTTGTGACGAACGTCTGCTCGAACTCAACAACGAGGGCTGCCGACGCATTGATTTAATTCGCATGGGACTGTGGAAAAATCGGATGGATGCCTATATGGATGCCATCAAAACCAAGGTCGAAACGAAAGAAAGAAACATGGGGTTGGCATCGGGTGCATTGCGTGCGGAGTGGTCTATTTACCCCAAGTTTTCCACAACGCCACTCAAACGCTTTGACAAGCGACGCTATTATCCCATTCCGAAAGTATACAGCAGCAAATATCCCGACCTGTTGAACAACCGCAATTTTAAAGAAGAATAATTGTAATCCCCGTAAAGACTGAAACGTATGACAAATAATAAAATCAATCTTATTTTTATGGCTGCAATGCTGATACTGGCCGCATGCGACAGCGAAGGCAAGGACAGCCGCTTCACCGACAGTCAGATGAGCCACATAACGGCTCCCGAAATCGGAACATTGGCGAAAGATAAGCAGACGCTTTGGAACTTCGACACGATGAAAGATTGGGTGGTTGCCAATCAGGGAAACGACCCCGATAACCACGCTTCAATTGAAAACAATGCCCAGTGCAAAGACGGCAAAGCGCTGAAAATATACACCAATGCCAACACGCAGCAGCGTAAGAAAGTGCATACCGTGCAGCAATATGGTTCAGGCCTCTATACCTGGCGCACATATATCGCTGATTTGGGCGAAGTAGAACGCACGAGCATCGGCTCATGGTTGTGGCATGACGACAAGCACGAGCTCGACTTTGAAGTGGGTTCCGGCACGGCTGCCGAGCGAAATGCACTCGGACTGGCTTCCGATGAAGTGGTGGCTTACATCACGAGTCAGGATAATCCGTGGATGCAGCAAAAGGTGGGTATCAAGAAGAATGCCTGGCATGAATTTCAAATGGATGTGAAATTGGTTGATAAAAAGTACTTTGTTACTTGGTTAATTGATGGAAATCCTTATGCAATTCAGCAGCTATCGTATGGCGAAGAGGTACCTTTTTACATCTTTTGCAGCACCGAAAATCTGAAGTTTATTGGCGACACGTGGCCCTATCAAACCAACTATGGTCTATGGGACTATGTTTCCTACACACCCTATAGCTATTCGGCGGCTCCAGTTACACCCGACAAACAGGTTGATCCGGTTGACCCAGCGCCTGAACCCGACGAGGGTGAGATTAAGAAATGGACGTTCGATGCCATGCCCGAAGGCTGGAATGTTTGGACAAATGTAGGGGCTGATGGAGTAGGTTACTATGGTGTGAGCAACGGTCGCTTGGTGCTTTCCAACGACAGCTACTGCACAACGTCGAAGATTGAATACTCTTCGCCAGTGGGCTTTGGCAAATACGTTTGGCGATTGCGCTTCCCCCATTTGGCAGGCGCTGAAAAATTCATGGCCGGCGGCACACTCTACACGGCCAATGAAGCCAATGGATTGCACACGTTGACCATCGTCGGATGGTATGGTCCCGATGCCGAGCGCACACGTTTGGGTGCTCAACCGGGCGATTTGCTGTTGCGCATCTATTCGGAAATTCCAGCTTTAGACCGATGTGTAAAGGTATTGAAGCCTAACACCGACTATAAATTGAGCATCGAATTGAAGAAAGTAAACGGAAAATATGTCATTGTCTATGCCATCGATGACGAAGTTATCCAGACGCTACCCACCAATTATGGCGCCGACTTGGTGAAATTCCTGCTCATCGCCTCCGCCGAATCCAATCGCGGTTGGATGCCCGGCAATCCGCTAACAGCAAAATATGCAGCCAAGTTTGATGAGATTGAATACACCGCTTATTAAGCCAACAGATGAAGAAAATTCTATTCTTCGCCATCAGCGCCGTGTGTCTTCTCTCTGCCTGTCAGGGAGAAGACCACGGACGTGACGGCGATTCGACAACGGAAACATTTAGCGTGCAATTAAATACCGACAACACTTTGCGCGCCGATGTAACCATCAACCTGCAAGCGCCAACGACCTATCACATTGAATATTGGGAGGTCGCCGACCCCACGACGCTGAAAAAGACGCAGCCGGCAGAGGCAAAAGGCCATGTGAAGCGCACACTCATCCTGCTGAAACCCCGCACGCAGTATGCCTGCCGCGTGGTCTATGCCAACGGCAAAGAGTCACCTGTGCGCACCTTCACAACGCAATCGGCACCCGATGAAATTGCCCATGTAACGTTACTGACCGACGATATGCCTCGCGAGTTGCCCGGCTATCTGTTGGTTTACATGCGCAAATCGCCGGGCTTCGTCTATCTGCTCAATGCCAAGGGAGTCCCCGTATGGTATCAATCCATTCCCGAGGGCGTGTTAGTGGCCAATTTCGAACCGCGCACCCACCGGCTTTATATGATTACACAGCCCGTGCAAAACGATTTCAACGAAGCCTACACCGGGCGCATTTTCAAAGTAATCGATCTGTGGGGAAACACCGTTGTCGAGAAAAAGTTGGCCACATTGCCCGAAATGGCCGGCCGCAAAGCGCATCACGAATGCCGCCCGTTGCCCAACGGCGATGCCATTTTGGTGACCACAGTCGACCGCAAGTTCGATTTGCGCGCACAGGGTGGTTCGGCCAACGAAACCGTTACGGGGGACGGCTACGTCATCATCAACCTGAAAGGAAAGGTTGTCAGCCAGTGGGACTGCTTCGGAACGCTCAACCCTACGGCTGATCCGCAGGTCATGCGCACGAAGGAAGACTGGCTACACGCCAACTCCATCAACTACGATCAAGCGGGAAACTACTACATGACCTTCAATCGTAGAAGCGAGTTGTGGAAGATAAACCCCGCAACCGGCCACGTGATTTATCGCTTGGGCAGCACGGGCAACGTAACGATGCCGGCCGAAGACTATGCCGACGGCATGCATTGTGCCAATCCTTCTGCGCCCGACGATGTACTGGTGTTAGACAATGGACGCAACAATGCCCACGGTTCGCGGGCGTTGCGCTATGCGATAGACCCGGTGACACAGCACGCCCGGCTGTTGCTCAACTGCGAGGTTCCACGCCAATACAGCACGCCCAACCGCGGCAGTGCACAGCTCATCGACAACAATATGCTCGTGTTTGGCATGAGCGTAAAGAATTTAATTCTCTTCACCGATTGCAGTCGGCAAGCACGCATTTACCGCATTTTGTCGCTCTCCCATCTGCCTTACCGCGCAGAATATATCCCTTCAATTGAATATTAGTCCGCATTGCAGGCTATTCTGATAAAGACAGTCGTTCAGCATCTGCCGAACGACTGTCTTTATTTGCAATTCACAACAGTGCTATTGCTGAATAACTATTGCATTCTCGCACCGAGATAATCGATAGCGTAGCAATGTTGCCCTAACAAAGGCAGAGCTTGCTACAATAAAAACAACAATCTCGCGTTAAAGATAGCAGATGAAGAGAAAACAGTTTCTGACCACCTGCCTCGCATTGGGCTTTGTACTGGGGCTACAAGCGCAACGCCGGACGGTGCAAAACAGGCCCTATACCGATTTGCGCCCTTGGCATCTTGGCATCGCGGTGGGCACGCATGTGCAGGATGTGACGTTGAAAAATGCGGGGCCACAACAGCTCACGGCACCCGATGGCACCAACATTGCCGCCAACATTGCCGCCGACCAAGACCGCTGGGATGCAGGTTTTCAGGTGGGTGTGCTGGGCGAGGCACGCCTATCCGCCCATTTTCAGCTGCGCTTAACGCCTACCCTCTATTTCGGTTCACGCCATTTGGTGTTCCACAACCGCATGATGCCAACCCCAACGGGGCAGCCCACCGCGCAGCAACAAACGCTGAAAACAGTGTATGTGGCCGCACTCGTCGACCTCATCTTTTCCGCATCGCGCCTCAACAACCATCGTCCCTATGTGCTGGCAGGCCTTGCTCCGGCTTTAAATCTGAGTGGACGTGGCAACGATTATGTGCGCCTGAAACCCTACGATATATTCTTCGCCGTGGGGTTAGGCTGCGATGCCTACCTGCCCTTCTTCAAAGTGAAGCCCGAACTCAAATTCATGTTCAGCCTGTTGGACGTGCTCGACCGCCAACGGGGCCGCACCTTGGAAGACCATCAGATGCTGCCTTATGTGAAATCGGTGCGCTCGGCTCGCACACAACTCTTCGCCCTCACGTTTTATTTCGAATGAGCGGACTAAGAATGGAGTACCAAAATTCCCCAACAATCTTCTTGCACACGCCGCTTTGAACAGCAAACTAAGGAAGATTATTAATCCACGAATTGGGCGGTTAATATTTCCTCGAGGATTTGTTAACCCACGAACTGTTGGATTAATTTCTCCCGTTGGTTTTATTAACCCACGAACTGGAGAGTTCATTCCACGCATGGATTTGAACGTATAACATGAAGAAAGCGCCACAGATGGGCGATTTCTTGTCCATCTGCGACGCTGAAAGGGGGCAATAGTGAAAGACTTACTGCCAGCACACACCCCATTTACATAGAAGGCTTGCATGATTGATGCTCGCCATCTGCATTTATCTATTTACTTTTTGATACCAGTTTAGTGGGCAAATGCTACCGAATTGGCTTGAAATGTAGCTGCATTTTGCCCACAAAAATAGCGTTTTTACCATTGTGGTCAACGGGCACTTCGTGTCCATCCAAATCTTTTACATAACGCAGCGTCGTGAAAAAGCTGTGCGAATGGCCACCCAACACCAAATCGACACCACGCGTTTGGGCAAACACTTGTGGGTCGCCATCGCCCTCACACAGCCAACCCAAATGCGAGATGCAAATGACAAGGTCGCACTTTTCACGCCCCTTGAGCAGCTTCACCATGTCGTTGGCCACACGCACGGGGTTGAGATATTTTATGGGCAGATAGTTTTTGGCCACCACCAAACCTTCTAAAGGCGGGTCGAGGGCAAAGACACCAATCTTCAATCCCTTGCGCTTGATGATGGTATAGGGCTTGACCACGCCATCGAGCGGTGTGCCCGTGAAATCATAATTGGAGCAGAGTATGGGGAAATGTGCCATCTTGAAAATGCGCACCATGTTGTTAATGCCAAAGTCAAACTCGTGGTTGCCAATGGTTGCTGCATCATAGTGCATGCGATTCATCAACCCAATCTCCACCTCACCCTTGAAGAGTGTATAATAAGGTGAACCTTGCGAGAAGTCGCCACTATCGAAAAGCAGCAGGTCTTTATCGGCCTTGCGCTCTTGTTGCAGCATGCTTAAACGGCGCACAAAGCCGCCACGACCGGCCCAAAGCGTGTCGGCCAGTTGCTCACTCAACGGCATAATGCAGCTGTGGGTGTCGCTGGTGTGAAGAATGGTGAGCTGTTTTTGCGCCATCAGCGGCCATACCATGCACAGAAGCACGGCGGCCATCACCGCGCGCAATCTCGGAATGCGTAGATAGAATAATGTGTTCATTGTTTGCTAAGAAAAGGAAAAACTTATTTTTCAACCACGATGCGCCCTTCAACCTGGCTGTTCACCGGCTCGCCCTGCGCCATTTTGTGGCGAAAATAATTGGTAATGATGAAGCGGGTGTCGTTCTCTTGCGTCTTCGGCGAATTGAGATTTGTGCCCGATTTGAAAGCTGTGAGCTTGTCGTTGCCCTGTGCCAAATAGTCGATTGTGGCAACGCGATAGGAGGCTTTGTCGTCGATGGGACGGCCGTTGAGCGCACAGCTGCGCAGCTTGCGGTCGTTGGTAAACACGAGTTTCACGCCCTTGCTCACCCCTTCGCCACCGGTGTAGGCCATTTCGGAAAAGAGTTCTTTCACCTTGTCGCCCGAAAGCGTCAGAAAACAGATTTTGTTTTCAAAGGGAGCAATGTCCACGATGTCGCCAAAAGTCACCTTGCCTTTCTTCAACGCCGCACGAATGCCGCCCATGTTGTAGACCGCAAAGTCCACCTGCTCGTTGTAATCCTCCGCCGCCCAGCACATGATGTCGGCCAGCAAATTGGAGAGATCGCTCTCGGGACGATGCACCGCCATGTCCTTAGCTGCCTCACCCACCACGGGACTCATGATGCTATCCACCACATGTCGATAAGGTTGCAGAAAGGCGTTGGCTTCAGGTTCGGGCGTGGCATCATAGCGCTTGTCGATGAGTATGCGGCTGCGCGTCACGTCGGTCAGCACATAATGTTGCCGACACGAAGCCAAAGTCAGCAGCAAGGGCGCCATCCATAAAAAAGTTGTTTTGCAATTCATACGTTCTGTTTTAGGCATACAAAGGTAGCGAATTTGCAGAAAAATGCGAAGTAATAGTGTTAAAAACAAAAAAAACAAGTGCGCAATAGCCGTCCACCACATTGTTTTTTGTACCTTTGCACCGCTTTACAACGTAACCGCTGCTGACAGAAGAGTTGTACAACATGTTGCGTTGGGCAAGAAACAAATTTAATTTTATAAGTAAAATGGATTTAATTAAAGTTGCTGAAGAAGCATTTGCAACCGGAAAACAGTTCCCAACCTTCGGTCCTGGTGACACCATCACTGTGGCTTACAAGATTGTTGAGGGAACGAAAGAGCGTATTCAGCTTTATCGCGGTGTTGTGATTAAGATTTCGGGACATGGCGAAAAGAAGCGCTTCACGGTGCGCAAGATGTCGGGAACGATTGGGGTAGAGCGTATCTTCCCGCTTGAATCGCCCAACATCGACTCGATTGAAGTGAACAAGCGTGGTAAAGTTCGTCGTGCGAAGTTGTATTATCTCCGCGCACTCACGGGCAAGAAAGCTCGTATTGTTGAAAAGAGAAACAACAAAACCGCAGCCGAATAAGCCCTGTTGCTTTTCACAAAGAAATAAAAAGAGGTGGAACACGTTCGCGTGTCTCGCCTCTTTTTTGTATGCTATGTGTCCAACAGCAAAGCATTGCCACAAGCATCGGCCGGCATTCCGCCATGCGCACGCCGCCTTTGCGCCATTCATTCCTGCGGTGTCTCCTCGTCTAAGAACGTTTTTCGCAAACTTTCCCAATCCTGAAAGCCCGCAAAGAGCGCCAAACGATTTAAAAATTCTGTTGAAGGTTTTTCATGCCCCGTCAAATAGCCCCACAGCCGTTTCAGCGAACCTGCCGATAAATGCACGTGGTTATGGGCCAAGACTGTTGATGCTTGTTCAAAATCCTTCTGAGGTTTTGCATGTTCCACGAGCCTGTTCCCCACAACATGCAGCAGCTCATTCCATCTGCGTTTCATAACCTTTCTCGAAATATAATTCAGTGGTGCAAAGGTAATCATATTTTTTTATTAACTTTGCAAAAACAAAAAATAAGCCCCCCAATGAAAGAATTAACGTTAAAGTATGGGTGCAACCCCAACCAAAAGCCTTCGAAAATATTCATGGAAGAAGGCCAACTCCCCCTTGAAGTGCTCAACGGCCACCCCGGCTACATCAACTTTTTAGATGCGCTCAATGCGTGGCAGTTGGTGAAAGAATTGCAAGATGCCACGGGATGGCCTGCCGCAGCCAGCTTTAAACACGTCTCACCTGCCGGTGCTGCCATCGGTTTGCCGCTCACCGACACGCTCAAGAAGATTTATTTTGTCGACGACTTCGACGAGCCCCTCTCCCCCATTGCCAGCGCTTATGCACGTGCACGCGGTGCCGATCGCATGTGTTCGTATGGCGATTTCGTGGCCTTGAGCACCACGTGCGACCTGCAAACGGCACTGCTCTTGAAGCGCGAAGTGAGCGATGGCGTGATTGCACCGTCCTACACGCCCGAGGCTTTGGCCGTGTTGCGGGAAAAACGCAAAGGCACTTACAACGTCATTCAAATCGACCCCACCTATGTTCCGGCGCCCATTGAGCACAAACAGGTATTCGGCATCACGTTCGAACAAGGCCGCAACGAGGTTCATCTGACCGACGACGCACTCTTTGCCGATGTGCCTACGCGCAACAAAACCTTCACACCCGAGGCGAAACGCGACCTCATCATTGCACTCATTACCTTAAAATATACGCAGAGCAACTCGGTTTGCTATGCAAAAGACGGGCAGGCTATCGGCATCGGAGCAGGCCAACAGAGTCGCATCCACTGCACCCGGTTAGCGGGTTCAAAGGCCGACACCTGGTGGCTCAGACAATGTCCAAAGGTGATGAACCTACCGTTTAAGGAGGGAATTCGCCGTGCCGACCGCGACAACACTATAGATGTTTACATCAGCGACGACCATGATGACGTGTTGCGCGACGGCGTTTGGCAACAGTTCTTCACCGAGAAGCCTGCCATTTTAACCCACGAAGAGAGGCGCAACTGGATTGCACAAAACACGAATGTGGCGCTCGGCAGCGATGCCTTCTTCCCCTTTGGCGACAACATTGAGCGTGCCCACAAGAGCGGTGTGCAATACATTGCGCAGGCAGGAGGCTCCATCCGCGACGACAATGTCATTGAGACCTGCGACAAATATGGCATCGCCATGGCCTTCACCCACGCGAGATTGTTCCACCATTAAGCCACCTTTCATGAGCGATATTGACGAAATCATCGAGACGGGCTTGGTATTTCGCGCAGCACCCAAAGCGCAATCGGGCAACAATAAGGTGAAAACCAAAGCCAAAAAGAAAAAATATATCACGGGCGCACACGGCTCTGGCAGCGCCAAACAAAAGGCAAAATACCGGGAGCAGCGTGCCAAACGCCACCGATAACCCCAACACGTCGTCCGCGGACGACGTGCTTTTTTCTTCATATTTTGGCTGTTCGTCCACGGGCGAACGGCCATTTTTATCGTTTTTCGTTGTTCGTCCACGGACGAACAAGCATTTTTATTAAGAACAAGCGTTCGTCCACCGCCGAACAAGCATTTTTATTAAAAACAAGCGTTCGTCCACCGCCGAACAATCATTTTTATCAAAAACAGACGTTCGGCACCTGCCGAACAAACATTTTCATCAAAAACAAACGTTCGGCACCTGCCGAACAAGCGTTTTTATCAAAAACAAATGTTCCGCACCTGCCGAACAAGTAATTTTCTTAAAAACGAGTGTTCCGCACCTGCTGAACACCCGTTTTCATCATTTCTCGTCTGTTGCACAAGCGCAACAACGGTGGTTTGCCTTAGAAATAATAGACCATGCCCACCTGCCATGCATTGGCACGTCCCTTTTTCTTGCCCGAAACATCGTTAAACACACGGTTGGCAGCCGAATTAAACGTGACCTCTCCCGTTGTGCCACACGCCACATTGTAGTTGGCATGCACCTGGAAATGCTTCAGCAACATCACGCCAAAGCCCATGTTCACGCTGAAAGCCGACGTTTTTAAACGCCAGTTGGCGGCGTTATCGTAAAAACTTTTACTCTTGTCACCGATGTTAAGACCAATCTGTGGCCCCGCAAAAAGAAAGAAAGCGGCTGCATCAGCCAATCCTATCTCATAGCGCAAATTCAGCGGAATAGCCACCTGTTGTTGCTGCAAGGTGATGCCATCGCTATCGTCATAGAGCTTGGCTTGCCGCCGGTCATAAAGCGCCGACACATCAAATCCCCATCCGGTGACGGGCGATGCCACGCGCAATGTGGGACCAAAGAAAAAACCTTCTTGGTTTTCTTTCTTCAACACGCGGTTCTTAAGCCAGAATTTCGTTACGTTCAAACCGCCTTTAAATCCAAAAGAAACATCGGTTTGTGCCTGCATGCCGGTGCTCATTCCGAACGCCAACAATGCCCATAAAATCATTTTCTTCATAAGCTAATACTTTTTATATGTTGTGATTAAAAGTTGAGTATTCATTTAATGCCGTTCCCGGCGCACCGAAACGCGTGCCGGTGTGCTACCCGCTGCCTTTTGACTCGCGCCACGACGCAATCTTTTGGGCGTCGCAGCGGGCTTGCGCTCCTCACGTTTGCGACTCGCTTTTGCCGTTCCTTGCTGCTGTGCCGCGGTGCTATCCACCGAATCCTTGCGCGCTGGGTCACCCCAAATCCGCGATTCAAAGGTCGCAATCTCCTGCTCTATGCGGCGCTGCTCCTGCGTCAAAGTGCTGTCGTTGCCCAGCGATGGGCGCGTTTGTCCCAACAAATTGTCGGTCTTGTAAATCTTTCCACGATAGAGATGAAGCGTGAAAAAGTCGGCTAAACTCATCGTCTCGGCCTGATTGAGCGCGCTCGTCCTCACCCGCTGTTTCGCCAAGGCCGGCGCAACATCATCATAGCGCACCCAAAACAAGGGATAGCTCGTCGTGCCATGGCCGAAATCATCGTCGCGTTCTAAGATGGGACACAGCGCCACCACCTTACGATGAAACGAAGCAGTGGTTTGGTCATAATAGGCACTCTCCTTGATATAATAGCGTTTCACCTCGGCCGAAGGGATGTCGCTGTTGTCGATATGCACGCCCTTGTCGGTCTTTTCGTAAAAAATGTGGTGGTCGTCGAGGAACGTAAGTGGTTTGATGCGCGCATCATCGGCAAAGCGTTCCTGCCCATCCAACCGATATTGATACACGTTCACACCGCCACGTGCCGGCCCCGCCATCATGAGTTTAAAGAGCAAGGTGAAGAGGTTCATGTTGCCATCCGTAGGCACCACCGGATAAGCCAGCCCCACATTGGCGGCATCATCCAATCGAAGCTCACGATAAACATCGCGCCGCCACACCACATCTTCACTCACCGGATTGGCCGTTGGGAACGTCAATTTTGCCCGCAACGTGAGGTTGTTGGCATTCGTTTTCTGCACTTTCGCAGCAGCCTCAGCCCGCCTTGCCGGCGGTTGTGCTCCCCCTGCGGTGACCATCGTCAGCAACAAGGCCAACAACAAGTATTTCTTTCTATTCATCTTACTTCACTATAATTTCTAAAGCACCCTGCAATGTGCGCACCACTCCATCGGGCCCAACCGCACGAACATGGGTTATATAAAAACGACGGTTGCGCGAAAGGCCTCGGAAGGTCTCACGCTGACGGTCGGAAAAATCGGCTCCTGCCGACGCGATGGGCACGGCATTGCCCAAGGCATCGAAGAAAACGGTTTCAAAACCCAACACCCGGAAGGGAATGTCCAAAAGGCCATCGTCAATGGCTGCCTGCACACGTGTGGCCGAAAGGAGCGCACCTTTGGGCAGACTGCCACCCTTAAACCGATTGGTTCCAAGGCCGAGATAGGCCGTTGGGTCGGGCAATTTGCGCACTTGGAAGGTCGTTGTGGGCAACAATCGCTGCTGTCCGTGGTCCATCGCCCGCACGGAAATGGTCACCGGCTGCCCCACAGCATACGGCGTCAGCACATAATGGCCGTTGCCCTTCGCCTGCAATCTGCCTCCCGTTGCCATCACTTGCACCGCATTGGTCGGCACGCCGGGCACACTGACACTCACGGGATTGGGATAACCGGCATACAACACATTCATCATGTCGGCGGCTACGGTCGCTGTATGAGGCGCAGGAACCACACGATAGGTTTGCGTAAACGGGCGGCGAAGCCACTTACCTTGGCGATTGCGCACGACAATATAACCCGAGAAAGCGTGCTCACCAAGACCCGATACCGTGAAAGCATATTGCCCATTGGGCGTGGTGAGCGGTCGACCACCCACGACAATCTGCGGTCGCTGCGTCGTGTCAACCGCCGCCATCACGATAGAAGCCTTGAATGATTCGCCGGGATAGAGGGTGGTTTTCTCGGAAATGACACAGGCTTTCAGCTGATTCACCCGCACATCGTGCACATCGATATTTGCCACCAACGTATGCAACACCTCGCCTTCCGCGTAGCGCACGTCGCTTTGCAGCTTCGAAAGCTGCGTGACAGCAGCTGCTACAGGCATGTTTTCAAAACAATATTCCTGCCAGTTCTTGCCTTGCCGGCGTGCCTGCTGTGGCACCGTTGTAGCCAAATTGCTGCTGATGATGCTGCGTTGTTGGGCATCATCGACCATCGTGAGCAACTGGTTTCGATATTGATTGATAGCGTTGAAAAGTTCGTTTCCGCGACCTGTGCCCGGCGCAAGCATCACGATGTTGGCCGCTTCTACATTGTCTTTATGGCGAATAGCCGTCACATCGCCATCGTGACCATCGGCCTGTTGCACCAAAGCCACCTTCAAATCTTGCAGCAAGTTGTAGAGCGAGTCGCTGGCCTCTTTCACTTGTTTGGCTTGTGCAAACCATGCTTTCACCTTTTCGGGCTGCTGACTTAAGGCTGCGGCAAAGTCGTGATAGAGCGCCACATTCTCACGCGAAGCATTGGCTGTGGTGCGCCTTAATCCCGCATCCACCAACGAGAAGCCGTCCAACACCTCGGTAGAGACGTTGAGTGCCAACATTGCCAGCAAGACGATATACATGAGGTTGATCATCTTTTGGCGTGGTGAGATGAGCCGTTTGCGAATAGCCATTATGGGGTTTGTGTGGGTTGTGATGCGGCAGCGCGCATGTTAGTGGTCATCGCCTCTATCATGCGGGCATAGATGCCATTCAACTGTTCGATGTGTTGTGCCAGCAACTTCGTTTGCATCTGAATGTCGTCGATGGTGCCCATCTGCTGACTGGCACTCTTCAACTGCATTTCATACACCTTAGTGATGCCCGTAAGTGTGCGGTTGAGATTGGTCATTTCTTCACTGTCCTGTGTCAAACGCTGGCTTTGCTCGCCCACCTTTTTATATAATAGCGTGAGCTGCTGCAACGCCTCCACATATTGTTGTTGTGCCTCGGCCATCCCTTCGGGTGCCGCTGCGGGTGGCACGATAGCCGAAGACAAAGGAGTTTGCATTCCAACGCCGTGCGTCTTCTCCATAGCCGACTGAGCAGCCGAGGCTGTTGCAACACCAGACTTTGCCGCGGCAGCAACTTCTTTCTGTTTCGCTTGATTGGCATGCGTGGTGAGTTCCATGCCATCGGTGGTCTTATCGAAAGGCCGATCGAAGGCCGAAAGGAAGAACACCACCACCTCGGTACCCATACCTAAGATGAGCATCACATCGGCTCCCGGCAGATGAATGAGTTTAAACAGCGCACCAAGCACCACAATCGCCGCGCCCCAACTGTAGGCATAGTTCAGAAAAGTCTGTCCTGCCACACTGTCCATCCACTTTTGCAGCCGATAGACCACATTGATTTTGCTATATTTTGTCATCGCTTTTTCGTTTGATTACTACTGGGGGTATGGGCCAAACTGCGCACACAGCGGAATCCAATGTAGCAACGTGGCCGGTTTTGATATTCCCAACTGCGCCACGCCGAACGAATGAAACTCTCGGGATCTTTCCACGATCCGCCGCGCACACTCTTCCTCTTCAACGCGTAAGGGTCTTCCTTTGCAGCCTGATAGGCCAACTGTGGGTTCAAATCGTCCATGCCTTCAACCCCCGACTCGGTGTAAACGGTGCTCGTCCACTCGGCCACATTGCCTGCCATATCAAACAATCCGTTGGAGTTGGCACCATAGATGCCCACCTTGCTTGTGATGAGATTGCCATCTTCGGTGTAGTTTCCGCGGTCGGGTTTAAAGTTGGCATAGAAACAACCTCGCCCATTTTTCATCTCTTTATTCTCCCAAGGAAATTCATTTCCCTGCTTTCCTCGCGCCGCATATTCCCACTCGGCCTCGGTAGGCAGGCGGTAACGCTGCACATAACGCGCCTCCGAACCCAAACCTTTCAGCAGATAAGCCGTGCGCCAGGCACAGAAAGCGTTGGCCTGTTCCCACGTGACGCCCACCACAGGATAGTCGTTATAGGCGGGATTGCTGAAGTAATTGCGCAGATACATCTCGTTGTCGGCATGCTTAAAATCGTTCACCCAGCATGTGGTGTCGGGATAAATGTTGACGATGTAGGTGTTCAAAAAGTCCCAAGGCCCTGTGCGAGGGCGGTCGATGGTCTGCTGCACAATCTGCCCATTGTCATCGATATAGGCCGTATCTTTTGAAATCATCACCACCTCATCGGCTGGCTTCACATCGGTGTTAAACTGGCGTTCGGCGGGATTCATGCGGTTTTTGCGCAACGCCGCCGCCGTGTAATCATAGATTTCATAACGATAATTCATCTGCCGCCAGTCCAAAAGTTTCTCGCCCGTCACGGGATTAGTGACATAAAGACTTTCAAATGCCCGCTGCTCCTCTTCGTTAGGATGACGTGGAAGCGGCTTCTTCCAGTTGATTTGTGGCGCAATAGCGTTGCCGTCTTTGTCCTCGGTTATCAGATAACTCTCGTCACCTCCGTAGGCAGGATCGGCCAAACGCGTGCGCAAAATGCTGTCGCGCACCCACATCACAAACTGCTTATATTTGGCGTTAGTCACCTCGGTTTCGTCCATCCAAAAGCCATCTACCGAAATATCCTTCACCGGAGTGTTGCTGCCCCACAACGAGTCTTGTTGCGCAAGTCCCATGTGGAGGAAACCTCTATCCACCTTCACCATGCCATAAGGTGCAGGTTCTGAAAAGGGTTTGCCGCCGCCCACGCCCACGACTTCGCCGCCGCGGCCTGCCAACGACATCGACCTGCCGCCGAAACAGCCCATGAAAGCCATTGCGATGAAAAGCAAACACCCTGTTCGTATCGTTTTATAATTCATATCCTTTATAATATTCTGATGCTCTGATGGCGGCCTCTGCGCTGCGAGCCCACGTTAAATTCGATTTGATAGCCCACAAAACAGCCATGCCGCCCTTCGCGCAAATTGCTGCTCGAGGTGTAATATTCGTAATGATAGCCCAACACCACACCATGGAAAGTGCCCCCAACGAGGGCGGTAACGGCATGTGTAGGACTGTAGGTCAGGCCGCCATAAACCTGTTTTTTGTCACGTTGATAAACCATGCGTGCGGTGACATCGGCGCGAAATTTCTTTTGTGTGGCCTGCAAGAGCGCCGACATTTTAAGCGTCAAATGGGGGTTACGAAAGCGCATATCATAGCCACCCACCAACGAATAAAGGGGCTTATGGGTCACCGCATAGGCGGGGGTAAGCTGCAACGTGGGCGCATTGAGCGCATGAACCGCAAATCCTGCAAACCACAATGGCTGCACATAACACACACCAACACCCATCGTCATTGCATGTTCTGTCGCTTTTGATGTGGGCCAGGCGGGGTTATGGGGTTGACTGGGGTCGAGCTTTTCGCCATCAAACGTTTCGGTCAGCAAGCCTATCTGTGCGCCTGCGGCCAGCGCCCCCTTTCCCAACGGAAAGCGATAAGCATATTGCAACACCACCTGTTGCTGCGTGGAAAGGTCCAACTGGTGACGCATCCATTGCAACCCCACACCATGTTGCTGGCGGGACAGCGGTAAAGGGGCATCAGCAGCCACATAGAAGGTGCGCGGATGGCGCTGCGCTCCGGCAAAACTCAAAGTCCCCTCGGCACGCAGATGCATCCACTTATCTGCGCCAACAGCCGCAGGGTTGACCACAGACTGCAAGTCGAAGTAATGGATAGGCGCCTCGTTGAGTTGCGCCTTCAGGGGCATTTCACATGTCCAAGCCACCATAACCACTATGATTTTAAGCTGAAGCCTCACTTGTTTATAACGTTTTTTCCGTGCTTTTATTGTCCTCTTAAAAAGCCATTCCTCGTCACGGGCCGTACCATTGGCACCAAGTTCCGTTTTAAAAGCAATGGTTTTGTGTGACAATGTAGCGCATTTTATGGCGTCATCTCGCACAGATTATGGTGCAATCACGCCCACTTTTGTTTCCCCTTGAGCAGCGACCAGCTAACCTCCTGCGTTACAACAGCTAACAAGCAACCATACAAGTGCTGTTATTCATAACCTTTCCTCCGTACAAGAGTTGGCATAACCCATGAGGATAAGAACAGACAAAGGCCGCCCTCAGTGTGCGACCTCTGTTGCTTCTATTCCTCATCACCGGCCGATGAAAGCAAGACTAATACTCGTCATCGTTCCAAAGGAAATCGTCCTTCGAAGGATAATCCGGCCAAATATCTTCAATACTCTCATAAATATCGCCCTCATCTTCTATCTCCTGCAAATTCTCCAACACTTCAAGCGGAGCACCCGAGCGAATGGCATAATCTATTAATTCGTCCTTTGTTGCAGGCCATGGTGCATCTTCTAACTTTGAAGCTAATTCAAGTGTCCAATACATAGGATTTCGATTTTTATTAGTTGTTACAATTTTTGGGTGCAAAAATAATCATTTATCTTGTATTGGCAAGAAAAAGTACTTATTTTTTCTTTTCCTTAGCAATTTTGTTGCGCAAAGTTCTTTTGTAAATCCTAAAATAAAGGTGCGGCACGAAGAATCATGCTACAAGTCGCTTACCAACTATTCCCTACGATATCTCATGGAAGATTAAGCCAAGAAAGTCGACTGCTACGAGTCGCTTACCAACTATTCGCTACGATATTGTGCTAAAAAGTATATACTCCAACATGCCGATTTACTCGCCAATAGTTCCCTTTCTCATCAAGCCAAGACGTTAAATATTGTTGCAAGAAAGAGATTTCCTCACCCATTTCTTTGCTATCGAAAAATAAAAAGATAAGTTTGTGCCATTCATTTTAAAATATTTCAATAGGGAAGCAAAAGGAAAGACTGCCCACAACCTTGGATAGTATACAACCTTGACGAAGCCTTTTCTATACCCCTATTCGCATCTTATTCAAACCATCACAACAATGAAACAACGATTTTTGGCCTTTTTACGCCCCCTCTTCGTAACGTTAGGCATGATACCCTTAGCCTCGTTGGCACAACAACGTGTGGTTATCTCCCCGTTTTTCTCTGATTATTCTGTTTTGACCGACTCCCTACCTAAAGGTTGGTCGATGTCACCTTATATCCAATTAGGCGTTAAGGTGATATTTCCACAAGGGACTACACCTGCAGAACTCCAACAGTATCAGTTTCAAAAACCCACTCCTTTTAGTGACATCCTTTGGCAATTTCAACCGGTCATGCTGCAATATGGGACGCAGCGGTGGAAAGATTTAAACCTCTTCAACTGGAATAAATCTCCCCTTAACCTGCAAGAACACCAAAAGATGGATAAGAAAAATGAACGTTTTGTTTTGTCATACAACGCCTTTTCGGCCAGAGCTGGTGCATACTGCGACGAGAACGACGTGCCCTCTTTCTCCTATATCCAATATGAAGCTTGGGAATCTTTATTCCCAACCAATGCACAACGAGCAGACAGTACAACCTACATCTTTCATGTAAATCCGTCGCTCTTCTATCTTTTGAGTGACAAAGGAGAAGTGGATTTATACACCACAGATAGCATCACGGTTCCACCTCATGGGCAGTATCCCTCGCTATTCTTCTTCTATAAGCCCCTATACGACCATAAGACGATTCAATATAAGCGTTTTCGCATTTCGCTTCTCGAGGAAAAGAATACGTTAGCTGCACAATTACATCATCAGATTTCACCTCATAAAGGTGACAAACCGTTGAAGGATGTTGCCTCTTCTGCCCCCTATACGCCGCCGGCTGATAGCGTTATCTATCGCGCATTAGCAGCCATCGACCGCATCGCAGCCTTTCCTGACGAGAAGAATGTGCATCTCACGATTGCCAAAACAGGACTCAATTATAGGGCTACAATGGGAGAAAAACAACATCTTGACACCTTAGCTTACGAGTTTTCTGTAACCTTAGACAGTGCAATCGTTATGGATAACGCCATGTTTTACCATGAAACGCTCCTACACGAACTGCTACATTTTGTCCTCGATAATCAAGAAGAGCTATCGAAAGGGCTAACCGCTCAAGAGAGAAACTTCTTTTTTGAGTCATTTGTTGAATACTTAGCCAAATATCTTTACGGCAGGCATATTGTGCATAAAGACTGGTTTGCGCATAGGATGATTTATGGAAAGCCAATCAATTCAGCCATGCTTAAAAAGGCAAGACGCAGTATACAAGGCACCAAAGATGTTTGTGTTGGAACAAAGAACGGTAAAGAATCAGACAATACGGCTTGGGTTTATTACCAGCTTCTGCCCTACCTACTACACCAATTAGCTATCCATAGCCATGTGAATGAAGATGCCTTTGCAACGGCTATCTATCATTATACAACGGGAACCCCTCATCGTTCCCTTTCACTCAAAGACTTTTTCGCCTATTTAAAAGAGCAAGGTTTCCGCTTAGACAGGAAATCAAAAGCAGAGATTTCGTTTTTACTTCAAAATTAAGCACCATAGACCTCTGCCAGTCTAAAAAGCTCCTGGTGTTCTTTATTTTGCCATCATGAACATTTGGTAGGCTGGGGAAACGGCTTTTATGACTTATTTATTACTGATAGGGAGAGAATGGCGTTGCACAGTTTTATTCTTTTGGCAGCACACATGTCCTATAGTCACGCCTCAACGAATAAGGCATTCGCTTTCCATAACCCAACCTTATAAGAATCGTTGGATATTCATGGGGGATTTGAAGCTGCTGTGTCATTTCTTTTGCAAGCTGTTTTTCCTCATTGGGTTGATTGAGGTAAGCATGTGAAATGCCCATTTCCGTAGTGCGCAGAAGCACTCGTTCCAGGGTTCTGCCTAGTTCTATCCACTGCTCAATGGTGTCATCTTTTGTGGTGAACAGAACGAAATGGGAGGAAGAAGCGATTTTTTTCCGATCACTTTTATTCTGCGTTTTCTCGTTGATAGCGTTCGACATAGCCCATTTGGCTATAAAGAGCGGAACATTTGGTGCCCCGAATACAGCATAACTCAAGCCGTCTCGTGTCTTATCCTGATGGGGCTTATTATAGCGCATCCACTTTTTCAGCTCCGTTTTGAAGGCCTCATTTTTCATTTGCAAGCGATTTCCTGCATAAACCATATTGGCTATTTTTGTGTAATCGGCTGTTCCCTTCTTATAAAAATACACTCCAACAAAGGGTTCCTTCGCCACGTTTTTAAGCAAAGAGATGCTGTCCTCCGGAATATCCTCCCCATTATAAACGCTTCTATTCGTCTGTCTGAGGGCAATCTGAGGAAACAGAAAGGAACTACATGGCGCCTTTTCATCCTTTGTAAGCAGAACCCGAATAACCGAATCATTCGTAATTCGCACTTCTGTTTGATATCCTTTCTGCTGCGCAGCGATACAAAGGTTTTCCGTAGCACACCCCAAACTGACGAATAACTCACGGTGAATGGGGTCTACAACAGGCAGTTCTTCTGAGAAGTTCGGATAGATATCAATCTCAGCGTCTTTCATTTTAAACAACCAAGGTTGCGTGTTATGCCCTGACGGAGCCTTGGTAGCATTCTCAATCATAAACAGATCATCTGCGTTCTGTGCTGTTACATCATTCATCATACTCATCAAAATCAATAATATAAACATCCATTTTTTCATTTCCGAATATGCTTTATCCATAAATCAATGATCATTTCGATACCTTGCATCAGCTGATTCCATCCCTCATCTGTCTGTAGGCAAATGCCATTATAGCTCTGACACTGGTCTTCCAGCAATGCTAAATAACTGATTGAGGCCGAGAGTATGCTGGCCAAAGCGGCTACTTGTGCATCCGGACAGCCTGTCAATGCACTTACCATCTTGATTAGTCGGCATCCATTCTCTTCCCGCCGATTCCTAAGTTGCCGGATATTCTGATTATTCGTGGACAGTTCCCACCGATACAACCGCCTTAACGTTATGTCATTTCGGAGTTGTTCGACCTGTCGACGAAACATACTTTTAATACTATCGCCCACAGCTTCCGGATTGATGATAGCCGCATCAGTGTTAGCCCAATAGTCTTTTTGGATTAAATACTGTGCGATTAACTCTTCAACCCCACCGAAATACCTATAAATAAGCATCTTTGAAACACCCGCTTCCGTAGTAATGGCATTGATACCAACTTTTTCAAATCCTTGGTTCTCAATGATACTCCCAACAGCTTCGAGTATCTTTTCTTCTGTTTGTTCCCTATTTTTCATCCTATTTTTGCACTTATGTTACCAAATAGTAACTGCAAAGTTAAGTTACTTATAGGTAACATCATAAAGATTCACTTAAAGCACACTCCTTTTTTATGTTATTTAACAGAACAGAGATGTAGAATATCCGTATGACAAAAAGCTATATCACCCTTTAAAGCGCGCGTAGGAATGCTATCGTTGATGTCTTTTCTTGCTATCACCCCATGGCGATGCTTAACAAACGTGAGATCTATTGACATATAACCCACTCGGCGATACATCCGAAATATAAAGAAGGAATGTGATGGATATTCTGCTATATGGGAATATATACAGGTTTTAACGATTGATTTGGGTTGAAAACTGCACACTACTTCTATTGATAATCCTCCGATAAAACATACGGTCTGCCATTATATTCGTACCTTTGTAAGGTGATTTCCTGGAACAAAGTAGGGCATTCTGTAAACTACTCTCACCGTTATGAGAAGTTAAAATAAAGAAAATCAATAAAAACATGTGCAGTCTTTTCGAGCAAACAGACTCCCTTAATCAAAAAGGATATTCCCTATATCAGAATATATGATACAGATTGATGCTTGTAAAAACGGGGATAAGGAAGCCCTCGGAGAACTCTATACGACATACGCCAACAGACTTTTAGGCGTATGTCGGCATTATGTAAAGGATGATCATTCAGCTCAAGATATTTTGCACGATGCATTTATCATTATCTTCATGTCTATCCGAGATTTGAAGGATGAAGCAAAATTGGAAAATTGGATGATAACAATCGTAAAAAATCTATCCTTAAAGTATCTCCAAAGCACAGTAAAAGAAACCATACCCTTGTCGTGTTTGGATATAGAAATCCAAGAAGAAATGAGAGAGGAGCAGAGCAATATTGCATTAGAACGATTGTTGTCAACAATAGAATCCTTGCCAGAGGGAAATCGTGAAGTGTTCAAGCTCTCTGTTTTGGATGGTCTTTCACATAAGGAGATAGGAGAATTGCTCGGCATCAATCCACACAGTTCCTCCTCTCAGTTGTCCAGAGCAAAAAAGACATTGCGTGCAATCCTGATTAACTATGGGGTGCTCTTCCTGCTTCCAATCCTGATACCGGTTTATATCTATTTCATCATGAGAGACAGAACAGATGGGACTTCCGACAATAAACCTACTGCCATAAGCACTCATAAGAATCAATTGAAACGCATTCAAAAAGGATTAGGAACGCTGAAGAAAGAGGAATCAAGATATTCTACCGCGCCAAGTACTGCCGGTAATGATGGAAGAGGCTCTGCCGGTGTGATTATTCCTGAAGGAAATATTACTTCGCAAGTATCAACAGACAGTGCTGAAACAGAACAACGAAAACCGCCATTCAATGTGGACTCTCTGCAAAAACATTTGGCTATAGTCATCGGGACTGACGATTCTTTATACTGCATTCCACAGCCACCACAAGATAAGATGATAGCATTGAATGAAAGAAAGAACTTCAATGTCTGCAATAAGAAGAAGTATCCGTGGACATTCAATTTGGGTTATTCATCTAATGCCGGAGCAAATGGAGCCCTGTCCAATTTGAACTACCTATCAGTAGTAGATTACGCTAACGGTGGGGCTGCGGCCAAATTATATACATGGAATGATTATGTAAATTATTTAGTTCGGAACAGTGCACTGATGGATTCTGTCGAGAGGGCAAAAATGTCATGGATAGCACTGAATAATGCAACAGACGGCAACGCTTCCTTAGGTGAGAAGGCGCACCACTACCGCCCCAAAACCTTTAGTTTGTCGCTCAACAAGCAACTAAGTTCTCATTGGACTTTTGGCACAGGATTGACTTACACAAGAATGAAGTCTGATTTTGAGAGTGAGTTTCATGGTGCAACCTTGTTGAAGACCCAGAAGATCGATTATGTGGGCATACCATTGCGATTGACCTATCGCATATGGAGCAAGGGACGATTCAATGCCTATACGACTGGTGGAGTGACATTCGAGATACCAGTTCACAGTTCACTTGATAAGAAGTATATCATAACGTCTGATTCGTCGTACACGTTAAAGGGCGACATCAAACCATGTTATCAGTGGTCTATGAACTTAGGTATCGGTGTACAATACAAGCTATTCAAGCCTTTCAGTCTGTATTTGGAACCCAACATGTTCTACTACTTCAGAAATAGCGGCAGACTTGAAACTTACCGCACAGAGCATCCGTTCATCATAACGGTGCCATTCGGATTGCGGCTTACTTGGTAAATGGAGAAGATGGGGAATAAAAAGTCATGAATACAGTGCAGTCTTTCAGTAGTTTTCTGCTCTTAACAATAAAAGACAAAACTCAAAAGAAAGAATGTACAGTATTTATGACTACATCCACCATGGAATTGTATTTGTCAATAATGTCATACGCAGACAGCACAAGGAACTGACATCCCTGATGATCTATTCTACAACAAGCTGTCAGTCACGTTGCAAGCACTGCGCCATTTGGAAGAAACCGATAGAAAATCTCAGCTTAGAGGACATCATCAAAATAATGAACAGCAAATGTGTAACGAAACGCACGGTGGTCGGTTTGGAAGGAGGCGAGTTTATTCTCCATCCCGAAGCAGACAAGATATTAGGATGGTTTGACACTAATCATCCCAACTATACGCTGCTGTCCAACTGCCTTGCTGCAGACAAGGTAATTTCTTTCGTAAAGGCTCATCACCCCAAACACCTATACCTATCACTCGATGGCAATAGAGAAACCTATCGCTATATGCGTGGAAGAGATGGATATGGCAAGGTTATTGAAGTTATAGAAGCATGCAAAGGCCTTGTGCCTACCTCACTGATGTTCTGCCTTTCGCCATGGAACTCGTTTGAAGATATGAGGCACGTCATAGATTGTGCCCAACAATACAACATCGATGTGCGTATTGGCATTTACAGCACGATGTCATTCTTTGACACAACCAAAGATTTGATGGAAGCCAACGATACTGATTTTATCCGTCGGATACCCTCTTCCATACATCAAACGGAAGCGAACTTTGACTTTGTTGCCCTGTATGACGAGTGGAAGAACAACCGACTGAAGCTGCGCTGTCATAGCATCTTTAGCGAATTGGTCGTCCATTCCAATGGCGATGTCCCCTTGTGTCAAAACTTAGATGTGATATTAGGCAATATCCATGAGAACACGCTTGACGAGATATTCAACTCAAAAAAGACCTGCGAAGTGCAGTGTCAGCACTCCAAAGCGTGTAATCAATGTTGGATTAACTATCATCGTAAATACGATATTATCCTGTTGAGAAATTTAGAAAGAATAATGCCCAAACGGCTGATAGAGCTGTTTTATGGGAAATATCAATGGACCAGCAACAGGCAAACCACCTATAAGAAACATTTCAAACGAATAACAGCATAGCTAAAATGGAATATTTAGATAACATCATAGACAGATACAAGCGCATACGCAGCATGAGAGAACTGCGCCACACCTACACACAGCAGTATGCTCTTGTTGGTTTTGGCAATCATTGTGCAAACAACTTGTTGCCCGTCATACAGCATCTTCAGTTGCCACTGAAATACATTTGTTGTACCTCGGAGAAGAAAGCCGAGCTGATTTCGCAAAAGTACCGGGGAGTCAAAGGTACAACTTCTTTGCAGGATATCCTGCTTGATGACACAATCGCGGGAGTCTTCGTGACAGCTCATCCGCATTCACATTTCCAGATTGCAAGCGAAGTTATCAAAGCAGGCAAGTCCTTGTTCATAGAGAAACCTCCCTGTGAGAATGAAAGGGAATTGAAAACCTTGACAGATACGATTAAGCTATATGGCGCAAAACTTATCATCGTAGGACTACAAAGACGCTTTGCCCCTGCTACTCAAATCCTAAAAAAGCGATTGAAAGGCGAAACCATACGGCATTACCATTATCGCTATCTGACAGGATTATACCCTGAAGGAGATATTTTGTTTGACCTGTTCATTCATCCTCTTGACTATGTAACATTCCTTTTTGGAGAGGCTAAGATAAAGAGTTTGGATGTTATTCGCAGTAGAGATGGTGGACAGACCTTATTCCTTATATTAGAACACCAAGAGATAACAGGCATGTTGGAACTCTCAACAGATTACTCTTGGCAAGATGCACAGGAACAGTTGAGCATCAGTACGGACAAGGGACTGTATGTATTGGAAAAAATGGAGCAACTTGATTTTACTCCGAGACGCTCTGCAGTATTAGGAATTCCGTTGGAGAAAGTCTTTCCAAACAATGTGGCGACGATTTGTCTCTACGGAAGAAACAACTTTGTCCCAACAATGGCGAACAACCAAATAGTTTCACAAGGGTTCTTCTCTGAAATCAAGACTTTTGCCGATAGGGTTGAAAACTATCATGAGGGCAATCACGCTTTGGGCTTGGAAAGTGTCAGTCACGTTTATTCGTTAATGACAGAAATACATAACTACACCAGCAAGAAATCATAGAATATCACGTTTATATAAATCATAACATTCTAAATTCATTTAATGATGAAAAATATATTTTATAGCCTGCTGTGCATCATTGCACTGTCAGCATGTTCATCAGAGCATATCGCTATTGAGACATTAAGCGTTTACGATGTGGCAAATTCCACTTGCAAGTTAACTCTTTCTCCAACAGAGACACGTCCCGACTTCTATGCAAAAAACAATATTGTGCCCACAACATTAAGCATAGCGTTGGGCAAAGACGGCATAGCCCAATGTATGATAGAAGATGTGAAAGGCAACTGCGCCATAAGAAATATTTATGTAAACATCGCTCATCAGGATCATCAGATTACCCTTGTCGTGTACCACAATGTCCTTGACGCGCTTGCCGATTGCATTTGCAAATACGATGTTCGTTTTAAGATGAGCACATTGACAGCAGACAGTTATCAGCTGAAAGTATATTATGCCAAACCGAATATGAAATATGATGCTTCTAATATCGCATACAATGGACTGATAAACATTGTTCAGAATAAGACTATCTCTGTAAAATTCAATCCAGAAGTAAGCTTGCCAGAGAATTAAAGTGGCTCGTGGACCACTATACATTGCGGCATCCATCAAACGCGTCAAGTTTGCGACTATACATCGCTTGCATAGTGCCAAACGCGTCAAGTTTGCGACTATACATCGCTTGCATAGTGCCAAACGTGTCAAGTTTGCGACTATATTTTGCTTGCATAGTCCCAAACGCGTCAAGTTTGCGACTATACTTTGCTGCATAGTGCCAAACGCATCAAGTTTGCGACTATACATCACTTGCATAGTGCCAAACGCGTCAAGTTTGCGACTATACTTTGCTTGCATAGTGCCAAACGCGTCAAGTTTGCGACTATACATCGCTTGCATAGTGCCAAACGCGTCGACTTTGCTGACGCTCCTGCAATCATGTCAGCAAAAGAGGTTTGGACGGCGGCATACTTTGCGGCCTCTCCTTTGGCGCTATACGGGTGCATAGGGCAACATGAAAACAGCCGTTCCACGATGTGTGGAACGGCTGCTCTTTGAAAGAAGCCCGAGCTTAATGCTTCCTTTTCAGCGTGAAGCGCAGATAAGTGCCGCTAACCGTCAGCACAGGTTTCTTGGAATTAAACATATAATCGGTGAACGAGGGTAGGAAGTCTTTCGGCTCATAGTCAAACAGATAAACGTCTAACAGCAACTCCTTCGTATCGGGGTCTACATAGTTGCGCAACCCCACCCAACCCTCGCGGTCGGTGCTTTGTTGGGTGGCACTGAAATAGCGGTTGACATTGTCGACCTTCATGATTTGCACCTTCGTTTTGCGACCTATTCCGACGCGAAGGGTATATTCACCATCAAACCTTCCCACGGCGGTGGGTTGGAAATAGTGTTTGCAATAGGACTCCAACGAGGTGGTGAGCTGATATTTCCCCGGGGCAATTCGCGTGAAAGTATAGCTATCGTTGGGCGAACCGTCGGGGATGTTTTCATACTCACTGTCCTGCATTGAGCTTCCCCAAGTTTCGATAAACGCTTTCTTGCCATACTCAAATTTGTTCATCACCCACTCACCTTCCACTTCGTAGGCATAGCTTGTGATAATATTGAGCTGATGAACGGGGTAACGACCTTGATAGAAATGGTCGGCTTCGGAGAGCTTTGGACGGAGCACGATGAGGTTGCGGTGGGCATCGCGCTGCAAAATCTTGATAGAAAATTTAGCCGTGTGACTTCCAACGCGAATGGTATCGGTAGAATTGACGAGCTCGAAATCGCGCCCTTCAACTGCTGTTGAACTGGGATCGACCTCAAGTTCGACCGGCGTTTTCTCTTCAACATTATAGTATTTTCCTGTCTCCGTGGAAAACAAGTCTAATGCCACCTCGGCCGATGCGCCCACCTGTTCGGACGCGGTGAGGAAGGAATAGAGCAGTTTGGGCCGCGGCGACATGTCGAGAATGGTCGTGACTGAGGCATCATCGGCTAAGCGTATGACGACGGTTTTCGCTGTGGTCACGCTACGCAGCGGCGTGATGGTGATGGTGAGCACTTCACTGTTGCCACCCACGACAAACTTGTCGGCCGACACTTTGTAGTCTTGTCCGCGCACGGCCGTGCCTTCAAAGACCACCGGCAACACCTTGGCCTCAGCCGATTTCTGCGCCACGAAGAGTTTTACTTCAACGGGTGATGACGTGAGCGAATAGATGCGCCGCTCGAAACGCATGCTGGGTACTTCGACTTGCTCGTCAGAACAGGCTGCCGTGAACAATGCCGACAGGACGAACAGGAAATAAAGAAATCGTTTCATATTGCAGTTCCTCCCTATTGATTCATGCTTTTATTATATTCGTTGGCAATGCTGTCAAGCTCGTTGCGTTCTTCTTGCGAGAGCGTTTTGGGCTCGGGCATCTTGTAGGTTGTGCCATATTTGTCGCGCATAGGCGGAACATCGTCGGTGTGTTGGCAAGCAGTGATGGCTACAAGAGCTTGTGCCACGAGGAAGAGGATCAATATTTTTTTCATTGCTGTTGTTGTTTAATTATATAAAACTTCGGTGTAACCAGGGTTCTGTACGAGCCCGGGGTTTACTTGTAAATCGGCCGGTGGCAGCGGAAAAGTGTACATAAACTTCTCGGTGGTGTATTTCAATCCGTTGCTTGTGGCCCAAAATTCCGGTCGACCGTTGCGCTTCAGTTCGAAAAATCGGTCGCCTTCTAAGTAGAGTTCCTTGCGGCGCTCGTTAAGAATAGCCTGCATCAGCGTCGTGAGAGCGGTGCCCGTGCAGTCCACTTTGATGTTTTCGTCGGCATCAACAGGCGGCAGTGTGCCCATGGTGTAGGCGGTGTAGGGACTGATTCGATGAGCACGAAATTCGTTCAACATACGCAAGGCTTCGGTTCGATTGCCAAGATGATAGGCACTCTCCATCGAAATGAGATAGAACTCTGCGGTGCGAAGTCCCGAGAAAAAGCGCTTGTTGTTCAGACGTCGTTTGTTGAAATAGAGCGTGTAGCGAATGTCTTTGTCTTTTTCGGCAAAGAGTTTCACAAAACGTGCGCACAAGGGGCGCGCCATAAAATAGGGATTGAGATGGCTGAAAGCATGGTCTGAAACGGGCGAGCGATCGCAACGCAGCAACATATTGCCCGCCAAGCCGTCGACAGCCTCTTCCATCTTCTTGTAGTCTTCGCCGCTGAGCAGCGGATGAGCGGCAACGAGTTGGTCGGCATATTGTTTGGCCTCGGCGAAATGGCCCGTCCAAAAATAAAGTCGTGCCAGCAATCCCTTCACTATTTCGGGCGTGAACAAATAGACATCGTTCTTGATGTTCTTGCTCATAGCCGTCTTGAAATCGCTTTCGACCTGTTTGAATGTTTCTTCATACGAACTGCGATTGGGCTTTGCTTCCATATCGAAACCCGTCACGATAGGTACCCCCAATGGTTTGGCAGCAGCTCCAACGGGTTCACAGTACATGCGGAGCAACTGATAATAGGCTAATCCACGCAGCGCATAACAAGCGCCAATCAGCTGCTGTCCGTTCTCGGTGTCACGTCCTGTCTCATAGTTATCTAAGATGATGTTGCAACGACTGATGACACGATAAAAACGCTCATAATAGACAGAAGCTTCATTTGTGCCAAGCAAGTTGCCCACATAGTAAGCCATATTGGAAGAGGGACTCGTGAGACTGGTCTCCATATTGTCGCCATAGGTTTCGAAACTCCTAACCATTTCGTTGTTGAAGAAAAGAGCGCCCGCCCCGGTTTCGCCCGTGTTGGTGCCATCGATTGCTGTCAACATCTCGGTTACGAGCGCTTGATATTCTTCGGTTGTTTTGGGAACAGTTCTCCCATAGGGCTTGATATCTAAGAAATCGCCACACGACGTACACAACATGCACAACGTGAGCAGACCTGATACGAGGACAGACAAGCCTTTTTTATGATTGAAAACAAACATATTCATTCTGATTTTATAGTTAAAGACCTACGTTAATTGTAAACGAGAAAGAACGGCTGATGGGATAAACGGCACCCGGCGTTTCGGGGTTCAGACCCGAATACTTGGTGATGATAAAGAGATTTGAACCCGTAATGGCTGCGCCGAGAGAAGTCAATCCCAAGCCACGTGTAATCTTTTCGGGCACGCTATAACTCAAAGTGGCCGAACCTAATTTGAAATACGATCCATTCTCGTAGAAAATACCCTCGGTGATGGACGAACTTTCGTTGGGCAACCCCAAATCAATATTGAGCCGTTTCCCACGAGAATCAACCAACCTTGGATAGCCATTGGTCGCAGGATTGGCCTCTGTCCAGCGATGAGCAGCCTCTTTCGGCTTATTCAAATGCGCAGTATAAAGGTCGCTACGCTGTGTCTGTGGACGATTCTGTGCACTGGCATTAATGCTGTTATAGGATATCGGAGACTTGATTTCAGAACTGATTTTTGCACCTAAAGAAAAGGATGAACTGATGCTCAGCGTGAACCGATTGTAGGAAACGTGGGTTGAGAAACCGCCGTTCCAAGGTGCATTGGCTGTGCCGCGATAATAAAGATAGTTGCGGTAGTTGCGCCAATCGCTCGAATTATTGATGACAGCATCGGGGCGGAGTTTGAAAGTATAATAACCGGTAAAGGGGTCGATGCCCGTGTTTTTGCCAGTGATGATTGCGCCCTGAGGATAATCAAGCAGAATAGAACCGAAAGTGCTGAAGCCATTATTGGGGGCATCATACTTGGAAATAAAGTTTTGGTTGTAGGAGATGTTTCCCGAAACGCCCCACACCATTTTCTTTGTTTTAATGGGCGTAGCGTTCAACGACACTTCAAAACCTTGGTTAATCTGCTCGGTGGTGTTGTAACTCTGGCTCGTGAAGCCCGTTGTTGAAACCGTTCTGACGGATGTTATCATGTCATAACCGCGACGCCGATAAACAGAGATATAAAGTCCGATGCGGTCACGAAGGAAACCCATATCGAGCGAGGCATTCAAATCGTGGGTGTGCTCCCAACGAAGTTTCGGATTAGGTGCATTCTTAATCGTGCCAACACGATAATTGTCATCCCCTACCGTGCGATAATAATTGCCATAATCCATCATAATCTGCGGATACACACTTTTGTTAACACCACCCGTTAGACCAGTGGATATGCGAATGGTGGCTCGATTTATAACCGGTTTTATGGCATTAAAGAAAGCCTCTTCATCCATATTCCATGCCAATCCTGTCGACCATGTGAGATTGAACTGCTCTTTACTACCAAAGTTATTGGAACCATCTGAGCGAACAGTTGCATTCCAAACATATTTATTATTATAGACATAATCAAGAGCACTGTAGAAAGAGGCAAAGGCATTTTCTATCTTAGAGTAAGTGTTCAACCCATTGATGATCGAACGGTAGGAATCTCTTTCGGCTGCTGTCAATGCGCCATTGCTGCCCGTTCCGAGATAGAGCGGTGTGTTATGCTGGCCGGTCAACGGGTCGTAACCATACATTTTGCTGCCCATAGAACTGGCTCTGTTATAGCGAACCTCTGTTCCGGCAATGGCATTGATACGATGTTTCTCGGCAAGCGTAATTCCATAATTGGCCTGTAAACGTGCCAACCAACTTAGATTGCGACTCTCGGCCTGTGTGAAAGAACCGTATGTGCGATAAGATGCGCTGTTAGCACCCTCGAAAGGGCGGTCTAACCATGCACTATAGGTGGCTGCCCCTATCTCGTTGGTCGAATTATCATTGCTAAAAGTAGCAGAAGCCAAGCCGTAAAGACGGAAGCCGGCAAATGGACGCCAAGTGAAATCGCCCCGCAAGGTGGTTGTTGAGCTGATTGACTTGAGCGCTGTTTCATCAATCTCACGCATCACGTTGATGCCGTTTTTGGGAAGATAATTGAATGAATCGCCATTCGCATTCACCATAGAGAAATAGGTTTCATCGGCCTGATAGCCCCCATCGGCATTGTAGAGCCTTTCATAGGGGTTGGCAAAATAGGCATACTTATAAATGTTAAAGGCTTCGCTTGGAGAATGGCTCTTTAAATAAGAAAAGTCTATCGATAAACCATAGGAAAGAATTTGCAGCGGATTGCCGTTGAATTTGGCGCTCATCATAAAGCTATCTGCACCAGTTCGCTTCACAATACCATTGTTAGTTGTGTAGCCTCCGCTAATATAATAGGTCTGCTTGTCTGTTCCGCCACTTAGCGAGATATTATGTGAAGTGGAAACCGTGGTGCGGAACAATGTCTTGAACCAATCGGTAGACGTTTGTCCTAAAGCATCAATATAAGCATCTTGCTGGGCTTTGGTCCAACCTCTGAAGCGTCCGTAGCCCGAACGAATCTGACCAACGATACCGATAACGGGATAATAGGTGCCGGCTGCATAGCCTTTTGCCGAGAACTCATCCCAAATACTTTGCTCATAGGCGAGCTTCTCACGCGAATTCATTAAATTATCATCGCGGATGGGTGCACTCTGAATGCCAAGACTACCACTATAGTTAATGCTCATCCTGCCTTGTTGGCCGCGCTTGGTTGTGATAACAATAACACCCGCCTGCGCCTGCGAACCATAGATGGCTGCTGCAGAAGCGTCTTTCAACACAGTGATGCTCTCAATATCCTGCGGATTAATACCGGCCACACCATTGGCATAAAGCATGCTGAAATCACCGCTACGAATATAGCTTGAGCCAGCTGTAGGTATATTCTTTTGAATGGGCACACCGTCGACAACCCACAAAGGTTCGCTGCTCCCGGTGATACTCGACACACCACGCACACGAATCTTGGCCGAAGCTCCCGGCTTTCCAGACACCGCTTGCACGCTGACGCCCGTCAACTTTCCTTGAAGTAGCATATCAACATTCTTCAACGGAGCATCGTTGAGATCTTTACCCGTAATCATGCTCACCGAGCCGGTGGACTTACGCACGTCCGTTTGTGTGTAGCCCGTTACGACAACTTGATTCAGCGTGCGCTCGTTGCTCTGCAACACGAAATTGCCCGATAGGGGTTTCGACACTTTGACCACGCGCGATTTCATGCCAAGATAGCTCACCGTAATGTGGGTGTCGCGCGGAACCCACAGCGAAACCGTTCCATCTAAATTTGCAATCACGCCGACAGGCTTTCCGGCAACCTTGACAGAAGCACCAGGAAGGGGCTCCCCACTCTCGTCGACAACCGTTATGTTAACCAACACGTCTGCATCACTATGACCATTCTGTGCCTGTAATTGCCAAACTGACAACAGACAAAGCGCCATGAGCAGCAGGAGTTTAAGTCTTGTCTTCATCTTTTTGTTTCCTCTTTCTTGATGTTATGATGATATAATAATAAACTATTACGTCGCAATAGCCATGCCTATTCATGCGTCAGAATATTGACATCCCGGGAGGTTGGGTGCATTAAATTCTCCATAAAATAATAACGCATGAGGTTTTGATAATAGGGACTCCACACACCATGGTCCTTTCCGGGCAACACCATCAACTCAAAACGCTTACCTTTTTTAATCAATGCGTCGACCATTCTGAGCGTAGAAACGGGCGGGACATTGTCGTCGACATCGCCCGTCACCAGCATGAGCTTTCCTTTCAAGTTGCCGGCCAGCTCCATATTGGTGGGAATGCTCCCACGCTTGCCCAACCCATGATAGGTTTCGCCCCACCATTGAATATACTGATTGTTATCATGATTGCCCGAAGCGCTGAAGGCCACCTTGTAGAAATCGGGATAAGAAAGTATGGCTGTTACGGCCATAAAGCCTCCACCGCTGTGTCCACAGATGCCAACACGATTTAAATCTATAAACGGATAGCGATGCGCCAACGTCTCTATCGTGTGCTTATCATCCGCAATGGGATAATCGCGCAGATTGCCATAGCCGAAACAATAGAAGTCGTGACCGCGCAAGGGCGAAGAGCCACGGGGCTGAACGTTAATCACAACAAAGCCCATCTCGGCCAAACTCTGATTGCCGGCATCGTCAAGCGTGAAACTTCGGGGAATTTGATCATCTTGTGGACCAGGGTAAACAAACGAGATAATGGGATATTTCTTCGTCTTGTCAAGATGAGTGGGCAAATACATCACTCCGTAAAGAGGAGTCTTTCCGTCTGCAGCAGGCACATCAATCAACACCGGTGCCTGCCAACCGGCCGCCTTTAAATCTTTATCTGTGCAACGTGCGAATTCAAAATGCTTTGTAGGCGCATCAACATCAACCACATTATAAACGGTGGGCATATCCATTCGTGAATAGCTGTCAATGGCAAATCTGTGGTCCTCGGAGAACTGCAATTCATGCGTTCCGTTGCCATACGTCAGCGTTTGTTGGCGCTTTCCATTCAAATCGGCCACATAATAATAGGCATATTCAGGGTCATAAGCCTGACGATCACCATAACCGATGAAGACAAGACGCCGCTTTTTCAAATCAAGATATTCGATGCGCCCTGCAACCAACTTGTCGCCTTGCGTGATACGTCCTTTCAATCGTCCGTTGCCATCATAGAGATAATAGTTTCCACGCCCCGTTCGTTCACTCCACCAAATAATTTCACGCCCTTGATGGAGGAGGCGATAACTAAACAAATTGATATTTAAATGGGGCTTACACACCTCTTGTATAACCACCGACACCTGCCCTGTAGGCAGATGGAGCTTGCAGAGTTCGAGTGTATCGACACCCCGATTTCGACGTGTGAAGTAAAGATTTTCTCCGCAATCCTCGTAATTGAGCTTCACTTCCTGGTCTTTAAACTTCTCAATCGGCAGCAAACGACCTTCACCCGTGTCGGCATTAAACCAATATAGTTTGTATTGCCGCACATTCTTTTCATCGGGCAGCGGCATGTGTTTGGTCTTCAAACGCGGGCGATCGCCATGCAAGACATCAATAAGATAGAGATTGCCCACCTTAGAGTCGTCGTTCATCAGATGAATATACACGTGTCCGCGCCAGTTTCCCATGGCATTGCCTGCACGAAGCGTATCCTTGGCCGATGTAAAGCAATAGGAAGCACCCTCTTTCCCATCGAAAGTCAGTTGGCGGATTTGCCCCGTCCGATTATTCCTGACATGCAGATTATATTTATCGCCAAGCATGGTGAAGAGCGAGTCCTTCGTATAAGCGCCACTACTGAAAGAGCCTTCGCGATGTGTGGCCCCGCCTTTTTCTGCCGGTCGGCTATCCCATGCCAACCGCTGGGTCGCCCGATCATAAACCAAACGCTTCTGTGAGCGCGTCCAGTAGAAATACCGGCTATCATTATTTTCTAACGAAAGCCCATATAACCGCAGCTTATCGGCCTTCATGGTGGTATCGCCTGTGAGCGTTTGATACTGCACAGCGAACTGCTGTTGATCGTTGATGAGCGGCTCCTGCCGACCCGTTCGCGCATCCACCAAATAGTAACGGCCATACTGCTCATACATCAAGAAAGAAGAGCCTTTGAGCCAAGAGGCCGAAATGCTGCTTCGACGATAAACCTCCTGCAACGCATTTTCCTCTTGCTGTGCGACACGTTTCCAATCAACCGTCTGTGCAGAAAGCGAGCATGCCAACTGCACAAAGAACACGATGAACAACTGTTTCCGCATCATAACTAAGGCATTAAACGTTTTACGGCTGCTGCCGCATCCACCAATTTCAATCCATGCACGTGGTGTGCCGTCTCTATCAGAATGCACTTCAGCTGCGCCGCCTTCACCTTGGGGAAGTAACTTCTAAGCATTGCGGCTATGCCTGTAACCACAGGAGCCGCCACACTGGTGCCATTGGCAAAATCTTTCTTGTCGCCAGGATATATGCCCGAGATATATTCGCCTGGTGCATAAAGGTCAACTTTATGTGCACCATAATTGGAGATAGACGAACGGCTGCCATCCATCGCCGTACCGCCCACGCGAATAAAGTTGTCAAACGTTTTACCTTTGGCATCAACTGCGGCAGGAAAATAGTCTACCGAATCGATATTTAAATGGTTGTTACCGGCTGCTGCAATTACTAAAACATCGTGTTTAGCAGCATAGGCAATGGCTTCGTTCACCATTTCAGGATGCGGTGAAGTGTATTTTCCAAAACTCAGATTCACCACCTTAGCCCCGTTATCCACGGCATAGCGAATGCCCGATGCCACATCTTTGTCGTACTCATCGCCCTCAGGACTTATCCGAATGGCCATCAAACGTGCTTGAGGCCACACACCATTGTAGCGCACATCGTCAGCTACAACACCGGCTACAACAGAGGCTACGAAATGCCCATGCTCCATTCCCTCGATGTTCAGCTGGTTGTTGCCATAGAAACGGTCGGTGGCATCGTCCAAACGATCGCCCATCAACAGCCGCTTGTCTTGGTCGCATTCAATACCGCGAATGCGCTGTTCCATCTGTACGAGCGCAGCTTGCTGCTTCGCCACATAGCTGTTCCACAAAGTTGTCTTCGGCGTGCGATATAAATCGGTCATCGCAGCCTGCACAAAAGAATTCCGAATGAGCGTATCGCCCACTTGCACACGCATCACACCGCCCATCGTGAGCGTGTCAACAGCCACGTGGTCCGTCCGCAACAAACTGTCCATCTCATGGATGAGCCTTTGTTTACGCGCCGTAGCCTCATAAAACATCAGATAGGAATTGATTTTGGCCTTGCGCCGCATCTCCACATAATAGGCATATTCAGCACGGTTGGAGTCGGGCACCTCGGCAGCCAATTTCACATATTTATATTTGGGATAGAGGCGTTTAAACTGCCGATATTCCTCGGTTCCGGCACTGGTCATATTAAATTTTCCATCTTTCGTGCCCAGAAAATTCCAGCCATGCACATCATCCACATAACCGTTGCCATCGTCATCTCGCCCGTTGAGCTTTTCCTTTGCATTGGTCCACAACACCGACTTCAACGCACGGCTATCTACATCAATACCTGAATCGACAATACCCACCACCACCTGACGCTTGACTTTGGCATGCCGCAACTGCAAATAGTGTTGCGCTGCCGTGATATGGGCACCTTTCAAACTGTCGTTCCATTGTTTATACCAGCCGGCATACACATCATAGGTAGGCGTTTGCGCCAATGCTACCGCAGTAGAGAGCAACAACATGCCACCGAGCAAGTGTCTCTTCATTTTCAAATCTTTCATTCTTCTTCGTCGTCTTTATTTTGCGTATAAAGGCTCACTCAAAACCAACTTGTCTCCTCTATCCAATAACAAACAACAAGCAGATGGCAAGTTTTCCTTTTATTTGGTTACAAAATTAACATAAACAATTGAAATATGCAACAAAATAGCTTCCCCATCAATGATTTTTTTGATGAATTTTATCGGAAACAGCTCCATCGTATGAAGAATTTTCATCGCATACAGCCTGAAAATAAATAAATCTTCCCGAAGGTTTTCATCAAACACTAACAGCAACGATATATCTCAAACGTGTCGCTTTCGCTGATATACTTTGCAATTTGTATGCTGTCGAAGGTATAAACAATAGCATACTTTGTTGTTATGTCTGCGAAAGAAGTTCGAACAATTCAAGACCGCATAAAACGAATGTTTGCAACAACGTATTGGGTAGATGGGCAACAGAAGATAATAATGCACATGGGATAAGATAATGTTAAGAAAACGCTATATCATCGAGTGCATCTGGTGGCGGCGATATTCAAGATTACTCAAAATGAAAAAGACCTCAGAGATTTCTCTCCAAGGTCTTTGATTGAAAAAAGGCGGCTACCTACTCTCCCGCATTGCCCTATTGAACACGGTGTACCATGGTGTATGGACGGTACGGTGACAGCAATTTTCCATATTGCACAAAATAACAACTAAAAAAGCGTTCACTTGATTGCTCAAATGAACGCTTTGATTGAAAAAAGGCGGCTACCTACTCTCCCGCATTGCATTGCAGTACCATCGGCGCAAGTGGGCTTAACTTCTCTGTTCGGAATGGGAAGAGGTGGAACCCCACCGCAATAACCACCTGATAAAGGGGTTGACATGATTTTCACAAGCTGTAAACTGTGGTGTAAACACTTCTGGGTTCTTTCTTTTTTTGCTTGAACAACTC
>NZ_JH114216.1:0-5996 GCF_000224615.1 Segatella oulorum F0390
TCATTCATCATTTGCCGAAACAGCCGCCCATGCGCACTCGTGTCTCGCCATTGATGAACACCTATATAATAATGTATCATCTCGTGAATGATCGTGTCTTCGAGTTCGCATTCGCTCAAATCAATTTGCGTGCTGATTTGCAGTTTGAAATCATAATTCTCCATTCCTCCGCCCAAAAGCCGGCGCCGCTTAAACGTACACATGCCCACAAAAGTCCTTGCATGACTAAGCCTGATGGGCAACTGAGGCAGCTGCCCGCCAAACATTTGTGCATTGAATTGCTCAAATCTCTCCCTTATAAATGGAATTGTCGCTTTCATATTCACAAAACGAAAAAGACCTCAGAGATTTCTCTCCAAGGTCTTTGATAAGAAAAAAGGCGGCTACCTACTCTCCCGCATTGCATTGCAGTACCATCGGCGCAAGTGGGCTTAACTTCTCTGTTCGGAATGGGAAGAGGTGGAACCCCACCGCAATAACCACCTGATAAAGGGGTTGACATGATTTTCACAAGCTGTAAACTGTGGTGTAAACACTTCTGGGTTCTTTCCTTTTTTTTCTTGAACAACTCAAAGTAGAAGCGAGGGAAGAGAAGAAAGTTTCGGGCAATTAGTAGTGCTCGGCTGTGACGTCGCCGTCTCTACACCTGCACCCTATCAACGTTGTCGTCTTCAACGACCCTCGATGGAGTTCTCATCTTGCGGCTGGCTTCGCACTTAGATGCTTTCAGCGCTTATCCATTCCAGACTCAGATACCCAGCGGTGCACCTGGCGGCACAACTGGTAAACCGGAGGTCTGTCCATCACGGTCCTCTCGTACTAGTGACGGCACCACGCAAAACTCCTGCGCCCACGATAGATAGAGACCGAACTGTCTCACGACGTTCTGAACCCAGCTCGCGTGCCACTTTAATGGGCGAACAGCCCAACCCTTGGGACCTTCTCCAGCCCCAGGATGTGACGAGCCGACATCGAGGTGCCAAACCACCCCGTCGATATGAGCTCTTGGGGGGGATCAGCCTGTTATCCCCGGAGTACCTTTTATCCTTTGAGCGACGGAGTTTCCATACACGTCCGCCGGATCACTATGCCCCAGTTTCCTGCCTGCTCGGCATGTCTGCCTCCCAGTCAAGCGCCCTTATGCCATTGCACTCTATAAGGTCGGTTACCAATCGACCTGAGGGCACCTTTGGAAGCCTCCGTTACGCTTTTGGAGGCGACCACCCCAGTCAAACTACCCACCAAGCAGTGTCCCCGCAATAAGCGGGTTAGACCTCAGACAGCCAAAGGGCCGTATTTCAAGGATGGCTCCACAAATGCTGGCGCACCTGCTTCGTAGCCTCCGGCCTATCCTACACATCGGATGACCAAGGTCAATGCTAAGCTGTAGTAAAGGTTCACGGGGTCTTTTCGTCCCATCGCGGGTAATCGGCATCTTCACCGATACTACAATTTCACTGAGCTCATGGTTGAGACAGCGTCCGGATCATTACACCATTCGTGCAGGTCGGAACTTACCCGACAAGGAATTTCGCTACCTTAGGACCGTTATAGTTACGGCCGCCGTTTACTGGGGCTTCAATTCAATGCTTCCTATTACTAGTGACATCTCCTCTTAACCTTCCAGCACCGGGCAGGTGTCAGGCTGTATACATCATCTTTCGAGTTTGCACAGCCCTGTGTTTTTGTTAAACAGTTGCCTGGACCTATTCTCTGCGCCTCATATTGCTATGAGGACCCCTTATCCCGAAGTTACGGGGTCAATTTGCCTAGTTCCTTAACCATGAATCTCTCAACGCCTTAGTATGTTCTACCCGTCTACCTGTGTCGGATTGCGGTACGGGTACCCTTAGGATATGCTTAGCGGATTTTCTTGGAAGTCTGATTACCTGCGCTATCTGCTGCTCCCGAAGAAGCTGCAGTACTTTCAAGGTCGGCTCTCGGAGTGGATTTGCCTGCTCCGATCTACGCCTACACTCTTTAACGGGGATGTCCGTCACCCCGCGGCAGTGTCACTGCTCCGTCTCCACATCGCTCCTAAAGGTAGTAACGGAATATTAACCGTTTCTGCCATCGCCCTCACCATTCGGCTGAGACTTAGGACCCGACTTACCCCGGGCTGATTGGCATTGCCCGGGAAACCTTAGACTTTTGGCGAAGGGGAATCTCACCCCTTTTATCGTTACTTATACCTACATTTGCGTTTCCATGCGCTCCAGGATCAGTTACCTGCACCATTCTACGCACATGGAATGCTCCCCTACCGATACTTTTATTATTGCTATCCCGCGTCTTCGGCATCTGCCTTATACCCGATTATTATCCATGCCCGGACCCTCGACTAGTGAGCTGTTACGCACTCTTTGAATGAATGGCTGCTTCCAAGCCAACATCCTAGCTGTCATGGGGACCAGACTTCGTTAGACTAACTCAGACAGAATTTCGGGGCCTTAGACGGCGGTCTGGATTCTTCTCCTCTCGGGGACGGACCTTAGCACCCGCCCCCTTACTGCATGGCTGCTATACGTGAGCATTCGGAGTTCGTCAGGTCTCAATAGGCGGTGAAGCCCTCTTGACCTATCGGTCGCTCTACCTCTCACGAAGATCACCACACGCGGCACCTAAATGCCTTTCGGGGAGTACGAGCTATCTCCAAGTTTGATTGGCCTTTCACTCCTACACTCAACTCATCCAGAAGCTTTTCAACGCTTATTGGTGCGGTCCTCCATTCCGTGTTACCGGAACTTCAACCTGGTCAAGTGTAGATCACTTGGTTTCGCGTCTACCCCCTCTGACTTAAACGCCCTATTCAGGCTCGCTTTCACTACGGCTGGGAGTATCTTTACTCTTAACCTTGCCAGAGATGGTAACTCGTAGGTTCATTATGCAAAAGGCACGCCGTCACTGCATATAGCAGCTCCGACCGCTTGTAGGCGTATGGTTTCAGGAACTCTTTCACTCTTCTTGTCGAAGTGCTTTTCACCTTTCCCTCACGGTACTGGTTCACTATCGGTCTCACAGGAGTATTTAGCCTTACCGGATGGTCCCGGCTGATTCACGCAGAATTACTCGTGCTCCGCGCTACTCAGGATACTGCTATGCTACTCGCGGCTTCATATAAGGGGCTCTCACCCGCTATGGCCCCACTTTCCAATGGGTTCTATTCACCTTAAGTATACAACATCGCAGTCCTACTACCCCACAGCTGCATTGCTACAGTCATGGTTTGGGCTCTTCCCCGTTCGCTCGCCACTACTGAGGGAATCATTAGTTTATTTTCTCTTCCTCCAGGTACTAAGATGTTTCAGTTCCCTGGGTTAGCTCTTACGCCAACGCGCAAGTGATTGTTCTTCAAACAACCGGGTTGTCCCATTCGGAAATCTTCGGATCAAGGGTTATTTGCACCTACCCGAAGCTTATCGCAGCTTATCACGTCCTTCATCGCCTCTGTGAGCCTAGGCATCCACCATACGCCCTTACTTACTTTCTTCTGTTCTCGCCTCATCTGTTATCAACATTATAATAGTATCAATATAGAAGAGGCGTCGCTCATACTTTCAGCTGTCAAGTGAAATCTTTTTCTCTCGGCCGTGAGGCCTCAAGACATTTGATTTCTAAGTTTGAACTTAGTTTACTCTACAGTTTTGCTTGTGTCAATATGTCAAAGATCGCTTCGATAAATCTCACCTTGCACGACTTGAAGTCGCCAGGCGATACCGAATGTGGAGAATAACGGATTCGAACCGTTGACCCCCTGCTTGCAAAGCAGGTGCTCTAGCCAGCTGAGCTAATCCCCCTTTTCGCATGAGGTGAAGGAATCGATACCAGGCAACATCCGCGCATACGGGATCAACAACCTCATACTTTCAATCTAAAGATTGCGTAGTCCCAGGCAGACTTGAACTGCCGACCTCCACATTATCAGTGTGGCGCTCTAACCAACTGAGCTATAGGACTTCTTTCTCCGGGCTCAGTGGCTGTCCAAAATCCTGGCCATCTATCCATAGCCCGGCTTCCTTTTTCTCGCTTTATCGAAAAAACAGATAACAGTAGCACAAGAAGAAAACGTACCCTCTTCTTTTCTTCGGTACCCTCTTCAACGTAACAACTTCAACTTCCATGATACCCATCACAGCAAAACTTAACTAAGCTGCTATGACTTTATATCCATAAGAAGCCTTTCATAGCTTCCTTTTAAAGATGTCGTCTCCAGAAAGGAGGTGTTCCAGCCGCACCTTCCGGTACGGCTACCTTGTTACGACTTAGCCCCAATTACCAGTTTTGCCCTAGGCCGATCCTTGCGGTAACGGACTTTAGGCACCCCCGGCTTTCATGGCTTGACGGGCGGTGTGTACAAGGCCCGGGAACGTATTCACCGCGCCATGGCTGATGCGCGATTACTAGCGAATCCAGCTTCGTGAGGTCGGGTTGCAGACCTCAGTCCGAACTGGGACCGGCTTTTAAGATTCGATCGCATTTACATGCAACCTGCCCTCTGTACCGGCCATTGTAACACGTGTGTAGCCCCGGACGTAAGGGCCGTGCTGATTTGACGTCATCCCCACCTTCCTCACACCTTACGGTGGCAGTATTCCCAGAGTGCCCAGCATCACCTGATGGCAACTAAGAAAAGGGGTTGCGCTCGTTATGGCACTTAAGCCGACACCTCACGGCACGAGCTGACGACAACCATGCAGCACCTTCACAGATGCCCCGAAGGGCCTTGGCATCTCTGCCGCGTTCATCTGCAATTCAAGCCCGGGTAAGGTTCCTCGCGTATCATCGAATTAAACCACATGTTCCTCCGCTTGTGCGGGCCCCCGTCAATTCCTTTGAGTTTCACCGTTGCCGGCGTACTCCCCAGGTGGGATGCTTAATGCTTTCGCTTGGCCGCTGACTCTAATGAGCCAACAGCGGGCATCCAGCGTTTACTGTGCGGACTACCAGGGTATCTAATCCTGTTTGATACCCGCACCTTCGAGCTTCAGCGTCAGTTGTGCTCCCGTAAGCTGCCTTCGCAATCGGAGTTCTTCGTCATATCTAAGCATTTCACCGCTACACGACGAATTCCGCCTACGTTGCGCACACTCTAGTAAACCAGTTCGCGCTGCAAGTCAGATGTTGAGCATCTACATTTCACAACACGCTTAATCTACGGCCTACGCTCCCTTTAAACCCAATAAATCCGGATAACGCCCGAACCTTCCGTATTACCGCGGCTGCTGGCACGGAATTAGCCGGTCCTTATTCATAGGGTACATACAATAATCCACACGTGGATCACTTTATTCCCCTATAAAAGCAGTTTACAACCCATAGGGCCGTCGTCCTGCACGCTACTTGGCTGGTTCAGGCTCTCGCCCATTGACCAATATTCCTCACTGCTGCCTCCCGTAGGAGTTTGGACCGTGTCTCAGTTCCAATGTGGGGGACCTTCCTCTCAGAACCCCTACTGATCGTCGCCTTGGTGGGCCGTTACCCCGCCAACAAGCTAATCAGACGCATCCCCATCCATTACCGATAAATCTTTAATCCTCATTAGATGTCTGCTGAGAATACCATGGGGCATTAGTCTTACTTTCGCAAGGTTATTCCCCTGTAATGGGCAGGTTGGATACGCGTTACTCACCCGTGCGCCGGTCGACGCCTGAGAGAGCAAGCTCTCTCATCGTTTCCCCTCGACTTGCATGTGTTAAGCCTGTAGCTAGCGTTCATCCTGAGCCAGGATCAAACTCTCCATTGTAAAATATCTATTTTCTGCCCACTAAACCGAAACATTAAAAATAAGCCCGGAATAGAAAGGCATGAGTCTATCTGATTCAGAACAACATCCTTCGCTTTATTGAAGTCTTCACCTGTACGTCTCAAAGAATACCATCTTCTGACGGTTCGTTCTTTTTACCCAAGCACTCATCTCGAAAACAAGACAAGCACTCGCTTCTTGTACTACTTCTCTGTCTATGAAAATCTTGTCAAAGATCGCGTCTCTTTATTCC
>NZ_JH114216.1:6190-17286 GCF_000224615.1 Segatella oulorum F0390
TAGATGTCTGCTGAGAATACCATGGGGTATTAGTCTTACTTTCGCAAGGTTATTCCCCTGTAATGGGCAGGTTGGATACGCGTTACTCACCCGTGCGCCGGTCGACGCCTGAGAGAGCAAGCTCTCTCATCGTTTCCCCTCGACTTGCATGTGTTAAGCCTGTAGCTAGCGTTCATCCTGAGCCAGGATCAAACTCTCCATTGTAAAATATCTATTTTCTGCCCACTAAACCGAAACATTAAAAATAAGCCCGGAATAGAAAGGCATGAGTCTATCTGATTCAGAACAACATCCTTCGCTTTATTGAAGTCTTCACCTGTACGTCTCAAAGAATACCATCTTCTGACGGTTCGTTCTTTTTACCCAAGCACTCATCTCGAAAACAAGACAAGCACTCGCTTCTTGTACTACTTCTCTGTCTATGAAAATCTTGTCAAAGATCGCTCTCTTTATTCCTCACGCCCGTTTCAACAGGCGCAGAAAACGCTACTTGAGAACCTTCGTCCTCAAAAGCGAGTGCAAAGGTAATACAAATCTAAACAAACACCAAAACTTTTTCAAAGAAAATTCAAAAATAAATTATCTTTTTCGATTTACACAACAAAACAGAGAGAAATTGCGTGGCACTTCCACACTAAACTTATACCCCAATCGGGCTAAAGAGACTATCTAAGCCTACTCCTTACCTTATTATATATAAAGGGGTCATCATGATATATAAAGGAGTCATCGCATTATCAGTCAACCAACCTCTCCTCTAATCGCCCTCCTATCGCCATAATCACAAAAAGAAACCCTACCAAAGTGATGCTATTTACCCTGCAATCTCGCCCACTTTACGACATTATCTCCACCATATTACTCAGCAAACTACCCTTATTTTAAGATTGCCCTATTCATATTTTTGTCAATACTGCTATGCCCCTTACCTATATTCTTTCCAAAAATCAAATATGTAAGCAACCTTTATGTGCCCCGTTTGCCGATATAACCGCGACTCATGAACCCCATGAAACAGGCAAACTCCATTACCCGTATTCTCTTTATATCGCGCATGTTTTGCAAGCTCTTGCTTAATCTTACAAGACTACCTCTGCGAAACAGTCGACAAGCCATGTGCAACAGCACCATTAAGAAGTTTACAATCAAAAGTGGGCTGCATCAAAACAGCCTACAAGTTGTGCTGCAAAGGCTTTAAACGGACGCGCCTTCCTTCTCTAATTGCAACCGATTGCGCTCGTTGAGTGAGTCGATGAGCCGTTGTTTACGCTTGTTGGCCATCAACCGATGCACGAAGATATGGGGCAAGGCCACACCTAAGGCGATACAAAGAATCACCAAAGAAGCCTTGATGAGATTATTCAAACCGAAGAGCACTTGGTCGACCGAGCCATCCATCTCGATGAAAGCGAAGAGTGCCCGATACATAAACACACCCGGAACCATGGGAATGACGCTGGGAATAGAGAGACATTGATGGGGCGTGTGATACCAGTGTTGTGCACGGGTGATAATCAAACTAATGAGCACCGAGCCTGCCAACGAACCAATGATGATGCCTTGGTCAAGGCCAATGTTGCCGTTGCTATCGCCCAGATTGACAAAGTTTCGGGTGCAGACAGCAATAATTCCGCCTAAGGCAATGGGCAAAAGCAAGCGCTTGGGCGTGCTGTAAATCATCGAAAAGCCCATGGCTGAGATCGCAGCAGCGATGGCAAACTCCCAATAAGAATGGTGGGGTATCATCGAAAGGTCGGTGACAAAGTTGTTGATGCCGCAAATCTTAATGGCCAAAGCAATGCCAAACGACATCGAACCCACAATCAACAAGGTGTTTGTGGCACGTGTGATGCCGGTCTCAATATGCCCATCGAGCATGTCGCTTACAAAGTTAATGAGCGGCACACCGGGCACAATAAAGAGCGCACAAGCCAACAACGGATGCCAAGGTGTGCCCGAATGGAGGAACTGAGGTGTATAGGCGGCGAACGAACCTACCGACAACAACGAGAAAAGCCATGCGATCATGGTGGCTACAAAGGCCGAGATGCCCGTGCCGGCATACACATTCATGCCGCGCTTTCCCAAATACATTTTCAATCGAAAGCCCAAGATAGCGGCGATAGATGCATAGAAAAACGAGACCCAATCACATCCAAACTGAATGCAGAAACCACCACAAGCAAAGCCACTTCCGATGGCTACCTGCCAAGGTGTGTAGCGATTTCGCTTCATTCCCAATTCGCTCAGCACCGCCTCATATTCGTCTAAGGTCATATCTTCGGCAATGCTGCGCCACGAAAGTCGGCTCACCTCCGAGATAACCGCCATGTCGATGATATGCTTTTTGCAATGGCGGAAGTTGGTATAAGAATGGGTGTCGTCGTGATAATTCACCATGAGAATGGTGTAGTTGACATACAAATGCAGATGTTCGCTGCGCAAACCCAAATAAGCTATGGTGCGTTTCAACGTGCGCATGATGCGCGTTGTGTCGGCTGAGCACTCCATCAACAAACAACCTGTTCGCAAAAGGAGGTCTAATTTGCGATTAACGACCTCCGCGCTATCCCTTAAAACAAATTTGTCATCCATACGTTTACAATTCTGCTGCAAAGATAACATTTTTCCGCGGAATAAGTTTCGCCGTCGCATGGCAAACACATTTTTTCTTCGTTACCACCCCACCGTCCCGCATTTCTCATTCTTTAACGCTCGCCAGCGGCTTTCATTGCCCACGCATCCACTGCTTTGAAAAAAAGCATTACCTTTGCAACACAACTCAAAACAGAAATGATGAAACTAAAAATAATCGTCCCTGCCCTGCTCGGCGCCATGGCTTTAACGCTGACATGCGGCGCATGCGGAGGAGGAAAAAGCAACGACAAGCAAAACAAACCGGCCGCTGTGCCTAAAGATATCGCCGTAGATCAGCAGCTCAGAACGCGCCTTGAGGCCTTTGCTGAAGACATGAAGCTGCGCGGTGTGTTTGGTTTTCAGGTGTATGACATCACAGCCAACAAGCCCGTTTATGGCTATCACGAGCACCGCACGCAACCTTCGGCTTCGTGTTTGAAACTGCTCACGGGCGTGGCGGGACTTCATTTCTTAGGTACCCACTACAACTATCGCACAGCCATCTTCATCAAAGGTCGGCAAGTGGGCGACACGTTGCAGGGCGATGTGAGTTTCAAAGCCGATTTAGATCCCATGCTGCAACCCGACGACCTCGATATGTTTGTGCAGGCGTTGCGCCGCAAAGGCATTCAAAACATTGCAGGAAAGCTCATCTTCGACCTCGTACTCACCGACCCTGTCACGAGCGAAGCCCATTGGTATCCGTGGGATTTGTCGTTTTCGCATTATGGACTGCTCTATAAAGGCGAGGCGAAAGTGAAACAAGCCTTGCAGCAAAGTCTTCGTCATGCAGGCATCATGGTGAGCGATGAGCAGATGGTTGTGGCCAAGACACCCGCCGGTTCGCATTGCCTGTTCCGCTTCTATCGTTCCATTGATCGCGTCATTCAGCGCATGTGGAAGAACAGTTCCAACACCCAAGCCACCTCCTTGCTCTACACCATCGGCCATTATTACGACCCCAAACAGGCGCCAGCCGAGGCGGGCTTGGCCTATCTGCGCCACTTCATGCGCAAGAATTTGCAGCTCAAAGACTCCGCACTCGTCATTCATGATGGCTGCGGTCTGTGCACGCACAACCAGCTTTCGCCCGACGCCTTGGTCATCATTCTACGCTATGGTTACGCCCATCCTGCCATCTACGGGCAGCTGCAGCGCAACCTTTCCATCGCAGGTGTCGACGGAACGCTGCACAGCTTGCTGCAAAGTGACAAGCTCAAGGGAAAAATTCATGGCAAAACGGGCACCCTCTCCCACCCCTATGGCATCAGTTCTTTGGCGGGTTACGCCACGGGCAGCAACGGCCATCTGCTGGCTTTTGCCATCATGGACCATCAGATGTCGGTGTTGGATGCGCGCGTGTTGCAACGAGAACTCTGCACGGTGCTCGTCGACAAGCCTTAGCCCCCAGGCAAATCGGTGCAGAAGGTGATTTCGATGGCTGCAAATGCAGTGCTTAACTCCTCACTAAACACCACCATATTAGCGCACATTTACGCACAGATTGCCACCCAATAGCGCACGTTTTCGGCCACAATATCGCTCATTTTACAAAAACGCTCAACACAAACAACATCACACCATGGTTCAAATCGACCACCTACAACATCAGCGCAAGGGCATCCTCTATTACTTTCTTTCCACCTTGGTGCTGGCACTGATGCTCTTTAGTTATATCTTCGGCACCACCATCATCAATGTGATGGACGTCACGGGCTGGACATTTTTCACCCTTTCGTGCCTCTCTCACGCAGCCATCCTGCTGCTGCCGGCGCTCCTCGGCTATGCCTTGCTGGCACGATTGCGCCACCCTCGTCTCGCCACCAGCTGGTTTGTTGCCCTCGTTGCGCTGCTCATGGTGGTGCTGATGCTCAACCGACAGGTTTATCAGCTCTATCGGTTCCACATCAACGGCATCATCCTCAACATGTTTTTTGGTAGCGGTGCCAGTGAAATCTTCAATTTCGACAGCGCCGTGCTGCTCAAAGAAGGGGGCATTCTGCTGCTCTTCGTGGCTGCGGCCGTAGCGCTTTGGCGACTCGTTCCCACGCTGGTGCGACGCGTAAATCGGCGCCAGCTGTGGTCAGGAGCAGGCCTGTTGCTGTTGGCAACGCTTGTGGCCAATGCCCTTTATGTCTACGGTTCGTTCTTTCAACAACCTGCGGTGACCAAGTCGAAAACGCTCATTCCCTATTATTTTCCACTCTCGGCAACACGTGCCCTCGAAAGCATGGGCTTCAAACAACCCATAACGCCCACGGCCGACGCGCGCAGTTCCTCGGACTTTTGCTATCCGCTTCACCCCTTGAAAGTTCAGAATGCCCAACGCCCCAACATTGTTTTTCTCTTCATCGACTCGTGGAACAAGCGCACGCTGACGCCCGAAACGATGCCCCATGTCTACCGCTTGGCCACCGAAAGTCAATGGTATGACAATCATTTCAGCTGCAGCAATGGCACGCGCACCTCTATCTTCGGGCTCTTCTTCAGCGTGCCCGGCCACTATTGGGAGAGCTTTGTGCCGAGCCATGTCAGCCCGGTTTTCATCGATGAACTGCTGGCCGAAGGCTATCAACTGCGCATCCATGGCAGCGCAACGCTCGTCGATCCGCCCTTTGCCAACGCGATATTCCAACGCGTTCCCCACCTGCAAATCAGCACACCTGGCGCCACAACCTACGACCGTGACCGCCGCATCACCACCGACTTCATCCGTGAGTTGCCGACACTCAAGCGGCAAGCGCCGTTCTTTGCCTTCCTGTTCTACGACCTTGCCCACAGCTTTGAATATCCCAAAAAGCTGCCCAAGAAGTTCACGCCTTCGTGGGATTACGCCGACTACACACGACTCAGCAACGACACCGACCCCACACCCTTCTTCAACCTCTATCGTAATTGCTGCTGGCAGATTGACCAGATGATTGGCGAAGTCATTGCGCAACTCAAACAAGAAGGCCTCTACGACAATACCATCATCGTAGTTTCAGGCGACCACGCACAGGAGTTCAACGAAAACAAAAAGAACTTTTGGGGCCACAACGGCAATTTCTCGCCGTGGCAGATTGGCGTGCCGCTGCTCTACAAAGCGCCCAACACAAAGCCGCAGAAGCTCCATTACCGCACCACCCACTACGACATCATCCCCACACTGATGCACAATGCACTCGGCGTCACCAACCCCATCGGCGACTACAGCGTGGGCCATTTGCTCACCGACCGCCAACCACGCCGCTGGCACATGGTGGGTTCCGACCTCAACTACGGTTTCATCATCGGCGGCGACACCATCATCACGAAGCAACCCGATGGCACCATGGATGTCACCGACAGCCACCTCAACCCCATTCCCAACTTCCACATCAACCCACGCCAATTCAATGAGGCCATCCAACGCGCCAACCGGTTCTTCAAAAAATAACACATTTGGGGCGGACATGCACTGCGCACATCCGCCCCAAATGCTATTTCAAAATCATTGATGCAAAGAATCGTTCTCGCCCTCCTCAAGGGGCACACCCACTTGCATCACTTGTCTGCATAATGTCCATAGGCGGTTAAGATGATTACTTTCACACAACTATCAATAATCTCATAAACCAAACGATGCTTATTGCTAATCCGCCGCGACCAAACCGAAGCGCTCATCCCTTTCAAAGGTTCAGGATGCCCCGTGCCCGTCATAGGATGTTGGCGCAACTCCTCCAACAATTTTTCTACCTTTTTAAAGCTCGCCGGTTCGGATTTCCTCAACTTAGCCAGCCCAACCAAAGCTGTTTCAGAGAATTCAATTTCAAACATGTTGTGTGCCTTCAACGCGTTTTAAAAAATCAGTCAGCGTCTCGTCAGCATCCATCTTATAGGTTCGACCCGCTTCCACATCCGCAAGCGCCTTGTCTATCTGCGCATAAAAATCTTCTTCATCTGGCAATGCAGCACCATCCGAAACCTTCGTCAGCTTAAAAGCCTCGCCCTTGCGCATAATCAACAACTCCAAACCCTTTGCCACCTTGTCCAAATAGCTTTTCGGGTTGGCGCTGAACTCTTGTAAACTAATTGTTTCCATACCCTTTCCTCTTTAATTTCGCAGCAAAGATAAATAAGAATGGCGATATAACCAAATAAAGCACATCCCATTTGATGCGCCACCATCACAAATCAAACTTCTCTGTGACGGTGTGCCCCTACCGCGTAGCGGTTATACTTTCGATAGCCCACGCCAACCGCACGGTGTGCCCATACCCCACCGTATTGCACATTCGATAGCTCCAAACCACGCGGTGTGTCATTACCCCATCGGGGTTATACTTTCGATAGCGCAGGGTTGGCAAGTGCAACGCAGCCTACCCTGGGTAACAATGCAAGCAAGGAGGCTACCCCCTTGGGGGTTGTACTTTTTCTCATCGCACATCATTACCACACGCGGCGAATGGATTATTCGCGAATGATTTCCCCCACACGAAAATTGATTTTAAAAAGTACAATGCCGATGGCATAGGTTCCCCTCAACAACTTTACCCAGGGTAGCCTCCTATCGTCGGCAACCCTGGGCTATCAAAAGTACAACACCGATGGTGTTGGTTCATGTGCACCGTTTTCCCAACAAACAAACACTCCCCCACGCGCAATCCCCCAAACGACATTAACCGTCCCACACGTAATCCACCCAAACGTCACCAACTGTCCGCGCGCAATCCACCCAAACGAAACTGTAGGGGCGGTGCCTGTGTGCCCGCCCGAACGTTCGCGTAGCGGCGTTTCCATACCAAGAATACACACATTGTGCGCGGGGATGAACGACGGATGCGCCCCTGCAGGGCGACGCGGGCGGGCACACAGGTACCGCCCCTACCAATCTCCACCATATTTTTCCACGCAATACCATACAAACAAAATAACCATTTACATGCAATCCACCAAAATGACATCAACCGTCCCACACGCAATCCTCCAAACGAAATCGTAGGGGCGGTGCCTGCGTGCCCGCCCGAACGTCCGCGTAGCGGCGTTTCCATACCAAGAACACACGCATTGTGTGCGGGGAATTGAACGATGGATGCGCCCCCGTGGAGCGACACGGGCGGGCACATAGGCACCGCCCCTACCCATCTCCATCATATTTTTCCACACAATCCCACACAAACAAAATAACCATTTGCACACAATCCCCCCAACGAAATCAACCGTCCATGTGCAATCCGTCCCTACCAATCTCCATCAAACCACGCGGTGTGCCATTACCCCATCGGGGTTATACTTTCGATAGCGCAGGGTTGGCAAGTGCAACGCAGCCTACCCTGGGTAACAATGCAAGCGAGAAGGCTACCCCCTTGGGGGTTGTACTCTTTCCACCACATTGCTTTTTATATCCTTCCCACACACATCGGGAGCGGGAATGCATCGCGCACTCCCGCCCCCATTCTTAAAATAAAAAAGTGTGTGTATGTTATGATTTGGGCGTCACCGTGGATGACGTCATTTGTTTTAAAACAAGTTATTCTTTGGGTGTCACCGTGGCATCGCCCTGACCTTTCCCGCCCGGTTTATCTTTGCCATCGCCACCATCGCCCGGCTTTACAGCATCACCGCCCGGCTTTTTGCCATCGGGCTTCTTCCCGCCGTCGCCGGGTTTCTTCCCATCGCCCGGTTTACCATCGCCCGGCTTACCATCGCCCGGCTTCTTATCATCCGCTTTCTTCTTTTTCGGCAGCACCTCGTGTTTGTAGCGGTCGATGTGCTCGTTGAGGAACTTGGCCAAGGCGTCGTAGTCGGTGGTGCCAGAGACCATGGCCAAGGCATTGACGAACTTCACAAGGTGGCGATAGGCGGCATCGGTGGCCAAACGTGCCTGGCGGAGTTCGCCGGCGGCAATGGCCGATTGTGCCGTGGTGCGGTCAACGATGAACGCTTCGACCTTGGCATTGGCCTCCTTCAGCGGCGCAACGAACAGCGTGAGTCCGAGCTTCGTCACCTGCGCGGCATATTTTGTTTCGAGGTCGGCGATGAAATTGTGCAGCAAGCCTGTCTCGCGATCCAACTGCATCTTGGGGTCGATACGATAATCCACCAAACATTGTTGCAACTCTTTTGCTGCCTGCGCCACATCGGGCATGGGCGCGTCCGTCAATCCCTTAATCGATTTGCGCAACCCACGGAAAATGTTGTCGCGCTTGTCGTCGGCCGCCTTGATGTCGTCGGTGATGAGACTCTTTTGCGAAATCACCAAACAGCGATCCTCCTCTTTCACCGCGGCCGCCAACGCCTCGATAGCCTTTTTCGCCGCAGCATTTGTGCTCAACGCCGTCTCCGCCGCGAAACGGTCGTTCACCACCTTCATAAACTCGTAGTGCGCGCCGTTGTTCATGCGCACTAAATCGATAGCTTGAATGTCTACCATAATTTGAATATTTTTTATGTGATTAATATAAAAATTACCTGTACCAAAGTGTTATTCCACTTTTTCGAACGCTCGCAGCGTTCCTGCAAATGCATTCCCGAACGGTTTGGTGCTTGCAGCGTTTCTGCAAATGCATTCCCGAACGGTTTGGCGCTTGCAGCATTTCTGCAAATGCATTCCCGAACGATTTGACGCTTGCAGCATTTCTGCAAATGTATTCCCGAACGGTTTGGTGCTTGCAGCATTTCTGCGAGCAAAAAACCTTTTGGTTTCGGGCTCGCAGCTTGCTTGCACGTGTTTGGAATGGTAGGGGCGGTGCCTGTGTGCCCGCCCGAACGTCCGCGCAGCGGCGTTTTCACCCGAAAATGATGTGCTGCCATGCGCAAACATATTGTTGCTACCTTCGCCTGCACCGCTAACGATGGATGCGCCCTTGTGGGGCGCGCTGGCCGGCACACAGGCACGGCCACTACCACGCTTGACGACCCCTTCGGCTGCATTTCTACAACACCACTCATCATTTAGAAATGAACGAAAGGTATAACATGGATATTGTATATATTTTTCATAATAACATACGTTCCTGGTTCATATACCGAAGTCATCAAATTATATGCGACAGGACCATACTTATAGTAGCCATTCGCGTCAGCTGTTGTGCTGGTCCAAAAGAAGCTATTCAGAAATATTGTACTCCCGACATTGGTGAAAGCATTCTTTAATTTTCTATATTTGCTTTTATCTATAGCTGACACTATTCCACTCCATCCCATGGATGAAGAAAGATTGACCGGGGTAAACTTTTTAAAAAGCTGCAATACTTCTCCGATAGCTGGTAGATACCATTTCCCTACGTTAGCACCTGTCACAGTAGTGAATGATGGACGATAGTGCCCGGCGGCATAAAACGCCGGATATTTTTCTTGCTCATTGGCACGCACCACATGGTCGGTTGTGCTGTTGGCATCCCATGTCCAATTATAGCCATTCAAATCATTCTGCCCAGAATAAAGGTCTGCATAAACCGTTTGATTGCGTTGGGTCTCGGCTGCAAGTCCGGTTTTTGCAGGGTCTTCCCAAAAAGCACTAAGACTTGCATCTTCTAACGCGCAGGCCGTTCCTTTTTGGTTCGTTGGCTCCCACTTCTGCTGAATAACGAGCCCGATGGGCGTATGCGTTCCTCGTCCGGCGTATACACGTGCCTTTCCGTCTTCAAACAGATAGAGCTGCCCTTTGACGTTGACATTGATGGTGATGCTTTGGTTGATAGCCCATTGGAAACCTGGGGGGTAAGTTCCCACACCGACCGTCTTGCCGACTAAGGACGCACCGCCAATGGTGCCGGCATTGAAGTGGATGGCATGGTTTGATAAGTCATCATGACTACTCAGCCCTGGCAACATATAGACGTAGTCTGATGTGTAGGTGGTGCCTGCTTGCGTCGTAACAGGCGCAACAGTCTTAAAGTTCAATGATCCAGACGTGCCAATATCACCATTGCCCGCATTGTTTAGAACGCCTGAATAAGCCGTATACCAATCGTGCATCCAATAATAAGGACCGAAAACCCCTCCCTCCAGATAAGCATCAATGGGCGTGTTCTCTGATAGAATATCCGACGTGATATTAAGGCGCACGCGGGCAGATTTGTGCTCCATGTTAAACACCACTTCGTAATCGTCGCCCGTTATCGTTGCCTGCACATGGCCAATCGTCGGGCTCTTGGTGAGCCAGTTGTCAACCACCAATCGGTTGTTCGGCTCATCATATACCACAGGCTCGCTGAAACAGGTAAAGTCATAGGTGCCGGGGTCGAGCAACAGTTTCTGACCGGCATCGGGGGTGAACACGCCGCCCGTCACGCTGCCCTCCAGTTTGCCTTGCAAGTCGTGGGTGGTGGGGTCGAAGGCGAGGATGGTATACTTGCCATCGCTGATGGGATCAACGGCGCGCGTTTTGCCGGTGGGCGCATCGGGAGTAACCGATACTTCGGCCTCCAAGCCGTCGCCCAAGTCAACGGTCGTCGGCTTCACGGATGCTGCGGCGCGTGTCACAGCCTGGTCGG
>NZ_JH114216.1:17583-21383 GCF_000224615.1 Segatella oulorum F0390
GGTCGAGCAACAGTTTCTGACCGGCATCGGGGGTGAACACGCCGCCCGTCACGCTGCCCTCCAGTTTGCCTTGCAAGTCGTGGGTGGTGGGGTCGAAGGCGAGGATGGTATACTTGCCATCGCTGATGGGATCAACGGCGCGCGTTTTGCCGGTGGGCGCATCGGGAGTAACCGATACTTCGGCCTCCAAGCCGTCGCCCAAGTCAACGGTCGTCGGCTTCACGGATGCTGCGGCGCGTGTCACAGCCTGGTCGGCCTGATAGGCCACTTCGGTAAATTTGAAGTGGCTGCCGTCAAGCGTTATCTTTTGGTTCTCGCGGGTTGCCTCTTCGTCGCTTGCGCAACCGGCGAATAGCCCTGCTGCCATCAAGGTCAGCACAAGGGTCAATCTATTTATTTTTTTCATTGCGTTTCGTTTTACTTGTCGTTTCTTAATTGTCTAAATCAATCTCGGTGCCGCCCACTTGCTGCTCGCTTCCCCATTGCTCTTCGGTTGAGCCTGGCAGTTTTGGCGTCACCTTGGTTTTAGTGTCGGCTACGGGACGGACAGAGTGCGCGTACGCCCGACTCTCGCTGCTCTTCTGGTACACCTCCCACGAGTAGAAGTGCAGGCCACAACCGTGGTCCGTGTCGGCCGGGACGGCCGACCAAGAGCCGCCGAAGATGCCCACACTGATCAGCGAACCGTTTACGCTGTTGCGAAAGCCCAAAGCGGGGAAATATACGGTGGCATCAGGACTGGTAATCCTGTTGTTGAAGTTCCAACCGTAGTCCCATCCACCGTTTATATTGAATTGTGATGGTGTACCGGTATTGTTGCCAGTGGTCGTGAAGCCAGTGAAGGCGTTGGATGCGGGCATTTTGAAACCGGCAGGACAAGGATCGTAGATGGTCTTGACGACAGCGTTGTCGTTGTAACCAGTTGTGGTGTTCTCTATCGACCAGAGGTTGTAATAAGTGGCGTTACACCAGTCATAATTGTTAAACATTCCGGTCTCGGCAGACCTAAACATCTTCTCAGGATGCTGGATGGCATAACCTATGGAACGGCCACCAGGGGTATTATCGAAAGAATAACTGCCTTGTGCAATGGCATCTGTACCGGGCAGGGCATCCTTGCGCCCAAACTGGTAGAGCGTGGTTGCTATTTCTTTTTTATTTTCCGGATTTTGCGTGATTACGACCGGTGCAGAAGCTCTGACACCACCGTTGGCTGCTTGCTGTTCAATGGTGATACATGCTTTGCGAGGTTTGTCGTAGGATGTTGCCTCATATTTGAAATATACTTGTCCCAATGTGTTACGTGTAAATTTATAGATGATGCCATCATAGTTTTTACACGTAATCTTGTTCAATGCGTCAGCATGGTCGAACCACAAGTGCCACGACCAAGCCACCTCTCCACCACGGGTAACGGCAATCACAGCATTACCATTACGGATGTCTTCTTTCTTCACTTCAAACTCAAGATAGTCCGGATTATGGACGATTTGGAGTGAAGAACTGCGGACAAGATTGGGCTGATCCATCCAAACGATTTTGGCATCATCGGGACCACCGCCTTGTTGCTGGCCTATCCAAGGATTGACAATATCAATATTTCTATGCTCTTTAAAAGTCTTCAGCAAATAGGGAGTGCCAGCAGGTTGTGAAGATTGGTAAGCCTTGGTGTTCCGTTGATTATTTTTAATGCTATTGCCATAGACCAAGGGGATGCAATAGTGTCCCGGGGCAGAAATGAGATAGCAGTTGGCACTCTCTTCAATAAAATTTCGCGCACCATTACCGCTGGGATTAGCCAAGTTGTAGGGATTGGTAGCCGTGCCTTTGGGCGTAGCATCCTTAAGGACTTGGTTGTAAGCAGCAAGTTTATCAATAATAGTGGCAGGTTTTACTGCAGTGTTTCCTGCTTCTGCTGCTGTGCCACCATTACCATGATCGGTGAGGTCGCCGAGCCAATCGGGCTTTGTAGTGCCGCGGTCTACCCAGCCTCCTGTGCCGCCGTTGAGCGTATAGTCCCACTCTTCATATTTGGAAATCTTCCAAGGTACGGCTTGCTGTATAGTACCATCCGGTGATTGGCGGTAGCTTGTGACATCGAACGTGTGACCCCCCATTAAAAGATTACCTTGATAATCGAAGGTCTTACTCGTTCCTGCTACACTTAAACGGATTTCCCATGTAGAATTCCTCTGCGAGAGCTTATATTCCTGCGTAGTGTTTGCCTTCCACTCGCCAGTTAAAGGGAATGATACATGCTTGGTGGTAGGACCATCTTGATAATAGATGGTGACCTTAGCATGATTAGCCGCCCCCTTGGCGGGCAAGGTTTGTGGAATCATCAAGAAGGTATAGTTTTGACGCCCTGGACGGTTGTTGGGATTTGTTGCAGGATTGAGTGCACCGGCCAACATCGTGTTGGGCATCTCTGCTGCATTTACATTGATACCATCGAGCGTCACCGTGGTGGTGGCATTGTCAACCGAAAGCCAAGCCGCGTCGCTGCCATCAGCTTTGTTGGGCAATTTGTAGCGGCCTTTATACTTCACACCAGAAACTTCAATCTTCTTAATGATGACAGGCGAAAGGTTGCTGCCGATGGAAAACTTCACAGCGGCCAAGGCATGCGTGAACTTGAGATTGCTCGTGGGGTCGTTGCCATGCTCATAGTGCACCTCGCCCGAGCAGGCAGTCATCAAGTCTACTTGGTCAATTACATTGCTCTTTACCTCAAAGTCCACATAAGGCACCTGCGCATAGTTGCTCGGCGAGAAGGTGATGCCATTGGCTGCCGTAGCTTCGGGCGACACAGCATAGAAGCGACCATAAACGTTTACGGGCCAATCCCAATCGTAACGATTTACCAATGTGCCATCGGGATTGGTCTTTTCGTTGTGAAACCATAGCAATGCTGTACTCGGATTGGATGCTGCAGCTGCACTTGCTGCACGATAACCAATCGAGGAGAAGGTGCCAAGCGTGCTGGCGGTGAGAATGGTTCCACGTGTCTTCGCATCCACTTTCACTGGGTTAAGACCCTCAACTGTCGACTCTATCAAGCAGAAGTCATGAGGATTGCTGCCAGTAGCTTCGATCTTGCGTGGAGCAAGATAGCTTGCTGGAATGGGCTGCATACTCAAACCACGTGTTTGCTCTGTGGCGTTTTGTGCCAACGCATCCATCTGCACATCGCTCACATTGAAAGCCAATGTGGTGCCCATGTGCTTATTGGGCTTGTCGGTTGCCAAATCATCGTCGGCACAAGCGGCTGCCAAAAGAGCAGCAGCACCAACGGCAACGAGCAAACCCCGGTTACGAAGTCTGCTCCATGCAAGGTTGCTCAACTTATTTTTTATCTTCATTTTTGTTGTTCCTTTTATTTTTACTCCATTCATTTGCCACAGCTATTAATCTTCGTCCTCGATTTCTTCACTGCCGCCATCTTCGAATTCACCTACGCTGACACTGCCTTTGTGACCTGTTTCACCACCGCCACCGGGACGTGCCACAGGGCTTTTCGTTAATAACGCATACTCTGTCGCCAACGGAATGACCGTACATGCAGGCGTTTCATACAATTTTTTCTTCATTTTTTGTTCTGTTTAAATGATTATATTTACTACTATTGATTTCTTGCTTCACAGGTGCAGTTATACACACACGAAAAAGCATCTGCAAAGAGCTTTGAAAGCTCCTTGCAGATGCTTGAAACGGCGAACCGACGCCCGCGCCGGGCGCACCGCTATCGCCTTAGTACAGAGACTTAGACCGTTGTTAGAATGTGTGTGTGTGTGTGTGTG
>NZ_JH114216.1:21491-84849 GCF_000224615.1 Segatella oulorum F0390
TGTGTGTGTGTGTGTGTGTGTGTGTGTGTGTGTTACACTTTTATTTGGTTCTACCAAATAAAAGATGTTAAAACTTACACTGCTTGAAAAATTATTTTTCGTCTGCATACAAACACTTTCTGCTTAATTCGGCGGCAAAGGTAATACTTTTTTGGGAGATAAAAAACAAATTGTAATAAAAACACTCAAAGGCTGGCCACATGACGGCAGATAATTGCCCTAAAAAAGCCCCTGTTCAAGTTTGTTGAGCAGGGGCTTTCGGTTGCTAAACACATTCACTGCACCGACTTCGGCGGCAGTGTGACGGGGAACAGTGGGCTGTCGACATGCTCTTGATAGATGATGTTAACAAGTTGTTGCACAAGATCGGGGTGCTCGGCGGCGAGGTCGTGGTCCTCGTGCAAATCGGTTTCGAGATTATAGAGATGGGGCACGCCCTTGATGACCACCAATTTCCAATCGCCTCGGCGCACGGCAATCTGGTTGGTTTCGGCAAACTCCCAATAGAGATGGGGATGGCGTTGCTGTGCGGTATCGTGCCCAAGGAGCGTTGGTACGATGGAAAGTCCGTCGAAATAGTCGGTTTTTAAGCGACGGTTGCGATAGCGTTGGGCACAGTTTTTCACACCGGCCAACTCGCTAAACGTGGGCATGAGGTCGTAGAAAGCAAAGGGCAGCGGATTCACTTGCCCGGCTGCGATGTGGCCTTTCCAACGGGCAATGAACGGAATTCGAATGCCGCCCTCGTAGCATTGTCGTTTGAGTCCGCGCAGCTTTCCATCGCGATTGAAGAACGTGGGATCGGCACCTCCCTCCTCGTGGGGGCCGTTATCGCTGGTGAAAATCACGAGCGTGTTGTCGTCAAGCCCTTTGCGTTTAAGCAGCGCCATAATCTCGCCCACGTAGGCATCCAAACGGGTTATCATGGCAGCAAACTGCGCATGGGTGTGCTCCACAGCGTTGTAGCGCGATGATTCCTGTCCACCCCAGGTTTTATCGACAAAGAACCGCTTCTTGTAGAACGCCACCAACGAGTCGTTGGGCTGTGCCAATTCGGCGTGAGGCAGTGTGTAGGTGAGCACTCCAAAGAAGGGTTTACCGGGCGTTTGCGCCTCAAGCCATTGCAAAGCGCGGTGATGAATGAGGTCGGCCGAATAGGCTGTACGCTTGTGATAGTCGTCACCAAACATGGGATAGGCGATATTCTCGTCTAACACCACGCGCCTCACGCCCTTGTCGCCTTGCGCTCGGCTGTAGGCGTTGAGGAAATTGGGGTAGTAGAGATGGGCCTGAAACTGGCAGATGTAGCCAAAGAACTCGTCGACGCCACGCTTGTCGGGTGTGGAAACCGACCCTTCGTAGCCGCCCGCCCACTTGCCAAACATACCCGTCTGATAGCCGTTGGCTTTCATGATTTCGGTCAGAAGGATGTGGTTGGGGGCGTAGGGATGTTGCCCCACAACGGCAAAGTCGGTGTTTTGGCCATACTTCACGGTGTGCTGTGCATCCCAATATTCCTTGTTGCCGCGCACTTCGGTGTGCCCACTGTGCTGCCCTGTCATGAAACACGCCCGCGACGGTGCGCTCACAGGTGCTCCGGCATAGGCCTGAGTGAAGCGCATACCCTCGGAAGCCATGCGGTCGATGTTGGGTGTGAGGATGTAGGGCTGTCCATAGCAGCCCAAATCGCCATAGCCCATGTCGTCGCACATGATGTAGAGGATGTTGGGCTTCGTGGTTTTTGCGGCCTGCGCTGGCAACAGGGCAAACCATGCTGCCGGCGTGAGCCAAAGCGATGAAAATGTTTTCATTGTTCGTTTAATTGTTTAATCCGAAAAGTTCATTGTAACCGGGGTTCTGCGTGAGCTGCTTGTTGAGCACAATCTGGCTTGTGGGCACCATACTCAAATAATAGGTATCGAGCCACCCGCCGTGCACAAGCGGACTTTCATAGGTGTAAATCCAGCCACTTCCGGCGCTGTTGTTCTCGGCAGCAGCCTTGCCATTGGTGCTGATTTCGTCGTAATCTACAAACTGCCCCGTGTAAGCATTGGCACGCGGTGCATAGATGTTTTGCGTGGCGGTGGTCCATAGTCCACAAGGCTGTCGGTTGACATAGTAGGCCGCTTTCGCCCAGCGCCGCACATCGTAGAAAGCAAAACCCTCACCAAAGAGTTCGATTTGACGCTCGCGGCGAATTTCCCATAACACGGGATCGACATTATAGTTGCCAAACTTTCCACCGTGACCTGTCCACCAGGGTGCCGTACCGCGGTCGCGATGAGGGTCGAAATTGTCGTCGATGGTGGCAACAACCATGTGAGCCACACCTGCTCGGTCGCGCAGTTTGTTGATGGTTTTGTCGGCCACTGCCTGCGTGAACAGCCCCAACTCCCAAGCCGCCTCAGCATAGTTGAGCAACACTTCCTCAATCTTGAAGATGGGTTTGTCGGCCGTACAGAACGCCGATGAGCCTGTGGAGAACTCCCATAAGTCGTAGTTTTTCCAGAAATAATAGCCCGTGCGGCAACGCATATAGGGCACGCGTGCGTCGGTAGTGAGGTTGGGACTCACGGGTGTTAGTGCGGCTCCCCAGTTTTGTCCGGGGCATCGTTTCATACCTTCTCCACCGGCTGCACCACCCCGCACGCATTTTTCGTTGGCGCCCATGTAATCAATGTAATAGCGATATTTCGCAGCTTCGGCCGCTGTCACCACATGTCCTTGGTTGTTGTCGCCAGCTTGCAGAAACTTCCATGTGCGGAAGGTGTTGACATTGTCGGGCACTTGCTTGTTGGGTGCCACCACATAAGGCGGCTGAATGTTTTGATACAAGCGCGGATCGCGGTCGGCAAAGGTGCCCCACATATCCTTGCCACGCCCACCTTGATAGCCCGAAGCGGCATTGGCAATGGGCAATCCGTTTTGCATGAGAAACAAATCAACAGTGTATTGCGGCACATCGGCAGCGTTAGCAGCAATGTGTTCGAAATCGTTGTAGCGATTCATCAACACGTTGTTCACAAACGACTTGTAGTAAATCACACCGGGCTTACCTTTCAGATTCTCCGTCGTCCACAGCTCACCATATCCCGTTGCAGGCGTATGATGGGCGTCCTCACCTTGATAGAGCGTAGGATAAGCATCCATCAATTCTTGTGAAACGGCCATACAGCGGTGCAGATAGGCCTCAAAAGGCTCATTCAGTCCATGGTATTTCGCCCATGTGGCTTCACGAAGCAGAAAGCGTGAGAGTGCCGCCTTGACGGCATTAGCTGTGAGGGTGTTGTCGCCATCGTTGAAATTACCGATGTGTGTGGCGGCATATTCCAAGCGTGCGATGATGCTATCGGCCACCACAGCACGCGGAGTGCGCGGACCGTAGCTCTCGGGATTGCTCTCATCCAACACTTTTGTCACCCAAGGCACATCGCCAAAGCGGTCGATGAGCTCCATATACCAATAGGCAGAGAAGAAATAACCCACCGAACGCCAATGCGCTATCTGTGCAGACGTGAGGGCACCATCGTTCAAATGGCTCATCATGATGTTTATTCTTCGGATGTAGTCAAAGTCCCATCCGCCCCCATCGGCCGTCGCTGTGATGGTTTCATAAGCGTAGGGATTGCGGGCATTATCGCGGTGTGTGACCAAACCGCCATACCAATCACCGGTAAACTGAGCCTGCATGTAACTGCTGTTGATGCTTGTGCGAATGGTGGTGTTGGTAAACATTTCATAACAAGGGTTCATAAACGCCTTGAAGTTGTCGTATTCTTTGAAAGCATTCTCTTCGGTGAGGTCGGTCAAAGGGTATTTTTCCAAGAAACTATCGTTGCAAGCAGTGAGCACGGTGGCTGCGAGCACGACGACTGTTATTATCTTTTTCATAAGAATATTTTTTAGATTAGAATGTAATGCTGGCACCCAACGAGATGGTGCGATAATAGGGATAGCCCCACGAAATACCGTTGCTCAAGGCATTGGCCGTGGTTGATGCAGCCGTTCCTTCGGGGTCATAACCCTTGGGAAGATGGCTGAAAGTGGCTAAATTCTCTACACTAACATAGAGTTTGGCATCTTGCAACATCGCACGTCTCACCCATATTTTAGGTAAGGTGTAGGCCAACGTAATGTTCTTGATGCGCAGATAGGCTGCATTTTGCAAATATTTGTCGCTCACCCGCGTGTTGGAACCCACATTGTTACCTTGGTCATAAATGCGGAATAGCTTGCTGTTGGGATTCACAGGTTGCATATAGTCGGGGCTCGCAGGGTCATAGCTCTTTGCCCGCCAATAGTCGGTTTGGTTGGCATAGAGCGCTTGGAACACGGCATCACCTGCGCCAGCACCGCCAAAGGGGAACAGCGCTGCACCGCCAAGCCAATAGTCACGCTTGCCAACGCCCTGCAACATCACGTCTAAACTGAAACCTTTGTAGCTCGCACCAAGGTTTGCACCAAACTGATAGCGGGCGGCATCGTTACCAATAATCTTGCGGTCGCCGGGGTTGTCAACGGTGTTGTCGCCGGCATTGATGACGCCATCGCCACGCAAATCCTTAAACTTCATGTCGCCAGGTTGCGGGTTTGCTCCGTTAATCTTCGTCACACCAGGCTTCAGCGTCCAGGTTTTATGCCGGGCATCGGCTTCGTTAAAGTCGTCAAGGGTATAATAACCATCGGCCACATAGCCCCATATTTCGCCAACCTTCCGCCCTACGTAGTAGTCGGAAAGCAAGCGCGACTCATTGTTAAACTTCGTGATTTCGGCCTGACTGTCATAGAGATTGAACCCTATGTGATAGTCCACCGCTCCAATCTTGTCGCGCCATGTCACATTGAGTTCCCACCCTCTGTTCTTCATGTTGGCCACATTCTGCAACGGTGCCGACGTGCCCACCACCTTGGGAATTTCAATTCCGGCAGCCAACATGCCCGTTGTGCGGCGGTCAAACCAATCAAACGTGGCAGTAAGACGATTCTTGAAGGCATAGAAATCGAAGCCAACATTAAACGTTGTCACCTTCTCCCACGTGAAATTGCGGCTCACCAAGCCTGGCGAGGTGATGTAAGTGGTCTTGCTTTCACCATCTAATATATAGGTGCCACTGCTGTTGACGCTCATAATGGGCGTGAACTGATAAGGACTGATGCGCTGGTTGCCCACCGAACCATAGGACAAACGGAATTTCAAATCATCCAACCAGTTGTGCGACCACGTCATAAACGCCTCCTGACCCATGCGCCAACCCACACTCACAGAGGGGAAAAAGCCGAAACGATGGTTCTTAGGAAACTTCGAAGAGCCATCATAACGTCCGTTTACCTCTAACAGATAGCGGTCTAAATAGGCATAATTCAAACGCGCAAAACCGCTGCGAATGGCATATTCTGAATACTTATCAATGATGGTTTTCTCACCGGTTCCGCCAGCAAACGAAGGCACAGTGGGCACGGCTTGTGCCAACACATTGCCATAAAAATAACGATAATAGGATTTCTCTTGGTTGAAACCCGCCATCACTTTAAACGCGTGCTCGCCCCATTTGCACTCATAATTGGTAAAGAGGTTCAAAGCATTGTATTTTGTGGTGGCGTCATACATGCGATAGAAATCCTGTCCCCTCTCGGTAGAATATTTTGCAGCAAGCTGGGCATCAGCAAATCTAAACCGCCCGGAATAAAACTGTTGATGCTCATCAAGACGGTCATAAGTATATTCACCTGTGATATGCCAACCCTGAAGCGGACGGAAAATGGCACGCAACGACACCCGTGGCATGGATTTCTCAACCAACGAAGTGGGCGCATACGTGAGCATATTGAGCGGCGTTTGCGAAGGCAAATCTTCTTGAATGCCTAAAATCGAACCCGGAATACGTCCCTCGGGATAGTAGTTAATGAGACGGGTTGAATAGAAACCGTTCATGTTACCAATGTTCTGGGGCGCTTGTTGCGTGGAATTAGTATAGGTGAAAGTGGCCTCTTGCGTATACCATTTTTGCACATCGGCTGCAACAAAGCCGCTGATAGTCTTGCGGCGGAACATGTCTTTATCAGTCACCAACGGCCCATTCTCACGACTTAAGCTGCCCGAAAGACGATAACGCAACGTACCGGTACCGCCCGAAACCGTTAGATTGTGATTGGTAATGGCACCCGTAGTGAGAATGTTCTTGGCCAAATTCTTTTCCGAGAGCCAGTAAACGCGGCCATCGGTGTCTTTAAAGATGCCGTCGCCCACGGTGGCAATCGATGCTGGGTCGCGCTGATATTGTTGCAGATAGTTGCGCCATTTGCTCACTTCGCCGTTACCCGCCCAATAAGAATTGGAGTAGCCTGCTTCGAGATAGGCATCCAAATATTCCATCAGCGATGCCTGTTGCAAATGGTTGAGCGACTGTTCCCAGCCCACATTAAAGTTGTAATTGGCCGTAAACCGGGCATTGGCGTTGGGGCGTTTCAAAGTTACCAAAATCACACCACCGGCAGCACGCGCACCATAAATGGCCGAACTGGCAGCGTCTTTCAACACCGTCACACGCTCAATGTCCTCGGGATTGAGTGCACTGATGTCGCCTTCCACATTGTCAATGAGCACAAGCGGTGCGCCTCCGTTGATAGAAAGCGTGCCACGCACATTCATTGATTTTGCAAATCCCGGTCCTGAACCGCCGCCAATGGTCAATCCCGGCATCGCTCCTTGCAGCGCAGCCGCAGCATTTACCATTGGACGATCGCCCAAAACATCGCTCATTTTCACCTGCGAAACCGAACCGGTGAGGTTGGCTTTCTTCTGTGTGCCATAGCCCACCACCACCACTTCGTCGATGGCTTTGGCCTTATCTTGCAGCGTTACCGAAAGATTGGGGGCCGCTTTCACCTCTTTTTCGCTGAACCCCACATAGCTAATGACTAAGGTCGCGCCTGCAGGCACCTGCACTTTGAAATGTCCATCAAGGTCGGTTATTGTACCGTTCGACGTGCCTTTCTGCACCACCGAGGCGCCAATGAGCGGCTCTCCCTGTCCATCTTTCACTAAACCGGTAATGGTTGTCACACTTTGCGCATTCACACCGAGTGGAATGAGCAGCAGCAGCGCGAGCAAAAGCCTGCCTACTGCGGTCTTACTTCGTTGTTGATAACTGTTCATCTGTTTAAGTTTAAGTAATATATAAAAGTTTTATTGACGTTTCATTCTGCTAAAAGTTCTCACCAGCACCTACCAGGATGCACTGAAAGCACCGTCCCATAGCTTGCACATCTGCACCCATTTGTAAAGGAAGATTTTTAATATCTTTTGCTGTTTTATGACTGTTTTAGCGCCTTTGAATAGCTTTTCCATTGGTTTTACATGCGCTCTTTCTTAAAAGAATTTCATGTTAACAACTTCTTAAGCGGTCGTTCAGGCGGGGTAAATGTAGTTCTTTTTTTGATATGCACCATACTATTTAGCATTTATTAACTCGATGTTGATAACCCATCATGCCACTTCACCAACAAAACACTGCGATATTGCACAGAAAACTGCGCTATATTATACGGAAAACTCTACTATATTGCACGAGAAAATGCACTATATTGCACGAGAAATAGGTACAAAAGAAAGGAGGATATGCCTTTTTTGACATATCCTCCCATCATTGATGTAGATTGAAACTATTCATTCGTCGCTACAAAATGAGCGCAATTGAAAAAGAGTTGGCGGTCCTTGAACACGATAATGACAGAGAGTGCAAGCAACAAAAGGGTCTGAATGCACTTGCTATCGGGGTGGGTAGAGAATATTTCATTGAAATATCCTGCTGTGATATGGAACACGATTGCCACGAGAACGTTACGGTTGGTTTTGTAATAAAGCCAGTTCATCAGAATGACAAATGGAAAAATGCTGACGATGAAGTTCAAACTGTATAGCCATCCTTCATGCACTACGTTAGCATGATAGTAGCCTTTGATACCGGCAAGGGGGAAATGCCACACAGCCCAATAGGCAGCAAAAACGATAGAGGTCTTAAAAAGGTTCATTCGTAAACGCAAACTATCGGTGCCATAACCATGCCATGCAAGTTCTTCGAGCGTAGGTGCAAGGATAAGCAGAAACCATACGGGAAAGACACCCGAGGTGAATGTATAATGACCTGTTACGATAAACTGGGACGGACTATAGCCAAAGAGCAACGATATTGCCATGGCACACAGAATACTTGCAGGCATCAACAGGCAAGCCGCGAGGTAATAGGACCACTTGTTGGGCGACAAATTCAAGAATCTACCCAAGAAATCCTTTCGCAAAGTGCCACTCCTAAAAACTAAAATGAGGGTTAAAACCATCGGAAAACAAAGTCCTATCAGACCCAACAGAGGGGCTACCCATGCACTTTCCGCGTCAATAAGATGGTGACTTACATAACTGGCTGCGAACCAAAAAGCCCACGGGATAAGTGTACTCAAAAGATAGAAGAGTGCCGTATGGCGATACTTGCTGACAATATTTTCTTTCATACCGTTTGGTCTTTATAAAAAACAATCCTCGTCGTCATCTATTTATGCTTGCTGCGATGGCAATAAAGATTGACGTTTTACTTCACTTCCTTAAAAATAACAGATGCAAATCATCACTGTGTTCATGTCAGATGCTACCTACATGCGCAAAAACAAAAACAACAAACGATAATCCAAATGTTACAAAGATACTTCCTGCATACCCCTTCAGCGCAGAAAAAGCCTATCAAACACGGTTGGTCTGCCCATTTTTTTGATTTAAATCATTTCTTGTTAAGTAAAAAATGCAAACAGATGTGAGAACCACATCAGCACCTTTGCTCGGATAAACCATTCGCCTTTTAGGCGGGAAAGTGGCCATCAGACATCATAAAGATGAAGAAAAACGGCTCCAGCTACCCATCATTATAACAGAAATTGTTTATCTTTGTCCACATATTGTTCATGATACATGTGCTCATTACGTCATGGGCATGCCAAAGATTAGACATTATGCCATACGCAAAGATGAAAGAAATCACGACCCGCCTTTGGGGAAAGTACGATGTTCGCTTCACGACTAACGAAGATATCAATATCATCGTTGGCATCAATGGTAGTGGGAAAACCACCCTATTAGATGAAATCAACAAGATGGCCATTGAAAAAGTTGAGGATAAAAACCGGGTCGTATATGTGCCTTCTATCGATAATATCGTCATACGCGACGGACGAAAAGTTGCCAATGCTTTGACTCAGGATTTGGAATTTTATATGTTTGACATGAAGACCGGGCCTTCAATGATGTACCAACGCATGGCGATGATTGATGCTCCTGCTGAGAAACAAGCAGAGATGAAAGCACGTATTGGAAATTTCTGCACAGCTATCAACGGACTGTTGAAAGAAACTGGTAAGCATATCGAGATTGAAGGAAATAAGTTCAATATCATTTCTCATGATCAAACGATAATTCCTCTCCATGCATTGTCTTCTGGAGAGAAGCAAATCCTCCTCATCCTACTCCGTGTATTTCTGTTGGAAGAAAAGGACTCTTACGTGCTACTTGATGAACCCGAGAACTCACTTGACATCAGTTGGCAATTTGAACTCATCAACCTTTTGGTGAAGCTCAACCCTAATGCTCAGTACTTCATCACGACTCATTCTCCAAGTATCTTTGGAGATGGATGGGGAAACAAGATTATCTATATGGAAGAGGTAACAACTCCAGTCAAGTAATGGCCACATGAGCAACATCGAAGACCAAGCACAATACTATAATAATCTTCCATTGCGCTACCGAAACATCAAGGCTGTTGTGCATTTAGAAGCTAAAGAGGATATTCCTTTCTGGGATTATCAGTTGCAAAACGCATATCCATCAAAATATCATTACATTACCTATTCCAAGAATAATAACGGGGCTGATGCAAGAGGATGCGAGCAATGTCTTCGCTATAAGCCTTACCTGACGAAACGTTTCTTCATTTGTATAGATAGCGACTTGCGTCTGTTAAAAAGAGAAGAAGGGCTCACTGCAGAAAATAGAATTGCTCAAACATATACATACTCTTGGGAAAATCATCTTTGTGAAGCAGAACATCTTCAGCATAGATATCACACAAAAGTTCCAAATCCGGGATTCGATTTTAGCATTTTTCTCAAAAATCTTTCCATTGTTCTTTATCTACCACTTCTATATCTTGTGCATGATAGCCAAGAGCCAAGTCTGAATCAACAATGGAATATCCACAAGTTTAATGCATGTCTGCCCCTACAACCGAATCGAAAAGAGTTAGAAGATAACGGAAAGCCCTATATTGAAAAGGTAAAAAAGTTGTTTGCTGACGCACTCAAGAGCTTGCAACCGCCTGCAAACATGACGAATGAGAATCTGAAAAAAGAAGAGGCTTATCTTCATATACAAGGCCATCAAATCTACAAGTTAACGCTCCATATCGGTACTTTGCTGTGCAAAGGGACTGGTATTGCTTTCAAAACTGACATCCTTGATAAAGCTTTTCCCATCAATGGCTATTTGGAAATAGAGAATTTGCAAACAGATCTCAAGCAAATCCTTTCCGTAGAATAAACACCAAACATTGCATTCAAGGCTTCGTTTTATCTTTATTGTAACACGAAACGGGACAATATGATGATTGAACGCATATAAAAAAAGGAGGATATGCCCTTTTCTGACATACCCTCCCATCATTTATGTAGGTTGAATTCATCTGTCTTTCTAAACCCTTTCGAAGCCATTAGGCCTCAATATGCCCCAAGGTAATCTCTTTACCCACCTTGCCTTCGAGGATTTTGCGACTCAAATCGTTGAGCACATAGTCCTGAATGGCACGTTTAACGGGGCGTGCTCCAAACTCGGGATCATAGCCTAATTCAGCCAAATCATCAATCGTTTCCTTCGTCCAATGCAAGGTGAAACCCTGTGCAGCAAGCATTTTCTGCACGCGTTTCATTTGCAACTCAACCACTTCACCAATCTCCTCCTTCGTCAAAGCGTGGAAAGTGATGATGTCATCAATGCGGTTAAGGAACTCGGGACGCATCAACTTCGTGAGCTGTTCGCGCGTTGCGTTGCTCGTCATGATGATGATAGTGTTCTTGAAATTCACCAAACGACCTTTGTTGTCCGTCAACCTTCCGTCGTCAAGCACCTGCAACAAGGTGTTGAACACATCGGGATGGGCTTTCTCTATCTCATCGAAAAGCACCACACTATACGGCTTACGGCGCACAGCTTCGGTTAATTGTCCACCCTCATCATAGCCCACATATCCTGGAGGTGCACCGATAAGACGCGTCACACTGAACTTCTCTTGATACTCACTCATGTCGATACGTGTCAGCATGTTCTCGTCATTGAAGAGGTATTCGGCCAAAGCCTTTGCCAATTCGGTTTTACCTACACCCGTTGTCCCCAAGAAAATGAACGACGCAATGGGGCGATTAGGGTCTTGCAGTCCTGCACGACTGCGACGAACAGCATTCGAAACGGCTTCAATAGCCTCGTTTTGTCCAATCACTCTGCGGTGTAACTCGGCCTCCAAATGCAAGAGTTTGTCGCGCTCACTCTGCAACATGCGGCTCACAGGAATGCCGGTCCAACGGCTCACCACTTCGGCAATATCGTCAGAAGTCACCTCTTCGCGAATCAAAGACTCACCCTGTTGCTTACGAATTTCCTCACGACGATGAGCAATATCGTCATCAATCTGCTTCATTTCGCCATACCGAATCTCGGCCACACGCTGGTAGTCTCCCTCGCGTTCGGCACGTTCGGCCTCAAGTTTCAGTCCTTCTTTCTTCTGCTTCAACTGCGAAATCTGATCCACTTCGGCCTTCTGTGCTTGCCAACGAGCACGAAACGCATTCACCTTATCTTTGAGTTCGGCAATCTCTTTTTCCAATAATGCAATCTTCTCGGTGTCGTTCTCGCGCAAAATGGCTTGCCGTTCAATCTCCTTTTGCTTCAGACTGCGCTCCATTTCATCAAGCTCTTCGGGCACAGAGTCGCGCTCCATACGCAACTTTGCAGCCGCCTCATCCATCAAGTCAATGGCTTTATCGGGCAAGAAACGGTCAGAGATATAACGCTCCGACAGCTGAACGGCCGCAATACAAGCATCATCTTGAATGCGCACATGGTGGTGGTTCTCATATTTTTCCTTCAAACCACGCAGAATACTAATCGCATCTAACTCATCGGGTTCGTCGACTTTCACCATCTGGAAGCGGCGTTCCAAGGCTTTATCCTTTTCGAAATACTTCTGATATTCGTTCAAAGTGGTCGCCCCAATGGCACGCAACTCACCACGAGCCAAGGCGGGTTTCAACAAGTTTGCAGCATCCATTGCACCTTCACCACCGCCTGCTCCGACGAGCGTATGAATCTCATCGATGAACAAAATGATTTCACCATGCGCATTGGTTACTTCCTTAATAACCCCCTTTAAGCGCTCTTCAAACTCACCTTTGTATTTTGCTCCGGCCACTAACTGACCCATATCGAGCGAATAAAGCTGCTTGTTTTTGAGGTTTTCGGGCACGTCACCTTTCATAATTCGCTCGGCCAATCCTTCAACGATTGCCGTCTTACCTGTTCCGGGTTCGCCCACTAAGATAGGATTGTTCTTGGTGCGTCGACTCAAAATCTGCAACACACGGCGAATTTCTTCATCACGTCCTATCACCGGATCGAGCTTACCTTGGCGCGCTTTCTCCACCAAATTAGTGGCATATTTGCTAAGTGCCTGATAGTTTTCATCGCCACTTTGCGATTTCACTTGCTGCCCTTGGCGCAACGATTCAATGGCCTTTCTCACACCTTCTTCCGTGCATCCGGCATCTTTCAGAATGCGACCTGCCGTGTGATTGCCTTGCATCAGGGCCAACAAAATAGGCTCTACCGACACAAACTCGTCACCCATTTTCTGCGAAAGCTCCTCGGCTTTGTTGAGCACCTGCACCGAATCGTTGCTCAGATAGGGCTGTCCACCCGAGACCTTCGGCAGATGTTGCAGCTCATTGTGCAACGCCATGTCAACAGCTTGCGCATTCACACCAAGCTTTTGAAAAATGAAATGCGTAATATCTTGCGCCTTCTCCAAGATTCCTTTCAGCAAATGTATCGGCTCAACACTCTGCTGCTGTGCAGCTTGTGCAGCCTGAACACCCGCTTGAACGGCCTCTTGTGCTTTAATTGTATATTTGTCTAATGTCATACTTTAAACTCCTTTCTTTTGTTTTCCTATACGGATGCAAAGCCGATACCAAGGCTATGCACCCGCCATTTTGTCGTCTATGCACGACATTCTGTCATATATTATACACCACATGCTATGAAAACATGCTGTAATCCACTCATCCGCATGCCGCTTTTCCACTTACTGTTAACGGATAAAAGTAAGAATAGCATTTTGATTACATCCCTTTATATCACAGCAAGATAGCTATACCTTCCTATTATTACAAATCCAACAGATTACCAAAACATGCTACACATTACCTATAATCTGTTTCTCTTATAGATATTTTGAAACATATCTATCTCACGTTTGCTTATACCAAGCTTAACAGCAACAGCCTCCCATTGCTCGATACCCATCATTACTTCACCGATAATTGCCTGGGCTTCTTCCTTGTTAATCATATACTCCTTGCAAGAGTCCAGCAAAATTTGTAAATTCGATTCATTCGTTGACGAGTTGATAAGCAGACTTTGATATGTACCAAGCGTAGGATTCAGGTCATAAGCCGGTGCCAAAGTCCATCCTTTTGGAGTAAGCAAGAAACCATGATTACGGAAATGATCATCACAATTACCAATAGCTATATTGAAAGCAACCCGACGATAGAGTTGAAGAATGTTCTCCTTGACATCACAACAATGCTGAAGAATAAAGTCTACGATATCAAGATAGCCGTTTCCACTCCCTGCATCACAACCATCTGTAAGCCCTAATAATGTCATTGCTGATGCAAAGTGGATCCTTTTACCCTCTACAGTGCGGTCAAAACGCTTCGATAGAAACGTATGATACGTATCACCAGAATGAATAACTCTTGTTTCAGCGGCCACAACACCTGCCTCTTTAGCAAGCAGATGACTATGATATTCCCATAAAGCTACATCGTAATCATCCTTCCGTGAAGGGAACTTCGCAACATAAAGGCTTCCTTCTTCATCTACTACAACAGCCTTAGGACGAGCTCCACCCAAAGATGTTCCAGGATGAACAAGTTGCCTGATCCATTTCTTCTCAGGCATAAGGTGTCTTTCTTCACTACGTTCAAACTCCCTACTGGCTACAACCAAGGTGCGAATGTCTGTGATAGGCGGAATGCAAAGATTATCCCTACTGTTAATAAATGCACCTGCTGGTGTTTCCTTAAATCGAAAACCTCCCATACGAGAGAAATCATCTATACCAATAAGATAGTCGAATGAAGACAAATGTCTTGCTGGACGCCTCTCTTCTTTCGCCTGAATTTGCTCACGACGGTTCAAAAGTGTTCTCCCCCAACGGTCTGGTAATGCATCACAAAAACAACCAAAGATATCTTTTCCTGGCTGCGTGTACTGTCGATCTGGATAGCTATTGATGTCTGCACTCAAAAAAATACTGCCATAGTTGGCAAGCCATTCCTTATCAAACTCAAAAGAATAGGAGTCTGAGCCACGAAGAGATTCATAACCAAGTGTACCTATCAGCATTGGAGATTCCAACCAATCGAAATCACCATACAGCAATAATCTGTTCATTTATTCACCCCTTTTTCGAAGCGCGTTCACGATGTTTGAGCGCAAGATCCTGCAATGCTCGCCCCATTTCGTCCTTCTGTGCCAAGCATAATATATCATCCTCCAACTGCAAAGCATACAGCACTCGCAGATAAATTCCGATAGCAACCGTTGGTATCCCTTTTTCTATCCTATTAATCGTAACAGGAGAGCACGTAGCACGTTCTGCTATTTGCGCAATACTCAAATTACGACGCAAACGGGCAAGTTTAATCTGTTCGCCGACCACCTGCATTTTCTGTTCCAATTTGCGGGGAAGTTTTGTTCCCATCGTTGTCTTAACCATATTGTTATATTCAATTCAATGCACAAATATACCACCTTTTATTCATTTTATGATATGTTATGGAGAGAAATATTGTCTTATTCCAATCTTTAACATAAAAGCGAAACCGTGAAAATGAAATACCTCTTCATATTTATGAGCAATACCCCTATTTCAGAATAAACCCTGAAGAAAGGCAACATACGCTTACGTTTACCCACTTTTTAACAAGCTATGATAAGAATTCTTATCTCAAACAGGGGCAAACTCCCCTGGAAATGGTTATATTTGCAGCATGAAGCGCAACAGAAAAAAAATATTATATTTCCTCAAAACAGGGGTTTGGTTAGAGGAACAACCCGTACAACGCAGCAGCTATCGCCTGTTGCTCACCCTGCTACGCAAACTCTATATTGCCCTAAAGCTATTCATTGAGCGCGGCCATTCCGACTATGCCGCCCAGCTTTCGTTTAGCACCATCTTGGCCATCGTGCCCATCTTTGCACTCATTTTGGCTATCGGTCGCGGCTTTGGTTTAGCCAACTACATCGAAAACTCGGTGAAAGACTGGCTCAACAGCCAACCCGAAGTGGCCAATTTCATCATCCATTTCTCCAACGCTTATTTAGAACATGCCCGCACAGGCCTATTCATTGGCATCGGCATCCTCTTTATGTTGGGCAGCATCATCAGCCTCATCTACAACATTGAGCAAGTGTTTGACAGTATTTGGCAAGTGAAAAGCAAACGCAGTCTACGACGCATCGTGTCAGACTATCTATCGATGATCTTCGTCGTACCCATCATTCTCATCATTTTATCGGGCCTGAGCATCATCGCCAACACCACAAACGCCGAGCTACAACAATTCATTTTCTTAGGGCCCATCTCGCAAGTGTTGGTGCAGTTTCTGCCGTTCTTTGCCCAAATGATGATTTTCTTAGGCCTTTTTATCGTCATGCCCAACACCCATGTCAAGGTAGTTCACGCCTTGTTTCCAGCTGCTTTAGCCTCACTTTTGATGCTTATGCTGCAATGGGCTTACGTGCATTCGCAAATCTTTCTCACCAGCTATAACGCCATTTATGGCTCATTAGCCGCCCTTCCTCTGTTCATGTTGTGGATGCATCTCTCGTGGTATATCCTGCTGTTTTGCACCGAATTGTGCTACATGAGCCAAAACCTTGACAACTATGATTACATGATTAAGCCCAGCGAAATCAGCGAGCATACCCGCCGGCATATTGCCCTTTTGGTCATCACACAAATCATTAACCGCTTCAAAACGGGAGAAAAAGCGCCCTCGCCGGTAGAACTCAAACAACAAACCCACATCCCCATCCGCCTCATTAACGATGCCCTTTATCGGCTGCAAGGAGCACAACTCATCGTCGAGGCCAATCTTTTAGACGACAACGAGCAACGTTTTCTCCCCTCACAAGCGCTGAAACGCCTACCCATCGGGCAGATTATCGAACAATTAGACACCGCATGCGCCGACAAACGCAAGGACAAACGCATGCAGGTCTTGGCCACTTTAGACCCTCAAACAGAAGCGATGCTGCACGAAGTGCGGCAGGAAGCACTCCAAAAGTTAAATCAGAGTCATGACTTTTAAAAGCCTTTGGCAACAACTTCTGCCGCAATATGATGCACGCGAAGCGCAGGCTGTGGTGCGGTTAGCCTTAGAAACGCTCTTCGGTTTCACGCTCACCGACCTCTATACTGGTGCGCTTGACAAGCTCAACCCCGCGCAAACGCAACAGCTTTCAGCCCTCATGCACCGATTGAAACACGGCGAACCTGTGCAATATGTGTTGGGGAAAGCTTGGTTTTGTGGCCGCCCATTTATCGTCAATCCCCACGTGCTCATCCCCCGACCCGAAACAGAACAGCTTTGCCAACGCCTCATTTCGTTGTCCAATCAGCCCTATTGCGCCCTGCAACCGCCTGCACTTCGCCACGGATTAGACATCGGAACAGGCAGCGGTTGCATTGCAATCACCTTGGCACTCGCCCTCGATAACGTAGCAATGCACGCGTGGGATGTCTCAAGTGATGCGCTGCTCACCGCACGAGCGAATGCACATTACTTAGGCGCACAGGTGGATTTCGTGCTCCAAGACGCCCTCTTGGCTGCCGAAAATGCCGATAACAGCCCACAATACGACTTCATTGTCTCCAATCCACCCTACATTTGCGAGTGCGAACAGGCCGACATGGCACCACAGGTGTGGGCCCACGAACCCGCAACGGCACTCTTTGTGCCCAACGATCAGCCCTTGCTTTTCTACCAAGCCATCGCTGACTTTGCCGCAAAACAACTCAAAAGCGACGGCTTGTTGGCGTTTGAAATCAACCCACTCCATGCCGATGCGCTCTACACCTTATTATATAAAGGCCCCTTCTACGATGTCGAAATCACCCAAGACCACTACGGCAAACAACGCTTTGCCTGGGCAAAAAAGCAATAAAACACAGCAAGAACAATGGAATACGAGAGACAACTGAAAAAGAAAACAAAAGAGATGACCGAGGAACAGGCACTGCAACGCCTGTCAGCCCTTTGCGCAAAAGGGGAGCATTGCACCTATGAAATGGAAGAAAAACTGCGTAAATGGCAAATCGACGAGGCGGCACAAGCCCGCATCATGGCCTTTCTCACCGAGAAGAAATTCATCGATGATGCGCGTTTTTGCGAGGCTTTCATCCAAGATAAACTGAAATATAACGGTTGGGGACGACGAAAAATAGCACAAGCGCTCTATTTAAAACATATTGACAGCAGCATTTCCGAGCCCTTGTTGGATGAGATTGCAGACGATCTCTATATGGAGAAACTGCGCCCATTGGTCGAGAAAAAATGGAAATCTATCAAGGCACGCAACGATTATGAGCGCGCCATGAAGCTCATTCAATATGCCATGGGACGAGGATTCGACATCGATCTCATTCGAAAGTGCATTCAGGAAATGGGCGAAAAGACCGACGAAGACGCTGATTGCTAAACCCAACGAAACCATGAACCCGCTGCTTTCCACCCCACTCCATACCGTCTTGCAACAGCTACGCGCCTTGAGCAACCTGTTGTTCCCACGCTATTGCGCCATCTGTGGAAAGCGATTAACGACCAACGAGATAGCCTTGTGCATCACCTGTAATTGGCATTTGCCCCGCACCTATCAACACCTCACCCCACGCGACAACCTGCTTTGCCGCCTCTATTGGCGCAAAGTGCCCATCGAACGAGCGGCAGCCTGGTTCTACTATGCAGCAAAATCGCCCGTCAGCAAGGCCATCTACACCATGAAATACCATCATCGTGCCGTCATAGGCGAACAATTAGGCTACATGATGGCCAAGGAAATGGCGCCCGAAGGCTTCTTTGACGGTGTGGATTGTCTTATCCCTGTGCCACTCACCCCGGCGCGAAAACGCCAGCGAGGCTACAACCAAAGCAGGTGTATTGCAGAAGGTGTGGCACGCATCACGGGCATCCCTATCTTAGACAAAGTGCTTATCAGAACACACTTTGCAGGCAGTCAGACAAAGGCTGATGTGCAAATGCGACAAGAGAATGTGCAACACGCATTTCAATTAACCCGACCCCAAGCCATCAAAGGGCGCCATGTGTTGCTCATTGACGACGTAGTGACTACGGGAGCCACCACACTTGCCTGCGCCAAAGCATTGGCCGAAGCCGAAGGTGTCGTCATCAGTGTGCTCGCCTTGGGTGTGGTAAAAGAATAAAGGGCAAATGGATTGCCAACCAAAAGCCATGCAATTACCCGCTAATTACGATGCTTTTATGCACAAATCTCTACCACATTGCAGCACAAAAGCATTGCTTTTACAAAAGAGTTTCATGGCACAACACCACCAAGGGCGCATTGACCACAAAAAACATCAGTGTGGCGAGGGAGACAAACGCCCTGACCACGCTGACATTTTTACATTCTATTCAGGACGAACAGAGAACTAACAAGTCAGCTGTTGCACGCAGATAAGGGTTAAGCCTTATCTAAAACAAACCGCTCTACCACGTAGGCCACGCCATCTTCATCATTGGATAGCGTCACAAAATCGGCAACAGCCTTCACGCTTTCCACGGCATTAGCCATGGCAATTCCTAAACCCGCATAGCGAATCATCGACAAATCGTTCTCGCCATCGCCGCAAGCCATCACCGCTTCGCGTGCAATATGCAGGTGTTGTGCCAACTGACTGAGCGAGTCTCCTTTGTCAATTCCTTTGGGAACGCACTCTAAGAATTCGGGCATCGAACAATAAACATCCATACGATGGCTCATTGTGGCGCGCAGTTTGGCTTCTAAAGCGGCCACCTTTTCGCGCTCACCCACAATCAAACACTTGTTGACAATGTTGTCGGTGCGCGTCCAAAAGTCGGGCTGATGGATAATGGTTGAACGGTTGATGCGCCCTTCTAATTGCACTTCGGGATTGCTATCGTCGGTGGTTATCATGCCCCCTTTCTGGTGAACAAGGATGTTTAACCCCGCCTTCAAGGCCTCATCGTGCAACAAAGGCACCAAGTCGCCATCCAACTTGCGTTCGTAAATCACTTCATCCGTGTGGCAATCAATCACCTTTCCGCCATTATAGGCCAAGATAAAACCGCCCGTCTTGTCCAGCGAAAGCTCGTCGGCTAAAGGACGAATGCCATAACTCGGACGCCCCGAAGCCAACACAATCTTCACCCCTTTGGCTTGGGCTGCCTGTAAAGCCGATAGGGTGCGCGGACTAATGACCTTCTCACTATTGGTCAAAGTGCCGTCAAGGTCGAGCGCAAGGAGTTGATAGTGTTGTTCCATCAGCAACCTGTTCCATCAATACTACATGCAGGACCCTCGGGCATGGGCTCCAAACCAACCTCTGCTGACGACAAGGTTACGCTGCCATCCTCGCGCACATAGCACGGAATACCCACGTCACCAATCTTCTTTGCCTCATCAAAAGCGGGATGATGCTCGCGCAAATCTAAAAATTCTTTGAGGTTGTGAACGTGCTTGCCAATATCAATGATCTTGAAATTGGGATTTCCTTCTACCTGCTTCTCTACATAGGTGCAGTAAGGACAAGTCTGCATGACATACATCTTAATCATAATCTTTCTGTTTTAATGAAACTTATTGTAAATAGGCAAATGCTATGCCCCATGATTTTTGCGTGCAGGTTGCCCTGCATCAGAATGTTTTTTCGAAGGCCAAACGGTCGCCTCGAGGACCATAACTCACACTGCCACACGCCTGATAGCCCATTGCTTGGAGCAAATGCAACATGGCGTGGTTGTCGAAATGGGTATCAACCTTTATCGAATAGATGCCCTGTGCACGACAAAGTGCCTCACACTCGGCAAAGAATTGCTTGGCCAAACCGCGCCCACGTGCCTGCAAAGCAATGGCCAAACGATGGATAACACCATATTTTCCATGCGTCAACCAATGAGCAGTGGGCTGCAAATAGGCCGCCTCACCCTGCAAATCGAGCACCCCATAGGCCAAAATCGCATCGCCTTCTGTAAGGAGATAGGCCTTGTGGACTGCAATATCCTGCTCGATAATCGCGCGTGTGGGATAGTGTTCGTCCCATTGTTGCTTGCCTTCGGCCATCATGTTGTTGCGCGCATCATCCACAATTTGCCAACAGGCAGCAACGTCCTGCGCCTCAGCTTGGCGGAAAAGAATGGAGTGTTGCATTGTCTTTTTGCTGCAAAAATAAAGGTTTCAAAGTGAAATAGCAAATATTTATGCCGCATTCTCTATGTTATTCATGGAAAGAATATGCTTGTCCTTTCAATGTTTTATACTATCTTTGTCCCCATGAGCAACGCTTTTATCCCCGATGCCTCGCAAGAATTGGTGCTAAACCTCACTGAAGGGTTCCACCTTGTGTTGGCTCCTCCCGGCTGTGGAAAGACACAAATCTTAGCCGAACGACTCAAAAAGGCGTGCGAAGCGGGTGTGCCTTTTAGCGAAATGCTGTGCCTCACGTTCACCAACCGTGCGGCACGCAGCATGCAAGAGCGTGCGTTGCCGATGCTTTCACAAACCGATGAAGCTCCGTTCATGGGCAATGTGCATCGGTTTTGCTCCCATTTTTTGTTTGAAAAAGGACTCATCTCGGCCGCCACATCAGTTGTTTCGGACGACGATTTGCTGAGCATTCTCTGTGGATTTACAGGCGAAGACGAAAATGCTGTGGCTGCTAATCCGCGCCGAAAAAGCATGTATATGGAGGTGATGTTTTTGGAACATCTGCTCTTTCAGATTGAAACAAAGCAGCCGAAAGCACTGCGTTTGCATCCCGATTGCCTCAACCGCGAAGACATCATGGCGCTAAGAGCGCTCTGCAAAGCTGCACAACAGGAATTTACGCCTGCGACATTGTTGGATATTTACGCCCACACCGATGTGTATAGCGAATATACTTTCGATGCAGGCACACAGGTTTTGGTGGGTCGACTGCTACAAAAAATGTGCTTAGCATGGCAATATCGCCGCTATAAAAAGGAGAATTTGCTCATCGATTTCGAAGACATTCTGCTCTTAGCCTATGAAAATCGCGACTTGTTGCCGCGCTATTCGTGGATACAAGTGGATGAGGTGCAGGACCTTAATCCACTGCAATTAGCCATCATCGATGCGCTGACGGCCGACGATGGCGTGGGGAAGCCGTGCGTGTTGTATTTGGGTGACCCGCAACAAAGCATCTTTTCGTTCATGGGTGCCAAGCTCTCTACGCTCGAGTTTCTGCGCCAACGTTGCGCAGGACAGGTGCACACACTAAGCTATAATCACCGTTCGCCGAAATATTTGTTGGATGTTTTCAACGCTTATGCCATGCAACAGCTGCACATTTCACCCGAACTGCTGCCCACAACGCAGTTCAATCCGCCTACTACGGGCGACGAATTGCTGTGCATGCCCTCAACAACTTTCGACGAAGCCTATCGTGATGTGGCACAACAGACAGCGACTTGGTTGCAACGTTTCCCCCAAGAACGCACGGCAATCATTGTGAATGCCAACGCCGATGCCAACGAAGTGAGCAGGGCTTTGCACGAAATGAAGGTGCCACACTTTAAGATTTCGGGCGACGATTTATTCAATCAGCCGGCCATGAAATTGCTCTTTGCCCATCTCACCGTGATGAACGATGCCCTGAACTTCTTGGCTTGGTCGCGTATTGTGCAAGGAACGCAGGTGTTTCAGACGCCGACTTCTGCCCGCAATTTTGTGCAAGCGTGCGGCCAACGTGCATTGTTATTGCCCGATTTGCTGCGCAACGACGACGCAACCTATGTGCAACGGTTTGTCCATGCCTATGAAAACGAGGTGATAACCATCTTCGACACCGAGACAACGGGGCTTGATATCCTGCACGATGACATTGTACAAATTGCGGCAGTGCAAATCAAACAAGGAGAAATGGTGCCCGGTTCGCAGTTTTGTGTTTATATAGAAACCCATCGAACCATCCCCGAAATGCTGGGCGATGTGGTCAATCCGATGATTGAAGCACGCCGACATCAGCCGCTTGTTGCACGGGAAAAGGCGCTGCAAATGTTTATGGATTATGCGCAAGGAACAACACTCTTGGGGCATAATGCCGACTATGATGTGCACATTTTGACAGCCAACTTGCAGCGCGATTTGCCCCACTATACCGACCTTTCGCTGTTGGATAGCTATTTCGACACGCTGCTGTTGGCCAAACTTTTGCGACCGGGTTTGCGACAATACAAACTCAAACATCTGTTAGAGGTGTTGCATTTGGCTGGCGAAAACAGCCATTTAGCCGATGCTGATGTCGCAGCTACACGCGAATTAACACGCTATTGCTATCGCAAGGCATTGGACATCGTGCCCCAACAGCAACAGTTTTTGGCACAAGAGCGGGTGATGGCACGCCGAAGAACATTGCGCAACAACTACCAACCCCTGTGGGAACACACACAAGCGCAGCTGTGGTTGCAAGGCAAAGCGGCCGTCACCTTGAGCCAAGCGCTGCGCGAAGCCTATGAATTGTGCTTGCAAATGGAACTCTTTCAGCCTGTGGAGTATTTCCAAACTGTGGTGCGTTATGTTGAACAGGGATTGGAAAAGGAGGACGAACAGCAACCGTTGGCCGTGCAACTGAGCGCACATTGCATGGAATTGAACACGCTTAAAGAGACCGATTTGTGCAGCAAGGGTGTGGTAGACGAGCCGGTTTTTGTGACAACGTTGCACAAAGCTAAGGGCTTGGAGTTTGAAAATGTGTTGGTATTTGACGTGGTAGAAGGGCGCTATCCCAACTATTATCACCAGCACGACCCTGCACAAGTGGCCGAGGATGCACGCAAATTCTATGTGGCTATCACGCGCAGTCGCAAACGATTGATCATTCATCACCGCACAGTGCGCATCGACAGTCGCGGACAACGCCACGAGATTGCCCCTTCACGCTTCATCGTTCCGCTGGCACCTTGGTTGCATTTCTTGCCGCTTCCGCCCGATTCTTCGGTTGAAAACGGATTTTTCTAACGCACTTCTTCGCCTGCTTTCTCGCAGAAAACACGGGGAGAAGCATCGAAAAAGGCTGAAACCGAGCAATCGATTTCAGCCTTTTTTAGCGATGATAGCCATGCAATGAACTACTTTTTCATGTCGAAGCCCATGCGAATGCCATCGTAGTTTTGGCTCAATGTCCCCAAGGTTTGCAGCGCTTCGTTGCCCGAAAGCTTCGCCACCTTTTGCGCTAAAGCGAGCAGTTTCTGCGATTCGAAGAGGAAACTCATGCCCGCTGCCGTCTTTTTTACATAGACCGGAACGGTGAGTAGCATCGTTTTCAGCACCACTTGTTGCGTTTTACTGTTGAAAGTCCATGTGCCATTGAACGACTGTCCATAGAGCTTTCCCTTGAATTTCTTATCGTTAGTGAAGGTAAACTGCGTATTACTTTGCTGAATTCCGGCCTGCTGGAAATAGCTTTTCAGCTTATCTTTCGCCTGCGCAGCAGCCAGTTCGCCACCTGCTTTTGCGAGTACATTGTTGCTGGTGAAGGCCACTCCGGGCTCGTCATACGTCCAAGTGGCGATGAGATTGCGCTCGGTTACCTTGTCAGTTCCCAACACACTGTTGAGCACATTGCCGGCAGTTTTAGCCTTATTGTTGTTACCAAGAATACCCATAATGCTGCCCGTGATGTCCTTTTGCGGTGCAGCTTGGGCAGCCATGCCGCCCATACATACCAAAGAAATGGCCAACACTGCGGCCGGCCATTGTTTTTTATTCATCTTCATTTATATTTAGTTTGAAAAAATATTGCTTATCTGCGGTTGAAGATGCGCAGCAGATAGAGGAAGAGGTTCACGAAATCTAAATAGAGATCTAATGCGCCCACGAGGGCAAGTTTTTGTGAATTTTCGCTCAAATCGGGTGCCGCTGCCAACTGATGTTTGATTTTTTGACTGTCCCAAGCGGTGATTCCGATGAAAACAGCCACGCCAATGTAGCTCACAACATAATCGAACATGACGCTCTTGAAGAAGAAATTGGCCAACGAAGCAATGATGAGTCCAAACAAAGCCATGTAGCACATGCTACCGATGGTGGAGAGATCGCGCTTGGTGAAATAGCCAAAAGCGGCAGTTACACCAAAGGTTCCGGCCGTGATGAAGAACGTTTTGATGATGGCAACAGAATCAAAAACCACAAAAATTGCCGACAACACGGCTCCATTGAGCACCGAGAACAGTGCAAACATGAGCGTTGTCATGGCCAATGAGCGGTTTTCTTTATCAACACTTTTGCTGATTTTCCACACCAATACCAACTCCACAATGATGATTCCCCAGAAAACTATCTCTCTACCGAGTATCAAATTGAGCAGATTAGGCGATGTAGCTACGCCATAACCCACAATGCCACTGATGGCCAAAGCAAACACCATCCAGGTATAAACCTTGCGCATGAGCGCGGGAAACGCCTGCGAAACCTCGAAGGTGCGCGTGGAAGATTCTTGTTCGTTCACACGATTTTCAAAATCATTGTAATCCATATTCTTTTCTCCTTATTGCTAATTGTCTCTTATTATTCGTTTGTTCCAAATCTATTTATACGCGTGCAAAAATACACTTTTATTCAACGATGAGCAAATTATATGCCACTTTTTCACACATGTTCACGACAAGTGTGGCAGTTGTCACTGGCATACATGCCGGGAAACATAAGCCACCGGGTGAGCGATGATGCCGTGTACCACAGCACAATCATGCTCCTTTTCCGGCAGGTTGGCGGCCCTTTCGTGCACCTTTGCCACAGCCTCCGTTGTAAAAGCATCGTAATTGTGCGACAATCCAGCATGTTTTATGCGACAATCTGCATGCAATTAGTGCGCAATCTCGTGCATATTGCTGGCCATCCGAAAAGGAACTGCACGCCAAGCTCATTGGCAGAGACAATAAAGGCGGATGCTTTGTAGAGCATCCGCCTTTAGCATCGTTGCGTTGTTGGCTTAGAACGACTTCTTCGTCAGTCGGATAAAGAAGCCTATTAAACAAAGGTAGGCCGCCAAAGCACAAAGCTCGCTCAGGGGATTTTGCCACCAACTCCCGGCAATCGACCACTCCACGCCGCCAAACTTCAGCAGTGCACTCACGACACCCATCAACGCACCGCCGGCAATAAAGCCGCTGGCTATAAGCGTTCCGCGCTCGCCTCGCGCCTCGTTTACCTGCGCATCCTTCGAGCGTGTGGTGACAAACCAGTTGATGAAACCGCCGATAACGAGGGGCACATTAAGCTCTAATGGGATGAACATACCCAATGCAAAGGCCAGCGCCGGCACCTTAAACAGTGTGAGAATGATGGCCAACAGCGCGCCGATGCCATAGAGCACCCAGGGCGCTCCCACGCCGTTCATGAGCGGATCGATCACGGCTGCCATGGCATTGGCTTGCGGAGCGGCGAGATTTCCCGAAGCAAATCCGTAGGTTTGATTGAGCAACATCATCACACCGCCCACCGTTGCGGCACTCACAAGGGTGCCCAAAAACTTCCAAGTCTCTTGCTTTCGTGGTGTGGTGCCGAGCCAATAGCCTATCTTTAAGTCGGTGATGAAGCTGCCGGCCATGCTCAATGCCGTGCAAACCACACCGCCCATCATCAGCGAAGCCACCATGCCTCCGGCGCCTTTCAGCCCAACAGCCACCATGATGACACTGGCAAAGATGAGCGTCATCAGCGTCATGCCCGACACAGGATTGCTGCCTACGATGGCAATGGCGTTGGCTGCGACTGTGGTAAAGAGGAAAGCGATGACTGCAACCAGCAGAATTCCCACCACGGCAAAGAGCAGATTGCCTTGCATGATGCCCGTCAAGAAGAAGATAAAGGTGGCCAACAACACGGCGATGGTGCCGATAGCGATAATTTTAAAGCTAATATCTTGCTGCGTGCGCTCCACTTGTTGTGTGGCATTCGCGCCGCCTTTGAGCTCGCGTCCGGCCAATCCCACGGCATCACGAATGATGCCCCAACTGCGAATGATGCCGATAATACCGGCCATAGCAATGCCACCGATGCCAATGCTGCGCGCATAATTCTTAAAAATCTCTTCGGCACTCATCTGCCCTACGCTCTGCACTATCGCGGGATTCCACAGGTTAAGCACCGTGTCATGATAGAGTAACGACATGCCCGGCACAACAATCCACCACACAAACAGGCTGCCAAAACAAATGTAGAGCGCATATTTCAAGCCGACAATGTAGCCCAAACCCAGCACGGCTGCACCCGTATTGACCTTGAACACCACCTTAGCTTTGTCGGCTAATGCAACGCCCCAGCCCAGCATGCGGCTCGTTACGTTTTCATTCCACCAGCCCAACGTCGCCACAATGAAATCATACAGGCCGCCAATCAGGCCGGCAATGAGCAACGGTTTGGCTTGTCCGCCGCCCTTAGCTCCGCTCACCAACACCTGTGTTGTGGCTGTTGCTTCGGGAAAAGGATACTTTCCGTGCATGTCTTTCACAAAATATTTGCGGAACGGAATGAGAAAAAGTATGCCCAAAACACCGCCCAAAGCCGAAGCTAAGAATATCTTAAAGAACGACGTTGTGATTTCAGGATATTTGGCTTGCAGTATATAAAGCGCCGGAAGTGTGAAGATAGCGCCGGCCACTACGGCACCACTACAAGCGCCAATGCTTTGAATGATGACGTTTTCGCCCAACGCATTCTTGCGCTTTGCAGCCGTCGATGCGCCCACAGCAATGATGGCTATGGGGATAGCTGCTTCGAAAACCTGCCCCACTTTCAGTCCCAAATAGGCGGCAGCTGCCGAAAAAAGCACGGCCATGAGGATGCCCCACGTCACCGACCACACATTAACCTCGGGATAAACCCTGTTGGCTTTCATCACGGGCTCATAGTCTTCACCCGCCTTCAGCTCGCGAAAAGCGTTCTCGGGAAGCTGAATCTGTTCTAAATCCTTCGTTTCCTTTTCCATTTTATTAAAATTTTCACAAAGGTAAAGCAAACCACTCGAAATGCAAAATAATTGCCTTCTTTTTGCATTCCAAACCACCTTGAAACGCATAGACAAACTCATAAAATGGGGAATAAATAGCTTTTGAGGCGATTTAGATTAAAGAAAGTCGAAAGAAAACATACATACTGCCACCTTTTATATTATCTTTGCAACCACGAAGGAGCAAATGTTGCGTCTTACCAACAGCCACATTGTGTGGAATAAGCGTCTTGTGAGGCGTGCAATGCCCCATCGATACAACAGAAATCTTTTTTTAAGTATTACATAAACGTTTATTCATGAAAATTAAAAATTTAATGCTTGCCGCTCTATTGCTCGTGGGTGTAGGTGCCCAAGCGCAAATGGAGACGTCTATTCCGGTAGACAAAGATGTAAGAATAGGTAAGTTATCCAACGGACTCACCTATTACATCCGCCACAACAACTGGCCAGAAAACCGTGCAAACTTCTACATTGCACAGAAAGTTGGCTCTATTCAAGAGGAAGAAAGCCAGCGCGGTTTGGCCCACTTCTTAGAGCACATGGCCTTCAATGGCTCTGACCATTTCAAAGGAAACAACCTCATTGAGTGGTGTCGTGCCAATGGAATTGAGTTTGGTGTCGACTTAAATGCCTACACAAGCATCGACCAAACGGTGTACAACATCAACAATGTGCCGACCAATAGGGCCGGAGCCGTTGACACTTGTCTGATTATTTTGCGCGATTGGTCGACTGGATTGAGCCTCGAACAAGACGAGATTGAGAAAGAACGTGGCGTGATTCATGAAGAATGGCGCCTGCGTACTACTGCTTCAAATCGCATGTTCGAACGCAATCTTCCGGCGCTTTATCCCGGCAGTAAATATGGTTTGCGCTTCCCTATTGGTCTGATGAGCGTGGTAGATAACTTCAAACGACAAGAACTTGTCGACTATTATCACAAATGGTATCACCCCAATCATCAGGGATTGATTATCGTAGGCAACGTCGATGTGGACCAAGTTGAAGCGCAAATCAAAAAGCTTTTCGGCAACATCAAGAACCCAGTGAACGAAGCTCCCATTGTAGATGAGCTCGTACCCGACAATGCTGAGCCGATAGTTATCATCGATAAGGATAAAGAAATGCAGACCTCGTATGTCTCGTTCAGCGTGAAGCATGATGTGTTCCCCGACTCTTTGAAAAACACCTTGCAATATTTGGTCTATGGTTATATCAAGGATGCGGCCTTAAGCATGCTCAACAACCGATATAATGAGGCGATGCAAAAGGCCGATTGCCCCTACATTTTCGCCAACGCTGAAGATGGAAATTACATCTTTGCCAAAACAAAAGATGCCTTCAGCATCTACACTTCGCCCAAGGATATGGCGCAAACAGCTCCGTCTTTGAAAGCTGCTTTGATTGAAGCACGGCGTGCAGCAGAGTATGGTTTCACCCCAACCGAATACCAACGCTTTAAGGAAGACTATCTCAGCTCGCTCGATAAGAGTTATAGTAACAAAGACAAACGCTACAATGCAACGTTCTATAGCGAATATTTGGGCAACTTCTTGAGCAACGAACCCATCCCAAGTATCGACTATCTCTACACCACTATGAAGCAGCTTGTGCCCATGATTCCGTTGGAAACTGTTAATGGTTTGATGAAAGAGTTGCTGCCGGCTAACGACAGTAACATGGTTATCCTCAACTTCAACAACGAGAAAGAAGGCAACGTTTATCCCACAAAAGCACAGCTCTTAGACGCGGTGAAGGCTGCAAAGAGTGCAAAAATCGAGGCTTATGTGGACAATGTGAAGAACGAACCCTTGATAACCAAGTTGCCAAAGGCGGGAAAAATTAAGAAAGAAACGGCCAGCAAACGCTTCGGTTATAAGATTTTAGAGTTGTCAAACGGCGTGAAAGTCATGCTCAAAAAGACCGACTACAAGAAGGATCAAGTGCTTCTTTCGGGTCATGGTGGCGCAGGAAACACCAGTTATGGACTAAAAGACTTCGCCAATTTCACAGCCTTCGACAATGTGATTGACGCGAGTGGCTTGGGCAATTTCTCCAACATTGAGTTGCAAAAGGCTTTGGCTGGCAAGATTGCCAATGCCAGTTTGAGCATGAGCGAACGCTATATGAAGGTCGATGGCAACGCTACACCGAAAGACGTTGAGACGATGTTGCAGTTGGTTTACCTCTACTTCACCAGCATTAAGAAGGACAACGACACCTTCAACCAGCAGATAAAGCAGATGGAAACAATGCTGAAAAACCGCGAACTCTCGCCCGAAACAGCACTAAGCGACTCGCTTACAGCAACACTCTATGGCCACAATCCCCGCTTAAAGCCTTTCCTTTCGAGCGATTTGAAGGACGTTAATTACGACCGCATCCTGCAAATGGCCAAAGAACGCACGGCCAATGCCAACGGTTGGGAATTTATTATCATTGGCAATTACGACGAAGCTACCATCCGACCCCTCATCTGCCAGTACTTAGGTGCATTGCCTTCGAAGGGGCTTAACCCATCCTCTAAACGCGACAGGAAACCGGTTACAGGACAAGTAGAGAACATTTTTGAGCGCAAAATGGAAACGCCGAAGGCCAGTGCCTACATGATTTGGCACAACGAAAACATTCCTTACACCCTCGAAAAGAGCATTCAAATGGACATGGCCTGCCAGGTTTTAGCCATGATCTATCTGAGAAAGATTCGCGAAGATGCCAGTGCAGCTTACTCATGTGGCGCTTATGGCGGCGCAAGTTTGGCCGATGACGGCTATAAGATTTATCAAATGGTGGGTGTATGCCCCATGAAACCCGAGAAGAAAGACATCGCTTTGAAGATTATGACCGAAGAAGCCAACAAGCTAAGCACCACTTGCGATGCTGAAATGTTGGCCAAAGTGAAGGCCGTTATGCTCAAACAAGCCGATGATCGCGCAAAGACTAACGCCTTCTGGAGCAGCACTATCTACGACGATTACAAATTGGGTATCGACACCTATACCAATTATAAGAAGTTGGTTGAGGCACAAACGCCGCAAAATATCACGGCGTTTATGAAAGAATTCCTGACCCATGGAAACAAAGTTACGGTGGTGATGCTGCCTAAAATGTAAGGTTTCTTTGTAAAACATTTTATGAAAAGAGCGACTTTCGGGTCGCTCTTTTTTCGTGTCTTACCCCAACTTCCGGCAAAGTTTTCACAACATTCCTCTCTGTTTTGGATTAATCTTTTTTAATATCGCATTCTACACTCGACGCAAAATGAATGGCTACCTTTGCACAAGATGAAGGTCATGAGTCATAAAATCTATGCATACGCAAGGATACTGCTCGCGGTATTCCTGCCCATGTTGCTGTGTTCTATGATTCATGTGCACCAAGAAGCAGCAGAAAGCACCGCCACATGTGATGCTTGCCAGCACCACATGCAGCATCATAGCCATTTGATTGATTTGCATAATGCCACCGACCATTGTGTGCTTTGCCAATTCCTTTCTTCACCATTTGTTGGTGGAATAACGACCGAAGTGGCTCCTATCCACACCGATGTTCATGCTTCTGCCGTTCATTGGCAATCCTTCTACAACACATTCTTCACTCACCCTTTCCTCAATCGAGGCCCACCCACCCTGTTGTAAATCAAAATTCGTAAACCCTTTTTGCGCAAATGCCCGTGCATATGCGCTGTTTCTCGTATTTAATTTTTACAACATGAAGAAATTTTTATATTTATTCTTGTGCATGTTCACCGCAATATGCGCAACCGCGATGCCTGCAAAAAGTGCAGCATCCCTATCGGGAAAGGTTACCGATGCCGTTGATAACAGTGCCCTTGTTGGCGTAACCATTTTCATACCCGAACTGTCTGAGGGCACAACAACCGACATCAACGGAACTTACAACTTGCAAAATCTGCCCCAAAAGACTATCACTATCCAAGTGAGCTACTTGGGACACCAAACCATTATCCAAAAAATCGATCTGTCGACAACATCCGAAAAGAACTTCATCATGAAGGAGTCCAACGCCCAACTCAACGAAGTTGTGGTGACAGGTCTCACAGGAAAGTCGCTCATGAAAGACTCTCCGACTCCCATTTCGGTAGTCACCACACAACAATTACGCACCACCCTCTCAACCAACATCATCGATGCGTTGAGCCATGAACCCGGATTGGCACAGATAACCACCGGCGGTGGCATCTCCAAACCTGTCATTCGGGGCTTAGGTTTCAACCGTGTTGTCGTGGTAAACGATGGCATTCGTCAGGAAGGTAATCAGTGGGGCGATGAGCATGGCATAGAAATCGACCCACAAAGCATCTCGTCTATTGAGGTATTAAAAGGCCCGGCGTCGCTCATGTACGGCTCAGATGCGATGGCAGGTGTCGTGATTTTCCATGGCGATCCGGTGTTGGGTCGTGACAAGATGCAGGCCAATGTCGGCGGAGAATATCAAACCAACAATGGCCTTCTCGGCTATTCGGCTAACTTTAGTGGTCACCAAAAAGACTTTGTTTGGGACGGACGATGGTCGCAGAAATTGGCACATGCCTATAAAAACAAATACGATGACTATGTTGTGGGGTCGCAATTCCGCGAGCATGCCGCCAACATGATGATGGGATTGAACAAACAATGGGGTTTCAGCCATTTGCAATTAGGCTATTATAACCTCACACCCGGTATGGCAGAAGGCGAGCGAAGCCACGAACATAGCTATGGCGTGGCGCTGCCGTTTCAACGCATTCACCACTATAAAGCAGTGCTCGACAACTCGGTTTACTTGGGCAATGGCACGCTACATGGCTTGTTGGGCTACCAACAAAACCGCAGACAAGAGTTCGAAGACAATGCCAACGAGGCCGAACTCGACATGCAACTGCACACCATGAACTATGATTTGCGCTACATGTTGGCCGAGAACAACGGATGGAAACATGCGTTTGGCGTGAATGGCATGTACCAACGCAACAAGAATCGGGGCGAAGAAATGCTCATTCCCAACTATCAACTCTTTGATATAGGCGTGTTTGCCACCACTTCTTATCACCTCAATCAATGGACATTGAGCGGTGGTTTGCGCTTCGATAACCGCCACATGCACGGCTACGAAGAGGCCGGAACCTTTGCAAAAATCAGTCGCAATTTTGGCAGTTTCTCAGGAAGTGTGGGGGCAGTCTATGCGCTGACACCACAAATGAACGTGCGTCTCAACGTGGCAAGAGGCTTCCGTGCGCCCAACATCAGCGAGCTTTCGGCCAATGGTGTGCACGAAGGTACGCAACGTTACATGCTGGGTAATGCCGATTTGAAGCCCGAACACAGTTGGCAGTTCGACCTCGGTTGGGATTATAACTCGCCAATCATCGCCGCACAGTTGTCGCTTTTTGCCAACCGCATCGACAATTATATCTTCGATCATAAGCTCAATGGCGTCATCACAAGCGGGCATGAAACCTATCAATACACGCAGGGCGACGCACGACTCTTAGGCGGAGAGGCCAGCGTTGACTTGCACCCGGTGGAACGATTGCATTTCCAAAATGCGTTCTCCTATGTCAACAGCGTGCAGCTTCACCAGCCCAAAGCCTCAAAATATCTGCCTTGGACACCCGCACCGCGCTGGACTTCGGAACTGCGTTACGACCTCATTCGCGACGGACGCATCTTGAACAACACCTTCGTCTCTGCCGCACTGGAATGTAATTTGCGTCAGAACCACATCTATGCTGCCGGCAACACCGAAACCGAAACGCCCTCTTACACGCTGCTAAATCTTGCGGCCGGAACGGATTTCCGCACCAATGGACACCGCAGAGCCAGCCTTTATCTCACGGCAAACAACATCTTTAACCGTGCTTATCAAAATCATTTGAGCCGATTAAAGTATTTGGAAACCGATCCGTCCAACCCTCATAAAGGCATCTTTAATATGGGACGCAACATCGGTGTGAAATTTGTGGTCTACCTTTTTTAAATACTTCATGTCGATAAGGATGGGCAACTCGATGCCCATCCTCGATAAATTTTTTCTTTTCACGAAATCAAATACGAAGTAAAGAAATTTCAAAAATAAAACAGAAAAGCCGTTCGTGTGACCATACAACTTGTGAAAGCTGATGCTTTTCTGCAATCCCTATTCACCAAAATGGTTGTTAGCGGTGCATCAAATCATGTGATAAGCGCCCTCATGAACAGGGAAAGATCATCACAACGACAACGCATTGCAACTGAAAGGCTGACAGCACTTTGGGGCTTCAGCCTTTCTTTGGTTTGTAATCTCTACCATTTTATGGCACAATCTATCGCAGATTATCAGGTAATAACGATGAAATTACACGACAATTACTATCACTTTACTCAACGAGTCATCGCCAACAACACACAAAAATGCCAGTACTCCGCTCATGAAGTACTGGCATTCTTGCTTGCAAAGAGCTTATAATCTACACGTTATAGCCTTCGAGAATGCGGCGGGCACCACGATATTTGCGGGCATAATAGCCTTCATCAATGTCGCTGATGGTGACGCCACGACCGCAACTGGAGTGAATGAACTTGAAACCACCATCGCTTTCAACCTCACAAACAATGCCTACATGGCCAATATTGTGATGATTGGAGCCGAAAAACACCAAGTCGCCCACCTGAATTTCGTCTTTATCGATGGATAACCCCTGTTTCCATTGGTCGCGACTCGACCGCCCCAACGAAATATTCATACATTTATAAATGTAACTTGTGAAGCCAGAACAATCAAAACCCTTAGGACTTGATGCGCCATAGCGATAGGGTGTGCCTAAAAAATTGCGCGCCTTGGCAATGAGATCAAAGCCCGAGACATTGAAAAGTGCTTCAAATTCGCTGTGCTCTTCGTCATCATCCGTCAGCTCAACTTCAGGTTTATGCTGCGCACGTCGATGCGCAACAACAATGGAAGCCGAGGTTATGAAAAGCAAAAATACAACCAATATTTTTTTGAAATTCATTCGAAAGGATTTTTATATGCAAAACAAAGGTAGTGAGAATGAGCCACATAGACAAATCAACATGACATAAATTAAGAAAACAACGTGCCTCATCAGTCCCTATTAAGGTCTTTTAATTCCGTTTAACCCTATATTGAACGATACAAGGAAATAAAACAAAACAAGGAAAAATAAAACAACTGTCTTTGTTTTATTAGCTTTTCTCTTAAAAAATAGATTCGGAAATGTATTCTTTAAATTTAAATTTGTATCTTTGCCAAATAGCAATAATTGCAATGATCTGTGTCTTTATAAGTATAAATAACTCACAGTTTATTAACAAGTTATTGCAAGAAAGGATTATCAAAATTTATGAAAAGATCTTTATGAAAAGTAAGTCACGACTGTTAGCATTATCTTATTGCTTCCTCTTAGCTTTCATAGTTCTATCTATTTATGGTTATACTACGTCACCATTCTATGATGAACCGGGCTCTTTTGATTCTGCTATCTTTCAAATTGTAGGGAAAGGGTGGTTAGAAGGAAAACTCCCATATGTTGATTTATGGGATATGAAGGGACCGTTATTATTTTTCATTAATTATTTAGGCTACTTATTATTTGGAGCACGTGTAGGCGTATTCGTCATAGAGCTTTTTGCTCTAACAGTTACCTTGTATATTCTTTGGAAACTTTTACGACAAGGTTTTTCTTGCAAATATTCTTATATATTAGTCTTACTCCCTGCTTTTAGCTTTGCAGCAAATAATGTGGGAGGTAATAATGCTGCAGAGTACCTGCTGCCATTACTTGCCCTCTCTTTTTACCTATTATATAAATGGATAGATAAGGTTGAAAAAAAACACATCAATTACCATCCTGCTAAATACGCATTTCTTTATGGTTCAGTCTTATCTTTCAGCCTTATGACAAGATTGACCAATGCAGTTGGTGTCTGTGCTATCGTAGGAGTAATAGCTATTTGGCTATTAAAAGAAAAGAATTATAAGAATCTTTTTCAGAATATCTTTTGTTTCTTATTGGGATTTGCCATCTTATTCATACCTTTTGCAGCCTACTTTGCTTACCATAATGCTTTGGGAGAAATGTGGTATGGAACATTCTTATACAGCTTAGATTATGCTTCTGCATCGGGATCAGATTTACATTCTTTATCAGGAATAGTTAGAGTACTCGTTCATTTTGCAGATACGTGGTTACTATTAATTGTTGCTATTTCAATCTTCATTTGGAATCCTCACAGACGATTTGCTGCTTTAATGTGGTTCTTTGCTTCCACTTTCTCATTAATATGGTTTTTACGCGGAAATGGTTTCTCACATTATGGGTTAATATCCCTGCCTTGTATCTGTATTTCTTTCTTAGAATTAAAAAACTTATATAAAGAAAAAACGCTCCCATCTATTTTTATTATGGTATAATTCTATCTACAATATATGGTATCGCAACGATAGCATCGTGCCTTTATTCCTATAAAATGTTCACTACAATGTACATTGATAATAAGACATTAGCAAATTATAGGGTGTTTTTAAAAAATATCCCTGCGGATTATCGGCAATCGTTTATAGCATATAACTGCAATCCTGACTTATATCAATATGAACATATAACTCCTTATTATCGCTTCTTTGCCGTCCAAGATTTCGAAAGTAGTAGCAGTAAATCTTTGAAACTAAAGATAAGGGAAACCTTTTCAGGCGATGTTAAATGGATACTTGTACAGGGTGACGCTATCGAAATATCTAACATCTTAAAAGAAAGATATACTATATATAAGGAAGATCATTCTTTGAGACTACGACTTTACAAGATTAAAGATCATTCTCAATAAAATTATAAAATACCTATAATGTATTTATCACATCCTATTCTGAACATATTTCCATTCTGAAATCAATTTTATAAAGCATGTGAAAGTTCTAAAAGCAGTTATAAAACTCATTCGTCCCGAGCAATGGTTGAAGAATGCATTCGTGTTTTTGCCGGTTTTTTTCAGTCAACATCTCTTCACAACAAGCTATTTAATTGCCGTTGTGTACACGGCTCTTGCGTTTTGTTTCATTGCAAGTGCCATTTATTGCCTCAATGATATCATTGATGTTGAGCGCGATCGCAAACATCCTAAGAAGTGTTTGCGCCCCATTGCAGCAGGCCTCATCAGTCCCGTTGCAGCCTATTGCATTATGATGGTGTGCATTGTTGTGTCAATGTTGCTGGGCTATATGTCGGGAAGCAATCGCTTTGCCGTGATGGGTGTTTTGCTATTCTATCTCATCATGAACATTGCTTACAGCTTTAAGCTCAAGCAATATGCCATCGTCGATGTGTTTATCATTGCCATTGGCTTTGTGTTGCGTGCCTTTGTCGGCGGAAAATGCTGCGACATTGTTCCCACACACTGGTTGTTACTCATGACGTTTCTCCTCGCACTCTTTCTGGCTTTTGCCAAACGTCGCGATGATGTGGTGCTCTATGAGACCGAGAATATCCTCACACGCAATAACATTACGCGCTACACCCTTAGCTTTCTCAACCAAGTTATCGGCCTCATTGCAGCGATAACGATGGTGTGTTACATCATGTACACGGTGAGTCCCGAGGTGATTGCGCGCTTCCATTCGCCCTATATCTACTTCACTTCCATCTTCGTTTTGGCGGGAATTATCAAATATTTACAGCTAACGATGGTCGATGTGAAGAGTGGAAATCCCACAAAGGTGCTGATGAAGAATCGATTTATTCAGTGTTGTGTGGTGGGTTGGATTGTGAGTTTCTTCCTCATTGTTTATATAGGAGAGTGGTGTGGATAATCAGCTTTCGCTCGATGCAGATGCAAAACGGGCAAAGACGGGTAGCTTATGGTGCCATTTCTCCTGAATAAAGGCAATAAAAAAATCGGTCATCAACAACCCATGTCGTTTCATGACAAGAAGAAATGGCAATAACCAATGGTGTGATAAACATAAAAGTCTCGCAGAATTTGCGAGACTTTTCGTTTCTATTTGCCCATGTTTTGCAAGATAAAGCTGTAGATATCAGCTTGTTCTTCAATCTGTTTGCTCAAGGGTTTGCCGCCACCATGGCCGGCTTTGCTATCAATACGAATCAAAATAGGTGCTGTGCCACCTTGTGCCTGCTGCAAGGTTGCAGCAAACTTAAAGCTGTGTGCGGGCACAACACGGTCGTCATGGTCGGCCGTTGTAATGAGTGTTGCGGGATAATGCACACCTTTTTTAATATTATGCAAAGGCGAATAGCCCCGCAAATAATTAAACATTTCCTTTGAATCTGCCGACGTTCCATAGTCAGGAGCCCAGTTCCAACCAATCGTAAAACGATGATAACGCAACATATCGAGCACACCTACCTGTGGAATACACACGGCATAAAGGTCAGGACGCTGCGTCATACAGGCGCCAACCAATAGTCCTCCGTTGCTTCCTCCTACGATAGCAAGATGTTTTTTGTCGGTATATTGCTGTGCAATAAGCCATTCAGCGGCAGCAATAAAGTCGTCAAACACATTCTGTTTCTGCATCTTTGTACCAGCCAAATGCCACGCTTCTCCATACTCACTTCCACCTCTTAGATTCACTTGTACATAGATTCCACCTTGCTCAAGGAATGGAATTCGCAGGGCAGAAAACGATGGATAGAGCGGAATATTGAAACCTCCGTAGCCATAAAGGAACACGGGATTTTTGCCATTGCGCTTCAAACCTTTTTTAAATGTGAGGAACATGGGCACACGTGTGCCATCTTTACTGGTGAAAAACACTTGCTTCGTTTCGAAATTCTTACTGTCAAAAGCCACCTTAGGTGCAGCATAAACCGATGCTTTTCCACTATTCACATCCAACTGATAAATGCTTCCTGGCGTAGTGAAAGAGCTGAAAGAATAGAAACATTCTGCAAGATCTCGCTTACCATAAAAGCTTGCTGTGCCCGAAGGTAGTACTATTTCTTTCCGGTTTTTACCCTGCATATCACACCAATAAGCATGTGTGCAGGCATCTTTGTTATAGCTTAAAATGAGCTTTCCATTGGTAAACGTGACATCTTCCAACACACTTTCTCCCTCAGGAATAACCTCTTTCCATGCCGATAAACCCGGATTTTTCAAATCAGCCACCATCAATCGGTTCTTAGGAGCGCCCCAATTCGTGAAGATATAAATGCTGTCTCCGATGTTTTCTTGCGGCGAATATTGACACGACATGTCGTTAGTCATCTGGATAAACTGTGCATCGGGCTGACGTAAGTCGCGCACAAAGAGGTTGTTTCCATTGCCTTCTCCCGACTCAATGAGGTACATAAGCGTCTCCTCTTTGTTAACACTTACATGATAAAAGCGCAGGGGATGGGCTGGATTTTGATAAAACAATACATCGTCTTTCTGCGGCGTTCCCAATCGATGATAATACACTTTGTGCACTTCATTCTTACCACTAAAGGCATGTTTTGTGGGTGCATCGTAGGCACTATAATAGAAACCATCGCCTTTCCAAGCCGCACCACTGAACTTTGCCCATTCAATATGGTCGGACAAATCGCGCCCAGTCTGCAAATCTTTAACATAGATTTCTTGCCAATCGCTGCCACTTCGGCTAATGATATAGGCCATATAACGCCCGTTATGCGAAAAGTTTATCCCCTTTAATGCCACTGTTCCATCAGCACTTAACTTGTTTGGGTCGAGCACTTCGATAAGTTTTCCACCCAAATGCTCCATCTTATAAAGCACACTTTGGTTTTGCAAACCATTGTTTTTATACACATACCACGTGCCATGCACATGAAAAGGTGTGCCAATCTTCTCATAATTCACCAGCGTTTTCATGCGCTTCATCAACCGTTCACGCTGCGGAAGTTTGTCCAAATAGCTACGCGTTAGCTTGTTTTCTGCCGCCACCCATTGCTGCGTTTCAGCACTATTATCGTCTTCAAGCGGACGAAAAGGGTCGGCAATCTCTACATCAAAGTAACGGTCTTTCACGTCACTCTGCGGCGCTTTAGGATAGTGAAAAGATTGTGCTTGTGCACTCATTGTTGCCAAAGTCATGGCGGATAACATAACCATTTTAAATTTCATGATGAATTATAATTTGTAAAACGTCCCACGAAAATACACAAACTTCTGAGCCATCGCTATGAATCATGCGTTAAAAGAAAATAAAATCGTCCTCTTTTGGCACATTTGTTACCCAGCAAACCTTGCATTAGCATGTATCTTTGCATCAAAAATAAGAACAAAATAAATAAAACAATTATGGCACATGGACATGATATTCTCCACATGATGGAGGGCAATAACTATCAAAACAAAGAAGAATTGGTGAACGCTATCATCGAAAAGTTTGGCCCAAACGAGCGATTTCACACTTGTTCGGTCGATGGATTCACCGCAAAAGAGATGGTTGATTTCCTTGAAGCACGCGGAAAATTCAAGCCATTACCAACAGGTGGCCTCACAGTTGACATGATACAGATGTGTCATCACTAAGTTCACACGTTGCAAATCGCACACAACAACACCGTTTTCAACCCCCAATAAAAAGAGGAAATGCACATGGATAAGAAGATTGACCTTTCAAAACCGGTTTATGATTTAGTGAAACAATATCCCGAACTCACCGATATCATGGTGGAATTAGGATTTTCTGAGATTACAAAAAAGGTGCTACTCAACTCAGTAGGCAAGTTTATGACCATCCCAAAAGGCGCAGCCATGCGCGGAATTGCCATGACCGACATCGTGATGGCGTTGCAAAAGCACGGTTTTACGCTGGCAGGCGAGCAACCATCGGGCGCACAATCGGGCATGACGGGCTTGAAATATGCACCCAACGAGCGCAACGAAAAGCTGAAATCCTATTTAAAACGGTTGGGAAAAGGCGAATCATTAGAGAGCGTTCGCGCTGACTTTAAAGCCGAATTCAGCGATGTTGAGGCGGCAGAAATCATGCAAGCCGAGCAAGAACTCATGGCCGAAGGCACACCTTTGCGCGAGGTTCAGCAACTTTGTGATGTGCATTCGGCACTCTTCCATGGTGCAACCCGCGAGGAACAGATTATGAATGCCGAGCGCGAAGTGGCTGCTTCGGTCGACAGAACCGAGCAAGCACACGCCATGGCAGCATCACATGCACAAGAAGCTGCCGCGCTTTTGGCGGTCGATGGGCACCCCGTTCAAACCTTTATGCGCGAGAATCAAGCCTTAGAAACCTTATTGGCTGAGGCTTTTAATGCCGCAGAAAACCGCACATCGGTCGACGAACTCTTGCCCCGTTTGCGCGAAATTGGCATACATTATGCCAAGAAAGGCGACTTGCTTTTCCCCCATTTAAAGGTGAAATATCACATTTCAGGGCCTTCGCAAGTGATGTGGACTATCGACGATGAGATACGCGATGAGCTTGCATCCTTAGCCAAAAACGCCAACCATGACGATGCTTGGTGGCAACGATTCAAGGAAGTTTGCGTGCGCATGAAGGAGATGATTTATAAGGAAAACAACATCTTGCTGCCCATTTGCGTGGCAAATTTCACCGAAGATGAGTGGCACAATCTTTATCAAGACAGCAAAGATTACGCCCCATGTTTTGGCATAACGCCCCACGAATGGCCGGCTGCTGAGGCAAAGAAACGCATCATTCCGCAGCACGAAGGTGAGATTGTTATGCCCGGTGGGCACCTCACTTTAGAGCAATTAATAACCATGTTGGACACGCTTCCCATGGAGATTACCTTCGTTGATGCCGACAATTTCAATCGCTATTTCAATGATGGCGAGAAGGCATTTAAACGTCCTTCGATGGCCATCGACCGCGAAGTGTTCAGCTGTCACCCGCCGAAAATAGAACCCATGGTGCGTGCTATCATCAGCGATTTGCGTGCCGGTAAGCGCGACCAGCTACCCATTTGGATGGAAAAAAATGGCAAACCCTACTTGGTTAACTACATGGCTGCGCGCGATAAAGCAGGCAACTATGTCGGAACAGTAGAGGTGGTGCAAGACATGTCGTTTGCAAAAGACCACTTTCTGCCTTCAAAATAAAAAGGCTTGATGCCCATAAAACATGATGAAATCTTGCAGAAGAGGGTGCTATAGCCTCAACCACAGAGGACTATAGCACCCACACTACACACCAATGAAAACGGATAGACGTCAACGCGTCTATCCGTTTCTATTGTCCTTTATTACCAATCTTTACCTTATAAGCTTACCTTATCGTAGTTAGCAGCCTGCGTTGAGCTTGTGATAAATGTTTACTGCCTGTGAAACTACTGCTGCAACGACTACTGCTACAATCATCAATGTTACCATAATCTTCTTACCTTTTTAAAAAACTAATCGATGTCCCTTTGACATCTTGTTACCTATTATCCTTACTTTTACGCTGCAAAGATAGCACTTTCCCAAACAGACACGAACCGAAAAGGCCATGAAAAGCGCAAAAAGGCACAAAAAATTGCGATAAATCAAGAAGTGGCGGCTTTTCATTTGCAAAGTGTCCATTGCACTAATGCCCACAATAGCCCCCTTTCATGCAGCCGAATGGCATGCAATCCTCCCATTCGTTTCGTTGCAACGGCAGCGCATCCATTCTCCACTTTGCTATCAACTCATTATCAAACCGTTACAAATGCTTTCATAAAAGCATTGCTTTTGCATGCAAAAATGCACCATTTCGTCGCGTAATTTCAGCCATTTTCCTCACTAAAGTGGCGCAGTTTACAAGGCGAAAGGGTGCATTTTGCGGACGAATACCGCCGACATCATCTGTCAGAAACGCTTATTTCACGACGAAATCATAGCTACCGGCAGGCAGATTCAGCGATTGCTTATCGCGGATTGCAGAGCCCAAGACAACGCCTTTTGTTGTTTTATCAACCTGCTTTCCATCGAGATAGATGGCTTTTCCACCCGCTGTGGAGAGCCAGAGCGTGGCCGACGTGTTGGCAGGAACCACGAAATGATAGTGCGTTTCGTGAGTGGTTTGTTCCCATTGGCTTTCAATTCGGCCATACATGGAGTCGTAGAACCCCTCGGCATGCGTAAGTGTGCCCGTGGGATCGGGTGTGGGTTGCAGGATGAAATGCTGAAAACCGGGCGTTGTTTCATCGCGGGCAATACCGAGAGAATGCTGCATCAGCCAGTTGGTTACCGACCCAAAAGCGTAGTGATTGAAGGAGTTCATGCTGTTGTTGCCGCCAAATCCGTTTTCCTTGGTGTAGGAATTGAGGCGTTCCCAAATGGTTGTTGCGCCTTGTGTGACGGGATAAAGCCATGAGGGGAAGCGCGTGTTGAGCAACATCTTGTAGGCTTCTTCGCTGTGTCCGCATTCAGAAAGTGCCTGATTGAGCCACGCGGTGCCAATGAAACCCGTCATCAGTGCATGGCTTGGATAGGTTTTTCCGTCGTCACCCGTGCTTTCTCGTCTCACGGTTTGCAGGAAAGCGTCGACAAAGCGGTGGCGAACATCGGGCGAAACGATGTGAAAGACCAACGGAAGCGCATAAGATGTCTGTGCACCAATGGCCACTCCTTTGCGTTTAGGCCCATCCATGCCTCCAAAAGGATTGGGCTTTTCTTCGCCCAACCCCGAGCCTTCGGTTCTCCCGGTGGCGCGGTTGATATAGTGATGGTTGATGAACTGAATGCGTTTGTCGCGCATTTGGGCGTAACGTTGGGCATCGTTGGCGTGGCCAAGTGCCTTTGCCGCCTGCGCCATGATGTCGAGTTCGTGCACCAAATAGCAGTCGAAAAGTAGTGAATTGTCGTTCTTATTCACCTCGAAGCCCAACCAATCGCCCAAGCCGATGCCATCGGTGAAATTGTAAAAGCCCTGCTTTGCATCGATATATTTCGTGGTTTGCAGATGGATGAAGCGCTGCATGGCCGGATAATGGGCTGCCAAAGCCTCTTTATCGGCATACTGAAGATAGGTCTGCCAAGGCATGATGATGCCCACAGAAGCCCATAACGGTCCGCCGAAACCGCCGCCAACGGGGGCAATAGCGGCAAAGTTTCCGTTGTCAAGCTGCGTGTCGCGCAAAGCAATGAGGTGGCGTTTGAAGAAGTTTGCACCGTTGAACAAATAAGACATGGCAGGCGAAAACACGCTCAAATCGCCCGACCAGCCCATTCTTTCGTTGCGTTGTGGACAGTCGGTAGGAATGCTTAACACGTTGGCAAGCGTCGACCAAGTGACATTTTTGAAGAACCTGTTGAGCAGTTCGTGGTTGGTTTTATAACCGGAAGCAATCGAATCGACCGTGCTGAGCACCCATCCTTCGACCTGATGGGTGGGCAACGGAGCGGGAATGCCCGTGATTTCAACATACCGATAGCCATGATAGGTGGCACGAGGCGAGAAGGTTTCGGTGCCGCCTTTGGCAATATAGATGTCTTGTTCCATTGCGCCGCGTTGGTTTTCCATCATCACCATGCCCACGTTTGCTTGATATTCGGGCAAGTTGGGATAGGTAACTTCGGCATAACGCATGTAAACCTTTGTACCGGGTGCGAGCCCTTGGAAGGTAATCCGGGGCACACCGGCCATGTTCTGCCCCATATCGTAGACAAAAACACCCGGCCGGGGTTGGTCAACACGTTGCGATGGCAACGTAGTGAAGTGTCTAACAGGCTTCCCCACCTGCGCCATGAGTTTGAAATCGGCATAGTTATCGGGCGTGGGCCAGGCAAAAAAGCCACTCGGTTGTGCATGGCTGATGGTGCCTTCGAGGGGAATTTGCACGGCGTTTTTCCATGTATGGTCATCGAATGCAGCGGTCGACCAACCTTGAACGGCCGCTTCTTGCAGTGCATTGTACACCTCGCCTTGGAAGAACGAACCCAATCTGACGGGACCTTCGGTGGTGTATCGCCAGGTGTCGGGCGACGAAACGACGCGTGTTGTGGTGCCATCGGCATAGGTAATGATGGCTTGTGCCAACACCGATTGGCGGTCACCGTAGAAGTTCCAGTTCTCTCCGGCAAACGTACTTGCGCCACTCCACCAACCTTCGTTGAGCATGATGCCGAGCGCATTCTGCCCTTTTGTGAGCAGAGGGGTGATGTCATAGGTTTGATAGAACAGCGTTTTATTGTATTGTGTGCACCCCGGATTGAAATAATCCCGGCTCAAAAGTGTGCCGTTGACATAGCAATCATAGATGCCTCGCGCCGAGATATAGAGGCGAGCATGGGCAATGGGCTTGTCGTTGAGTGCGAAACACGTGCGCAATAGGGGTGCACCGTGCTCACAAGGAGTTGTGAACGGGGTGGAAGCAACAATCGTCGTGTCGTTGGCAAAGGTAGCAATCACGTTGTTGGGTGAGCGATAATTGCGAATGTTGGCCACGCCAAAATGTGCCCGTTTGCCCTTTTCCACATACAAACCTACATCGCCGACGCAGGGAAACGAAATATAATCGCCACCCTTTCCCATGGGGTTGAGGTTGAGATCAGCAATGACTTTTTCGGCGGCATCGTCTACATAAACCTGCGTTGTGCCGTGCATGGACAATAATTGAATGCTGTGGGGCGCATAACGGTTGGCCTGATTGATGACCGAAGTAGGCACTTTAGCGGTGGCAAACGGCACCGATGCCTGGTCGTTGCGCGTGTAACCAACGCGGTAAATCTCTATTCGGGCGCTGTCATGTTGGTCTAATGGCCGGGTGTTGAGCACCACTTTTATATAGGATTCGTTGGGTTTGTTGGCCACGCCGAGGATGTTTTTATTGGCATTCAACAAGCGAATGTCATTGGCTCCATAGAAAAAGCCGGCCTCTTGGGTGTGGGTTTCCTGGTCGAGCATCAACGAAACATCCATCGAAAAGACGGGCAGATATTGGCTGAAGAAGGTGTATGCGTCTGCTGTTGAGGCGCCAATCCACTGCGCTCCGCCCCACTTTGCATCGCTATCCGAGGTGGTCATGAGCCCCGTTTCGAAGTATGCCGAAGCTTTTTGCACCTCATTGGCTCCGTTCCACACGGCGATGGTCCACTGATAGCGTGTGGTGGGATGGAGCTTTTCGCCTGCATAACGAATGCTGAGCGACGTGTTGCTCATGACTTTTCCCGAATTCCACACCTGTTTTCCGGCGGGATTGGTCACCCAAAGCTGGTAGGCTGTTTGGCGGGCACCACGCTTTGTGTCGCACATTTGCCATGAAAAGCGAGGCGAAGTTGTGTCAATACCGATTGGATTTTCCTCGTATTCCACCCTCAACGCATGGAGCGTGAAGGCATTTGCAACTTGAATGACAAGGAGGAAAAGAGCGGAAAGAATAACTTTTTTCATTTTCTGGTGTTGGTTTTTGAAATGAATAGAACGGCCTTTGGGGAGCTAAAGCACCTTGAGTTCGGCCGTTTGAACGTTTTCTGAGTTATCACCTACCATAATATCATAGCTGCCCGGCTCGCAGACATATTGCAAATCGTGGTTGAAATACTTCAGGTCTTCGGGCGTAAGCGTGAAGTTGACGGTTTGCTTCTCGCCTGCTTTGAGATTGATTTTCCTAAAGGCACGCAGCTCCTTCACAGGTCTTGTGCTCGTGCTTTGCTTCGCATGAATGTAAAGTTGCACGGTGGTCATGCCCTCACGTGTGCCGGTATTGGTGACATTCACCGTGGCTACCACGCTTCCTTTATCCCTGTTCATCGTGGCATGGCTAAGCTGAACGGGGGTGTATTGGAACGAAGTGTAACTCAATCCGTAGCCAAAGGGATAGAGCGGAGCGTTGACTACGTCGATATAACAGCTCGTAAACTTGCGGTAAGGGGCATGGTCGGGATGCGGACGCCCCGTTGATTTGTGGTTGTAATAGATGGGACACTGCCCCACTTGGCGCGGAAACGACATCGTCAGTTTGCCACTTGGGTTGACCTTTCCAAAGAGAACGTCGGCGATTGCACGCCCGGCTTGGTCACCTAAGCTCCATGAACACAGGATAGCGGGGATGTGATCGTTTTCCCATGTGAGCGTTAACGGGCGTCCGGTTGTGAGCACTAATACCACGGGTTTGCCCGTTTCCTTGAGTGAACGCAGCAATTCGCGTTGCGGTTCAGGTATGGAAATGTCGGCTCTTGAGGCGCCTTCGCCATTCATTGCATTCGATTCGCCGAGACAAGCCACGATGATGTCGGCCTCCTTGGCAGCGTTAACGGCTTCTTGTATCAACGCTTTCAATGGGCGTTCGTGCACGGCCACGGGCTTATAGTTGGGGATAAAGAAGCCTAAAAGGCCATTGACGAGGGTGCTTTCGGTGAGGGAATCGCTCACTATCCACGACCCTTGGGCAGTTGTTACGCTGCCTCCGGCCTCGGCAACCGCTTCTTTTATGCCTTCGTAAATGGTCACACTCTCTTTCGAATGCGACGACATCGCCCACGAACCCTGCATGTCTTCGGCATTGTTTGCAAAGGGACCGACGACCGCTATCCGCTTATTGGGAGCAAGAGGCAGCAGCTGTTGGTCGTTTTTGAGCAACACTTGGCACTCTTGTGCCACGCGTCTGCTGTGGGCTTTCATCTCGGTTGTGTAGACATTTTGCCGTGCTCTGTCTTTGTTAAGATAGCGAAAGGGGTCTTGAAAGAGGCCCAATCGCCACTTCATTTCGAGCACATGGCGACAGGCTTTGTTGATATCTTCCTCGCTAACCTTGCCTTCTTGCAGCGACTTCTTCAGTGTTTTGAGAAATCCTTGACTGTTCATATCGAGGTCAACGCCTGCTTTTAATGCCCGTGCTGATACCTCTTGAAGGTCGCCTATGCCATGAACTGTCATCTCTTGAATGGCCGTTGCGTCGGTAACAACTAAGCCCTTGAACCGCCATTGCGTGCGCAACAAATCATGAATCAAGTAGTGATTGGCCGTCGCCGGAACGCCTTCAAACTCGTTAAAAGCGGTCATATAGCTGCCTGCTCCGGCCTTACATGCTTCGTAATAGGGGCGCATATAAAGGTTCATCATGGTCGGACGATCCATCAATACGGTGTTATAATCACGCCCAGATTCAGCTGCTCCATAAAGCGCATAGTGCTTAACACAAGCAATAGCACTATGGATTGGCATCGGGATTTGGGCCGTTCCTTGATATCCTTCGACGTAAGATCGTGCCATAATTCCACCGAGATAAGGGTCTTCTCCGGCCCCTTCTGCCACACGACCCCAACGTGCATCGTGCGCAATATCGACCATAGGAGAGAACAACCAGTTGATGCCTAACGAGGTAGCTTCCATGGAAGCGTGACGCGCATAGTCGCGAATCAGGTCGGGATTCCATGAAGAAGCCATCGCAAGAGGGATGGGATAGGTGGTCTCTAAGCCATGGATTACGTCCATTCCAAAGAAGAAAGGAATCTTGTTTTTACGCTTCATTGCCAGCTGTTGCAGGCTTCTCATGCGGTCAATATCTTTCAAACCATAGAACGCTCCAACCTGTCCTTGGTTGATAAGTGCTATGTTTTGATCCTTGGCATTTACCGTTTTAGCCGACACAAAGTCGTAAGCGCTCATCAAATTCAGCTGTCCTATCTTTTCATCAAGGGTCATTTTAGCCATCAATTCATCAATAAAACGCGTGCCATCGGTCTGTGCTTTTCCTGCCAAAGCAGCAAGCAACAGGAGCGAAATGAGGTGTATTTTCTTCATCTTGTTTCTTTTTTATCCAACGGTTGGTTGGTCATTCTACTTATATTGCTTAACTCTACTGTCACAAATGATGCCACTCCAGTTCAGACCAAAGGCGAAATCATATTGATTTCCATCGCTATCGGTGTAGGGAATCATGTCGCGTGGCCGATCTTCTGCTTGCATTTCAACGGTCTTCATGTCGCGTGGAAGTTGACAAGGGAGCAGTCCAAAGGGCTCGTTTTTGCCGCTGATAAGGTCAAGAAATGGACGCTTACCGGTGCCGAAGCTCACGAGAATGGCATCCGAATAGGGCTCAAACTCGGCAAAAACAGCAGGGCGGCTGATGGTAATCGCTACGATAACAGGCTTCGATCCCATGGCTTTCTTGGTGTCAATCACCATGAGAAGGTCGTCTTTATTGGCCGTCTTGACGGTCTTTCCCCGATAGGATCGGTTGGTAAATGCCTCCTTTGGATCGCCTCCTGCAAGGCTTTTTGCACGTGCATCGGTGGCCGTATAGTCATGATATTGCAGGCTAATGGGCACATATCCGTTACCTCCTGCCTCAGCATCTGCGCGACTATAGCCCGTTCCTGCCATCGGATCTTGTATGAAACAGAGAGCAAAGTCAGCCTCTTGTGGCGTGTCAACGACTTGATAATACGTGCTCATGAGTTTCAAATCAACGGGATAATCCCAATAATCTCGGGTCTTATTGCCAAAGAAATCGGTAACAGACGGGAAGTGACGCTTAGGGATATACACCTTCATTCGCGCGTCTTTGAGGGGCAAAGTGTGGCGATGATTCTTCACCATCACAATAGATTTCACCTGCGCCTGATAACCTTTGAGCATAAATTCGCGGTTTCCTACGATGGCTTTACTCTTTAAAGGATCAAGATAAGGGTTCTCAAAGAGACCCGTTTCGAACATAGGAAGCAACAAACGACGCGCCGAATTGTGAATGCGTTGCGCCCATTTCTCGTGGCCAAACTCTTGATATCCCAATTTAAACGCCTCTAAAACAGGACCTTTTTCATTGTTTCCGCCAAACTGATCGACACCTGCTTTGAGGATTTCATAGTGGCGTTGAACCTCCGAAAGATTTTCAACTCCCCAGCATTTCCCATCAAAAGCATCAATCGCCTTGTTGTCTTTGGTCACCATCCAATCGGTACATACAATGCCATCGAAGCCGTATTGATGACGCAATAAGTCGGTAACTATGTAGTGACTGAAGCTCTCTCCGACATTCTTTCCCGACGGATCCTGACCATAAGAGATGTTATAAAAGGTCATGACGGAGCCTGCTTTCTTCGTCGGTCCGGCCAATTTAAAGGCGCCATTGATAAAACCTTGCATCTCTTTTTGAAAGTTATGGGTAGGATAAACGGCATACTTACCATAATTATAGTGGCTGTCTCGGCCACCTTCTAACGTGCCTCCGCCCGGCCAATGCTTTGCCATTGCAACAACACTTGCATATCCCCAGCCATCTTTGATAACCTTATTGCCGGTTGATGTTTGGAAACCATCGATATAAGCCCGGCTTAAATCGGCCACAAGTGCAGGGTCTTCGCCAAACGTTCCGGTGAAACGCGTCCATCTTGGCTCCATAGAAATGTCGACTTGTGGCGATAAAGCCGTCGTAATTCCCAATGCACGATATTCCATTGCAGCCACTTTTCCAAACGCTTTCACAAGCTCCGGCGAAAATGTTGCAGCCAAACCGAGCGCCGTTGGCCATTGAGAAATGTCGCCTCCCGCACCATAATTATACTCAGCATTGGCCGAAACCTCATGCCGTGGATCGGAAGAATTGTTGGCAGGAATGCCATGTCCGAAACTTTCGCAGTAGCTTTGAAGATTGTTACTCCACTCGGCGGCCACCTCAGCGCTTTGCACTTTCGTCACAAGCACTGCGCGAAGATAATCGTCTTTGAGAAACTTTTTCTGCGCATCGCTTAGCGCAGAAGGCTTCATGCCGCTCTCTTCAAAGGGCTTTCCGTTGTAGGTGGAAGCACCATAGCCGGTGGATTTTGCCGGAATTTGCTGGTGTGCGGAGTACAACATGAGCCCCGCTATCTCTTCATCACTTAGCTGTGAGGCCAAATCGGCTGCGCGTTCGTCGAACGAAAGGCGCCAGTCTTCGTATTTATCCAACTTGCCATTGCGATTTAAATCCTTGAATTTGAAACCGCCAACGGTTAAAATCTTCACGCCCGACGCAGGAGAATAGCCCAAAGTGGGGCCTCCTTTCTGTTCGATGAGGGTGTAGATGCCCTTCTTGGTTTCCTTGAATTTCTGCTGGGTTAGGCCGCTTGTCGCTGCCAAGAGCGTTGCTGCTGTGAGCAAAATAAAACTTTTTTTCATTGCGTTTAGGATAGAATTTTATTGTGTTAAAGGATGAACGACACGACGAATTGATTTAGGGTGCCATGCGAAGCAGCTTTGCTTCGAAGTCGCCAAACATCAAACGCTGGTCTAATTGGTAATAAACCCGGATGGAACGTCCCTCATGATTGAAAGCATAAGAGCCGTCATCATTGATATGAGGAGCCGACATGTTCACATAAAACGATGAAGAAGGGTCTTGCTCAAAGCCCGTTTGCAAGGCCGAAAGCAACACCAACGGACTATCACCTAATATATAAGTCTCGCCCATTCTGAGGCCAAAGTCCTCGCATTTACCGACGGTTTGCATGAGCGAATCATAGAGATAACGCCCCACTTTGCCGTGAGTAGCCACCTTAGTAGCCACTTCATCGAGCCCGTATAAGCACAGTCTGTAGGCATTTCTCGGCACTTGCCAAATGCGAATGCGGCTTTGATTGAACACCACTTGCGCCGCAGGAATGCAGAGATTGAGGTTGTATTCCACCCGCGAATAGCCCGGAGGCGGATAGGAACCCACGCCCGTGTATTCCTGACCACCAATCCATATCAGAACAATCTTGTCGTCAATGCTTGGGTCGATGAGATGAGCTGTGGCAATATTCGTGAGACTTGCCCCACAAAGCACCAACAAAGGCTTGTCTTGGGTGCATTGCTTCGCTTCGTCAACAATGAGCCTTGCTCCCTCGCTGTCGGCCGGTTTGTTGACCGCTTCCATACCTTTCTCGGCACCGGGAACCACCTTTATGGTGCCTTCCCGCCCCATGAGTTGCAGCACTTTGCGTGCTTTCTCGCACGATTCCGTGGCTTGATCGCTGCGATTGGTAAAGCCGGCGTTGGCCGAAAGATGCCCACCCACGATGCCACGGATATCACATGTGGTGCAAAGCAGTTGGTGAACGAGTTGGAATAAGCCGTCGGGGTCGCCGCAAAAGTCATTGTCAACAACCACCTTCACCTTGGTTTTGGTGTTTGGTGAGGCCGCCTGTGCCATGCAAAATCCACCGATGGCGAGCACGAAAAAAAGAATTATTTTTTTCATTGTGTTGCGTTTTAAAGGGTTTACTCTACTTCAAGAATGACGCGTTTGTAGTGCGTCAGCGCAGGATCGCCGTTGTCAGTTGCTTCAAGAACGGCGTGATAGGTTTGCCCCGGCTGCGCATTGGCCGGTACAATAAAGATGGGCGAGGGCGTGTTGTCGCGCTCAATGCGCAGCTTTTCGGCCGGATTGCCCACGTGGAAGGGATGCCATTGCAGCTGAACGGCGTTGCCATCGGGGTCGCTGACTTTAAATTTTGCCGAAACATGCTGCCCCGGTTTCACGCTGATTTGCGCCGGCCCGTCAATCGAAGGCTCGTGATTACAGTCTTGATAGCGCGGTGTTGTCGACCATTTCATGCGTGCAGCAAAACCATTTTGCACGGCAGGCATGAAGCGAGGCAGCCCTAATTGCTGCTTCACATAGGCCGGTTTCTCAGCATCTTTCATATCCTTTGGCATCGCAACCTTGGCACCTGCCCAGCCGCCCCACGTTTGATTTTTCCACGCATCCAGCCCATTGTCGATGAGATTGAGATAGCAAAAGGTGTCACCCTCGGAGATAAAGCCACCCGATGGCAGCAAAGGCATCCACAGAACGTAGCCCCTTCGCTGCAGCTCTTCTTTGCCAAGGTAGCACAATCCGAAGAAATCAAAGATGTCGTCCTTCACCATTTGCTTGCCATCGCCCCACACACGATAGCGCTTTCCGAATGCTCCCTGACTGAGAACATACTTCTTTGTCCACTCGGGAGAGTAGAAAACCTTGTCCTCTTCATTGGCACGAAGCGGTCCGAAGAAGGTGAGATCGACCTGCATGCCGCCCGTTTCGAGCGTGCGAACATGCGGCCAAAAGGGTTTGATATAGCGCGCATAGGTGTCGTCTTGGTCGCCCGAAATGCAAAGAACAATCTTTTTTGACAGCTGGTTTTTCCATTCCTCGTAGTGCTTTTGCGCGCCATAAATGTCTTCAATCGACTTCAATGCGCGGGCAATGGTGCTGCATCCGCCCCACGCCTGAATGAAAAGCGTCGACGTGTCGGGCGAAATAATCTCCTGTTTGATGAGTTCCGAGCCCGGTGTGTCGCGCGAAAAATCGCCGTCGAAAGCCACATTGCCCTCGCGGATTTTTGATTTCAGCAGCGCAGGCGACGGATAATGGGCGTTGTGCTTGACGAGATTGGGATAGACCTGCGCATAAACGGCCACGTTGTCGTCGATGAATTGTTCGTCCTTTGCGTAACGATAGCTCGCCATGGGCGTGGTTTTTCCAATGCGATCATACTCTCTTCCGGGCACCCACCACGTTGTTCCTTTGCCGTCTCCCTTCCAATGAAACTGACTACTGGCATAGATCAGTCCGCGAATGTCGAAGTCGGTGCTATAAAGCAGGAAGCGAATGAGCGAGTTGTTGTCGTCGAGTTCGGGGTCGCAAGTAATGATTACACGGGGCTTTTCGGTTGCAACAGTCGCCGCTTTTACCTGCGCGACATGGCCGAAGTTCATGCAAACAACCATCGATAAGGCGGCGATGGCCTTGCAATGTGTGCTGAATTGTGTCGTAATTGCATTCATATTATGGGATAATTTGCGTTGAATTGTCGGGTAATTGCATGCAAATTGTTTTGCAATGTTTTACGAAGCGGGAGACGAGGACGCATCAGAAAGAAGCCGTTAGCCCTGTGCAAGGGGTTCTGCTTCTGTCTCGTTTGGGTTTGCCGAACGGTCGGAAAAGCTCAAAATTTCTTTTTCTTGTTTGCCGGAACCTCGGCAAGGTTCAACCTATTATTTTGGCGTTTGCCGAACCATCGGCAAGTCGTTTTTTCTTTTTCCGACATTTGCCGAACCATCGGCAAAGCTCTTTTTATTTTTTTTCGTTTGCCGAAACGCCGGCAAGTCACAGATTTTCTTTTTGATGTTTGCCGGAACCTCGGCAAGGTTCAACATCTTTTTTTGACACTTGCCGAAGCGTCGGCAAACCCTTTCATGCTTTTTTGTGCACTTCTTCTCCCGCAGTTGAGCGTTATTTGTTCATCAACCACCGGTCGATGGTGCGGTAACGGGCTTCGATTTTGGGCGAAACCACTTGCCGTGTGTGCAGATCAATATACATCACCGGCGCCACTTCCTTGCCATTGATGGCATCCCATTGCGGAAGTCCCAACCCGTTTGGATTGCCCGTTTTAACGAAATTGAGATAGATTTGCTGGAAGATTTCAGACACTTGATAATCGTCTGCGTTCCATTTAAACATCGGATTGGTGGCCAAATTGCCCATAGCATACTCAATATCTGCCGAGTGAACGGCTCCCGGAACAGCCGGCATTGCAGGCTCGTTGCCTTTCTTTTCGGTTGTTCCTCCTGCCAAACCGGGTTGCTTATCCTGCACGGTCATCTCGGGACGCGCGTGACAATAGAGGTAACGATAGACGGGTTGCGGGTTGTTTTTGGCCAACAGGTCGAGCCATTTCCAAGTGGAATAGGCAATGAAAATGTCGCCACCCAACTCGTATCCCGGCCGATTGACGATGTCGGCATCGCTGTGAATGTTGTAGAGTGCCAACACATCGTCGGGATTGGTGTTGAAGAACGACTGCACATAAGGCTTCAGATTTTCGAGCGTCGGGGCCTTTCCGAGCATGAATGTCACGGGCAACTCGCAGTTGTTGAAACCAATCAATGCGGGCACTTGCGCCTGTTGGTTCTTCTCATAGGTTGCAATAGGCTGCTCAACGAGAAACTTTCCGTCGATACAAGCCGTTTGAAAGCCCACCGTTTGATAGAGATCGAGGAGCTTCTCGGCCGGCATTCTGCGCAACTCTTCTAAGTTTTTGCAGCCCGCTTTCTTCATGAAAGCATCGCCAAATTGCTCGGCTTCTTGCAGCGAAGCCACATGACGTGTGCCCATAAGGCTGCCGCTTGAAGCCATGACTTGGCTGAAATAGCCGCGCGACATGGGCGAAACCATCTGCGCACTCACTGAAGCTGACCCCGCCGACTCGCCGTCAATGGTGATGCGTTTGGGGTCGCCTCCGAAGGCTTCGATATTGTTATACACCCATTTGATGGCCGCAGCCTGATCCATTAAACCCTGATTGCCCGAACCTTGATAGCCGTTTTCCTTGCTGTTTTCCTTGGAAAGCGCCTTGGTTGAAAGAAATCCGAACACACTTTCGCGATAGTTTGCCGTAACGACAATGATGCCTTTGCGTGCCAAAGTGAGCCCCTGATAGCGGGGTTCTGAACCCGATCCGGCCACGAATCCGCCACCATTGAAATAGATCAGCACAGGAAGTTTCTCGCGATAGGTGCGTGTGGGCGTCCAAACATTCAGGTAAAGGCAGTCCTCAGAGAACGCTTTACTGCCGAAAACCATATCGCCAAAAACATTCTTTTGAAGAGGATTGGCCCCAAACTCCTTGGCCGATCGCACGCCTTTCCACGCCACTACGGGCTGAGGTGCTTTCCAACGGAGGTTGTTAATGGGCGGTGCGGCAAAGGGAATGCCGCGGAATATCTTCACACCTGATGAGTCAGTGCCTTCAATCATGCCTCCTTCTACTTTCACTTGTGGGCCTTGTGCCCATGCCATTGCCCAGCAAAATAGGGCCAATGTGCTTAAAAATAGCTTTTTCATACTGCTGAATGTTAATGCGTTAAAAATTGATTGTTGTTGACAAAGATACTTCAAAAGGCCGGATATACGAACCCGACATGAGATAATTCTTATAGGATGACGTGTCAGTAATGAGGTCAGCGGCACTGATTGAGCCTGTTGCGCCACTCTGATTGAAGATGTTTACAACATTGAGGGCAAAGTTAACTTTGCTGTTTAAAGCATAGTTGATGCCGCCAAACGACTCCCAATGGCCGTTGAAATGCAGGGTGTTGGTTTTGTTGATATATTGTTTCGAGAAGTAACGGAAACTCAACCACACCCTCCATTGGGCGAAACTGTAAGACGGATCAAGCTCAATGAGCGTCTTAGACATCGCCGTTACGGTGTTGTTGTTAAGGTTTACGTCGACCGTTGCACCGCTGGGATAGGTTCCTTTGATGTGGAACTTCTTGTATTGTGGGTTCTGAAGGGTGAGCAACGCATGCAAAACAGCACCTTTAAACGGCGTAATCACGGCGTCGGTTGTCCATCCTATGGTCTGCACATTATTCGTAATGGGGATGGTTAAGCTCTCTTCTGTGCCCAAAGCTGTGGTGTGATAGAAGGTGGTTCGGCTCTTATAATTGGTCTGTGTGATGAAACTTACCTGCGAAACCAACTTCATCCAAGGGGTGTTCCAATAGATACCGCCGCGCAACATGTTGATGTTCACGGGCGAAGTGATGGGCAATTCAGCGCCGGCATAGTCCTGAAGGTTGGGTCGTTGACGCACATATACATACTCACCATCCACACCAAAGCCCTTCAAAACCTTGTAACGAAGGCTATAAGTGAGGGCTGGATTGAGCCAATCGCCTGCAAAACGATTCAGTTGTACGCCCAAACTCTTCAACGACCAACCCATGGTGCGCGAATTATAGGTGGCTCCTGTCGGTTGATTGAGTGCTGCTTCGCCACCCACTGCATTGTATTCAAGGCGCGCACCAAGGCTCATCCACAAGTATTTATTCACGTCCCAGTCGTCACTTATGAATAAGGCTGTCTTCACATCATGCCCATCATAATACTCACCTGTGCCCGGATTGAGCGCCATATAAGGCAAAAGGCGCGTGCCATTCCTCACATATAACTGTGCAGGATCGGGCTTAACTTCGTGTGCCATGATAGAGTTTGACTGCTGAACTCCCGAGCGGCTCCACCAAAAGTTGGCCCCAATGCGCCACGAATGCTTCTGGTTGGTGGTCTTTCCGCTCAAGATAGCTGTCGTCATCCAGCTGCGTTCGAAGCCCGGAACATACATCATCCAGCGGTTTTGTATTTTATTTCCGGTGAAAGGAGTGCCGTCAGCGTAGAAGAATCCGCCAGGATTATTTACAATTCCCGACACTGCATTCATAGCCATACTCACGTCGCCGCTCTTCAATTTGCTGGAAACATTCAACTGTTGTCCACCATGAAAGCGATAATCCAAGTTGAAAGTGAGTTGATGATTGTCGGTTGTTGACCCGTCTTTCCAATCCTTTTGCACGATTTCTCCCGTCTTAATGTCTTTATAAAAGAAGGAAGATGCCTCGTTTCCATAGTAGGAATCGGTTCCGAATTTGAAGCCGTTGTACTTCTTAACGCTACCGTCTCCCACGAAAATGAAAGGCGCATAGGCCGACGATGTGCCCGTGTAGCGGCTATATTGATAGAGTAATTGCAAGTAACCCCGGTTGTCATTGAAATGCTTATCGATGGACAATTTGTAGTTTTGCGTGCGATTTTGCAGGCGCGCTGCTTGCAAATGTGCCGATCCAGGATCCCAAATTTGATGCGAACTAACCATGTAACCAAATCCCTTTCCGATAGGTCCTGCAAGCGTAACGTCAAATGCTTGGCGGCCAAATTGGTTGAGTTGATAGTTCGCTATGCCCCAAATCGTTTGAGAAGAGCGACGATGATGACTCGTCACAGCATAGCCAACAGCACCATATTGCAGCGCTGTTTCCGACAAACTCATCACACCCATGCGGCCGAAAGAGGCACCACCAAACCATGAAAAATAGGGCATGTCGGGCCATGTGCTATAAGAAACCGGGAGATTATCCTCGAAAATAGTGGCCGAAAGCGATGAAGGCAAACCGATATTAATCTGCCTTGGTTGGTCGGCACTTGATGCATTGAGCATCACATTGCGGTTTTTCACCTCTTTATGTTGCTCGGTTGAGTCTTTCTTTGTCACTTCCTGAGCATACGAAGCAACGGGCAATACGCTGCTCATGAGCAGGAATGCCATTAATTTCTTTGCGTTCATTGTTTATATATCACTTAGGTTGGTAATCTTATTTCTGTGTCAATACGTTGAGTTTCACCTGCGGTGCCAACACATTATGCACCTTATGCTTCATTGCTTTCACTTTCAACGAAGCACTTTCCTTGATGTCTCGGCTCGAAGTTCCTACCTTAAAGGTATAGATTCCGGCGTCAACCATCCAGGCACTTTGGCTCGTAACGAACGACGCTAAATCAGCTTTCTTCACCTCCATCGTGAGGGTTTCGTGCTCATTGGGTTGCAAAATGCGGGTCTTTGCAAAGGCTTTCAACTCTTGTTCTGGCTTTTCTACCGTGCCACGAGGTGCTGAAACATAAACCTCTGCCACTTCTTTTCCGGCACGATTGCCTGTGTTTGTGATGGTTATATTCACCAAAATGCGATTGCCTTTGTCGGTCAATTTCAAATCTTTATAGCTGAAAGTGGTGTACGAAAGACCATAACCAAACGGATAAGAAACCGGCTTTTTAAAGGTGTCATAGTAGCGATAGCCCACGTAAATGTCCTCTTCGTAATTGGTATAACCCACATTTTTCACGTTCACATCCTTCGAAGCGTCGCGGTTAAAAGTATCAATGTCATACCCAACCGTGTGTGCCGGGAAGTTTTTTGTCGACGGATCGTCGTTGATATCAATAGGCCACGACATCGGAAGTTTGCCCGATGGCGTTGAAACGCCCATCAAAAGGTCGGCAATAGAGTTGCCAATCTCCTGCCCACATTGCCAAGGAAGCAAGATAGCATCGGGCAGATCTTTCCACGAAGCAGTCTCCATCACACCACCAACATTGAGCACAACAACCACTTTCTTACCTGCTTGATGATAGGCTTTGCACACCTTTTGCAACAAATCCCGCTCCTTTTGCGTAAGATTATAGTGCGATTCGGTGCGGTCTTTCCCCTCCCCCGACACACGAGAAAGCGTGACAATCGCCACATCATTCTGTGCAACTTGCTCGGGAGTAACGTCTAATTCCATCTCTTCGGGCAGCACAAGCGCACGCAAATCCAATGGTCCGGGCTTGGGATTCTTCTTATAATATTCATCCAAATAGGGACTATACTGATTGATAACCGTCTCGTCTACGTGGCAACCTGCATTGCGCATGCCTTCAACCAATGAGATAGTGTAGGCCCTATTGACGTTTCCTGAACCGGTTCCGCCGGCAATCAGGTCATAACTTGCATTGCCATAGAGCGCCACATGCTTCACGTTTGTGAGGGGAAGCATGTGCTTGTTCAACAACAAGACCGTGCCTTCTGCCGCAGCCTGCCGCGTAACTTGCGCGTGTTTCACTAAATCTGGCTGATTATTATAGGCGTAACCCACAAATCTTCTCGTCTTAACAACCAACTCAAGCACGCGCCGAACGCAGGTATCCAAGTATTTAATATCGAGTTTTCCACTGTTCACTGCCGCCACAATCTCTTTCGAATCTTGTTCCGTTCCGGGCTCAATCAAGTCGTTTCCGGCAATTATATTGGCCACGCGATCGGCCTTTTTACCCCGTCGAACAGGGTCCATTCCGCCAAACCAATCGGTCATTACGAGTCCTTTAAAGCCCCATTCGTCACGCAAAATAGTTGTTAAGAGGTCGCGACGTTCACTTGTCATCGTGCCGTTTACCAAGTTATAGCTCGACATAACGGTCCAAGGCTGTGCCTTTTCAACGCAGATTTGGAAATTCTTAAGATAGAGTTCACGTGCGGCTCTTTGGCTAACATGCACATCATTTCCCATGCGTTGTGTCTCCTGATTGTTGAAAGCGAAGTGCTTAATAGATGTCCCGATGCCTAAATCCTGCACACCTTTCACATACGCAGCAGCAATATTGCCCGACAAAACGGGGTCTTCACTGTAATATTCAAAGTTCCTTCCGCATAAAGGATTGCGCATTAATCCAAGCGCAGGAGCTAATTGTACTTCCACACCATAGTCTCTATCTTCCTCTCCCATGGCGTTTCCTACTTGCTGAACAAGTTGCAAATTCCACGTACTCGACAACGAAGTGCCGATTGGAAAGTGTGTAGCATAATAATAATGGTGATCAAATTGGCGTTGCGTATTGATGCGAACGCCGGCCGGTCCGTCGGCCAAAACAATGGCAGGAATACCTAATTGTGGAATAGGTTTGGTGGTTCCGGCAGCGCCTGGAACGATACTTGCAGTTGAACCGATAACAGGTTTATCGGAGAAACCGCCCATACCGACACCCACCACGAGATTAGCTTTCTCTTCAAGTGTCATTGCCTTGAGCACATCTTCAATGTTGTCGGCTCTTAATTGCGGAGCCTTTTGTGCCATGAGTGCGCCCGAACAAATCAGTGCGGCACAGGTGAGTAGTAATGATTTCATCTTATTTAAAATATAGAAGTTAATATGCTGAAAAAAGTTTGTGCTTGCAAATATAACAGAATATCAAATACACCCCACCCGCGAGTAAAGCAAATGAGTAAGTCCTTAAAACACATTATTCGTTGAAAATCAAAAGATTAACCTTTTAAAAAAATATAAAAAAGTAAGTTTTTCGCCTCTCCTTTTTAAGCCTTTCAATCTACTTTGAAAGGTAAGAAACAGCAAATCCTCATAAGATGGGACAAGAAAAAATAGCAAAATCTTATTCCATCAATTACCATTTATCCTCCATCGCATATAAATATGTATACTCATCATTTTGTGAATAGAGTGAAAAATGTTATCTTTACATCAAAAATAATTCGGCGAGACGATAGCTTCTATCTGCAATATTACAGACTTGTCGAATCATTATAAATAAGCAAATATGAAAAAAAATAAATGGATGGCTAATAAGATAGCGCCTCTACACCCCACCTATCCGGGAGAAATCATAAAGGACGAGATTATATTTCGTGGTATTTCTCAACGCCAACTGGCTATAGAAATCGGTATTTCTTATACACAACTCAATGAACTTTTGAATGGCAAACGCCCTATCAATACACAAACCGCCTTGCTTATAGCCAAGGCTTTGGATATTGATGCCGAGCCATTACTCAGATTACAGACAAGATATGACATCGTAATGTCTCAGCGCAACCATTTATTTATGGCACGTATGGCTAAAATTCGTAAGATTGCTGCCATTCTTTAAGCCCACAATCAACTATAAAAGAACTTTCATCAGCGCTCAAAAGGACTTTCATCAGCCACTCCCTTATGGTCATAAAGATGACAAACGGCCTCATCAAAAGCCTTTTCTCCAATGGCAGAAAAGCGTCGCATCTTGAGTCGATAGTTATAAACCGTTTGCGAAGAGAGATGCAAAAAGGCAGCAATCCTCACGCTGTCGGTCACACCTAAAACCATTAGTGCATACACTCTGAGTGCCGTTGTGAGATTTTCCCGCTGTTCGTCAAACCTATTTTCAACCTTAATGAGCCTGTTGATGCGCCGAATGTAATCGGGATACATGCGCAAAAAAGCATGGTCAAAATGCGTATAGAACTGTTTAAGCTGCTCTTCGATGTATTCATGCGAGTCGAACATGCGCATCACCTTATTGATTTGATGAACCTTCAGCAGATTAACCACTTCCTTTTGTATATTTTTTTCTATCGAAATATAGGTCGAAATGAGTCGGTAAACATTCAAAAAATCTTGCCGATAAACATGCGCACGATTGCTGATTCGGTTGTTCACCGCTTGCAGTTGCTGACAGAAACGTTGTTGTTCTTCCGTCAATTCCGACTGTTTCTGATAGGATATTTTCAGTTTCTCAATCACTTTTTTGAGCTTTTTGCCCCGCGATGCAATGATGAGACTCTCTATCAGGCTCACAATCAGCGCAACAAAGAAAAGAATAGCCACCACAATCAAGATGGTGATTTGCTGCTGACGCTGTTCCTCCAAACGCTTGTTGATGGTGCTTTGAATTTCTACTATCTTCAATGCCCGCTGCATATCGTGATAGCGAATGGCGTTGTCGGCACACACTTGCATGTAGGAATAGGCGCGATGGAGATTGCATTCGATGAGCGGAGTCTGCAATAAATAGAGCAAAGACATCATTTCTGTGTTGGCCATCTGCACATCGTTGATGGCCGAGAGCAACAAGTTTTGATAGCCTTTCTCACGGTTTCCCCGCTGCATATACTGCACAGCCAGCGCAAAATAGAGCTTGGCTGCAAGGAACGAAGGCTGCGAAACACGCTTCAAGATGGCCTCTAATTGTGTCATAATGTTGCGACAGACAGATGGTTTGATAGTAATAATAGTCGGCTGAATGCGGAATTAAATAGCGGGAATAGGCTTTCCACGCCGCTTTCGCATCGGGATTGGGATGATATTTGATGCTGTTGTTTCCCGACAAACGCATATAGAAGTCAAGCAATATGTTGGCATACAGCTCGCACATATCAGGCGGAAATTGCGCAATATCGCCTATCTGGCCCATGAGCTCATAGGCTTTTCCCATGGCTCCCTGCCGCGTATAAGCCTGCAAAAGCGTTAGTTGTGCCGACAAAAACAATTTCCTTTCCTGCACATTGCGTGCTGTTTCCACCGCCTTCTGCGCATAGGCAATGGCCGAATCGCCGTTGAAATGCAGGTATTCGGTGGCAATCTGTTCATATTTAAGGGTCAATGTGCCCGATGTTGAAGCCTCATGAACCCCTCGTTTTAGGTCGTTTATCACCACCTGTTTTTTGTTAAGAATAGCCTTTCGCTGCTTTAAAACACCGTCAAGACTGTCTAAAAGATGCAGGGTTTGTGGGCTATTTTTAGCAGATAGCCCCGTTGTTCCGAATAGCAGCAAGACTATCCATACACGTTTCAGGCACAGTTTTAATCCCCATCGGTTGTTAGCGCTTGTACAAATGCCGTTTGACGGCGGGGCAGATGGGCTGTTGTCTTGTCGAAGGCATGACGGGCTACGTCGAGAAAAGACAATAGACAAGATGCCGACAAGCAAATGAAAGATAGATGGAAAACGATGGTTGCCATCTAAAAGCATCAATACGCGGTCTGCTGACCATTTGGGATTTAACTTCAGCATAGGCCTTTTCAGTCTACTTGCAAATTTACATAAAAAGGTTGAAAATAACCTTTTTTCCTTTCATTTTCTACAAATATGTGCCTTTTCTCTTACATAAATGAAAAGTTTCTTGCCGTTTCAGCATCCTTGAGACCTGTTTATTCATTTGGCATAACGGCTCATCAACATCCCAATCCGTTATAGGCTCATTATCAAACCGTTATAAATGGTTACACCATAGCGTGTAAATCGTCAAGTAATTTGATAGAGATTGCTGCACAATAGCGTATAAATTACCGGGTATTGTCCTAAAAAGTGTGTAACCATAATTTCCCATATCTTCCATTTTGTTCAAAATTATTTACTCTCTTTCCAACATCTCCATTGATAGACTTTCCTTCGATATGTAGTCTGTGTTTCTTCCATTGCAACAGATGCCAACAGAAATAAAACCGATTGACTTGACGGCATTGCAGCTCTCATCTTAATGGTTCTTTTATACTTTCTGTTGAGCCGCTCAATCCAATTTGTCGTATAAATGCATCTCTGTACTTCTACAGGGAAGTCCATATAGGTGAAATAAGCAATATTACGTTGGGCTTTATATTTACGTAACACGGGGTATTTCTTTTCCCATCGGTTTACAAAAGTAATAAAATGTTCGTAACCTTGCAAAGATTTAGCGCTCTTTGTTCTCCAAGGTGAATACTTCATTGAGTTCTTGATTAACTATGGGTTTGTC
>NZ_JH114216.1:85240-118320 GCF_000224615.1 Segatella oulorum F0390
TGAATACTTCATTGAGTTCTTGATTAACTATGGGTTTGTCTTTATGTGAGACACTGTTTAATATCTGCCGTTTGACATGGGCAACACAAAATTGATGGGCTGCTTGCGGAAAAGCCGAACATACGGCGTTTTCAATGCCTTGAAGGGCATCAGATATCACTAAATCAATCTGCTCAACCCCTCGCTCTTTCAAACTGTTAAGCACTTCTTTCCAGCATAATGCACCTTCGGTTGGATAATTGACAATGGTAAGCACTTCCCGACTTCCGTCCTCCAACACGCCCAGTATGGTATAGTAGGCTTCCTTGGATACTTGCTGATCCCTTCGGGTAGCGATAAAGGTGGCATCAATATAGATAGCCAGATAGTGGGCTGAGAGTCGACGATTGAGCCATGCTTCAACGTCTTCCCGACAACTGTTGGCCAAGTAAGAGATTTGCTGTTTGCTATAAGCCCGACCATAAACCGTTTCTATCACCTCACTAATCTGCTCGGTGGTGAGTCCCTTGGTATAAAGTTGATAAACCAAGGCGGCACGCTCTTCACATTCGCTACGAATAATCCCTAAAAGTACGGGATAGAAATTGCCGCTACGGCTACGTGGTATGCGCAAGACGAACGTATAGCCCTTACAATACCAACGGCGAGGACGAAAGCCATTGCATTGCTCATTCTTATTCGCTTTGACGAATAATTCGCGCTCGTGGGCCATCAAAGAATTCATAATCAACGATTGAAGTGTGACAAAACCTTCACTGCTACTTGTGTAATTCGAAATAATTTCCGAAATTTGTCCTTGTGTAAGTTCCATATTCTTGTTGTTTTTTATTACTTAATGCAAAGATAAGAATTATGGTGAGCTTACACACTTTTTTAGACACTACCAATTACCGCGCAATATGGTGCATATTATCCCATAAAACGATAGCTTTTGCGGGGGAAAAAAATTTCTTTTAGAAACGAAAAGAGAAACGATGAAAAGGTTATGAGGAATTTGTTTTACAAAAAAAGCATAGCGATGGCGAACCACAGCTATGCTTTTTCAGTCTAAAAACATTCAGATGTATCGGTAAAATGCCCCCTCAATGGCTATTCTGCCTTTTCATATTGCTTGCGAATACGCTTGATTTTGGTGAGCAAATTGCTGTAATGCAAAGCATTGATGTCGCCGCCTTGGAGTGCCTTTTGCTGCTGCATGCAATAGCTTTCCACCTTATTTAAATGTTGTAAAGCATAGAGAATGACATCGGCTTGCACAGCTTTCGCTTTCTCACCCTTCGCTACATTATCCACATTGATGAGCGTTCCCAACAGCGAAACATACTGATTTTCAACGCTACGACGGAAATTACTGTCGTGCTTATCGGCTGCATTGATGGGCTTCCACACGGCAGAAAACACATCATTGAGATAGACTTCGGTGGGATAAGGCTGCGAGGCTTTCAAACTGTTGCTAATGTTATTGTTAATCGTTGTGGACGCTAATAAGAACGACAAAAAGCCATTTGCACGATTTACTTCGGGCTCATCCATGTCAATATTCAACTTCTGTGTGACGGATTGTGGATACAACCAAGTGGGCAACTGGAACACATGCCGACCCAACCACGCCACAGCTTCTTTCTGAAGTACTGCCGGAACGATGTCGTTTTGCCGCTCAGAGGGCCAGTTATCGCTGTATTCGCCGTTGATATAGCGTTGCACATGTCCCGTATAGCGTTGGAATTGTCCCAACACTGCCCGATAAATCATGCTCAAATCATCGGTTTGTCCATCGGGTTGTGCCGTCCATTTTTCAATGTTTTGCATCACCCTTTTGAGATTCTTAATGCCATATTCGTTGGCCACCATGTTGTTATCGCCCAAATCTTCGGTCTGCGAACGCGGGTCAAGTCCACGCCCTTCGTCACCTTTGTAGCGCAAACGGTGGTCGGCTGTGAGCACCTTTGTCACCTCACTGCGCAGGGCTTGCTTCTCGGTGAACTCATCTTTAAACTCCGGACGATACTGATAACCCCATTTAATGGCCCACATATCATAGTCGTTGATGCGCGGAAAAAGTCCTTTTTCGCTGATATGATCTTCGGGTTGTGCCACATAATTGAAGCGCGCATAGTCCATGATGCTGGCCGTATGACCGTGTTTCTCTACCCAAGCCTTGTCGCGTAGCTTCTCAACGGGCGTGGAATGACTGGCCACCATGTTGTGACGTAGCCCCAGAGTGTGACCCACTTCATGACTCGAAACAAAGCGAATCAGCTCGCCCATGAGCCGCTTATCAAACTTCATTTGCTGTGCACCTTTGTCCAAAGGGCCACACTGTGTCATATACCATTTGGTCAAAAGGTTCATCACATTGTGGTACCAGCAGATGTGACTCTCCATAATTTCGCCGCTTCTTGGGTCAACAATGCGCGGACCGTATGCGTTTTCTTGCTCTGAAGGCAAATAACGCAGGAACGAATAGCGCGCATCGTCGGGACTGATGTTGCTGCCTTCGGGCACCTCTTTGCCTACAATGGCATTCTTAAATCCTGCGGCTTCAAATGCTTTGTTCCAGTCATTGATGCCCTGAATGAGATAAGGCACCCACTCTTTTGGCGTGGCAGGGTCGATATAGTAAACAATTTGCTGCTCGGGTTCGACGAGTTTGCCGCTCGCATAAGCCTTTTTATCCTTCGGAACCAAGCGATAACGCGAAACGATGGCATCGTGCTTGCTGGTTTCTCTGTCGCTGAATGTCACCAAACGCTTGTTGAAATAGCCCACACGTTCGTCGGCTAAACGCGGCTGCATGGGTGTTTCTGGCAGTTCAACAATGCTGGTGTTGAGGCTCAACGTAAGGAAACCTTTCTGCGAAGCCAACGTCCTTTCGGGATTACTTGAATAGGTTCGCAGGGTCGACACCTCGATATTGATGGGGAAAGTCTTGATGGTGTCGATAAAAGTGCGGTCGTCTTGCAAGCCACTCACCTTGAGTTGAGTGCGCGCTTGCTGCGAAAAAGCCGAAATGGTGTTGTCACTTTTGAAGAGCTTTGTCACGTTAACGAGCATCGTTTTCGTTTGCTTGTCGGTGCCAATGATATCAAATTTAAACACAATGGGGTCGATAGTCGACTTCTTTATCAATGCCGATATATTGTCTTTTGCATCGGCTTTCTGGGTATGTGCCCACGAACGCACCAACAATGTCTTGTCATCATAGCGCTCAAAATAAAGCGTATTGCTGTTTACTTCCTCACCACTCAGCTGAGGAAAACCTTCAGGAACCGACACAAAACGCGTCACAGCAAGGAATAAACGCGATAATGCTGCCTCTGGAATTTCAAAATACCAGTCCTTTTCTATGTGTCGAACGTTGAATAATCCCTGCTGAAAAGAGCCGCCTTTCTTCAGAAGTTTCTCATATTCGTCTTCTTTTTTCTCGACCTTTTTAGCATCTTTTGCGTCAGGTTTCAATTTTGTTGAATCGGCATTTTGTTTCACTTCTGTCGAATCTTTCACGTGCTTCACCGGAAAAAACGGTGTTGCGAATGTCACGGTTGCCGGCAAAACCAGCAACGATAGTGTGGCAATGATTTGCTTCATAGGTTATGAATATATTTAAAATTAAATGACTATATACATTTTATACTTCTTTATATAGATTGAAAAAGAACTGATAATGCTTTCTTTATCGCATATTATTGATATTAAAATCTTTTCTATTTGACTTGAAGTTAAAGTCTTTTGCTTGTTTAAATGACAGATTGAATGTGGAAAAATATTTTTGTTTAACCATTTCTTTCTTCTGTTGGTAGCCCATTGTGGCTTGCTTCTATCAATCGATTGAAATCAGATTCATATTCTCTATCTTGAATAACTCTAAATTTATCATACTCTGTTTCTGCAAAATGCTTGGCAATATCTGCCTTAACTTTTCCCGCATTTGTAAGCACAGGATATTCATTAAAGTTAAGAAACATCTCAAGACGCTTGGCCCAGTCCGCCATCTTATATTCTCCTTTGCCCTTTTCTGCCAAATGTTCAGCGTAATCAAGAAACATATTAACAAGACGATTGAGACTCTTTATTTCATCTTCTGATAGATAATTCTTTGCTTTAATCACATCAGACTTATAGATTTTCCCTCCTTTTTTCTGACTTTTCCAATTTGTCAAACCCATATATGGCTTGGAAGAATCAGCACGTTCGCATAATATTTCTGCCGCAGTATGCTGGTGAATTGCATAATGAAACTTATTTTGTATCGCAGCATAAAATTTGCGAGATATGAGAGATTTAGGGTCATAGTCTATGCTACAATCCTTAAATATGTCTGTGATTTTATCATAGAACATTCGTTCAGAAGCCCTTATCTCCTGAATTCGTTCTACAAGTTCTTTGAAAAAGTCTTTCCCAAATAGATGATTACCTTGCTTTAACCTTTCATCATCTAATGCAAACCCTTTGATAAGATACTCCTTTAATATAGATGTTGCCCAAATACGGAATTGAGTTGCGCGGAAACTATTAACACGATAGCCAACGGCAATAATAGCATCAAGATTATATATTGATGTTAAATAGCGCTTACCATCACTTGCAGTTATCCAATTTTTTTGGATAACTGCTTCTTCAATCAGCTCTTTACTTTGGAAAATAGATTTTAAATGGTAACTAATTGTACGGACATCTACCCCAAATATCTCTGACATTCCTTTCTGTGTTGTCAAAATAGTGTCATTAACGCCATCTACTATGACCTGCACTTTTATTCTCCCATCATTGGAAGAATAAAACAAAAAATCTTTTGATTGGTCTAAATTGTTGTCCATATATCAGTTGTTTATATATTAGATAGTTTCTGAATTTCAAACGAAAGATTTACGCATTCTTCCCCGTTAATATCTTCTTGATTTCATTGAGCTTATTCAATGCCTCGACAGGGGTGAGATTATTCACATCAAGCTCTAATATTTCATCACGTATTTGCGTCAAGATAGGGTCGTCTAATTGAAAGAAACTCAGCTCCATTCCTTCGCGATGTGCTGCTATTTTGGCCGTATTTGGCTTGGCAGCAGCACCCACTTCGGCATTATCTTGCTCCAATTCTTTCAACACAGTGTTGGCACGTTTCACAATAGAACGGGGCATTCCGGCAATCTCTGCCACATGAATTCCAAAGCTATGTTCACTGCCTCCACGTTGCAGTTTGCGCAAGAATATCACCTTTCCATCCACATTTTTCACACTCACATTATAGTTTTTAATGCGCGAAAAATGCTTCTCCATCTCATTCAGTTCATGATAATGCGTGGCAAAAAGCGTGCGGGCACGTGCCTTTGGCTGCTCATGAAGATACTCAACAATGGCCCATGCGATGCTAATTCCATCGTAAGTGCTCGTACCTCTGCCCAATTCATCGAAGAGAACCAAACTCCTTGGCGACACATTATTCAATATATTGGCCGCCTCAGTCATCTCAACCATGAACGTAGATTCGCCTAATGACAGGTTATCACTGGCGCCAACGCGCGTAAATATCTTGTCAACAAGACCTATTTCTGCACGCTCTGCCGGCACAAAACAGCCCACTTGCGCCATCAAAACAATGAGTGCTGTTTGCCTGAGCAACGCCGATTTACCGGCCATATTGGGCCCCGTTATCATCATAATTTGTTGCTTATCGCTGTCCAATGTCACATCGTTGGGCACATAAACCTCACCCAATGGCAACTGCGTTTCTATCACAGGATGACGTCCTTGCACAATCTTTAATACATTATCGTCATGGATAATGGGGCGAATATAATGGTTTTCGCGCGCTATTTTGGCAAAACCCAACAGCACATCTAATTGCGCTAAGAGATTGGCATCGGCCTGAATACGCGGTATATCATCTTGAACGGCCAGAATAAGTTCGTTAAAGAGCTTGGCTTCCAACGCTAAAATCTTCTCTTCTGCCCCCAGAATTTTCTCTTCATATTCCTTCAATTCGGGGGTGATATAGCGTTCGGCTTGCGCCAATGTCTGCTTTCTAATCCACGTTTCGGGCACATTTTTCTTGAATGTGTTACGCACTTCCAAATAGTAACCAAACACATTATTGAAACCAATCTTCAGGCTATTGATGCCCGTTTGCTCGGCTTCTTTCGCCTGCAATTTCAACAAATAGTCTTTGCTATTGCGACTGATGGCACGCAAATCATCCAACTCTGCATTAAAACCATCGGCTATAACATCGCCCTTATTCACCAACTGTGGCGGATCGTTCTGTATTTCTTTCTCAATTCTATCACGCACATGCTCACACAGATGCAACTGTTTTCCCATGCGCTGAATCACCGCATTGTCGGCCGAAAGACACGCTTCTTGAATGGGTTTCAACGCCGATAGCGCCCATTTCAATTGCACCATTTCGCGCGGAGTGACCCTCCCTACAGCGATTTTTGATGCAATTCGCTCCAAGTCTCCCATGCGATGGAGCTGTTCATCAACGGTAGATTGAAAATTAAGATCCTTGAAAAAATAATCCACCATATCCAATCTTTCGTCGATAGGCACCACCTCTTTTAACGGAAACACCAGCCAACGACGCAACATGCGCCCTCCCATTGGTGTCACAGTGCGGTCGATAACCGAGAGCAACGAGCGCCCTTCTTCCTGCATCGGCGCCAATAATTCCAACGAACGAATAGTAAATCGGTCCATCCGCACATATTTATCGGCCTCTAAACGCGCCAGCGATGTGATGTGATTAATGTGCGTATGTTCCGTCATTTCCAAGTATTGCAGAATGGAACCACTGGCAATAATGCCCTCTTTTAAGTGTTCAACGCCAAAGCCTTTCAGCGACTTTGTGCCGAAATGTTTCAGGAGTTTCTGTCGCGAATTCTGCTCCGTGAACACCCAATCCTCCATCTCAAACACACAGAGTTTGGTGCCAAAATAACGCTGAAAGTCGGCTCTTCGCTCACGGTTATAGAGCACTTCCTTCGGCGAAAAATTAGCCAACAGCTTCTCAACATAGTCATACGACCCCTCACCCGTGAGGAATTCGCCCGTCGAAATATCCAAGAAACTCACGCCACAAGCTGCCTTTCCAAACTGAACCGCTGCCAAAAAGTTGTTTTCTTTATTGTTCAAGATGTTGTCGCTGATGGCAATTCCAGGTGTCACCAATTCGGTAATACCGCGCTTCACCATCTTGTCGGTTTGCGAAAGTCCTTTCTTTCCTTTAATTTCCTCGCGCTTTTTCTTAGGGTCTTCCAACTGATCGCAGATGGCAACCCGCTTACCTGCCCGAATCAATTTCGGCAGATAGGTGTCTAAAGCATGATGGGGAAAGCCCGCCATCTCTATAGAATTTTCGGCACTGTTGTTGCGTTTGGTGAGCGTGATGCCCAAAATGCCCGCAGCAACCACGGCATCTTCGCCGTATGTCTCATAGAAATCGCCACAACGAAACAACATGAGGGCATCGGGATGCTTTGCCTTCATTGAGAAAAATTGCTTCATCATGGGCGTAAGCCCTTTATCTTGTATTGCCATATTGATGTGCTATTGTTTTAAAAAGTGTGCGATATTGCCCTGAAAAATGCACTATATTGCTGTGCAAAGTAGGCCGTATTGTTGACTAAAAAGGCCCACTTTTCTATACGAATACTAACTCCTTGTGGGACAAGCTCTTTCAAGAAGCTACAAACATAATCAGCACCTGGGCGATGATGACCCGCAAAAACATGCCCAAAGGATAAACCGAAGCATAGCTAATGCTGGGCGAATCGCCTTGAATCGTGTCGTTGGCATAGCCCAAAGCCATGGGGTTGGCCATGCTTCCACAAAGAATGCCACAGAGTGTTCCGAAGTCAAACTTGCGCAGACGCAAAGCTATCAACCCCACAACAAGCAGTGGAACGACTGTAACCAAGAAGCCTACGCCCACCCATATCAAACCTTGTGGTTGCACAACCGTGCTGAAAAAATGCTTACCGGCATCCAAACCCAAGCACGCTAAATACAGACTTAGTCCCAATTTGCGCAGCATGAGTGAAGCCGAAACTGTGGTATAGGAATTGAGTTTGAGCTTAGGTCCGAGTGCACCTACGATAATTCCCATAATAATAGGCCCACCGGCAATGCCCAATCGCACAGAACTTTCCATGCCGGGTAATTGAATTGGAATGATTCCTATAGCCAAACCCACGATAATTCCGATAAAGATGCTGCCGATATTGGGTTCATTCAACACGCGAATAGAGTTGCCAAAATAACTCTCTACGTGGTTAATATCCTCATGTTGTCCCACCACAGTGATGCGATCTCCATACTGAAGTCTGAGGTCACGCGTTGCTAAAAGTTTCAAATCTCCGCGGATAACGCGCGACACATTCACATTATAAGAGTTGCGAAGATGCAGATCTCCGAGACGTTTTCCATTGAGTTCACCCCGCGTAAGCACTAAAATTCGGCTCTCTAACTGTGTGTCAATGTGGTTCCAATCAATAGCATCTTTATTCCAATCTTTATTCACCCGCCTACCGAAAAGCATTTCCATTGCAGGTTCATCCTCACGATTGGTCACCACTAAAAGGCTGTCATTGGGCTCTAAAACGGTGTCGCCTGTGGGCAAAATCACCTGACTATTGCGCCAAATGCGAGAGATAATGAACTTTAAATGCGTCATGTGTGAGATGTCAGCAATACGCTTATGCCCCACAGCGGGGTTCACTACTTCAAACTGTGCAATATAAGTGTGGTCGTGATTGTCGTTGCTTTGGGGTGTTAAATGCTCGGGCTTTACACAGTATTTGCGCAAAACAACCATCACAATAATCACACCCAATACACCCAAAGGATAGGTAACTGCGGTGGCAAGTGCCACGGTTCCACTGGGCAATCCCACATGTTCTAAGGCTTGAGTTGCAGCACCTAAGGCAGGAGTATTGGTGGTTGCACCACACAAAATGCCCACCATATTGGGCAAGTTAATGCCGGTTAACGGAATAAGCAACAAGGAAAAGAGCGTTCCTGCAATAATAATAATGAGGCTCCAAACGTTTTGTTGCATCCCTTCATGCCGTAAAGATCCAAAGAAGTTGGGACCAACATGCAACCCTAAACAATAGACAAACATCGACAATCCAAAGGTTTCCACATAATCAAGCACCACCGAATCGACGCTAAACCCCATGTGACCCGCCAGAATTCCAACGAAGAATACGAAGGAAATGCCCAACGAAACGCCCATGATTTTGATTTTTCCAAAAGCCAAACCACCGGCAATGATGAGCGAAATAACCACAATGGTTTGAATGGAAGAGTGTATATTGAAAAGGTTGTTTAACCAGTCCATAACGCTAAAGTATGCTTAAATATTGTTCAAGAGGAATACCTCGCTTCTTATCTTCATTGTTTTTATTGGCTTCTATGAGCCGATAAACGCCCGACATAGCCTTAGCTGTGGCCAACTTCAGGGGCATATCGTTGAGTAAATGACTGATGAGAATGGCCGAAAAGATGTCGCCTGTGCCCGGAAAATGCACGGGCACTTCTTCGTAACTCAACATAAAATGCTCGTCATGTGCAGCATCATAGCCCACGACAGCAGGCGTTTCATTCACTTTTATACTTGTGATAACGGCCGATTTTGAACCCATCTCGCACAATTTATCCACCAGTTCATAGGCTGTTTTCAAGTCAACTCCACCTGCATCATACGGGTGATTGGTGAGATAACAGGCCTCGGTATAGTTGGGATAGCATAGATGTGCCACTGCAATGAGTTTGCGCATGTGGTCGATAGTGGCAGGACTGATGCCATTATAGAGCTTTCCTTCATCGCCCATAATAGGGTCAACATAAATCGTTGTGCCCTGCATGGCCTGTAATTGGCAATAGTTTGAGATGAGTAAAGCTTGCTCTTCGCTCACAATAAAGCCGGTAGCAATGGCATCAAAATGAAAGCCTAAAGCCTTCCAAACGGGGAAAACTCCTTTGATATATGCCGTGGTATCCAAGATATTGAATTGCCCATAGTCGAGCGTATTGGATACTAATGCTGTGGGAAGATTATAAGTTGGATGACCAAAATACGACAGAATGGGAAGCATTGCCGCAGTAGCTACCTTGCCATAACCTGCCATGTCGTTAATCAAAAGAATTTGCTTCTTACTCATTACCTTGCTCTTTGAATAGGCAAAGGTACTAAAAAGTTAAGATAACCAACGGACAATATACAATTTATTATGTATCTTTAGGGGTTTAATGCCAAAATATCATTTCATGATTTGCGAAAACAAAAAATATAATATTTGTTTTCTTATTACGCTTTTTTTTATATCTTTGCAAACATACCTATCGTAGGATGCAAATGGTTTTACGCGAATGATGCTGCATTTGCAAAGCGATTGATGAATGGAATGGCAGACAGTAACGATGAATAAAATATGTTGTATCGGGCATATTACCCGAGATCGGATCATCACTCCACAACAAACCATCGACATGGCAGGTGGAACTTCTTTCTATATGGCGCATGGTATGCACCATCTTTCGCCCGATTTTCCCTTTCAATTGGTTACAAAAATAGGGCAAGAATCGCAGGAAGAAGTCGACCGTTTGCGCCAAATGAATATCAATGTGCTCAGCTATTCGAGTCGGCATAGCGTATTTTTTGAGAACCATTATGGCCTTGATTCCGACCAACGTACACAGCGTGTATTGGCCAAAGCCGACCCTTTTACGATAGAAGAGATGAAACCTTTGCAAGCCGAAGTATTTCATTTAGGTTCGCTTTTAGCAGATGATTTTTCGCCGGAAATCGTGAAATATCTCTCGCAGAAAGGACGCATTTCGATTGATGTACAAGGCTATTTGCGCGAAGTGCGTGGCGAAAAGGTGTATGCTGTGGACTGGAAAGACATGGATGCCGTGCTTCCTTATGTTGATATGATGAAGCTTAACGAGCACGAAATGCGTGCCATTATGCAACTAAACAATCCGAAAACCGTAGCCGAGAAGTTGGCTTCTTATGGCATTCGCGAAGTCATCATCACCTTAGGCAGCTATGGTAGCCTCATTTATGCCGACAAAACATACTACGAAATCCCAGCCTATCCCCCGCAAAAGATTGTCGATGCCACGGGATGTGGCGACACTTATTCCACCGGTTACCTCTACATGCGTAGCCAAGGTGCTACCTTTCAAGAGGCAGGTCGGTTTGCTTCGGCCATGTGTACCTTGAAATTAGAACATAATGGACCCTTTGAAGGGAGCTTAAATGATATTGAAACACTTATAAAAAATACGGACAGATTATCACAACCTGCCCGCATTCGGTTCTAAAAAATAATCTTTTAACAGAAAAAACTTACCAGAATTGATTTATTTTTGTACTAATTTCTCCGTAAATTGCTTAGGCAAAGTGGGCGTAGCACCATTTTTTGTGCACACATAAGCGCTCACTTCGACAGCAAACTGATGGGCCTTCTCAATGGTTTCACCTGAAAGAATGGCGGCAGTAAAGGCTGCTGTAAAGCTATCTCCCGCACCAACTGTGTCAACAACATCAACCGTTGGTGTCTCAACGAATGATTTAGCAGCCGGCGCAAACACGTAACTTCCATTCACACCACAGGTTAAAATCAACATTTTCAGGTTGTATTTACCCAAGATAAGCCAACACTTATCCTCTATATCCAAGCCGGGATACCCAAAAAGACGACCGATAGTAATGAGCTCTTCATCGTTAATCTTCAGAACATCACATGCTTGTAATGATTCTTTGATAATTTCTTTGGTGTAAAAAGTCTGCCGAAGATTGATATCAAAAATCTTCAAACACTCTTTACCTGTCGTCGAAAGAAACTGCTGAATGGTGGCTCTCGACACGTCATTGCGCTGTGCCAATGTGCCGAAACACACTGCACAAGCCCGTTTTGCAGCTGCTTCTATCTCGGGTGTAAAGGGAATATTATCCCAAGCCACATTCTCCTTAATATTGTAAGTGGGCACACCTTCGTCATCAAGTTCCACCTGTACGGTGCCCGTTGGATAGGGAACAATGGGCATTTCATATTCCAATTCTGCGGCATCGAGTTCTTTTCGCGTCTGATCGCCCAACACATCATTTCCCAATGCACTGATGGCCATCGCGTCAAAACCAAACTGATGGGTGTGAAAAGCAAAGTTAGAAGGTGCTCCTCCCAGCTTAGCTCCTTCGGGAAGTATATCCCAAAGCGCCTCACCAATGCCTACAATCAATCTCTTTTCCATAGACTTTGTACTTTTTTAAAGTTTGTATTTGTTTTTATTCTACTTTCTTTTTCTATTTAAAATACGTCTATTCATGCAGCAAACCCACTCAAAAAGAGGCAACAATCCCTACTTTATTACATGCGTTTCAATAGGTTTCAGAAGAACAGCAACTCACATTTTTCCACCCTATTTTTTTTCTCTGCGGAATGAAAAATGCAGCATCGCCGCTTCATACATTTTGTTTTGCTTTTCAAGAATGTGCTGAATGACTTGCACAAAGATAATAGAAAAAATCTAAGAATGTACTCATTAGAACCCAACATTTTTAAGATTTCACAAAATTTTATGGATGGGAGTTCCTAAATCTACCACCAGTCAATGTGCGTATGAAGCGTTTACTCGAATGTATAAAACGCCATTATTTCCCAACACATGAGCGACGAAAAAAGAGGATATAGATGGCATATTTTCTTCCATAGAAAAGCATAAATGAAGAAAATATTGTAAAAAAATTTGATTAAAAAGTAAGTCCTTCAAAAACAATGAAATAGCCATTAAAATCTCAAACATAACCCTTTATACCCGCTTTTCATTTGCTTTCGGGATTGATTTCTATGAGATGGCGTGATAAAGTGGGCCACTTTACAAACAAAACACAGCGACTTTATGCCTTATTTTACAAGTAAAATAAACGATTATCGTGCCCAAAATATCGCTTTTTTTACACTTTTTATGCGAAAAATATGCCTTCGAAAATGTAACGATTTGATAATGAAAGAATTAGTAAAACGCATCATACGTAGCGTATTTCTGCTCACTTGCTTTTTCTTTTCAGATACAAGAATCTGGCGAAGGCATTTGTAAAATAAAACGATGTACTATAAAATGATGTTTTCAACGCCACTTCTTTTTATTTTTCTCTATATTTTAAAAAAGAAAAAGATAAGAATAAAAAGAATGATTGTGGATATGTGGATAAAAAAAGGGTACTTATTTTATGCTTTGCGTATCCACCTTTCCAAGGTTTTTATCCACTCGCTTTTTGATATCTTCAACTTGATTTTAAATGAGATAGTTGTTTTTTCCACAAATTTTTGAAAGATGGGAAAGGCGAATGTGTACATAAAAATGAAGCAAACAGCAGTGTGGATTTTGAAAGGATAAACGGAGTATTGAGGTGTGGAAATCCACTTTTTGTGTAAACGAATAGGCAGGTTGTGGATTGTGTGCTGCTTTTAGCACATGTTATCATGGCCTTTTCCACAGGTTTATCCACACATATTGTGCATAAATATTGGTGGGTTAAGAAAAAAGAATTACTTTTGTGAGGAACCAATCAATAGAAAATCGTATGTCATTTACCAAACATTGCAATGAAATTTTTAATCGTGCGATTCATGATTATCATGTAAACGACGATATTGATGCACCGATTCAGAACCCGTTTGAGAAAGGAAGCATCGAAAACCGATTGTATTTGAAATGCTGGATTGACACGGTGCAGTGGCATTTTGAAGACATTATCCGTGATCCTCACATCGACCCTGTTGCAGCATTGGCATTGAAACGCAGGATAGATAAAAGCAATCAGGAGCGCACTGACTTGGTGGAACAGATTGATTCTTACTTTAGAACGCGCTATAAAGCGGTGCATGTGCTGGACAATGCGCGATTGAACACCGAAAGTCCTGCGTGGGCTATTGACCGATTAAGCATTTTAGCGTTGAAAATTTATCACATGAAAGAGGAGACTTTACGAAAGGATGCTACCCCGGAACATGTTGCAAAATGCGAAGCTAAATTGCAAATTCTGCTCGAACAGCAAAAAGATTTGAGTTTGGCAATTGATCAGTTACTGGCAGATATTGCTGCAGGAAAAATCTATATGAAGGTGTATCGGCAGATGAAAATGTATAATGATGCCGACACCAACCCTGTGCTTTATAAGAAATAGTGTTGTAACAGCATTGTAAGCCATCAACCATCATGTTTTAATTTTTTCTTTCCATGGAACATCTTTTAATCATACGGTTCTCGGCAATGGGCGATGTTGCGATGACAGTGCCTATTATTTCGGCCTTGGCAAAGCAGTATCCCAAACTGCATATCACGGTGTTGAGCAGGCCTTTTGCAGGTGCTTTCTTCAAAGGTTTAGCGCCTAACGTGAGTTTTATGGGTGCCGATTTGAAGCATGAGTATAAGGGTTTGTTGGGATTGCGCAAGCTTTCGAAACGTCTTCAAGCCAAACAATTCTCGGGAGTGGCTGATTTTCATGATGTACTTCGGTCTAAATTGTTGCGCTATCGCTTTTGGTTAAGTGGTGTTCCCGTTGCTTCTATCAATAAACATCGGCATGAACGGCAGCAGCTTACCGCACGTGAACAGAAGGTTTTAAAGCCGCTTCCTACATCATTTGATAACTATGCTGAGGTGTTAAAGCAGTTGGGTTATCCTATAAAATATGATTTTATGTCGCTGTTTCCGTCAGAAGGTGGCGACTTTTCAGTGCTGCTTTCGCGCATCGAAGCAAAGGAAGAGGGCGAGAAGTGGATTGGTGTTGCTCCTTTTGCGGCACACAAAGGAAAGATGTATCCCTGGGAAAAGATGCAGCATGTGATAGAGAAATTGATAGCAGATGATGCACATGTGCGGATATTCTTGTTTGGTGGGGGTGAAGATGAGTTGCGAAAATTAGATGAATTTGCAGCGCGTGTTCCTGAAGTTACGAATGCTTCGCGCTTGTTAAACGAGCTGAAGGAAGAGCTTATCCTGATGAGTCATTTAGATGTTATGGTGAGTATGGATAGCGGCAACATGCACTTTGCTTCGTTAGTGGGCACGCCTGTGGTGAGCATTTGGGGTGCAACCCATCCTTATGCAGGCTTTATGGGGTGGCATCAGCGCATGGAAAATGCGGTTCAAATGGATTTATCGTGCCGTCCTTGCAGCATTTTTGGAAACAAACCATGCTTTCGTGGCGATTACGCGTGTATGAATTTGTTGGATGAAGCGACAATCATTGGACGTGTAAAGGCAGTGATAGAAGAAAGAAAGGCGCATAAAAAAAGCCGTTAAACATCGCAGAACGACGCTTAACGGCTGTTAGAATGTTGTCCCAGGCGGACTCGAACCACCGCTGACAGAACCAAAAACTGTAGTGCTACCATTACACCATAGGACAAGCAATGAAAAGCTTTGCAAAGGTAACGCTTTTTTATGCGCTTACCAAATATTTGTAAATGTTTCTATAAACGTGGTTTTCTCTCTTAGCGTGGCGTGTAAACTGCACGAATAGTGATGCTGGCTTTCTTTTCTTTGTCGGTGGTATTGAAGGTTCCTCCCCAGCTATAATCTTCACTACTGTCAAGACCTACGATTTGAAAAACGCCCATAGACGACGATTGTAACGCGCCAACTTTGGCATTACATCCCTCTGCTATGGTCTCAGCTCGCTTGTAAGCGTCGAGACTTGCGTTGTGGAGTAATTCCATTTTGAGGTCGTTTAAACGGGTATAGTAGTAGAGCGGGTCGTTGCTACTGAAGTTAATTCCGCGGCTATAAAGTGCAGAAATCTTTTGATAAACGCGCTCTACGGTGTTTAAATCGTGCGAACTAACCGATACATTCTGCGTAACGCGGTAGCCATTATCAACTTCTATATAGCGTTCTGACTGCGAATCATAGAAACTTTTGGTCAGTTTTTCGATGCTAACGCTATTGGTTGTGATGGCCGAATCGGGGATGTTATTGGCGCTGAGATATTGTTTGATGGCGCGACTTGAGTGATTAAACTCTTGATAAGCTTCGCCTCGGCTACTCGCTTCGCCGTTAACTGTGATGTTCCAAACGATAAGATCGCTCGTAATTTGCTTTTCGGCCATGCCCGTAACCTGTATTTTATTTGTGCCTTTTCTGAAGTATTGGAGACCATTGCTCAGTTGATGACAGCACATAATAGCGGCAATACCTGCTACAATTACAATACAAATTTTGATGATTTCTTTTTGATCGATTTTCATTTTTGATATGAATGAGGGGTTATACGATGGATTATATGGAGCAAAACTAAAGAAAATTAAAGAATAATAAGATAAGATGGTTTGTATTTTTTATATTATTTAGTGCTCGTTTCACTTTATTATGGGAGATGAAGCGCTATGAAATGGGTAATGAATGATACGAAAAATGCCTTGAAAGCATTTCACTTTCAAGGCAAATCTCTAAATGAACGTTGTCCCAGGCGGACTCGAACCACCGCTGACAGAACCAAAAACTGTAGTGCTACCATTACACCATAGGACAAAACGATGAGTGAATTCAAGACGAATTCGGCTGCGAAGGTAATAGTTTTTTTAGCTACTACCAAATTTTTTTGCGATTACTTAACGCTTAACAGGTAATAATTTTTCTTGCCACGCTGCACCAATAAGTACTTACCATCGATGAGATCATCGGCAGAAATGATGCGGTCGAAGGTCTCAAGTTTCTCTTTATTCAAGCTCACGCCACCGCCTTTAACGAGCTTTCTCATTTCACTTTTGCTGGGAAAGATGTCCATTCCGTCTTGATTGAGGAGGTCAATGGCCGGCAATCCCAACTGGTTGCGGTCGATTTCATAATGGGGTACGTCTTTAAAGACATCGTTAAGGGTGGCTTCATCGAGCTGTTCGAGGCTCTCTTTTGTTGCTTTTCCGAAGAGAATGTTGCTGGCAGCAATGGCCATTTCAAGGTCTTCTTTGGAATGAACCATGGTGGTTACTTCCTCAGCTAAGCGCTTTTGCAGCACTCTTCTGCCTGGATCTTGTGCGTGTTCTGCTACCAAAGCATCGATCGTTTCTTTGTCAAGATCGGTGAATATCTTGATATAACGTTCGGCATCGCTATCACTAACGTTGAGCCAGAATTGGTAAAAGGCGTAGGGAGTGGTGCGGTTTCTGTCCAACCAAATATTGCCTTGTTCGGTCTTTCCAAACTTTTTGCCATCTGCTTTGGTAATTAATGGACAGGTAAGGCAATAGGCTTCGGCATCATTTCCTAAGGTTCTGCGGATTAATTCAGTACCCGTTGTCATGTTACCCCACTGGTCATTACCCCCTAATTGCAGCCTAACTCCGTAGTGTTGGTATTGATAAAGGAAGTCATATCCCTGTAAAAGTTGGTAGGTAAATTCAGTGAATGACAAGCCATCTCGTGCCTCTCCATTGAGTCGTTTCTGCACAGATTCTTTCGCCATCATGTAGTTAACGGTGATGTGTTTGCCCACTTCTCGGGCGAAATCGAGGAAAGAAAAGTCCTTCATCCAGTCGTAATTATTGACCATTTCAGCCTTATTTGGCTCTTCACTATCAAAGGAAAGGAACCTTGATACCTGCTTCTTTATGGCCTCTTGGTTATGATAAAGCGTGGCGGAATCGAGCAAATTGCGCTCCTGATTCTTGCCGGATGGGTCGCCAATCATGCCCGTAGCGCCACCAATAAGCAAATAGGGTTTGTGACCACAACGCTGCAAATGGCGCAACATCATGATGCCACAAAGGTGGCCAATGTGTAGTGAATCGGCAGTAGGATCAGTGCCTAAATAAGCTGAAACCCTATTCTTTTGTAGGTATTCTTCTGTGCCTGGCATGATTTGTGCAAGCATTCCACGCCATTTTAACTCTTCAACAAAATTCTTTATCATAGTGCTTTATTTCTTTATGGTGTGGCAAATCGCCGATAGTCGATGCCACATGGGTTATGTTTCTGTTATCTATTTGCAGTGAAAATGGATTAAGGGACGGGGTCATAGCCGCTTCCTCCCCAAGGATTGCATCTGAGAATGCGCCATATAGCCAATGCCAATCCCTTGAAAGGACCATGTTTAAGCAGTGCTTGTCGGGCGTATTCAGAGCACGAAGGCGTAAATCTACACGATGGAGGAGTTAGGGGTGAGATGCAATATTGATAGAAAAGGATGGGCAGAAGCAATATCTTTACCAATATTTGCATGATGAAGTGGGCTATGATTCGGATTACTTTCATAGCTTTTCACTTATTCGTTGTAACAAATTTTTCATTTTTTCGGCCACCTCTTTCGTAGGATATAGTGCGGCATCAAGCCATACAAAGGCTATGAGGACGCTTTTATTTTCGGGCACTTGCGCCGTAAGTAGGTGACGATTGCAGCGATAAGCTTCTCTCATTTGCCGTTTCACTCGGTTGCGTTTCACGGCCCTTTTGAAGCATTTTTTCGGCACACTCATCAGCACTTGCGCCTTTGGAAGTTCATCATCACCCCCCTCTTGCGTTTCAAAACGATAGATTACACGGATGGGATAGGCCGACATCGCATGGCTTTCTCTGCCATTAAAGAGCCTATCCATGAGCTTTTTACTGCAAATGCGCTCTTGTTTTGGGAAACTGTTCGAGGGCTTTTCGACCATCGTCAATTCCTTTTCAGGAAGTTTTAGGGTTGATTTTCGAGATAATTTTTCAGTGCAGCAGTCATCGAAGGATGCTCTTTCGAGGGTGCAACCAAATCAATTCTCAAGCCTTGTGCTTCCACTTCTTTGGCTGTTGCAGGCCCAAATGCAGCAATTTTAATATCACCTTGCTTGAAATCGGGGAAGTTTTGTTTGAGTGCTTTTACGCCTGTTGGGCTGAAAAACACCACCATATCATAATCGAATTTCTTTTTTTCGGCTTCCGAAAAGTCGTTGCTTACGGTGCTATACATCACACATTCATCGTGTTTCAGCTTCTTTGCATCGAGCAAATTCTTAATATCATCGTTGTGAACACTGCTTTGTGGCACCAAATAGCGTTCTTGTTTATGCTTTTGCATTAAAGGAATCAAGCCCTCAATCTTTCCACTTGTGCCGAAGAAGACTTTGCGTTTGCGATATTGAACATATTTTTGAATGTATAAAGCAATGGTCTCTATCAGGCAAAAATATTTCATGTCCTCAGGAATTGTGATGCGCATTTCTTTCGCAAGTTTGAAGTAATTGTCGATAGCATGGCGCGAAGTGAAGACAACAGCCGTATAATTTAAGAGATTAATCTTTTGCTGTTTGAATTCTTTTGTAGTGATACCTTCAACCTTAAAGAATGGGCGAAACACCATTTCTATATTATGTTCTTTTGCGATGTCATAATAAGGTGATTTATCGCTTGCAGGCTTTGGCTGAGAAACCAGTATCTTTTTAATCATCGATGTCTTAAAAATTTATTTTCAAAAAACTACTTATCATCACCAAAAATCCCCATAATCCTATGAGAGGCATGGTTTCAAGGGCACAAAAGTACAAAATATTTTGCAGAAAATTACCATTCTGTTTGAAAAAGATGAGGTAGGTCTTGTAGAATGATAGCAATTTGCCTAACGCAATTATGGATAACGTATAGGACATGGCATATTCTAATTGGAAATCAAAATAAGTGACCAATAGAATTGCAGGATAAATGAGAAGTCCTTCAACCGATGTGAGAACGAGATAGGATTTCAGCCATTGTTGATTTTTTTTCTTATCAAAAAAGGTTGCATTCACCAAGCTATAAAGTGGTATTTTCAGGATGAAATAGGCGAAGATGACTGCTGCAAAACAACCAATCACTTGATATTGTTCAACGATAAACGTGTCGCTTACGGTTGCTTTTATATAGAGAAAATAGAGCAAAGCCAGTTGCAGACTCGTTTGAAGCATCAGGAAAAACTGCAAACGCAGTTCGCTTGCCGTCTCGGATATTTCGGTTGTTCCGGCGCGTTGAATATGAAAAAAATTCTTTGTTTGCCGTGTAATAAAGTCTTTTGAGCGTGTGAATGCAATGGCTCCAAGCATAAAACAACCGATTAAAATGCTTGTCACCACGTTGTCACCCGCCAGCGTATAGGGGATAGGATCGCCCGCAAAGCCAATTCTTCCACCCGGTTGTTCGGGGTGAAAGAGCGGCGATTGCGAGAAAAACGACTCCTTATAGTATTTCGGGAGCGTCACATCGCGCCAGCTTTTCCCAGGCGATTGTCCGGGCAGATGCAGGGTATCGGGGCGGTTGCTCCAGGTGATTTCCGAAGGTTTAATCTGTGCCTGAATGGCAGAATCTTGCTGTTCGGGCGTAGCATCCTTCGGCAATTTGCTCAAAACCTGTGCAGGTGTCAACGGTTGTTGTGCCTTGATCACTTGCTGAAGGCCGTCAATGCCGGCTTCGTTTCGTGCAATGGAGTCCTCTATTTGCCTCATTTTGTGGTGCGAGAGGGTGGATAGTCGTGCCCATCCACCCTGCTCTTGTGTTGAATTATAGTTTAAATGCTTTCTTGATTTGGTCTACAAGGTCGAGCTTTTCCCAAGTAAACAATTCCACATCGAGCGTCTTTGTTTCGTGATAACGACTGGTGAAAGTTTTCTTTACCACTTTGTTTTCGCGTCCCATGTGGCCGTATGCTGCCGTCTCTACATACATCGGTTGGCGCAATTTCAGGTTGCGTTCGATGGCTTTTGGGGTGAGATTGAACATCGATTTAATCTTGTTGGCAATCTCACCATCCGTCAAGTTGACGTGACTTCTGCCGTAGGTGTTGACATAAACACTCACAGGTTGCGCCTCGCCAATGGCATAAGCCAGTTGCAAAAGCATCTCATCGGCCACGCCAGCTGCTACCATATTCTTGGCAATGTGGCGTGCAGCGTAGGCCGCAGAGCGGTCGACTTTGGATGGATCTTTACCCGAAAAGGCACCACCACCATGTGCACCTTTGCCGCCATAGGTATCAACAATAATCTTTCTTCCTGTCAAACCCGTGTCGCCATGAGGCCCACCAATGACAAATTTTCCTGTCGGATTCACGTGATAGACGATGTCATCGTTGAAGAGTCGCAGCACCTTTTCGCTGAGTTTGGCCTTTGTTCGTGGGATGAGCGTGTTGATGACGTCGGCTTTTATCTGTGCCAACATCGCTTCATCATCCTTTGAAAATTCATCATGTTGGGTGCTAATCACGATGTCGGTGATGCGAACGGGTTCGTTGTTGTCGTTGTATTCAATCGTCACCTGGCTCTTACTGTCGGGGCGTAGATAGGTCATTTGCCGGCCTTCTTTGCGAATTTCGGCTAAAGTGCTCATCAAAACATGTGCCAATTCTAATGAAACAGGCATATAGTTGTCAGTCTCATTGGACGCATATCCGAACATCATTCCTTGGTCGCCGGCACCTTGTTGCTCGTCTTCTTCACGGCTAACACCACGGTTGATGTCGTCGCTTTGCTCGTGAATGGCGGTGAGAATGCCACACGAATTGCCATCAAACTGATATTCGGCCTTTGTATATCCAATCTTTTTGATGGTTTCTCGGGCTATTGTTTGCAGGTCGATGTACTCTTGTGAGCGCACTTCTCCCATGATAATCACTTGCCCGGTGGTGCAGAAAGTCTCTACCGCGCAATGGGCATTTGCATCATAAGCCAGGAACTGGTCTAAGATAGCGTCTGAGATTTGGTCAGAAACTTTGTCGGGATGTCCTTCGGAAACCGACTCGGATGAAAATAAATAACTCATTTTTCCATTACTTTTTAAACGTGGAAAAACGCTTGTTAACCGTAAAATCTAAAGGGGGATTTTGCAGTTTTAGCATTTTTTTATGTGGTTGCAAGCAGCCAAATTTTTCCACAATAGTTATACAATCTTATTATTATCGCTGCAAAGTTACGAACAAATTCCTACATGCCCAAATATTTAACTTTTGTTTCTTGGGCGACAGAACGATGAAACTTGGGGCGCGGTAGCCATTTTTTAGTGGGTGGTTGAGCAGTTAGTTGCATTTTTATTTTGTAAAGATTGTATACCAAAAAGAGGGCTATCGAAAAAGATTGAAATAGAAAAGAGCATGCTAAAAAACAATTATTTTTAGGCATTTTGTGTGGGTTTGTTTCGTTATTCCTATTGCATGATGGTGTAAAAGCTATTGTTTTGCACGATAAAAGCTATTGTTTTTTGCGGCAAAAAGGATGGATTTTGAGGCTTTTTTGCACTAAAAATGTAGGCATATAAACTCATTTTGGCCTATTTTTGAGCAAGAAACTTCTGATAAAAGCAGGCGCGATGCTTAACAACTTGATTATAAGAGGTTTATTAAAAGGTTCTGTCTTTGGCGTAAATGCAATGAAAGGTTTTAAAGTTTTAAATGGAGAAGTTATGAAGAGGCGTTTGTAAAAGAATATCATAACGATAAAAATGAGATGCGAAAAAAGGCAAAATAAAAAGCGAAAGAAAGCTTGTTGTTTTTAAAATTAATGGTATCTTTGTTGCAAATCAACCTAAGCAAAGTGATGAATTACACGAGGTTAACAGCAGCAGAAGCTGCAGCATTGATTCAACACGATGACGCTTTGGCCTTATCGGGTTTCACTCCGAACGGTGTTCCTAAAGCTGTTTTTCGTGAGTTGTCGAAACGTTGCCAAGCCGAACATTGTGCAGGGCGTCCGTTTCAGGTAGGAATCATCACCGGAGCCTCTACAGGTCAGAGCGTAGAGGGCGACATGGCGCGCTGCAATGGCATCAAGTTTCGGACGCCTTTTTCTACCAACAAGGACTTTAGGGAGCACACCAATGCCGGCGAAATCGATTTTGAGGACATGCACTTGGGCCATGTTGCCGAGCGTTTGCGGCGCGGCTTCTATGGCAAAATCGATTGGGCTATTATCGAAGTGAGTGGCTATATGCAGGCCGGAAGCACCTGTCGGGCCTATTTAACGAGTGCGGGTGGCGTGGTGCCCACGATTGTTCGTTTGGCCAAACATGTGATTTTAGAGCTCAACACCTTTCATAGTCCGCAGTCGGGGCTGCTGCATGATGTCTATGAACCGGCGCGTTGCCCCCATCGTTTGCCCATTATGATTAATCATGTGGGCGACAGAATCGGCAAAGAGTTTGTTGAAATTGACTGCAATAAGATTGTGGGTGTGGTGGAATGTTGCATTCCCGAGGAAGCCAGATGCTTTAAACCCGTCGACGAGGTGACGCAGCAAATGGGGCATCATGTGGCCGATTTCTTGGTTTCTGACCTTAAACGGGGGTTGCTTCCCAAGGAGTTTCTGCCCGTTCAGAGTGGTGTAGGCGTCATCAGCAATGCTGTTTTGGAGGCTTTAGGCCATCATCCGGCCATTCCAAACTTTTCGGTTTATACCGAAGTGGTGCAGGATGCGGTCATCAAACACATGAAAAACGGCAAGATTATCGATGCCAGTTGTTCGTCGTTGACGGTGACTAACGAGACGCTTCAGGATATTTATGCCAACATGGATTATTTCTATCGTCACGTAGTTATTCGTCCAAGTGAGATTAGTAATTCGCCCGAAGTAATCCGAAGGCTTGGCGTTATTGCCATGAACACGGCTATGGAGTGTGACATTTATGGGCATGAGAACTCCAGTCACGTGTGTGGTAGTCAGTTAATGAATGGCATTGGCGGGTCGTGTGACTATGAACGGAATGGTTATTTGAGCATTTTCACGATGCCAAGTACGATGAAGGGTGGCCGAGTGAGCACCATTGTGCCCATGTGTAGCCATGTTGATTCCACCGAACATGATGTGGATGCCATCGTAACCGAGCAGGGTGTGGCCGATCTTCGCTGTAAAGGTCCGTTGCGAAGAGCACAGGAAATTATCGAAAATTGTGCGCATCCCGACTATCGTCCGTTGTTAAGAGACTATTTAAAGATGGCCGGTAGAGGGCACGAGCCCCATTGTTTAGCTGCGGCTTTCGCCTTTCATCAAGCCTATTTGGAAAAAGGTGACATGCGCTTGGCTTCATTTTAAAGGGGAAGATGGTGTGGAATGGTGCACGAAACAGTGCTGAGGGAGTGCGTGTTGCGTGTTAGCTTCTTGTAAGTTTAAACATCTATGGTTCAAAACTTATAAATGAAGATTAGAGATAATGCTGCATATTAAGGAGAAAGCTACTCACTAATGGGCAGTGAATAGCTTTCCTTTTATATCCTTTACTTCTATACTGATTTGCTATAGAGCAAATCAGCGTTTAAAAAATATAGCCTATTCCTAAGACTAAACGATTGAAATCTTTTTGTGTAATGCTATATTGGGCAGTTACTCCTAAATGCTTAAATAATTCAATGCCTGCTTGTGGAGCGCACAAAAAATGAGTTCTTTCACCCTCATTGAAGACGCCTGTACCTTGATTATCAAAAGTTACACCTGCACCTGCACCTGCATAGAATAACATCTTTTGAGAAAGTGGAAAACAATAGTGTAGTGATGGGAGTACAACCAGTGAACGCCCATTGAATGGGGAATTGGCATATTGTTTCTGTACTATAGAATAACTCTCATAACTGAGTTTTAAATTTACACGTAAAGGGCTTTCATTAAAACGATATTTTCCCTCTACATACATGCCTATATGACTCTCTTTCATTCCCATTGCACGTAATGTTATCGGATAGTTTAAGCCCAATTCAATGCGAAAGGGGTGTTCTTGTGCCCATAAATTAGCCTGTAAAGCAAGCCCTACAAATAACAAGTAAAATTTTTTCATATTAATATTATATATTTTAATGTTTAGATATTCTTAAAATAACTATTGCTGAATAGTTTCAGAGCAGTAAGCCTATTCCAAAAGAATGTTTAAATACGGAAAAAATCATATGATATATTATTTATTTAATTCGGTGCAAAGGTAGATTTTTTTCTAAATTCAAAAAATACTCAAAATTAAGTATTTTACATGATATGCTTTAGACAGATATTGATAGAGTGCACTACTAACCAAATAAGCAGTACCTAAAAATAATGATAGGTAGGGATTATATAGTAAGAGCTTTCAATTATTCTATTGACATTTTCTAAAATAAGTAAAGCAATGTTGTTTATGTTGAAGATGGTTTATTACTCTTATTAATCCTTATAGTGAAAGGTAGATACCTGACTTGTCTTTTCTTCATGATATAAGAGGCTACAAACAGGGTATACAATCAAACGATTATTGGGCGTTTAATGCCTATTTGTTTGGCGATGTAAAAATAAAAATATATTTTTGAAATGTAATAAAGGAAGAATATGATGACATGTAAGGGAAAAACAAGAGAAGAACTCATTGCAGGTTTTGAACGTGCTATTGAGCGAAAGAGAGCATTTGAAGAAGAAGCGCAAAAGGAATTTGCCGAAATGCGCAGGCGTGGAGAGGAGTTTAGAAAGCGATATGATTCCACTTGACCTATCACTTGTTAATTTATATGCACCTTATTCTGTATGGAATGTAGGTGAATATTACTATTTCCGCACTGCTATGAAGCTATTTTTAAAGTGATTTTAAACTAAATAATAAGGCTATGGATAAAAATATGATACTGCAATATAAGTCTGTGTTCGACAACATTGCACGGTATATTGAAAGCGATGATGCTAAAGAACAAATAGAAGTGTGGTTTGCACGCGAACTACAAACGATATTAGGTTATGCACGTTGGGAGAACTTTTTAGTTGCTATTCACCGTGCAATAGACTCATGTAAGGCGCAGTGTATCAACGTTGATGACCATTTTCGTGAGGTCACGAAAATGATAGGAATAGGGAAAGGTGGAAAAAGGGCGGTATCTGACTTTATGCTTACACGCTATGCTTGCTATCTTATCGCTCAAAATGGCGATCCAAAGAAGGAGGAAATAGCTTTCGCTCAAAGCTACTTTGCTGTACAAACACGAAAGGCTGAATTGATAGAAGAGCGGCTAAACCTGCTCTCTCGCTTAGAGACTCGTGATAAATTACGAATGTCTGAAAAGCAATTGTCACAGAATATATATCAGCGAGGGGTTGACGATAAAGGGTTTGGACGCATACGTTCTAAAGGCGATATGGCCTTGTTTGGGGGGCAGACTACAGAAGATATGAAAAAAAGGTTGGGCGTAAAGAGTAACAGACCGTTAGCAGACTTCCTTCCAACGCTTACTATAGCTGCCAAGAATCTTGCTACAGAGATGACCAATTACAATGTAGAAAGTAAAGATTTGCATGGCGAACATCCTATTACGAGCGAGCATATACAGAATAATCAAAGTGTTCGTGCTATGTTAGGGCAGCGAGGTATTAAGCCGGAAGAGCTTCCTCCTTCAGAAGATATTAAGAAAATAGAGCGTAAGGTTGCTCAAGATGAGAAGAAGATAGAGCAAGTTTCTCAAAAACTACCAAAGCATAAGTATGGAAATTGATAGCCTATTAAACAGAATTTTGTCCATAGAACATGGCTTTCAGCACATCATTGAAGGTGCTAATGAGATTATTTCTACATACTCAAAGGGTCGATGTGCAGAGCTTGCTGGTGAGCTTTCGGGGCATGAAGCCTACCAAATTCGAATGTTGGCAACAACAATATGGGGTAGATTGGCAACGGAAGATGACGACGCACTTTGCTTTCTGAAGGAGCGAATAAGTACTGATGAGCATTGGCGAGTGCAGGAAATGCTTGCAAAGGCTTTTGATGAAGTTTGCAAATATAGGGGCTATGAAGCATCGTTGCCACTTATAAAAGAATGGCTAAATGATGACAATCCGAATGTTATTCGTGCGGTAACAGAAGGATTACGGATTTGGACAAGTCGCCCATTCTTCAAAGAAAATCCATCAATTGCCATTGCATTAATCAGTCAACACAAAGCGCACGAAAGCGAATATCTAAGAAAGTCTGTAGGAAACGCATTGAAAGATATCAGCAAAAAGCATCGCGGATTGATACAGACTGAGGTGCAACAATGGGATTTATCCCATCCGAGGGTTCTGTTTACCTACAAACTTGCAACGAAGTTGTTGAAATAAAGATTGCGATCGGCAGCTATTCTGCATCGAACATATCCATCACTTTCTCCACGATAGGCGCCATATCGTAGTATTGATATTCAGCTAAACGGCCACCGAAGAGTGTGTTTGGCTCGGCATCGGCCAGCTGTTTGTATTGCTGATAAAGCGAGTTATTGTGCTCATCATTCACAGGATAATAAGGTTCCATGCCGGGTTCCCACTCTGTTGAATACTCTTTAGAGATGATGGTGTATGGTTTTTTGTCAACCGCTTCGCCGAAAGTCTCAAAGTGTTTATGCTCGATGATGCGTGTATAGGGCACTGTTCGATCCGTATAATTCACCACAGCACAACCTTGATAATTGCTTTTTAGCAGACGTTCTTCTTCGAATTTCACGGTGCGATATTGCAAATAGCCTAACCGATAATTGAAATATTCATCGATTTTCCCTGTGAATACTTTCATTTTAGCAAGCCCATCTAATGCCTGTCGATGCTCAAAATAGTTGGTTTCAGTGCGCACTTCTACATCTTTCAATAACTGATTGATAAGCTGATTGTAGCCACCTTTCGGAATACCTTGATAGGCATCGTTGAAGTAATTATTGTCATACACTAAGCGAACGGGTAGACGACGAATGATGAAAGCAGGCAAATCGGTGCATTTTCTTCCCCATTGTTTCTCCGTATAGCCCTTAATCAGCTTCTCATAGATGTCTTTTCCGATGAGCAATAAGGCTTGTTCTTCCAAGTTTCTGGGTAAATCTACCCCCGTTTTCCGCATGTGTAGCAGCGCCTCTTTTCGTTGTTCGTTAAGCCTTTGCATTGCTTCTTCCGGCGTTTTCACACCCCACATCTGATGGAAAGTGTTCATGTTGAAAGGCAAATTGTAGAGTTCTCCTTGGTAATTGGCCATGGGGCTGTTGGTATAGCGATTGAATTCGACCAAGGAATTGACAAACTTCCACACCCGTTGACTATTGGTATGAAAGATGTGTGCGCCATATTTGTGTACGTTTATCCCCTCTATTTTCTCGCAATAGAGGTTTCCTCCGCAATGTTTTCGGGCTTCAATCACCAAGCATCGCTTTCCTTTTTGATGAGCAAAATAAGCAAAAGTGGCACCGAAAAGGCCTGAACCAACAATCAAATAATCGTACATCGTTAAAACAAGAATAAGAAAAGTGGGATAAAATACGGTGTATAAACCTACGCATCAAAGAGCTGTGTGAGCTGTTTTCCTGCCACATCGAACGTAAAATTCTTGCTATATTCGGCTCTTCCCGCAGCAATTTGCTGTTGCAATGCCGTGTTTGTGAGTGCTTCGTGCATTGTTTTTGCAAGCGTTTCTGCATCGTTTTCGGGCACCAACAAGCCTGCTTTCCCATTGTTAAGGATTTCTTTTGGTCCTGTAGGACAATCAGTTGCCACAATCATCTTGTCTAAAAGCAAGGCTTCAATCATTGTAGTTGGCAACCCTTCGAAGTGAGAACTTTGCACGAAAAGGTTGCACTGCTTGGTCCAAGGCAGTGGGTTGGACATGAAACCTAAGAAGAAAACATGGTCGGCCACGTGGCATTCGCGTGCCGTTTGCTGCAGTTGTACCAATGAAACACCTTTTCCTATGATATAAAGCTCTTCGTTGTGACCATCATTTTTGCGCAGCAACGCATAAGCCTTGATGAGTGTTGTCACGTCTTTTTGCCTTTCTTCTAAGCGCGTTACACTAAGAATAAAGGGCTTTTCAATGCGCCGATCGTCCACTTTTTGATGGGCAGCATCGAAAAGATGCTGTGTGTTGATGCTGTTATAAATCATGCGAAGTTTGTCTTTCTGTTGTGGAAAGAACCGACAAGCCTCATCAAACATGGCCTTTGAAATGGTTACTAAGTAGTCATAACGACCAGCTTTCTGCTGCAATTTCGCCATTTCCGTGGGGTCATTTTGTTGGTTGATGGTGAGCGAATAATGATAGAAAACAATCTTTTTCGCCGGGATATGCGTCATGAAAGAACCGAAAGCATGGTTGAAGTCAATGATAACTTCATTCTGTTTGGCCAGTTTTTGGATGGCACTTCGCAGGATAAAGCGTCGGATAGGATTAAGTATAAACTCGTCTAACAGCTTGATAGGCCGTATCAAATGGGCCGTATAGCGTTTTAACAGTAACGGGTTGGATAGCAAATGCACCACTTTTACATCATCGGGAATACGCGAAAGAAACATCTCTTTCTGCTGCATGTTGTAACCAATAACTAAAGTAAGGTTGTATAAACCCGTGTTAGAGAGGTTACGAAGATATTCAATCAAGACGGTTTCTGTGCCGCCATCCAAGAAAAGACTGATGAGAAAAGCTATATTTTTCTTTTGCATTTGGGTGAAATTTATGGTTGTTGTTAGGAAGATAGCCTCTGCATAGGTGGCCATCTCCACTTTTTCTAATCATCTAATACATTGTTTCTCCTAAGAAAAGAGCGTGCAGTTGCCGGTCGATATGTGCGAAAGTGAAAATCTTTTTCTGCTCTTCTGCCGCGGAAAGCAATCGTTGTTGTAGCGATTTATCGTTGAGAAGTTGAAGAACAGCTGCGGCAAAGGCCGGCGCATCGCCCACAGGAGTGAGCAAACCGCAACGCCCATGGTCTAAGATTTCGCGTGGACCCGTTGGACAATCGGTTGCCACAATGAGCTTATCGAGCAGCAACGCTTCGATAAGCACTGTGGGAAGACCCTCGAATTTGGCGCTATGCACAAATATTTTGCAATGCAAAATCCATGGAAGCGGGGTGGGTTGGAAACCTAAAAACACCACTTTATCAGCCACTTGCAGTGTCTTTGCGAGCTGTTTGAGCTGTGCTTCATCCTTTCCTTTACCAATAATATAGAGCCATTCGCTGATATGGTGCTCGTGAACCAGCAAACTATAGGCACGAATGAGCATTGAAAGATCCTTTTGCGACTCCTCTAAACGTTCGACAGCTAATAGATAAGGCCGCTGAATGAGCGGGTTATCAATGGTCTTCTCGGCATATTCTGCAAGAAGTTGTTCATCCTTTGCGTTGTAAAGGAGTATGAATTTTTCTTTGAATTGTGGAAACATTTTCCTGCCTTCTTCACACATTGCCCTCGAAATGGTTACCACTTTGTGGTATGCGGCAAGCCCTTTCTTCATGCGATTCATGCGCTTTGGATTGTTTTTTAGCACCTGATCGAAGCTGAAATGAAAGAAAGCTATCTTGCGTTTTCGTATGTGATGGAGGAAAGCATAAGCACGACAATCAAAATCAATGATGGCATCTGCCTGTCGAGATAGCTTGTAAATGCCCCTTTGTGTGGCGAGTCTTCGCAGGGGAACGAAAAGTATTTCGTCGATGCTTGCGGCAAAAAAAGAAGCTCTTTTCTCAATGCGTTGGCGTGAAAGTCGCGTGAGAAAGGGACTCTGATTGAAGTAAACCACCTTGACACGCGGACTTAATTTTGGACGATAAACCTCCAAATCACCATAGCAAATGGCTATCCCTAAGGTGACATCGTAGTGCAGATGGTCGGCCAAATGGTTGACATATTCCAACAGAACCGTGTCAATGCCTCCATCTAAAAAGCGCGATAGGAGGAAAAGCAGTCGCAAAGGCCGCTCGTCTGACTTCGTTTCTTTAGACTGAAAAGACTGCATCTATTTGTTCTTTTTCGTTAAAGCGTCTGCATCTATCCATTCTATTTTCGGATGAAAAAATATCCCATCCCACAAACCTCGTGTGAGTTGGTGAAGCAAAGCGCGTTCTTCTTCTTGCGGAAGATGGCGCTTTTTGATTAAACGTCGCTGCAAACGAATTTTGTTAAGCTGTGAAAAAAAGAACACAACAGGGTTTTTATGCTTCCTATCGATAAAGGTTCTGTTGCGCTCTTCGTAGTATAATTTCCAAGCATGTTGGCCGCGAATGTCTTTTAAAACGGGGGTATAGTTCTCGGCTGTCGCATGAAGAACAACACTCTCTTCGGCATAAATGCCCACAAAGCCATGGGAAAACATGCGATAGGAGTACTCAAAATCATCGCACCAAATAAAGAATTCGCGATAAGGGAGTCCGATTTTAAACGGCATATCACCGCGGATAAGCATCGAAACGAACGACCCATTACGAATGATTTTCTGTTGCATTTCATGCGAAAAGGATGTATTTTCGGGCAATTCTTGCTGGCCAAAAACAACCTTGTTCATCAGGTGTTGCGAACCATCTTTCCACACCACTTTGCTGTTAATGAACCCCACTTGCGCTTGATGGGTATAGGGAAGCATCTTTTCTAAAGTGTCATCGTGAGGAATGGTGTCGTCGTCCATGAGCCAAATCCAATCGGCTTGGAGGGCAACGGCAGCTTTTATGCCTTCAAAAAAGCCACCCGCTCCCCCGGTATTCTGTGTTGTTCGAATCACGCGAATGCCTTCTGCGGTTTGCAAAAACTCGGCAGTGCCATCGGTAGAGCAATTATCTATGACGACAATATGCGTGGGGAGGCATGTCTGTTTCTTTAAAACTGCAATGTTTTGCTTCAGTAAAACCAAGCGGTTATAGGTGACAACGACAGCAACAATGTTCATGTTATGCTAAAATGATGGGATGTATGGCCGTCAAAAGAAACTTCTTCCAGCCAGCCTGATGATGGATTTCTTTTTACGACAAAGGTAATTTTTTTTAGCGATGTTCGCAAATATATGGGTAAAAAAGGGAGCAAAAAGGACATATTTTATACGACATCGTTTCAAAAGCACGAATATAATGCGTACATTTGCAAGCATGAATCAATCAGAAGGGATTACAGTTGTGATCAACACCTATAACGCAGCGCGCCATTTTGCCACGGTGCTTGAAGCGGTAAAAGGTTTTGATGAAGTGCTCGTTTGCGATATGGAAAGCACCGATAATACGCTCGAAATAGCCAAAGCCTATGGGTGTAGGATTGTGATTTTTCCCAAAGGAGCGCATCGTATCGTAGAACCTGCCCGACAATTTGCCATTGACCAGGCGCGTTGTCCATGGGTGTTGGTGGTCGATGCCGATGAGATTGTGCCGGCAGCCCTGCGCAACTATCTCTATAAGGCTATCGAAACGGAGGCCGATTTTGCCGCAATAGCCATTCCCCGCAAGAATTATTTCATGGGAAAGATGATGCATAGCTGCTATCCTGACTATATTCTTCGGTTCTTAAAGCGCGAGAAATGTAACTGGCCTCCCGTCATTCATGCCTCACCCGAGGTGGAAGGACGCATCATTCGCATTCCTTCTGCCCGGCGGGATCTTGCATTTGAACACCTTGCCAATGATAGTGTGGCCGACATTATCCGGAAAAATAACACCTATTCTGACTATGAAGTGCCGCGTAGGCGTAAGAAAAACTATGGCAAGATGGCGCTGTTCTATCGCCCACTCTATCGTTTTGTGAAGTCCTATCTGCTGAAACGTGGTTTCTTGGATGGCTGTCCGGGACTGATTCACGCAGTGCTTGATGCGGGTTATCAGTTTGAAATTGTGGCTAAGTTGATGGAAGAGCGGCAGAAGAAATGATGCTTTGTGCACTGAAAGCTATCCTATTGTCCATTAAAAGCTATTGTTTTATGGGATAATATGCACCATATTGCCGGGCATTCTCTATGCAATTACATGACAATGTGTGCTACTTTTGTTTTTACTCGGTATTGTCCTAAAAAGTGTGTAACCATAATTTCCCATATCTTCCATTTTGTTCAAAATTATTCACTCTTTTTCCAGCATCTCCATTGATAGACTTTCCTTCGATATGTCGTCTGTGTTTCTTCCATTGCAACAGATGCCAATAGAAATAAAACCGATTGACTTGACGGCATTGCAGCTCTCATCTTGATGGTTCTTTTATACTTTCTGTTGAGCCGCTCAATCCAATTCGTCGTATAAATGCATCTCTGTACTTCTACAGGGAAGTCCATATAGGTGAAATAAGCAATATTACGCTCGGCTTTATATTTGCGTAACACGGGGTATTTCTTTTCCCATCGGTTTACAAAAGTAATAAAATGTTCATAACCTT
>NZ_JH114216.1:118898-240610 GCF_000224615.1 Segatella oulorum F0390
CTCTATCACCTCACTAATCTGCTCGGTGGTAAGTCCCTTGGTATAAAGTTGATAAACCAAGGCAGCACGCTCTTCACATTCGCTACGAATAATCCCTAAAAGTACGGGATAGAAATTGCCGCTACGGCTACGTGGAATGCGCAAGACGAACGTATAGCCCTTACAATACCAACGACGAGGACGAAAGCCATTGCATTGCTCATTTTTATTCGCTTTGACGAATAATTCGCGCTCATGGGCCATCAAAGAATTCATAATCAACGATTGAAGCGTGACAAAACCTTCACTGCTACTTGTGTAATTCGAAATAATTTCCGAAATTTGTCCTTGTGTAAGTTCCATATTCTTGTTGTTTTTTATTACTTAATGCAAAGATAAGAATTATGTCGAGCTTACACACTTTTTTAGACACTACCTTTTACTCAAATAGCGTTTGATTTGCATTCCTATCCACAACGTTTTTCGATTTCGTTGAAGAAATGATGTGATAGTAAAGCCATGGCATGTTACGTAGTAGCCAATAGCGGAAGTATTGCTTCCTACCGGGCTTCCATTCGCGTGGTGTTTGCATTTGCCTGAGCTGCAAAGCAATGAGCTTTAAATAGTGTATGCAGGCCGGAGCTGAATGCAACGTGCGCACAAGACTGCGGGTGTACCACATCGTTCGCTCTATAAAGTAGCGATTGATTTCGTTGGTATGTTGTTGCAAAAGATGATGTTTGGTGATGTTTCTATACACAACAAACATGGCTTTGAGCCAGTAGATGTCGTCTTCTTGATGGGTGACGTGCGAGCTACTTCCCTTGGTTTGGCGATAATGATAGAGTGGAACGTGCAGGAAGACGGCCTTTTTCACCTGCAGCATCCATGAAGAAATGGTGGCATAATCTTCTACAATCTTGAAAGGATAGAACGGGGTTGAGATGCACTTTCGGCGAAAGAGCATCGTCCAAAGATAGCTTTCAATTTTAAAATCATAGAGGGCATAGAGCATTTCTTCCTGCGTTCGATGCTCAATGGTACCCGTGTTGCTTCCTCTAACGATTTCTTTTTGAGTGTCGTTCTCAAAAAATTCGCAAATCACGCAGTCGGCATTCTCCTGCGTTAGCGTTTGAAAGAGCCGCTCAAGAAAGGTTGGTTCAAGCCAATCATCACTGTCGGCAAAGGTGATAAAGTCACCTTTTGATTCGCGAAGCGCACGGTTTCGTGCCTGTGCCGGCCCCCTATTGTGTTGATGAATGACACGAATGCGCGTGTCTTTGGCTGCATATTCCTTGCAAATCTCTGCCGAAGCGTCTTTGCTTCCATCATCAACAAGGATGAGTTCCCAGTCTTGATAGGTTTGGACAAGCACGGAATCGATCATCGAGGAGATGAATTTTTCAGCGTTGTACACGGGTGTTATGATGCTGATCATAGTCTTTTTTGATGTGATTGCGCGTTGCATATTGCGACTTTTTAAAACCGTATGCAACCCATTCTCTTGAAGTAATTGAGATTTACCAAATCATATCTTTTCCTTTTTGCAAGCGCACTTTGCCATCAACATATTCAAAATGTTCGTCAAAGATGGCCCTTGTGCGTTTCCATCGGTTGTGACTCCAGAGGTAAATCTCGGGCTGTTGGCGAATAGACTGTTCCATTCTGCGGAAGTATTCATCGGTGATTTCGAAAGGTTTCGCCCGTTTGGTGTCTTCTCTAAGCACTTTAAACTCGCAGTTATAATGACCTCTTTTCACACGTTTCATATCGCCATACACAAAAACCTGGTCGGTATGCTTCACAATTCGCTCGGCTCCTGTGAGCACAGGTGTATCATGATGGAGGAAAGTTAGCCAGTGATGAATGTTCCACCAAAAGGGAGTTTGGTCGGAAATGTAGCCTACAATGACGGGCCTTTTGGCTTTCTTGAACTCCAAAATCTTGCGTAACGACTCTTGCATAGGGATGCAATAGGCACCGTTTCGCTCGCGAACATAGCGGAAAAGGCGTTCGAAATATTCGTTTTCTAAAGGGTGATAAAGTTGGCAACAAGTGGCATTTTGGGTCCAATAGGGCAGCGAAGTGATCCATTCCCAGTTGCCTAAATGACCTAAATACACGCCTACTGACCTCCCTTCAGCGGCATATTGATTTAGTTTTTCTACGCCGGTGAAGGTCATTCGCTTCAATAATTGCTCCTTACTCATCGTGATGAGTTTCACGGTTTCCACGATATAATCGCAAAACCACTTGTAGAAATTCTTTTCAATTTGGCGGAGTTCGTCCTCTGATTTCTCGGGGAAAGAGGTGCGAAGATTATGCCAAATCACGCGATGTCGGTAGCGAACAACATGCGACATCAGCAGGTATAGCCCGTCGGAAAGCAGGTATAAGGCCCAAAAAGGGAGCAAAGAGAGGAACCACCAAATGCCATAGGCGATGAAATAAGCAGTGTGTTGAAAAAATTTCTTCATTCTTTTGTAGCGTTGGGGCGAAGTTTATCGTTGACCATGCGGTACATATATTGATAGATAATCGCTTTGAGTTCGGTTTCCATTTGCTCTTGTTCTTTCACTTTTCCCACGAGATTATGCTGCATAAGCAAATCCGTTAGCTTGTAAATGGCTTTCGTTTGTGTGCCATCCCATTGCAAAACATAGCCATGTTTCACGTATTGATAGATGCCATTGAGGTAGTTAACGGCCCACGTATTGTCGTCAGAAGTATTGAATAAATCAGCGCCAAAAGCCATGTAAGGCTTAGGAAATCCCACATAATGGAGCAGCGTTGGCATGATATCTATTTGCTGAGCGATGGCGTTTTTGCGTTCAGCTTTGATTGTATTCGATGGATCATAGATGATAATCGGCGAGCAAAAGCCACCGATATCGGTCATGTATTGTGCATGATCGCTTTGGTTTGTATGGTCACTGGTGAGCACAAAAATCGTGTTTTTAAACCACTTCTGCTTGCTTGCTGTTGCAAAGAATTTGCCAATCGCCATGTCGGTGTAACGAATACACTTCTGAATCGGCAGATGTTCTTCCTTGTAAATGTTCTTATATTGGGCGGGAACGACGAACGGATCGTGGCTCGAAACGGTGAAAAGTGCCGTCATAAAGGGCTCTTTCATCTCGCTCATTTTCGCACAATAGTACTGAAGAAAGGGCTCATCCCATATTCCCCAGTTGCCATCGAAGTCTTCATCGCCCCCAAATCGCTTATCATCGTCGTAGTCTTGTCGACCATAATAGTGCTGAAAACCTATCTTTTTCGAGAATGCTAAGAAGCCCATCGACCCACGATTCGCACCATGAAAGAAGGCCGTTTGATAGCCCCATTGACTCAAAAGCCCAGGCATTCCCGTGTAATCATTCATCGAAGCGGGCGTTAAAATGAACGGTTCTCCGAAGCGAGGAATGCTACAAAGAATGGAAGGCATGCCGTCAATACTCTTTCGTCCGTTGCAAAATGAGTAGCGATAAACCAAGCTTTTGTCGATGAGGCGGTCCACATTGGGCGTGTAACCCTTGTACTTTCCGTCGAAAAAGTCACGGTTAAAGCCACCGATATATTCTCTTCCGAAGCTCTCAACAATCAAAATCACAATGTTTTTCTTGCGCGGTTGTGTGCTATCGGGCATGTGAATGGGGCTGAAAACCTGCGCTGCTGCCTGCACGTTCGGATAATAATTCGGCACCACAAAGTCGGCTTTACCGATTGTTCTCAACAAAGCGAAGGGCGTATTGAGCACCACTGCACAGTCAGTTGGGCGCTCAACAAACTGGTTTGCATTGCTGATGGTGATGGGACGCACACCAGATTGCAAGCCACCTCGTGCGCCAGCGACGATGCCTACGGTAGCAATGGCAAGACAAACAAACTGCTGCAAGCCATACATCCAGCGGCTTTTGGACGTTGGAAACGTGGCAATCGTGGTGCGAGGCATCACATAAAGCCGTTGCATGAGGGCCACAAGAAGAACAAAAGCCACGACAAGATACCAATGTGTTAAGGCGTTATGGAGCACTATACTCCCGAGATTATGCTCGTTATTAAATTCTTGAAACACACTCATTGTGGTGCGTCTTAGGGTGAAAGGAAAGTAAACTGCATCGGCTAAATTGATGGCTAAGGCAATGGAATTGACGCCAACAAACACCCATTTGCATAGCTTTTGATAGCCCGGTTGCTCCTTCATCCAAAGCGGAAAGAGCATCAATAACACATAAGGTATATGTGTATAGACAATCGCTGTGGTATCAAACAGTAAGCTACCCTTTATCCATTGTCCGATAGTGGCCCCTGAAAACCCTTCCGAAAAATAGCTCCAATTGCTGAAAACATAGATGAGTCGTGCGATGAAGTAGAGCACATAAGCTCCCAAAATATTACATATCAGGGCAACGCTACTGCCCCATTTCGATTGCAAAACATGCTTCATTTCGAACTTTAATCTTTCTATTCTTTTGCGAAGTTACACATTTTTGCAGCGAAAACCAAATTAAAGCGCAAGTTGTTTGTAGGGTTTACTGTCATCAGTGCGAAGAAATGATGGCGGAAAAGGCTACAATATCGTTCTCTATGCGAATGATTTATTTTTTGTATTCCTGCGGAATAGAACCAAATTTAATGTTTAACTTTGCACTATTGCATCTCAAACCATGCCCCATTGGCTTGCTCTTTGCCCTGCAAAGCGGTCGGAATAGGTGCATGTTAACAACAAAAGACAATGATGATATACGACAAACTGAAGGCCTTTTTGCGCCATCCGATTTTCCAAAACCGTTATTTTTTATTAAGCATCTGGACGATTTTAGCTCTCGTTGGCATGCTGAAATATCACCGAAGTGATAATAACTTCCTGATTTTCCGCGGTGTTTTTTGGCACACTTGGCAGCAAACGTCACTCTATGCCGCCTATCCGGCCGAATATTTTGATGTCAATCATTATGGACCTTTGTTCTCTTTGATCATTGCTCCCTTTGCTTTGCTGCCCCATTGGGTGGGACTTTTGTTTTGGTTGTTGTGCTTAACGTTGTGGCTTTACGCAGCTATCTATCGGTCGACGCTCGCCCATCGCCAGCAAGTTTTCATCTATTGGTTTTGCGGTTTTGCCTTGTTGACGGCTTTGTTTATGCAACAATTCAACATTGCCATAGCCGCAATGGTGCTCTCTTCCTTCTTTTTAGTGGAGAAAGAGCAAGAGCCTTGGGCGGCTTTCTTCATTGTTTTGGGCACATTGGTGAAGCTCTATGGCGTGGTAGGGCTGGCCTTTTTCCTCTTTTCTCGCCACAAAGGACGGTTCGTTCTTTGGTTGTTGCTGTGGTCGGTGGTGCTGTTTTGTCTGCCGATGCTCATTAGTTCGCCTCACTATGTTGTGGCACAATACCACGAATGGTGGGTTTGTTTGGCCGAAAAGAACACCGAAAACCTGCACGCATTGATGCAGAATATCTCGCTCTTGGGGATGGTTCGCCGCACAACCGGTTGCGAAAACTATTCCGATTTGTGGCTCATTGTGCCTGGAATGGCGCTCTTCGCCCTACCCTATCTGCGTTTTTCGCAATACAAGCACCTCGCTTTTCGTGAAGCCATCTTAGCCTCTGTGCTCATGTTTATCATTCTTTTCAGCACCGGAAGCGAGTCAAGTGGCTATATTATTGCGCTGTTAGGTGCGGCGATATGGTATGTTTCGGCACCTTTCGAGCGTGGCAAATGGGCAGTTTGGCTCATGGTTTTTGTGTTTATCCTGTCGGGAATGGGCAACAGTGACCTCATTCCGAAAGCCATTCGTACAACCATTATCCAGCCTTATGCACTGCGTGCGCTGCCCATTAGCCTGCTTTGGTTTTGTCTTTGCTATGAGTTATACACGAAAGATTATGCTCCTTTAAACGAAAACAGTCATGAATAAGTATGCAAGGATAGGTTATGATGCCAAGCGCATTGTGCGCAATGGCACCGGATTGGGTAGTTATGGCCGCACGTTGATTAACGATTTGGCGCCCCTTTTGCCCCAAACGCAGTTGCGATTGTATGCACCCGACGACGGAAAAGCGGTGTTGCGCGAACAAGTTTTGCCGGCAGAGAATGTGACGTTTGTTTATCCTTCTCATTTGCATCTGCGCTTGCAACGCGACCTATGGCGCATGCATGGTGTGGTGAAACGGTTGCAGCAAGATGGCGTTTCGCTCTATCATGGCCTTTCGGGTGAGCTGCCTTTCGGACTTAAGAAGGCGGGAATTGCGGGCATTGTGACGGTGCACGACTTGATTTTCCTGCGTCATCCCGAGTTCTATCCCGCGATAGATGCCTTTATTTACAAGCTGAAGTTCTATCAGATGTTGCAAGAAGCCACGCGTATTGTAGCCATCAGCGCGTGTACCCGGCGCGACATTCTGCACTATAGCAACTTTCCTGCCGATAAAATCGATTTGGTTTATCAAAGTTGTGACAGCTATTTCAGCCAGCCTGTTGGTGAAGATGCGTTGGCCGAAGCCCGTCAACGCTATCAGCTTCCGGCGCGCTATCTCTTGAATGTGGGCACGGTTGAGGTGCGCAAAAACATTCTTTTAGGCATTGAAGCGCTCCCCTTCCTGCCCCAGGATATGCACCTTGTGGTGGTGGGACGGAAGACTTCCTACCAAAAGAAGCTCGATAGTGCTATTCAATCTTTGGGCATTGGCGACAGAGTGCATTTCATTCAAGGCATTCCCAACAACCTTTTACCTGCCATTTACAGGCAAGCTGAGGCCTTTATCTATCCCTCTCGTTATGAAGGTTTCGGCATCCCTATTATCGAAGCCATACAGAGTGGGTTGCCCGTTGTGGCTGCAAAGGGTAGCTGTTTGGAAGAAGCTGGTGGCCCCGATAGCCTCTATGTGGATGCCGATGATGCCAAAGGGTTGGCCGAAGCGGTGGAGAAAGCCATGCAGAACCGCACAGAAATGGTGGAAAAGAGTCGACAGTATGTGAAACGATTTGAGAACCAAAACGTGGCCGGGCAAATTATTTCTTGTTACGAACGAATATGAAACGCAACAGCAGAAAGTTGACAGGCACGGCAATAGCCATTACTAAAATGGGAGCAAACCATTGATTTACGGCCATCCATAGGAACAGATGCAGCAGACTTATCTCTAAGAAATAGTTCAAAATATGACTGCCCACGAAGCCCAGGAAATTGTGTTTCGTGGGCTTTTTTTGAAAGGTGAAGTAGGTGGTGAGGGCATAATTGGCCACCAAACCCACGCCATAGCCGGCCGTATAGGCTAATGTGGCCGAGCAGAACAGCAGAAAAAGACAATAAACGCCATAGTGAAGCGCCGAGCAAAGCGTGCCCGTGAGCCCGAAACGTGCCACGCGCCAAAAGTCGTTTTGCCAGCGTTGCCACAGGGGTTGAAGCGTCTTTTGCATGCGTTGTGGCTTAATCTAAGATGTCGCTGATGTGATAAAGCGGGCGGTGTTTCACTTCTTCGTAGATTTTTCCGATGTAAACGCCCACCACACCGATGGCCATCATGAGCATGGCTCCCACCAACCAGATGCTTAAAATGATAGAAGCCCAGCCCGCAACCTCGGTGTGTGCCACGAAAGAATGAATGACATAGCCGCCGATGCCCAAACTGATGAGCAGGAAGAACAAGCCTAAATAGACCACGAAATAGATGGGTTTCACCGAGAACGAGGTGATGCCATCAAGTGCTAAATGCATCATCTTGCGCACCGTGTATTTGGAATGGCCTGCTTCGCGCGCACTGATTTCGTCGTCAACGGTGGTTGATGGCAGACCAATGAGGGGCACCAAACCGCGTAGATAGAGATTGCGTTCTTTGTAATCGGCCAGCATCAGCAGGGCTTTTCGGCTCATCAGGCGGAAGTCGGCATGGTTGAAAATGCTGTCAACGCCCATGGTTTTCTGCAGATGATAGAAGGTTTGGGCCGACATGCGTTTGAGCAATGGGTCGGCTTGTCGCGACACTTTCACGCCATAGACAATGTCGTGGCCTGCCAAGAAAGCATCAACCATTTCGGGAATACATTTGCGATAGTTGTCTTGCAGGTCGGCATCGAGCGTGATAACGGCATCGGCCCAGTTTTTAGCCGTCATCATTCCGGCCATGATGGCATTTTGATGACCGGCGTTATGGGATAGGTTGATGCCCCGAACGAGCGGATTGTCACGGTGTAATTGGCAAATAATGTCCCAGGTTTTGTCGCTACTGCCATCGTTAACCAGCACAATCATCGAGTCGGGAGCTATTTTTCCTTCGGCAATCAGCGCTTGAAAAAGGTCGGTGAGTTTGGCTACCGACTGCGCCAATCCCTCTTCTTCGTTGAAACAGGGCGAAACGGTTGCGAGTTTAATCATTGTTTTTTCGCTGTTGATCGACAAATGTTTTAAAGGTGACAAATGGCTGATGGTCGCGCTTCATGGCTTTGATGAAGCGGTCAAGTCGGGCAGATAGCGCTTCGCCACTATGGTTTTTGATGATGAAAGGCATCTTGTATTCGGGATGTTCTTTCAGTGCATAAAATTCCCAAGGATGAAAATAAGTAACGAAATAGCCATCGTGGCGGAGCACTTGTCGTGCCAAACGGTGGTATAAACGCTCGGGGAAATTGTGCAAAGCCAGCCAAAAAAGCGGAATGCGCAGGTGGGGACTGACGCTCGCAGGTATCTGCATGACGCCAGCTTTCATAAACCATGTGCGCGGAGTTCGCAGGTGCATGTAGCGCCCGGGAATAAAGGCTGGGTTCAAAGATGAATTGTATTGAAAGCCGGCGGCCTGAATATCGTGGTCGGAAACGGCGAACATGCGGGGCTGTCGGTAGCCATAAACGGGTTGTTGGGCCACGCGTTCAACGATTTCTTTCGACCGAAACACGTCGTCATCTTTGGGTTGCCAGTGGTCAACACCATGGCAAGCCACCTCGTGTCCCTCGTTGATGATGCGCTGAATGATGTGGGGTGCGTGCGCAGCAAAGTTGCCGGTGCAGAAGAATGTGGCCTGCACGCTATTGGCTTTCAGGATGTCTAAGATGCGTGTTGTGCCCGCCATAGACACGCGCATGCCCTCTTCTAAGGAGATGTCGACGCCATGTTCGCGCGGCACATCAAACTCTTCGGTGTCGAAGCTTAATAAAATCATGTCCTTGTTTGTTTTGCTATCTGTGCAAAGGTAGTTTTTTTTTCTGAATTGTTGGTTCACTAAGGCTCATTTTTGGTTGACGGCTGAGGGTTAAATTTTTCTTTTGTTTGTAGGGCAGGTGGCGCAATCACTTTTCTTTACAAAGGGCTTTCTGTAGTTTGTTTATTTCAAATGGCGAGACGATGGATGGCGTATGGACGAAATAGGAGCGCGTGTTCTAATCGGCTTATAGTCAACATGATAATAGAAGGGAGTGGCTTTTTCGCTGATTTTGATGGTGAAAAAGAGGGAAAAAGGGGCTGTTTTGCCTTGTTTTTTAGGTTGAATTTGTGCGTAAAACGGCTGTGTCTGTGCACAAAAGTGATAGACTTTACTCGCGAAAAGCATAGGGTTTGGGTGTAAAGATGGGTGGATTTGCGCGGAAAGGCATGTTTTGATGTGTCGGATTTTCTATTTGGAGGAGTTTTGATGAGGTGTTTTTTGGTAGAATTTATTTACAATAATGGGGTGTATAGATGGTGTGCTTTTAGGGCGCTGTCTGTCATTTTGCATTGGTTCTTCTGTGAATTAGGAGGCAGAAATCTCATTTTTTGTGTGGGAAAGCAATGTGGGGAAATCCTTGTTTTCTGGGTGAATGATAGCCTGTTATCACAAAAATGTTGTTCAAAATGTGCGAAACTACATCGCAAACGATTTTAGTTTAAAAAGTATTAAAGTTTTAAATGCCTTCTTTGTATGGCGTAACAAAAACGCTATCTTTGCAAACGGAGAAAAGATTTTTTCACGAATAAAATTAAAATTACAATAAGATGGCATTGAATTATGACAAAGACGGGCTGGACAAGGATTTCGAAAAAGATGGTCGTTTGGCACGGAATATGTTTAACATCACAACGAATAAAAAACAAAAGGAAATGAAAACAGTTTATGATTTCAGTTTGACCGATAAGAAGGGCAACAGCGTTAGTTTGGCTGATTATAAAGGAAAGGTGCTTTTGATTGTAAATACTGCAACGGGATGTGGCTTCACACCGCAGTATGAAGCATTGGAAACAATGTATAAAAAGCTGCGTGATAAGGGCTTTGAAATATTGGATGTGCCTTGCAATCAGTTTGGACATCAGACACCAGGTAGCGATGAAGAGGTGACAGAATTTTGCACAATGAAGTTTGGAACCGACTTCCCTCAGTTTAAAAAGAGCGATGTGAATGGCGCCAATGCGTTGCCTTTGTTCACTTGGTTGAAGGAAGAAAAGGGCTATGCCGGTAGTGCATACGAAGCGAAATTGGCGAAGGTGATGGAAGATCTTTATAACAAAGCCAATGCGGAGCCGCGCAAACAGAACGATATCCAATGGAACTTCACGAAGTTTTTGATTGATCGTGAGGGTAAGGTTGTAGCTCGTTTTGAGCCTACCGTGGATATGAAAGAAGTGGAAAAGGCTGTAGAAGCGCAACTCTAAGCGCAGGAACGCATCGGCTTTCACAACGAAATGGGGTGAGATCGTAGCTGCATGGTTGGTGCAGGGCTGCGTTCTCACCCTTTTTTATGGGATGAACCGCGGACAAGGCTAATCGCCTTTTAGCGGGCATTTAAAAGGCCTTTGAGGGCATATCGTGGCTATTGATGGCATGGTTTGCAGCAAAAAGGACATGAAAAAAGCAGGAATGCGGTTCTACACCCGCATTCCTGCTTCGTTGTTTTTAGGTTGTTTGAGGGGTTATTTGTTAGCGATGAGGCTAATAGCAAAGCCACCTCCGGGCGCTTCTTTCAGCTTAAGGGTGTCGCCTTTCTTAATCTTTCGCTTCGTAATGGTATAGGCTGATGGGTTTTTATCGTAGTGAGCGTTGGCTGCATCAGCATAGATGGTGGCCGTATAGGTGCGTCCTTTGTCGAGGAAGTCGAATTTGATGGTCGACAAATGGCCGTCGGCATCGCACTTTCCACCTACAAACCAGTTGTTGGTTCCTTTGGCTTTGCGTGCCACTGTGATATACTTTGCAGGTTCAGCCTCAAGATATTTCGAGTCATCCCAGTCGCAAGCCACGTTGCGAATGAATTGGAATGCATCGTTGTACTTCTCATAATTCTCGGGAAGGTCGGCTGCCATTTGCAATGGACTGTACATGGTGAGGTATAAAGCTAATTGCCCTACGAGTGTAGTGTGTACGTAACTTTGGTTGTCACACCACTTGTTCATCTTGGTTTCTAAGATACCTGGCGTGTAATCCATTGGGCCTCCTTGCAGACGAGTGAATGGAAGAATGAGCGTATGATAGGGTGCATTGCCGCCAAAAGCTTCGTATTCGGTGCCGCGTGCGCTCTCGTTTCCGACCAAGTTAGGATAGGTTCGGCACAAACCTGTGGGGCGAACGGCCTCGTGTGCATTCACCATAATATGCTTTTCTGCTGCCTTTTGGATGGCACGCAGGTAGTGATTGTTGGTGTTTTGACTGTAATGATGCTCGCCACGAGGGATAATATCGCCCACGTAACCACTCTTAACGGCATCGTAACCATACTTCTTCATGAGGTCGTATGCCGCGTCTATGCGACGCTCATAGTTGTCAGTTGAGGCCGAAGTCTCATGATGCATCATGAGCTTTACGCCCTTACTATGTGCGTATTCGTTGAGTTCTTTGATGTCAAAGTCGGGATATGGGGTGACAAAGTCGAAGACATTATCCTTCCAATGACCAAACCAATCTTCCCAACCAATGTTCCATCCTTCGACAAGCACTTGCTGAAAACCATTCTTTGCAGCAAAGTCGATGTAGCGTTTCACATTGGCTGTGTTGGCCGGATGAATGCCATTGGGCTTCACTTTGGTGTAATCGGTCACACCAATGTGCACGGAAGGCAGATCAAAGGTGTAGGCCCAAGGTTTGCCTCCTGCAATCATTTCCCACCAAACACCACAATATTTCGTGGGATGTATCCAGCTTGTGTCCTTAATTTTGCAGGGTTCGTTGAGGTTTAAGATAAGGTTACTGGCCAACATATCGCGTGCATCGTCGCTCACCATCACGGTACGCCATGGTGTATTGAATGGCGTTTGGACGTAGGCTTTGTTGCCAACTGCGTCGGGAGTGAGCCAACTTTCGAAGACAAAGTTCTTGTCATCGAGGTTGAGATGCATGGCAGGATAGTTGATTAATGCGGCTTCATGCAGGTTGATATAGAGGCCATCATTGGTCTTTAACTGCAAAGATGTCTGCACACCTGTGGGTGAAAAGGGAGTTTGTGATGAGTTTTCGGTCACAGCTTCCTTCATCTTTCCGCGGATTTCTGACAGCTTTGAGATGACAGACTCGTATTCCTGAGTGTCGTAATCGCCTGGAATCCAGTAGGCAGTATGGTCACCTGCCATGGCAAACTGCGTGCGTTCACGCGACACAATGAAATAGTTCAGCTCGTTTTGTTGCGGAAATTCATAGCGAAATCCCATGCCATCGTTGTACACTCTGAAACGAATAACGATGTTTCTCTTGCTCTCTGGTTGGTTGAGGTCTACCTCAAGTTCGTTGTAATGATTGCGGATGGTGGCCGTTTCTCCCCACACGGGCTTCCAAGTTTCATCGAAAGTGGTGGTCTTATGAGCTGTTTCTGTGAAGCCATCCATGAGATTTGTCTCATTCATTCCTTTGCTTACATGCTTGTCTTTCTTGAGTTCTAAACCCAAATGTGACGGCAAGATGACCGGTTTTTTCTTATAGGTCATCTCATAAGTAGGCACGCCTCCGTTTTGAAGTGAGAACGTTACGACGATGTTTCCATTAGGCGATGTCACCGTTTGTGCGTCAAGTGACGCGGGCAAAGCCAAGAAAATGGCTGCAAATGCAGTGCTAAAAACTTTCTTTTTCATATCTTATCTGTTATGATCCTATACAAAATTTAGTTAGCTTTAGTAAGTTTATAGATCTTACATCCATGCGCAGGAACGTTTGCTTCGATAGTACCTTTGACCGTTCCCTTATTGCTATGTTCCCATAAGTCGCGTACATTGTAAGTGTCATGCAAACCGATTTGGTTTAAATCGAGCTTGCGTGTGTCGGCATTCTTCTCTCGATTGAAGAGTCCAATGACCCAAGATCCGTCCTTCATTGAGCCATACCACAGCTCACCATCTACCGACCAAAGGTTCCTTTCCAATGGTTTTCCAACGAAACCATCCTTTTGTAGAGCGAGCATCTCGTCGTTTTGGAAGAACGTTAAGTCGTGTCCTGTGGGCATATCGGTGACGGAAATGGGGCCACCTGCCATCAAAGGCAGCGACACTACGCTCATCTTTTCATTGTCATCGGCATAGCTTCCGATGCGAATGAAGTCGCCATCGAGACGCACTTTCTTGCGACCAGAAATCTTAGACCAGTTGATAAAACCATCGAAAGCATTCTCGGAATTGGGCCATCCGCCACGCAAACTGCCGCGATTGTTTTCGGAAAAGCGATACCATCCGCCTTCCAATGCGTCGGCATCAATGCGAATCATGTTGCCCGCATACTTCTCAATGATGGCATTATTCTTGAGATGTGGCATCACAAGCGACACGTATATGCCATATTTCTGTGCATATTTGTTAATCCATTGCATGCCCTTCACATAGCGTTCGCGGCCATAACCTTTATCAATGATGTCGGTATAGTTCATGCCATCCTCATACCATGAGAGGAAATCCATGCGGATAAACTTCACACCCATATCCGAATAATGTTTGAAGAAGCCTTCAAAATATTGCTCAGCACCGGGATGATCGGTCACCACCCAGCTGAAATAATCGTTCTTTGCAGGGTGCTTTACGTCTTTATCTTTTTTGGGATCGTAGCGCAAACTGCCCACAGTGATGTTGTCTGTGCCGGGAATTATGGCATCGGCATTGGTATAATGCAGCCAAAAGGGGCTGTCATAGACTCCCAATTTCAACCCTTTTGCATGGAGTTTGCTAATGATAGTTGACAGTTCTACCTCGGGAGAATTGTCGCTTTTTTGCGTGTGACTGTAGCGCGTCATATAGCCGTTATCGCCACTCATGGAGGCAAATCCGTCGGTCACGAGCATGTCATAGCCGTGGGATTTCAAGTTGTTGGCCACATAATCAATTGCGTTATCCCAATCGGTTTCGGTGAAGATGTTGGGAAAAGAATTATCTTTCTCCTGCTGACGCAGCGCACCATACACGCTCCAATATAAGGGGGCATGATCCATATTGGGTGCTTCTGCAAGCGGAGTAAGTCCTATTGTGGGATCAACTTTGTCGACACTAAGGTCGCTTGTCACATCCCATTCGTTGTTGTTGCAGCTTGTCAAGAGACAGATTGCTGCCATGTAGAGTATAAATGTTTTCTTCATTTTTGGTTGATGTTGGGTGGGGAGGGTGGCGAAAGCCCTTACACCTTATTATAAAGTGGATCTCCCCTCCCCTATTCTGTTTGTTGAATTGCACTTAGGGTTGGAACGATTCAACCTTGATTTCACGTTTGGTGAGGTCGAATACCACCTTATAGGTTCCCGCTTCGGTCACATTCCACTTGTTATCGGCACCGCCTATTTCCATGCCTTGCTTGGAAACACCCGTGTGATTGAGTGTTACACCGGCGTCGGGTGCTTGCAGATAAGGACCGGCATAGCCTACAACCGTGGTGCCACTGTACACCAATTTCAACTCGCCTGTGTTGAGATGGCCGGTGTAAGTGTATTGAAGTGGCGTGTCAGATGTCTTGGTAAACATCGTAACATTGCTTTCATTGTCGGTCCATCCGCAAGGAGCTGCACTGCCAATCATACCTAATTTTGTAGAGACGATGGGCGTAACGGGCTCGGGACCATTATAGGTTACTTGAATTTTATAGTTGCGAAGGTTGATTAAAACCTTATACATGCCCGCCTTTGTCACCTTCCATTTGGCATCGTTTCCATTCTCTTTGCGCACCTCAATGCCATCTTTTGCCACACCATTTTCATTGATTTCGGTGCCGCTTTCGGGCGCAAAAATGAAGGTTCCACCCCAGTCTCCTTTGGTTAAAGGCAATTTCATTTCGCCCACTTTGAGCTTGCCTTCGTAGGTAAAAATGAATTTGTCGTTGGGCGATAGCGTCATTTCTGTTGGCGCACCAATGTTCCATCCGGCCGGCGTTGCATCGCCAACCATGTAGAGATGATTTAACTTTAAAGGCAATTCGCCTTCGATAACGACAATATCTTTGTCGTCGTTGCACGATTGAAGTGCCGTGGGTGCAACCAAGGCAAGCAGTGCATAGGCTGCATATTGAAATAATTTCTTCATATCATCAATATTTTTTTATGAGGGTCTTTGCATCAATGATTGCTTAAAGCGGTCGAAGCGGAACGGCAAATGGCGCGGAAAGGATTTGCAAAAGATAGCATTTTGGGCTGTAATAGCGTGCATATTGCGTGTGAAACTGCACCATTTTGCGCGACAATCTGCATGCTTTTATTTTCCAATCTTTATTGCGTTGCTGCTCAACGGCTTAGGAAAGGGTTGCTTGTACCCTCTCCTTCGCGGTTGACTTTCTTCTGAACCATTGTTGCATAAGACCTTTTGTGCTGTTGAATTAATTTTATTCTCCGTAGCCGGGGTTCTGCTTTATGTTGCCCCGTGCAGCCCCAATGATGTCCGTATGGAAGGGGAATATCTCGGTATGCTTGTCAGAATCGGCTTCCTTATCCCACCAAGCATCTTGGAATTTGCCAAAGCGGATGAGGTCAACACGGCGGCGTCCTTCGGCAAAGAATTCGCGTCCCCATTCAAAGAGCATCTCGTTCATGTCGAGTGTTGCACTGCCTGCGGGCGCATAAAGCACGGTTGACCAGTCGGAAGCAGGATAGTTGCGCTTGCGAACGGAATTCAACAGTTGCGCAGCACCTGTGGTATCGCCTGCGCGGAGCTTGCATTCGGCCAAGCTATAGATGATTTCGGGCAGACGGATTTCGCAGTAATCGGCCTCCAACATGCCTTTCTCTTGGTCGGAATAGAGGGGATATTTCGCAAACATCCATCCCGAATTGTCGTCGCCATTCTCTAAAGAACTTTCGCTGGTTGATAGCCATTGCGAACCGTCTGTTGCGCCAAACTTGCCGACAGCATCGCGCAAATCGAGCGTGAATTTGCCGTTGTGGTCTTTCAAATAAACGGTGTTTCCGTTGGCATCTTGGTAGGCAATCTTGCCATAGACAAACATACCTTCGCGCTTGTTGTTGCCCAAATTGGTGTATTTCTGCAAACGATAGTCTGAAGGATATTGTTTGAAACGGGCAATTGGACGGCCGAGTTCAAAGGTGTAAGCCGTACCATTGGGGCGCAAACTGGGCGATGCCGAGTATTTGATGTTGTGCGAACCTTGCTTGTTTTTGGTGTCCTTCAGCCACTCGTTGGCTTTAGATGGTACCGACCACCAATACATATCGCCACCATAATGCCAGTGAGAATAGCCTTCAGAACCGGGGAATGCAAAGATAACCTCGTCGCTGGTTTGGTTGTTCCAATCGAAAGCTTCGTCCCAACGGCTGCCAATCTGATAGGTGCCATAGGTGCCATTGAGGATGGCTTGTGCCACCGTTGCGCAGTCATTGTAGTGATCTTCGCCGATGTAAACCTTGGCATTGAGATACAATCTCACCAACAAGGCAGCTGCAGCTGCTTGTGTCCACGATCCTTGATGGTTCTGATTGCCGCCCAAAGTGGTTTTCTTGGCCAACAGGGGGATGGCATTTTTCAGTTCGCTCTCAATGAAATCGTAGATTTGTTTGGGGGGAACTTGTGTTTGAATATTCTTGCTTAAATCATAATAACTCGTAGCAAATGGAACATGACGGAATGCATCTAAGAGGCGTAAATAGAACCAAGCGCGCAACACTCTGTTCTGTGCTTTGAGGTTATTGAACTCTGCATCGGAGAAACCAAATTGCGAAGCGCTGAGCTTATCGAGGTCTTCAATGACCAAGTTCGCTTGCATAATGCCTTGGAAACAGCCGTTATATTCGGCCTGTGCCTCACCGTTTGTGACCAACCATTTATGCCTATGCAGGCGAGCCCAGCGTCCTCCGTCGTCCCACCAGTCTTCTCTTGTAGGCGTAATTAATTGGTCTGCGGTCTCCTCATTGAGCACTTGGCGACTCTGAACACTCCAAAAACCGTGTTCAAATGGACGGAAGACGGAGCGAATGACGTCTTCCTTGGTGTTATAATAGTTGTTAGAGTCAATCTGATCGTAGAGCGTTTCGCCTAAATCGGTGCACCCAACAAGGCTGAAAGCCAGCAGCATCGACGCTACATATTTAATACTCTTTTTCATAATCGTCTGATAAAAGTTGATTTATTTTAGAAGTCTAATTGCATGCCAAGCATGAATTGACGCGTAGAAGGATAGTAAGTGCGTGACCCAGTTGCACCCGGATTTAATCCGTTTATCTGATAGTTTGATGGGTCAATGCCCGAGAACTTTGTGATAGTGAACAGGTTACTTACGGTTGCATAGATGCGAATGGCATCGATATACTTCTTATTTAGGTTCAAAGAGTAGCCTAAATTGATAGACGAAAGTTTGAGATAATCGCCCGGTTCTAAGAAGTAATCACACACAATGGGGTTCTGAGAAACCAGCAAGTTTTTGCTGTATGCCTTGTCCATTACGTTGCCTTGGAAGTTCTTAGTGCCATAATAAAAATCATGAATGTTGAAGATTTTGAAGCCCAAAGCGGTTTGGAAGAACAACGATGCATCCCAGTTTTTGTAACGGAATGTATGTGTCATGGAGCCAGTAAACTGCGGAAGTCCATTGCCTACATACTGTCTGTCGTCGTCAGTCGCGTTATCTGCCAGTACAAGGTCGCCGTTTTTGTCATAAACAATCCATCGTCCTTGCTTGTCAATGCCGGCATATTTCAACATATAGAAGTTGCCAATGCGCTTTCCTTTCTCAATTCTTTGCAGTGTATGGAATGGATATGGGTCCTCAGGACTAACCACATCGTAGTAGTTTTGACCGACAAACTGTGTGTTACTGAAGTCCACAAACTTGTTGCTCATGGTAGAACCTATGACGTTAACGGTGTAACTAAAGTCCTTTGTTTTAATGGCATTCCAAGTAATATCGAACTCAAATCCGCTGTTACGCATCGTACCAACGTTCACAAATGTCTGGTCAAACAGGTAAGGAGGAATAGAAACTTTATAGTCACCTAACAAGTCTTGTTGCCGTCTGTTGTAATAGTTGAACGAGCCATAGAGCGTTCCTTTGAGCAACGTCCAGTCCAAACCGATGTTCCAGTTCTTGCCTTTTTCCCAACGAAGATCAGGGTTTACATTCTTTCCTGGGCCCCAAACTTGATAGTATTTGCCATTATACATATAATAACCAAAGCCCGACATGGTGTTCAACGATTTGTAACTGTCGAAGTTCTGATTGCCCGTTACGCCATAGTCTGCACGCAACTTCAAGTCGGTTAGCCAGCTCTTTGTGCCTTGCATAAAGGGTTCATCCGAGATTCTCCAGCCGATACTAACGGCAGGAAAGTTACCCCATTTGTGGTTTTTACCAAACTTTGACGACCCTTCATGGCGCAAAGAAGCGGTCAACATGTAGCGCCCTTTCCAGTCATAGCTAATGCGTCCGAAGAAAGCTATTAGCTTAGCATCGTTCATATAGCTACCCATTCCAACCTCACCTTCTTCTTTTGCATAGGTACCTGTGCCGAGATTGTTGTCTTGTAGCGCATTGTTTGGGAAGTCTTTGTTCTCTGCATTCAGGCCAGAATACTTGTCATACTGGTAAGAATAGCCCACCATCACCTTGAGATTGTGGTCACCAAAAGAGTTACTGTAGTTCGTAATCCACTCCAAACTGTGCAGCGACGATTTCGAATAATCTTGTTTAGCTTCCCCAGAATGGCCGCCATTGATGGCCAATGTGCTGGTTGATGGGCGGAACCATTGGTTGTAATTATCATACTGATGGTCGGCAAATGTCAACTGTGTAGTAAGCACTTGCTTGCCCGAATCTTTCAAAAGAAGTGGGAAGAGATTTAATTTCACCGTTCCATCCCAATCTAATAATTTCGTTGTGCCAGTGTGCTTCTCAAGATTAAGCATCTCAACAGGGTTGTAACTGGCGGGTTGTCCCTTGAAGTTATAATATAAAGTGGGGTTCTGAAGATCACGAATTGGTGTCGTAGGATTAGCTTCTACGGCATTGCGGAACACGTCCCATTGTGCATTTTTGCGATAAGCTATGCGCGGAGCGATATTCAAATTGAATGTTATCAATCCGCTCTTCGTGGTATGATTCAGCGCAATACGTCCACCATATTCCTGACGACCGGAGTATTTGTCAATACCTTTTGCATCACGATAGTCCACCGAAGCGCGGTAGTTTGACTTTGCGTTTCCGCCACTAAGTGTCAGCGTATGTTGCGTGCGGACGCCCACACGGCTCACCTCTTTCATCCAATCTGTCGATGCACCTAAGTCATAACCGCTACCAGAAGCAATGCGATTGGCACGGTATTCATCGGCATCAAGCATGTCTAACTCTTTCTTAATGACATCGAAAGACACGGTTCCATTATAAGAAGTATGCAGGTTTCCGTCGCGCGATCCCTTTTTCGTGGTTACCAAAATCACACCGTTTGATCCGCGCGTACCATAGATAGCACTGGCTGCTCCGTCCTTTAAAATGTCGAAACTCTCAATATCATTGGGGTTGATATTGGTGAGATTGCCGCCGGGAATGCCATCAATCACAATCAAAGGTCCTAAGCCTGCGGCACGCGATGACACACCTCTCACTTGAATACTGGCTTGATTATTGGGGTCACCCGCACCCGTATTTGTGATGCTTACACCAGGAACTTTGCCCTGAATCATCATCGAAGGGTCCACCGTTGCAAGCTTAGTGAAGTCCTTAGATGATACATGTGAGATGGCAGAAGTTAATTCCTTCTTATCCATTGTGCCATAACCAATGACCACGACTTCGCCCAAATTGGCAGCGTCTTCCTTTAATGTTACATTAACTTTACTTTGTCCTTTAATGTTAATCGTCTGTGTTACATATCCTATATAAGATACTTTCAACACCGCGTTACCATTTTTTACTTTCAGCGTAAAGACACCGTTAATGTCTGATACCGTACCGTTTTGCGTTCCATTTTCGACTACATTCGCACCGATAATAGGCTCTCCGGACGCATCTTTAATCACGCCTTCTACGTTGAATGCGCCTTGTGCAAAACCACAAAGTGGCATACATAGCGCAAAGAGAATCACAAGAAATAATCTTGTTTGCCGATTAATTGAATTTGGCATAATCGTAAATTTAGGTTTTACTTTAATAATTTTTGTTGTGACAAAGATAATATTTTTTCACCGTATTGTGCCAGTAAGTAGTGTAGAAGTAGATGTTTAATATCTCTTGTCAATTATAAAATACTGATTATCAACATAGGAAAATGTTTCAAATATATATACAAGTAGATGTATATATTCCTTATAATTGTTTATCTTTGCATTCAATCAATGGAAAATTAATGGTAAAACAGTTGTTTCTTTGTGCTCTTTTGAGTCTCACTTCAGCAGTTCATGCAGGCAATCGCTCCACACAATTAGCCCGCTTAAATAGTGTTTTGGCACAGCAACCCTATTATTTAAAGGCGCGTGAGCAGCATATTGAGCGCCTGAAGGTGCAGCTACAGCACGAGCAACGCGTGCAACAACGGCTGCAACTCTATGATCAGCTCTATCAAAACTATTATGTGTTTCAGTTTGATTCGGCCATGAAATATATTGATCGAAGCATTGAATATGCGAAGCACGAGGAGCAAACGGGCTATTATGCCCAAAACATCATTCAGAAAGCCGACCTGCTTTCTATCGGCGGCCTTTATAGTCAGGCCCTCGAAAGTATCGGTTTGCTTGAGCCTTCCACGCTCTCTGCCACGTTGAAATTTAGTTATTATCTGACACTTTTTCACATTTATATCTATTGGGCTGATTATTGTAATGACGCTGTTTATGCGCCCCGGTATCGCGAATTGGGGCGGAAAAACCTGGTTCTCGCGATGCTTTTCTTGGATAAGCATGATAAACGCTATAGCTATTACATGGGCGAATATAGCGGGTATATTCTCAACAATCCCTTAGAGGCACGGAAATATTATCTGCAAAGCGTTGCTACGATGCCCGAAGATACACGCATACATGCCATGACTTGCTTTGCTTTAGCTTGCAATTATAATGCTGCCGGCGACACAGATAATTATGAAAACTATCTTCTTATGGCGTGTATCAGCGATGCAAAGAGTCTCACAATGGAGAACATGGCCTTGCAAAACTTGGCGATGTACACGCTTGAACATGGCGAAGGAACCTTAGCGATTGAGGATGCACAGCGCTACATTAACATCTCACTCAACAATGCAAAATTCTATAATAGCCGCTTGCGCATCATCGAAGTGTCTAATCGTTTGCCCGTCATTGTCAACAGTTACCAGCGCCAGTTGCAGCAAACAAACAGCTTTTTTCGCAACAGTCTGTTGGTCATTTCGCTTTTTGCCATTTTCCTTTTCGTCTCTATCGCCTTCATTTTCAGGCAAAACCATCGCCTCACCCATAGCCGAAAAAAGCTGCAAGTGTCTAATCATCGGCTGTCAGAGATGAACGAACGGCAGAGCATGCTCAACGAACAGTTGCACGAACTGAACGAGAGATTGATGGTGACCAATAAAAAGCGTGAAGGGTTGGTGAAGCTTTATATAGGCCTTTGTTCACGTTTCATCAACCGATTGAAGAAACAACAGACCTTAGTGAAGCGGAAGATTAAGGCCAACCAGGCGCAAGAACTGCTCACACAGCTCTCTTCTGATCGCCTTTCTGAAGAGGATGCAACCATCTTTCTTTCGCGTTTTGACAAGGCTTTCCTCGACCTCTACCCCACTTTCCCTGCCGAATTGAATGCACTTTTACGCCCCGAAGGTCAGATTTTTCAGGTCGATAAACACACCATGACCACCGAACAACGCATCATGGCCTTGGTGCGTTTGGGCGTAACCGAGAGTGCAGAAATCGCCAATCTGCTGTTCTATTCATCGCAAACCATTTATAACTATCGTTCGGCCATTCGTTCAAAGGCCCTTGATAAGGCTAACTTTGAGCAGCAGGTGGCACAACTTTGCACCGTAATGCCCGATTAGGTTCTATGTTGTTGCGCCGCATGGTGGGCATCAGATGCACACAATCAGAACCCCCGGAACAAGTTTATGCGCTTGTCTCGGGGTTCTTTTCTCCCTCATCCAGCTTCTTTTTACCTATATGTTTGAGCCAATACCTGTTTCGTTCTTGTTTCCGTGAGGAATCAAATACTTGCTTTCCTTTGGGCTTCTGACCTGAAAGTGTAATCCTTCCAAGGTGCAACCGATGGCGTTCCCATGCTCCATCGTTGCCACAAAGCTGCAACACTGTTGTTTACGTCAATTTCTTTTTCCTTTTTTGTCTAATGGTTTTTTCTACAAGGCAAACCTACCAAAAATATCAATCGCTTCCTAATTTTTAGCCTAAAAATTGTAGAAAAAGCTGCTTTTTTATGATTTATTACCTACTTTTGCAACAGAGAAGTTGTTTTGTTGCATCCCAAGCGGTGCACAAGACCATTGTAAACAGGGTAAATGAATTATTTTATTGGCTATGAGTTTAATAGAACTTTTAAATTATCGGCGTGCAGTTCGTCATTTTGATGAAACGCAATCCATCGACCCTTCGCGTGTGGAAGCGTGTGTGAAGTTGGCCACATTGGCGCCAACGAGTTCGAATATGCAGCTTTGGGAGGCCTATCATGTCACGGATAGTGCCCTGAAAGGCCAGTTGGCGCATGCTTGTTTGGATCAGCTTGCGGCACAGTCGGCCGACCAGTTTGTGGTGTTTGTCACGCGACAGGACCGCTATAAGGCGCATGCTAAGGCCATTTTGGCACACGAGATGGAGCATATTAAGCGCACCGCACCGGCCGAAAAACAGGAGAAGCGTATCCAGAAAATGACGCAATATTACGCGAAACTCATGCCGTTTCTCTATTCACGTGGCTGTCGGGTGTGGGGCATGGTACGCAAACTGCTTGCCTTTTGCATCGGTCTAAGGCAGCCTATTTTGCGCGATGTAAGCGAAACCGACATGCGTGTGACGGTGCATCAGAGTTGCTCTTTGGCTATACAAACGTTTCTTTTGGCCATGGCCGAAGCCGGATATGACACGTGTCCGCTCGGAGGCTTTGATAACAAGTTGGTGAAGAAGGCGTTAAAATTGCCACGCGGAAGCCAAGTTTGCATGGTGATTGCCTGCGGAAAACGGGCTGAAGACGGTGTCTGGGGTGAACGGTTCCGCCTGCCTTTCGAGACATTCTACCATCAGGTTTAGGGCGTGAGACGGTGCGTTACGGCGTGGTTTGCCTGCTTGATGGTTGCAAAGGCATAGCGTTTTTCGTACCATAAGACATGGATTGGCGCCCCCTATCTTTTCTGTTATCTTATCGCATGGTCTGTATCATCAAATAAAATGATAGAGATTACTGCGTAAAAAGGTGCAGATTGTCAAGCAAAATGGCATAGATTGCAAGGTAATCTATGCCATTTTATTTTTGTTTGTAGCCGACTTATTGCGGCCATCACATCGCAGTCGGGCGAAGATAACTTATCCTCTTCTGCGTCATCGTGCAGCCATAAGCCCTTTTATGAGGGTGGGCCGTGGTGTGATGGATGCACTTTTGTCTGTTGGGTGCCTGTGAAATCGGGTGGGAGAGGGCATTTAGAAACAGGCATGCTGCCAGCTTTCGGGTGCCCTCTCTTGGCCTGTTGCACCTTAGTGTGCCTCCAACCAGTTGGCACCCCAGCCCGCATCGGCCAGCAAGGGCACACTGAGGGGGTAGGCATTTTGCATCTCTTCGAGCACAATGCGTTCCACTTTCTCTTTCTCTTCGGGCAACACCGAGAAGTTAAGTTCATCGTGTACCTGGAGAATCATCTTCGAACGGATGCCTTCTTGCTTAAATCTTTCCGCAATATGAATCATTGCTATCTTGATGATGTCGGCTTCAGAGCCCTGGATAGGGGCATTGATGGCGTTGCGTTCGGCAAAGCCTCGCACGGTGTTGTTGCGCGAATTGATGTCGGGGAGATAGCGTTTCCGGCCGAATAGTGTCACGGCATAACCTGTCTTTTTGGCCTCAGCAATGGCTTGATCCATATAGGCTTTCACTTTGGGATAGGTGGAAAAATAGCCTTCGATGAGCTGTTTTGCCTCCTTGTTGTCAATGCCCATGCGTTGCGAAAGCCCAAAGGTTGTAATGCCATAGATAATGCCAAAATTGGCTTGTTTGGCCTTTTTTCGCTCTAAAGGGGTTACCTCTTCAACGGGTTTGTGGGCTATTTTTGCCGCTGTAGCCGCATGAATATCTATGCCTTCTCTGAACGATTCTTGCATGTTTTCGTCGCCACTGAGGTGCGCCATGATGCGAAGTTCGATTTGAGAATAGTCAGCTGAAAAGAACAAGCAGCCGGGTTCGGGAATGAAACATTTGCGAATTTCTTTGCCATCTTCGCTCCTCACGGGGATATTTTGCAGGTTAGGGTCGCTCGAAGAGAGGCGTCCTGTGGCCGTAAGTGCCTGATTAAACGAGGTATGGATGTGGCCTGTGCGAGGATTAATGAGCTTCGGTAGCGCATCAATATAGGTGCTTAGCAGTTTCTTTAAGCCGCGATAGTCCAAGATAAGCGCCACGATGGGGTTCTTACTGCTGAGCGATTGCAACACTTCTTCATTGGTAACATACTGTCCTGTCTTTGTCTTTTTGGGCTTTTCCATGATGTTGAGCTTGCCAAAGAGGATGTCGCCCACTTGTTTCGGACTTGAAATGTTGAACGATTCGCCTGCTATTTCATAGATTTCCCGCTCAATTTGCTGCATTCTCTCGGTGTAAGCAACCGATGTTTCGCGTAGTGCTTCGGTGTCAAGGCGCACGCCTGTGCGTTCCATCTCGGCTAAAACGGGTACTAAAGGCATCTCGATATTCCAGAAAAGCGACTCGGTTCCGGTGGCTTTGAGCTGTGGTTCGAGCACGTTTTTCAGTTGAAGTGTGATGTCAGCATCTTCACATGCATATTCAAACACGTCCTTGGGGGCGAGCATCCGCATGGACTTTTGCCCCTTTCCAGGTGCGCCTATCAGCTCATCGATGTGGATTGTCTTGTAGTTTAAAAGCGTTTCGGCCATGTAATCCATGTTATGACGCAATTCGGGTTGCACCACATAGTGGGCCAACATCGTGTCAAACATTCTGCCTTTTAGTGTGATGTCGTAATTTTGTAGCACCTCATAATCATACTTTATGTTCTGACCAATTTTAAGAATTGCAGGGTCTTCGTAGAGAGGTTTAAAGATATTAACATATTGTAAGGCCTCTTTACGATTGGAAGGAATGGCTACATAGTAGGCTTCATGTTCGGCATTGGAAAACGATAAACCTACTAATTCGGCATCAATAGCATGGGTTGAGGTCGTTTCTGTGTCTAAACTGATGAATGATTTTGTCCTAAGAAAATCACAAAGTTGTTGCGCTTCTTCCTGACTTTCAATAAGTTTATAATCGTGTTTTATGGTTTTTATGCTCTCAAAATGCGATTTTTCAACACTTTCTGATAGATTACTCGGAATACTTGCGAATAAATCGGGTTGCAAAGTGCTGTTTTTCGCTTTTTCAGCGCCGCCATTTAAAATTTTATTTGCTAAGGTCTTAAATTCTAATTCGGCAAAAATTTCGCGCAGTTTTGCTTCATCCGGTTTTTGAATTTCCAAAACATCGAGTTGTAGTTCGATGGGCACATCGGTTTTAATCGTTGCCAGAAATTTCGACATTTTAATATCTTCGGTGGCAGCTTCTACATTCAATCGCATCTTACCTTTTAGTTGAGTTGTGTTTGAAAGCAGACCTTCAACCGATCCAAACGCATTGATAAGTTTCACAGCTGTCTTCTCTCCAACGCCGGGACAACCAGGAAAATTGTCGACAGCATCGCCCATAAGTGCCAGCAAGTCGATGACTTGTTCGGGGCGTTCGACACCATATTTCGCCTGAATTTGTTGCGGACCGATGATGTCATAACCGCCACCATGGCGAGGTTTATACATGAAAACGTTGTCTTTTACCAACTGCCCGTAGTCCTTATCGGGCGTAAGCATGTAGGTTTCCACGCCTTCCTGACCGGCTTTTGTGGCCAATGTGCCAATGACATCATCGGCTTCAAACCCCTCTTTTTGCAGGATAGGGATGTGAAATGCGTGCAGGATTTCCTGAATGATGGGCACACTTTGTCGGATAGCTTCGGGCGTTTCTTCACGTTGTGCCTTGTAGGGTGGGTAGGCTTCATGGCGGAAAGTCTTGCCCAAATCGAATGCCACGCCAAGGTGAGTGGGTTGCTCTTTGGTGATGATCTCGTGCAGGGTGTTGACAAATCCTAATATGGCCGAAGTGTTAAGTCCCTTAGAATTGATGCGCGGTGCACGGATAAGTGCATAATATGACCTGAAAATCAGGGCGTAGGCATCGATTAAAAATAATTTATTCATTGCTCTCTTATTTGGTGTAAAATTACGAAAAAAAACGCATTTATCCCTTAATACGCCTATTATTCCCGTAGAAAATGCGTATTTTTGTAACAAAGAAATGAACGCATGGACTATTTATCGCTCATTAAAAGCCCCATTCACGAGGAATTAAATGATTTTGTAACACTCTTTAATCGGTCGTTAAAGCATGAAAACGGCCTGCTGTCACGCGTGTTAGAACATATTCGTCAGCGTGGCGGAAAGCGCATGCGGCCGATGCTTACCTTATTGATGGCGAAGAACTTCGGCATCGTTTCCGAAGAAACACAGTATGCTGCGGTCGGCTTAGAGCTGTTGCATACGGCCAGTTTGGTGCACGATGATGTCGTTGATGAGAGCAATAAACGGCGCGGACAGGCCAGTGTAAACGCGCTTTTCGACAATAAAGTGAGTGTGTTAGTGGGCGATTATATCCTGTCAACAGCCTTGCTTTCAGTTTCCTATACGCATTCAGAGCTGATTGTTCGCTATCTTTCTGAGTTAGGAAGGACGCTTTCTGATGGAGAAATCTTGCAGTTGAGCAACATCGATAACACACAGATTAGCGAGGAAGCCTACTATGAAATTATTAAGAAAAAGACGGCCGTTTTGTTTGAAATGTGTGCTGTTATCGGTGCAGTGAGTGCTGGAGCGTCTGACGATGAGGTGGTTGCTGCGCGACAATTTGGGCAGGACTTGGGCATAATTTTTCAGATTCGCGATGACATTTTCGACTATTATGAGGAGACAGAGGTGGGGAAACCCACGGGAAACGACATGCTTGAAGGTAAGCTGACCTTGCCCGTTATCTATGCTTTGCAGTCGACTGGCGACGAAGCGATGTTGGCTTTAGCGCATAAAGTGAAGCAACAAGAGGTGAATGCAGCTGAAATTGCCTCGTTAGTGGCGTTTACAAAGGCGCATGGGGGCATTGAATATGCCGAACAACAGATGGCTAAACGCCATGCAGCCTGCATGCAGTTTATTGACGAAAGGGTAGGGGATGCGGCCATTAAAACCGCATTAACAGCCTATTTGGATTATGTCATTGCGCGCAAAAGTTAGTTTCTCAATCCCTTAATTCATAGTAGTTTATCCCATGTTTGGTGTAAATGGGTACACGTTCAGCACATATTGCTTGGTAATATGTGCTGAATTAGTTCATAAAGTGCACCAAATTAAAAAGTAATTTGCATCATATTAGTGTGTAAAGTGATGCATATTGGGGCATAGCTCGTACCGAATTAATTTCCAAACACCTAATTTTTTATTTGATTTCTTTGAGGTTATAGTCCAATTTCTGGATGATGGTATCGGTAGTTAGCTCTCTGATTTCAAGGCGATTAAAGAACGTTTTAATTTTGCATGGCTTTAATTTGATGCGTATGTCGTTATTCAAATCGATAACACCTTGCTCATTTTCCTTTTCGACAATAAATAGACTGTCGTTTGGTGTAGAGGAAATGTTATCATATTCAAAAGGAACAAGGGTTTTATTTTCACGGTTAACAATACCAAATTTCTTCCCTTTTGAGACAATAAAGGTGCTTTTATACATGTTGGTCGTTATTGATTCGTATGCTAATGGAAGTAAAATTTTTTCTTCATCCGCATCAAAGAAGGCTTTTAATCCATCCTTTTCGAGGATACAATAAGAAGGGGACGCCTGGACATTGTCGTAGGAAGAGTTGGTAAGCATCTGCATTTTCTTCATGCTGAACAGCTTTTTTTTGCCTTGTATATCGTCTAATTTAACGATGCCGTTATCGTCGATTTGTTTTATACTTTTATATGAAAAAGGCAGAATGATGTTGTTATCAATGTCTATCATACCGTAACATCTGTTTTGATAGGCAATGAAATAAACTTGTCGATTATTGTTAAGATTATTCATAATTAGCAGTTCTTTTTCGTATTGTGGCTTAATAATAGTCAGTCCTTCACTATTAATAACTCCCCATAATCCATCCTTTTCGAAGCTATAATCTGAGGCTGAGTGTTTGTAGTCGTAGTAGATGGGACCCTTAGTTTGATTGATGGTGATTCCTTTTACAATGTCTTTATCGTTGAATATATAGTCACAGGGTGTTTCTTTTCTAAGTGTCCAGAATCCATTCGTATAAGTGATATACGCATATATGGGTGCTACAACGATATTTCCTTTTGCATCACAGATTCCGTAGTGTTCTTTTTTGACAATGAAATAATCTGTCTCTTGTGATGCATCTACTCTTTTCTGTTCAATATATAGGTAGATTGGAGGGAGGATTTGATTGCCATCATGGCTGTAAAGACCTACATTCTTTCCTTTTCTTACAAGCCAATAGTCGTTTTGGGAGGCGTAGTAGCTTGCTTTTATCTCGTCTATCTCATCATATTCTATGGGAATACATTGCTTTCCGCTTTTGTAATAGATGCCATGTTTACCGTTCTTGATGACGTGATAGAAAACATTACGGGTTGGGAAAATAGAGTCAATATCGGTGATAATGGGCCTATTTTGGGCATCGTCCAGGCTGAGTTTGCCATTGTTTTGTTGGCGGATGTTGGTTGTTGCTATGAATTTTACAGTGATTTGAATGTCTTGTGCATAGACACTTATTGTTGTACATGCCATGATGAGCAGGAGGATTGCAATCTTTTTCATACGTTTATATGTTTTATGATGTATCATTTTTATTTGATTTCTTTGAAGTTATAGTCCAATTTCTTAATGGTTTGAAATGTTGTAATGTTGATGAGTTCTATGCGATCATCATAGGTGTATATGAGATAAGGTGTCATTCCATAAACCAATTCGTTCTTCAGGTTGACAATGCCATATTGCTTTTCTTTCTTGATAACAAAGAGATTGGGCTTGCAGGTGGCTTGGATTTCATCGTAACCATAGGGGATAATCTGCTTGTCTTCGCGGTTGACAACTGCCGTTTTTCCCTCTATGGTGACAATGAAGTGCTCATTATCATCGAGGCCTGATATGGAATTGTATTTGAAAGGGAAGAGAATTTGCATGTGGTGGTAGTCGACAGCTGTTTCAAGGCCATTCTTTTTGAGATATAGATACCGATCAGTGACGTTGCTCTTGTCATAGAAGAGGTTGAGCGCTAATTGCTTTTTAGCCATGTTATAGAGCTGTTTTCCCTCGTCGGTAGTGAGTTCTATGGTATTGTAGAAATAGGTATGTTCGATTTTTTTGTATTGAAAGGGGAGTACAATCTTGTTGTCTATGTCAATCAATCCAAATTGGTTGTCTTTGCAGGCGATGAAATAAGCGGTGCTGTCTGAGTGGATATAGCCGACTTTCTCTAATGGTTTGTCATACTGAACAGCGATGACCGGCTGTCCATTTTCACGTAGAAGTCCCCATGCTTTGCCCTGTTTATAATTGAAATAGAAAAGTTTTTGTTCTTTTTTTTGTATTGTAATGGGCATAGCATCGTCTAATGTGATGTCTTTAATGATATCTTTATAGTTGAAGAGATAATGGCAACTGTCCCCTTTTGTTAGCTTAAAATACCTCAAATATCTATATTCTATGGCGGTGTATTGTGGGTCGACAATAAATTCCCCATTGTTGTTACATAGCCCATATAGCCCTTTTTTTACGATGAAATAGTTGCTTGCAGTGGTACAGTAGCTACAGGCTACCTCTATACTATCATAGAGTGGCGGCAGAATTTCTTTGCCCATGTATGAATAAAGGCCTTGTTTGTCTTCCTTGTTGACGAGCCAATAACGGTTGTTATAGGAAGTAATGGTGCTGAATGCGATGGGGATTAAGCATTTTCCTTCGGTGTCATACAATCCTTTCTGCCCCTCTTTGCTTATCATGAAGCTATCAAAGTGCGTGCCGAAAATCGTATCAGCATCAACGATAATAGGCTTCTTGTGGAAGTCGTTGAGGCAGAATTTGCCATTGCTTTGCTTGCAAATGCTGGCCTTTTGATAATAGACCGCGACGCCTATCTGGGCTTTTAGGGACATCAGCGATAGGGTGAAAAGCGAAAGGATAAGGGCCATTTTCTTTTTCATAAGATAAAAATGGTTAGCGGAGTGGGAAACATGAGTGCTATATGAAGCAGAAACGCCCGCCTCTCTATGATAAGAAAGCGGAGCGTTTCGAGTTGTTTTTTAGAAGAATTTGGTTTCTGTGCCGAGGATTTCACTGAGCAACAAGTTGGTCAAACGGCTGGTTCCCATGCGAAACCATTGATTGGTGAGCCATTTTTCGCCCAGAACCTCTTTTACAATCGTGTAGTAGGTGATGGCATCCATGACCGAGTTAATGCCGCCAGCGGGCTTAAAACCTATCTGTATGCCTGTTTTATCGTAGTAGGCTTTGATGGCTTGACACATCACATACGCCGCTTCTGGCGTGGCACTTACCTTTTCTTTACCCGTGGAAGTCTTGATATAGTCGGCACCGGCATACATCGAAAGCAGCGCAGCCTTCATGATGTTGCTGTCATTTTCTAAGTCGCCTGTCTCCAAAATCACTTTCATGGGTACGTCGCCACACGCTTGTTTGAGTTCGTTAATATCATCGCAAACGCCCTCATAATCTTCACTTAAGAACTTACCTACAGGCATAACAATGTCAATTTCGGTAGCCCCATCGGCAATGGCTAATTGCGTTTCAGCCACTTTCACTTCCATTCGGGCTTGCGATGAGGGGAAGTTGCCCGAGACATTGGTGATAGCTACGCCGTCAACTTCGAGGCTATTGCTCACCAATTCGGTGAAAACAGGATAGACGCAGATGGCGGCTACATGGGGAAGGTCGGGGTAATCGCGGTCGAATTGATTGACTTTTTCGACCATTTGAAGCACCTTTTCTTCGGTGTCGGTGGTGCTAAGGGTGGTGAGTTCGATGCTGCCCAAGAGGAATTTCTTTACCTCGTGTGTGTTGTTTTGTGGCACTTTCTCGGCCACAATCTGTGCAACGGCGGCCTGAACATCGGCATCGTTGACCTGAGTGTCGTACAACTTGAGCATCTCTTCGTATTTGCTTTGTGTGTCGTCACTGCGAGTTGACTCGCTGATAGGAAGGATTGTTTTCATTTTAATAAATTGATTTTTGGGTGGATATTTATAATTTTAATTTCTCATTTTGCTGGTGTCGGTCGTGGTCGCGCTGCGTCTTTTTAGCAAAACTCTTGCGTATTTCGGCCGAAAGGTCGATGCCTGTTTGATTGGCTAAGCACACAAGCACCCACAACACATCGGCCATCTCCTCGCCAAGGTTGGGCTTTTCGCCCGGTTTGAAGCTCTGTTCGCCATAGGTTCGGGCAATAACACGGGCCAATTCGCCCACTTCTTCGGTGAGACAAGCCATATTGGTGAGCTCGTTAAAATAGCGAACGCCATAGGTTTTTATCCATTCGTCGACTGCTGTTTGCAGCGCTTTGAGGGTGATTTCTTCGTTCATTATGTAAAAGTTTTTAGGGGAAAGAGCAAGCCAAAGACAATACCGAAGAGCAAAGTGAGCGCTGCTAATGCAAGCAGGTAGACGACTAATGCTTTCAATGCCTTGTTGTTGTGAGAGGGAGTGCTTTGGTCTTGTTTCATCACCACCATTTTATAGTTTACAAAAGTGGGCTATATTGTAATGTAAAATGCACTATATTGTGCACGAAAGTGTGCTGTATTGTTGACTAATCTGCATGCTTTTAAATTGCATTATGGGGTGGGGTGCGGCGGCAGGTGCACACCTTGGCTCATTCTTTTGCCTTGCTATCCATGCAAATTGTTACGGGACCGTCGTTGATGAGCGCCACTTTCATGTCGGCACCAAACGTGCCTGTTTGCACTTTTTGGCCCAACTTTTGCGACAGTTCGTCGCAAAAGTACTGGTAGAGCGGGATGGCTGTCTCATGTTTGGCGGCGCGAATCCACGACGGACGGTTGCCCTTTTTGTAGCTTGCAAAGAGTGTAAATTGCGAAACGACGAGCATTTCGCCTTGAATATCTTGTATGGAGCGGTTCATAACACCTTGCTCATCATCGAAGATACGTAGGTTTATAACTTTGTGTATCAGCCAGTTGGCATCTTCTTGGGTGTCGCTTTCTTCGATGCCTAATAGGATGACAAGCCCTTTTTCAATAGCAGCCTCCACCTGATGGTGGATGGTTACGGAGGCTTGTGCACAGCGTTGTATCACAATTCTCATGCAACAAATTTACAAATTTATTATGAATTGTCTGTGGCTTCAGGATGAAAATGTTTGTAAACGAGATTGCCTTTTACTCGTCCTAATATCTTGTTAATCTCCTGATTATCAGCATTTTTTATTGCATTTATGGTTTTTAATTGCTTCAGCAGTGCTTCTTTGCCTTTCGGACCGAGTCCTTTAATATCGTCAAGTTCGCTGTGTAGTGCATGCTTGGAGCGTTTATTGCGGTGGAAGGTGATGGCATAGCGGTGCACTTCGTCTTGTATTTCGGTGAGCACATGAAAGAGTTCACTCTTCATGTCTAAGCCAACAACCACGGGAGGATTGCCAAAGAGTAACTCGTTGGTGCGGTGATGGTTGTCTTTTGCGAGGCCGGCAATGGGGATATGAAGATGGAGTTCGTCTTCAACTACTGCTCTAACGACTTCCATTTGTCCTTTACCGCCATCGGTAATGATGAGGTCGGGTAGGGGAGTTTGTTCTTCTATCATGCGCGAATAGCGCCGCCTGACGACCTCTTGCATCGAGGCATAGTCGTCGGAACCTACCACTGTTTTGATATTATACTTGCGATAATCCTTGCGCGAGGGCTTCATCCGCTTGTAAACAATGCAGCCTGCAACCGCATCTGTGCCTGAAATGTTGCTGTTATCAAAGCATTCAATGTGGAGGGGAAGTCTATCTAACTGCAATTTGGTTTGCAGTTCTTTCATCAATCGCGTTTGCTTTTGTTCGGGATTGAGCTTCTCTGCTTGTTTCAGCCGGTCGAATTTGTATTGTTTTACATTCATCTCTGAGAGATCTAACAGATGCTTCTTGTCTCCTTTTCGGGGGACAGTGAAAGTAGATTCTTTGATGTTCCAGCTTATTTCAAACGGCACAATAATTTCTTTTGCCTGACTGTTGAAGCGTGAACGAATATCGGTAATCGCCATGAGAAGCAATTCTTCATCGCTCTCTTCCAACTTCCTTTTGTATTCATAGGTGAAACTTTGGTTGATCATTCCTTGGCGCACGTGAATGTAATTGATGTAAACATTCTTTTTGTTGTCATCATCTATAATCGAAAACACATCTACATCGTCAATGGTATGGCTGACAACTTCGCTCTTGGTAACGAAGTCTTGTAACAGCATGAGTTTCTCTTTGTAGTCTTGTGCAGCTTCAAATTTGAGGAGTTCTGAATTCTTCAGCATGAGCTTCTCTAAGTGCATGGCCACTGCTCTGTTGTTGCCTTTGAGAATTTCACGTGCTTGTTTCATGTTCTCTTGATAGTCTTCGTAGCTTTGTTTGTTGATACATGGGGCATCACAATTATGGAGATGATATTCCAAACAGGGCTTGAAACGGCCTTGCTGAATGCTTTCTTTGGTTAAAGGTAGATGGCAAGTGCGGGGCTTGTACAGTCGTTTAATGATGTTGAGGATGGCATTCATGCTCCCAACATGGGGGTAGGGACCATAGAATGTGCCGGTATGTTTCTTGATGGTTCGTGTTTTAAAGATGCGTGGAAAGTACTCGTTTGTGATACAAATGCTGGGATAGGTCTTCCCATCTTTGAGCAGAACGTTGTACCGGGGATTATATTTCTTGATGAGATTGTTCTCTAATAGGAGGGCATCCTCTTCGCTATTAACAACCGTGTAGCTAATATCTTGTATCTTAGAAACAAGAACTTTTGTTTTATAGCGGTCCACTTCTTTGTGGAAATAGGAAGACACCCGAGCCTTGAGTCGCTTGGCTTTCCCTATATATATAATGGTATGCTGATCATCATAGAACTGATAGCTGCCCGGTTTGTCGGGCATATTGAGCACAATATTCTTCAAACGGGCTAATCTTTTCTCGTTTTCTTCTTTGGTCATTGTTGCGAATCTCCTTTGTATAAAGAAGAAATCGCTCATTTTGTTTCACGTGAAACGTAAACGAACGATTCTATTTTTAAAACTTTAAAAGCGACGTTATCTCAATATCTTGGTCGAAACGGGAGCGGCTTTCGGGGAATTCGCTTGCCAATTCGATAATGAAATTGCAATAAATTTTTTTGGGATTGAACTTCTTTACCAAATCGCATGCTGCCTTCATTGTGCCACCTGTTGCCAAAAGGTCGTCGTGAAGCAGAACAACATCGCTCTCACTGATGGCATCTTTGTGGATCTCTATGGTGTCAATACCATATTCCTTAGCGTAGCTTTCTTGAACAGTCTCGCACGGAAGCTTGCCGGGTTTACGGCATAACACTACGCCGGCACCTAACGATGTGGCTACGGCTGAGGACATAACAAAACCTCTACTTTCGATACCTACAATTTTAGTAATTCCCTTATCAGCATACAATGCACACATCTCTCGTGTGATTTCTTTCAACGCTTCTGGGTTTTTGAATAGTGTTGTGACATCTCTAAAGTTTACACCTTTAATAGGCCAATCTGGAATGCAGCGCAGATTGTCTAATAATAATGGGTTGTTCATATCTTTCTTTGTTAATGATGATTTTCTTATACCTTATTATATATATGGAATTTCTTTCTGAATGTTGATAGAAGGTGATATGCGTTTGCTTGGGAAAGCGTGAAACAGATGCGATATTATCGTCGCTTTTAATATTTAAGTTGTCGAGTATCAGTACATTATTCATATTGCTGTTTCACGTGAAACCTTGTTGTTTTTGTGCAGATGTGGCCGCTATTCGTTGGCCTTCTATCGTCCTAAAAGCACAAGAAGCACGTTAATATCGCTGGGAGATACACCGGGTATGCGGCTGGCTTGCGCTAAAGTTTCAGGATTTATAGCCGATAACTTCTGCCTTCCTTCAGTAGAAATCTCGTGAAGTTCGTCATAATGGAATCTATTTTTAATCTTTATGTGTTCCAATCGGCGCATTTTGTCTGCAATAATACGTTCTCTTTCAATATAACCTTTATATTTAATGCGAATCTCTGCGGCCTCAATAATCTCTTCTTTTCGATTTAAAGGAGCTTCGATTGCAGTCTTAAGTTCCGGGATAATGGTTGAAAGATTTTGGAGATTTAGTTGTGGACGTGCAATAAGATCGGCTAATTTGCAGCCTGCTCGCAAAGGAGTTGTATCAAACTTTGCAAGGAGTGGATTGATTTCTTGCGCTTTAATGGGGAACTCTTCGCAGAATGTAACGAGACGTTGGATAGCTTCTTTTTTCTCCATCCACCAGTCATAGCGATCACGTTTGGCTATACCTAATTCGTAAGCGCGTTCAGTTAAGCGCGCATCTGCATCGTCTTGGCGGAGCAATATGCGATATTCTGCCCGAGAAGTGAACATACGATAGGGTTCGTCTACACCTTTAGTTGTGAGATCATCGATGAGTACTCCGATGTAACTTTCGTCCCTTTTCATCACGAAAGGCTGTCCTCCTGCACAACGAATAGCAGCATTTATTCCCGCAACAAGGCCTTGACCGCCCGCTTCTTCATAGCCTGTTGTGCCGTTAACTTGTCCGGCAAAGAACAAACCTGCAACGACCTTCGACTCTAAAGACTGTTGTAATTGGGTGGGATCGAAGTAATCATATTCGATAGCATAGCCAGGTCTATAGATTTTAATGTCGCGAAAGGCCGGAATATGGCGTAGGGCTTCTAACTGAATATCCATTGGCATACTCGATGAAAAGCCATTTAAATACATTTCATTCGTATCTTCTCCTTCAGGTTCTAAGAATAAAGGATGCTGCTCTTTATCGGGGAATGTCACCAATTTTGTTTCTATCGAAGGACAATAGCGTGGCCCAGTGCTTTGAATTTGTCCGTTGAAAAGGGGAGAATCTGCAAGTCCTTTTTGCAAAGTTTCATGCACTTTGCAATTTGTATAGGTTGTCCAACAAGGTAATTGTCTTAGCATTCTATGTGGACCTATATAACTAAATTGGTGGAAATCGCTATCACCTTGTTGCACATCCATGGCTTCAAAATGCACACTTCGCTTATCGATTCTGACAGGAGTTCCCGTTTTCATGCGAGTTGATCGAATGCCAAAACGGGTGATACTCTCGGTGAAATGGTGCACAGAAGGTTCTGCACAGCGACCGCCTTCCACCATTTTTCGACCGATATGCATCAGTCCATTGAGGAAAGTTCCTGCGGTAACGATTACGCTTTTGGCTTTGAATTCTGCACCCCAAATGGTTCTTACGCCCACAGCTTCACCGTTTTCAACGAGCAATTCGTCGGCTTGGTCTTGCCAAATGTCCAGATTTTCAGTCGCATCAAGTGTTGTTCTCCATGCCCAAATAAACTTCTCTCGGTCGCATTGTGCACGAGGGCTCCACACAGCAGGGCCTTTTCCGATATTCAACATGCGAAACTGTATGGCTGTTTTATCAGTAATAAGTCCCATATTTCCGCCCAAAGCATCAATCTCTCTTACGATTTGTCCCTTGGCAATTCCACCCACTGCGGGATTGCAACTCATTTGAGCTATCTTGTTCATATCCATTGTTATCAGACAAGTTTTAGCGCCCATGTTGGCTGAAGCCGTAGCTGCTTCGGCGCCGGCATGCCCACCTCCGATAACAATCACGTCGTAATTGAAGTGCATTTTGTTTCCTAATATTTTTCGCAAAAGTAAGAAATAAAATCCGATTTTTTGAGGAATTGCTTTGATTTATCCTCAAAATATAGTATTTTTGCACCGCATTTCTTAGGATAAATCGCATAAAAGGAAGTGTTCTCTACCTAAAATTAGGTATTTAAGGCATTTTGTTTTTTACAGTTTACACGCAATATTGTAAAATAAATTGATATAATTCAAACATTAAATATTTAAAAATCAATCATTTATGTGGTTAATTAATTCTTCTATTGGCAGAAAAGTCGTGATGTCTTTAACAGGTGTTGCGCTTGTTCTATTCATGACATTCCATGCCTGCATGAATGTTGTTGCGCTCTTTTCAGGGGATGCTTACAACATGATTTGCAAGCTTTTGGGCGCTAATTGGTATGCTGTTGTCGCAACAGTCGGATTGGGTGCGTTGGCAGTGTGTCACATTGTTTATGCATTTATCCTTACTGCTCAAAACCGAAGAGCACGTGGTTCAGAGCGTTATGCAGTGACTTCAAAGCCTGATTCGGTAGAGTGGGCGAGCCAAAATATGCTCGTTTTGGGTCTTATCGTATGCTTAGGTCTACTTCTTCACTTGTTTAATTTTTGGTATAACATGATGTTTGCTGAGTTAAGCGGCATGCACACCGACATTGATCCGACGCATGGTTTTGAGTTAATCAAAGTTACTTTCAGCAACAAACTTTATGTTGTACTCTACATTTTGTGGATTGTTGCTTTATGGTTCCATCTTTCTCATGGCTTCTGGAGTGCACTTCAAACCATTGGTATAAATGGGAAAGTGTGGTTTAATCGTTGGAAGACGATCGGCATTGTTTATGTAACCCTGTTAATGTTGGCTTTCCTTGTTGTTGTTTTAGCGTTTGCTTTTGGGTGCGCACCAAGTCTTTATTAAGGCCATCTATATAATAAGGTAAGATGAAATTATTTAATTGAAGATCATTATGACGAAGATATTAGATTCAAAAATACCTGCAGGACCTGTTGCAGAGAAATGGACTAACTACAAAGCACATCAGCGTTTGGTTAATCCTAAGAACAAATTAAAGTTAGATGTCATCGTGGTTGGCACCGGTTTAGCTGGTGCCAGTGCTGCAGCTTCATTGGGAGAGATGGGCTTTAACGTGCTGAACTTCTGCATACAAGACTCACCTCGTCGCGCACACTCTATTGCAGCGCAAGGCGGAATCAATGCAGCTAAGAACTATCAAAACGATGGTGACTCCATTTATCGTTTGTTTTATGACACCGTTAAGGGCGGAGACTATCGTGCACGTGAAGCAAATGTTTATCGCTTAGCCGAGGTATCCAACGATATTATCGACCAATGTGTAGCGCAAGGGGTGCCTTTTGCACGTGAATATGGTGGCATGTTGGCCAATCGTTCATTTGGTGGTGCACAGGTAAGTCGCACTTTTTATGCCAAAGGACAGACCGGACAGCAGCTGCTTTTGGGTGCTTATTCTTCATTAAGTGCACAGATTCAAGCAGGCAAAGTGAAGCTTTTCACGCGTTATGAGATGGAGGATGTCGTTATTGTAGACGGTCATGCACGTGGCATTATCGCTAAGAATCTCGTAACAGGTGCATTAGAACGTTTCACCGCCAATGCCGTTGTTATCGCAACAGGCGGCTATGGTAACACCTATTTCCTATCAACCAATGCCATGGGATGTAACTGTACGGCAGCCATTCAGTGCTATCGTAAGGGCGCATACATGGCAAATCCTTCTTATGTTCAAATCCATCCTACCTGCATTCCGGTGCATGGTGACAAGCAGTCTAAGCTCACATTGATGTCCGAATCCTTGCGTAATGATGGCCGTATTTGGGTGCCTAAGAAGCTCGAAGATGCCAAAGCCCTTCAAGAAGGTACGAAGAAAGGTTCGGATATTCCCGAAGAAGACCGCGATTATTATTTGGAACGTCGTTATCCTGCATTTGGAAACCTTGTGCCACGTGATGTTGCTTCACGTGCAGCTAAGGAGCGTTGCGACAAGGGTTATGGTGTGAATAACACCGGTTTAGCCGTGTTCCTCGATTTTTCCGAGTCTATTAATCGTCTCGGTATCGACACCATTCTTCAGCGTTATGGCAACCTTTTCGACATGTATGAAGAGATTACCGATGTTAATCCGGGCGAGTTTGCCAAGGAGATTAACGGCGTGAAGTATTACAACCCCATGATGATTTTCCCGGCCATCCACTATACTATGGGCGGTATTTGGGTCGATTACGAACTCATGACCACCGTTCCCGGCTTGTTTGCTATTGGAGAATGCAACTTCTCTGACCACGGAGCGAACCGCTTAGGCGCCTCTGCTTTGATGCAAGGCTTAGCAGATGGTTACTTTGTTCTGCCTTACACGATTCAGAATTACTTAGCCGATCAGTCGCTTTGGGGCAAGGTTTCTACCGATTTACCCGAGTTCAAGGCTGCTGAGGAAGGCGTAGAAAAGGAGATTAATCGTTTGATGGGCATTCAAGGTAAGCGCTCTGTTGATTCCATTCACAAAGAGTTAGGTCATATCATGTGGGAACATGTGGGTATGGGACGCACCAAAGAAGGACTCGAAACCGGCTTAAAGCTGTTGAAAGAACTGCGCGAAGAGTTCAATACCAACCTCTTTATCCCGGGTAAAAAGGAAGGTTTGAATGTCGAATTAGATAAGGCTATCCACTTGCGCGATTTCATTTTGATGGGCGAATTGGTTGCTTATGACGCACTTCATCGCGAGGAAAGTTGTGGCGGTCACTTCCGCGAAGAGCACCAAACAGAAGAAGGTGAGGCGAAACGTGACGACGAACATTTCTTCTATGTAGGCTGCTGGGCATATCAAGGCGACGACAATACGGCGCCCGAACTCATCAAAGAGCCCCTCGAATACGAGGCGATTAAGGTACAAACACGTAATTATAAGAACTAAGTTGAAGTAAAAAGATTATGGCAAAAGCAATTTCTTTCACAATCAAATATTGGAAACAGAATGGTCCTAAAGACCAAGGTCATTTCGATACACACGAGATGAAGAACATCCCCGATGATACTTCATTCCTCGAGATGCTTGATATTCTCAACGAAGAACTTATCGCAGCCGGTCAAGAACCTTTCGTTTTCGACCACGACTGCCGTGAGGGTATCTGCGGTATGTGCTCACTTTACATCAATGGTACGCCGCATGGCAAGACCGAACGCGGTGCAACCACCTGCCAACTCTATATGCGTCGTTTCAACGAGGGTGATGTTATCACCGTCGAACCCTGGCGTTCTGCCGGCTTTCCAGTGATTAAAGACTGCATGGTTGACCGTTCAGCTTTTGATAAAATCATTCAGGCTGGCGGCTATACTACCATCAGAACGGGGCAAGCTCAGGATGCCAATGCCATCCTTATTCCTAAAGAAGCTGCCGACGAAGCGATGGATTGCGCCACTTGTATTGGCTGTGGTGCTTGCGTAGCTGCATGTAAAAATGGTTCGGCCATGCTCTTTGTCAGCTCAAAAGTGAGCCAGTTGGCACTCCTTCCACAAGGCAAACCCGAGGCCGCTAAGCGTGCAAAGGCAATGGTTTTGCGCATGGATGAGCTTGGTTTTGGTAACTGTACCAACACACGTGCCTGCGAAGCTGTGTGTCCAAAGAACGAGAAGATTGCCAATATCGCTCGTTTAAACCGCGAGTTTATCAAAGCAAAATTGGCTGATTAAACAGAACATGTGCTCCCTTTTCGGGGGAGACGATTCTATAAAAGGTGGGAAGTCCACACGGGCTTCCCGCCTTTTTTGTTTCCCTAACCCCGTTAAAGAAATTGCTACATTCCCGCTTTTATATATAGGGCATGCATCATCGTTTTCAAGAGTATAAAGTAAAAGTATAATCTCTTCATTTCCTTTTTAATGGCAATTCTTTCCCTTTTTGTAGATTTTTTGATTAGAATAAAAGAAAAATAGGCTAATGTCTTGATGTAACGTTATTTATATTTAACTTTGTAATCGAATTAATTTAATAGTATAGTGTATGAATAAAAGGTTTAATAAAGTCTTTTTATCGCTTCTTCTATTAGTGATAAGTAATGCTTATGCGTATGGACAAGCATCGAAAAGCATTTCCTTAGAGTTAGGAGGAGCTTCAACTGTATTCGGATTTCATTATGATGCACGTTTTAGTGCTTATACTAATTGGGGTTATCGTGTAGGATTATCCTTTCTTAGATCTAAAAGTGATGATTACTTTGGTGCTGTAACCCGTGGGATAAATGGTTACACAATCCCCTTTGCAGTGAATTATTTAACAGGAAAAGGCAAGCATCATTTTGAAGTAGGTACAGGGTTTGATATCGGACTATATCGTTGTCATTTCCTTGATTGGCAGGATAATGAAGTAAAAGAGACACGCGTTGGATCATTTGTATTCGAGGATTTGGGCTATCGTTACCAAGATTCTAAGGGGTTGCTACTACGTGCAGGACTCAATATCAGTATACCTTTCGTTGCACAGATAGCAGGGACGAATATTCTTTATGCTGCGCGTAAGACATCTTTTGTCTATCCCTATATTGGTGTCGGTTACGCCTTTTAAGGGCTTTCTTTCCCATCTTTTGATGAAAAATGCGGAAAGGGCAACGTAAATTTGCATGCCATCGCAGAAAATCGTAATTTTGTAACGATGGAAACAACAAAGCGGATAGCACTTTTCACAGGCACTTTCGACCCTTTCACCATTGGTCATCAGTCGATTGTTGCGCGCGCATTGCCCCTGTTCGATCAACTGATTATCGCCGTGGCAGTGAGCAAACTCAAACATACGCAGGCCGAAATCAGTGCACGTGTGGCTGCCATTGAAGCGGTCTATGCCGGAAATCCGGCCGTAACCGTAAAGGCTTATGACGACCTCACCGTAGAGATGGCAGCGCGCGAAGGCGCCCATTTCATCGTGCGGGGCGTGCGTTCGGTGAACGATTTCGAATACGAGCGCGAGCAAGCCGACATCAATCGTCAGTTGAGCGGCGTTGAAACGGTGTTGCTTTTTGCCGAACCTCAGCTCTCAAGCCTTAGCTCTACGATGGTGCGTGAGCTGCAATTCTTTGGTAAAGACGTGTCGGCATGGGTGGCAAAACCTACGCACAACAAAGACATTCAGGCTATCTCTGCCGACAATCATAATAAAAAACAAGTTTAGGATATGATTACCTATCATGCAGAAGGCGTGAAAATGCCACATCTTAAAAAGCGCATTCTCAACCAATGGATCAGGCAAGTTGCTGCCCGTCATGGGCGAAAGGTTGGCGATATTGGCTATATGTTTGTCAACGACGACAGGATTTTAGAGGTCAATAACACCTATCTTGGCCACGACTACTACACCGATATCATCACATTTGATTACGATGAAGCCGACACCATTAGTGGCGATTTGGTGATTAGTTTAGACACCGTGCGCACCAATGCCGACTTGTTCCATAAAGCTTATGCCGACGAATTGCACCGGGTGATCATTCATGGCATCCTTCATCTCTGTGGCATCAACGACAAAGGACCCGGAGAACGCGAAGTGATGGAAGCCCATGAGAACGAGGCTTTAGCCCTGTTAGCCAAATTGTTGCCGGCATAGCGCAAACAAGCCGTCAGGTAATCGCTTCTTAAAAGCATATCTATTGTGCGGCAAAGTGGTGCATATTGCGCGATAATCTCATAGAGATTGCAAGCCAATAGCGCATAGATTGTTTCCCACTCTGCTCCTTATTGTGCAATGGCTATGGATGGAATGTTGTGTCGATGGGGGATGATGGGCATCCTATAGCGGGGCTATGTGCTCGTTTTGCCCCCTTCTCTGTGCCCTGATTAAATTTATATCGTGAGAGGTTGCAAGCCTCTTTTTTTTATGTAAGTTTGCAACTACGATTGTAAAGGACAGGATCATGCTCACATTAGAATTTATCATACGCATCTTTGTAGCCGCACTTTTGGGCGGTTTCATCGGTTTAGAACGCGAATATCGCGAGAAAGCCGCAGGCCTTCGCACCCATTTCTTGGTGGCTTTAGGTTCGGCTTTGTTCATGATTGTGTCGTCCTATGGGTTCGAGGGCGTGTTGAAAGACCCCAACATGCGTTTAGATGTGTCGCGTATTGCTGCACAAGTGGTGTCGGGTATCGGTTTCATCGGTGCCGGAACCATCATTTTTCAAAAGAATGCCGTACGTGGATTAACCACTGCTGCAGGCGTATGGGTGACTGCAGCAATAGGTCTTGCGTGTGGTGCTGGCATGTATTTGTTGGCCACCATCTCAACAATTTTGGTGTTAGTGGGTATGGAAGCCTTTAATTATGTGTTGCGACAACTCAATCGTTTCCATGGCACAGATGAAGAAAAGACAGACCATGCAGCATAAAGGGCATGCAAAAGGCACTGGCAAGGCACGGTCCTGAGCGGTTTGTATAGCTTGGAATGTCTGTCTATGGTGCACTGCTTGAACCGCTATCAGCATTGCTTGAACGCATTGTTTATCTCTTTTTTGTGCTTCCTATAGGGACATTCGTGTTGGGATAGCGTTTCAATTTCGGTTTTAGTTGTAAAATGAAAATAACAAAATATGTTGAAATTCCATCGATTTCATCGGCAAAAATGGGGTAGGGCTGTTGCTTCTTTTGCCTTCTTTTCGTTGTTTTGCTGTCTCGTTGCAGCGCAGTCGTCACAGCCTTTAACCACGAAACGCAGTGCCACGGCGCAGCAATTAGCATGGCAAGGCTATCAACAGGTGCAGCAATGCGACCCAACAATTCATGTAAGTTTGATGTATGCACGTCCCGATAACTTCTGTGGTGTGGTGTTATACAATGACCTTCGTGAGGCGTTTTTACATCCCGAGGCCATGAAAGCTCTGCAAAAAGCACAGTCCTATTTAAAACAACTGCGCCCCGACCTCAGCTTAAAGGTCTACGATGCCGCACGCCCCATGCACATTCAGCAACGCATGTGGGACGAAGTGAAGTATACTTCGAAAGCCATTTATGTGTCCAATCCTGCGCATGGTGGCGGCATGCACAACTATGGAATGGCTGTAGACATCACCCTTTGTACGCTAAAAGGCGACACACTCGATATGGGAACGAAGATTGATTACATGGGCAAGGCGGCGCATATCGACCATGAGGCGGCGTTGGTTTCTGCCCATATCATCTCGCCAGAAGCACGAAGAAATCGGCAACTTTTGCGGAAAGTGATGCGTCATGGCGGTTTTATACCGTTGCGAACCGAGTGGTGGCATTTCAATAAATGTTCGCGTGCGGTGGCAAAGAAATATTATAAAGTCATTCCATAACACTTTCAAGTGTGCTGCCATGACGATGAATTGGGCGTTTTTTCTATCCGCATGGGCGTTGAAATCGTTGTTTATCAGATGGAGTTAACAAAACAGAATTTAGAAAAAGTGCAAACTTTCGTGCGCGAACACCGTCAGGATGATGTGCGAAGGTTGGCACTTCAGGCCGCCAAATATCCCGATATGGACTTTTCGTTTGTCCTTCATCAAATCAAGGGATGGCAGCTTGCGCGCAAAAAACTGCCCTCATGGGCTACCCATGAGCAGTTGCTTTATCCGCAACAGCTGTCGATGGAGCAATGTTCAAGCGAGCAAACGGCACGCTATAAGCAGCAACTTGTGCATCGGTTGTGTGGCAAAGGGCTGGGCGAGAGCACGTTGATTGACCTCACAGGAGGTTTAGGTGTCGACTTTTCTTTCATGGCTCAGGGGTTTCGACAGGCCTATTATGTGGAGCAACAAGCCGAGTTGTGCGCGTTAGCAAAGCACAATTTTCCACTTTTAGGCCTGCCTTCTGCACGGGTGATTAGCGGCGATGGCACCACTTTCTTACGAAGTATGTCTGACCGAGCAGGGGTTATTTATCTTGATCCTGCGCGTCGCGATGCCGCAGGAAGCAAGACCTATGCCATTGAAGACTGCACGCCCGATGTGGCTTTGCTATCCGATGAGTTGGTTGAAAAGGCACAATGGGTGGTGGTTAAGCTGTCGCCCATGTTGGATTGGCATGCGGCTGTGGCACAGTTGAAGCATGTCTGCGAGGTGCATATCGTCAGTGTTGGCGGCGAATGCAAGGAACTGTTGTTGGTGATGCAGCGGCATGTCGGCGAGCACTCCTTGCAACTTTATGCCGTGAATGACGGCAACGTGTTTGCCTGTTCAGCCGAGGAGGCGCAGCAAAGGGCACCCCTCCTTCGAACATCCACTTTCGACTATCTGTTTGAACCCCATGCCTCGTTGATGAAAGCAGGTTGTTTTGCCGCTTTGTCGGCGCGCTATGGGGTGGAAGCCTTGGCCACAAACACCCATCTTTTTGCAGCTATGATGCCTGTAAACGATTTTCCCGGACGGCAGTTTCGGGTGCTCTCGGTGACTCCTTTTGCCAAAAAGAGCCTGAAATCAGCCTTACACGGGATCGATAAAGCCAATCTTGCGGTGCGCAATTTCCCACTTTCTGTGGCCGAATTGCGTAAGCGATTAAAGTTGAAAGAGGGTGGCGAATACTATTTGTTTGCTACAACCATCGGCACAATGCACGCCTTAATTATTTGCAAAAAAGCAATGTAAATTTTGCCTTTTGCATAAAATTAACTACATTTGCGTGTTTGAGAATTAAATGGATAATTTAATGTCGGCAATAGAAATTAAGAAAGTGGCCAGCAAAGCTGACCTGACAACATTTATAGATTTTCATTATTCGCTCTACAAAGGGAATGCTTTCGACGCGCCAAACCTCTATCGTGATGAGTTAGATACGCTCTCGTCCAACAAGAATGCGGCTTTTGATTTCTGCGAAGCAGCCTATTTCTTGGCTTACAAGGAGGGGCAGTTGGTGGGGCGTGTGGCTGCCATCATCAACTATCGTGCCAACGAAAAATGGCACACAAAGGCGGTACGTTTTGGCTGGATTGACTTTATTGACGACATAGAAGTGAGTAGAGCGTTGCTCAAAGCCGTAGAAGATTATGGCCGAAGCAAGGGCATGGACAACGTAGTTGGGCCGTTAGGGTTTACCGATTTCGACCCCGAAGGCATGCTCATAGAAGGTTTTGACCAATTGGGCACGATGGCAACGATTTATAATTATCCCTATTATCCGCAGCACATGGAGCGACTTGGCGGCTGGAGGAAGGATAACGACTATGTGGAATACAAGCTCATCGTGCCGAAAGAAATCCCGGAGAAGTACACCAAGGTAGCCGAGATGATTGAAAGCCGCTACAATCTTCATGTGCGTGCGATGACAAAAAAGGAGGTCTATCAAGGTGGTTTGGGCTATAAGGTGTTTGAGATCATCAACGAAACCTTTAAAGATTTGTATGGTTATTCCGAACTTACCGAGAAGCAAATCTATCAATATATTGACACTTATCTGCCGTATGGCGATTTAAACTGGATGCCGATTGTCGAAGATTGGAACTGCAACCCCCATAAAATTGTGGGCGTAGGGCTCACGATTCCTTCGCTGTCGCGCGCCCTTCAGAAACTCCATAACGGGCGATTGCTGCCTTTTGGTTGGTGGCATATTCTGAAAGTGTTGAAGTTTCACCAAACCAATATTGTCGATTTACTGTTGATAGGCGTCCTTCCTGAATATCGTGTGAAAGGCGCTAACGCTCTGTTGTTCTCGCATTTGATACCCATCTATCAGAAATATGGTATTGCATGGGGGGAGACCCACGTGGAGATGGAGACCAATGAAAAGGTGCAAAACCAATGGCAATATTTGGAAACGGTGTTGCATAAGCGTCGCCGTTGCTACCGAAAGGACTTATAAAACGTTGTAATTTTTCGCATAACAGCAGCAAAGATATGACAGAAAACGAAATAAAGAACGAAGAAATCAATCATAAGCCCCAAGAGACCGTGGCTTATACCGACGACAACATTCGGCATTTGTCGGATATGGAGCACGTCAGAACGCGCCCGGGAATGTATATAGGGCGCTTGGGTGACGGCAATTTACCTGAAGATGGTATTTATGTTTTGCTGAAAGAAGTCATCGATAACAGCATCGATGAGTTTAAAATGCACGCGGGCGACCGCATTGAAATCGACGTTGAAGAGAATCTTCGCGTGCGGGTCCGCGACTATGGCCGGGGCATTCCGCAAGGCAAATTGGTTGAAGCCGTGAGCATGTTGAACACAGGTGGGAAATATGATTCGAAAGCTTTTAAGAAGAGTGTGGGCCTGAATGGTGTGGGTGTTAAGGCTGTAAACGCCTTGAGTTCGCACTTCGAAGTGAAGTCTTATCGCGATGGAAAGGTGCGTGAATTGGTGTTCGAAAAGGGTAATCTGCTATCGGATAAAACGGAAGATAGCAACGATGAAAACGGCACTTACATTTATTTCGTGCCCGACAACACGCTCTTTAAAGGCTATAGTTTCCACGAAGACATCGTTGAAACCATGCTGCGTAACTATACTTATCTGAATAGTGGTCTCACCATTATGTATAATGGGCGGCGTATCAAGAGCCGCAATGGCTTGGAAGACCTGCTCAACGACACCATGACCAATGATGGCTTGTATCCCATTATCCACATTGTGGGCGAAGATATTGAGATTGCTTTCACGCATGCCAATCAGTATGGCGAAGAGTATCACAGCTTTGTCAACGGACAACACACTACGCAAGGCGGTACACACCAGAGTGCTTTTAAGGAACATATTGCGAAAACCATCAAGGAGTTTTTCAATAAAAACTACGAGTATACCGATATTCGCAATGGCATTGTGGCTGCGATTGCGCTGAATGTGGAAGAGCCAGTGTTTGAAAGTCAAACGAAGATTAAGCTCGGCTCGACGCAAATGTCGCCCGATGGCGAATCGATTAATAAATATGTCGGTGACTTTATCAAGCAGAATGTTGATAATTTCTTGCACATTCATCCCGATGTAGCCGAGGTTTTAGAAGGTAAAATCAAGGAGAGTGAGCGCGAAAGAAAGGCTATGGCGGGCGTAACGAAGTTGGCAAGAGAGCGTGCAAAGAAAGCAAACCTGCACAATCGTAAGCTGCGGGACTGCCGCATTCACTTCAGTGACAGCAAAAACAGTCGCAAAGAAGAGAGTGCTATCTTCATCACCGAGGGCGATTCGGCCAGCGGAAGCATCACGAAAAGCCGTGATGTCAACACGCAGGCCGTGTTCTCTTTGCGTGGAAAACCGCTCAATTCGTTTGGTTTAACGAAGAAAGTGGTCTATGAAAACGAAGAATTTAACTTGCTGCAAGCGGCCTTAGATATTGAGGAAGGGCTTGACGGGTTGCGCTATAATAAAGTGATTGTAGCGACAGATGCCGATGTCGATGGCATGCATATTCGGCTGCTTATCATTACTTTTTTCTTGCAATTCTTCCCTGAATTGATTAAAAAAGGACATGTTTATGTGTTGCAGACGCCGCTTTTCCGTGTGCGAAACAAGCGTACGAAGATTAAAAATAAGCAGGTGATAGCCGATGCTGACGCCCGTTTAGACCCGAAAGAGAAGAAGAACGACTTTATCACACGCTATTGTTACACCGACGAAGAGCGTCTGAATGCCATTCAAAATTTAGGCCCCGACCCCGAAATCACACGCTTTAAAGGGCTCGGAGAGATTAGTCCTGATGAGTTTGTGCATTTCATTGGTGCCGATATGCGGTTGGAACAGGTGACTCTTCACAAGAATGATCAGGTGGGAAAGCTGTTGGAATATTACATGGGTAAGAACACCATGGAGCGGCAAAACTTCATCATCGACAACTTAGTGATTGAAGAAGACCTACCCGAAGCCGATACGGAGCCGATGGAATGAAGCTGAAAGGCAAGGAAAGGACGATGTAAAAACGAATAAAAGAAAAGGAATAATGAAACAAATGCAACACATATTTTCTGTCGCTACCCATGATTTGAAGCGGGTAGGGATGGTCTTTTTGTTAGGATTGACCTGCTGTTTGGCGCTCCAAGCACAGCATTCTCGCCGCGATGATGATGCCGCTTTGCGCAAATTGCAGTTGGCAGAGATGGCCATTTACAATCTCTATGTCGACTCAGTGAACCAAAATAAGCTCGTAGAAGACGGCATTCGGGGGATGATAGAGAAGCTCGATCCACACTCATCTTATTCAACTGCGCAGGAAACCAAAGCGATGAACGAACCGCTTCAAGGCTCGTTTGAGGGTATTGGTGTGCAGTTTAATGTGGTGCAAGATACGCTTTTAGTCATTCAACCCGTTTCGAATGGACCTTCAGAGCGTGTGGGAATCTTGGCCGGTGACCGCATTGTGACGGTGAATGACAGTGCCATTGCGGGCGTAAAGATGTCGAAGGAAGAGATCATGCGGCGTCTCCGTGGGCCCAAAGGGTCGAAGGTTCGCTTGGGTATTGTGAGGCGTGGCATCAAAGGTGTGCTCACTTTTGTCGTGGTCCGCGATAAAATTCCCGTGAAAACGTTGGATGCTTACTACATGATTCGCCCCACAATAGGCTACATTCGCATTGGCAGCTTCGGCTTAACCACCTACAAAGAGTTTATGGAAGCCGTAGCCATTTTGAAGCAACAAGGCATGAACGACCTTATCCTTGACCTCGAAGAGAATGGCGGAGGCTATTTAAATGCGGCGGTAGATATTGCCAATGAGTTTCTTAAACGCAACGACCTCATCGTCTATACTTTAGGGAGAAGTGTGCCGAAACAGGAGTTCCGGGCCGACGGAAAAGGTCGTTTGCTCGCAGGGAAAGTAGTGGTTCTCATCAACGAATTTACGGCTTCGGCAGCCGAAATCGTTACGGGTGCGTTGCAAGATCAAGACCGTGGCGAGGTTGTTGGACGTCGTTCGTTTGGAAAAGGCTTGGTGCAACGGCCGATAGAGTTCCCTGATGGCAGCATGATTCGTCTCACGATTGCCCATTATTACACGCCTTCCGGCCGCTGTATACAGAAACCTTATACGAAGGGTGATGCGCGGAGTTATGCGTTGGACATTGAGAATCGTTTCGAACATGGCGAACTTTATAGCGCCGACAGCATTCATTTTGCCGACTCTTTAAAGTATAAAACGCTGCGAAAACAGCGCCTTGTCTATGGCGGTGGCGGCATTATGCCCGACTATTTCGTGCCGCTCGACACCACACTTTATACGCCTTTCTACCGACAGTTGGCTGCTCGGAGCTACATCATCAATGCCAATTTGAAATATGTGGATGCACATCGCAAGGCATTGAAGCAACAATATCCCGACTTTGCCACCTTCCTTGCACGCTATGAAGTGCCACAATCGTTGCTTGACGACATTCGAAAGACGGCCGAAAAAGACAAGGTTAAGCCCAAAGATGAGGCAGAATGGAAGAAAAGTCTGCCGCAACTGCGCCTTCAACTCAAAGCGCTTGTGGCACGAGACCTTTGGGATATGAGCCAATATTTCCAAGTGGTGAACGAGGCAAATCCTATTGTTCAAAAGGCCATTGCGCTGTTTCAGCAGCATTAGGCCACTTAGTATAACACGCTGAATCGTATTATTCCACATGAGAAAAAGTTTTTTTCTAATTCTGATGGTAGGGGCTTTCATGGCTACCGCCATCTTTTCCTGTCGGTCAAAGCAGCCCACACCGCAGAAAGTTTCGGATGCTATTGAAGATACAGCATCGTCGAAAGATGCCTATTTCCGTGCCATTACGAAGATTGCTTATGCCAAATACCTCAAAGGAGAGACCAAATCGAGCTTGGAATATGCCTACATTGCGTTGGGAAGGTCTATCGAAGAGCAGTCTGAACACTACGAGGCCACGCTCTCATTCCTTATCGGAATCAACAAAGCCAATATAGGAGATTACAACGGAGCGATGCCCTATTTTCGGCGGACCATCAATATTTATAACGGCATGAGCACGCCGAAAGACCCTTGGAATGGGCTTTATCAAAAGGTTTATACGTTGCTCAACACCATGCAAGTGATGCAAAATGCAGGTAAATATGACGATGCCATCCGCATGTTGCCCGATTTAAATCGTTCGCTTCGCTTATTGGCCGAGACGCCAGACACGTTGGGTTTGAAGGAGAGTGGCAATCATTCGTATGGTTTTATGCCCCGTTCGGCCTTTAAATTGGCAAAGTCGAGCGAGACAATGATTTTCGAAATGCAGCAACGTCAGCAAGAAGCCGAGCTGCGAACCCTACGCATTGCCCTCATCATGGGTGGCGTAATCTTTGTGTTGTTGTGCTTCATCGTGTTCCGCATCGTGCGCTATAACCGCATCATCACCCGCAAGAATGCTTCGGCTGTCGACACCATTAACCGCCTGTTGCAATATCGGGAAGCGTTGAAAAACGAGCGCCTTCAGAATGAATTGCTCAAAGAAGCTGTGGCCGAAGAGAAAGAAAAACAAACAAAAACGGCAGCAGAAGCCCCCGTTGAAGTTGCAAAAACCGATGTAGAGAGCGTGAAAACGGCTACCGATGAGGCTAAAGAAGATGCCGACCGTGCCCTCTTTTCGAAGCTCTCTGAAGTGATTATGCGCAAGAAGATGTTCTTGCAACCCAAACTTTCGCGCGAGGATGTCATCAACGAGGTGTATGTTCCGCACAATAAATTTGCCCAACTTTTCACACGATTTTCGGGTATGTCGTTCACCAAATATATCAATGAACTGCGTTTAGAATATGCTGCCGAGCTGTTAAGAGACCGTCCTGACTACACGATTGAGGCCATAGGCGAGGAGTGTGGCATGCCCATAGCGCAAACATTCTATCGTAATTTCTCCGATAAATTTGGGGTTACGCCGGCTGATTTTCGTCATTTATCTCACAAAAATGCACAAAAACAGCAGATAATGAATAATCGTGATAAGGAGTGAAGGATTGTGATACGCTTTTTCATGTAATCGCAATATCTTTGCATCGAAGGTTTAAGTTTTAGACTATTAAGTACTCAACTTTGTAAATCACATTAGCCCGTGAGGGTTTAAGTTATTTCATTTTTCGCATTCAAAATTTGTATTTAGAGAGTTATGATGTGTAAGTGTTCATTTTGTTGCATGATGGTCTTAGGACTATTTCCTTTGCGAAGGACAACGGAATGGACCACATTGAAAGATATGCTGCCTGCTGAAGGTAGCATATTTTTTTTGTTTCGGGTGGGTAAAACCACCGAGCACGGTCACCGTTCTGTACTGTTTTTGGCAAAAATCATGGAATACGCCCACCGTTTTCCCTTGTTTTTGAGAAAAAAGGTCGAAAACGTAGGGCGGTTTCAGCTGTTTTTATGGAAAACAAAGGAAACCGCCCTACGGATGCTTCTGTTTTGATTGAAACCACCATAACACGGCCACCGTTCTCGTGTTTTTAGCAGAAAAAGGCCGAGATACGGGTGTTTCTCGCCTGTTTTTGAGAAAAATGGTCGAGATACGGGTGCCGAACGCTTGTTTTTATTAAAAATGATTGAGATGCGGGTGTATCTCATTTGTTTTTGAAAAAAATAGCCAAAATACGGGTGTATCTCACTCGTTTTCATGAAAAATGGCTGAGATACGGGTGTGTTTCGCATGCTTTTGGATAAAAACGCCTGTTTTTTTGTAATTTTGCGGGCGGTTTGAAATCATGCAAACCACAAAAGAATTTATTATAATGTACAAGACAATTTTCAACACGTGCCCACGAATGGTGTTCAAACACTTCACCAACAAGGGCTATGCGCTGTTTGCTTGTCTTGGCAAAGAAGTGTTGATTGGCACACTGTCTGTGGCATCGCTCACCTATGCAAAGGCTGAAGGGATGAGCAATGACAGTGCGGCTGTCGACACGATTGCCAAGAAAGCCATGAAGGAGTATAGCCTTGCGGGGGTCGAAGTGACTGCTTCGAAGGCACCGCTGATGCACAATCAGCAAGCGAGAATGGTAACTGTACTGACGCAGAAGGATGTTAACGCTGCGCCGGTGCAAAGTGTTAACGACCTATTGAAACACGTTGTCAGCGTGGATGTGCGGCAAAGAGGCTCCTTAGGTGCACAGACTGACATCGGTATCCGGGGTGGAAACTGCGAGCAAACGGCGCTCCTTTTCAACGGCATACCCGTTGGAAATCCGCATACCGCCCACAATGCATTCGATTTTCCCATCGGAAAGCACGAACTGACGCGCATCGAAGTGCTCGAAGGTCCGGCAGGAAGTGTCTATGGCACCGCCTCGCTTTTGGGTGCCATTCATTTGGTATCGGTGCCTCCTTTGGCTTCAAGTGCCACGGTTTATGCGTCGGGAGGAAGCTTTGGTTATGGCGAAATGGGCGGCCGTGTGAACCTTGTTCGCGGACCGTGGAACCAGCAAGTCTCCGCTTCTTATGTGCGAAGCGATGGCTATCAGCGCAATAAGCAGGGCGGTCTCAACACCGATTATCGTGGCGTGAAGGCGCTCTATCAGGGCTATTACGACACCGATGCGCTGCTGTTGCAATGGCATGCCGGGCTGAGCAATCGTCGTTTTGGTTCGAGCACCAACTATAGTGCGAAGTATGATGACCAGTTTGAGCACACGTTAAACAGCTATACGGCGTTGCAGGCGGCTACGAAACGTGGCTTTTTGAAGCTGCGTTCGTCGGTCTATTGGAACCGCTTTTACGACCGTTTTGAGCTGTTTCGTGGGCGCAGCGACCGCTATCCTTTCAACTATCATCGCACGAATGTTGTAGGTGCCAGCGTCAATTCCTATTTCGATACCGCGTTGGGTCGCACGGCTTTTGGGGCAGAATGGCAGCGCGAAATGTTGGTGAGCACCAACTTGGGCACGCCACTTTCGGCTCCGAAAAGCATTCATGGTGTGACGGGAGCTACCTATAAAATGGGTTGTTTCCGCACCAATGTGCAGCTTTTTGCCGAGCACAATCTCACCATCAACCGCTTTTCGGCCTCGTTAGGTCTCGTGGGTGTGAAGAACAGTCATGCCGATATGGGGTTGCGTTTCTATCCCAATGTCAACCTTTCTTATCGTCTTGGTCAGGCTTGGCAGCTCTATTCGAGCTTCAATTCGTCGCTCAGAATGCCTTCAATCACCGAGCTGTTTTATTCGGTTGGCGGACATAAGGCCAACCCAAATCTGCGTCCCGAGGAGCTGACGGCGTGGGAATTGGGCACGAAATACGAAGCGAATGGGGTGGCTGCGCGTGCCCATCTGTTCCACAATCGCTACACCCATCTCATCGATTGGATTAACAGTGGCGAGACCGATGCATCGGGTTCGTTGCTTTGGAGGTCGGTCAATTTCGGCAAGATTAAAGCCTTTGGCGTTGAAACCAATGTGGCTTTCGACTTCAAACAGCTGCTTCCTGCGCAACAGGTGCTGCAACAACTGCAGTTGGGTTATTGTTTTATCCAGCAAAATCAGCATGAGCCTGCGGGCATTCGCAGCCGCTATGCGTTGGAATATCTCAAGCAAAAGTTTGTGGCTGCTGCGCAGTTTCATGTTGTTTCGCTGCTGCATTTGCAGGTGAACTATCGTTTCCAGCATCGCATGGGGCAATATTTGGATGCTTCAGGAGCAGCCCATCGCTATGGTTCTTATGGCCTTTTAGATGCCAAATTCCTGTGGCAAGCACCACGTTGGCAAGCTTATGTTGAGGGAAACAATCTGCTCAACCGGCATTATTTCGATGTGGGCAACGTGCCACAGCCCGGTTGTTGGGTGGTCGCTGGTGCCGCTTTCAACATTCAACTCTAATAAAATGGTTAAGGCAAGCCCCGATGTTTCGCGGGCTTGCCGCTGTTTAGGGCTGCATTGTTGATGGTTTTTTCTAATTTTCTAGGGTTCCTAGTTTCCCTAGGACTCCTAGGAAGATTAGAAAATCTATCAACTACCCTTTCTCCTTCCTCATTCTTTCTATCTCGGCTTTCAGCCTTTCGTTTTCAGCTTTCAGCTGCGAGTTCTCCGTTTGCAGGCTTTTGAGCAAGGCATCTTGCGCCTTTCGGTAGCCTGTTCTGGCAGCATACATGCGTTCTTTGATGCCGCCTTGCTCCACAAACAACTTCTCTAATCGGGCAAGATAGCTGCAAAGCATCTTGTCGGTGATGTGGCAAAGCGTGATGAGGGTATTGCAAAACTCCTCGGCAGTCCATTTATCTGCATAAACCAAGTAGTCGTGAGGCTTGTTGTGTTGCTTGCAAAAGGCGAGCATTGTGTTATAGCGTGGGTGCATGTTTGTCCAGCGAAGAAGGCTGCGTGTGTGCAGATGATCTTCATAATCTTCGCGCAGTTCCTGCAGAGAGGCACGTGCTACGTTGAGCAGTTTCAGTTCCATTTCACTGGATGTACTACCATCTTCAATGCCTTCCACGATGTTTTGTTTGCCCGATCGGGCTGCTTGCACCATCTGATCTACGGTGCGGTCGCCATATTTGGGCAGGAATCGACGGCAGAATACATAGGTGAGTTGATAGATGGCATCGGCCTTTTGATAGATAAACAATTCGGTGTAGGGCGTGTTTTGCCGCAGCACTCCTTGTTGTGATTTCGCTTTTTGCTCCATATCGTTATGTTAAGGTTGCGCAGTCAGTCACTTTCTTGTGGAAACAGCATCAGCACCATAGCCTTGTTAGTGCCGGACGATGGCGTGATGGCCTGTTGCTTGGCTTACAAATTTACGGTTTTTGTGGCGTGAAGACAAGGAAACATGACAGAAATGACACCAATGTTTTGTAGGAATAAGTGGAAATCGCTATATTTGCAGCGTATGACGGCGGTGCATTGAGGTGTTTTTTGTAGCTACGGAAGGTTGCATGTGGCCTGTAAACACCGTTGGAAGCAAGCTTGTAGAAGGGGATAAGATTTAAATATTTATTCAATATTCAAGATAATGACAAAAGAAAAGTTTTTTGAAAAATTAGGTTGGATTGGTATGATGACCTCCGTGTTGATGTATGTTTTCTACATTGCACAGATTCAAAACAACCTCTCAGGCCAAAAAGGCACGTTCATTCAGCCTCTCATGGCAGCCATCAACTGTACACTTTGGGTGTGCTATGGTCTCTTTAAAGAGAAGCGCGATTTGCCTCTTGCATTAGCCAATGCTCCAGGTATCATCTTTGGTTTAATCACCGCTTTCACCGCTTTGTAAGCCTGTCGGGCTGCAATACCCCCCAAAAAGAGCCTCCTTCTTGCGCGCTTTCTTCGAAACGTGGATGAGAAAGGCTCTCTTTTGATGCCTTAATCTTTGGTTATGGAAGATTTTGTTCAAGCGATGTTTGAATTCAAGGAATGCCGACGAGAACTTGATTTGCACTGAAGTGGAATAGACTTTCTACACAATAATATGGAGACAAGCAAGAATTTCGGTCATAATTTTGCGTTGGATCGGAGAAATAACCCTGCGGAGTTGCGTCTCTTAGGGGGCGATAGGATGAAAAAAGGGTGGGGGAAACAATGTCATTGGCTATTCCTGTTTGTGGGTTTGCAAGGTTGTGGTGGCACGAGGACTATCGTCTTAGGTCGCCATTTGCATGCTATTCTGACGTAAAGTCGTTGCTTTTGGTGGGTAATCTCTATCAAATTGTGAGGCGATTTATACTGCATTGTGAAGCAAACCCTATGCTTTTGTCGAAAGCTATACTCACAAAAGCGAAAAGGCTCACACCCCATTAAGGAGTGCAAGCCTTTCTTTTTATCAGTTATGAAACATTTGAGAGAAATGAAACTTCGCAGTTTCGGTTTTGTTTTAATGTAAAATGATTTATAGAGAAAGCATAAAATATTTCTTATTTGATGAGCGATGGGGTGGGCTGTTGCGGCACATCAATGCAGCTTTGGTGCATGGTGTCGACAGCAGCCGAGTCACTAATCGCTACCGATTGCCCATGTTGCAGAGCCGGAGTGCCTGCAGTGGGCGCAGGGGTGGTGTTGGATTTGAACGAAACCTGTGCAGCGTTGCCCAAAGTAAGCATAATGGCTACGATGGCAGCTGCCTTGAATAGCGGCTTAAGCTTTTGCTGGAACGTGATGATTTTGGCTTTCACCGTCTCAGGTTCGCAAATCATGGACATCATCTTCTCGTCGAAATTGGCACCTAACCGGTCGTCTTCCACCTCTTGTGCTTGATAGCTAAAGAGGGCTTTATAGCGCAACAAGTCAGCGGGAACATTATCCTGTCGGAAGAAAGCCTTCAGGATTTCCTCTTCTTCAAGGGTGGTTTCCGCATTCCAATAGCGTTCCAAAAGTTGTGATATGTATTTATAGTCCATAATTTTCGAGTTCTAAAAATCGTTGTTTCACTGCTTGTCTTGCCCTGTAGATGTTTATTTTTACTTGTTCTTCTGTCAGTTCAAGCAACAGCGATATGTCTTTATATGTCTTGCCTTCGAAGTCACGTAGCTGCATACAACTGCGTTGTTTCTCGGGCAGTTCGTTTACGATTTGCTTCACAAGGTCTAAACGATTTTTGTGAATAATGTCATCGTAAGGGTTGTAATGCTGCGGTGAGGGCACTTGCGTTTGCTCCTCAAGCGGCACATCATGCGCGCTATGTTTCTTAATGCTGTCTAAAGCTTTGTTGCGGCATATCGTGAAACAGAAGGCCTCCATTGACGCGATTTCATCCCATTGTTCACGTTTATTCCACACTTTTATCAGCGTCTCTTGCACAATATCTTCTGCTTCCGCACGATTTGTTGTAATGCGAAGTGCAAGGCGGAAGAGCTGATTCTTCAGCGGAAGAATATCGTTTTTAAAACTGATATGTTTCATCTGCGCGCTATAAAGATGACGATTGGCGGATAAAGATGTTACAATCTGAACTCGCTTTTAACACTAATTAAGGGCTAAAAGCGTTGTAAGGAGCTTTGAAAAGACGGAAAAGGGAGGGGGAATAAAGGGACAAAACACCACGGGGAGCGCCGCCATCAGTCCCTAAGAGTTACTGTTTTAAGGGTGCACACGTGGTGCATCCTTAAAACAGGTGATAGGGATGGCTCCCCATTCCCTATTCAAGATAGGTGTAACCATAGAGCCCCGAACGATAGTTATTGAGGAATTCCTTGCCCTCTTCAAGCGAGATTTTTCCTTGTTTGACGCTCTTGGTCACCCATTGTTCTAATTGTCTGACGAGCTTTTTGGGGTTATATTGCACATAATCGAGCACCTCTTCAACCGTTTCGCCATCGAAAATTTGGTCGATATGATATTTCCCATCCTTCACAGAGATATGTGCTGCGTTGGTATCGCCAAAGAGATTGTGCATATCTCCTAAGATTTCTTGATAAGCACCCACTAAGAAAACACCTAAATAATAAGGTTCGTTTTTCTTCAAAGCATGTAGGGGAAGCACATGACTGACATGGCCATCGGTGACGAAATTGGCAATCTTTCCATCGCTGTCACACGTGATATCTTGCAGCGTTGCTTGTCGGTTGGGGCGTTCTGCAAGCCGTTGTATGGGCATAATCGGGAAAAGTTGGTCGATAGCCCAGCTGTCAGGAAGACTTTGGAAGAGCGAAAAGTTGCAGAAATATTTATCGGCTAAAGTCTTATCTAAGTTGCGAAGCTCCTCGGGAACGTGCTTGATGGTTTTGCAAAGCATGTTCACCTCGTGGCAAACGCTCCAATACATGGCTTCGATTTCGGCACGGGTCTTGAGGTCGACAATGCCATGTGAGAAGAGTTCTAACGCCTCATCGCGTATCTGTTCGGCATCATGCCAGTTCTCAAGCATCGTGCGTGAGTTGAGATTGTCCCATATATCGTAGAGGTCTTTCACCAACTGATGGTCGGTTTCTTTAGGCTCAAACTCTTCTTTCATTTCGGGAAGGCTGGCCGTTTCGAGCACATCTATCACCAAAACAGAATGGTGTGCAGCCAGGCTTCGACCGCTTTCGGTGATGATATTGGGATGTTGTATGCCGTTTTTGTCCGCAGCATCAACAAACGTATACACGCAATCGTTGACATATTCTTGTATGGTATAGTTGACCGAACTCTCGCTGTTTGAGGAGCGTGTTCCGTCATAATCCACGCCCAAACCACCGCCACAATCCACAAATCGCACATCATAACCCATCTTGTGGAGGTTGATATAGAATTGAGCTGCTTCGCGAAGCGCTGTTTGAATGCGGCGGATTTTGGTGATTTGGCTACCAATATGGAAGTGAATGAGCTGCAGACAATTGTGCATTCCCATATCGTCGAGCTTTTGAAGTGCCTCTAACAATTCGGCACTGGTGAGGCCAAATTTCGAAGCATCGCCGCCACTTTCTTCCCATTTTCCTGACCCTGAAGAGGCCAATTTGATGCGCATTCCAAGATTAGGTTTCACCTTTAGCTTCTTAGCGGCTTTGGCAATAACCTCTAATTCATTGAGTTTTTCAACAACAATAAAGATTCTTTTACCCATCTTTTGTGCCAACAAGGCCAACTCTATATAGCTGTCATCCTTATAACCATTGCAGATAATGAGCGAATCGCTTTGGCATTGCACGGCAATAACCGCATGGAGTTCGGGCTTAGAGCCTGCTTCTAACCCTAAATTAAACTTGCGACCGTGTGAGATAATCTCTTCAACAACGGGCTGCATTTGGTTGACTTTGATGGGGTAGATGATGAAGTTCTCGCCCTGGAAGTTATATTCTTTCCGGGCTTTTTGGAAGCAACTGAAGGTCTTTTCAATGCGGTTGTCCAAGATATCAGGAAAGCGTAACAGCACGGGTGATGTGACATCGCGCAGCGATAGCTCATCCATAATGTCGCGAAGATCAATCTGTGTGTTGTCTTTACAAGGAGAAACGTAGACATCTCCCTTGTCGTTAATTCCAAAATACGAGGTACCCCAACCCTTGATGTTGTAGAGTTCCTCAGAGTCTTCAATAGTCCATTTTTTCATTTTCTATCCAAAAAAGTTAATGGGGTGTTATTTATTCTGCCTGTCAATCGGTGATGATTGCAAGTTGAGCAATGCACTTAACTGTGCAACCGAAGCATTTATTTTCTCAAAATTATCTAAAAGATTTACTGAAAGTGTGTGCTTTGCTTGTCGATAATAGGGCTCACGCTCTTGCAAATGTGCTTGGATGGTGGCCAAAACAGCTGCGGGTTCTCTCTGTTTTAACAGTGGACGCTCCTTCTTTCCCATTTGCAAATGGGCATAAAGCACATCGGGTGAAGCCTTTAAGTAAATGGTTTCACCCTGTTGATTCATATAAGTTATGTTGTCGAAATAGCAGGGAGTGCCTCCTCCACAGCTAAGAATTACCCGGTCGAACTCGGCCACTTCGTGGAGCATATTGTACTCCATGCGACGGAAACCCTCTTCGCCTTGCTCGGCAAAGATTTGCGGAATCGTCTTTCGCATGCGCGACTCTATATACCAATCTAAATCATAGAACGGTATGTTGTGGGCTTTAGCTAAAGCTCTTCCGAGTGTGGTTTTGCCGGCACCCATATAGCCAAGGAGGATAATTCGCGTCATGCTTTGCGACGTCTGCTTTTAGGTTCGGGAGCTTGTTTCACAATTTCCATACATTGTTCGTAGGATAATTCGCCCGCTTTCTCATGCAAGTTCTTGGGCAACCGATAGTTCTTGCCATCATAAGCGATATAAGGTCCGTAACGACCATTGAGCACTTCGAGCTTTGTATCTTCCTCAAAGCTTTTCAGATGACGCTGTTTTTCCTGTTCACGCTTGGCGGAAATCAGTTCAATCGCCCGCTCAAGCCCTATCGTTAAGGGGTCTTCTGACTTGGGTAATGACACAAATTTCTTGTTGTGCATAATGTAAGGACCAAACTTTCCGGCACCAATCACCACATCACTATCCTCAAAAGTGCCAATGGTGCGTGGCAGTTTAAAGAGCTCTAAGGCCTCTTCTAACGATAAAGTCTCCATGCTTTTTTGGGCAGGGAGTTGTGCAAACTGTGGCTTTTCGTTGTCATCTGCGGTACCAACCTGCACAACCGGACCGAATCTTCCTATCTTTACGAAGACCGGTTTACCCGTTTTGGGGTCGTTTCCTAAGAGGCGTTCACCCGCTTTATGCTCTGAACGAGCATTCATTACCTTGTCAACGGTAGGTTCAAAATGCTTGTCAAAGTCCTTCATCATCATGCTCCAGCCTTCTTTTCCTTCTGCAATTTGGTCGAATTGCTGCTCCACCCGTGCCGTGAAGTTATAGTCCATGATGTCGGGGAAGTTCTCCATTAAGAAGTCGTTTACCACGATACCGATGTCTGTGGGTAAGAGTTTACCTTTCTCATTACCCGTCATTTCAGTACGTTCGGTGTGTGAAACTTCCTTATTTTGTAGGATATCGACAGCATATTTACGCTCTTCTCCTTTCTTATCTCCTTTTTGTACGTATTGTCTTTGTTGGATAGTAGAGATGGTTGGCGCATAAGTTGATGGGCGTCCGATGCCCAACTCTTCTAACTTATGCACCAAACTGGCCTCCGTATAGCGGGTAGGACCCATGCTAAAGCGCTCTGTTGACGTGATTTCTTGCCGCAAAAGTGGAGCTCCTACAGGCAAAACGGGCAACTGATGCGCGCTTTCTTCGTTGCGATTTTCCTCATCATCGGTCGATTCCCGATACACTTTCAAGAAGCCATCAAAAGTAACTACCTCGCCTGTTGCAACAAATTGTGCGTCAACGGCACTGATATGAATGTTTACAGTGGTCTTGTCAATCTGCGCATCTGCCATTTGTGAAGCAATCGTTCGTTTCCAAATCAGGTCATAAAGCCGCTTCTCTTGTGCCGTTCCTTCTATCTCTTGCACACTCATATAGGTGGGACGAATGGCTTCATGCGCCTCTTGTGCCCCCTTAGCATGGGTGTGATAGTTGCGGGTTTTGCTGTATTTCTCACCCCACAGCTTTGTGATTTCCTCCTTACTCGTGCCTAAAGCCAGCTGAGAAAGGTTGACAGAGTCGGTACGCATGTAGGTGATTCGACCATTTTCATACAAGTGTTGCGCCACCATCATCGTCTGACTCACCGTAAATCCCAATTTCCTTGCCGCCTCTTGTTGCAGGGTTGAAGTGGTGAAAGGTGGGGCAGGCGTGCGCTTTAAAGGTTTTTTGGTGACCTCAGCCACCGTGAATTGAGCCTCTTTACATTGGTTTAAGAAAGCCAAAGCCTCTTCGTGTGTGGCAAAACGGCGGTCGAGTTCGGCTTTAAACGCATTCTTATTGCTTTGCGCATTGTCGACACTAAATGTGGCCGTTACACGGTAATAGGGTTCCGAAACAAAAGCCTGTATCTCGCGTTCGCGTTCAACAATGAGTCTAACTGCTACGCTTTGCACACGTCCTGCACTAAGCGCTGGCTTCACTTTTCGCCACAAAACGGGCGAGAGTTTAAAGCCTACTAAGCGATCAAGTACACGACGTGCTTGTTGTGCATTGACCAAATTCATATCCAAATGACGCGGATGTTGGATGGCATCCAGGATTGCTGACTGCGTAATTTCGTGGAAAACGATGCGGTTAGTCTTTGTTTCGTCCAAGCCAAGAACCTCACAAAGATGCCAAGAGATGGCCTCTCCTTCGCGGTCTTCATCGGAAGCCAACCAAATCTTCTTTGCTTTTTTGGCGTTAGCCTTTAATTCATTGACCAACTTTTTCTTTTCTTCGGGTATCTCATAAGTCGGTTCTAAGGTGGTAGCGTCAATGCTTATCTCTTTCTTTTTGAGGTCTCTTATGTGGCCATAGGATGACATTACCTTGTAATCCTTACCCAGAAATTTCTCTATTGTTTTTGCTTTTGCGGGACTTTCTACAATAACTAAGTTCTCTTGCATGTTGCTTTCCTCTTGTTGTTATCTAAGGGCGCAAAAGTAATGAAAACTTTTTCTCTCACCTTATTATAAAGAAATATTTTCTACTTTTTTAAGATATAGCCCTTAATCCATTGTCTATGACGGGAAAAGAAGTTTAGAAAAGATGTGAATAAAAGTGTTTTTTACATATTTTATTTTCATTTTTGATAATGAGATATTACTTTTGCAACCGCGCATTTCGCCCGTTATCAGGCAATGTTTGCGCATAAAATATCATTATCATAAGATTTAAAAAGAAAAGTTTATGGAGACAATCTCATCACGTTTGCAAGCTGGTTTGCAATTTATCGTGTCCACCAATCAATGGGGTGTACATGCCATTCGTATTGCCATCTTTATTATTTTTATATGGATTGGCGGTTTAAAGTTTTGGAACTATGAAGCAGAAGGCATCGTTCCTTTTGTGGCAAATAGTCCGTTTATGAACTTTTTCTACGAGAAAAAGGCACCCGAATATAAGGATTATAAGTTGAAAGAGGGAGAATTTGATGCCAAGAAGAAGGCTTGGCACACCGAAAACAACACCTATACTTTCTCCCATGGGTTGGGTTTACTCATCATGTCGTTTGGCATTTTGACGCTCTTGGGCATTTGGTTCCCACGTGTTGGCTTTGTAGGAGCAACCTTTGTCATCCTCATGACCATAGGAACACTCTCCTTCTTAATCACAACCCCCGAGTGTTGGGTGCCCGATTTAGGGAGTGGCGAACACGGTTTTCCGCTGCTATCCGGTGCAGGACGCTTAGTAATTAAAGACACTGCCATTCTCGCAGGAGCCTGGATTGTGTTGGTTGATTGCGCAAGACGCGTCTTGAAGCAGCTGCAAAAGGCATAACGCCACTACAAGTTTAGTCAACAAAGCAACATAAAAGGAGCGAAAAGGCAGCATGCCTCTTCGCTCCTTTCTTGATCAATCAAGATGAAAAACCTATTCCCAGTTGTCGGTTCTAAATGGGAATAATGGCAAGAACGCACTGTTTTTCACATTGCCATAGCCCCAGTTTTTGAAAGCATAGCGCACAGCAACGGGCGCTTTCACTTCCTCAGAGATAACCAAAATCGTCTCCTTTCCTTTCTTTCTTGCACTCATGGCCACGGCTGGATGAAACACTTTGTCTGCACCGGCCACTTCAAATCCTTGAAAATCGGTCATGCTGCTAAGCCCCGTATAGACGTTATTGAGCCGAATGAAGCACGAGTCGCCTTTGATTTCCATATCGCGGAAGGATGGACTCTCGCACCAAAGGTTCTCCCTTCCGTAGGTCTTGTGCAGGGCTTGTAAAGCCAATCGCTCACCGATGGCCTGTTTTTGGGCAGGATGAATCTGTTTCTTTTCGTAAGAATACACCAAATCATCCGTGCAAACCAAGCCGCTATGGGGGATGAGTTGCTGCGCGTTGAACTGTTGTTCACGCAACTTTGCACCAGACGTTCCCTGCACATTGTTGTACCAAAAAGGAGTGATTTGCACATAATAGAAAGGCAAATTGGGTTGGCGGAAGCCTTCTCGCCATTGTTTTGCTAAGGCTGCGAGCCGTGTTGCATATTGATTGTCGGGATCGCCCACGTTGGAACATCCCTGATAGTACAACACTCCCTTGACCGTGTAATTAAGGATGGGGGCGAAAGTGCCATATCCCCAAAGCATGGGATAGTAGAATTCAACCCTGAATTTGCTTGCAAAAGTCGCCGAATCCAAAGGCTCTTGCGTGTGCGCAGCAAGATATTCGCGGTTTAACCAGCTCTCAACACGCGAGCCACCTTTATTGGATAGGATGAGCCCTACAGGGACATGGAGCGCTTTTTGCAAGGGCTTTGCAAAGAAATAGCCCACCGCTGAAACATCAGGGAGGCCGTCACGGTTGGCCATTTTCCACTGGCATACAGCATCTTTCAGTGGTTTTGTGCTCATGACGCTGGGAATTTTCACAAAGCGGATGGCACTCATCGTGTCGGCAGCCATCATCTCTTGCATAAAGTTTTCTGTGGGACAGCGGTCAAATCCGCGCATTGGCATCTCCATATTGCTTTGTCCTGCACACACCCACGCTTCGCCAATGGCCACATTTTTAACCTTCACCATCTCGCCATCATCAAACGACAATGTGTAGGTTTGATAGCTTCCGCGCGGCGTTTCCACCTCCACTTCCCATTCTCCTTGCGCATTGGTGCGGGTCGTGTAGCGCTTTTTGTTCCACGAAGGCACAACGACAACTTGCTTTCCCGGCTTATCCCATCCCCATAGCCTGACTTTTTGCTGTTGTTGCAACAGCATATTGTCGCTGATAAGATGGGGTAGTTTCACCTTTGCCCACATCGAAGTCGACACCATACCTAATAAAAGGCATATCAAATAGCGTTTCATCATATCGTTTATTGTTTTAGTTTGTCGTTGCAATATTACTCTTTTTCTGTGAAAACAGCAACTAAAAGGGATAGGAAAATGAAACCTATCCCTCAAAATGCACTTCTCTTTGAAAGATTTCCCCCGCGCCTTTCACCCCATGTTGGTACATCGCATTCATCAACGTGAGGCTATCGGAAACGCAACGCGTGCCGAGTTGCCACCTCATCTCTCCTTGACTCTCTTGCTACTCGGCCAACATCACAAAACAAGGTGATGGAGGTTGCCATCTCATCTCTCTCCTATCATCCTGCCACTTGGGCGGTATCATGCGACAATAGGATGAGGATTGCCGTACTATTTTTCTCTGATGGTTTTACTACTCGGTTGGTATGATGAAACAATGTGTTAGAGATTGTCGCACAATATGGTGTAGATTAGGGCACAATAAGGTGCAGATTACAACACAAAACAGTGCAGATTAGCGGGGCTTCTGTCACACGTTCTGTTTTCATCGGCCGCGTCCTCGTGCAGACTGTGTTTGCTTATGTCATAGGGATTGCGTAATTTTGCACAACGATTATTTTCACAATGAGACAATTTATCATGGCAGCTTTGTTGCTGCTTTCCCTATCTGCAGCCGCGCAGCAGCTTGTTATCGACTGCCCCGACACCCTTTTGCTGCATCAACACCGATTGATGGATGCAACAGGTCGCACAACCAAGTTGTTACTTACACGCGAAGGTTTGGCTTTTTACAATGTGCCACAGTTGAAACAACGCACACCTCTCACCCTACAACTGTCTTCGGGACAGACACTTTGCATGGTGATTGAGCCGGGAAAGATGCAGCAAGTGAAACTCACCCGCGACAAAGCGCAACGCGTGCGGGCTGTTTATAAAGGTGATAATGTGGCGTTAGCCGAACTGCTCACCGCTCAAAATGCTTTCGAAACGGCTACCAATCCACGTTATGGGCTCATCAACGACAAAGAGGCTCGTCATCACTTAGAGCATCAATACATGGCATTAAAGAAGATGATTGAGAAGCAAACCGACTTTTTGCCGAATGAACCCTCGCGGCAGCAACGCTTGATCAGCAACCAACAACGCTACCTCAATGCGGCATTGGCCAGCATTATTGCCGAAGCCTATCAACAACATAAGAACCCATCGCGCAACAGTCTTTATCAAACATTGATTGCACAGGTTGACTTAAACGACACAACGCTGCAAAACAGGCCGCTCATTGACTACTATGTGCGGGGGAAAATGCAGGCCGAAGCAGGTAAAGATACGCCCGTAAGCAACTATGCCGTGGCCTATTTGCAGACCGTAAACAGCCACCTTAAGAACGAAAAGCTGCGACAGGTGCTCACAGATTCCATCCTCAACCGAATGGTAAACGAAAGCACCGAAACACAGTTAGACTCGTTTTGGACGGCTGCCCAACCTCTTGTTGCGCCGCAACTGTTAAAGCGTTATCAAGAAAAAGTGAACACAAAGAAGCTCATGATGAACGGCATTGCTTGTCCCGACCTCACGTTTAGCGACCTAAAAGGCACATTGCACCATCTCAAAACTTTCTTTGGCAGCTATATATTGTTAGAATTATGGACCACATGGAGCGAGCAAAGCATGCGCGAACGCCCCTATATGGCACAGCAAGTGGCACGCTATCAAAACCAACCTCGACTGAAATGTATCAGCATCAGTTTAGATGAAAATCGGCGTGCATGGGAGCAACAGATTGCTCTTGAGAACCCTGCTTGGCCTCAATTTTATGCCGATAAGCAGCAAAACGATGTCATTTCAGATGGTTTGTCGGTGGAAGATGTCCCTCGGTTTGTGCTCGTTCAACCCGATGGAACGATTTATGATGCCAACATGTTGCGACCTTCCGACCCGCTTTTCAGTCGCAAATTAGACCATATTCTATCTACACCATAATCCAATCAAACGCTTGTACTACTGGATGTAAAGGCGTTTGATGATTGATTTATCACAATTTTGTGGTAAATAAAAGACATTTTTAGGGTGAAAACATAGGCCATATCGATGAAAAAGCCGTACCTTTGCCGCCAGCTTTAAGGAAGTTTGAGTGAGTATAAAGATAAATAAACTTCCATCACACCGAAGGATTATCGCCCTATGTTATGGTTAGGAGGGGCGCAAGAACCTTCAACATAACATACAACAATTTGAAAACATTTGAAGAATTGGGCGTGAACGAAAACATTCGACGCGCCATTGAAGAATTAGGTTTCGAACATCCGATGCCTGTTCAGGAAGAAGTCATCCCCTATTTGTTGGGCAACAAGAACGATGTCATTGCTTTAGCGCAAACGGGAACCGGCAAAACAGCAGCCTTTGGCTTACCCGTGTTGCAAAAGATTGACGCTGAAAATAAGGCTATCCAGGCCATCATCCTGAGTCCCACGCGTGAGCTTTGCGTGCAGATTGCCGACGATTTAAAAGATTTCAGCAAGTACATCAATGCACTTCATGTGGTAGCCGTGTATGGAGGCGCCGACATTCGCCCACAGATGAAGGCCATTAAGCATGGTGCACAGATCATTGTTGCTACGCCAGGGCGCTTGGTTGACTTGATTAATCGTGGCGTAATGGTGCTTGATGAAGTGAACAATGTGGTGCTCGACGAGGCCGATGAGATGCTTAACATGGGCTTTTCGGATAGTATCAACGCCATTTTTGAGCAGCTCCCCGACAACCGCAACACGTTGCTTTTCTCTGCAACGATGAGCCGCGACGTAGAGAAAGTGGCGAAAAGCTATTTGCATGACTATAAAGAAATTGTGGTAGGGAGCCGCAATGAAGGAGCCGAACACGTCAATCACATCTATTATTTGGTGCATTCGAAGGACAAATACTTAGCCCTCAAGCGCATTGTTGATTTCTATCCCCGCATTTTCGCCATCATTTTTTGCCGCACAAAGATTGAAACACAAGAGATAGCCGATAAACTTATCAAAGATGGTTATAATGCAGAAGCCTTGCATGGCGACCTAAGTCAGCAACAACGTGACCTCACTATGCAGAAGTTTCGGCAGCATCATGTGCAGTTTCTCGTGGCAACCGATGTGGCAGCACGCGGCTTAGATGTGAACGATTTAACGCATGTCATCAACTATGGTCTGCCCGATGATATAGAAAGCTATACACATCGTAGCGGAAGAACAGGGCGTGCGGGAAAGAAAGGAACATCAATCAGCATCATCCACATTAAGGAAAAGTGGAAAGTGAAGCAGATAGAGAAACAAATTGGAAAGGAGTTTATCGACGGAGAACTGCCAAAGCCCGAGGAAATCTGCAAGAAACAACTTTTCAAAGTGATGGACGATATCATGAAAACCGATGTTGATGAAGACCAGATAGCCCCCTATATGGCCGACATTATGCGCCAATTCGAATATGTTGATAAAGAGGATTTGATTAAGAAAATGGTAACGGTTACTTTCGGACGTTTTCTGGATTACTATGAGCATGCGCCCGAAATCGAGAAGCCTGTGATGGGGAAAAACGCCCGAGGTGAACGCGATGGCCAAAAGATGCGTGGGAAAGTCAGCAACGGACGACGCAAACATGAGGCCGAAGCGGGCTATAAACGGCTGTTTATCAATCTTGGAAAGAGCGATGGTTTCTACCCGGGTGAGATCATGCAATACATCAATAAGCACGTGCATGGGCGCCAAGATGTGGGGCATATTGACCTGCTTCAGAAATTTGCTTATATCGAAGTGCCCGAAGATGATGCCCGAAAGGTGATGAAAGCCCTCAACGGAACGACTTACAAAGGACGGGAAGTGAGATGCAACGATGCCGAAGAAGATGGACACGGGCGTAGCAATCGCAGCACATCGCGCAGCGAACGAGTGGGGAAAGTGGCACGAGGTGGAGGCCGAAAGGGAAAGAGCAACGACCAGAAAGGTGGCCGAACAAAAGCTAAACCCCAAGCCGATGAAACCGATTGGCGTAGTCTCATCAACGGGAAAGACTTCAAACTGAAAGGCGAAGAACCTGACTTTAGCGAAGAAGGATGGGCTCGACGCCGGCCCAAAAAGAAATAACACGGAAGCCTAACAGCGTGTTATGGCTTTCTAAAAGGCCTATAACCAGCGACCCTCCAAACGAAAAAAATATTAAATCGCACGGAAGGTTGCTTGTTATAGGCACTTTATTTTATAAATTTGCTCGCATAGAAACCATGACCTTTTTAATAAGATGTGGTTTCTGCTATCATAAATATCAACCAATATTCATCGATTATGAACAAAATGTTAATGGTTTCTGCCCTGCTCGCAGCCACACAAATGGCTCATGCAGCAAATGGAAACTTCACTATTAAAGCCAATTTAAAGAACTTTGGCGACTCGATTGTGGCCATCATTCCAGAAGGAGACGATTGCAAACGCGACACCATCATTGCAAAGAACGATAAGTTTACGGCAACTTTTGACATCAAAGAGCCTGCCCTAATTTATCTTCTTTCGATGCGAACCCTGCATCGTTTGGAGCGCAAGCAAATAGATTTGATAGCCATTCCCAATGAAACGGCTGAACTAACTGGCGATGCAACAACTCGTTTTGATATTGCAGGAAGTGCTTTTTATAAACAATATCAAGAGCTACACAAGGTGATAGAGCAAGCCGAAACGCCTATAGAGGAGCTTGGAGAATCGCTCAGCAAACGTTTAAAAGAGGGCGAAGACCGCAATAAAGTCATGGACGAATATGAGAAAAAGTCTGTTGAACTCGCTGAGAAGGAGCATGAGATGCTGACGCAATTCATCAAAACACATGCCGATTGGGATGCCAGTGCTGTGGCCATTGCGCACATGAGCGGTGAGAAAATGGAAGATGCTGTGGCGCTTTTGTCTAATCGTGTGAAGGCAGGTCGCATGAAAGCATTCTACGAAAAGCTGGTCAAAACTTACAAAGATGCCTTGGAAACGGAGAAAAAAGCAAAGGCTATACAGGCTTCAGGCGCAGTAGCTCCGGCGTTTACGCTCAACGATATTCATGGCAAACCGCTGTCACTTGCAAGTCTGCAAGGCAAGTATGTCGTGTTGGATTTCTGGGGATCGTGGTGCATTTGGTGCATCCGTGGCATTCCAGAGATGAAGAACTACTATCAGAAGTATGCCGGTAAGTTTGAGATTTTGGGTATCGATTGCAATGATGCCGAAGCAGAATGGAAAGAAGCCGTAAAGAAACATGAGATGCCATGGCTGCATGTTTACAATCCACGCGATAGCAAAGTGCTCTTAAACTATGGCATTCAAGGTTTCCCAACGAAGATTATTGTGGGGCCAGACGGCAAGATTGTGAAGACTTTTGTAGGCGAAGACCAGAGTTTCTATCAATATTTAGACGAGTTATTTGGTAAGTAAGCAACGGCCTTATCAAGCGAATATAAAACAACAGGCGAAGTTCTTGATGGAACTCCGCCTGTTGTTTTTGGTGTGATGACCAGTTATTTCACGTTATGGACTTAACCTTTGGCTTCATGGTTTGCCGACAAACGTGCTCGACACTCCTCTAAAATAGCGATTAAATCGTTGACCTTTGTCGCACGAAGCATCGCAATGCGTGTTTGCTTAAAGTCTGGAATGCCTTTAAAAATAGGGCTGGCTGCCAAATGACGTCGCGTGTGTAGGATGCCTCTTACCTCGTCTATGCGCGCCACATTGATGCGCAGTTGCTCTTCTAAAATATCAATCTTATCATCCATTGTGAGGTGTTTTGCCACCGAAGTTCCATCCAACGCATCGCGCATCTCACTGAAAATCCAGGGACAACCAAATGTTGCGCGCCCCACCATCACAGCATCTACTCCATAATCTTGAAAAGCACGCACCGCATCTGCACCCGAAGTGATGTCGCCATTGCCGATAATTGGAATATGGATGCGTGGATTTTGCTTCACGCGGCCTATCAAAGTCCAGTCGGCTTTGCCTGTATACATCTGTGCACGTGTACGTCCATGAATGGTTAATGCTTGTATGCCACAGTCCTGAAGCTGCTCACAAAGCGTTTCAATCACAAGGTTTTCAGCATCCCAACCTAAGCGAGTCTTCACCGTTACGGGTGTTTTCACGGCCTGAACCACACGCTTTGTAATCTCTAAAAGCAAGGGAATATTCTTCAACATGCCCGATCCGGCGCCCTTACCAGCAACCTTTTTCACCGGACAACCAAAGTTAAGGTCGATTACATCGGGATGGATTTCCTCCACAACACGTGCTGCTTCGACCATCGAATCAACGTCTCGTCCATAAATTTGCACACCAACCGGGCGCTCCTCAGCATTGATTTTCATCTTGTTGAGCGTTGATTGGATGTTGCGAATGATGGCATCTGCCGATACAAATTCGGTATAAACCATTGCCGCACCATAGCGTTTGCACAACATTCTGAAACCAATATCGGTCACATCCTCCATGGGAGCGAGGAAAAGGGGATGCTCACCAAACGTTAAAGAACCAATTTTCATGCGCGCAAAGTTACGATATTTTTCTGAAGTAAGCTGTGCTTAAGCCTGTCAAGCCCATCAAAAGAAGGCTAACACAGCAGGTGATAACACCCTCCGGGCAAGGCTTTTACCACCCCCTTCAGTTCTAATTGGAAAAGCAAACTGATGAGATGTGCCACAGGTTGCCCACTTCTTACGGTCAAAACATTAATTTGTTGGTCGTTATCTTTTGCCAAAAGGGTGACTAATTGCTGCTCTTCGGCCGTTAAATCAGGAAAGAGTTGTCGTTCTATTCCACGCTGTCTGGCATCCTGTATGCGTTGTTCTGTCTCCCAATTCATCGCCTGAACGAAGTCGAAAGCCGAAGTGATAAGTGCAGCTTTATTATCCCTTATTAAGGTGTTACAGCCCATACTATAAGGCATATTCACAGCACCTGGGAAGGCAAACACATCACGAAAATAGTCGTTAGCCAAGCGTGTTGTGATGCGACCACCGCCATATTCGGCACTTTCTACTAAGATACAAGCATCGCAAAGCCCTGCAACAATACGGTTACGACGAACGAAATTTTGCTTATCGGCATTGGTATGTGTGGCATATTCGGTCAGCAAACCGCCCTGATGCAGCATGGCTTGTGCCGTTTCTTGGTGCACACGAGGATAAATTTGGTCTAATCCATGTGCCAGAACGGCAACGGTTTCAAAGTCATTTTGCAGTGCTTGGCGATGCGCTTGGATATCGATTCCATAGGCTAATCCACTCACAACTAACGTATTGGGGCACAAACGACGCAGCTCTGCCATAAAGTTTCGCACCAAATCCTGCCCATAAGTCGTGCAATGCCGTGTGCCAACCATGCTCAAAACATGCGTTTGATTGAGCGAAGCCGTACCTTGATAGAACAACACTAAGGGCGCATCCGGACATTCTGCCAAGCGTTTTGGATAACGTTCATCATGTAAACACAACACTTCTACATGGTTTTTAGCAGCCCAAGCCAATTCATCTTCAGCCCATCGGCGCACAGAATCGCCCCCTCGGAGTAATTCAATGAGCCGTGAAGGCGCATCAGGAAGGATCGAACGAATATCCTTTCGATGCTCCATAATCGCCGTAGCCGTCCCCATACGCCGATATAACTCGAGCATTCCAGCCAGACTATAGAACCCAATGCGTGAGAGAATGAGGGTGTTGAGCACCTCTTGTTGATTGGCTATCATCGTGCTATTCTCCGTCGTTAGCTTGAATAAAAGGGGCAAATGCACGGTCGTAATCCTCGCTTAACCCCAACTTTCCATGAATTAAGCACACCAATTCAACCGTAGCATGGAAGCAAAGTCGCTCGTCACTCGCCCGAAAAATATCATGTGTAAAGACATAACGGATGCCATTCTTTTGCAAATTCATGCGCGAAATGAACTCATCATCGCAACGAAGAGGTGTCTTATAAGCCAAATTCATACGGGCAACAACCGCGTCAACTCCCTTCTCATGCATCTGAACAAAGCTCAGTCCTGCATGTTTTAAAAAGCGATGACGCGTGTGTTCTGTGTAATGTAAGTAGTTGGCATTGTTCACAATCCCTTCGATGTCACACTCATAATCGCGCACTTCCATACGCGTTTCATAAACATATTTCTTCATTTTATTATTGTATGAGATGCTGTTTGCACAGCATTCGTTGTTACATGCTCTGTTAAAGTCGTGCGTTTGAGATACTCATATCCAATGCGACAACGCAGACACTCACGCTTATCGCAATATTCATTCTTTAATTGTATCAACGCTTGTGCGTCACCTGCGTGCTCAATAGCCAATCCACAAGCCCGCCATAACCGCACAATGTGATTGTCTTCGGCCTTTAATTGCTCGAAAAAAGAGAAGCAACGGCCTACATATTCCTCCCTGCCTAAATAGCGACCATAGGCAAAAAGCACGGGAATGGCCGTGTTAATCACCAGCAATAAGAGCGAATGGGGAGAGAGTTTCTTCTCACATTCCTTACTCAACACACCAAAAGTGTAATGTGTTTTCCAGTAAGTTGTCACATCGGTTTGCAACAAATTACCAACCGATTCCACAGTAAGACAATCGGTTAACAGACTCAATTCGGTGCGCCGTTGATAATAAAGATTTGCTAATTGTGCCAATCGAATGTGAGGAAAATTCTGGGGTCTTAGCCGCAGAAAACGCCATAAATGATAGTCAATGGGCACCAAATTAAACTTGTGTTGCAAATAAAGATACTCCTTTTTGAGTCTTAAAAAATAGCCTTCATCAAGCGTTTGCTGACGATAACGATTGGGAATTGCCTCCTCACAAAGCAGTCCAGCTTGCCCTAAAAACAAAGCTTCGAGCTGGAAAAGGTTGTCACGATGGTGGGCAATCTGTTGCAAAGGAAGATGCAATGCCCACGTTTCAAACGTGTCACTATTCACACCAAAGCCAAAATTTCGTGCTAAAGTAGCAAAATAAGCCGCCTCCCATGACCCATTATTTTGTGCTAAACGCTGCAAGATGGCACGCTCTTTTTGAGCCAATCGCTCTACTTGAAGCGCATTCATCCAGCCGTGAATCATCAGACTACTCAGCTGAGGAATCACCCGATAGCAAGGTGGATATTCGGCCGTATGCCGCAGCGTATCATAGGATTGCCGCAACAAGGGAGGAATAGGTAGGACAAATTGCGGAATCAGACGTCCCTGATGGTCATACAATTCTGCATCCGTCATTTCGCAAACATGCAAAATAACATTGTCATAATGCGCATCTTTATCGTGCCCATGAGCATACCAATCGCTCGATTTCACATGCAATTCCACATTTCCCACCCACAAAATGCCATCAATTTTCACTTTAGCGTTGAAGAAATCGGGTCCTGCATGCCGATTATGCAAGCCCACATCAATCACTTCTAACGCCTGTCCTTGATGGGTTTTCAGCGTAGAAAGCGGAAATATCTTATGCTTCCAAGCATAGTGAATCAACTCTTCCATGATGGTTTCTAAGGGTTATTGGTTGTCACAAAAATACAAAAAAAATGATAACATTCATGCTTTTTCAAGAGATTTGCTACAAAAGCCCATAAAAATCAACCAATAAATTCGTAACTTTGCCCCATATATCCTCATAGAAACAACTGATAAAAAGCATTTAAACATGAAGATAGCTTTGATTGGATATGGAAAAATGGGACACATGATTGAAGAGATTGCCTGGCAAAGGGGACATGAAATTGTGTGTATCATTGACGTCAATAATCCCGAAGACTTCGATTCTGAAGCCTTTTCAAGCGCCGATGTAGCCATCGAATTCACCAATCCCACCGCTGCTTATGGTAATTATTTGAAGGCTTTCAAGCATCATGTGAAAGTCGTTAGCGGCTCAACGGGATGGATGAAAGACCACAAAGCCGATGTAGAAGCGCTCACAAAAGATGGTCAGCAAACCCTCTTTTGGGCCAGTAACTTCTCGATTGGAGTCGCCATCTTTGAGGCTGTGAACCGCTATTTGGCAAAAATCATGAATGGATTTCCACAATATGATGTCACCATGGAGGAGGTTCATCATGTCCATAAGCTTGATGCTCCTTCGGGAACGGCCATCACCTTAGCCGAAGAAATCATCGAAAACCTTGATAGAAAGACCGAGTGGGTGAAAGGATTTCAACACCATGCCGACGGAAAAGAAGAGGGAACGAATGCTGTTTCACCTGAAAAGCTGCCGATAGCCAGCATCCGTCGCGACGAAGTTCCGGGCATTCACAGCATTCAATACAACAGCGATGCCGATGCAATTACCATCACTCACGACGCACACAACCGCAAAGGATTTGCTTTGGGCGCTGTGCTCGCGGCCGAATATACAAAAGATCATACTGGATTGCTCACCACAAGCGACCTGTTTAAATTCTAAACTCTCATGATAGATAAAGAAAAAGCAAAGTTAAACCCACGGGTTCAGTGGACAAAATTCGTCATCGCCATCATCGCCTATCTGCTCTTTTTATACTGGGTTGGTAGTTGGTGGGGGCTGCTTGTCGTTCCGTTTATCTTCGATGTGTACATCACTAAGAAGATCAGATGGCAGTGGTGGAAAGACAGTGAAGGCCCCACACGCTTCATTATGAGTTGGGTTGATGCCCTTGTCTTTGCCTTAGTGGCGGTTTATTTCATCAACCTTTTCTTCTTTCAAAACTTCGTTATCCCCTCAAGCTCATTAGAAAAGAGCCTCCTCACGGGCGATTATCTCTTCGTGAGCAAGGTGAGTTATGGACCAAGAATTCCTGAAACGCCACTCACAATGCCACTCACTCAGCACACTTTACCGGTGATTAACACCAAAAGTTATATTGAATGGCCTCATTGGGACTACCGAAGAGTGAAGGGGTTGGGCAACGTAAAGCTTAACGATATTGTCGTGTTCAACTTCCCGGCCGGCGACACTTTAGTTGCAGCTGAGCAGTATCAGCAGAGCGATTACTATACTTTGATTCACAGCATTGGCCGGCAAATTGCCGAATCAAATGGTGCATCAACTCCCGATTTGAAGTTGATGAACCCGGTGGAACAGCGCGATTATCTGCTCCATATCGATGCTTTAGGGCGCCGTTATGTGTCAGCCCATCCCGAAGAATATGGCGAAGTGTTTACCCGTCCCACCGATAGACGCGAGAACTATGTCAAGCGTTGCGTGGGATTGCCTGGACAAACCTTGCAAATCAAAAACCGCATTGTCTACTTAAATGGCAAGGCCAACAAGGAACCCGACAATGTCCAATACACCTATTATGTGAAGTTAAAGCAACCATTACCCACAGAACTGACCGATGAATTGGGCATTTCCAACGAGGATATGGCTTCACTTTCGCAATATGGTTATCTGCCTTTGACGAAAAAAGCCGTGATGGCCTTAGCTAAGCATAAAGACCTCGTGGTAAGCATCAAGCTCAACACCGATGCACAAACGGGCGATTTATATCCACTTGATGGCTATACGGGTTGGACAAGAGATAATTATGGTCCGATATGGATACCGAAAAAAGGTGTCACTGTGGAACTGAACATGAAGAATATCGCGCTCTATGAGCGTCCTATTCGCGCGTATGAGCACAACGATTTAACGATAAAGAATGGACAAATCTACATCAATGGACGACTCGCTCACACCTATAAATTCAAGATGGATTACTATTGGATGATGGGCGATAACCGCCACAACAGTGCCGATTCGCGCTATTGGGGCTTCGTTCCCGAAGATCATATTGTCGGTAAGCCCATCTTCATTTGGTGGAGCAAGAACCCCGACTATTCGGGCTTTAAGGGCGTTCGATGGAGCCGTTTGTTCAATATTGTCGACCACATTAAGTAAAATCATTCATCCCACCACGCTGCATCTCTGTCCTTTCGCCTGCGAACAACGACACGATGCAGCGTGATTTTTTTAATATGCAGCAACTTCGTGCATGGTGTTTCAGTATCGGTGTGGGGCTTGTTCTGTCGCTCTTGGTCAGAGCTTTCGTCTTCCCCATCTACCAAGTGCCTGCCCATGCGCTGTTGAAACAAGGCGATTGCGTCGTCGTCAACAAGCTCGCTCGAAAAGATTTTCAACGTGGACAACTCATTGTTTTCGGGAAAACACCCAACGAAATAGGCCGCATCAAGGCACTACCCGGTGATACTCTCCGCATCAGACAGCAACGTTACGTCATCCCTGCCACCTGCTGCAAACGCTGTTTGTGTACTGATTGCCACACCTTCTTAGTGCAAACGGGCAACGGCTACCGACTCATTCAGCAACATCAAATCATCGGTAAGGCCTATTGGCTTTATCATCTTCCGTTCTAACGCATCACAACCCACCACTTTTCAAACGCAGCCTATGGTTCAGAACGACACCGTTCTCCTCAGTTCTACTTATTTTGGCCCCATTCAATGGTACCAAAAAATCAATCGCTATCCGCAGGTTTGGATAGAACAGCACGAGCATTTCGTCAAACAAACCTACCGTAACCGCTGCATCATTCCCACCACCAACGGCCCACAAGCACTGAGCATTCCCGTAACTTGCCCTGACAACCGGCAGCTTTCCAAAACTCCTTTCCGCGACATTCGCATCGCCGATCATGGGAATTGGCGACACATCCATTGGAATGCCCTATGCTCGGCATACGGTGAAAGCCCGTTTTTTGAATATTATCAAGACGACATCCGCCCATTTTTTGAAAAGAAATGGGACTTTCTCATCGACTTTAATCATGCCATTATGATGTGCATGCTCAACTTGTTGGATATCGAAAGACACCCCCAATACACCGCTTCATTCCAACCTTTACCACCCAAAGAAGCGGCGATGGCACTCGATACCACCCCTGAAAGAACCGATTTCCGTAACAGCATCCGCCCTAAACACCCCGAAAACGACCCTACGTTTGTTGCAAAACCCTACTACCAGGTGTATCAACAAAAAATAGGTTTCCAACCCAACATGAGCATTCTCGACCTGCTTTTCAACGAAGGTAACGAGGCGGTGCTGTGGTTATAGTGAATATTTTTCTCTGCAAAAATCCATAAAAAAGGGGCTATTTCATGTTAGTACGATTTTTTTCACTATCTTTGTAGGGTTCATCTAAAGAAGAAGCTACATGCTAAAAGAAATTACAGAACAGGAAAATGAGCTTATCGAAGCAATTAGAAACTTTCAACGTGCCTACCCAAACGGGGCTAAAGAATTAAAAAGACACGCAAAGAAAGAATTTGATAAGATGATTTACAGATAAGATAGTCTCATCATCCACAGCATGAATCGGGAGAATAAAAGAATTGAATATGGAACAGACAACAACATTTGAAAAGAAACTTACGATGTATCAACAATTAGCTGACATCGATGAAAACATCTCATGGGGTGCACTTGCAAAGGAATATTTCAACAAGTCGGCATCATGGTTTTACCACAAAATGGATGGCGTAGATGGAAATCGAAAGCCAACAGAATTTAATCTCGAGGAGCGTAAGTTGCTTAAAGGGGCACTATGTGACCTTGCTGAACGCATACGTCGTGCGGCTGATCGCATAGAAACCATTTAGACCTGATGCAGTGATGCTTGCTGTTTCATCACAAAGCAAGTTGCAGCCTTCAGGTGTAAGCATTTGAAAGCATGATAAGAGGGTGTGCCATGGAGGCACACCTCTTTGTGTTTTTAGCTTCGAGGGTACCTCGTTTTTTACCCTTTCGTTTGCCTATTCGCCCCTTTTCCGTTACCTTTGCAGAAATTAAAACAGGCATGTCTGAAGATTTCGATATAAGAGAAGAGACGCTTTCCAACGCCGAACGCGACTTTGAAAATGCTTTGCGACCGCTGAAATTTAGCGATTTCAACGGACAAAAGAAGGTGGTTGAGAACTTAGAGATATTTGTTGAGGCCGCCAAATACCGCAGAGAGCCGCTCGACCACACCCTCCTTTATGGGCCACCGGGCTTGGGAAAAACCACGTTGAGCAACATCATTGCCAACGAATTGGGCGTGGGCTTCAAGCTGACCAGTGGTCCGGTGCTTGATAAACCGGGCGATTTGGCCGGCATTCTCACGTCGTTAGAACCCAACGATGTGCTGTTTATCGACGAGATTCATCGCCTTTCGCCCGTCGTAGAGGAATACCTTTATTCGGCGATGGAGGACTATCGCATCGATATTATGATAGACAAAGGCCCTTCGGCACGCTCTATTCAGTTAGACTTAAACCCCTTTACGCTCATCGGAGCCACAACTCGAAGCGGCATGCTCACCGCCCCTTTACGCGCCCGTTTCGGCATCAATATGCACTTAGAATATTATGATCCCGACACGTTGCAGCGCATTATCCAGCGCTCGGCCATGCTCTTGAAAGTGCCGATAGAGAGAGATGCCGCTGTAGAAATCAGCCGAAGGAGCCGCGGAACGCCCCGCATCGCCAACGCTTTGCTGCGCCGTGTGCGCGACTTCGCACAGGTAAAGGGCAACGGAACCATCACCCATGACATCGCACAATTAGGGCTTCAGTCGCTCAACATCGACGAATATGGGCTCGATGAAATCGACAATAAAATTCTTTTAACCATCATCGACAAGTTCAAGGGTGGCCCTGTGGGCGTGAGTACCATTGCTACGGCCATTGGAGAAGATGCAGGAACCGTGGAAGATGTTTACGAACCTTTTCTCATTATGGAAGGCTTTATCAAACGAACACCACGCGGACGCATGGCAACCACCTTGGCTTATGAACACCTTGGACGCAACCGCTACGAAGGAAACCTCATGCATCCCGACCTCTTTGAATAGGCTTCTGATAAGAGAGGCATAGGGGAGAGAAAATAAAAGGGTATAGATGGTTTCAGAATCGCATGCAAATTACCCCGTAAAAGCTATGGAATTACCCCATAAAGTGGCTTACTTTGCGCTGTAATTCCATAGCTTTTATGCTGTATAGCTTTCTTAAAAGGTGCATATTCACCTTTCACATCATCCCAATGGGGCGTTCGTGTCTGTCCCGATTTCGTTTGCTTGTCAAGCAAATGAACTGTCACCTTATCGAAAAAGTAGCAGACTATGCTAAGCGAAGATAACGTGCAAAATGCCGATATGCAAACAAAAGATGAAGAGGAGCCCATGGAAGTGATGTATGATGATGGGGTAGACGGTTCAAAGATGGGGTGGGGTTTAAACTAATAAAATAACATTCAAAGCTCCATTTTGTTTACGAAAGTGCTTACTTTAGGGTTGTTTCTTTGTTAAAATGATAGTTTTTTGCCAAAATGTTTGGTGGTTTTTTATACATTCATTAACTTTGCACGCCGGATAACAAAACTATCATGAAATAAGATTGTAGCATTACTTTTTTTAAAAGTGATTTTTGTTCATTCCTAAGTTAAATTTTAAAAGAGAAAGATTATGGGAAAAAGACTCTGTCTGTTTCTGGCAGTGCTATTCGTAAGTGTAGGGATAGCGTTCGCGCAAACACAGGTAAACGGAACCGTTATCTCGTCAGAAGACGGTGAACCCGTTGTGGGTGCATCGGTGGTTGTGGTGGGAACAAAGACGGGAACCGTGACCGATGTCGATGGAAAATTCAGCCTCAATGTGCCTACCGGCAGTAAGATTACAGTGAACTACATTGGTATGCAATCGCAGACTGTTGTGGCAAAAGCCAACATGAAGATAACGATGAAGGCTGAGGCTAAAGCGTTAGAAGAAGTCATTGTAACAGGTTATGGCAACGTAAAGAAATCGTCTTTTACGGGTTCCGCAGCGACAATGAACACCAAAGGACTTGAAGATGTCCCCGTTGTATCGGTAGAAGACAAATTAGCCGGTGGTGTTTCGGGTGTAACGATTACGTCAAAATCGAGTTCTCCCGGCGGAACAAGCAGCATTCGCATTCGCGGAATGGGTTCTATCAATGCGGGAAACGATCCGCTTATCGTGATTGATGGTACACCCGTAAACTCAGGTAACCTCAGTGAATTTGACTATTCTTCTGCAGGAACAAACATTCTTTCGACCATCAATAGTAATGATATTGAGAGCATGACCGTCATTAAAGATGCTGCAGCTGCTTCACTTTATGGGTCGCGTGCAGCCAATGGCGTTATCGTTATCACGACCAAAAGCGGAAAAACCGGTAAGACTCAGGTTGACTTCCGCAGCGATTGGGGCTTCTCCAACATGGCTATCAACTATCGTCCTCAGCTCAATGGCGATGACCGCCGCGCAGTATTGCTCAAAGGTTTAGAGAATTATTACCGCTACAACCAAGGGCAAACGGCTGCACAAGCTGCTGCTTCGGCTGCCGGTGACATTGATGACTATGCGCCACTTCCTGGCAAAGGACAGACCTGGACCGATTGGAAAAAGTTGCTTTTCCGCACAGGTCATCACCAAAACTATCAGGCAAGTGTCTCGGGAGGTAGTGAAAGCACGCGCTTTTATGCTTCATTGGCCTACACCAATCAAGATGGTATCGTGGCTAATACGGGGTTAAAACGTTATACAGGTAATGCCAACCTCACCCATAAGTTTGGGCATTTCAATGTAGATGTGACCACTTTGTTCTCAAAGATGAAACAAAGCTTAGCCAATGAAGGTAACTCTTACATTGCACCTACCATTAACTATGCTTTCCTTCAGAACCCATCTACACGCCCATTTGACAACAAAGGCGGTTATAATATGAAGATTGGGCGTGTGCAACGCAACCCGCTTTACGAGCAATTACACAACAGCGACGTGAACAATGTCATTCGTTCGTTGAACACTTTAAAACTGACTTGGCACATTTGGGATGGGCTTAGCGCCAGTGGTAAATTGGCTTATGACTATACAGCTGGTACAGAAGATGTGCTTTGGGATCGCTATTCGGGCGATGGTGGCAGCGTGAACGGTTCGTTACAACGCTTGAAGAACGAAATCAGGCAGCTGAATTCGCAATTCCAATTGAACTACATCAAGTCGTTTGGCTTGCACAATGTGGATGCTTTAGTAGGCTATGAGACCGAGAATTTCCAGTATGGTTATGATTTTATAAAGGCACAAGACTACCCGGGTGAGCTTTATGAGATAGGCAATGCGGGTACAACGAATGCAAGTTCTAACAAATCGCAGTCCAAATTGCTGTCTTACTTAGGACGTGTGAATTACAACTATAACAACCGTTACTATGCAAGTGTCAGCTATCGCCGCGATGGTAGTTCGCGATTGAGTAAAGATAACCGCTGGGGTGACTTTTGGTCGTTATCGGGTTCATGGCGTTTTGGCGAAGAAAAGTTCATGGAACCGGTGAATGGTGTAGTCACTGATGGGAAACTTCGCTTGTCGTATGGTGTGAATGGTACGCAACCTTCCTCATACTATGGTTATTTAAACACCTATAGCTATGGCGAATTCTACAATGGTGTGTCGGGTATTGGTATCGTAGGTGTAGCCAACCCTGATTTGAAATGGGAGAAAAATGAGACTTTCAACGTAGGGTTAGACTTGACATTCTTGGAGAAATATAACCTGACGTTTGACTATTACACGCGCACGACATCAGATTTGATTTACAACATGCCTATCTCTTCTGTCCCAGGCTATTATGGTACGTCTTATCAAACCGTTATGCCTACCAACATAGGTTCGCTGAGAAACAACGGTTTTGAGCTTACCTTGTCGGCGAATTGGCTGAACAAGAAAGATTTTTCTTGGACATCTACGCTCAATATGGCGCACAACAGTAACAAAGTGGTTAAGCTCAACGGTTCGGACAGGGTGATGGACAATGCTAACACCGTGTTGGTTCACCAGGTAGGTTCACCTTATTATTCTTATTATGGTTATGAATATGCAGGCGTTGATCCACAAACCGGTAAGGAACTTTATTATATAAATGATGGCACAGCCAATGCCCGCAACACGACAACGGATGTAAACAAGGCGCAAAGAGTGGTTATTGGTAACAACCAAGCGGCTTTACAAGGTGGTATTTCGAACACCATGCGCTGGAAATTCATCGACTTTGGCTTTACTTTCACCTATCAACTTGGGGGTGATGCCTTTGACTATACCCATTGGCAAGAGTCAAACGGTGGTTCAGACCTGTATTTAGGAACGGTTCCGGCCTACTATAAGTTGAGCGATATGTGGACCGGTCCCGGAGACACACGTGCAAAATTGCCTAAGTTTCAATATGGAAGCGTATATCAATATTCATCGCGTTGGTTGATGCCTTTGGACTATTTACGGTTGAAGAATCTATCATTAGGCTTCTCGGCTCCACAGCAATATCTCCGCCCATTGGGCCTCAATAAGGCACGTATTTATTTCTCTGCATCCAACCTTCTCACGTTTAAATCAGAGAAGTTGCGGGTTGATCCGGAAGTACCTGTTAATGGTATTGCAATTTTCGAAACACCAAACTTGCGTACATTCACCTTTGGTGTAGAACTTGGTTTTTAAAAAAGAATGGTTATGAAGATTAGAACATTAATATATAATATAGGTATTGGTGCAGTTCTTACAACAGGATTGACCGCTTGTGGTAGTGACTGGTTAGACGTATCTCCCAGCGATGGTGTGCCGGCCGATGGTGCATTAAAGAATAGTGCCACATTAGAAAGTGCGCGTGTGGGGTTGTATAAAGCGCTCAAAGGCACTTCGGACATGTCTGACTATTATGGAAGAAACATGTTTGTTTATGGTGAAGTGCGTGGTGAAGACATGCAACACAGCATCTATGGCAGTAACAGAGCCGACTTTTATTACAAGATGGAATATAGCACAGCGAATGACTTCTCGCGCGGAAATTCTGTGTGGCAGTCTCCTTATGTCGTTGTAAGCCGTGCCAACCGCATTATAGAAGCCAACAATTTGATCGATGCTTCATCAAATGCTGCCACCATTAATCGCATCAAGGCAGAGGCTCGTGTGTTGCGTGCCTTAGCTATTTTCGATGTTACCCGCGTCTATGGCAAACCCTATTTGCAGGATAACGGTGCATCGTGGGGCGCAGCTTTATCCACGCAAACACTAAATCCTGCGGCAAAGGTGAAGCGTAGTACCGTTGCAGAATGTTATACGTTCGTGGAAAATGAATTAAAGGCTGTCATTGCATCGGGCGCTTTATCGACCGAAAAGACTGAGGGTTATGTGAATCAATGGTTTGCAAAGGGACTGTTGTCACGTGTCTATTTAACAAAGGGAGACTATGCCAATGCATTGACATTAGCGAAAGATGTTATTGACAACTCGCCCTATCAGCTTTGGACTCGTGACCAATATGTGCATGCTTGGTATAAAGATGATGCGGCACATGGCAACGAAATGCTGTTTGAAATTGCCGTTACCGGGTTTAATGACTGGAATGATCGTGAAGGTTATCCTTACTTAGTGACCGAAGATACAGACAAAGGACCTTCGGGTTATGGTGACATGGTTATCACAAAAGCCTTTTCAGATGCATTGCTTTCAGATGCTAACGACATCAGAAATAACATCGTTTCGGCTCCCACGTCACAGAAAGTTGTTGATGCGAACACATTCCTTGGCCGTAAAGTCTATTTGCGTAAATTCATAGGTTCGACCACACAAACCGATCCTCGCTATTCAAATGTTCCCTTGATGCGGCTGTCTGAGGTGTATTTAAATGCTGCTGAGGCTGCTTTTAAATTAGGTAATACGACAGATGCTGCAACCTATTTGAATGCCATTATTAGTCATAGGACGACCAGCGCAACAACGGTTACAGCAAGTTCTATCACGGCTGACCGCATTTATATGGAGCGCCGAAAGGAATTAGTGGGCGAAGGACACCGCTATTTCGATGCATTACGCAGAGGAGAGACCATCACTCGCTATACCAATGCAACAAATCAAGGATGGCACCAAGTATTAAATGCCGACGTACAATCTTTTAATACGTGGACATTTAAAAAGGAACTTCCTTTAATTCCTTCTATGGAACTGAATGGAAATGATATTCAACAGAATCCGTCCTATTGATTTTTTTGTGCACGGATAGGCTGTGCATGTGAGGGAAATATGATAAAAAGGCCGTCCTTTGTGGGCGGTCTTTTTATGGTTTTATGGGGCGTTTATGCACTAAGCGTAAAAGATTTTTCGTAAAGTATTGCATTTTTTCTGAATAAATACTTAATTTTGCAGCCAACAACTAAATACGAAGATAAGAACAAAGAGACTATGGAGCAGGAACAAGCTATGCACCACTATACAGTAAAGCGATGGATAGGAATGTTGTGTTTGGGTAGTTTGTACACCTTGATGTCGGCACAGGTGAGCAACAGTGTTGCTATTTTGCCTACCGATACACCCGAAAAGATTATTGAAAAGGCGGCCAACGTGCGCCCTTCTGACCGACAATTCCGCTGGCAACGGCAAGAATTGACGGCTTTTCTGCATTTCGGCATGAACACTTTCACAGGAAAGGAATGGGGAGATGGCAAGACTCCCGCTGCAACCTTTAATCCTTCGGGGCTTGATGCCGACCAATGGATTAAAGAGTTAAAAGCAGCTGGGTTTAAAAGTGCTATTCTCACGTGTAAGCATCACGATGGGTTTTGCTTGTGGCCATCAGCCTATACCGACTACAGTGTGAAGCAATCGCCTTGGGAAAACGGGCAAGGTGACGTGGTGAAAGCTGTGAGTGATGCCTGCAAAAAATATGGAATGGGCTTTGGAGTGTATCTCTCTCCATGGGACAGGAACTCTGCTTTATATGGGACAGACGCTTACAATGATTACTTTGTAAACCAACTCACCGAATTGTTGACGCACTATGGTGCTGTGAACGAGGTGTGGTTTGATGGTGCCTGCGGTGAAGGTCCGAACGGAAAGAAACAAACTTATGACTTTGTTCGTTGGTATCGGCTCATTCGAAAGCTGCAACCCGAGGCCGTTATTGCTGTGATGGGGCCTGATGTGCGTTGGGTTGGTACTGAAACAGGGCGTGGAAGAGACACCGAATGGAGTGTGGTTCCGATGAATAACCTTGACCAAACGGCGATTATGGCCAACTCACAACAGGAGCAATTACATCAACCTGCGGGGGACATGCGTGGGCAAGATTTGGGCAGTCGGCACGTGATTATGGATGCCAAGGCATTGGTTTGGTATCCTGCAGAGACCGATGTGTCGATTCGTCCGGGCTGGTTTTACCATCCAGATCAAGATAACAAGGTGAAGACACCTAAAGAATTGATGGATATTTACTTTACTTCGGTGGGGAAAAACGGCGTATTGTTGCTCAATGTTCCACCCAATAAGGCGGGGCGATTTGCTGAAGCCGACGTGAACAGTCTGCGTGGATTTGCACAACTCCAACAACAGATTTTCGGACACAACCTGCTGAAACATGCTGCGGTAATGTGTAAGACGATTGCAGGAAAAGGTGCTACTGTCGTGGATAACAACTATGATACGAGTTGTGAACCGAAAGCCATTCAAGGTAAGGCTACCTTTATATTTACCACACCCCAACCGATTTCTTTTAATGTGTTGTCGGTGCAAGAGGATATTCGCAAAGGACAACGTGTGGAGAAATTCAGCTTATCTTACCTGGATGTGCAGGGAAAATGGCAAAAGATTGCTACAGGAACAACCGTTGGACATAAGCGATTGCTGTCGTTCCCGGAGGTAAAGGCGAAGAAAATAAAGCTCACGATTGACGAAAGTCGTGGCATACCGACCATAGCCGAGATAGGACTTTATCGGCAGTCACCATAAAGACGTGCCTCCACATGCGATGAAAGCCCGCTGAAAAATCTATGAAAAGAGGTTTTGGCGGCTATTGATGTTGGGCAACATCAGCAGGGAATGTAGGATATAGGAATAAATTGTTTTCAAGGATGAGATGAATATCGAAACAAAAAATATAGCTTATTAGATTATAAAATCAGATGGAGTAAATAGTATTTCACCATGCGTGACAAAGTATCTATTTAGGATAAGGATTACAACAAAAATAAAAATCAACATTAGAATGAAAAAGGGAAAACTCTTTCCGTTGAGCGTTCTCTTCCTAACCTGTTGCAGTTTGCAAGCTGCCGCAGGAGGGAATCTGACAACAAATCCGGCGCCTGCTACTGCTTTATCAGCGATGCAGAGCGTGAGAGCGCAACAAGCAAGTGGTAATGTTAAGATTACCGGAACCATTGTTGACAACACAGGAGAACCTGCTATTGGTGCAACTGTGCGTGTAAAGAATGGGCAACATGGCATAGTGTCTGACATTGATGGTAAGTTTATGATTGATGTCCCGAAGGGAAGTACACTCGTTGTGAGTTATATTGGTATGCAAACGCAAGAGGTGAAGGTTGAAAATGCACGCGACCTTCACATCACCATGCAGCCTACTGCACGCCAAATTGATGAGGTTGTGGTAACCGCTTTGGGTATTAAACGCTCGGAAAAAGCATTGAGTTACAATGTGCAAAAGGTTGGAAGCGACCAGCTTACCAACGTGAAGAACGTGAACTTTGTGAACAGTTTGAATGGTGCTGTGGCCGGAGTGAATATCAATGCGTCGACAGCTGGTGTAGGAGGACCGACCCGTGTAGTTATGCGTGGTACGAAATCTATCACTGGTGGCAACAATGTTCTTTATGTGATTGATGGTGTTCCCATGCTCAATAAGAGTGGTGGTGATATTGGTGGCGGCCGTTATTCGAGCCAACCCAGTGGCGAAGGTATTGCGGATATTAACCCCGACGACATCGAAAGCATCAGCGTTTTGACAGGTCCTTCTTCGGCAGCTCTCTATGGTTCGGCCGCCGCTAATGGTGTTATCATGATCAATACGAAACGCGGTACGGAAGGAAAGGTGAGAGTTGCTGTGTCAAGCAGTATGGAGTTTTCAAATCCTTTTATCTTGCCTAAGTTCCAAAACACCTATGGTAACAAGGCAGGATCATTCTATAGCTGGGGCGACCGGTTGGCAACTCCGTCTTCATATAACCCAAAAGATTTCTTCAACACGGGGCATAACTACATCAATTCGGTGACGTTGACAACGGGAACCAAGACCAACAAGACCTATATCTCGGTTGCAACAACGAATGCTACGGGTATATTGCCCAACAATAAATATAACCGTTATAACTTCACCGCACGCAATACGAGTGATTTTCTCAACAACAAACTGCACTTAGATGTTAGCGGAAGCTATATTATCCAGAACACACAGAACATGTATCGCCCTGGAGAATACTACAATCCACTAACAGCTGCCTATCTGTTCCCACGTGGAGAGGACTGGTCTGCGGTAGCGTTGTATAAGCGTTATGATGCTTCTCGAAAGCTGGCTACGCAGTATTGGCCCTATGGTGACCAAGGAATGCAGCTGCAAAATCCTTATTTCATCGTGAATGATATGATGACACCAACGAACCGTAAGCGCTACATGTTTATGAGTAGCTTGAAATATGACATTCTTTCTTGGTTGAATGTAACGGGACGTGTGCGTGTTGATAACACCAATACCGAGTCAGAAAGCCGTTTCCATGCATCTGGACAGGGACTCCTTTACGCAGGAACTCATGGCAATGGTATATACAATCATTCCATGGGTAGTGACCAACAAACCTACTTAGACTTTATGTTTAACCTCGACAAGAGCTTCGGAAAAGACTATCGTTTGACGGCAAACTTTGGTGCAAGTTTGGAAGATTATCGTTCGAGCAGCGTTGGCTTTGGTGGCCCGATATTGAAGGTTCCCAACCTTTTCTCATCGGCTGCACTCGATCCTGCTAACACACGTGCGAACGATTCAGAATTCCGTAAACGCGGAACAGCTATCTTTGCCAGTGCAGAGTTGTCGTGGAAGGATATGCTTTACTTGTCTTTGACGGGGCGTAATGACTGGAGTTCGCTCTTAGTGAATGCGAAAGAACCCTCGTTCTTCTATCCATCTGTGGGCTTATCGGCCATCGTTAGCAAAATGGTTAAATTGCCAGAGGCTATCTCTTTCATGAAGGTGAGAAGCTCATTTACCGAAGTAGGCTCTCCTATTCCTGATCGTTATCGTGGTGTGACACGCGGAACCATCACCTATCCTATCGTAGATGGCATTCCTTCTATTCGCACCATTCTGCCTTTCTATGACTTTAAAGCAGAGCGTACCCGCTCATACGAGTTGGGTTTAGACTTGAGAATGTTCAATAGTAAGCTCAATTTTGACCTCACATGGTATCATTCAAATACTTATAATCAGACTTTCTTGGCAGAGCTTTCTGCAACATCTCCTTACACGGGTATGTATATTCAAGCAGGTGATATTGCGAACTCTGGTGTGGAAATGTCGTTGGCTTACAACGATCATATCGGCGGTGTTGACTTTGAATCACGCCTCATCTATAGCCGTAATGTGAACAAAGTGAAGAAGTTAGTGCACAACTATAACACGGGAATTGACGGTAAGATTATCAACTTTACAGAGACATCGGCCGGCGGAGGCTATATTCGTGAAGGCGATCGCATGGGAGATGTGTATATAACGAAAGTGTTGAAGCGTGATGCAACAGGCAAGATTGCCGTTGGTGCTGATGGTAGTCTCTCGTCAATGGATTTGCCAAATGGTGAGCGTTTGCGCATAGGTAATACCAATCCCGACTTCAATATGGGCTGGAGAAACAGCATTTCGTGGAAGGGAGTGAACCTTTCGTTCCTCATTAATGCACGTGTTGGTGGCATTGTTACTTCTGCAACGCAGGCCGTTCTCGACCAATTCGGTGTGTCACAAGCATCTGCTGAAGCACGTGATCGTGGTTATGTTGAGTTGGCTGGCGGCTTAAAAGTTGACCCACAGAAATATTATGAGGTGGTTGCCAATCAGCAATTATTGGGCTATTACTATTATAATGCAACCAATGTGCGTTTGCAAAATATCAGTCTTAGCTACACCTTACCGCGCACTTTGCTGGGACAAGATTGGCCAAGTGTCACGGTTGGTTTCATTGCCAACAATCTTTGGATGATTTATAACAAGGCTCCTTTCGACCCAGAGATTGCTGCTTCAACAGGAACATACGGTCAAGGAAGCGACTATTTCAGTGCACCAAGCTTAAGAAACATTGGTTTCAGCTTGAAACTCAACTTCTAAAAAATGACGATTATGAAACAAAAAATTTATTCAATACTGTGTGTGTCGGCATTAGCTACGACACTCTTCACTGCTTGTCAAGCTGACTTTGAGGACATAAACCGTGACCATCGTCAGCCCACGGAAGCACAATTAGAGCAAGACAACCTTAATGTTGGCGGCTTTGTAACGGCATTCGAGGAGAATATCTTCCCTGTAGGAGCCTCCGGTACAGGCTATGTGAACGACTATCAGATACCTTATACCCTCGGAGGTGCATGTTGGATTGGTTACATGGCGCCCGCAGCTAACAAGTGGGTTGGACGTGGCTTCCCCAGTTTTGCTTTGAAACCCTGGAGCCAATATACTTATAATGTGATGGCCGGAAAAGCTTTTCGTAATTGGTTTGACGTGAAAAAGCGCACAACAAACGATCCCGAAGGCTTTGCTGTTGCACAGATTATCAAGATTGCTGCTGTGCATAAGGCCACAGATACCTTCGGTCCTATTCCTTATACCAAGGCAGGTCAAGAAGGATCCACCGAGGCAGAATATGACGCTCAAGAGGATATTTACAAGGCAATGCTGAAAGAGTTGGATGAATCGGTGCAGGCTTTGGCCAACGGTGGACATGATGTTTTCCCGAAATATGATATTATCTACGAAGGGAACTACACCAAATGGTGCAAATTTGCAAACTCTTTGATGCTGCGTTTAGCGATGCGTGTGGTCTATGCTAATCCCACATTGGCACAGCAATATGCAGAGAAAGCCATCAATAATCCATACGGAGTGATAGAATCTACACGCGATGCAGCTCAGTTATCCAAAGGAGCAGGCGTGTCTTTGCGCAATCCTTTGGTTATCATCAATGGCAGTTATAATGATGTTCGCATGGGTGCTGAGATCTCATCTTACCTCAAAGGCTACAACGATCCACGTATTGCCAGCTACTTTGTGAAAGCAAAAAACAATGGCATTGAGGGATATTATGCCGTTCGAACAAATATTCCGACAACCGATGACTATTTGGATAAAGCCAAATCATCCTCACTTAACGTGCAAGATGGCACACCTATCTACATCATGAAGGCATCAGAAGTCTATTTCCTTCGTGCTGAAGGTGCCCTCCGTGGCTGGAATATGGGTGGCGGAACGGCCCAATCTTATTATGAGAAGGGTATTGCAACTTCTTTCGAAGAGAATGATTTGAGTGCATCACAAGCAGCAGCCTATGCGGCAAACAGCACGGCTACTCCAGCAAATTTCGTTGATGCCTTGCACTCAGAATACGATACTCCTGCCACATCTACCATCACCATCAAATGGGAAACAGGAGCAACAAACTTCGAACGCAACTTAGAACGTATCATCACGCAGAAGTATCTTGCCATCTATCCCGATGGACAAGAAGCATGGTCAGAGTATCGTCGCACGGGTTATCCCCGCATTTTCCCCGCCGTACTGACGGCTACAGATTGCGATGTTGATGGCGATCTTCGCCCAACGCGCATTCCTTATTCAAATGATGAGTACATTAAGAATCTGGCGAATGTGAAGAAAGCTGTTCAATTACTCCATGGAGCAGACAACGGTGCAACCCGTCTTTGGTGGGATAAAAAGGTTAAATAACAATTAAAGATTACGTCAATGAAGAAATATTTTATTTTCAGTTGTCTCGTATTGCTCTTCACTGCAACCGCTTGTAGTGATTGGACCGAGACCGAAGGCAAGAATATTGATAAGCTATTAGCTGGTGCCGATGCTGCACAAGCTAAGGCTTATGAAGCCTATTTAGAGAACTTACGCGCTTATAAGAAAACCGATCATCCCGTCACCTTCGGATGGTTTGGTGGATGGAATGGCGAAAGTCCTGCATCACGTTGCCTCTATAACCTTCCCGATAGCACCGACTTCGTGTCACTATGGGATGGCTTTTCAAACTTAACAGCTGCACAACAAGCCGATTTGAAGCGTGCAAAAGAGGTGAAAGGCATTCGTGCTTTGGCTTGTGCTTTGCTCTTTGATATCGGCAAAGGCGTAACACCTGCGCAACCGGAAGCATCAAAAAAGGCAGGCGAATCGTGGGAAACCTACAATAAAAAGTATTGGGGTTGGGTCGATGGTGATGAGGCAAAGATTACCATTGCTATCCAAAAATATGCCAATGCCATTTGCGATACCATCTATAAGTACGACTTGGATGGCTTCGATCTCGATGCAGAACCCAACTATGCACAGCCGTTCCACACGAACAAAGAGATGTGGCAAGGCGACCGCATGAATATTTTTATCCGCACAATGGGCAAGCGTATCGGTCCGAAAGCCGAAACTCCTGAAGGTAGAAAGAAACTGTTGGTTGTCGATGGTGAACCCTATTGGTTCTCTGCCGATATGGCTTTATATTTCAACTACTACATCCTTCAGGCCTACGACTGCCGTTCTTATGCCGACTTAGATAACCGCTTGGGGGGGCTTGTTGCACAATTTTCTTCGAAACAAAGCGAAGAAGAAATTGCCAAGAAACTCATTGTGACCGAGAATTTCGAAGCTCATTCAGGCACAGGCGGTGTGACTTTCACCACACGTGATGGCAAGAAAGTGCCCTCTTACATTGGTATGGCTACCTGGCAACCGCTGAAAGGACGCAAAGGTGGTATCGGAAGTTACCACATGGAGAAGGACTATGCAGCCAATCCTGTTTACAAATACTTGCGTCAAGGCATTCAATTAATGAACCCTGCTGTTAAATAATAAAAATAACGAATATGAAATATATCATTAAAGTCTTTGGTATCGCTTCTTTAGCGTGTCTCACATGGGCATGTTCCAGTGTTGATTATGACGACGTAGGCGATGAAAGCAAGTTGCCCAATGCGGTTTATATCGACGGAGCGGATGTGGCTCCACTGACAAAACTCACAGTTGATGGCACCGGTGGAAAAGCTTCTTTCACCGCACGTGCAGCCAATAAGTTGAGCGGTTCCGCCACCTTGAAGTTTGCTATTGACGAGAAAGCGTTGGCAGAATATAATGCAGCCAATGGCACCAACTACAAGTTGTTGCCCGCAAACTATTATAGCTTGTCGGCAGAAAATCTCACTATTGCAGCCAATAGCGTATCGAATGGGGCTATTGATGTCAATGTTCGTCCATTAGGAACCGATTTAGATGCCTCTACCAAATATGCTATCCCTGTAAAATTGGTATCAGCTGAAGGTGCAACCCTCTTAGGGTCGAGTGCAACAAAGATATTTGCTATCGACCGAGTGCTTTATACAACTTCTATGCGTCAGCAGGGTTTCTACCTCAAAACAACATTTGCGACACCTTATACAGGCTTGCAAGAGTGGACGATGTCGTATGCTATCAAGCTCGATCGTAACAAAGACAACCAGGCAGTGCTCTCACCTGACTTCTATTCTCGCGTCACTGCTGATGGTGCTTTGCAAATGAAGGTGGGCGAAACGGACGATCCTAAGGCATTTGCTAAAACCAAACTCCAGCCCGGTAAGTGGTATTACATCGCATGGGTTTATAACCGTCAACACGTGAAATGCTATCTCAATGGTGTGCTCGATAACGAGTTTGACGTGCCAAAGGTGGAGACTTTCACGAAGATGAATATGAGTTGGGGTGCATTTGTAGGTTATGTTCGTGAGATACGTCTCTACAACAAGGCACTCACCGCATTCCAAGTAATGGATAATCTCTATATTGAAACGCCCGAAAATCCTAATTTGTTGTTCTACGCACCGCTCAATCAGCAGACAGGTGTGAAGGATGTTTCCAAGAACCATCATGCCATTAAGGTGTATGTTGCAGGTTCTAACACGAACGAATACGATCAAAATTCGATTACTTGGCACAACGAACAGTTCCCCGAATAATCCATATTTTTAAATAAAACAAAATGAAAACAAACATATATATCATCGCATTTGCATGCGTAGCTACAGCCTTTACGGGCTGTAGCCCCGACTATAACTACGATGGCGAATATGATGTTGCTGGTTATTTCAGTGGTTCTGACCCACGCAACAACCTCATCAGTTTCCCATCCAATGTGCAAGAATACAATAATGCCTTTACAGCGGGCATTCCTGTTGGGCAAGATAGCCACACCTTTACTTTCACCGCACGCATTAGCCGCAACCTAACTGCGCCCACAAAGGTGCAAGTTGTCTATGCCGTCGATGCGCCTTTGCTCACCACTACCTATAAAGACTATCAGGTGGTTGCAGCTAAGCAGTTGGCCATTCCCAACAATGGTGCTTTCGAATGGAACAAAGATAGCATACAGCAACAAGTTGCTTTAACGGTAAATAGCCTTGGCACTTTAACGAAGCCTTCAGTAGTTCCTGTTCGCATCACGCCTACTACCGACGCCCTGTCAAGCCCTTCTACGGCGAAACAGGACTATGCTTACATTCTCATCCAGCCCAAAGAGATGTGGTCTGCAGAACTCGATGGCGATGGATCAACCGTGAGAATGACGGGCTTGGGCAATAGTTACACGGGCTCTACAGCACTCAATGTGATGTTTGCTACCGAAAAAGTTGTGCGTGAGAACTGCAAGGTGGGACTCGAGCGCGACAATACGCTCTTCAAAAGCAATAGCGGTAAGGAGTTGGCTCCCGAGGGAATCTCTACCACTACGCAAGTAGATGCCACCAATCAAGAGTATGTTCAGGCTACCGTACACTTGCAACATGCTGAGAAATTCACTGTAGCGGGTGAATATGTACTTCCCATGCGTGCCGTGTTCTACGACAAAGATGGCAACAAACACAACATTGCAGGTGGCGAGGTGCTCATTCCTATCAATGTAGTTGACATTGCTTTTGCAAACGCTGCAGCCACACCATCGGGCACAATGATACCCGGTAGCAACTATCAGCTCTCACTTTCTACTCCGTTGCAGTATGGAACGATTGAAAATCTGACCGATGGTGATACCGAACAATATGGCTATCTGCCTCATGGGACATCGACGTTGACGATTGATTTAAACCAAACGACAACGGTTAAAGGCATCAGAATCGGCATGTATATCCTCACAGGATTTGAATACTACACCGATAAAGTGCGCGTGTATGGCAGCACCGATGGCACCAAATGGTTGCCACTGTCCGAAGATATTCGTTTGCATGAGACCACATGGAACAACATCAACGCCACAAAGTCTGTCAATGTGCGCTATTTGAAGTTAGAGTTTAGCGTCTCAGATTCTTATGGTTCATTGTCCGAAATCGAGGTCTTTAAATAAACAGTGCTCGTTGTAGCAGCAAAAACAAGGCGAGCTGCATCAAGGATGAAATCCATCCAAGATGCAGCTCGCTTTTTGTTTTTAGCTCCCTACAAGATCTTTTTCGTGGGCTATACGTGTCTATGCGATGCCCTTGTACGGCAACTATTTTTGTCTTTCGTAACACTTAAAAAGAACCTCTGCAAAGCTTTTGGGGAAAAGCTTTGCAGAGGTTGGGTCAATAAGTGCCCTGCACACGTGCTATGCACAGGCACTTTCTCTCATGAAGGCTATTGTTTCCACCGGCCTTGTTGCCATGAAAGCCTGTAGGTTTGGCCTTTCTTTGTGCCAAAATGCAACGCTTTTCCGTGGTAGCTGAGCGTGCAAGGTTCGCCGGCCAGCGACTTAACCACTACCGATTGCAACATGCCCTGCTGCCATTTCAGCCCCACTTCAAAGCCACCGCGGGCACAAAGCCCACGCACTTCGCCTTGTTTCCAACTATCAGGCAGTGCAGGAAGCACGTCGATGAAGCCGGCATGGCTTTGCAATAACATCTCGGTGATGCCGGCAGTGCCACCAAAATTACCATCAATTTGGAAGGGAGGATGCGTGTCCCAAAGGTTGTTGAGCGTGCCATCTTTCAACAGGTTGCGCACCAAAAGATAAGCATGATTGCCGTCGTGCAGGCGTGCCCACTGGTTAATTTTCCATCCCATGCTCCAACCTGTAGCACCATCTCCTCGATGTTCTAACACCACTCGTGCGGCTTTTGCTAAGGCTGGTGTGGTGGAAGGCGTAATGGTGTGGCCGGGATGCAAACCAAAGAGGTGGTTCACATGGCGGTGATGGTCGTTGGGATCGTCGATATCTTCCGACCATTCTTGCAACTGACCATAGCGTCCTATGCGATAAGGTGGCAGATGAAGGAGCACCATTTGCCACTGCTTGCGAGCTGTTTCGTCTACTTGAAGCACCTTGCTGGCAGCAATAGCATCAAGCAAAATCTCGCGAATAACGGCGTGTACAAAGGTCACTCCCTCGTCAATAGGCCCATGTTCGGGCGAAGTTGAAGGTGCCGCAGTATAGGTTCCATCGGGCTTATGCCACAGATAATCCACCGCAAAGTTGGCACTCTGCTTGATGATGTCGTAGAGTGTGGAGCGCAAAAACCGCTTGTCACGGGTGAAATCATAATATTCCCACAAGTGCGTAGCAAGCCAAGGACCACCCATTGGACAAAGATTCCACGACATATCTTCACTCGCAAGAGGGGCTGTGAAGCCGAAGATGTTGCTCGAAACCGAAGTGGTCCAGCCGCGTGCACCATAATAAGCCTTCGCAGTTACTGCACCGGGCTTCACCAATGTGCGCACAAAGTCGACCAAAGGCAACGCACACTCATTGAGGTTTGTAGTGTGCACGGGCCAATAATTCATTTGCACATTGATGTTATTATGGTAGTCTACGCGCCACGGACCATCGACATTATTGTGCCAAAGGCCTTGCAGATTGGCCGGTAAATTGCCGGGACGCGAGCTGGCAATGAGCAGATAACGGCCAAACTGATAGTAGAGTTCCTCCAAATAATTATCGGTAGCGCCGTTGCGATAGGCTGCCAAACGCTGTGCAGTAGGCACATCTTTATCGTTCGTTTGCGCCGCATTGAGTTGCAACTTCACCCGCTGAAAGAGAGGCGAATAATCCTTGAAATGGCGCTGAAACAGCTGTGCATAGCCCCTTTCCGCGGCTTGTTGCATCCATTTTTCGGTAGTCACTTCGGGCTGAACGCCCACATAAGTCTTGGGATTATGGAAGTCAGGATCGAAATTGATGCGGTAATCGGTGTCGGCCGTGATGAGGAAAACCACCTCATCAGCTCCTTTTATCGTCAGCGTTTGTCCTGAGTTTTCGAGCGTTCCACTATGCGTTACCGCCTGAATGCGCACCACATACTGCATGCCATTGCTGTCTAAAGCACCGCGATACACCAACCCATTGGCACCATCGGCCTGCATCTTGCCCGTTGAAACAGGGTTGGGTGCATAGTGAAAACACAGGTTTTGCATGCCTTTAGCATTGGCCTTGAAGCGCAACACCATTACGTTGTCGGGATAAGAGATAAAGGCCGTGCGCGCATAACGCACACCATCGTGCACGAATTGCACCAATGTGCGCGCCGAGTCTAACGACAATTCGCGTCGATAGTCACTGAACTGTGCATCGTTGAGCCCCGTTTCGATGGTCAATTCGCCCATGGTGGTGAAGTTTCCAAAGCGGAAAGGCTTCTCAGCATACGATTCATAGGCTGCCAAACCGTTGAAGTTTTTACGCGTTAGGCTGTCGGCTTTGGCCTTATCGCCCGCCAAAAAAGCTGCCCGAATGGCCTTAAGCACAGGCGCAGCATGCTTGTTGACGTTCCAATAATAGCTTGCATCGCTACTCACTCCGGGGCCTCCGCGCCACAAACTCTTTTCATTTAAGGTGATACGTTCTGCGGCAATCGACCCCAAAATGTTTGCTCCTAAGCTGCCATTGCCGATGGGTAGCGAGGCCGACTCCCACTCTTCATCGGGATTTTTGGCCGTGTCACCCGCCGATTCGGGTTTGTTTTCTCCTTTCCACATCTCTGGTCGCCCTCCATACCACACGGCTTTACCTTTTAATGTGCACGGCGTGTCAAACCAAATGTGCAGTGGTCGCTGTGTGACAGCACTGCCGGCATGCCCCGAAAGGACACTGAAAAACAGGAAAAACAGGGCGGAAACACGAACAGGACATCCTATTTTCGTCATCGCTTTCATCTGATTTTAAACTTAAAAAACTGCTGAAGCAAGCTTAAAAGCACTTGCTATCAGCAGTCCAAACTAATACTATATGAAAAATTAAATTCTAAATAAAATGATTTATTCGGCCATAGCATGGTGGAAACCATTGAGCTTTTTCCAGCCACCGCGCGTGAAATCGGGCACAGCTACAGGCGCATTGCCATTTTCAATCGACAATCTTGTGAGTTCAGCCATGCAACACCACTCTGCCAAGTCATAGACATCCATGTCCAAAGGCAGACCATTGTGCAAGCAATAAACCAAGCGATAGTCCATGATGTAGTCCATACCGCCGTGGCCACCCACCTTTTTAGCCTCTTCTTCCAACATCTTTGTGATGGGATGCTTATATTGTTTCATCAAGGCTTCCTTCACATTCTCGGGCACAGCAGCGTGCATATTCAAGTTCTCTAAGTTGGGAACTTCGCTGTTTTTGAGCTGTTTGGGGCGGAAACAATATTGCTCAATAGGATATTTATTCGCGAAACCATCGGTTCCGGTGAGCTGATACATACGGCTATAGGGGCGAGGATTCATCACATCATGCTGAATTTGAATGGTCTTTCCATTCTCTGTTCGAATGAAAGTCATCGTGTGATCGCCGTTCTGGAAAGGCTTACTGTGGTCGTCAACACCATATTTCTTCGCCAATTCAGGGCCTGTAACGGCCTTCGTATCCATGGCAACAAGTGTCTTTAAACGGTCACCTCGGTGGATATTCAGCAACTGACAAGCCGGACCTAAGCCATGTGTAGCATACACATCGCCACGATATTCGTTGTTATAATTCAAGCGCCAGTTGTTATAATAATAAGGCCAAAATTCCTCAAGGTTGTGGATATACGAACCTTCTACATGCAGAATGTCACCAAACAAACCGTGTTGCGCCATGTTGAGTGTGGTCATTTCAAAGAAGTCATACACGCAATTCTCCAACTGCATGCAATGCTTACGGGTTCGTTCTGACGTGTTGATGAGCTGCCAAATCTCATCTAAAGTCATGGCAGCAGGCACTTCTATCGCAGCATGTTTACCGTGTTCCATTGCGTAAACACCCATCTGTGCATGGTGTTTCCAATCGGTTGCAATGTAAACCAAGTCAATATCCTTGCGCTCACACAGCTTTTTCCAGGCATCTTCACTACCGGTATAAACGGCAGCTTTAGGGAACTTTCCCTTTACAAGTTCGTTTTGTGCGCGCTCAATATTCTTAGGAACCAAGTCGCAAATGGCCTTGATTTCGACACCGGGCAGGTGCACCCAGCGCTCAATGACGCCGATGCCACGCATACCTAAACCGATAACACCGATGCGAACGGTTTTCAATTTGGGAGCGGTGAGGCCTATAACGTCTTGTTGTCCGGCAGGACGTGCGGGAGTTACTACTTCAATTGGCGCATACTTCTTGTCCAATTGCTGAGCTGTTACAGCTGAGGCCGCAAAGCTAAAGAGTGCAAATGCGGCACAAATGAATGATAATCTTTTTTTCATAAGCCATTAAAAGGAACGGTCTTTTAGTTATAAACAACCAACCAATCCATATTACGTATTCTACCTTTATTTATTTTCTGTCTTTTAATGTATAATAACATTTCGGGATAAGCACTGTGTGAAGCCACCAATGGTTGCCCCTACATTGCCTCATTTTGCAAGTCTTGGTTTCATGTTGGCAAACTGAATGGTGCGAAGTGTGAAAGGAACCGGAAAGCGATTGCCTTTGATAACGACATCACTACATCCATCAAGGATGAACCATTTGCCGCCGGTCTCCGAGGCAGACGGATTGACTTCAACCCTATTCCCCTTAAAAACTAAGTCCGAAGTGCTCTTGGCATAGAGCAGAGGATTGCCGAAAGTGACGAAATGATTGTTGATGATGCGCACATTTTGATGCACGGGATGGCGCGCATCAACCACTGTATTCGAGGGATTTAAAGCAATCACGGCATGAGAAGGGTGTCCGTTATAGGCACAACCCACGAAGCGATTGTCCTCGATGAGCACATCTTTCACCGGGCCAGATTCATACCATCCCGAGGCATCTCCCTCTATCAGTATGGCACTCATGCCTGTATAATCATAGGTGTTGTTGCGGATAATCACGCGTCGTGGCGTGGTGACAAGGGTCCCGCGCGTGCTGGTTCGTGAGAAATAGCAATAGCTAATTTCCACTTCGGGCGTGCAAGTGAGGTTCTCCACGCAATCACTTTGTAATTGAAGGGTCTTGGGAATGGGGCGCAAAAACGTTACTTCCATGATGCGCGGCGACAACAATCGTACCGTTTTCACCACATTTTCAGCATACCGAAGCATGGTTGATGCCTGCACGAAGGCCAAGGTGTCGCCGGCAAAGAACGCTTGGAAACCATAGCTTTGCGGATGCATAAAACGCAGATGCAGCGTGTAATCGTCCACACGTTCCACCGCCCGTAGGTTCGTTCCATGCACATTAATGGGGTCATCTTGTGCCCCAACAAACCGGCAACTGTCAATGCTTATCTTACCACTACAACCCGAAAAGTGCATAAAGTCGGCCGAAGAGGCCAACAAACGTGTGCTCCCTTCGCGTGGAGCACACTGCACTTGGTGCATAGTGACGTTGCGACAATACTGACTTACAATGCCTAAGCCGTTCATATAGTGCACACCGATGTTGCGAATGGTGATGTTTTGACTCTCAAACAAAAACATTCCCACTTGGTCGCGAATAATATCGCGCACCGTTATCGTATGATTTGGTTGAAAATCTCTACCATATTGTGTGGTAAAGTGCACCACATTTGGCGACAATTCTGTAGCTTTTGCTTGCGAAAGAATTTCCCACCCTTTGCTATATTCAAAATGATGGGTCTCGGGATTGTACTCAATGCAATGCGGATAGTTTGTGCGCCAGCCTTCACCTACCCATGACATTCGACCGTTAACAATGATGTATCGGCTATCAGGATGCACGCGTGCAGTCACTCCTTGCGCATCAACTTTGAGATAAGTGAGTTCAGAACCGCCTGGTCTTTCGAAGTCAAAATGAATGTTTTGCAACCGCATGTTGCGGCAATGTGCCAAAGTGAGCATCGTCATCTTGCCATGAAACATGAGCATTGCATCGTTTCCTTCAATGGTTAAGCCCTCCATGTCCTCCAGAAACAGCCCAATGGTTTTTATTTTTGAGGGGCATTCGGTCTCCGAAGACGTGTTCGAAATATAATATTCCTTGCGCGTTGCCTCGGTAGGCCACAGGTCATAGCGACCCGATTGAAATGCAATTACGCGGCTTTTCCATCGCTTGGCATCGGTAATCACTTGTTGCAAACGCGCCGTTTGGTCTTCACGTGTGTCGGGATACACGCCATAATCGGCCACAAACAAGGTGTCATGAGGTGCTGCTTGTGTGGGTAGGGCATACGATAAGAGGCACAACCATAATCCTAAACCTAATTTTATCTGTTTCATAAAACAATTTTTTCTATGCTGTCTGTCTACATCTGCCCGAAGGGTTTGCAACGGATTGCTTGTGCTTTAAAGAAAGAACGTAGGGCGGCTCACATACCATTTGTAGAAAAATCAGCATGTTACAGCCACCCTTTTGCACTTTCTAAAGATAGAACCAAGTAAGAACTATCTTGTGAACTGAACAATCTTAATCTTCCAAATCTTGGTGTTCCCGTTGGCAGCTTTCACACTAAACTTACGTTCTTGGCTCCAATCATCGGGTGTTCCCAAGGCTGCCGCACCATCAACTGGCGTGATGCGTGCAGCCGTTGACACCGTTACCTGTGCCCAAAGCGGGTGCTGTGACACTTGATTGCGCACGGCTGTTGTGAAATCGCCCGATGCTGCGGGAACCGTTACCGTAGCTTCTATCGTGCCGGCATCGGCATTTACCACCGAAGTGGTGTTTAAACGCACTTCTTTAACGATAGGCTCTTGCGTGATAGGATCTTTCACATCGCTGGCCCAACGATAGTAGAATTGCACGGCACTGATATTGGCTTCTTCATAAGAAGGGAGGTCTTCCCAACTGCATGCGTTCAACGCAAAGGTACAAAATAATAGACTCAGAAGAAGGAAAAGGTGTGATTTTATTTGTTTCATATCCTAAAAATTTGAATGATGTGATTATTCCCAACCAGGATTTTGGTCGGTATCTTTGATGGCTGAATTGGCTTGTATCACAGATTTTGTGATGGGGAAGAGATAAGAACGGGTGTCAAACGTGCGCTGGTCGTTGGATAATTGCACATTACCCACGTAAGCTGCCGTGCGATCGGTTTTGATTTCGATAAACGTTGCAGGCGCAGTGAGTTCGTCAATCACGCTTCCCGGTGCCTTACCATCATTGGCTTCGTGTCCATATTTGCCCCAACGAAGCAGGCTAAAATACCAGTCTCCTTCCCAAAAGAGTTCCACACGGCGTTCCGTTTTATAGTCTTTCCAAGCATCAGCCAGCGTGGTTGCGGTGGAAGCGGGCAAGCCACCATGCACCGTTCTCGTTTGGTTGAAGGTGGTAACCGCATCGGCAACTCTTCCTAAACGCAACAATGCTTCGGCCTTATTGAGCAGACAACGCCCATAACGGAAAATCACTTTATGATAATCGGTCATCACATTGTAGAACGGACGAGGGTTCCATTCGGTGTAAATATACTTGCGCATGCTGTAATTTGTCAATGGAACGTGGCTCGCAGCATAGCGTTGTGTGGCCCAACGGCTCATGTTTCCGTGAGAATAGGTGGTGATATTTTCACCTAAGAACACAGAACCATCGTGTATGATAGAGGCGTCAAAACGTTTGTCTCTGTGCTGATACATGAGGTCACTGATGCTCATTCCCGGTGTTGTTACTTCAAAAGCTTTGAAGAAAGCACCACCGTTAAACTCCGCTTCTTCCTTATGTTCAATCTTCGTTATCGCCTCAGCGCGTGACAAAGGACGCGTGTTGTTCACAAACTGTGAGCTCTGATCCCAACGAACGGCCTTGCCTGTTGCTTGGTCTATGACTAAATAAGCATCAACAAGGTTTTGACTTGGCGTGTAATCCAACCAGCATTCGAAGATGTCTGCGCGATGAAACAGCGGACCACATCCCGTAATACTGAGGTTACTATTGAGCAAGTTGGGGAGCAAATGTATCATGTCCGTCTGCGAAACATTGGTCACATCTTTGCTCCAATACTGCGCTAAAATAATCTCAGGTGAGCTGTATGCACCCTTCTCATTGAACATATTTTCATAGTTTGCATCGAGAGATATGTTGGTAATAGCGTCCACAGCATCAACCGATTCCTGATACAAGCTCTTGCCATTCACCTGCAAAGCGGCAGCATCATTGGTATAAGCTGCGGCCGTAAGGCACACCTCTGAGAGGAAAGCATAGGCGGCATTCTTCGTCAAACGACCGCTAACTGCCTGCGTAGGAAGCGCAGGAATAGCCTCGCGAATATCGGTTAATACGTGCTGATAGCTTTCAACAATATCGCGCGTTAGTGGGAGATTAAACTCGTCGGAAGGCTTTAATACACGGTCAACCCAAATAAATCGCCCACCTTTGCGTGCCAAATCATAGTAAATCATGGCACGCATCATCTTTGCTTCTGCCGTGTATTGGTCACGATAAGTCTGCGGAATAGACGATGAAGCCATCTTCTCTATGATGAGATTGCAACTGCGAATGTCATCAAAGCGCGTGTTTAAACCCCATCCATAGTTGTTCTCCATCAAGCCACGTGCCTCACCTGGGCAAGCAGCACGGCAGTTAATCATGTTGTTACTGAATGTGTTATCCCAGGTAGCAAAGGCTTCATAGGGAGAATAAGCATAGGCATAGTTGCCTGCAACAAAAGCATCTACGGTGCTTTGTGTTTGCCAAACGGTTGTTTCGGGAAAGCCTTCAGTGGGCTTTGTATCTAAAAAGTCGTTACAACTTTGCAGACTTAATCCACCAAGTAACAAGGCAGAAAGAATCAATTTATAGTTTGTCATAAATTCAATGTCGTAAAATAAATGAATAATTAGAAGCCGATGTTGAGGCTAATCGTATAAACGCGTGAGATAGGATAGCCATAACCATTGCCGTTAGAGCCCGACTCTGGATCGAAACCCCATTTCTTTGCAGGGCTAAACGTCAACAGATTATACCCACTAAGCGAGAGGTTACACTTCGTCATCCAGCCTACATGCTTCAACAGTTTATGCTTCAAATCATAACCTATCGACATGCTCTTGAGACGAAGATAATAGGCATCGACAAGCCAAAAATCGGTCCCCACAAAGTTGTTGCTGCCATTAAAGCCGGGAGAAGCATGCTGACGGGGATACAATGCATTGCGATTTTCGGGCGACCAGATATCTTTTTGGAAATCATAAATCACAGGAAGATAGTTGCTATTGCCGCCCATTAAGATGTTGTCAACATAGATATTGTAGTTGGTTGCGCCCTGCCAAAGCATGCTAAACGACCAACCTTTATAACTTGCATCAGCGTTTAAGCCAAAGTTTGCACGAGGACTTGTCCCCGAACCCATGCGCGTTTGGTCGTCACCATCAATCTTTCCGTCGCCATTAAAGTCGTAATATTTCAAATCACCAGCCATCAAATTGGTCGAACCATTACGCTTAGGACTGTTCAACACGTCTCGATAATCTTGGTAATAACCTAAGTTCCGATAGTAAACACCCGTATAAGCACCTGCTTGTGTGCTGCGCTTATAAGGATTTTTCAAATTTGTTTCTGCTTCATTGGGGTTCACATTCCATCGGTCATCATAATAAGTCATGTTGCCAGAGATGCCATAATTGAATTCACCAATATGGTCTCTCCATTGCAAAATGAATTCAAATCCGCGACGAATGCTTTCGCCATTCGATTTTACAACGGGCAGGTTTTTACCCAAAGGTGCTGTGTAACCCACATTAGAAGGTGTAGCAAGATAGCCCGTTGTCACCTTAGCAAAGTAATCTAATGAGCCTGATAACCGCCCTTTCAAGCTGGTAAAGTCAACACCAATATTGAAATCTTTTGTGGTATACCAGGTCATATCGGGGCTAATCAATGCACCTTCATAGAACGTTGGACGCCATTTCCCACCCAAAAAGGCACCGCGTGTGTAGAGCGTATAGGATGAAACGTAGGCAAAACGATCGGCAGATCCGTCACCATTCAAGTCTAAAAAGTCTTGTCCTATCTCACCATACGAAGCACGAAGTTTAAAGTGTTCGAGCACTTTATCCATCTTAAACTTCTTCCAAAAAGCCTCTTCTGAGATAGCCCATGCGGCAGATCCCGAGAAGAAAGCACCCCAACGTTGCCCTTTAGGGAAGAAATCACTGCCATCATAACGCAGGTTTGCCTCTACCATATAGCGTGAAGCGTAGTCGTATTTCAAACGACCAATCACGGCAGCACGACGATAACCCACACCTTCTGACGACCAGTTTTCCATTGTTTCGGCCGGACCGGCGCTCATTTGGTCTACATCAAAGATATATTCTTTGCGCGAACCGCCCAAATTGTCGTAGTCTTGTCCGCTGGCTTCAATACCAAGCGTAGCCCCAAGGGTGTGCAACTCTTTAAAAGTATGGGTGTAATCGGCAAAAAGTTGCTGGTTGAAGTTCTGATGAGCATACACATTTTTCGATAGATTGGGCTTGTTTGCCGTCAACGGATTGCCGTCCCAATCATAGGCTTGTGCCGATTTATTCCACGACTTATTCCGATCGTTGGCAAGCGTATAGCTTGATAGCGACCTTACACTCAAACCTTTAATATAAGGTATAGCCCATGTTAAATTGAGATGACCACGCACAGATGACTGCGATTGTTTGAAGTAACCACCCTGATTACTGATATCAATAAGCGCATTATCTGTTGTCCCTCCATAGATTTGTCCAAATTGATTATAGGCCGGTTCCCACGGCTTTTTGTTCTGAATGTGCGACCAAGTGGTGTAATATCCGCGCCCATTTGCCGTCGAAGGTTCCTTGAAATCCACGATATAAGCATCTACTCCCGCATCCACTTTTAAGCCAATCTTCTTGAGGTTTGCTTCCAAATTTGTGCGGAAATTATAACGGTTCATGTGGTGAGAATCTACCTTATAGATGGATTGTTGATGATAATATCCCAAACCGGTATAAATCTTTATGGCTTCACTTCCACCTGAAAGAATGAGGTTATGTCGCATCTCTGGCGCAACATTCCGCATGGTAACCTTCTGCCAGTCCACGTTAGCATGTCCTTGAGGATCGCTGCCATTGCGGAACAATTCCAAGTCATGCTCGGTGTATTGTGGCACTCTTCCATCATATTGTAAGCCGCGATTGACGAATGATGCCGCCGTGAAAGCATCAACCTTTTTCTGCAAATCGGCCGGCTGACTCATCGTATAGTTGAAGCTGTAATCAATGTTTAGTTTCCCTGCTTCACCGCTTTTGGTGGTAATCATGATAATACCATTGGCCGCACGTGCACCATAAACGGCCGTAGCCGAGGCATCTTTCAAAATCGACATTTGTGCAATGTCTTCAGGATTGAGGTTTTGAAAGTCGCGTTGTTCGCAGATAACATTGTCAATCACATACAAAGGTGTGCCGCCACCACGAATAGAAACCGAGGCTTTCGCATTCACACCGCCTCCCGATTGCGTGACAATCAAGCCCGGAGCACGACCCGCTAAGCTCTGCGTAATGTTGGGAACGGGAACCTTTGCAATATCTTCTGCCTTCACTTGTGAGATGGCTGAGGTTGTTTTTCGCTTGGAAGTAGTACCATAACCCACGACAACCACCTCGTCTAAGGCTTTGGAATCCTCCTCTAAAACAATCTTCATGGCTTTGCCATTCCACACTTTTTCTTGGCTCACATAGCCAATATAAGAGATGACAATCGTGGCACCTTTTGAAGCATTTGCAATACTAAACTCACCATCTAAACCTGTTACCGAGCCCTTTGTCGTACCTTTTATGACGACAGAAGCACCGATAATGGGTTCACCATGCTGGTCGGTTACCAGACCATTACATACATTACTTTGCTGTTGTGCATGCACTTCAGCAACACTTGCCTGCGCCATCAGCGGGAAACTCCACGGAGTGAGTCCTGCAAAAAGGAGCAACGCACTTACCACTTTAAAAGGGTCTTTGTTCATAGACTTAATATTAGAAGTATATTTAAATTGTTTTATGAATAGCATTTAATAAAAGATGTAAGCCTTTTTCTTTTTAGAAGGTGGCACGACATCGTCGGTTTTTTGTTGGCAACCCATAAAATAGCATGCCTCAAAGGTTCTCCTTTATGGCGAACACCCTATGCCTCTAATGCGTAATTCCTGGGGTTTCATCAATAATTGTTTATAGTTAGTAATCTTTATTAACTGTTGGCAAAGCTATTTTTTTTTTTGAATGGCCAAATTTTTCATCAAAAAAAAGATAAAAGAAATATGTTTTTGCGCATTTTCCTGTAAATCTGTGGAATGGAAATAGATATATTGTGTCTCGAGTCACGTTGATATGAGAAAAATTGCGTAAGTTTGCAAGTGTAAAAATGAATATGGATTGCATTCTATGGAATAAAAATAGGGGCGCGAGTGCTCCTTGTGTTGCTACAATAGGCTTCTTTGATGGTGTGCATTTGGGACATCGTTTCTTGCTCAGGCAGTTGGTTCTTGCTGCGCAGAAGCGCCAATTAAGGGCAGTAGCCATCACATTTGACCAACATCCACGCCGTGTTTTGCAACGCGATTACATCCCCGAACTGCTGACAACGCTTGATGAAAAGCTGCAATTACTGGCTGAAACGGGAATTGATGGCGTGGCCGTTTTGCCATTTAATGCCACAATGGCGCAACTTTCGGCTCACGATTTCATGCAACAAGTGCTGCAGAAACAATTACAGGTCAAGGCTCTTCTCATGGGCTATGACAACCATTTTGGCCGGAAAAACAATGAGTGTTTTGACGACTATGCACGTTATGGTCAAGATTTAGGAATTGAAGTGTTGCCCACCCAGCCCTATATATATAAAGGTATCAAGATTAGTTCATCGGTCATTCGCAGCTTTTTGCACGAAGGCGAAGCAGCACTTGCCAATGAATGCTTAGGTTATCCTTACACCCTTACCGGGAAAGTGGGGCATGGTTTCCAGCAAGGTCGCGCCATAGGTTACCCTACTGCCAACCTTATTCCGGCGAGTATAGAGCAGCTTCTGCCAGCTAATGGCGTTTATGCTGTGCGCGTGAAATGCCCCGATTCAACTACTTGGCATGACGGAATGATGAATATCGGCTATCGTCCCACGTTTGATGGGACAGCAAAGAGCATCGAGGTCAACATCTTTAACTATGCAAATGACCTGTATGACAAACCGTTAAGCGTGGCTTTTTATGAGCGTATCCGCACCGAAAAAAAGTTCAGAAATGCGCCAGAATTGGCTAAACAGCTCACAAAAGATCGTGAAATGATTATCAATTTCTTTGCAAATCAATCCCAATATGAATCCATATAAGAAATTAGTGCTCGACATTGCACTCTACATCGTGTTGTTTGTTGCGATTCAGCTTGTTGTAACTATCGCGCTAGCCATTGGCTTTTTACTCTACAAAGGGCTTCCTTTCACACAAATACAAACACTCATGGCGACGGATCTCACGCTCACCATAGCAGCAAACATTGTGGGTAATGCCCTGCTTGCCGTGCTGTTTTGTTGGCGAAAGTGGACACCTGTCTCCCGACATTATGTGCAATCACGTCCTTGGGGCGTGTTGTTCTGGGTGCTATGCATTGCCCTTGGCGCGATTATTCCTACCATGGCTTTCGAAAATTTGCTGCCGTTCGAGTTGCCAATCCCACTACAAGTGATGCTTACACGCATGATGCATCACCCTTTAGGCTATGTAGCCATCGGCATCTTTGCTCCACTTGCAGAAGAAATTGTATTCAGAGGTGCCATTCTTCGCCGCCTCTTAGCGGTAGGTTCTGCTGCCAATCCTTGGATAGCAATCACCATTTCGGCCTTGCTTTTTGGTCTCATTCATCTGAATTTTGCACAAGGCGTGCATGCTTTTCTCATGGGGTTACTCTTAGGTTGGCTGTATGTGCGCACGCGAAGCATCATTCCCGGCATTGCATTTCATTGGGTAAACAATTCGGTTGTCTACCTATTAGCCCTTCTTATGCCGGGGTATGAGAATGCTTCACTGCGTGAATTGGCCAACGGAAGCACCACAACCATGCTGCTCTACATCTTCTTTTCGCTTTGCATTCTCATTCCTTCGCTGCTGCAAGTGTATAACAGAACGAGGCAATAGCCGCGACCTGCTCGATGATAACCCACGCCAACAGGCACAAAGAACCGTTTCATTGCACCGAGACCACCATGCGTTTCAGTGTAATGAAAATGCGTTTTCACTTCCTTTCCCACATGAAGACACACGAAAAAGAGGAGGGATTGAACTATAAATCGGGATGTAAATAAAGGTAAAGGCACACGATGCACACACAAAGGCATAGGATAAAAGCTATCCAAAACAAAATATTGGCTAACTTCTTTCTACGCTTACGATTCTTCATTTCCACTCGAAACAAATGTCGTGCATCGTTAGAGGAACGTCTACTCATTCTATATGATCTTGTGCTATCGCACTTTTTATGTGCCATTTAGGTCTGCTCCATGTCATGTTTTAATGAGAATTTCCTAAAAAAGCAGTAAAACAATGGGGCTCTTAGCCAGCTGTTGCACGCATGCTTTTGCTGTTTAAAACAAGAGAAGCCTCGTTGCAAAGGTAGAAATTCCACCTGAGATGGCAAAGAAAACAAGGGCTATTTTGAAGTTATCGGGTGATAAACAGGAGAAAAAGCCATCGAAAAGGCCATGTTTTTGTTGCTTTATTTTGTGCCAAAGGCACTTGACATGCAGGCTAATGGCATCGAAAAGCATAGGTTTTTAATGTTTTTTTTCCTTATATAGTCGATTTCATTTATCTTTGCAGACGATATGGTTTTAAATTATATTTGGGTAGCTTTTTTCGTGATTGCGTTCATTTTTGCAATCATCGGGTTATGTATGGGCGATGCAACGCTCTTTCAAAAGATAGTAGAAGCTACCTTTGATTCCTCCAAAAACGCATTTGAAATTTCGTTAGGTCTCACGGGAATTCTATCCTTGTGGTTGGGAATTATGCGCATTGGCGAACGGGCTGGCGCGGTAAATGTGCTGGCTCGCATGCTTAGTCCCGTGTTTTCAAAGCTCTTTCCCGGCATTCCTAAGAACCATCCCGCCATGGGAAGCATCTTCATGAATATTGCTTCGAACATGCTTGGACTCGACAATGCTGCCACACCAACGGGTCTTCAGGCCATGAAGCAGATGCAAACGCTCAACGAAAAGAAAGATACTGCGACCAATGCCATGATTATGTTCTTGGTATTGAACACCAGTGGACTCACCATCATCCCCACAACTATCTTAGGATTTCGCGCTGCATACGGGGCACATAACCCCACAGACGTGTTTGTTCCCATCCTTTTGGCGACGACAATCGCCACACTTGCAGGCATCATCATCACGGCTATATGGCAGAAAATCAACCTCCTTCAACCCGTGTTATTGGCGTTCTTAGGGGCAATGGTTGCCTTTGTGGGCTTTGTTATCTGGGGTTTTAGCCACATGGATCAGCAGATGATGGAGATAGTTGCCAATGTAGGGGGCAGCATCATCTTGCTGACCATCATCCTTATCTTTATTCTTGCAGGCGTAGTGAAACGTGTAAATGTCTACGATAGCTTTATCGAAGGAGCGAAAGAAGGGTTCACTACGGCCGTTAAAATCATTCCTTATTTGGTAGCTATTCTTGTGGCTATTGGCGTATTTCGCGCTTCGGGTGCCATGGATATGCTGCTCTCGGGCTTGGCATGGTGCATCCATGCCTGCGGACTGCCCACCGATTTTGTCAATGCTTTGCCCACCGCTTTCATGAAACCCCTTAGCGGAAGCGGCGCAAGAGGGCTGATGTTGGAAGCCATGAAGACCTATGGAGCTGACAGTTTTGTGGGACGTTTGAGTTGCATCTTCCAAGGATCAACCGACACCACCTTCTATATTCTCGCCGTTTATTTCGGCAGTATCAACATCAAATACACCCGACATGCGGTGGCTTGCGGCTTGTTGGCCGACTTGGTTGGTGTGCTTGCTGCGATAAGCATTGCCTACATGATGTTTTGAAACGGCCTAATTCTTCCTTCCATTAATTGAGATTTACGCATGGCAAATTTAAAATCATTAGCAAAAGACACCGCCATTTATGGTTTGAGCAGCATTGCTGCCCGCTTCATAGGCTATTTGTTGGTGCCCATAGAGACCGTAAAGTTTAACGCAGCCGGCGGACAATATGGCATCATCACCAACATTTATGCCTACGTGGCCTTGCTCATCATCCTCCTAACCTATGGTATGGAGACCACTTTCTTCCGCTTTATGAACCGCCAAGGCGAAGATGCCGAGAAGGTTTATGCCACCACCTTGCGCTTAGTGGCCACCACTTCGGTGCTCTTTATCGCACTTGTGGCGCTGTTTCTGCATCCTATTGCCGACGGCATTGGCTATCCCGACCACCCCGAATTCATTATGATTATGGGCGCATGTGTGGCGATTGATGCCTTTATCAACATCCCTTTGGCCTATTTGCGCTATGCACATCGCCCCGTGAAGTTTGTGAGTATCCGCCTCATCAGCATCGTGGTGAACATCGTAGGTGTGCTGCTTTATTTGGTTGTCTTTCCCTATTTCAAAATCAATTTCCTTGGGCTTTATGACGAGAACTTCAGCCTTCATGTGGTCTATGTGTTTTGGATTGAGCTGGCAGGCAGCGTCATCACCCTGTTTTTCTTGGGCAAAGAGCTGAAAGGTTTCCGCTTTCCTTTCGACAAAGCCACCTGCAAACGCATGCTCAACTACACCTGGCCGCTGCTCATTATGGGCTTAGCCGGACAGCTGAATCAAACGGCTTCGCAGATCATCTTCCCATGGATGTACAACGGCAATGCACAGGAAGCACGCATGGAATTGGGCATTTATGGTGCCTGTATCAAATTAGCCATGATTATGGTCATCATCACTCAGGCCTTTAGATATGCTTATGAACCCTTTGTTTTCGGCAAAACCAAAGACAAAGACAACAAGGAGACCTATGCCAAAGCGATGAAATTCTACATCATTTTCACCCTGCTGGCCTTCCTCTCTGTGATGGCCTACATGGACATTCTGCGCTACATTGTGGGCAAAAGCTATTGGGAAGGGCTGCAGATTGTGCCGATTGTGATGGCCGCCGAGATTATGTTTGGCATTTTTTTCAACCTCAGTTTTTGGTATAAACTCATCGATCGAACCATTTGGGGAGCCTATTTCTCGGGCATCGGTGCTGTGATTCTCATCGGAGTCGACCTGTTGCTCATCCCTTATTTCAGCTATTGGGCTTGCGCTTGGGCGGGATTTGCATCGTATGGTGTGAGCATGTTGCTGAGCTATGCGTTCGGACAAAAGTACTATCCCATTCGCTATCCGCTCAAAGACATTGCTTTCTATACGCTCATCGCCGCGGTTTTGTTTGCACTCATCAGCCTGAGCAACGCCCGTTTGCCGATGCTCGGTGCCTTGACTGTCAACACTTTGCTCGTCGGTTGCTTTGTGGTGATTATCGTGAAGCGCAACTTTTCGTCTGAAAGTTTCGTCAAAATTAAAAATAAATTCAAATCCAAGGGCTGACAATATGGCCCATATTGTGCCGCAATATCGCATAGATTGTGGCACAATATCGCGCAAATTATTCAGCAATATCGTACAAATCATTTAATAAAATCATAGATATGAAGAAAAAAAGATGGTGGCACTTGCTACCCGCATTGCTGCTTTTAGCAGCTCCTTTGCATGCCGACGAAGGCATGTGGACGCTCTATAATCTTCCACAGGCTGTGTATCAACAGATGCAAGCCGAGGGCTTTCAACTGCCCTACGGCGACCTCTATGCAAACAAAGACGCCATTAAGAACAGCGTTGTCGATTTCTCGGGGCATTGTTCGGGCGTGGTTGTGAGCCCCGACGGTCTCGTTTTCACCAACCATCACTGTGGCTTTGAGGCCATTCGCTCGCATTCTACCGTTGAACACGACTACCTGTTGAATGGTTTTGTGGCCAAGAGTTTCGCCGAAGAGCTGCCCAACGAGCGCACCTTTGTGAACTTCATGGTGAGTCAAAAGGACATCACGGCTGAGGTGATGAAAACAGGTTTTGCCACGATGAGCAAGCTATCACAGGCACGTGTGCTCGACTCGTTGGAGAATGCCTACACAAAAGCGGCACGAAAGCAAGACTCTACACTCTATGTAAACGTTGATGCGTTCTACGAAGGCAACCAATATTATGCCACCACCTATCGCAATTTCCCCGACGTGCGCTTGGTGTTCACCATCCCAAAGTCGATGGGAAAGTTTGGCGGAGAGACCGATAACTGGATGTGGCCGCGTCAAACTTGCGACTTCAGTGTGTTCAGAATCTACGCCAATAAGGACAACAAACCGGCGCCTTACAGCAAGGACAACGTGCCCTATCATCCCGAACACTGGGCGCAAGTGAGCTTAGAAGGCTACAAAGAGGGTAGCTTTGCCATGACCATGGGCTATCCCGGCAGCACCAGTCGCTACCTTTCAAGCTATGGCATTCGCGAAAGAAGAGATGCCATTAACGCCCCAAGAGCGCAGGTAAGAGGTGTGAAACAGGAGGTGATGACACGCTATATGCGCGCCGATGAGGCTGTGCGTATCAAGTATGACAGCAAGTTTGCGCAGAGTGCTAACTATTGGAAAAACTCCATTGGCATGAACAAATGTATTGATTCTATCGGTATCATCGACCAAAAAGCACACTATGAAGCGACGTTGCAGCGGTGGCAAGACTCGACAAAATACCTGCAAGGGAAGCTCGATTTCAATGCCTTGAAAGCGCTTTATGCCAAGCGTTTCAATGCACGTCGCGCGGCAACGCTCTTCAACGAAACCTTTATGCGCACCAATGAACTGAGTGACCGTGCGCTGAAGGCATTCAAAAAGGAGAGGCAAGGCACGGCCAAAGCGCCCTATGTGACCTTTGATGACAACAGCAACACGTGGGATGCGGCACTCGATCGCGAAGTGCAAGCCACGCTGTTGAAGAACTATCGCGCGCAAATCGCTGCCGAATATCTGCCCGCTTTCTACAAAACCATCGACCAAAAATTTGGTGGTAACTACCAAAAATATGTCGATTATTTGTGGAACACCTCGGCCTTGATGAAGAAGGGGGCTAAGGTTTACCTCACAAAAGCCAACATTGCCAAGGATGCAGGCTTGCAATATGGTCAAGAACTCAACGCCTTGCGCAACCGCATCAACCGCGAATTGGCCGCACCAACCGACAGCATCGAGCTGCAAGAACAGTATCTTTGTGCAGCCAAACTGCGCATGGAAGAGGATCAACCTCATTACAGCGATGCCAACTTTACCATGCGTTTATCCTACGGACAAGTGGGTGGTTATGACCTCGGTGGGCACATTTCCAACTACTATACCACGGCAGAAAGCCTTGTAGAAAAGATGAAACGTGGTGACAAAGGCGTGTTCGATTATAAGGCAGAGCCTATCATGCAGCAACTGTTGAGCGCTCAATCGTTTGGTCCTTATCAAGACAAAACCACGGGGAAGTTGCAACTTTGCTTCCTTACCAACAACGACATTACGGGCGGAAACTCGGGTTCTCCCATCTTTAATGGCAAGGGACAACTCATGGGGTTGGCCTTCGATGGCAACTGGGATAGCCTCAGTAGCGACATCAACTTCGACCATCGCTTAGCGCGTTGCATCGGTGTTGACATCCGCTATATGCTTTTTATGATGGATAAATGGGGGCATGCCGACCGCTTAATCAAAGAGATTAACGCGAAATAAACAGGCCGTTACCTCCCATCTTTCCAACAACAATCATCTTGTAGATTGGTAATTAGAGGTAACGGCGCGTGGGAAAATCAACGCAGTCAGGCTTGTTCTCCCAACGGGTTACAGCGAATGGGCGACTCTCAAACGTGCATGTCTTGAGAGAGCTGTTGTAACCGACTTTTCTTTCGGTGCGTTGTCAAACAAAATTGTACGACTGAACCTCAAATGAGGTTTTAGCGTCTTTGTTTGACAACGTATTGTTTTTGTGGAATAGATTGGCTTCATGCGGATAGAAATCCTATGCAAATCAGTGGCTTAGTCATGTTGAACGTTGGGCATAATACCATAGAATAGCCTTGATTAAAATAGTTTGTTTACACAGATTGATGAGGTAAAGAGAACCTTAAGCAGGTAGTGTCTAAAAAAGTGTGTAAGCTCAACATAATTATTATCTTTGCATTAAGTAATAAAAACACACACACTTTTGTCATATAAGCCCAATTTTGTGTTGCCCATGTCAAACGGCAGACATTAAACAGTGTTTCACATAAAGACAAACCCATAGTTAATCAAGAACTCAATGAAGTATTCACTTTGGAGAACAAAGAGCGCAAATCTTTGCAAGGTTACGAACATTTTATTACTTTTGTGAACCGATGGGAAAAGAAATACCCCGTGTTACGCAAATATAAAGCCCAGCGTAATATTGCTTATTTCACCTATATGGACTTCCCTGTAGAAGTACAGAGATGCATTTATACGACGAATTGGATTGAGCGGCTCAACAGAAAGTATAAAAGAACCATTAAGATGAGAGCTGCAATGCCGTCAAGTCAATCGGTTTTGTTTCTGTTGGCATCTGTTGCAATGGAAGAAACACAGACTACATATCGAAGGAAAGTCTATCAATGGAGATGCTGGAAAGAGAGTAAATAATTTTGAACAAAATGGAAGATATGGGAAATTATGGTTACACACTTTTTAGGACAATACCTAAGAATGCTCATCATTTGGAAATTATGTTGGACAGCATATATAGGATAGTTATAGGTGGTAGTACCAAATTTTAATCATATTAAATTAAGAAAATGGAAACTTTGCGCCTATTTATATTATCTATTGTTATTATATTGTTTCACCCCATCCTTGCCCAATCACAAGGAGAGACTAAATTGAATCAGTTTTTAAAGTTTATGCAAGATGGCAGATATTGGGATATGAGTCAGGTTTATAATAAAAATGACTCAATACTACCTGCTGTAAAATTGATGAATGCTGCCTATTCTGCCATTGGCTATAATCGGAATGATGTCGCAATAAAACTGCTGGAAAAAAATATAAAGGCTAACTGGAAATCTTATAATGGTGATACGCCTTATCTTTCTAGGCTTCTGGTGGATTTGTATATTGAAGAAGGGAGGTATGAAGATGCTGTAACCGAGTACGAGTGGTTGAAGAATACCTATGCTCCTTTACAGCAACAATATTTTCTTAATATAGAGTATAATAAGAATGTTCGTAAATATATAGAAGAAGAATTTAATGTATTAGAAAAAGCTCGTAAAAGACCACAGATGCGGGTAGTATGCAAAGGCGAATCACAACCTATTAAATTTACAACACAACATATAATCAAGACTCAATTAAATATTAATAAAACCAAAATGTATTTCACATGGGATACTGGCGTTACTGTCCCTTTAGTTCTACCCCACCGATATGCAGATCAGTTGGGGTTAGATTATCGACAAGATAGTATCATTGCAGATAACGGAAAATTTGCGGTCGCCTATGTTGATTCAATTATTATTGGAAATTATACATTCTATCATGTTCCTGCTTATGTTATGGATGGGAGCAGCCCCATTCCCGCTTTATATAAGCAACATGCTTCAAATGAAAGACTTCAGGAAGCTCTTATGCTATACGAGACTCTAAATTCTCCGATAATAGGATTACCTATCATCAAGCGATTGGAGAGGGTAGGGATAGATTGGAAACAAGAGTGTATTTTCTTTCCCAAAAGACAGTTGCCACATCCTTCTATAGAAGGACAACTTTTTATGTCTCATTTATCAAAACCGAATTTGTTAACTCCTCTGACACTAAACTCGATGCCTCTCATGGGATTTGTAGATACTGGATGTGATAGTTATATAAATCTTTATCAGAAAATCCAGCAGACATATAGTGATAAATTTCCTATAGAATATGATAAGCAAGATAGCAATTATTCTCTAACGTTTGAAGGTGTGAAGGACACTGTTCGTATTTACTTAGTTAGCCCCTCTTTGCGTTATAGTAACCAAGCGTTTAAAGCAAAAGATAAAATCATGATTAGTAGTAAGATGCAGGGTAATAAAACATGGGATCTACAATTAGGATATCCATTCTTCAAGACATTAGGAGAAATGATGGTGCTTGATTTCAAGGAGATGAAAGTAAAGATATGGGAGAAATGCATTAAATCACAGTTGTACTAATACAGTAAGAACTCTTACAAATAACAGATAAGCAATAAAAAAATGGAAGATAAATTGATAAAGACTCTAAGATTGATGATATTAGGGCTGCTTGCAATCTGCTCGCTATTATGTCAGGCTCAGGAAGATAAAGCCAAAATGAATCGTTTCCATGAACTTTGCAAGGCAGGTAGATATTTGGAAATGAGTCAGGTGTTTTCTAATCATGATTCGATTTCTCCCTATACAATCCTTTGCAGTAAGGTCTATTCTGCAATTGCTAACAACCAAAATGGGTTAGCTGTTAGCCTGATAGATGATAATCTAAGGTATAACTGGAAAGCCTACTCGGGAGATGTAATAAATCTGTCAACCATTTTAATAAAACTCTATCTGGAAGAAGGTATGTACGAGAAAATGGCATCCCACTTAGTATGGTTAAAAGAAGAATATTATCCTTCTCAGTTAGTTTATTATAACGATAAGCAATTTACATCGGTTGTGATGTCACAAATTTCGGAACTTGAGAAGCAATTGAAACAAAAAGTATTGATAACACCTGTACATGCCATTCGTAAGGGTGATGAACAGATAATTAAGTTTAAGATAGATCCATTTATTAAAACACAAATTGACATTAATGGTACTCCTATAGAGACTCTATGGACAACATATTCTAAGTTTGCTATGACAATAACCCATAGTGTTGCAGACCAGTTAGGACTCGTTTGTGGACAGGATAGTGCCCATGGTTGTCCGATTGTATATTTAGATTCAATCCGTATCGGAAATGTTCATTTCTATCATGTCCCCACTTTTGTTGTAGACGTAAAGGATCCTACTCCTTATTTTATTAAACATAAATTATCAAGAAGAAAGATACGCAAGATTAGAAAATTTTGCGCAAAAAACAATACTCCACAAATAGGACTCCCCATTATTAAACAATTAGAAAGAGTAGCTATTGACTGGAAAAATCAGAGAATCAGTTTCCCGATAGACTCTCTTCCTCAAGCAGATATGGAAGAACGCATGTACTTTGCTCCAATACGGCATCCAGAACTTTATATGCCAATAAGCATAAATACCAACAAAGCTATAGGTCAGGTCAGGTTAGTCAATGGTGATTATATAGATATGAGTAAAAATTTCTTCCAAAAATATCATTTTCCCTCCACCAAGATGAAAGGTAAGGGCTATACACTTTTAACGGAAAACGAAATAAATGATTCTGTAAATATTGTTTTACTATCGCCTTCTTTGATAGTTGGCAGGCAAAAAATCGTTCCAAAAGAAGAGGTACTTGTAACTCCCTCAAACAATCCCAGTTGCGATGTGCAATTAGGCTTACCATTCTTCAAGTCTTTGGGACAAACCGTCGTGTTTGATTTTAAAAAAATGAAAATACAAACTTGGAAGAAAAGCTTTATGTTGAAATAAAAATGTCATTTTTGACAATTAATTAAATATGGATTTTTGTAAAGAAACGACAGTCGTTATTCCTTTCTTAAATGAGGGAATTGAGGTAGAAGAAACTATTAAAAGTATCAAATCACACACAACAATACCTTTTGATATTATTTTGAGACCTCTGCAAAACCTCATATAGATAGCGAAATCATAAATATAACTCATTGATTATCAATACGCGAGTTCGGGATAAGAAAATTGCTTAAAAAGGTTGGTAATCTCGCTATTATTTTGTAACTTTATAGTTGTGAATCAGTAACTTATAAAACAAATATAGCGATGATTACCAAGGACAAAGTTACAGAAATATTCTGTATTATCGATGAGTTTGACAAGAATTTGGATGGTGAGCTGAAAAGAAACCTGCGTTTACCCGCCCATAATGGTAATGGGAAACGTTACAGAAATCGTAAAGGAAGGCTTTCCGAAAGTGAGGTGATGACGATTCTACGATTCTTATATGCTATCATTTCGGTACCTATCGCAATTTTAAGGAGTATTATCAAAATTGTATCCGCGGCTGCTTCCACAAAGAGTTCCCCCATGCGGTATCCTATAATCGCTTTATAGAGCTCATGCCTCGTGTATTCTGCAAAATGATGCTCTTCATGAGGCTCTATGCTTTCGGCAAGTGTACGGGGATAACGTTCGTTGACAGCACAATGATCCCCGTATGCCACAACGTAAGAAGGTATTTCAACAAAGTTTTTTCGGGGCTCGCCAAGAACGGAAAAGGGACTATGGGCTGGTGTTATGGCTTCAAACTTCACCTGCTTTGCAATGATTCGGGTGAGATAATCACATTCTGTCTTACCGGAGCCAACGTGGATGACAGGGATAGCAGGGTGTGGAATGTATTTAACGTGAGTTCGACGAATTCAGAACAATGCAAGCTGTGTGTCAATGGTCCTTTGCACATTGATGCACGGCTTTTTTGGAAACAGGCAATAGGCAGCAATTGCCCCTAATAAGTTGACGATGAAATTGTCAAAGCATCTATGTCTGGAGTGTTCCACCTGCGCAATATTCTTAAGTTCATCATTCACCGTCTCTATAATGGCTCTTTTTCTGAGTAAAAGTCTGTCTGAACGCTCATTAACGCTCCTTTCATGTTACTCTTCAATTTGGTAATAAGCTGTATTCCGTCAACGAAAAGCCTTTGAAAAAGGTTCTTGCCGATGTAGCCTTTATCACCGAATAGCTTACCATATATAAAATCTATGAATGCTTTGTACTCCAAAGGCTTACGGTCATCAATATCTCCCGGAGTTATCATAAAGTTGAGAAGTTCTCCTTTCTCATTGCAAATCAAATGCAACTTGAAGCCGAAGAACCAACCCATAGAGCATTTTCCTCTTTGAGCTATGCCTTTGAAAACCTTATGAATATGTATTCTTTGGTTTTTGCAGACACATAGTGGTGTGCTGTCAACGAAGCTTATACCCGTGCATTTACCCAGCAGGACCTTCTTGATAAACAAGGTTAAGGGTACGGCTACATCGGTATTGTCCTAAAAAGTGTGTAACCATAATTTCCCATATCTTCCATTTTGTTCAAAATTATTCACTCTTTTTCCAGCATCTCCATTGATAGACTTTCCTTCGATATGTCGTCTGTGTTTCTTCCATTGCAACAGATGCCAATAGAAATAAAACCGATTGACTTGACGGCATTGCAGCTCTCATCTTGATGGTTCTTTTATACTTTCTGTTGAGCCGCTCAATCCAATTCGTCGTATAAATGCATCTCTGTACTTCTACAGGGAAGTCCATATAGGTGAAATAAGCAATATTACGCTCGGCTTTATATTTGCGTAACACGGGGTATTTCTTTTCCCATCGGTTTACAAAAGTAATAAAATGTTCATAACCTTGCAAAGATTTGCGCTCTTTGTTCTCCAAGGTGAATACTTCATTGAGTTCTTGATTAACTATGGGGTTGTC
>NZ_JH114216.1:240830-253798 GCF_000224615.1 Segatella oulorum F0390
AACGTCTTCCCGACAACTGTTGGCCAAGTAAGAGATTTGCTGTTTGCTATAAGCCCGACCATAAACCGTCTCTATCACCTCACTAATCTGCTCGGTGGTAAGTCCCTTGGTATAAAGTTGATAAACCAAGGCAGCACGCTCTTCACATTCGCTACGAATAATCCCTAAAAGTACGGGATAGAAATTGCCGCTACGGCTACGTGGAATGCGCAAGACGAACGTATAGCCCTTACAATACCAACGACGAGGACGAAAGCCATTGCATTGCTCATTTTTATTCGCTTTGACGAATAATTCGCGCTCATGGGCCATCAAAGAATTCATAATCAACGATTGAAGCGTGACAAAACCTTCACTGCTACTTGTGTAATTCGAAATAATTTCCGAAATTTGTCCTTGTGTAAGTTCCATATTCTTGTTGTTTTTTATTACTTAATGCAAAGATAAGAATTATGTCGAGCTTACACACTTTTTTAGACACTACCGCTACATCCCTTTCCAATTCTACTATACGGCTATAAGAAACAACTTTTGGAAACAGATGGTGAAGCTGCTTGCATACTTTTTCAAGATAGAAATGTTTGAAGCAACGATAACCAGAATCGTGGAAAAGGATCATTATCAGCATAACTTCTGCCTTTGACATTGTAGAATTTCGATGATATTTCCTTTTTCCTGTAGGTTTTAGCGTATATTTTGCTGTCATTGCATCAAAAAACTTGCAGAAGTCATCTGCCATACAAAATATTTCAGTAACTTTGTCCTCGGTGATCATAGTGATTTTTGTTTGTAACTGTTTGTATATTAGTTCTTTAAAGTTACAATAAATTTCGCTAATCACCAAATTTATAGACACTTATAATTCGTCGAACTCACGTTAAATACTTGATGACTATATTTAAAAAATAAGGTGCATAAAATTATTTATTTGTACTCTCTGTAAGTGTTAGTATACTTTCCTTAGTTTAGATCTTGCATATTTTTTCTTCAACAGAAATCAATTCCAATATATTCGCACTTGTTTTATCATCATAGAAAAGAACAATATTATCAGTACCAACAAGAGAACTTTTATATATGATTCCATCAAAATGACTTCCATCCTTAGCGCGTTGGATAAATCTAAGATATTCTGAAAATGCTTGAGAAGGAATGTAATCTAACTCTGGTTTATCAGTACTTATGGGTTTTGATATTTCATCATGAAACTGTTTTAGGAATAAGAAAGTCTGCCAATCATTTTCATTTTTCATCCAAAAACTAGGCTTAGGAATATTGCAAAGGTTGATTAGTTTCAAATCTTTGGTTGTTCTAAACTTTCCCACATAAATTATAGTCTCTTTTTCTTCTAAATAATGTCTTATCTCTTTGCAGCAGGTTTTTTCTTCGAAAGCACCATAAAACATGGATACTCCGACTGGACTCATCCTATTTGTTTTAGCAAACTTTATAGGAGGAGCTGTCAACTCTTCAAATAATTTGTATGGTGCACCATCCCCATTAGGGCGTCCTCTATAAATATATGTGCCAGCCTTTAAAATATCTTCCAAGAGACATACCTTTTCACCAACCTCGCTGAGAATATCTATTTCTTCCCCATGAGTATCAACAGTGTCTTTATAATAACTTATGTCTCTAAAGAAGGTATATCTTTGTTTTTTTACTCTTTCTGAAAATTTTTCCCACGCATATGCCATTTCCTCGTGGTAGAGTAAAGCTGTCGGGTCTTTTCTGATCCAACAATCAACGTTAAAGCAGCTGGCTATGTCCTCAGTAAGTTTGTCATTATCAGTTATCAACTCAAAATCAAACATCAAGTCTTCTATATCTGTATAATATTCCACATCTGAAGGGGCAATATAAGGACCTCGTCTTTTATAACCAGGAATCTCATCCTCATCTTTGTCAAGAAAGCCGCTAGCTAAATACAACCCTTCATCATCAATAGGCCCCAGGTAATTCGTGAGCCTTTCTCCAACAAAATCCATGAAAGCAGTAAATTTACAAACCTTTGTTTTACATTTGCAGTATGAACATTTTCCCATTCTACTATTATCTAGTATAAATTGCTTCAAATGACTATTAGTAAAATGACTTAAACAGACGTATTTGTTCTCTTCGTCGGGTGTAACGTAACCACGAGAAAACAACTCCTCCTCTTCCATCATAAGTTCTTTAACTCTTCCCATAAGTTTATGAATATTTTATTTTGAACATGTGTTATTTTCATTATGAAATGATTTATGTACAAAGGTGTACGTTGTCAAACAAAAGTGCACAACTACAAATATAGTTATTTACTCTGATATTTCATTGTTTTATTATCAGAAATTCTTTTGTTGATTGAATTTTGCTTTATTATTTCTCTTATCTTTTTGATTTTCTCCCCTTGTCCTAAATATACGTCTATAGGTGTAAGATTATCCAACGATTCATGAAATCTTCTCTCATTATAGTATTTCACACACCCATCGATAGCATTTTCTAATTCAGAGGGACAGAAATAATGATTTAGTTTTATCACATTTTTCATCGATCTGTGATATCGTTCTATCTTTCCTTGCGTCTGCGGATGCAAGGGTTTGCCATGAATATGCCCGATGTTATATACCTTACCGAGATACTCCTTGAGCGAGGAAGCAATATAGCATGGCCCATTGTCCGATAGTAAGCAAGGAGGATTCTGAAGTGTAACCCCGGCCTTTTCAACTGCCTTGTCTATTGTTCTGGATACATCTTCAGAGGTCATGCTCGAGCATAGCTCCCAATGGATGATATACCTGCTGTAGTCATCAATTACCGTAGAGAGATAATACCAGCCCCAACCCTTGACTTTGAAATAGGTAAAATCGGTCTGCCACATCTCATTGGGGAATTTAGTCTTATGATGGAACTCATCGGCTGCAAGGACGAAATAATGCTCCATACGTTCCAATAGACCTCTTTCATGCAGAATACGATAAAAGCTTGATTCTGAAACGAATATCTGACTTTCTTCCAATAAAAGAACTGACAATTCCCTGGGGGTGAGCTCAGGATGCTCTAAAGAAAGTTCGACCACTATTTGTCGAATATGGTCGGGGATGCGGTTCCATGTCGTCTGCCTCCTATAAGGCGTTTCTCTGAGAGCATTCACTCCCCCTGTGGCATATTTCTGATACCAGTTATAAAAAGTACGCCTTGGAATACCTAAGCATTTGAGGGCCTGAACAATACTTAACTCTGAACGCTTTACTGACAGAACTATAGTCTCTTTCTCTTCCGCACTATAACGTATATACAATTCATGCATAGGGCTTATTCGATGAGTTTCAAGCTTTTTTTTACAACGTCATATCTCACTACCAAATCGGCAAGGGCTTCCTTTAAGCGAATATTTTCCTGACGAAGTTCCTTCACCTCATCACTTGTTGCTTCACGGACGATGTCACCATCAAGGCGAGCTTTACCAGCCTCAATAAATTCCTTATTCCATTTGTAGTAAGTGCTATCTGATATACCATATTTACGGCAGAGCTCGGCAATACTATGTTCGCCACGGATTCCTTCCATCACAATTAAAACCTTTTGTTCTGAAGTGAAAATTCGTTTCGTGTTACGACGAATATCCTTTAACAAGGATTCTGATGTTCTCTGCTGAGAACCTGCTGAAAGATTCTTTTTTGTTGTCATTGTGCAAATATACTTTTTTATTAATATAATTCATACTAAAACCCCAAACTTAATTGAGGTTCCAGTTGTGCACTTTTGTTTGACAACGTACAGTATCCCATCGTCATAAAATCATAGCGTGACAACTGGAAACGCCTCACAGAATACTTCCAATATACACCTGCGATACGTAAGCTGATATACACCACCAACACGGTTGAAGGCTACCATAGACAAGTACGTAAGGTAACGAAGAATAAAGGAGTTTTCCCGTCCGATACTTCTCTCGAAAAGCTTGTGTATCAGACATACCGGAACATACGTGAGAAGTGGATGATGCCACTTACAAACTGATCTCAGATATCACAGCAATTAGCAATAAAATTTGGAGAACGTTTTGAAATCATGTAACTTTGCCTCGGAAGAAAGGTTCCTCATCTGACCGGCACGATTAGAAATCGTATTATCCATATGAGGTAAAATATGAAGGATTAGAGCCTTGACACAGTTGAAATTACACAACCGAGGATATACGGGGTGAATTTGTCAGTTGCTTTCATTGCTGTAAGTTTTTTATTAACGTTAAACGATAGCTTGGATAATTTGCATTCTGTGTTGGGGACTGACCATTTCAAAGCAGAATGCGATAAACTCTTTTCTTGCTTCTCTGCGCAACTCCTTGTACAATGTTTTCAGTTGCGGATGATTGCCGTTGATGTAGGTTTCATACATATACTCGAAGATGTCGTCCACTTCGTAGTATCGGCATTGCTGGCTGGGTGTTTTGCTGTGTCTTGTTTTCATCTTGATTTATGTTTATAGGGTGAATATCCAAAGAATAAGGGCGAGAATACTTACGAGGGTGAGCACGTAGAGGACTATTGCCCAAAAGATGCGGAGCACACCTGCGATGACTTCCGCAAGCAAACCGACTATCATACCGACCGCCCAAAAGACGATGCTTATAACGCTTGTGAGCAGCAGGCGAAGGGTTGCGCGCAAGGCTCGGTGAATGTTGATTGACTTTTCCATTTTGCTAAGGATTTTAATGTTTAATGCGGATCCAAGAGCTTGAGGGAGTTGAGTTTCACTGCTTATCTGTCTCTCGTTTATCCGACATTTTTTTTAATGCGTCTTCCTGTCGCATCGGTCGTTTTCGTTTCAGGTGCTTAACAAAGGTAGGGATGAGCGAATGCAAGGTTTTTGAGGGAAAATACTACCCGGAGCAAAACGCAGTGGAGCGTAGGCGTGGAGATTTTCTCCAAAACCGAAGGCTCCGACCTTGCAGCAGCGTAGCATCCCGGAATTACCTTTGCGCCTGAACGGGGACGACCAACGGATGCGATACGGTGAAGACCGCATCGAAATGGAGGTAAACGGAAAAGAGACAGATTCGGATGAAAAAGTAAAAAATCTGATTGCATGCCATACAATCAGATAGTAAAAAGCGTAATGAAGCGGGCATGTAAAAGCCACCTATAGAAGATAAAGACGGAAGAGGAAAGGTACGAAGTCTGCTTTTCGGGCTTGCTGCGATGGGCAGGGGTGTACTTTTCCTACGGCTTTGTCAGACAAGTCGGAGGTGTCGGAGGTAGACGGGTGAGGGATTTATCACTACCTGAATAGCTCCGACTTCTCCGACGACAAACAATGCGGCTTTTACAACCGCTTCCAAGAGAAGGAAAAACATCGAAAAAGAAAAATCTGAAAAATTGTCTTGCTGAAATCCATACCTTGGAAGTATGGCCGATACACAGAAATGTGGCAGGAAGCAGATTTGCCGAAACTCTTTCGACAGACTGCTCCCTGCCTCTTTTCGTCGGTCATGCTAAAGGCAGGAATGTGTTATGCCCGATAGCGAAGTTTGCGAAGAGAGGGCATAACTTGTTCCTGCCGAAGATGAGGATGATTTCAGCAAGACAATTAAACCATCGAAATAGCAAAAGAAAAGTTTGCTCAATAAAAAAAACAAGCGTTTTCTTTGGTCGGACAGCACATTTTATTTATCTTTGCGTCAATAACAAGAGTTGTTTGAAACGACAGCAAATCAAGGAAGTCCGGGGAATTTGAGTAGTAACCAAATCGTAACCCTTTTCCTTTTTTCAATTTTATAAGTACTTATAATCAAAGAGTTATAAAGAATCGACTCTTTTCCTATTGAAAATGATGCTTTTCCTGATGATGCAGCATAAATCATGCAGCAAACACCACTACTTTTGTGTGTAAAACAGCCCACTTTACACCACAAACACAGCGCTTTTGCATCGTTATTGCACACAAAAAGAGGCGAAAACAAGGCGCAAAATGAGCATTTCCGCCTGTTTTTCATGTGCCGTTTTGGCGTTTGTTTTATAACCACCTGGCTATAAGCGTTATACCTACACATACCATTTTTGGCGTATTCCCATCCAAAATCTTTTGAAATGAAAATACGCCAATCCTATAAGACATTTTAAGAGTTCTGCGAAAACTTTTATATCCATTTCCTTGTTTTTTGATTAAGATGTTGTATCTTTGCTGTGGATTCGACATGAGTCCTTGCCGATGCTACGGCTTCGGCGTTCGCGGGAGGGCATTGCTCTCCCGTTGTTTGTTTACACGAACTTCCCATTTTTAAAGAATAGCCGTACCTTTCCTTTTTCATAAACCCACACTTCGTCCAGTACACCATTGTTGGCTTGTAACTTTTTGATGATGGTACTTCTTATGAATCTGTCAGAGCATCCTTTCGTATTGTCAATAACAACATTGGAGCTTTGCTTCATTCCATGGGTAAGCATATTCTTGATTTTCCTCTTATTTCAAGGTTTGAGACCTCTGCAAAAGTCTTTTTACACTTAAAAGCCACTATTGATAATCAATGAGTTATATTTATGATTTCGCTATCTATATGAGGTTTTGCAGAGGTCTCGGTTTAACAAAACCTTCATATTCGTAGAACTTTCCATTTACCTCAAAATCGGGACACTTGCCTTCATATCTGGTTCCGATGAGTTTGGCGTACACTCTCTTGTAAGCTTCAGACTTGAGCTTATATGACAAAATGAACAAGCTGATGCCGATGTGGGATAAGATTATGTTAAGAAAACGCTATATCATCGAGTGCATCCATGAACTTTTGAAGAATAAAGCTAACCTCGTACACCACTCATGATATCGCTCAATACATAACTTTATCATGAATCTATGTTCTGCCCTTACTGCCTATTGCTTTTTTGACAATAAACCTGAGGCACTACCTGTTTATGTCGAAAAAGCAAAGCAGTTAGAACTGTTTGCATACTGACCTTATCCCGAACTCGAGTATTATATCTGAATTTGACTCCCAGCACAGGCTACGACTACTACATTAGTGTAAGCATCATATAACTCATTGACGACAGCCAATAAAACCTCTTCGAGATTGTTAATATGGAAGAGGTGTCTCGTCGTCAAGAAGAATCTCTGGCTCAACCATCGCTGGAAATGAAGGCGATCATTCGCCCAGCCTTCTTTCAGCTATTCTGTCCGCGTGCGTGTTCTTTCTATGATTATAAATAACCGTTTGAACTTGACCACAGGTCGGCCAAGGTAGGTGGAAGTATTATAGTCGTTAGCTTTTGCCCATTCAGCCACTGCGTTTCGAGATTCCTCTGGATAATAAAGTGTTAGAATCTTCTTATTGATTCGGTCTTGCCAGTTCACAACAGGCATCTTCATATCATCCAATACAGGTATCTTGGAGATTCGGAGGGCTATTGCCACTATGCTGGTACAGAAGTCGCCCTTTTCCAATATTGGTTCTACGTTCAGCTCTCTTTTTACACCTTCTACAAGATTTTTAATGCCAAGAATATCATCGGTGAGATCTAATTCTGCAATAACATTTATTTCTGTATCTGCAAGCCTATGGAACATATCGGTATCCTTATGCCCTATTTGTTTGAGTCCAATGTGTGTTTGAAATCTGATAGACTCAACGGCTCCCTTCTTTGAAAGCTCATTCTTGCGATTCTGTTTTCTTTTCTTTGCCATAACTTATCTATTTTAGAATTTGGATATAAAATTATTATCTGAGTATGCAAAAGTGCTACATAGAATAAAAAAAACAATACGTTTTATAAAATTTTCAAGAGGTATGCAATGATGTTGCAGATACGATGATTATCTTTGCACTATAGTCTACGGACAAAGTTCCACTACTCATCATACTATATAATACGAATAAGGAATGAAATAAAGATGATTAGCAAGACATTCAACCGATACATCTGGCTTCTTAATACGTTGCTGCAACAGCGACGGCTTACCTTTGAAGAGATAAGCTATCGATGGAAGGATAGTTATCTTGGCGATGGGAAGCCCCTTGCTCTGCGTACATTTCATGTACACAGGGAGGCAATAGCGGAATTATTTGGGGTTGAGGTGAAATGCGATTCCGCTACATACGAATATTACATCTCATCACCAAATGAGTTGCGAAGTGACAGAACCCGCCAGTGGTTGCTCAACTCCTTCACCATATCCAATATGATTGAGGCTGGTCGCAACATGAAAGACAGGATTCTGTTTGAGGACATCCCTTATGGGGCAGAATACCTCCAGACGGTCATTGATGCTATGCAGCGAGGAAAAGAATTGCAGATAGTCTATCAGCCTTTCGACAGGCAGCGTGCAACCTACCATCTTCAACCTTATGCTATGAAGGTCTATAACCAAAGGTGGTACATTGTAGGCTATCTGAACGAGCACGAAGGCCTCCGTAACGTTGCTCTTGACCGAACGGTCGAAATGGAACTGACGGATAAATCCTTTGTGGTGCCAAAGGATTTTGACGCAGAGGAATACTATGCCAATACGGTTGGCATCTTTGTGAATGAAGACCTGAAGCCTCAGAAAGTGGTTCTGCGAGTATACGGAGTGCATGTTGAATATATACGCTCGCTTCCACTTCATTCCTCTCAAGAGGAAATCAAAACCAGCGATGGGGAGTATAGCGACTTCCTGTATTGGCTTTGTCTTACACCAGAATTGATTACAAAGATATTGTCAATGGGCGAAAAGGTAGAGGTGCTCGAACCTGATATTCTTAAAAAAGAAGTTCTCAAGCGACTTTTCAACACCATAAATCGTTATTTAAATTATCAAATATGAAAGACAGAGATTCATTCAGAGGAACAGCGATAGATGAAGCGTTCTGTGAAGATTTCAAAAGCACAAAGTTTTATACAGAAATCTATCAGAAGCATAAAAATGAAATCATCATCGGAATAAGAGATGGATATATAAATCTCTACTACAATTGTGATAGTATTGCAAAAATTAAAGTGGACAAACCCTCTATAGCCGAACTTAAATCTTATTATACAGATGAAAAGGCGGACATTTTATCTGACAAAGATTATGTTTCATTTTATGATATTATCAAGAAGAACAGTGACCGTAGAAATAAAAAGGAGAAACAGGCGCAGGAACGCCTCTTTATTGATAATAATAACAACCCTTCATCTGGATGGTTTTGTATAGACGTTGAATTTACAAAATCTTTAAGAGGGAAAGATACAGCAGAAGATTGGAGATTTGATATTATCGCCATCTCCAAGGTTGCACCATTTAGAGTTGCGCTTATTGAACTAAAATATGACAAAGAAGCTATTAAAGGAAAATCTGGGGTACGCACTCATGTTAGGGATTTCTATACTTTTCATAAAGAAAACAGGTACGAAAATTTAAAAGATGAAATAGTCAGCATAGTTAAATCACTACAAAGAATCGGTGTAGATGTACCATATAGTTTTGCGGGAATAAGCACCAACAAATTTGCTATTTACCCCGAATTCTATTTCATTATGATTAACAACAATGCGAAAGCAGGGGCTTCTACTCCTGAACAAACAATGAGTGGCTACCTGTTTAAAGATAAGAGATGGAACTGCAAGAGAATCTCAAAGCATGTTATTGAAGAGGGGGATTATTTTACACTAACGGAGAACGACAAAGACTTCAAACCAATATTCCTGTTTTCTTCTGCGACATTGCCAAACATTAGGATTCAAGATATATTGGATTTTGATAATTACAATATAATACACTCATATCCATACAACAAATAGAGTAAAAATATGGCAAATATCAAGGTACATAGAGGTCTTAATCAGATTGGTGGTTGCATCACCGAGATATGGACAGATACTTCAAGGGTCTTCATCGACTTTGGGCAAAATCTTCCAGGCAATGATGAATCAACGACTCCAGAAGAAAACTTTAGTATGGTTGCAAATATTATCAATAAAAATATGAAAGAACACGAAGCTGTGTTCTACACCCATGCTCACGAAGATCATGTCGGCTTGTTCTGGTATATCCCTATTGATCAGTATATTGGAGAAGGAAGTAAAGAACTGTTGCTAATTAAGTATAGGATACTCGAAGAGGCCATTAAAAAAGAGAAAGAACAATACAGCCAGCAGCCGATACTTGATTCTCACAAGAAAATCATGTATGAAATGAAACATGTATCTGCAGTTGCTCATGCAGATGAAGTGAAGGAATTTAAAACATGGACGCGAGCAGAAGCAAAGAAGGCTCCTGCATCCATAACAATAGGTGACATAAAGGTTACTCCGTTCTATAATTGTCATAGCATTTATGATTCCTACATGTTTCTTATAGAGGCTGATGGCAAACGCATCTGGCACACAGGAGACTATCGCGAGCACGGCTATCTGGGCAAAGGACTTTTCCCGACACTGAAGAAATATGCCACAAATATAGACGTGCTAATTACTGAAGGCACGATGCTGAAGCATGAGGGCAGATGTATCCATGAACGTGAGGTGTCAAGGAAGATGGCAAGCGTGATGCAGGCATTCAAATACGTCTTTGTCTTGGCATCAGCTACAGATATAGAACGACTGGCAGCAATAAAAGGAGCAGCAATAAGCGCACAGAAGCCTTTGTGCATCTGGTCCTTGTTCATAAAAAGAACGATGGGACTCTTTACGGAAAGGGAATCAAAACGCTCGCGAGGTTTGTTTTCCTTTGACCCTCTGTTCTATAGTGAAAGACTTTACGGCAAGTTGAAGCGCAGAGGATTTACCATGATTGTTGGAACATCACAAATAGATAGAGTCAAAGGCCTTATCGACAAACTTCCGCAGGAGGAGATCTTGTTGATATTCTCATCTTGGGATGGATATTACAAGATTCCTGAACAAGTGAAAGCCAACCCGAAATACAAGGAGTTTCGTGAACTGTTCCACAATGTTGTGGACATTCACACCTCTGGCCATGCGGACAAAACAACAATAAAGAAGGTTATAGAAACTATCAAGCCAAAGAAGGTTATCTGCATTCATAAAGAGGCAGGTGCTAAACTATAAGTATATATGGACAGAAATATTCTAAAGGACGCGTTAGTAGGTGTAAACGGAAGACGAGATGTGGACTTATTGGTCAGTTTGTCTAAACAACATTATGATGAACTTGAAAATGGAAGTGGGAATGCATTAAAAGAATGTCACTTTATTGACTCTTCAACCGCTTTGAGTATTAATTTCTTTCTTCTTTATGAGAAATTACATCCAGAAGCAACTGTCATATTTGAATGGGATAAGAGTTCACCGTTGAAGGTCGGTGGCAAATCGAATCTTGACGTTAAAGTTGATAAAGGCAAGAAAGTCATTTACTATGAGTCAAAATTCCTTGAGCCATATTATATGAGCAATTCTCGTTTTACGGACTCGTACTTTATGATAGAGAACTATTATGATCACTGGAAATTCACAGAAGACAAGCTGACTGATATATTAAGAAGCTTTCAGTCGCTTACTTATTATAACGCTTCTCAGTTGTTCCGGCATTTGCTTGCTATTGTCAATCATATAATTCATAATAAAGATGAGTATGAGAACGTTTCTATCGTTGAACTCAATAGCATCTCATGGGAAATGGAAAATGAATTCATAGATCTTCTGAAATTGACAAGTAGATCAAAGAGTCATGCTATTAAGCGATTCAAGATATTAAAAGAAGAGGAACTCATAGTTAAGGATATGTTCCAAAAAATTATTGAGGATTATATTTCTGATATTATCCCAAATAATCTTACCCTTTTATTTGAGACCTCAAGGTACAACAATGTTATAGATTTGATTGATAACCACGAAGGTTTCAAAAAAAGATACTTTATTAAATGAAAATCCTTCAAATCTCAGATACCCACAACCGACACCAACAACTGATAAACCTACCAGGTGCTGATGTCATTGTGCATTGTGGTGATTTCACTGATATGGGAACCGAAGATGAGGTACTTGAATTCCTTAACTGGTTCATAGAGCTGCCTTACCCTCATAAGATATTTGTTACCGGCAACCATGATCTCTGTTTATGGGAAGCAGACGGTATAGAAGGCCTACCTGACAGCGTTCACTTCCTCCAAGACAGAGGGTGCGAAATTGGGAGTATAAAATTCTTCGGATTAGGCTACAATCATCCCGAAAGCCTGATACCTTATAATGTGGATGTACTTGTTACCCACGAACCGCCAGCAATGATACTTGACGAAAGCAGCAATACTCATTGGGGCAACGTGCCTCTTCGCAACAAAGTATTGGAAATCAAACCACGCTATCATCTGTTTGGTCATGCTCATGAAAACTACGGCACAGAAAATAGGAAAGGGATCATTTTCTCAAACGGCTCATCTCTTGACAGCTCATATACAATAGTCCGTAAGCCCAAGTTATTTATTTACAAATAATACGAGACCTCTGCAAAACCTCATATAGATAGCGAAATCATAAATATAACTCATTGATTATCAATAGTGGCTTTTAAGTGTAAAAAGACTTTTGCAGAGGTCTCAATACGAGTGTTATTTCGTCGTAATAACGGAAAAACTTCGTCATGAAATCTCTGTCATTCAGGCGTAATGGACATTTGGTAGGCTGAAAACCTCTCGGGTTTTAGTAATGGACATTTGGTAGGCTGGTTATTCCAGCCTACTTTTTTGTATTTATGAGCCCATCTATAAACTTCTTTTTGTTAGCTTCATTCAATCCATTATGATTATGTAGTGCTCTTTTAAGTTGTGAGTTAAATCCTTCCAACAGGTTTGTTGTATTAGGTATTTGTATATCCGGATGCTCCTCACACGTATAGAGCCATGGCAGATGTGTCTTAATAGAACGTCTTGCCGTTCTCAGTCTTCTGTGTGTATAAGTTGTCTTACCCGAGATTAGGAGAGTTCGTTCATTTAGGAACTCTTTCCATTTATCACACCATTTATCAAAAGCAGTTATAAACTCTTCTTTTCTCATAGAGAACATCCTTCT
>NZ_JH114216.1:254100-338020 GCF_000224615.1 Segatella oulorum F0390
TATTTTGCCTGATGAAGCATCCTGAAACAGCATCACACCAAATGTCCTGGAAAAGTATGTTGTATCCAGTATTATTACTGCAGATTTGGGGTAAGTAGCAGTAAAGCTATCTACTACTAAGCTCAACCTACGTCGTATGGTTCGCTTTGAACATTTATAAAGAGTGGATAGATCAGAAATCGTTCGATTTGCCGTCAGATAGTCATTCCATAGAGAAATATTATTTATACGCAGATCACCTTGAAATTGTCTACCACAATCCTTGCAAAAATACATCTGAACAGTACGTCGATGCCCATTTTTTTTAACATTTGAGCTATTACAGAAGATACAGTTTTTTTATTCATAGGTTTTCAAATGCTGCAAAGGTAGTAAATAAAAGGATTCAGAGAGGTTTTCAGCCTACCAAATGTCCATTACGCCGTCATTCATATATCATTTCCCAAAATTTAAAAGGTCACGGATGAAGAGTTTTCTTTTAAAAAGGTCACTTGAAGGTCACCGGCAAAAGAAAAAGCACTTGCGATAAAATTCGTAAGTGCTTGATTTTCATTTGTGGACCAGATAGGGCTTGAACCTATGACCTCCAGATTATGAGTCTGTTGCTCTAACCAACTGAGCTACAAGTCCAGTAAAGAAACAAATCTGTTCGGAGTGCAAAGATAGGTAATTTTGCGAGAAACACAAAATATTTAAGAAGAGATTTCAGCCGTAAGCATGATTTCACAAGCCCATTCAATGAGCCAACGACCCACTTTATGCATGCCCATTCAGACCCTCTTCATTCTCTGTTGTCAACGATAAATGGCGGAAAAGACGATGCTGTGCTTGGTTTATTTTGTCTGCATTCGCATAAGGATTCGGTTGATGTCGTTGATAAGTTTGCTCCAACAGAAACACTTGTTGGCGATTTTCTTCAGACAACATCATCCAATGAATTAACCGTTCTAAATCAGAGGTGCTGATTTCGCCCGTGACGAACTGTGCGATTAATTGGTAATCTATGCGTTGCACGACTTGATGTATAAGTGAATATAAAACGCTATATTGCCGTTTCTCCCATTCTTTCAGTGGAAGAATGTACTTATATAAACAAGTGTGGCGCGAGATTTACTTAATCCAAACTAATAAAAAATGTTATCACGCGAAAGAAACAGCCCGCAATTTCTTGCGCAACACGCGCAGAGCCTTATAAAGATGCACCTCAACCGTGCGTGGTGAGATGGCTAATTGCACAGCAATCTCCTTTTTCTTCTTTTCATGGAGATAGCTCAACACAAACACTTTCCGGCACTTCTCGGGGAGCGAATCAATGGCCATTCGGAGCTGTTCTTGCATTTCTTCGGTAGCAGTCAGTTCGCCCACATCTCCATTTTCAGGATGATAATACGACAAACGCCATTGATCCATCTGCTGCATGGCACGCGCATAATCGGTTTCTACCTGCCGATGTTTAATTAAATTGATAGCTTTTGTGTAGACCACCCGATAGAGATAGGCCTTGACATGGTTCCTATTTGTGAACTCTTTTCCACGCATCCACAAATCGGTAAATGCCTCTTGCACAAGGTCATCCACCTCGTTTTCGCGCACCAAACGTGCAGCATACAACGCAATGTTAGGATATAACTCCCAAAAAAGTTGTTTAAATTCTTGTTCTTGCAACTTCATTTTTGTTAGGTCTTTTCGCATCATCTGCTCCCGAAAGATGATTGAAAACACCTCAAAGAAACAGCATAGGGCAAGCCCTTTGCGATTTGTTTTATGTAGTTACACTGCAAATGTACATCTTTTTGCAGGGATAACCGAAAAACAAATCGTTAAAATTGATAAAACCTCATCCTTCTTTTACCCACGAACGAAGCGCGTCTGCACATCGTAAGTCCATCGATAACGAAGGCTAATTGGCTGCAAGTGCCCACCACAGGGGCCCTCTTTAACGTAGCATCAGACCTTTTCTGAAGTATTTTTACCTCCTTCTTCAGGATAGGTGAAAGGCACAAACCATGTAATCAGCAAGGCTGGAATGGTGCAAATCAACACAAAAAAGAAAAAGTGTTTGTAGCCCAAAGCATCGCTAAAGAGGCCACTCACCATGCCCGGAAGCAGCACACCGAGGTTCATTAAACCGCTGGCAAATGCATAGTGTGCCATTTGATGCTTTCCACGAGCCACTTGTTGCATCATGAAAAGCGTTAATCCCACGAAGCCAAATCCATAACCAAAATACTCCAACACAATGCCCCCACCAATAAGTAGCAAGCTGTGGGGCTGATAATAAGCCAAAAGGGTGTAGGCCACGAAGGGGATATTAAACACCAAAGCCAAGGAGAACAGGCTTTTTTTCAATCCGCGCCATGCGATGTAATAGCCTGCAAGAATAGAGCCAATGACAAAGGCTGCCGCACCAAAGGTGCCATAACACAATCCAATCTCTTGCTCACTCAGTCCCAAGCCTTGCATTTCGCGAGGCGCTTTGAGAAACAAAGGCACAATTTTCATCACAAAACCTTCGGCAAAGCGATAAAGGATGATGAAACAAATGTAATAAACGATGTGTGGCTTTTTGAAAAATTCTAAAAACACTTTAGCCAATTCGTCCCAGGTCTGCTGTAAAGATAGCTTTTTCTCTTGTGCCTTTTCGTGGGCTTGCGGCAGCATAAAATAATGATAAATGCCAATCGCCACCATCAAAACAGCGATGATGAGCATCACCAACATCCACGCTTGCGTGACCCCAAAACGCTGAATGAAGAAACCGGCCAAATAAACCAAGCCTCCGGTGGCTGCAATTTTCGCAATGTTATAGAATGCCCCTTGCCAGCCAATCCAGCGTGCTTGTTCCTCATTCGACAACACCGACATATAGGTTCCGTCGGCAGCAATGTCGTGGGTTGCACCACTAAAGGCTATCACGGCAAGCAAAGCGACGGTGATTGTGAAGAAGGTTGGCAGATGTAATGCAAACGCTATCAACGCAAACAGCACACCGGTGAGCAGTTGTGTCGTTACCACAAAGAACTTTTTGCTTTTATACATCTCTAAAAAAGGACTCCACAAGGGTTTGAGTGTCCAAGGAAATATAATTAAAGATGTCCAGAAAGCAATCTGTTTGTCGGACACCCCCATGCCTTTATACATCAAGGTGCACACCATATTGAGCACCACAAAGGGCATGCCCATGGCGAAATAGAGCGTGGGAACCCAGCTTGCGGGACTTCGTTTTATTTGCATTTCGTTCTTTTTCATTCTTGATTGATCCTCTATGGAATTTTTATTTACCTAACCTTTAGTCATAAAACAACTCAGAAGTTGTTCCTACGCACTGTTGCAATCAATATTTAATGTTTATTCACTAAAAAGATAATTCATACGGCTGCAAACTGTTTTTAAAGCTGTTATTCATCTTTTTGCCGAGTGCTTGCAACAGTTGGCATCCCCCATCTTTTGCCAACCGTTCGACAATATAGTGCAAACTGCTGTGCCATTCTCCACTTATAAACTTACCATCCGGTTGGTATGATGAAACGATATAACAAAGATGGCACAGTAATAGCATATAAATTGCATGACAATCTGCACCATATTGTGCACTAATCTGTGTGACATTGCGGCGTAATCTATGCCATATTACTTTTAAGTGGTGCGTATGTGGAAATAAAAAAGCGCCGGCAAGCAGAGCCTGTCAGCGCGTGGTGGAGTTGTTTTCACATGCGAAAAAGGGTCGCATGTTCTTAAAGCAGACTTTGAATGGCTGCGTTAATATCTTTTATTTGCGTGTTGCGCAACTTCAAAGTGTTATCTTTTCCGATGAGGAAGAACGTGGGAATCGACTGCACATTGTATTGGGCTAAGATGGGAGACTGCGCTCCTGCGTCGTCTCTTACGCTAATCCAAGGCAGCGCTTCGGTCTGCGTTTTCCAGAAATGTTCATCAGGGTCGATGGATATCTGATAGATTTCTAAGCCTCGCGCATGATACTTGTTGTAGAGATCGCGCAACATCATGATGCGTTTCGGGCTTTGGTCGGTTGCAAACAAATGGAAATCTAAGAGCACAACCTTGCCTGCGAGGTCGGATAGTCGGCGCACTTTGCCATGATTGTCTGCCAATGCAATGTCGATGATGCCGCTCACTTTCACCTTGTTGGGGTCGATTTGTGCCGGTTGTTGTTCGGCTTGCAAGATGCGTGCATCCTTCATTCCCTGAATAGCGATGTTATGCAGGTTCACACCGCGTTCGGCTTTGGGATAGAAAGTGTCCCAACTTGTGGCCACAGCTGCATAGACTTTGTTGTCTTCTTTGTTGTTGCGTGGGTTGAAAATGAGCAGTTCATTGTTGCCCAACACCACGGTTTGGAACAGCGCAAAGTAAGCATAAGCGCGCATAGGTGCCTTGAAAATATAGTTCAACTTAATGTTGTTTTTATAGTTTTCGACCACACTGGCCACACTATCTTCAACGGCATCGATACCGAGATTAGGGTTCTTTGCGATGGCGTTGATGCGACTTTGCAAGTTTTGTTGCAGAATAGAAAGCGTCTGAATTTGCTTACATTCGTCACTTCCTGTTACTTCATATTGGCGCGACATGGTGGGATAGGCCGCCTTGATGGTAATCGACTCTGTCGAATCTACCGCCAAGTTGATGATTTGTCCGGCAATTCTCAACCGATAAAACTCGGGGGCTTGTTCCGCTTCGCCACTGAAATTAAAGTGCCCATTGGCATCTAACTTCGTTGAATCAACGACAACAGGACCGTTCAAGCTCATGTTTTCGAAATATAACATCGAATCTTGCGCTTGCGAAATCTCACCTTCTATGTGATATTTCTTGTTGTTACAGGCTGTCAAAGTGATGGCAGCAATGGCCACAACGGCCATACAGAAGTGCTTCATTCTTTTCATTTAATGGTTCTTTCCCAGGTTGCTCATGCAAATTTAATGCAATAAATGGATTTGACAAAACAAATCATTGATTATTTAAATCCACTTCGCTACTTGCATTCCACCATAAACTGCGAGTAGACCGAGGAACACACTGCCACTCACATAGCACGCCATGGCTAAGAATTGCTGCTGTCGAAGCAAGGCAAGACTTTCGTTACAGAAGGTTGAAAACGTGGTGAAGCCGCCACAAAAGCCCACGATGAGCAGCAATTTTAATGCGTCGTTCGCGTCGTTATGATGCGTGAATAAGCCATAGAAGAAACCTATCAGGAGACAACCTGACACGTTGACAAGGGCCGTTCCCCAAGGAAATGTGTGGCAATGATCGCTCAACAGCAAGCGAGGAAGGTACCATCGGAGCACCGAACCGGCTGCGCCTCCTAAAGCAACAAGCAATATATGATGTAAATGATTCATGCCACAAAAGTAATAAAAAAATGGGATGCTGCGCTTTTCCCTACGAACGAATAGGAAAAATCCCCCTCCGGTTTAGGCGTTTTCCTAACAGATGGCGCAGAAAAAACGTTTACCTTTGCATCAGATTTAACATTCAGAGAGTTATTACAGACGATAGGTTTAGCATTTTAAGGAAAAAGATTTCAACGACTAATTGAAATAAAACATTGTAGAATAGGATTAACTATGTGATGAAGGGCCATTTCCGCAGCTGTGGGGATGGCTTCTTTTTTGTGTAATCCGTTGTAAAATTCATGAAATAATAAGGTTAACATTCTTTTGTTTCATTTATAATAGGTAACTTTGCGCCACATTATATATATAGATGTAAAGATAAACAATAAATTTTAGATGAACGTTATTACAAAAAAAGTTCAATTGCCTGATGGGAGAACCATCACAATTGAGACCGGAAAAGTTGCAAAACAGGCCGATGGTGCCGCAGTTTTACGTATGGGCAACACAGTACTTCTCGCGACTGTTTGTGCAGCAAAAGATGCCGTTCCGGGTACAGATTTCATGCCTTTACAAGTGGATTACCGCGAGCAATATAGTTCTGCGGGTCGTTTTCCCGGTGGTTTTACCAAGCGTGAAGGTAAGGCCAGCGACAGTGAAATCCTCATATCGCGCCTCATAGACCGCGCTCTTCGTCCCCTTTTCCCTTCAAACTATCATGCAGAGGTGTATGTACAGGTGATGTTACTCTCTGCCGATGGGGTTGATCAGCCCGATGCTTTAGCGGGTTTTGCTGCTTCTGCGGCGATGGCTTGCTCTGACATTCCTTTTGAACACACCATATCTGAGGTGCGTGTAGCACGCATTCATGGTGAATATGTCATTAATCCTACGTTCCAACAAATGGATGAAGCCGACATGGATTTGATGGTAGGTGCTACCAAAGACAATATCATGATGGTGGAAGGTGAGATGGATGAGGTCTCTGAACAAGAGCTGATTGGAGCCTTAAAGGCTGCTGCTGAGGCCATCAAACCCATGTGTACGTTGCAAGATGAATTGTCAAAGGAACTTGGAAAAGATGTGAAACGCGAATACGATCATGAAATTAATGACGAGGATTTGCGCCAACAAATCAAGACAGAGCTTTATCAACCGGCTTATGATGTGAATAAACAAGCGTTGGAAAAGCAAGCTCGTCATGATGCATTCGATAAGATTTTAGCTGACTTCTTAGAGAAATATGATGCTGCACATGCTGATTTAAAGGAAGAAGAGCTTGAGGAAAAGCATGCTGAAGCAACTCGTTATTACGAGGATGTGTTGCGCGATGCCATGCGCAGATGCATTCTTGACGAGGGTAAACGCTTGGATGGTCGTCAGACAACTGATATCCGTCCCATCTGGTGTGAGGTGTCTCCGTTGCCCATGCCCCATGGAAGTGCTATCTTCCAGCGCGGTGAAACGATGTCACTCTCTACTTGTACGCTCGGCACAAAGTTAGATGAAAAGCTTGTAGATGACGTGTTAGAGAAGAGCTATCAGCGCTTCTTGCTCCATTATAACTTCCCACCTTTCTCAACAGGTGAAGCAAAAGCACAGCGAGGTGTAGGTCGTCGGGAGATTGGTCACGGCCATTTGGCATGGCGAGGTCTTAAGGGTCAGATCCCAACCGATTATCCTTACACCGTTCGTTTGGTGAGCCAAATCCTCGAATCCAATGGTTCTTCGTCGATGGCTACTGTTTGTGCGGGCACTTTAGCATTGATGGATGCGGGCGTTCCGATGAAGAAACCTGTGAGTGGTATTGCGATGGGACTCATTAAAAACCCAGGAGAAGAGAAGTATGCTATACTGAGTGACATCCTGGGTGATGAGGATCACTTGGGCGATATGGACTTCAAAACCACAGGAACACGTGATGGTCTTACAGCCACACAGATGGATATTAAATGTGATGGCCTCTCGTTTGAGATTTTAGAGCAGGCATTAATGCAGGCCAAAGCAGGTCGTGAGCATATTTTAAACTGCATGCTTGAGACCATTTCTGAACCTCGTGCAGAGTTGAAACCACAAGTTCCGCGTATTGAAGCCTTTGATATTCCTAAGGAATTTATTGGCGCTGTCATTGGCCCCGGTGGTAAAATCATTCAGCAGATGCAGGAAGAAACCAACACAGTTATCACCATTGATGAGACTGATGGCAAAGGACATATCACCGTTTCTGCACCCAACAAGGATAGCATCGAGGCCGCTATTGCCAAGATTAAAGGCATCGTGGCTATCCCAGAGATTGGCGAAATCTACGAAGGTACTGTGCGTAGCGTGATGCCTTACGGCTGCTTTGTTGAAATTCTTCCTGGAAAAGACGGTTTACTTCATATCTCAGAGATCGATTGGAAACGCCTCGAAAGCGTCGAAGAAGCTGGTATTAAGGAGGGAGATAAGATCAGAGTGAAGCTCATGGACATCGATCCTAAGACGGGGAAATATAAACTTTCACGTCGTATTTTGATGGAAAAGCCCGAAGGTTACGTTGAACGTGAGCGTCGTCCACGCCCGGATCGTCGTTCACATCGTGAGGGTGAGCGTCACGAATAATTGTATTTTTTATTATAATTCACATAACAAGGAGGAGAACAGACTTGCTGTTCTCCTCCTTTTCTTTGGGTATACCTGACGCGACAGATGGCGAACGATTGTAAAACTATTTATAGATGAGCGTGGTGAGACCTTGCTCGTGCATGATTTCCTCTGCCACAGCCTGAATACTTTCAGCTGTAACTTCGTCAATATGACGATAAAGTGAGGTGATATCACGCTCCCAACCATAATGCAAAAAACTCTTCCCGAAGTCCAAAGCAAAGTTCTCTTTATTGTCACAAGCGATGCCTATTTGCCCCTTTAACTGCCGTTTCGCTGCGGCAAGCTGCCGTTCTGTCAAAGGTTTATCAATCATTTTATGAAGTTCTCGCTTGACCAATCGCACACATTTATACATGTCATCGTGGTCGCAACCAAAGTAAACCGCCCACAAACCTGCATCATCATAGTTCACCATGGTGCTCTCAATGGTATAGACTAAACCATGCTTCTCGCGCAGACTTTGATTGAGTCTTGAGGTCATTCCGGGCCCACCTAATATGTTATTTAAGAGGTAAAGGCTCATTCTCTCTTCCTGATGAATGCTGTAACCCCGATGCCCCAACATCACATGTGCCTGACATGTGCCCTTATTTTTTGTAAACCAATCGGGAAAATAGCGCTGCAAAGGTTTCTGAACTGTCGGGTGAATGATGGGCTTAGCGGCAGGAAAATCGTTCGTAGCCTGCTCTAATAGCTTCACAACACGTTGGAAATCGACGTCGCCCGAGATAAAGAAAATGCTGTTTTCCGGGCGATAATATTTCGCAGTAAACATGCGTGCGATGTCACTATTGAATGCTTTTACCGTGAGTAGCGAACCTAAAATGTTGTGTCCTAAAGGGTGATTGCCGAACAAGATATTCTCAAAATCATCATAAATCAGTTCGGCTGGCGAATCATTATAACTATCGATTTCATCGCATATCACATCCTTTTCCTTGGCAAGTTCTTCTTCCGGATAGACCGAATGAAACACCATATCGGTCAAAAGATCAATAGCTTGCGGCGTATGTTCTTTGAGAATGGCCGCATGAAACACCGTGTCCTCTTTATTGGTAAACGCATTTAAATCGCCACCCACGCGCTCTAAAGCATTGCTGATGGCCCAAACACGCCGCCGTTTAGTACCTTTAAAGGTGGCATGCTCACAGAAATGTGCCAAGCCACATTGTAGGAATCGTTCGTTGCGCGAGCCTACATTGATCTCGTAACCGCAATAAACAACATGTGAAGAGGTGGGTAGATGGATAATCCTTAGCCCATTACTAAGGGTGCAAGTGTTGTATAAATTCATAGCGCAAAGTTACTTAAAAATTTGTATTTTCTACCGAATTCCCTTATATTTGCAACCCAACAAGCAGTCATCATAACGTATGCGTAAAGTCATTGGTATAGGAGAAACCGTCTTAGATATTATCTTTAAGGACAATAAGCCTGTGAATGCGGTGCCCGGAGGATCGGCTTTTAATGCCATCATCTCTTTGGGTAGAGCGGGAATTTCAGCCCATTTCATCGGCGAAGTGGGCCATGATCGTGTGGGAACTTACATCCTTGATTTCCTGAAAGCGAATCATGTTGATGGCTCTAACGTGGAGATTTCGCCCGAAGGACAGTCCCATTTGTCGTTAGCTTTCTTGGATGAGGGCAACAATGCCGATTATTTGTTTTATAAAGACCATGCCCATGATTCGTTTTCGATGGGCTATCCCGAGATAAACCGCGATGATATCGTGCTTTTTGGCTCATTCTTTGCGGTGAACCCTATCATACATGCCGAGGTAAACGAGTTCTTAAAATTCGCCCATCAAAAAGGCGCTATCCTTTATTATGATGTCAATTTTCGCCCATCTCATCGGCATGAGGTGATGAAAATCACACCCAACTTCATCGATAATCTCGAACTTTCTACCTTTGTTCGGGGGAGTCATGAAGACTTTGAGGTGCTTTATAAGCAGACAGATGCCGCGAAAGTCTATCAAAACCAGGTGAAGTTCTATTGTAAAAACTTCATCTATACGCGTGGAAGCAAGCCCGTTTCCGTGTTTGCCACACCCCAATTCCAAAAAGATTACGATGTTCCGCCGTTGCAACCCGTGAGCACCATCGGTGCAGGAGACAACTTTAATGCCGGTTTTATCTATGGTTTGTTGAAAGAACACATCACGTTGCAGCAAATAGAGGAAGGACTATCGGCTGTACAATGGGATGCTTTGATAGGCTCTGCGCAAGCTTTTTCTGCCGCGTGTTGCCAAGATATTTATAACTATGTGAGTGAAGCGTTCGGCCAAAAAATGTCGATGTAATCGGCACTTTTTAACCATTCAGCCGTTTTTTCGTTACGCCATATCTTGCAAAAGCGCGGCGATGTCAGTCAAGTTGTTTGCCGTTTGAATATAATCTTGCCATTTCCCGCGTATCATTTGTTGGGCTTGCAGGTCGTCAAGCAGGTTGATCAGCGGATTGAAAAAGCCCTTCATGTTATAAAGGATGATGCCCTTTTGGTGATAACCAATCGTTTTACTGGCTGCCACGGTAAACACTTCGTCAAGTGTTCCGATGCCTCCCGGCAAGGCAATGAGCACATCACTCTTTAGCAAAATCAAGTCTTTGCGGTCGCTAAGGTTATCACATGCAATACTTATATCCACGTAATCGCTCACTCTTCCACCTTGTTCGATGATGCGGGGAATAACTCCTATGGTCTGTCCACCGTGCAAATGCACCGCTTTCCCCACGCATTCCATAAGCCCACAATTACAACCTCCATAGACAATCGCGTGGCCTTGTGCGGCAATCCATGCACCTAAGGCCTCTGTTTCTGCAAAAAAGTCGGCATCAATCGTGTTGTTTGCCGAGCAAAATACACCTATTTTCATCCCACAAATTTACAGAAAAATGCGCAATAACGTCTCTCCTTTATCTTTTTTTGATAAAAGAATCTGTGGCATTGAAAAAGGTTTTTTAGCGTAATCAAGAGGTGTTGAACACCCCCTAATATCCATAGTTCCCGCTATTTGATGATGCGTAAATAGAAATCCCATGATTTTAATCCCACTAAAAGCTATTGAATTGTTGTCTAATAGGGTGCATATTGTCCAACAATTCAATAGAGATTACCGGACAATTTGGTATATATTGTTCTATGATTTCCTCATGATTGTGTAATGTGTGCCGATGTAGCTCTTGACGAAAGGGAATTAATTACTTTACGATTTGCCCATCATTGTGCGGTGAACATGGATGTAACGTTGTTTGATGAGGGATATTTCGGTGGAATATAGCTCTGAAAATGAAGGAGGAGATTTGCCTGTTTACATTCTTTTCCGTATATTTGTAACATTCAATAGTGAGGAGCATACAGGACGAAATCATGGCATTAAACATCCTACCGATAAGACTTCGCAACCAGCAATTAGAGGATTCACAATTCAAATCTCCCGAAGATTTAGTTGCATGGATGGGGGCTGTTCAGGCACAACAGCCTGAAATGGCTAAACTTGCACTTGCCTTGCGCCTGCAAAAGGGGGCGGTCGACAGTATTGATGAGGCCATTGATGAGGCAAAAATCATACGAACTCACGTGCTTCGGCCTACATGGCATCTTGTAACTTCACAGGATATCAGATGGATGTTGCAGCTTTCTTATCGCAGATTGAAAAATGCTTATGATACTTATGAAAAGGGTTCTGGACTGTTATCGGAAGGACATGAATGGGCCAAGCATCTTGATACGCTCGCTCATCTCTTATGTCATCGACACTTAACTCGTCAGCAACTATCGGAGTTGTTCACGCAAAAGTTGGGTAAACTTCATCCGCATTTTATGACCAGTTTGCTCTTGAATGCAGAGCTTGAAGGTATTGTTTGCAGTGGAAAACAACAGCAAGGGAAGCACACTTATACGCTCATGGATGAGTGGGTGCCACCTTATCCTGTGCCAACACACGAAGAAGCGTTAGCCCTTTTGGCACGAAAGTATTTTCAAAGTCATGGTCCTGCATGTTTTAAAGATTTTCTTTGGTGGTCGGGTTTAACCATCACTGAGGCGAGAGAAGCGCTCGCTTTGATTGGTCATGAGTTGCAAAAGGTGGTGCATGGAGACGAGGATTACTTCTTTTTTGAGCAAGCCATTATAAAAAGAAAGCGGGTGGAGCGCATCATCTTTCTACCTGCTTACGATGAATATATCATTGCTTATAACGTGCGAAAGGATGTATTTCGTGCGAAAGATATGCCTAAAGCCTTCACTAAAAATGGTCTCTTTTTTCCATTAGTCCTCGTCAATGGTAAAGCGATTGGCACATGGAAACTGAAAAACAAGAAGTTTCCAATGCCCTTATACACGATGTTTGAGGACATGAAACAGCCTAAAGAGTCCATACTTTCACGAGCTATTGAGGAGTTTTCTTTACGCCTTGGAACGGGTAAAGATGCGATGTTGTAGATGGTTGGGGAGCGATTTGGGCTTACCCCACAGCTATTAGAAGCACTAAAAAATAATTTTACTTAAGATATTTTCTACGGCTCCGACCTTGCTTTCCACATATTTTCCAGCCGCATCTCCTGCTTGACGCAAGAAATCGGCATCGGTTTCGAATTGTGATAACAAGGTATCAAAAGACGCTTCGTCGGTGATTTCGAAGCCTCCTTTTGCTTGTTTCAACTCTTGTGCTTCCTGAAAATGTTGGTTGTTAGGACCAAAAATGACGGGAATGCCCCATACAGCAGCCTCTAAAACATTGTGAATACCCACGCCAAAACCACCACCAACATACGAAACGGTGGCGTAATGATAGATGGATGACAGCAGACCAAAACAATCAATCAGCAGCACTTCGGCATCCAACACGTTTGTTTCATTGGCTTGTGTGTAGCGTACTACCTTGCGATGCGGCAGCAAGGCTTCGATGGCTGCAAGGTGATCTTCGCCAATAACATGCGGTGCGATGATGAGTTTCCACTCGGGGTGTTGTTCAAAATATTTCAAAAAGATAGCTTCATCGGGCAACCATGATGACCCGGCAACGAATACTTGGGGTGCTGAACCGACGAAACGTTCGACGATGGGAAGCTGTTTTGCGGCCGCTTTAATTTGCAATACACGGTCGAAGCGCGTATCACCCACCACGTCAACGGCTGTGATACCAAGCGTTTTCAGCAAGGCCTTGCTCTCTTTGTTTTGCACATAGAAGTGTGTAAAGCATTTCAATACCTTGGCATATTGCGCACCATACCATTTAAAAAACACTTGATCGGGGCGGAAAATGCTGCTCACACTGTACGTAGGGATGTGACGATGTTGCAAAATGTGGAGGTAGTTGTACCAAAATTCATACTTGATGAAGAATGCCATCACGGGTCTTACCGTGCGTAAAAAGCGCTGAGCGTTGCGAATAGTGTCAAGAGGTAGATAGCAAATGATGTCTGCCCCTGCATAGTTTTTGCGCACTTCATAGCCCGATGGCGAGAAGAATGTGAGCAAAATCTTATATTCGGGATGCGATTTCCGGATGCTTTCCATCAGCGGTCTGCCTTGTTCAAATTCGCCTAACGAGGCAGCATGAAACCAAATATAGCGTGCTTGTGGGTCGACTTTCTCTTTTAAAAGCGCCACAGCCTGTCGCTCTCCCTTCCACATTTTCTTTACTTTTTTACTGAAGAGGCTTGCAATCGCCACGCCAAGTAAGTAAAGATAGATGACAATTTGATACACGAGACTTGTTGTTTAAATCTACTTCCTGCTCCTTTTCCCTTATTTCAAAACTTCCACAGCACGTTGCATGCGACGCAAAGTCTCTTCTTTTCCCAAGAAAGCCGATATGTCGAACATCCCCGGACCCATGCCTTTGCCGACCAATGTGAGGCGGAATGCATTCATTACGTCGCCCAATTTGTAGCCTTTTTCTTCCACCCAGCGCATCACTACGGGCTCTTGTCCCTCAACAGTGAAGTCGGTTATGCCCGAAAGTACATCAGAAAGCTCCGTCATTTGTTGTGCAGAGTACTCTTTCCAGCGCTTCTTGACGGTCTTTTCATCATAGGAAGCGGGTGCGATGAAGAAGAAAGCACATAAATCCCACAGCTCTTTTACGAAGTTAACACGGTCTTTCATCAGGTGAACCACTTGCTGAATGCGCTCCATCGGCTCATCTACTCCGTTGTTAGCCACGATAGGTGCAAAGAGAGTTGCTATCTCTTCGTCGCTTTTTTTCAAAATATATTCGTGGTTAAACCATATCCCTTTTTGGTAATCGAACTTCGCTCCGTGCAAGGAACACTTGCTGATATCAAAAGCTTTCACCAGCTCTTCTAACGTGAAGAGTTCTTGTTCGGTACCGGGATTCCACCCTAATAGCGCTAAAAAATTCACGACTGCCTCGGGAAAATAGCCGCTTTCACGATAGCCTGACGACACTTCTCCCGTCTTAGGATCATGCCATTCCAAAGGAAACACTGGGAAACCGAGTCGGTCTCCATCGCGTTTGCTGAGCTTACCCTTGCCTTCCGGCTTCAGCAACAGGGGCAGATGAGCAAACGAAGGCATGGTGTCTTCCCAGCCAAACGCTTGATAAAGCAACACATGTAGCGGTGCACTGGGCAACCATTCTTCGCCTCTGATGACATGTGTAATCTCCATTAAGTGGTCATCCACAATGTTTGCCAAGTGATAGGTGGGCAATTCGTCGGCACTTTTGTAGAGCACTTTGTCGTCGAGGATATCACTTTTCACCACCACTTCGCCGCGAATCATATCGTGAACATGCACTTCTATGCCGGGTTTGACCTTAAATCGCACGGTGTATTGTGTGCCATCGGCAAGGAGTTGCTGCACTTCTTGCTCCGAGAGTGTTAGTGAGTTGCGCATCATGTTTCGCGTATGCGCATCATATTGAAAGTTTTTTATTTCATTACGCTTTACTTCTAACTCCTCAGGTGTGTCGAATGCAAGGTAGGCTTTGCCTGCTTTGAGCAGTCGGTCAACATATTCTTTGTAGATTTCCCGACGCTCACTTTGGCGGTAAGGACCATGCTTGCCGCCAAAACTGACCCCTTCATCAAACCGAATACCCAACCAACGGAAAGACTCTATGATATATTCCTCTGCACCAGGCACAAAGCGTTGTGAGTCGGTATCTTCAATTCTGAAGATGAGTTCACCACCATGTTGGCGTGCAAACAGATAATTATAGAGGGCTGTGCGTACGCCTCCGATGTGCAAAGCACCCGTAGGGCTGGGCGCAAAGCGCACTCTTACTTTTCTTTCAGCCATTTCTTTGAATGATTATTTTCCGCAAAATTAATATTTTTTTTTCAGTATTGTGTGATTTTTTAGTATTTTCGCAAGGTCAAATATAAAAGCAACAACATGGATGTATTCAGCAAATATCAAAATATTCAATGGCGAAAGATTGCGACCCAGTTCGTACTTATCCTCATAACCGTGTTAGTTATCGTGTGGTTTATGCCGCGACATCAGCAAATACAATTTCGCTATGACGTTGGAAAACCATGGATGTATGGGTCGTTGATTGCAGATTTTGATTTCCCTATTTATAAGTCTGACGAGAGTATCAAGGCCGAACAAGATTCTATTTTGGCAGCTTTCCAACCTTATTACAATTATAACAAGGCACAAGAGCGACGGCAAATCAAACTCTTTCATCAGGCCTTCAGCCAACCAATCAATGGGCTTCCGACACCCATATTGCGCGTGATTACCGATCGGTTGCATCGTTTGTATAGCGTGGGCATCGTTAATACGCCTGATTATAACCTCATCTCTGGAGACTCTATGCGCACGGTTCGCCTCATCAGCGGTAAGGAAGTCAAGAGCGTTCAAGTGAATTGTCTCTATTCAACCCTCACGGCTTACGAAACGTTATTGGGCGATCCGGTGCTCAGTCCCTATCGAAATATTTTGCAACGCCACAACTTAATCAATTACATTGCACCCAATGTGGTGTATGATCGCCAGCGAAGTGAGGCCGAAAAGAACGACCTTTTGAGCAGCATTCCTTTGGCCAGTGGCATGGTGATGAGTGGGCAAAAGATTATCGATCGGGGAGATATTGTAGATGAATACACGTTTAGAGTGCTCAATTCTTTTGATAAAGAGTTGCAAAGACTCAGTGCATCCAAGACCGAAATCACCGATACTTTGATTGGGCAAATTCTCTATATTGCCCTCCTTGTCGTCATCTTCACGTCCTATTTAAATCTGTTTCGTAAGGATTATTTACAGAAATCGCGTAACATTGCGATGCTTTATGCGAGCATCACAATCTTTCCTATTGCGGTTTCTCTGATGATAACGCATAGCATTTTCAACGTCTATGTGCTGCCATTTGCGATGGTTGCCATTTTTGCGCGTGTGTTTATGGACTCTCGAACGGCCTTCATGACCCATGTTGTCATGGTGTTAGCCTGCGCTGTTGCGGTGAGATACCAGTATGAATTTGTAGTCATTCAGTTGCTGTCGGGGCTCATTGCCATCTATTCGCTGCGCGAACTCTCGAGTCGTTCACAACTGTTTAAAACGGCTTTGTGGGTAACTTCGGGCAGCATGGTGGTGTTTTTCGCCATCCAACTCATGCAAAGCAACGACATCATGAAGATGGATTTCGACATGTACACCCTCTTTATCGTCAATGGTGTGTTGTTGTTGTTGGCCTATCCGCTGATGTATCTTATCGAAAAACTGTTCGGATTTGTTTCAAATGTCACGCTCATTGAGCTGTCGAATACCAATAAAGGGGTGCTACGTGACTTGAGTGAGATCGCTCCCGGCACGTTTCAACATTCCATTACCGTGGGAAATATTGCGGCCGAGATTGCCAATCGCATCGGTGCTGACAGCTTATTGGTGCGCACTGGTGCCCTCTTCCATGATATAGGAAAGATGAAAAACCCTGTATTCTTCACCGAGAACCAAGCCGGTGTGAACCCACATGACAACATGAGTTATGAACAAAGTGCACAAATCATCATCAGTCATGTGACCGATGGAGTGAAATTGGCCGAAGAAAACAATCTCCCCGCCATCATCAAAGAGTTTATTTTGACACACCATGGGCGCGGTGTGGCCAAATATTTCTACATTAAATATAAGAACGAACATCCCGATGAGGACGTTGATATAGAGAAGTTTACCTATCCGGGCCCCAATCCTTTCACGCGCGAACAGGCCATTTTGATGATGTCTGACGCTACAGAAGCGGCCTCACGCTCGCTGAATGACTACACAGAAGAGAGCATTAGCGGCTTGGTAAACAAAATTATTGATGGGCAAGTGACCGAAGGTTTCTTTGCCGAATGCCCCATAACGTTCCGCGATATTAGTTTGGCCAAGAAGATTATCGTGTTCCGTTTGATGGCCATTTATCACACCCGCATACAATATCCCGAATTAAGTAAACGGGCGAAAGACGAGGAAAAAAAGAAAGAAGCGCCCTTATCGCCCGCAGAAGCTGAAGCCGCTGAGGGCGCATAGCTTGTGGTGTATCCCGGAAAATGCATCGCAATGGTCGGCCGAAGCGAGGGGGTGCCGTGGCAAAGTGCAACGGGTGTGTCCATCATAACTGCCTTCAAGCACGAGCATTTCTCTCGATTGGAAATGGATGTAAATACCAATCGTTTTAATTTACAAAATATCTTATAGGATTGGCGTATTTTCATTCCAAAAGATTTTGGATGGGAATACGCCAAAAATGGTGTGTGTAGGTATGGCACTTATAACCAGGTGGTTATAAAACAAACGCCAAAACGACACATGAAAAATAGGCGAAAATGCTCATTTTGCGCCTTGTTTTCGCCTCTTTTTGTGTGAAATAACGATGCAAAAGCGCTGTGTTTGTGGTGTAAAGTGGGCTGTTTTACACACAAAAGTAGTAGCATTTGCTGCATGATTTATGCCGCATCATCAGGAAAAGCATCATTTTCAATAGGAAAAAATTCTATTTCCATTCTTTCAGAACATCACTTTTTAGTTAAGAATAGTTTACAAAATGGAGAATTAGAAGACCAAGATTTGATTTTAATACAGAAAACACTTAATTTTGTATTTGATATTTGAATCTACTAAACTTAACAACATGAAATATCATTATTTGTTAAACAAAAGAATATCATTTGTGAAACAGGCTTTTATAGTCGGTTTGTCTCTCTTTTTCTTTCTCCCGGTAAAGGCTTATCATATTCGGGGAAAAGTGATAGATCCAACACAAAAGCAGACGCTGATCGGTGCAAATGTGGTGGTCAAAAAGGATTCTACAACCATTTTAAAAACTACTCAGACAGATGAGAATGGCTGTTTCTCCATCAAAGATATAGCTGAACCGAATATCAGTATTGCCATTTCTTACTTTGGTTATAAGGGCATCACCCTTCATTACTACGGTAATTCGTCGGATATAGATATGGGAACCATCCACCTGTTGCCAGAAACACAGCAGTTGAAAGAAGTGACTGTGATAGGGAAGCGAGTCATTCAGAAAGCCGATAAATATGTCATCATCCCATCTACAGAAGAAATCAATAGGGTTTCTGCATCTATAAGTTTGCTGAATGAACTGAAATTAAAGATGCCGGGACTTAGAATTAACGAAGCCCTTCAAACGATTGCCATAGACGGTTCCGCACCGGTCTTCATGATTAACGGCAAAAAACAGCCGCTGTCTAAAGTGCAAGGGCTGAACCATCAGGATATACTTCGAATAGAATATAGCAACACACCAGACCTTCGTCATATAGATGATGGCAACGGAGGGGTTATTAATTTTATCATGAAAACGCCGGTACAGGGTGGTTTTATCATGGCAAATACGAATCAGGCCATTACAACGATGCGCAACAGGTCGCAGCTTACGGGCAGCTATTTCAAGAAGAAATCGGAATGGAGCATGCAATATAACACCACATGGAGGGACTCCAAAAAGGTATATGACAACAAGAACGAAAGGTTTATCGGTAGGGAGTATGATGTTATACGTCGGCAAGAGGGCTTGCCTTCGACAACGAAAGACTTTGACAACAGTTTGCTGTTTTCATATACTTATATGTATGATCCGTCAACGATGTTGATGGCTTCATTAGATTTGAAATTGCATCATAAGAAGGATTGTGAAGACAATCGCATCGTAGAGCAATATGGTTCTTCGGTGGAACGCTACACGAAGAATTACTATACAAACAGCCACTACACATCGCCCTCTTTAGACTTGTTTTTCAGAAAGGCGCTGAGCAAAACGCAAACGATTGAATTAAACAGTGTCGGTAGGTGGTCGAACGGCGACTATACCAGGGGAATGCGCAACAGCAATCTCTATCATCAAGAAAACAATACCCATAACAACAGCTGGAATATGACCCATGAAGTTTTATACACCCAGCTTTTTAAAACGCTATCCACGAAATGGGGAGCGAACTATTCCCATCAAGTAGCCGAAAACAACTATGCAGAGAACAGCAGGAAAAAGGTTACAGACAAGCTCTTTAAAGACGATATTTATCTCTATGGTGTGGTGAGTGGTTCTTTGAAGAGCCTTGGATATACAGTTGGTTTAGGGGGAAAGATGTATAGAAATGCAACTGCAACGCGCAGCAAGACATTCTTCAGGTTGAAGACTACCGCCACCTTTAATTATGCTATGGGTAGGAACTGGAGTTTGAATTACCTTTTCATGTACAACCCTTCCCAACCTTCTTTGGCTAATTTCTCGAACGTCGTGCAAACCATAGACCGTATTTCCGTGCAGGTGGGCAATGTGAATGTGAAGCCCAGTGTGTGGACAAGAAACCGTTTGTTACTCTTGTTTAATAAGAATCATATCAGTTCTTCGTTACAAACCAGCTATAGCGTAACAACCAATCCATTGGTTAACACATACCAATATATTTCAGATGCGGCCTCACCCTATCATGGTCTGTTCATGAAGAAAACAGAAAACGGGAAAAATGATCGGCATTTTAATGTGGAATATTCCTTTGGAATGCAGAATATTGCCCAGCATCTTTCGTTTCAGCTGATTACTGGCTGGAGCCGATTTTCCATGGAAGGGAGCAATTACCGGCATCATGTGTCTAAGATGTATGCCTCCATTTCCTTGAATGGTTATTGGAAACACTGGTCGGTTTTTGCCAATATTGACCTTGCACCACAGTATAGCATTTGGGGAACAAATCTGTATAGTGGAACGAAATACAACTATATGGGGGTGAAGTATCATTTAAAGAACTGGGATTTTGGTTTGCGTCTTGACAATCCTTTGACCAAACGCGGGTTCATTCAATGTGCGGAAAATATCTCAAATGTAGTCCCCTCTCATTCCGAATATTATATTTCGGACATGGCCAACATGGTAGAACTATCCATACAATATCGGCTTCCGTTTGGTAAAGCCTACAAAAAGGCAAGCAGAACCTTGAGGAATAAAAACTTTGATGCCGGGGTTAACAATGAATATTAATCCCCATCGGTTGATGAGCACTTGCAAGGATTTCGGTTTATAACAGAAACTCCTTCTTTATGGTGCAGACTTATGTTGGCTCATTCGGGCTATTTTCATTGCAAAGTCTTTGCTATTCATGGAAAATACATTAATTTTGCGGCCACAAATAGCTATTTGATGAAAATATTAATCACGGGTGCCAGTGGCTTCATTGGCAGCTTTATTGTGGAAGAAGCATTAAGGCGTGGCATGGAAGTATGGGCGGCTGTGCGCAAAAGCAGTTCGAAAGCCTATCTCACCGATGCACGTATTCACTTCATTACACTTGACTTCTCGTCGCAAGAAGCGCTCGAACAGCAACTTGCCCCCCACACCTTTGACTATATTGTGCATGCAGCCGGTCTTACCAAGAGTTTGCATCACGACGAATTTTATCGGGTGAATACCGACGGAACGCGTCATCTTGTGCAAGCCATTTTGGCCTGTAAGATGCCCATTAAGCGGTTTATTTATTTGAGTAGCCTGAGTGTTTTTGGTGCTATCAAAGAGCAACCGCCCTACCAAGAGATTGATGAGACCGACCATCCACAGCCCAACACCGTCTATGGTAAGAGCAAACTCGAGGCCGAAGAATACTTAGATAGTGTGGGAAATGATTTCCCTTACATCATTTTGCGACCGACAGGGGTTTATGGTCCGCGCGAAAAAGATTATTTCCTGATGGCACAAAGCATCAAAAATCATGTGGATTTTGCGGCCGGTTTTCGCCGTCAAGACATCACGTTTGTTTATGTTTTGGATGTGGTGCAAGCTGTGTTCCTGGCTTTAGACCGTGGAAAAGACGGGCGGAAATATTTTCTTACGGATGGAAATGTCTATCAAGCGGCTGATTTCAGCAACCTCATTCGACAATATTTAGGTCGGCCTTGGTGCCTTAGGGTGGTGGCTCCGCTATGGGTGTTGCGGCTCATTACGCGCATAGGTGAAGTTTATGGTCGTCTGACTGGACATATCACGGCCTTGAACAACGATAAATATCACATATTGAAACAGCGCAACTGGCGTTGTAATATAGAGCCTACTGTCGACGAGTTGGGCTATCATCCGCAATACAATTTGCAGCAAGGAACGCAGGAAACGATGGCGTGGTATCAACAGCAGCATTGGTTATAGATGGCAAAAAAACAAAAGCATCAGACATCAACCCTACCTTGGCAGGGGAAAGGGTGGAGGCCCGAATATAAAGGTTTGTTGCCTTTTGAATGGGTAGTGCTGGCTTATATCCTTTTTACAAGTGTCATTGTGCTGTTCACTTCCACCAAGATGGCCAATCCAGAGGCCATGATTTGGGGGCGCATAAGGGTGGGAACTATGACCATAGCCTTATGGATAGTCTATCGCATGCTGCCTTGCAAGCTCACGATGTTCATGCGTGTGGGGGCACAGATGGCGTTGTTGGCTTGGTGGTATCCCGATACCTTTGAACTGAATCGGCTGTTCCCCAATCTCGATCACGTGTTGGCCACGTGGGAACAGCAACTCTTTGGCTTTCAACCCGCCTTAATCTTTGCACGCACTTTCTCATCTCCTATCATCAGTGAGCTGATGGATTGTGGCTATGTGTCCTATTTCCCCATGATTGCAACCATCATTTTGTTCTATTTCTTTAGGCGTTATGATGAATTTCAGCGCACGGTTTTTGTGATTTTAGCCTCCTTTTTCACCTATTATGTCATCTTCGATTTGGTGCCCGTTGTGGGTCCAACGTTCTATTATAAGGCCATAGGTTTGCACAATGCCGCGCAAGGTGTGTTCCCCAATGTGCACAATTATTTCAATTTGCATCAGGATTGCTTGCCGAGTCCGGGCTATGTGCAGGGCTTTTTCTATGACTTAGTGGAGGATGCTAAGGCTGCCGGCGAACGACCTACTGCTGCTTTTCCAAGTAGTCATGTGGGCGTTGCCACCATTTGCATGCTCTTTGCTTGTCAAGCCAAGAACAGAACGTTACTCTTGAGCTTGCTGCCTTTCTATGTATTCTTATGTATGGCCACCGTTTATATACAGGCACATTATGCCATTGACGTTGTCGCTGGCTTTATAACAGGCGTGGCTTTTTATTTTATTTTCAAATGGCTTTATCCACAGCGCTGATTCGTTGGTGGATGAAGTAGCATCAATTCAAAAACAATGGAGAAAAAATTATATATTGAAACCTATGGCTGTCAGATGAATGTTGCTGACAGTGAAGTGGTTGCTTCCGTGATGAAGATGGCGGGTTATGACCTCTGTGAGGATGAAAATGAGGCCGATGCTATCTTTTTAAATACGTGTAGTGTGCGGGAGAATGCCGAAAATAAGATCTTCCATCGCTTAGACACGTTGCATGCTGAGCAGAAAAAAGGACGTAAACTCATTCTCGGTGTGTTGGGATGTATGGCCGAACGTGTGAAAGACGACCTCATTCAAAACCACCATTGCAGTTTGGTTTGTGGTCCCGATGCTTATTTAAATCTGCCCGAAATGATTGCAGAATGTGAGTTAGGGCATACTGTTATGGACACCGAACTCTCAACCACTGAAACCTATCGTGACGTGCTTCCACAGCGCATTGGCGGCAACAAAGTGAGCGGATTTGTGAGCATCATGCGCGGTTGTAACAATTTTTGTCACTACTGTATCGTGCCTTATACGCGCGGAAGAGAGCGTAGTCGCGATGTAGAGAGCATTCTTAACGAGGTGAAAGACTTAGCACAAAAAGGCTTTAAGGAGGTGACTTTGCTGGGACAAAACGTGAATTCATACGGACTTTTGCCGAATGGGAAGCGGCCAAAGGAAGGCACTTCGTTTGCCGAACTGTTGCGCAAGGTGGCGCAAAGCGTGCCTCACATGCGCGTGCGTTTCACCACTTCGAACCCTGAAGATATGACCGAAGACATTCTTCATGCGGTGGCTGAGGAACCCAATTTGTGCAAGCACATTCATTTTCCGGCGCAGAGTGGTAGCAGCAAGGTGCTGAAACTAATGAACCGCAAGTACACACGCGAGGAATATCTCGACAAAGTAGCGGCCATTAAGCGCATCATTCCCGACTGCGGATTGACCACAGACATCTTCGTAGGCTATCATAATGAAACAGAAGACGACCAACAACTGACGCTCGACTTGATGAGAACGGTAGCCTTCGACAGTGCGTTCATGTTTAAATACAGCGAGCGTCCCGGTACGTATGCGGCACAACATCTGCCCGACAACGTGCCCGAAGAGATAAAGATTGCGCGTTTAAACCAACTCATTCAGTTGCAAAACGAAATCAGTGCAGCGCAAAATAAAAAGGATGAAGGCAAGGAGTTTATCATTCTTACGGAGCGTTTTGGCAAGCGCGACCGCAATCAACTCATGGGAAGAACCGAGCAAAATAAAGCCGTTATCATTAATAAGGGCAAGCATCATATTGGCGAATTTATCAAAGTGCGCATCACGGGCTCAACCAGTGCTACGCTCTTTGGAGAAGTGATAGACGAAGCATAGGAGAGGAAATCATGAGAGAGTTTTTGCAGGTGCTGCGCCGTTTTGTGCCACCTTATAAGAAGTATTTGGCGTGGAGTGTGTTTTTCAACATCCTTTCGGCGGTGTTGAATATCTTCTCGTTTATGACATTGATTCCTATTTTGCAGATTTTGTTCAATACAAAGGATGTCACCCCGGTTGAGAAACTCATCACATGGGACAGTGTGCACGGCGTGGAGAGCATGGTAGATATGCTCACCAACAACGTCAATTATTACATTCAGCACTACATTGCGAGTGCAGGAGCCGCCAACACGTTATTGGTTATTGGTTTGTTTTTGGCACTGATGACCCTATTAAAGACGGCTGCTTATTTCTTTTCTTCGGCCACCATCATTCCCATTCGCACAGGTGTGGTGCGTGATATTCGCAATCAACTTTATCAAAAAATCAATGCCCTGTCGCTGAGTTTCTTTAGTGAAGAGCGGAAAGGGGATATCATTGCCCGTATGAGTGGCGACGTGCAAGAGATTGAAGGCTCTATCATGTCGAGCTTAGACATGTTGTTTAAAAACCCCGTGTTAATCATTAGCTATTTCATAGCCTTGGTGATTACCTCGTGGCAGCTCACCATTTTCACCATCATCTTTGTTCCTATTTTTGGTTGGTTTATGGGCTTTGTGGGACGAAAGCTCAAAGCGCAGAGCATTGAGGCACAAGGGTTGTGGAGCGACACGATGAGCATGGTGGAGGAAACCTTGGGTGGCTTGCGCATCATCAAAGCCTTTTGTGCCGAAGGTTTGATGAATAAACGCTTCGATGATATCAATTCAAATTTCAGAAAGCAGGTGATGCGTGTGAACATTCGGCAGCAGTTGGCACATCCGATGAGCGAATTTCTCGGCACGGTGATGATTATTATTGTGCTGTGGGTGGGGGGAATTTTGGTGCTCAATTACAACACTTTGACAGGACCTAAGTTCATCTACTACCTCGTGATGCTCTATTCCATCATCAATCCACTGAAAGAGTTTTCGAAAGCCAGTTACAACATTCCTAAGGGATTGGCCAGTATGGAGCGCGTAGACAAGATTTTAAAGGCCGAAATCAGCATCAAAGAGAAAGAACATCCCGTGCATATCGTCGGTTTCGAATACGCTATAGAGTTCCGCCATGTGTCGTTTAAATATGATCATAGGTGGGTGCTACGCGATATTAATCTCATCATTCCTAAGGGGAAAATGGTAGCCTTGGTGGGGCAAAGCGGCTCGGGAAAGTCTACCCTTGTCGACCTTATCCCGCGTTATTATGACGTGCAAGAGGGCGAAGTGCTCATCGATGGCATCAATGTGAAAGACCTTGGGGTGCACGATTTGCGCCAGCTCATTGGCAATGTCAACCAAGAAGCCATCCTCTTCAATGACACCTTTGCCAACAATATTAAGTTTGGTGCACAGCAAGCCACACCCGACGACATCGAACGGGCGGCCAAAATAGCCAATGCCTACGACTTTATTATGGAGACAGAGCATGGCTTTGACACGAATATCGGTGACAGAGGCGGGCGCCTTTCGGGTGGACAACGGCAACGTGTGAGCATTGCACGTGCCATCTTAAAGAACCCTCCAATCCTCATTCTCGACGAAGCTACTTCAGCTTTAGATACTGAAAGTGAGCGATTGGTGCAGGAAGCGCTCACTCATTTGATGAAAACGCGCACCACAGTGGCGGTGGCCCATCGCCTGTCAACGATCAGAAACGCCGACGAAATCTGCGTGCTGCATGAAGGACGCATCGTGGAACGGGGCACACACGAAATGCTCTTGGCGCAAGATGGCTACTACAAAAAGCTCCACGACATGCAACAAGTATAGTTAATTGCAAGGATAGTGGGTAGTGGTGCGTGCACCTTTACACGGTTAATGCGCGGGGGGAATGGTGTAATATATACCAAATTGTTCGGTAATCTCTATTGAATTGCCCGGCAAAGTGGGCTTCTTTGTTGGGCAATCTATGCTATATTGTTTGGCAATCGCTATCGCAATGTTTTATGGTCTTGTCCAAGTGGCAAGATAATAGGGGGAGTATGGGGTAGCAACTCAATACGAGTTGTGCTTTTGATCGTTCCACATTGGCGGATGCAATGTGCCTATGTGGGATGGAATGCGCGTCGGAAATAGGCCCAGTATGAGTTTTACCTTTTCGCATTGGTTCAAAAACAGTCTAAGGGTGATTTGGTTTTCATGCGGTTTGAGGGCAGAACGAATCAAAAAAGGGAAAAGCGTTGGTGGCTTTTCCCTTCTGAAAATAGCGATGGAATGGGCTATTTTATGATGCGATAATAATCGGCTTTCCGAGGTTTCACCGTCTTTGGATGAGACGAAGGATAGCCCAATACCAACGCACCAATGCCCATGAGTGCTTCAGGAAGTCCCCAATCGCGCATCAGTTGCTGTCCTTCGGCAGTTTCAAACATTTTCTCTTCCCGATTAATCCAGCAGCTACCTAAGCCCAAACTATGGGCTGCTAACATCATGTTGCCTAACACTAAACTGCCGTCTTTCACGTTGTTGGGCCACTCTTTTGGTGCAAAAACCAACACAATGGTGGGTGCACCATAATAAGGATCGCTGCTCACTTCCATCAGCCTTGCATTCTCTTTGCGCAGCCATTCCAACTGTTTTGCGTTTTGAACCGCCACGATATAGGGGCTTTGTAATCCTTTTCCAGTAGGCGCCCACGTGCCCGATTCCAACACCGTTTGCAGTTCTTCGTCCGTAATTTGTTCGGCTTTAAAGCTGCGAATGCTACGCCGTTCGCACAAAGCTTTTAATACTTCGTTGTCCATCTTCTATCTTCTTTATGTTAGTTTTGGACAAAGATAGTCAAAAAAGGCATAAATACCTATTTGTAGGTATTGCAGTTTTTCATCCGTTCTCATATCTTTGCATTGTTTAAAATGAATTTGTATTTAGGATTTTTTGAAAATAGTTTATGCAAAATACGAAACAGCGATTTTCCCTGTTCGTTATTCTCTTTGTCGTTTTTAGTGCTCTCATGAACCGTGTACAAGCACAAACGGCAAGTAATGCGTTCACTGTTCGTGTGACGGTTCTTGAGAAAGGAACGAACGAATCGGTCATGATGGCCAGTTGTTATCTGCACCCTTTAGAGGCCTACACCGTGACCAATATCGATGGAAAGGCCACTTTCAGCAAAATTCCTAACGGGCGTTACACCTTAGAAGTGCGCTATGTGGGGTATGAAAAATATCAGATGGTTGTGGATGTCACGCGTGATTTAGATTTTAAAATCAGCATCACGCCCACCTCTTTAGCCATTGAAAGAGGTGGTAGTGACGGCACAACAAAAGGCATCGGGTGCTTCAACAACGAGCATTATCGGCCGACAAGCCATTGATCACCTGCAGGCTTCGTCGTTAGGAGACATCATGCAGCTGCTTCCCGGCAAGCAAATGGGGAACTTAGACCTTACCCAACAGAGCAACCTTCAGCTCAGAACGTTGGTCAATAACAACACCAGTGCGTTTGGTTCAAGCATTGTTGTTGACGGAATGCCCCTTTCAAACAATGCCACAATGACGGCTGGAGGCTTCTCAGGCACGGCTTTTGTGGGCACCGATTTGCGTCAGATCAGCGCCGATAACATCGACAATGTGGAAGTGGTCCGTGGCATTCCTTCTGCCGAATATGGCGACTTAACAAGCGGTTTGGTGATTGTTCACTCTAAAGTGGGACTCACTCCTTGGCAGTTTAGAGCGAAAGTAAATCCCGCTTTACAGAACTATTCGTTGGGCAAAGGGTTCCGTCTGGCGCAGGCAGGCATCATGAATTTCAATTTCGATTATGCCAAAGCGTGGGGCGATCCGCGCATGAAGACGCGTTCTTATGGTCGTTATACGTTCAATGTGGGGCATGGCTATAACCTCTCGAAGCAATGGCATATCGACACCAAGCTGCGTTTGTTCTATGCCAATGATTGGAGTGGTAAGGACCCAGATGCTGTTAATGATGGCACGGAAAACAACAATAAGAATTACAGTTTCAACCTCACCCACAACGGACGCATTAGCATGAACCGCCCTTTGATGCGCACATTGTCCTACACGTTAGGTGGAAGTTTCTCGCAAGTGAATAGTAAAAACACCCGCATTGTCCCCGTTTCATCGGGACTTTTACCCATTCTTACGGCCGAAGAGACGGGCTATCACGCCGTGCCTTGGACGACTTCGAGCTATTTGGCCACAGGAAATACCCGGAGTAGTCCGGCCAATTTCTTTGCAAAGCTAAACGATAGCTTCTTCTTCAATGCAGGAAAAACGAATCAAAGCTTTAAGATGGGTGTTGATTATCGGGTGAGTTGGAATAGTGGACGAGGCTATTATAATGAGAATGATGAACGCCCTTATACCCCCAACAGCGATGGTCGGCCACGTGCTTTCTCGTCCTATCCGGCTTTGCATCAGCTTTCTTTCTATGCCGAAGACAACCTTACGTGGCACATTACGAAACAGCATTTCGTCCGTGCCAATGTGGGTTTGCGTTTCACGACGCAGCAACCCTTTGCACATGTGTCTACAACCGCACTCTCACCTCGGCTCAATCTCATGTATAGAGCGGCAAAATGGATAGATCTTCGCGGTGGAATCGGCCTCAATAGCAAGACGCCAAGTTTAGACTATCTCTATCCTTCACCCAAATATGAGGACCATGTTGCAGCGAATTATATGCCCGTTGGCGACCCTGCTGCGCAGCTATTGCTCTACCACACGCAGGTTTATCAGGTGCCTTATAGCAAGGGAATGAAGAATGCTACAACAACAAAGGTGGAGTTAGGCCTTGACCTTCGTTTGCCAGGTAACCGCAAATTGAGCCTCTTAGCCTATCAAGACCGGACGCCAAATGGTTTTAGTCCGCTCTTCAACTACATCACCTATTATAGCAATGTCTACACCCCCACACAAGGATTGGTGCTCACACCGGGGGCAGCCACGAAGGTAAATTTCAACAATCCCGCACGCCGTGACCTGCGATTTATGACAACAGGCGAGATTGGTAATGAGAATGTAACGGTGAACAAAGGCATAGAATTCGATTTTGATTTAGGTGTTATCAACCCCATCAACACGACTATCTATTTCAATGGGGCTTACGCTGAAATGGAAACATGGCAGAAGGGGCGCACATACAGCAGTGTTTCTCCGTCTCTTTTGCCTGCTACTTATTCTGCCTATGGGCTGACTCCTTTCAAAATGGTTTACTCTTCAGACTACAATCGCAACATTTATCGCCAATTTATCAATACGCTACGCATGGTAACCCATATTCCACGCCTGCGCATGGTGGCTTCGTTCACGGGACAAGTGATTTGGTATAATTATAGTTTTAACAAGGTGAGCACCACTAATCCCATCGGCTATCTTACGCCCGACCTCAACCATCACCCCATTACCCCTGACATGATGCAAGGCTTTTTAGACTTAGATGGCCATTATTATGCCGCAGCTCCGTCCGGTCACTATGTGCGTTTAAGCGATGTTGTGGTGCGTGCCAGTGATGCAGTGCCCACGAAAACGCCCATCACCTGGAACCTTTCCGCACGCTTAACCAAAGAGTTGGGCAATATTGGCGGCTTGAGTTTATATGTAAACAACGCCCTCTTCTATGAACCCTACCTGCACAATAGCACCACAACCACGCTTTCTCAGCGCAATGTGGGCAGCTTTGGTTATGGCGTTGAGCTTTATTTTAATTTATAATGAACAACAAAAAAATATGAGAAAATATCATCATCACGCGGCAAAGATGGCTGTAAAGGCTGCTTTTATAGGGCGCATTGCTTCAAGAATGAAATGCTTCGGAGGCTATATAGCCGTGGTTTTAACTTTGCTTTTAAATGGTTGTGTTGACTATAGCGACACCACACAAGCCGTTTCCACCACGATAAAACTGACCGTTCCCACGGCACTTACCGGCACAATGGCGCTGAATGGACACACTATCACGCTCACCAATGCCGATGGTGTCAAGCTAACGGCTACGACAAATGCGCAGGGTGAGGCCACATTTGCCAACCTTGTGCCCGACGTTTACACTGTCTCGGCGGCATGGAACCTATCCTTTGCCGAATACAGTCAGGTCACAGGCGACACACAAGTGAATGAGGGTGCTGTGGTATCGGCCACACTTAACAACCAACTCATTGATCGATCTACCACCATTACGTTGCCCACTATCCTTGCGATTAAACGCTCATTGGTCATCAGCAAGGTGTTTTATGCCGGCAACAAAGACCGAAACAACCGGAATTCGACAGCAGCACAATACATAGAGCTTTATAATCAGAGCGACCAACCCGTGGATGTGGCAGGCCTATATATCGGTTTATTGGAGACAGGCAGCATGCCGGCTTATACCCTTTCCAACCTCCATACGGCATATAACGACAGTATTGTTGTGTGCAAGCAGGTGTTCCAAATCCCCACTTCCACGCCTCATGTGATGCAACCCGGCGGTAGTGTCGTGATAACGAATAGTGCGGTGAACCACAAAGTGAATATTCCTTTGGCACAAGACCTCACCACTGCCGACTACGAAGCGAAGGATGCACGGGGCAAAACACAAAACAATCCTGCCGTTGCAGCGCTGGATTTGGTGTATTCTAATCTGCCTGCGCTCTCAAATATGAATTTCCTTGCGGGTGGACCCAATGGCGTTGTGATCTTTAAAACGACGCTTCGTGTGCAAATGTTCCCAAAGATTTATGCTTTTGGCAAGAACAATGGCATGCAATATTTGGCCATTCCTAAACGCTATGTCATGGATGGTGTTGACATTTTAAAATATAAACCTGCCGGAGTTGATGTGGCTACGAAACGCCTCAACAATGACATTGATGCAGGATATGGGGTTGTTCATGCCGTGAATGGTTATAACAGCGAGGTACTTTACCGACGTGTTTCCCGGCAAACGGGCGGTAGTGGGCAGCACATTTTGCAGGATACGAACAACAGTAGCAGCGATTTTGGTCGCTCAACAATGATAAATATTCGGGAATATGAAGAGTAAATATAGTCTCATCCTCTGTGTGATGGCGACACTTCCTGCGTGGAGTCAGTCTGCAAACGATAGTCTGATGTCTCTGGGACACTACCAGATGCTCGACCAACAACTGCTGTTTCGCCACACGAATAATGCGGCAGGCTTGGCCATTGACGCATCGCCTAACCGTGGAACAGCAGCTTTTCGTTACACTTATGATGGTGGACATTATCGTCGTGTGCAAGAGGGTACGTCGACACATGCGTTGCATTTTGTAACTGAAAGCTATCAAAAGCTCTCCAAATGGCTCTATGCCTACGGGAAGTTTGACTTCAACACGGGACGAACCAAGGAGAAAGCGTGGGCCGATGTGATGCGCCCTTACAACAGTAATCCCTATTTTGCAGGCTCATCTCGTGCAGGTCGCTACGATTTTCAGAACATTAAACTCTCGGCTTCAGTAGGAACAACCCAGATAGGTGCATGGAATTTTGGTGCGAAGTTGGATTATGCGGTGGGTGATTTGAGCCGTTTGCGCGACCCACGTTCACGTGCTGAGTTGCTGAACTATCGCATTACGCCGAGCCTGCTCTACCACTTTGGACGGCAAGCCATCGGTCTTTCGGGTTGGTATGACCGCCGAAAAGAGAAGATAAATGGGCTTACCACCGTGCAACAAGATGCCAACTTGAAGTATTATTTGATGGCAGGTATGGAGCATGCCGTGGGCACTTTGGGCGGCTTTAGTGCGTTTCAGCGCGAATGGGTGAACCACACTTTGGGCACAGAGCTGTCTTGGTATGCTCAAACAACCGACGAAGCGCTGCGCAGTTTGACCACACTCACACTGCAACGTGGCAGCGAAAGTGTGTTAGGGCAATATAAATACCGGCCGGGGCACTACTACACTTACGATTATGGTTTCACCCATCAAACGCTCATTCGCACGCAACATCTGTTGCATCGCATTGACTTGGGGGCACAATACGAAGAGGCTTATGCCAACGAATATCGTCCACAGTTGGTCATTACCACCGACCCTGCGACGGGCATCAGCTCCTATCGCTACGACAATCAGCTCACTTTCAAGAAACGTTACCAAGTGAAAGTGCTCAATGCCAACACACACTATCGTTTGAGCACGCTCGAAACACAAGGTAAATGGGGCTACATTGGCGGCTTGCTTACCTATCAAACGGTGACCAATCGCTATTTGTTGCCCACCTCAGAACTGCAATATCGTCGACTCAATGCGGCTTTAGAAATGGGTGGAAGCTGCCATGCCGTCATACTAAACGTGCAAGGTGGCTACAGCTTTTCTACGCGAAGCCGACTCGATTTGGCCGATGCGCATACCGATTATGCACGGCAAGTGCTGTTGCCTGATATGCATTATTACAGCCTCAACTACGCTTTCGGCCACGTAGATGTCGCTTATGAGCATCCCTTCGCGTTTAAAAACTATCGCGCCAAGGCATTCATCAAGGGGTGGATAGACGCGATTGCAACGGCAAAGTATCGGGGCAACAACTATCATCAATACCAGATGGGGGTGAGTTTGGGTGTCGTTTATTGAATAAAGGTGAGCCAACAAGATGACAATTACTGATGGATCATGATTTATACTATAAATACTTTTATTGATAAAATCATTTGGCTTGCAATTCGTTTTTGTCTATCTTTGCCACAACAGAGAACGAAATAGAAAGATAAACATTTTATTTTTTAAAAATATAGAGATATGAAAAATTTAGATTACACAGGCTTAGATGCTAAGAAAGTAGAGAAAGTTGTAAAAGAGTTAAGTCAACTGTTGGCTGATTTCCAAGTTTATTATGCTAATCTTCGTGGTTTCCATTGGAACGTTAAGGGTGATAAATTCTATCAACTCCATGAGTATTATGAAGGTCAGTATAATGATGCAGCTGCAAAAGTGGATGAGGTTGCAGAACGTTTGCTGCAATTGGATGCTCGTCCTGAGAACCGTTTCAGCGAATATTTGAAGCAGAGTCAGTTGAAAGAGGCTGGTTTTGAGCCCGAGAAGATGGAAGGTTTGAAATACATCTTGGACACGTTGAAGGTGATTATTGCACAGGAACGTCGTGTATTGGCTGCTGCACAAGAAGCTGAGGACGAAGTAACCGTTGCCTTAATGGATGATTATTTGACCGGTCAAGAGAAGAATGTTTGGATGTTAGTTGCTACATTGAGCTAAGCATCTGTAACAAATGAAAGAAAGGCTTTTGCATGTTCGCCATGCAAAAGCCTTTTCTTTTTATAAGCCACGCGCCTTTAATAAGGCCGAAGTATCGGGTGATTTCAACCCCGTGAAGCGGGTAAAAGTTTGCATTAAGTCCTCGGTGTTGCCCTTGCTCAGCACTTGTTGGCGGAACGCCTGCCCCACTTCGCGTTTCAAAGCGCCACGCTTGGCAAAGCAATCGGCAATGTTATCGGCCAAAACCTCGGTCCAAAGATAGCTGTAATAGCCTGCAGCATAGCCGCCACCCCACACATGATTGAAATAAGAAGTGCTGTAACGAGGTGGAATTTGCGCATCCAATAAGCCCACTTTAGCCAGTGCCTGCCGTTCAAAATCATCTGCTTTATCGGCTGAAGGCACTTCGTTTTCGGGCAAAGTAGTCCATGCCATGTCGACAGAAGAGGCGGCAAGGTTTTCGCCTAAAGCATAAGCTGAATGGTAATTCATCGCAGACATGATTTTATTGCGCAACGTATCGGGCATGGATTCACCCGTTTTTACATGCTTGGCAAAGTGATTAAACACCTCGGGAATGGTGGCAAACGACTCGTTAAATTGTGAAGGCATCTCCACAAAGTCGCGCGCTACGGCCGTTCCACTCAACGTGTTGTATTTGCAATCGGACAGCATACCGTGCAAAGCATGACCGAATTCATGGAACATTGTCGTCACTTCGTCCCACGTAAGCAGGGTGGGTTGCCCCTCGGGAGCTTTGGCATAGTTGCACACATTATATATAATAGGCTGTTGATGGCGCGCTTTACTCTGTTTGACAAAGCTGCTCATCCACGCTCCTCCACGCTTCGTTGGCCGGCGAAAATAGTCACAATACCACAAAGCCAAGGGCTTTCCGTCGTAATCAATGACCTCAAAAACACGCATATCGGGATGATAAGTGGGCAAATCTTTACGTTCTTTGAAGGTCAATCCATAAACCCTGTTGGCCGCATAGAATACGCCATTCACCAAAACGCTGTCGATATTGAAATAGGGTTTCACGTCGTCTTCGGAGAAATGAAACTTCTCTTGCTTCATCTTTGCCGAATAAAACATGCGGTCGTAGGGCTGTAATTGGAAATCGTTGCCCATGGTTTGGCGCGCATAGGCTTCAATCTCGCGCGTCTCTTGCTGTGCCTTGGGCCGATAAGCCGTGGTGAGTTGCTGCAAAAAGGTCTGCACATTTTGCGGCGTTTTGGCCATCGTTTTCTCCAAAGAATAGGCAGCATAGTTGGGATAGCCCATGAGTTTTGCCATCTCGGCGCCCAGTTTAGCCAACTCAACAACAAGCGGATAAGTGTTGAAAGCGTTTGTTCCGTCGGCACGATGACGCGAAGCCTCGTAGACTTTGCGGCGCAATTCGCGATTTTCCAAGTTGGTTAAGATGGGTTGTTGCGTGGTATTGACGATAACAATGCAATAAGGAGCCTTGCCACCACGACTTTCTGCATCCTTTTTACATTGCGCAATGTCGGCCTCACTCAAGCCTTTCAGCTCGTCTTTACTGTTCACCCACACCACAGCAGCATTGGTAGCAGCGGGCAAAACATTGCTCCATTGCTGTTGAAGGTCTGAAATTCGCTTGTAGACTTGCCCCATCCGCACCTTCTTTTCGGGCGAGAGCAGTGCACCATTGCGAACAAAATTTTTATAGATTTCATCTAACAAGCGCAGATCTTCGCCCTTTAACTGTTGGCGTTGATGGTCATAAACATATTTAATGCGCTGGAAGAGCTTCACATTAAACGTGATTTCGTTTTGCAAATCGGTGAGCAACGGCGTGATTTCCTGCTGCGTTTGCGCGATTACGGGCGTCTTGTGTGCGCCCACCAGTGCATAGAAAATGCTCGAAACACGGTCTAAAGTCTGCCCACATTGCTCGTAAGCCAGCACCGTATTGACAAAAGTAGGCCGTTGTTTGTTGTTCACAATGCGCTGAATTTCTTCGCGTTGTTGCCGAATGCCCTCTTTCAAAGCCGGCAGATAGTCGCCCTCTTGAATGCGATTGAAGTCGGGTGCACCAAATGTCAGTTTACTTTTTTGGAGCAGTGGATTGTTCATTGCGGTGGCAGGAGCAGTTTGTGCAGCCGCAACGAGTGCCATTGTCGAAGCCAGCCCCGTTGTCATCAGGGTGCGCTTCATCATTGTTTGTAGTCGTTTCATTTTTTCTTTCTGTTGGATTTGAATATTCTTTTCTGTTCAATCACACGTGGTGTTGCACGGCATCGCGCAGCTGTCGCAACGCTTGTTCCACTAATTGCCGTGGACACCCCACGTTTAATCGCATATAACCTTCGCCGCCTGGCCCGAACATCTCACCGTCGTTGAGAGCCAAATGGGCCTCGTCGATGAAGAGATGCAGCAGTTCCTCGTGCGACAAATGCAGTGCACGACAGTCTAACCAAATGAGGAATGACGCCTGAGGGCGCAGGGGTTTGATGGCCGGCATGTGCTGTTGGCAGAACGCTTCCACAAACAAAATGTTGCGTTCTACATAGTGAATCATCTGTTTGCGCCATGCTTCGCCCTCACGAAAGGCTGCTATCGTGGCAATAGGGGCGAAGAGATGCGGCTCGTCCAACTCGTTGACTGCAAGCCAATCGTAGAACACTTTTCGAATGTTTTCATTGGGAACGATGGCATAAGCCGACACGATGCCCGCAATATTAAAGGTTTTTGTGGGCGCTTGAAACGTGATACTGATGGCCGCAGCCTTATTGCTTACCGAGGCAAATGGCGTGTGTTGGTGGCCAAAGAGGGGCATGTCGGCATGGATTTCGTCGCTCACCACCAACAAATGGTGGTCGAAACAGAAGTCGGCCAAGCGTTGAAGTGTTGCCTTTGTCCACACCAAACCACCGGGATTATGGGGATTGCAGAGCAGGAGTACGCGGCATTTGTCGTCGCACACCTGCGCCAAGTTGTCGAAATCGATGTCATAATAGCCATCGCTACGCTTGCGAAGAGGGTTCCAAACCACCTCACGATGGTTGCCTTGTGGCGTTAAATGGAATGGATGATAGACGGGAGGCATGACAATTACCTTCTCATCGGGCTTCACAAACAGGTTGCAAATGATGCCGATGCCCTTCACAATGCCGGGAATGAAGCGCACCCATTCGCGCTGAATAGCCCAACCATGATGGGCTAACACCCAGTCGTGGATGGCCGGAAAATAGTCCTTTGGCTCAACGGTGTAACCCAAAATGGGATGATCTAAGCGCGCTTTCAGTGCCAGAATGATAGCCGGACAGACGGGAAAGTTCATGTCTGCTACCCACATGGGCAGCAAATCGTCGCGCTTCCAACGCGGGAGCAGTGCCTCGTGCATGAGGTCTCCGCTGCCTTTTCGCGAAATTAAGGTGTCGAAATCGTAGGTCATGCGAGGGCTTGTTGAATGTCGTTAAACAAATCATCCACATTCTCTAAGCCAATACTGAGGCGCACTGTGGTGTCGAGCACGTCCATCTTCGCCTTTTGTTCGGGCGTGAAAGCCACGAAGATGGTGCTATAGGGATGAATGGCCAGCGTGCGATTGTCAAACAAATTGGTGGCGCGATGAATGAGTTTCAAGCGATTGATGAAACGGAAGCAAGCCTCCTGGCTCGCCAATTCAATGCAAACCATGGCGCCAGATGTCGCACCAAACTGGCGTTTTGCAAGCTGATGATAGGGATTTTGGGGCAGTCCGGCATAATTCACATAGCGAATGGCGGGCAAATGCTGCAACCGAGTGGCCAATTCCAAGGCGTTTGCGGCCTGAACCCGGTAGCGTGCATCGAGCGTTTCGAGCCCAAGCGTTTGCAGATAGGCCACTTGCGGCGTCATGTAGGCACCGAAATTATAAAGCTGTTCGATGCGGATTTTGTGATCAAAGCCCTTCACTGTGCCATAATCAATAATGAGTCCGCCCAAAGACGTTGCGCCACCGCTGATATATTTGGTAGACGAAACCAACTCAATATCCACACCTAAGGCGTGGGCAGAGAAGCAAGTGAAAGGAATCATCGTCGTGTCGGCCACCAAAGGCACATGCTTTTCGTGGGCCACACGCGCCAAAGCGGCGATGTCAACAATCTCCATTTGGGGATTGGTCATGATTTCAAAGAACACACATGCCGTGTTTTCATCGATTAATTGTGACGTCTCTTCTATGTTAGAGAGGTCGGCTAAGCGCGTTTCTATGCCAAAACGAACGAGCGATTCGGTGAGCAATGAGTAGGTGTTTCCAAAGAGATGCTTCGACGTTACGATGTTCTTTCCTTGCGAGGTCAACGCCAAGAAAGCATTGCTTATGGCAGCCATGCCACTGTTGAATGCCGTTACACTATGCGCATCGGTGAGTGCTTTCACGCGGTTTTCAAAATAGGTCACCGTGGGATTGCCCGTGCGCGAATAGTCAGGAGCGCCCGAACGACCGGCAAAAGCCTCGGTCATGGCTGCGGCATTGTCAAACTCATAGGCCACAGCATGGTATACAGGCATGCTCAAAGCATCATAAACATCGCGGCGAGGATAGGCCAAATGCAACGCCTGGGTCGCCTTTCCCTGCACCTTACCCTCTTTCTTTTCGCCCTTAGATTCCTCTTTTTCTGACATTTCGTTCATGTTTTATTATTGTTTATCGTTATGATTTTCCTTGCTTTGGTCTGCACCTTGCGCCGGCATGGTTTCCTCTGTGGCAGACGATGCCACGCTTCACGTGCGCCTGTTTGCAGCAGCCTTTGGCAAAAGTAGTAACTTTTAATGAGTTGTGCAACAATCTTTTCATTGTATTTCGCGCATCATAACCCACCGATAAAATAATGTTTCAAAAACACATTGCACTACAAGAAAAAGGTTTTTAAGGCTGCTTAAAAGAGGATTATCAAGCACATCGGTCGCCATAATCATCGCTGAACATTGCTTTTTTATAGGTGATAACAAACTTTTTCCGCATTTTTTAGTCTGCTTTTAAAAAAAGTTTGTACATTTACACCGCATAACTGAGACAAATCAAATCGCGTAAGTGAATGAATAAAACTATCCTACTATTGCACTTTACCGCATCTTCCATACGACAAAGCGTGGAAGAACAAGTTCCTTTATCTGATATACTGCCAAGCAAACCGCGCGGAGGTCCTAAGTAAAGTGGTACAGATTAGGTTGCAATTTATGCTGTTTTCTACTAAAATATCATCTATTTTAATACATAATATATATGACTTTACACAAGAAACCTATTAGTTTTGCGCTATGGTTAGGCGCATCGCTCGTGACTCCTGCCGTGGGATGGGCAACGCAAGTGCCTGCTCCACAGCACACGCAACAAAGCAATCAGTGCACAGGAACCATTACTGACGAGCAAGGAGAGCCCGTTATTGGGGCAACTGTTCAAGTAAAAGGCACGAACAATCGGGTGATAACCGACTTCGATGGCCGTTTCACTTTGCAGAATGTCAATCGTGGTAGTGTGCTCATCTTGAGCTACATTGGCATGGATTCACAAGAAGTGAAATGGAACGGGCAACCGATTAAGGTGCACATGAGAGAGCAATCGCATGCCCTGAACGAAGTGGTTGTGACGGGTTATGGCGGACAACAGAAGCGTGCCACGCTGACAACGGCCATCTCGAAGATGGATAATAAGGTGTTGGATGCGGCTGCTTTCGCCAATGCGGGTAGCGCTTTGCAAGGCAGTGTGACGGGCTTGCAGGTGTTTAACGGTTCGGGACAGCCGGGAACAGCACCTTCCATCACGCTTCGTGGTGGCGCTTCGATCACAGGTAATGCACCTGCTTTGATCATTGTTGATGGTGTGGAGCGCACGCTTTCAGAGGTAAACCCATCGGACATTGAGTCGATGGAGGTGCTGAAAGATGCGGCGTCGACCGCCATTTATGGTGCAAGAGCCAACGGAGGTGTTATTTTGATTACCACAAAGCAGGCAAAACGTGGCACATCGAGCATCAATTACCGCATGAAAGTGGGTGTGAACTTCCGTCGGGATGACTACGATTTCATGAACGCACGCGATTATATCTATTATAATCGTTTAGGGATGAAGCGTTATGCAACGTCAATGGCCGGGCACGGAACTCCTGCAAATGTAGACGCTCAGAATGGTTATTCGGGCTATGGTTACAGCCATTACACCCCACGCACCGATGTGTTATACTATGATGCGACCAATCCCGACCACAAACGCATGTTGGAACAAGAGGGATGGCAGCTGATGGACGACCCTTATTACAACACTGGACCCGGCAAAAAACTGATGTTTAAAGACTATAGCGGCCTGTTGGAAGATGCTATTTTCCACAATCAGACCACCACACAAGACCATTACATGAGCTTTTCGGGTGGCAACAACTTGGGATCGTTTGTGGCTTCGTTGGGCTATTACCACGAGGATGGTGTCGTTCGCAATACCTCTTACAAGCGTTTCACGGGTAGTGTGAAGGGCGATTACCAAATTAAACCCTGGCTAAAGGTGCGTGCCGGTGCACAATACACCTGGTACACGCAACCCAATAGCTATTATGGCTCGTGGTCTTCACTCTTCTATCGCACGCGTTCTCAGCGTCCAACGTGGAACCCTTACTTGGAAGATGGTAGCCCAGCACCAGGTTGGAGCTCCTCAGATGGTAACTATTTGTATTGGAATGACAAGCTCACTACGAGCAATGGTAACCGCGCAGAGACTTACAATTTGGGCTTTGATTTAACGATTATCCCGAAACATCTCACGCTGACAACCAATGCTTCGGTCTATCATACGTTAGATCAACAGGAGACATTCAATAAGGCTTACTACACACAAAGCAATCCTGGCAAGATGAATACCACGCGTCGCGCGTATGGTTATTTGATGAAAGACACGCAAACGCAGCTCAATGCTTTCTTGAACTATCGCAATACGTTTGCCGAGAAACATAATGTTGACGTGATGTTGGGTGGCGAATACTTCGATTACAACTACTATCAGTTGTATGCTTCAACGAAAAATTCGCCCACAGACGATATTCCTACGCTCAATGCTGGTGCTGATAAAGACGACAATCCCAGCTCATATAAATCGCGCAATCGCATAGAATCGCTCTTTGGTCGCCTCAATTACGACTACATGCAAAAGTATTTGCTCTCGTTTACTTTCCGTTATGACGGCAATTCTAAGCTCAAAGATCATCGCTGGGGCTTCTTCCCTGGTGTGTCATTGGGCTGGAATGTGATGGAAGAAGACTTCTGGAAAGATTCTAAACTCGCAAAAGTGGTGAGCAATATCAAACCGCGTATCAGTTATGGTAGCAACGGAAACGTGAGCGGTATCGGCGACTTCTACATCTATGGTGTGTATGGTCAGCAGACAAACTACAACGGAAACACGGCCTTCTACGACCGTTCGCTCGTTAACACCGCACTGAAATGGGAGCAAAGCCACACGTTTGAAGGTGGTCTTGACCTTGGTTTCTTCAAAAATCGCTTGGCACTTATCCTCGATTACTACGTGCGCAACACCAGCAACCTGCTGCAAAGTGTCAACCTTCCTTCGTATATGGGTTTCCAATCTATCCAAACCAACTTAGGAAAGTTGCGCAACCAAGGTTTCGAAATGGAGGTGCGTGCCACACCAGTGCACCTGAAAAACGGCTTCCGTTGGGATCTTTCGTTCAACCTTTCAACAGTTAAGAACACCATTATCAAGCTGCCTAAGAGCGATCGTCCATTCAATCAGCTCAACGGAGTGGAAGTAGCTGCCGGGCCGGTTGATGCAAATGGCAAGACACCTACAAAGTGGATTGGTGGCTATCGCGAAGGAGGAAAGCTCGGAGACCTTTATGGTTATCAGCAAGATCACATCTTTCGCGACTGGGATGACGTGCGCACGCATGCCAATAAGCGCATCGATAACGTGGCAAAACTTTACGGACCGGGCCTCGCTGACGAGATAAATCCGCAAACGGGCGTGCTTTATAAGAACTCAACCGGTTGGAAACCCATCGAACCCGGTGATGTTTGCTGGGAAGATATCAATGGCGATGGCATCATCAACACGCTCGATCGCAAGGTAGTCGGCAACGAACGACCCAGCGTAACAGGCGGATGGTCGACCACACTCACTTATAAAAACCTGTCTTTGTATGCACGTTGCGACTATGCTTTGGGCCACACCATCTACAATGACCTCAAGTCTCGCTCTATGGGACAGTTTCAAGGGCAGTTTAATCTCATCACGAAAGTGAAAGAAATGTGGAGCGAAGACAACCCCAACAGCAAGTATCCGGTCTTCACTTACGCCGACCAACTGAACAAACATAACATCTGGCGCGGCAATTCTATCTTCTATGAGAAGGCCAGTTACATGGCTTTGCGCGAGATAACCCTCAGCTATAGCCTGCCCAAACAATGGATTAAGGCGCTCCAAATGAGCAATGCCAACGTGTATATCACGGGACAAAACCTCTTTTATCTCACCAGTTACGATGGTGCTTCGCCCGAACCTACCAACGGAGTTGACTATGGTCGCTACCCGGCACCGCGCACTTTACTCTTTGGGCTCAACATCACTTTCTAACAAAACAAAGTAATTTACAATGAAAAAGCTATTTTCTTATATCGCAGCCACCGTGGTAAGCCTGTCGCTTACGGGCTGTTTGGACTTAGAACCCACCAGTAGTATCACCGATGCCAACTTCTGGAAAAACGCCGACCAAGTGCAATCTTTCAACCAGGGTCTCCACTCTTTTGTGAGAGACTATGGCTATGAATACATCATTTGGGGCGAGATGCGCAGCAACATCTACAGCGGAACGCCCTTCAGTGGTGAGGCTTCGCAAGGCTATGAGCGCTTATGGAACAACACACTTGAAAAGAGTAGTCCTGTAATCAGCAAGTATGGCGGCCTTTATACGGGCATCAATCAAATCAACCTGATGATTGATAAGATTCACGAGGCAACGTTTTTGAGCAACGAACAGAAAAACAAATACCTCGCCAGCAGCCATGGTTTGCGCGCATTTCTCTATTTCCAGTTGCTGCGTAGCTATGGCGATGTCATTCTTTATCTGCAACACACCGAAGGCAACACCGTTGATTTGGACAAAGTAGCCCGCAAACAAGATGCGGCAGCCGACGTGATGACGCAGATAAAAGCCGACATCCAAGCCTCTGAAAACGCCTACAACAACAACTATTCCTTTGCCGATGGGCGCATGTATTGGTCGCTCGCAGCCACCAAAATGCTCAAAGGCGAGGTTTATTTGTGGAGCGGAAAGCAGATGGGAGGTGGCACAAGCGACTACCAAACGGCGCTGCAAGCCTATCAAGATGTGAAAAACAATGCCGATGTTGCATTGCTCAACAACTACAACGACGTGTTTGCCTACGACAAGAAAGGCAACAAAGAGGTGATTTTTGCCTTGCACAACCGCGAAAACGAAACCTCGTTGTGGAATGGGCTCTACACCTCTTTGGTGATGAACAAGCAGAATGTGAGTGGCTATCGCCTGCACGATGCCGGCGGAAATGCCATCCAATTCAGCCAATCACAGTATTTAAACCTCAGCCTTGGCAGCGGAGTGATGCGCTTTCCGCTTGACAAACAGCTGTGGACCAAGCTCTATTTCAACGGCAACGACACCCGCAGAGCCGGCTCTTTGGCCGATGTTTATGAAAGCGATGGCACCACCTACGTGGGCAACATCTGCAACAAGTTCCACGGAACGTTGCTTGCCGGCGGATCGGCTACCTCGTGGTTCGACGACCAACCCATCTATCGCTATGCCGAATGTCTGCTGGGAATGGCCGAGGCGAAGGTGCTTTTGGGACAAAGTCCGGCGGCAGAAATCAATCAAATTCGCAGTCGGGCTTATGGCGTAACCTATTTCACTGCTCACCCCGAGGTGCAATATCCCAACGAAAAGAGCACCGGTGGCTCGCCCGCTTTGACGGCATTCTACACCAATAATCCCTTTGTTGGTGGCGACGAAACGCCCGAAGAGGCCGTGTTAAAGGAGCGTATGCGCGAGTTTTTGTTCGAAGGAAAGCGCTGGCACGACATTCGTTTGTTCAACAAAGCCACGCAATATTCCACGGCTAACAACACGCGTTTGCTTTGGCCTATCGACGAAACAACGCTCTCTACCAACAACCTGTTGACGCAAACACCGGGCTATGGCGATTAAAAAGCATGCAAATTGCGCCGTAAAAAGATAGAGATTGCATGGCAAACCGATAGAGATTGCGCACTAAAATGATAGCTTTTACCCCACAAAGGAATTGCAAGCGCGAAACCAACCGGTAGCCATCGGGCGGAAAAGCCATTAAAACAGAGCCATAAGCTCCACAAAACAAGGTGCCTGATTTGCCGACATGAGCAAATCAGGCACTGTTCTTTTGCCCTCCAAACGCTGCACCTTTCACCTCCAAACACTGCACCTTCCACCGCCAAACGCTGTATCTTTCACCCTTCAAATGCTACACCTTCCACCGCCTTTGTTAGCAAACAAGGCACCTTCGACCGGCAAAAATGGCACAACAAGATGCTCTTTTGTCCTCATGATAGCGCATATTTCGACGAAATATTAACCCAATCAAAAGTAGGTTAACATTTCTCTTGTGCAAAAACAACCCAATTAAAAGTGGGTTAACATTGTTCTTTCCCAAAAGTAACCCAATTAAAAGTGGGTTAATATTTCTCTTGCCTGACGATAACCCAATTAAAAGTGGGTTAATATATCTTCCTATGCACGCCAAAAACAAACAGATTGGACGAAAAAGTGGGCTGCTTTAGGAGGCAAATCGGTTGCTTTTGAAACAAATTGTGGGTGAGGAAGGATTGAATGAAGGCTTGTTTTGAAACAAATTGTGGGTGAGGGTGGGTTGAATGAAGGCTGGTTTTGAGACAAATTGGGGGTGGGGGTGGGTTGAATGAAGGCTGATTTCGAGACAAATTGCGGGTGAGGGTGGGTGGAATTAGAGTTGGCTTTGAAACAAATTGCGGGTGCAGGTGGGTGGAATTAAGGCTGGATTTGAAACAAATTGCGGGTGAGGGTAGATGGAATTAAGGCTGGTTTTGAAACAAATCGGGCTCGGCAATGAGCTGGAAACTCTTGCGATGCAAGGGCGAAATGCCGTGCGTGAGGATGCCCATGCGGTGCTTCTTCGTGGGATAACCCACGTTGTGTTCCCAGTCATAATAAGGATATTGCGCCGCCATCTCGCGCATATAATCGTCGCGAAAGGTCTTGGCAAGGATGCTGGCAGCGGCAATCGTCTGATATTTCCCGTCGCCTTTCACCACGCAAGTGTGCGGCAATGTGGTGCCTTCGCCGGGCAATCCCTTGCCAACCACGTAGGCATCGAAACGGTTTCCATCCACCACAACGGCCTCGGGACGCACGCTTAACTGGTCGAGGGCGCGGTGCATGGCCAGAAAACTGGCATGGAGAATGTTGATTTTGTCAATCTCCTGGGGCGTCACAATGCCCACAGCCCAGGCCAAAGCATCCTGCATGATTTGTTCACGCAGCGCATAACGCTTGGCCTGCGTGAGCTTTTTGCTGTCGTTTAGATGAGGGTTGTCATAATCTTGCGGCAGAATAACGGCGGCCGCATAGACGCTTCCGGCCAAGCAACCGCGTCCCACTTCGTCGCAGCCAGCCTCGATTTTGTCGGTGTAATAGTGTGGAAGGAGCATCATTGTCGGTCATTTCGGGCGCCATCGGGTGCCATTAAAACATGGTTGCAATGCGCTTAATGGCGGCCACCAATGCGTCAACCTCTTCGAATGTGTTGTAGAATGCGAAGCTCGCGCGTGCAGTTCCGAGCACACCTAAGCGCTGCATGAGGGGCTGTGCACAGTGATGTCCGGTGCGAATGGCAATGCCCAAATGGTCTAACAGCGTGCCCATGTCCATGTGATGAATGTCTTTCACTTGGAAACTCAACACGGCATCGTGCTGCAAAGTGTCGAGGTCTGTATCTTGAGGAATGCCATAAAGGTGCATGCCTTCGATGGTTTGTAGCTGGCGGATGGCATATTTCGTGAGCGCTTCTTCGTGGGCTTGGATGGCATCCATGCCGATAGCCGACACATAATCAAGCGCCTTGGCCAGCCCGTTGGTGGCGATATAGTCGGGTGTTCCGGCCTCAAACTTCAACGGGGGCTGCTCAAATGTGGAGCCTTCAAAACTGACATGGGCAATCATCTCGCCGCCACCTTGATAAGGAGGCAACTGCTCTAACCACGCTTCTTTGCCATAGAGCACGCCAATGCCCGTGGGTCCATAGATTTTATGGCCGCTGAACACAAAGAAGTCGCAATCCATCTGCTGCATGTCGACCTTGAAATGGGGTGTGCTTTGCGCCCCATCAACCACCACGGGAATGGCATATTCGTGGGCCATGCGGATGACTTCGGCTACAGGATTGATGGTGCCCAACACATTGCTTACCTGCGAAATGCTGATGATTTTGGTGCGCTCGTTGATCATGTTGCGCAGCGCTTGCACATCCATTCGCCCGTAATCGTTCATCGGAATCACGCGCAACACGATGCCTTTTCGCGTGGCCTGCAGCTGCCAAGGCACGATGTTCGAATGGTGTTCTACGGTAGAAATAATCACCTCGTCGCCCGCTTTCATCATCGATTCGGCAAAGCTCGACGCAATAAGGTTGAGCCCTTCGGTGGTTCCGCGCGTGAAAACAATCTCGTTTGTGCTGCGGGCGTTGATGAAACGGCGCACCGTTTCGCGTGCCTGTTCGTGCAAATCGGTGGCTTGTTGGCTCAACCAATGCACGCCACGATGCACGTTTGCATTGACATTGAGGTATTCTTCGCGCATCGCATCAAGCACAACCATGGGCTTTTGTGTGGTGGCTGCATTGTCGAAATACACCAAAGGCCGGTCGTAAATGGTGCGCGCGAGGATGGGAAAATCGGCGCGTATCTGCTTTATATCGAGCTTATCTATCATTATCTTATTTCAAAAGGTCACCTATTTGCACAGCTGGCAGCCCTCACATTTATTCAGTTCGCCCCGGAAACGCTTCTCCACTAAGTGGTGAAGTCGGTCACGAAGCGGCACTAACTCCATCTTATCGATGACTTCATTGACGAAAGCAAACTGCAACAACAACTTTCCTTCGCGCTTGCTGATGCCGCGTTGCTGCATATAGAACAAGGCATCGTTGTTCAGTTGCCCTACGGTTGAGCCATGAGCACACTTCACATCGTCGGCATAAATCTCCAACATGGGTTGCGTAAACATGTGTGCTGTCTTCGTAGCGCACAGGTTTTGATTGGTTTCCTGGCTCACAGTCTTCTGCGCTTCCTGCCTCACTAACACACGACCAGCAAAGGCTCCCACGGCATTGTCGTCGAGAACATATTTGTAAAGCTCATTGCTTGTGCAATGAGGCACGCGATGATCGATGAGCGTATTGTTGTCTACGTGCTGGCTTTTGTCGGCAATCACGCAGCCATTGCAATGGCATTCGGCGCCTTCGCCTTTGAAAACAAGATCTAAACGATTGCGCGTGATGCCGTTATGCAGCGTGATGACGTTGTGATTGACACGGCTATTGGCCTGCTGATCGATGTAAACATTGCTCACACGCGTATTCTTTAGATGCGTCTCCTCTAAGCAATTCAACTCTAATTGCGCACCCTCGCCCACATAAGCCTCGATGACTTGCGTGGTGAGGAACCGGCGATTGTCGGCCGCATGATCGCAAAAAAGCAACTTCAGTTCGGCACCTTCCTCCAAAACCAACAACACACGGCGGTTCACCATCAGCTCAACATCGGCACGAAGAATGTTAATCACCTGAATAGTACGGTCGACTTTCACCCGCTTGGGCACATAGATGAAGAGCCCATCTTGCGCCAACATGGTGTTCAACGCCGTGATAGCGTCGTCCTTTGTCTGTGCCAAACCCGCATAATAGGGTGCAACTAAATCGGGACGTTCGGCTGCAATGCGATTTAAAGAGTCGATGATGACGCCTTCAGGCAGCTTGTTTTGTGGCAAAGCCTGCGTATAAAAGCCGTCATTTACTACGAAATAAACCGATGTACTAAGGTTGGGAACATCGCATGTAAACGTCTCGTATGGGTCGACAGGGATAGGCAATCGCTTGAGATTTAACCCGTAATCGGGTGCAAAAAGCGCCGCCATATCGGTGTATTTATAACGTTCTACCTTCTTTGTGGGGAAGCCTTGCGCCTTGAAATCAGCAAAAGCCTCATCGCGAACCGCATTCAACACATCGGCCGAATGGGTTTTAATCAGCTGCGAGGCCTGCTGATAAAGGTCTATATATTGTTGTTCACTCTTCATGATGTGCCTCCTTTTTATTCACCAAAGCGTGCATCGGCCTCTTCTTTTATCCAGTCGTAGCCGTGTTGTTCAATCTCTTTTGCCAGCTCGGGACCTGCCGTTTTCACGATTCTTCCTTTGTAAAGCACGTGCACTTGCGTGGGTTTAATCATGTCGAGCAGGCGCTCATAGTGCGTAATCACGATGGCTGAAGTTTGCGGTGTATGCATTTTATTCACGCCATCTGCCACAATACGCATGGCATCGACATCCAACCCCGAGTCGGTTTCGTCGAGAATGCTGAGCGTAGGTTCAAGCATTGCCATCTGAAAAATTTCGTTTCGCTTCTTCTCTCCGCCCGAGAATCCCTCGTTAACCGAACGATTTGAGAGCTTACTATCAAGGTCAACTAACTTGCGTTTCTCGCGCATCAGCTTCAGAAAGTCGGCCGCATTGAGCGGCGCTTTGCCCTGATATTCGCGCTTAGCATTAATGGCTGCCCGCATGAAATTGGTCATTGAGACCCCCGGAATTTCTACAGGATACTGGAAAGAGAGAAACAATCCCGCATGAGAACGGTCTTCAGGACTCATCTCTAACAGATTTTTTCCGTTGAAAAGTGCTTCACCCTCGGTGACGGTGTAGAGCGGATTGCCTGTCAGCACGGCACTCAATGTTGATTTACCCGAGCCATTTGGCCCCATGATGGCGTGGATTTCGCCATCCTTCACTGTGAGGTTTATACCCTTTAATATCTCTTTGTCCGCAATCGTTGCGTGTAAATTTTTAACTTCTAACATGGTTGTTTCTTCAAAAATGATGATTAATGGTGATTATCCTACCGTGCCTTCGAGCGTAACACTCAACAGCTTTTGCGCCTCAACCGCAAATTCCATCGGCAGTTTATTGAGCACTTCCTTGGCATAACCATTCACGATTAAGCCCACAGCTTGCTCGGTTGGGATGCCACGTTGGTTGCAATAGAAGAGCTGATCTTCTGAGATTTTCGATGTAGTTGCCTCATGTTCGACGATAGCCGAGTCGTTATGCACGTCCATATAGGGGAAAGTATGGGCGCCACACGTGCTACCTAACAACAGAGAATCGCACGAACTATAGTTGCGTGCATTGTCGGCATGAGGCGTAACGCGCACCAAACCGCGATAGGAATTTTGGCTCTTCCCGGCCGAGATGCCTTTAGAAATGATGGTCGACTTGGTGTTTTTGCCCATGTGAATCATCTTTGTTCCCGTGTCGGCTTCTTGATAATTGTTGGTAACGGCTACGCTATAGAACTCGGCAACGGAGTTATCGCCGCGCAAAATGCACGAAGGATATTTCCATGTGATGGCCGAACCCGTCTCCACTTGCGTCCAACTGAGCTTGGCATTTACCCCTCTCAGGTCGCCTCTTTTGGTCACAAGGTTCAACACTCCGCCCCTGCCTTGCTCGTCACCCGGATACCAATTCTGCACAGTTGAGTACTTTACTTCGGCATTATCCTTCACAACAATCTCTACAATGGCAGCATGTAGCTGGTTTTCATCGCGCATAGGTGCCGTGCATCCCTCAAGATAGCTGACATAAGCTCCATCTTCTGCCACGATGAGTGTGCGTTCAAACTGTCCCGTATTGGCTGCGTTGATGCGGAAATAGCTGCTCAACTCCATCGGACAGCGCACGCCCTTGGGGATGTAAACAAACGAGCCATCGCTGAAAACGGCACTGTTGAGTGCTGCAAAATAGTTGTCACGATAAGGCACCACCGAACCTAAATATTCGCGAACCAAATCGGAATGCTCGCGAACGGCCTCGCTGATGCTGCAAAAGATGATGCCTTTCTCGCGCAGTTTCTCCTTAAAAGTGGTTTTCACCGAGACCGAATCCATGATGGCATCCACAGCTGTTCCGCTCAAAGCCAAACGCTCTTCCAACGGAATGCCCAACTTATCGAATGTTTTTTCCAACTCAGGATCAATCTCTTTGTTTTTGGGTTTGCTGGCCAACGGGTCTGCATAATAGGATATGTCCTGGTAATTTATCTTGGGAAGATGCAGGTGTCCCCACGTAGGTTGTTGCTGTTCCTGCCAATATTGATAGGCCTTCAGACGGAAATCCAACAGCCATTGAGGCTCATTCTTCTTCTTCGAAATCAAGCGAATGATGTCTTCGTTGAGTCCTTTTTCTATGATTTCGGTTTGCACATCGGTGGTAAAGCCAAACGCATATTTGCGCTCTGCCACCTGCTTGACAAACCCATTCTTCTCTTTTTCTGCCATGTTTACTGAATACTTCTTTTGCTCTGCTACCTGCAACAAACTGCATACCACAAACAAAAGTGGTCACATTTGTTACAAAACACAATAGTGACACCCTTCCATGGATAGAGAGTGCCACTATGTTTAAGGTAGAATCGCTACACAATCACTACCAAATTGCTGTACAATATAGGCCACTTTAGTAGCCAATATCGCATGTTTTGCGTGGCAATCTATACCACTTTACTCGGCAGCTGTTGCGTGCTGATATTATAACTTCTGTTCTACTTCTATTTCAGTAAAGGTTTCTATCACGTCACCTTCCTGTATATCGTTATAGTTGACGAGGCTAATTCCACACTCCATGCCCATTGGAACCTCCTTCACATCGTCCTTATAGCGCTTCAATGCGTTGATGTCGGCCGTGCGAATCACAATGCCATCGCGCACCACACGGGCTTTATCCTTGGCGTGAACCTTACCCTCGGTGACCAAACCACCGGCAATAGTACCCACCTTTGATATCTTAAACACTTGTTGTACTTCTACTTGTCCGGTGATAACCTCTTTCTTTACCTTGTCAAGCATGCCCACCATGACACTCTTGATGTCGTCAATAGCATCGTAGATGATGGAATAAGTGTTGATTTCCACCCCTTCGCGGTCGGCCAATTTGCGTGCCTCTGACGACGGACGAACCTGGAAACCCACGATAACGGCATCGGAAGCGCTGGCCAACATCACATCGTTTTCGCTAATCTGACCCACGGCTTTACCAATGACATTCACTTGAACTTTCTCGGTAGAGAGTTTGATAAACGAGTCACTCAAGGCTTCAATAGAGCCGTCAGTGTCACCCTTCACGATGACATTCAGCTCATGGAACTCGCCTTTCGCAATGCGATGGGAGATGTCTCCCAGCGTGATACGCTTCTGAGTGCGCAGACCTTGCTCGCGTTGTAATTGCTCACGCTTGTTCGAAATCTCGCGTGCTTCTTGCTCAGTTTCAAGCACATGGAACTGATCTCCTGCGGTTGGGGCACCATTTAAACCCAAGATAATGGCGGGTTCTGCGGGACCTGCCTGCTCAATGCGCTGGTTACGCTCGTTGAACATGGCCTTGATGCGTCCCCAACTTGTGCCGGCAATCACCACATCGCCTATCTTAAGCGTGCCATTACTTACCAAAACGGTGCTCACATAGCCACGTCCTTTGTCGAGGGAAGACTCGATAATCGTGCCCGTTGCCTTGCGGTTGGGGTTGGCTTTGAGGTCTAACATCTCGGCTTCGAGCAGCACTTTGTCTAACAGTTCCTCAACGCCTAAGCCCTTCTTTGCACTGATTTCTTGGCATTGATACTTGCCTCCCCACTCTTCAACCAATAGGTTCATGTTGGATAAATCCTCACGAATCTTGTCGGGATTAGCACCGGGTTTATCGATCTTATTGATGGCAAATACCATCGGAACACCTGCTGCTTGTGCGTGAGCGATGGCCTCTTTGGTGGTCGGCATCACCGAGTCGTCGGCGGCAATGATGATGATTGCGATATCAGTTACTTGTGCACCACGGGCACGCATGGCTGTAAATGCTTCATGACCTGGCGTGTCTAAGAACGTCACCTTTTGCCCATTCTTCAGCGTTACACTATAAGCGCCGATATGTTGGGTAATTCCTCCGGCCTCACCTGCAATCACATTGGTGTTGCGAATGTGGTCGAGTAAAGAGGTTTTACCATGGTCTACGTGTCCCATCACAGTCACAATAGGCGCACGAGAGACTAAATCATTCTCGTCATCTTCCTCTTCACTCACAGCTTCTTGCACCTCCGCGCTCACATATTCGGTCTTAAATCCAAACTCATCCGCCACCATATTGATGGTTTCTGCATCCAAACGCTGATTGATAGACACCATGATTCCAACACTCATCAACGTAGAGATGACCTGCGTTACGGTGATGTCCATCATCGTAGCCAGCTCACTTACCGTGACAAACTCGGTAAGTTTAAGCACCTTTGACTCGCGCTTTTCGGCCTTAGCTTCTTGCTGAAGTTTCTCTTGAACGGCCTCTCTTTTCTCCTTTCTATATTTAGCTCCCTTCTTATTCTGGGTCTTATTGGTGAGTCGGGCAAGCGTTTCTTTCACCTGACGTGCAACCGCTTCGTCGTCAACCTCCAATGGTTTCTGATTGCGTTTGTTGCGGTTCTTTTTATTTTTGTTGCGCCCTGCATTGTTATTATTGCCGTTTTTGCCTTGCGAAGCATTGTTGTTCTGCTTGGCTTCGGCATTAATATCCACGCGTTCTTTATTGATACGCACCCGCTTTTTGCGCTCACCGCCCTGCTGAGCCGTCTTGTCTTCGCGCTCTTTTCGCTTCTCTTCTTTCGACTTTTTCTTAGGGCGTGTGTTCTGATTCAGCGCATCCAAATCCATTTTTCCTAACACTTTCACGCCGGGAGCATTCTGGATATTCTGCTCACTCTTCAGGGTATACAGCTCCGTCTCAGCAGCATTATCCTCCTTTTTCGTCTCTTCGACAGGAGTTTCAACGGCTTTCTCTGTAGGCTTTTCGGTGGGTTTCTCGTCCACTTTCTCCTCTTTTACAGGAGTTTCGGCAACCTTTTCTACAGGTTTTTCTTCAACTTTAGGAGCCACTTCCTCTTTCTTGGGTTCAGGTTTCACGGCAGCAACCTCAACCTTTTCTTCTTCTTTCTCTTCAGGAGCAACAGCTTTCTTAGCCGCAGGTTTCTTTCCTACGCTATCCAGATCAATCTTTCCTTTTGGCGTATACACCTGCTTTGGCGTCGCTTTCAGCAAGTCTTCTGCACGTGTTTCCTTCGTTTCAGCCGTTCGTTTCTTCTCCTTTGGCTTCTTTTGGAAAAGCTTTTCGGCTTCAGTACGCACGGCTGCATCTTGCTTAAAAGCCTCAACAAGCGCCTGGTATTGCTGGTCATTGAGTTTAAAACTCAAATCAGACTTCACCTCACCCAGTTCACTTTTCTTCTCAAGGAATTCAACTGCCGTTTGAAGTCCTATGTTTAATTCGCGTAATGCTTTATTTAATCTGATGCTCATGTACTTCTTTTCTTCTTAATCTTTTTGCCTATTTATGATATCATGTGTCTCGAAATAGCGTTTGTTACTATTATTGTTCAAACTCTGCACGCAACACATTGAGAACCTGATCCACGGTTTCTTCCTCAAGATCGGCCTTCTCTACCAACATCTCACGTGGCGCATTGAGCACCGCTTTCGCCGTGTCTAAGCCAATACTCTTGATGGCATCAATCACCCATTGGTCGATTTCGTCAGAGAATTCATCCAAATAAATATCTTCATCCACTTGATCTTCGGGCACTTCACGGAATACATCAATGGTATATTCAGTGAGCATTGAAGCCAATTTAATATTCATTCCGCCTCGACCTATCGCCAGACTTACCTCCTCAGGATGCAGATAAACTTCGGCTTTATGCTCTTCTTCGTTAACATTAATGCTGCTGATGCGCGCAGGACTCAGCGCACGTTGAATAAAGAGTTGCACGTTAGTGGTGTAGTTTACCACGTCGATATTCTCATTACAAAGTTCGTGAACAATGCCATGAACACGATTACCTTTCACGCCAACACATGCTCCTACGGGGTCAATGCGGTCGTCAAAGCTCTCAACAGCAATCTTAGCTCGCTCACCAGGAAGGCGTGCAATGCGACGAATGGCAATCAGTCCGTCGCCGATTTCGGGCACCTCCATCTCCAAAAGGCGTTCCAAGAACATGGGACTTGTGCGCGAGAGGATAATCTTTGGATTATTATTTTCGTTGTCAACACGTAAAATCACGGCGCGCATCGTTTCGCCCTTGCGATAAATATCGGCAGGAATCTGCTCGCTTTTCGGAAGAATAAGCTCATTGTTTTCATCGTCTATCATCAGCACTTCGCGCTTCCACACCTGATAAACCTCTGCAACAACAACCTGACCGACGCGGTCTTTATACTTATTATATAAGGTGTCGTGTTCCAATTCTAATACCTTTGAGGCCAATGTCTGACGCAAATTTAAGATGGCACGACGCCCAAACTTAGCGAAATTAACAGGCTCTGACACCTCTTCTCCCACTTCATAATCGGGCTCAATGGCTAAAGCATCTTTCAAAGCTATCTGCTTATTCTCGTCGGCTACCTCACCATCGGCAACAACAATGCGATTGCGATAAATCTCAAAGTCGCCCTTATCGGGGTTGACAATCACATCGAAATTCTCATCGCTGCCAAACAATTTGGCTAAAACATTGCGAAAACTCTCCTCTAACACACTCACCAGCGTGGTGCGATCAATGTTCTTCGTGTCTTTAAACTCACGAAAGGTATCTATCAAGCTGATTTGCTCACTATCACTTTTTCTTGCTGCCATAGCTCTATTTAAAACTGATTAAATATTTAGTATATTTTACATTATCCATTTGGAACGTATGATCGACATCCATTTTTTGCGGACGTTTCTTCCCTTCTACGGTCACTTTTTCGTTCACGGTCACCACAAAATCGTTCCCATCAACATGCTTTAGAATGCCTTGATATTTCTTTCCATCGGCAGCAAGCACCTCAACGGGCTTGCCAACAAAGTTAAGATATTGCTGAAGCACTTTGAAAGGCTGACCCAATCCGGCCGACCCCACCTCTAATTCGTAATCTTCTTCATCACGACTGAGATGGTCTTCGATGTATTTACTCAATGCAACACAATCGTCAATCCAAACGCCATCGGCATGATCAATCTCTACAACAATCTTGTCATCAGGGCTTATTTCGACATCAACGAGAAAATATTCCTTGTCTTCAAGCCATGTTTCAACTAATTTTCTTACGACATTTTTGTCAATCATACATGTTATATTAAAATAAAATGAGGAACTCTTAAGGAGCCCCCCATTCCACTGAACGCTGCAAAATTACGAAAAAAACGAATAGGCTGCAAACTTTTTGGCACTTTTATTTGCATGAGTAGTCAAGGCATCGCGTGTTTAAAGTCTCAATTTTGTGGCTAAAAGCTTGGTATATTGGTGTGTCAGCGTGATTGTTTGTGGGGTGAAATTTGTGCTGAAAAGAAGGTTTCCATTTCTGTGTTTGCTTGAGTTTTAATCACTTTTTGTTGGGGATGGAGAGCGGTTTTTAATGTGTTATTGCAGTCAAATAGTTTGTTTCGCTTAGTAATAATCATGTTTTATCACATAAAAAACGTTAATTAATGGTTGAAGTTTAGCATTTTATTCTTTCGTTTATTTTCCTTTTGTTATCTTTGTCGTCGAAATAAACAATCCGTATCATTAATATCATTACCGATATGAGACAAAAAAGAATTCAATTTTTGATGTTGTTCATGCTCTCTTTTACACCTATTTATATGATGGGACAAACGGGAGGGGAGCGAACAATTACAGGCATTGTGCTGGATGCCGAAACGAGTGAGCCGTTAATCGGCGTGACCGTGCGTGCTCCGAAGAGTGGTTCGGGCGTAACAACAGACTTGAATGGAAAGTTTGTTGTGAGGGTTCAGCCCAACGATTCTACGCTTTCTTTCTCTTATATAGGTTATTCTCCGAGGCATGTAAATGTAGTGGGGAAGAGCCGATTGAACGTTTCGCTGTCCGAAATGGCTAATACGGTGGGCGAAGTGGTTGCTGTTGGTTACGGAATCCAAAAGAAAGAAGATCTCACGGGGGCCATCTCTGTGGTGGACATGAAGGAAGTAAACAAGCTTTCGGCTTCGACATTGAGTCATGCTTTGCAGGGTCAAGTGGCAGGAGTTGACGTGACAAGTTTCTCAGGTTCGCCTGGTTCGGGTATTTCTGTGCGTGTGCGTGGTATCGGAACACTCAACGATTCGGATCCATTGTTTGTGGTTGACGGCATGATGGTGGGCGACATCAATTTCCTAAACACTGCAGATATAGAGTCGGTTCAGGTGTTGAAAGATGCTTCGGCCACGGCTATTTATGGTTCGCGTGGCGCTAATGGTGTCATTATCATCACAACAAAAAAAGGAATAGCAGGTAAAGCGACGATTAATTTCTCGGCTTATTATGGCATACAAAACGTGTGGAAATCGAGTAATATGTGTGATGGTCCGACATGGGGTATGCTGAGAAACGAAATGTCTGCAGGGCTTGGTGGCGGAACACTCATAGAAGATACGCGCACATTGCCGACAGTTGACTACTTTGATGCGATTCTTCATAAGGATGCTCCCGTGAAGAATGCCGACTTTTCGGTGTCAGGTGGTAATGAGAAAGGTACGTATTTCTTGAGTCTAAACGGTTTCAGTCAAGACGGAATCATCAAGAAAACGTCTTTCGACCGTGTTACTTTGCGTGCGAATGGCGATTTTAAAGCCAATTCATGGCTTACCGTTGGCGAGAATATCACGTTGATACGGACAAATCATAGAGGTGGAATTGAGAACGATGAGTGGACAAGTCCCATCATGACCACTTATACCCGCGACCCGATTACGCCCATTCGCAATGAAGATGGCAGCTTTACAAAGTCTACTTTCAGTGACATTTGGAACCCCATGGCAACTATTGAGTACAATAATCCTAAGAACACCGTGTACCGTGTGTTGGCCAATGTCTATGGTGAAATCAGTTTTTTGAAACATTTTAAGTTTCGTTCAGCCTACTCAACCGAGTATGCTAACAATGAATATTCAAACTATACACCCGTTTACTACGTATTTGCTGCGCAGCAAAATCCCAATGTCAACTCACTCACAAACTATACTTATAGCACTTATATAAGGCAGTTTACGAACACGTTGACCTTTGATAAGAAGATAAAGGAACATGCGTTCTCGGCCATGTTGGGCAGTGAATCGTATGCAGTGACCTATAAAAGTCTGCAAGCTACGGTAAAAGATATTCCCAGCAATGACCCGAATGTGATGTTCATTGATAATGCCCGCACGAAAGATAATGCTGCTGCGGCAAAGGGAATCACAACAGAAAATAAGCAGGCTTCGGGTTTTGCACGCTTGAATTATAATTTCTTGGAGCGCTATCTTCTCACGTTCAACGTGCGTATGGACGGTTCTTCTAAGTTTACAAGAGGCCATCGTTGGGGCGTTTTCCCGTCGGTTTCAGCAGGCTGGCGCGTCACAGAAGAGCCTTTTATGAAGAATGTAAAGGTGCTCAACAACCTTAAACTTCGCATGGGTTGGGGGCAAATTGGTAATGAAGGCAGTGTCGATGCCTATTCGTATGCCACATTTGCTTCTTCAGGATCCAATTATTTGTTTGGTGGTGTCTTTGTTCCTGGCTTCAGTTTCAACAGCGCTGGTAACACAGAATTGAAATGGGAAAAGACCACAACAACTAATCTTGGCATTGATTTTGCGCTCTTCAACAGCAAGCTGAGTGGTACTGTGGAGTTCTTTAACAAGATAACAAGCGATATGTTAATGCGTGTTCCTGTGCCAGGACAGACGGGTATGCAGGAGCCTCCTTTCCAGAATGCAGGAAAAATGCGCAACCGTGGTTTGGAGATTTCGTTGCAATATAAGAATTATGACCACCCTGTGGGTTATTCAGTGGGGGCAAACTTCACCACCATTCAGAACCGTGTGCTTGACTTAGGTGCAAACAATGCCAACATTGATGGGGCTTCTTTCATGAATACCGTGCATCTTACGCGCACCACTGTGGGCAGACCTATTGCACAATTTTACGGTCTAAAGACCGACGGACTGTTCCAGAATTGGGATGAAGTGCATGCACAAACTGCACAAAAGAATGTTGCGCCTGGCGATGTACGCTATAAGTTGGTGAATAAAGATAATCTTTTCAGTAGCGAGAATTACACCTATTTAGGAAGTCCGTTGCCTAAGTTCAGCTATTCTTTCAATGCCGCAGCCAGCTATAAAGGATTTGATTTGAGTGTAGCCCTGCAAGGTGTCTATGGTAATAAAATATACAATGGTCCTTCAACTTATACGCGTTCTACACAAAATCTGTCGTATAACTATGCTCGTGATATGATTAAACGTTGGCGAGGAGAGGGAACACAGACCGATGCACGCTATCCTCGTTTGGGCGGATTAGATGCAAATAACTCCATCTTGCAATCCGATCGTTACCTGGAAGATGGTTCTTACTTGCGCATTAAGATGGTACAATTGGGCTATACGCTTCCTGTTACACTCACAACAAAGATTGGAATTAAGTCTGTACGCATCTATATCAATGCACAAAATCTCTATACCTTTACGAAATATACGGGACTTGACCCCGAGATTGGTATGAAAGGTGGTGAAGATCCTTTGGATATTGGTGTAGACAGAGGTTATTATCCTATGCCTCGTCTATATAGCATAGGAATGAATGTGACATTATAAACAAACAATCTAAAGTAAAACGACAATGAAAAGATATTTAATTTATGTGCTTTCAGGCGCACTTTTGGGCTTAACCTCGTGCGAAAGTTTTTTAGATACCCCTGTTCCAAGCATCGACCAACATACATTCTTCTCTGGAGAACAGACTGCTTATAGCGCATTGGTTGGCGTGTATGACCCTGCGGGTTGGATGGAGAATATTCAGTTTCTCGACTGGGCGATTGGTGATGTTGTGTCAGATGATGCCACAAAAGGTGGCGGAGGGGATAGCGATCAACCGCAGATTTTAGACCTCGAACACTTTAGAGCGACACCTGAAATGGCTACACTTTCAACGGTTTGGGACCAAGATTATGAGGGAATCAATCGTGCCAATCGTGTGATTGAGGGCGTGAAGGATAACTCATTTATCAGAGAAGACGTGCGCAAACGCTTTGTAGCTGAAGCCCGCTTTATGCGTGGTTACTATTACTTTTCATTAATGAAAATCTTTGGTGCCGTGCCCATCGTCGACCATATCTTGGCACCTTCCGAATATAAAGGGCCGAGAAATACGATGGAACAATGCTGGAACTTTGTTGAAGACGATTTCAAAGCTGCCATGGAAGGGCTTCCTCATAAGAAGGCTATGCCAGCTTCTGAGCTTGGAAGGGCAACATGGGGTGCCGCAGCAGCGTTCCTTACGAAAGCTTATATCTTCCAAGAGAAATGGAAATTGGCTGAAGCACAAGCAAAAGCAGTCGTGGCTTCGGGCGACTATGACCTGCAACCCAACTATGGAGATCTCTTTACGATTGCTACAGACAATGGTATTGAATCGGTGTTTGACATTCAACTCAAAGACTTTAAGATGACACAGTGGGGCGATGAGAATGAAGGTAGCATGTTGGAAATCTATCAACGGAGTCGCGATGACCGTAATGGCGGATGGGGATTTGACCAGCCTACGCAAAGCTTATATGATGAGTTTGAACCAGGTGACATACGTCGTGAGTGGACAATTATCAAGAATGGTGATGTGCTTTGGCAGGGAACGGCCGACGAAGAGATTATTTATACAAACTATGATCCCGTCCATAATCCCGATGCTCCGCGCGTAGGCTATTGCAAACGCAAAGGAACCCTGCCCAAGAGTCAGCGCCCTGATATGACCGATGCAGCCAGTCTCAATGTGCGTGTCATTCGCTTTGCCGATGTATTGTTGTGGCAAGCCGAAGCAGCTGTGCACAACAACAGTGACTGGCAAACGCCACTCAACCGTGTGAGAGCACGTGTAGGATTAGGTGAAAGCCCATATAAGGCAGACCCACTTAAAGCAGTTTATCACGAACGCCGCGTAGAATTGGCTATGGAAAGTCATCGTTATTGGGACTTAGTGCGTACGGGTCGTGGCGCTCTGATGGCTGGTTACACGGATAACAAACGCTATTTCCCCATTCCACAAAAGGAAATCAATCTCAATCCTAACTTGGTACAGAATCCCTATTGATGGATAAAACATAAAAATGACATCGTTATGAAAAAGTTTATTTATTCAACTACCGTCCTCGTCACTATGTTAATCTCCTGCGAACCCCAGCAGATGGAGACGGGAAAAATCGGTCCTGCGCCCATAAACGCAGCGATAACAACGAATGCAACCGACCCACATAATCCCATATTCACGGCACATGCCGATAATGGTTATATCTTTCATTGGGACATGGGCAACGGGCAAACCATTGCTCCAGGCGCCAATACCGCCACATCTTACTATCCTTTTGTCGGCACTTACACCGTGGGTGTAACCATTTATGGCGAGGGTGCACAGGAAGTGTTGGCCGAAACGTCTTACAAGGTAACGAAAAATGACCCCGAGATAGCTAAAAAGCCTGTGTGGAAAGAGCTTACAGGTGGTGGAACTGGGCGTACATGGGTCTACAATACTAACCCTGCAACGGGCAAACCCGACTATTGTTATCAGACAACAGGCGATCTTGTCAACTATAAGGATAACTGGATGCCCTCGGCAAGTTGGGGACAATGCGACCGCATTACGCCCGATATTAACGGCGAAATGACGTTCGATCTCAACGATGGGGTGAACTACACCTATCATCATGTTGCAGGTGACGCTGGTGTGAAAGGCACATTCATTCTCGATACCGAGAAGATGACGCTCACAGTCAAAGACCCTTTCATTCTCGATCACAATGCAGCTTGCACCAATGCAGCCGCTGCTGCCACAGGAGTATATCAAATCAAGAAGCTCACCGATGACGAATTGGTACTTTGGCAGATGCAGACTCATCCCACTTCAACACCAGGTTCAGGTGTAGGTTGGGGCTGGAGTTTTAAGAGAAAGCCATAAATGCAAGCAGCAAAGGCTTTTAAAACAACCATAACAGGGTGTGAAGAAACCACACTTTGCACCCCTGTTCAATAGCCTTTAGGCTAAAACAACAAAAAGCGTTCTTTCACATTTTTAATCACAACGAGACAAGTCCGTGCACGACCTACGCTGTTGTCGACCATGTTGAAATTGTAATCTGACAGAAATCGCAAGAGAAAAAGAAACGAAAGTAAACGAAAATTCGTACTTTTGCAGCATACGATTTAATCAGATTTCAAGCATGGTACAACAAAAAGGAGCAACAGAGAATGCCCTCTTTCAGGAAGAAAGGTTAGGAAAAATCATTGCACTATTAGAAAAAGAAGGTCGTGTAGTGACGAAAGACTTGGTAGAAACGCTCGGAGCTACCCCTGTAACACTGCGCAAAGATTTGCTGCTGTTAGAAAAACGTGGCTTGCTTAAACGCACACATGGCGGCGCAGTAAAAGTGAAACAGCTATATCCTGGATTAGCACTCAACGAGAAAGAGAAGATAAATCTGGAAGAAAAGATGCGCATTGTGCGCAAGGCTGTAGCTTTTATCTCTGAAGGTGACACGATAATCCTTGATGCTGGTTCGACAACAAGCCTGCTGGCAAAGGAGATTAAGCACTTTAAGCGCTTGGTAGTGATTACCAATGCGATTAATATTGCCACCGAACTGAGCAACACTTCTATTGAGGTTATCATGGTTGGTGGCAATCTTTTAAAGCAAGGGGCAACGCTTGTGGGACCCTTAGCCGACGAAGTGTTGCGCAAAATATCTGCCGATAAGCTCTTTATGGGTGTTGATGGCGTTGACTTTAAAGTAGGATTGACCACGCCCGACATCAATGAAGCCAAGACCAGTAGGGTGATGATGGAGGCCGCAGGAGAAGTTTTTCTGTTGGTAGATTCCTCAAAGTTCGGGCGACGTAGTCTCGGTGTTATTTCCGATGTGAAGCACATCGATAAGCTCATCACCACGAAACGATTGACAGGAGCTGAATTTCAGCTGCTTCTGACAGACAGAGTAGAGGTGTATATGGTATAAAGCTCACACATAAGTGTTACTCATACGAGTAGATTTTATGTTGTTTTCTTCCTTGCTTGTCGCGTGATGCTATCAAAGAAAAGATATAAACAATATAAAAACAAAAAGTATGAGAACAAAGAAAACATTTTTTGCATTGAGTTTGTTCGCAGCATTGAGTCTCAATGCTTTCGGACAAAGTAACGTTTATCCGCAAGTAGCCGACGACCAATTGGTCATACAAGGTGATAAATGTGGTTGGGATGCCGGCACGGTACACACGTTCTCGATTGTCGAAGCCAACAAAGACGGCTACAAATATTGGGGCTATTATGCGCTTGACCATTATGAGAACGATGTACATTTGCGCAAGGCTGGCCTCGTGAGAAGCAATAATTTGCTTGATTGGGTGAAATATGAAGGCAACCCAATCATTGCTTCTAACTGCCGATGGCCGACCGTTGTGACGAGCAATGGCAAGTTCTATATGTTCTATGCCGAGTACAAAGGCCCCAACAAAGACAGTCGCATTGTGATGGCTGAGAGTGACAATGGTATTGATTTCGATAACAAACGTGTCGTAGTACCTTATGCAGATGGTCAGCAAAACCAAAATCCGTTTATCTATTTCAATAAGAACGACGGCTTCTACTACCTTTTTTATTATAACGGAACCGAACAGGCCAAGAGCAATCAATATTGGAGTGTGATGGTGAAGAAGAGCAAAAACGTTGCCGATTTGCCTACACAAAAAGCTTATACGGTTGTTTCTTCAAACAAAACATTGGCTGCTCCATCTGTGGCTTACTACAATAACACCTATTATTTGTTGGTAGAAGAGTTCAGCGACGATACCCATACCAAATGGGTTACCAATGCTTTTGCTTCAAAAGATGTTGACAAAGGCTACAAGCGTGTGACCAACAATCCCGTGTTATATAAGAATGATGCCTGCGCATTCCAATATGTGCTTGACAATCATCTCTATGTAACCTATTCACATTGTATAGATTTGTCAAAGGGACAATGGGTGTTGCGAATGATGAAAGCAAAATAAACACTATTATATAATGTGGCTGCCTGTGTCAATAGACATGGGTGGCCTTTCATTCAACCCTATCATTACAAATAAACTATGAATATGAAAAAGAATCAATTTCTTACAGAAATCATGGAGCAACCCGCTGCCATCCAAAATATTATTGAGTTCTATTCTGGCGAAGCGGGCATGACATTACTCGCAAAAATCAAAGAGACCATTGCACAACATTCCATCGAACACGTGATTTTCACAGGTATGGGCAGTTCGTTTTTTATCTCGTTTGCTGCAGCCAACCTGTTCAATCAGTTGGGCATTCCCGCCATGTATATCAATACAAGCGAGTTGTTGCATTACAATCTAAACCTGCTTCATCGTCCCACGCTCTTAGTTTGTTCGTCGCAATCGGGTGAAAGCTACGAGATAAAAGAAATTTTAGAGCATCTCCCTGCTACGGTATTCTGTGTTGGTATCGTCAATGAAGAAGACAGTGCACTGGCAAAAAAGGCCGATATAGCTTTGCTTTGCAAGGGAGGAAAAGAAGAAATGACCTCCACCAAGACCTACGTTGTCACGTCAATGGCGGCTTATATCTTGGGCTTATACCTTGCAGGCAAATGGGATGATGCAGCGATTACCCGATTGAAAGCATTGCAACACCATTTTGAAAGCGCACTCTCGGGCTATGAAGTGTGGCTGAATAAAGGTTTAGACTTCCTGGGTGACATCACAACGTTGCAGATTATTGCCCGCGGTCCGGCTTATTCCACGGCAAGTCAGAGTGCCCTGATGTTCAAAGAAGCTACCCACATTGCTGCAACGGGCATCTTGGGAGGCGAGTTTCGACACGGTCCGATGGAGATGGTGGCCAAAGGTTTCAAGTCAATCTTGTTTGCATCTGAAGGCAAAACATTGGAGCAAAGTTTGAAAATGGCCGAAGATATTGCCCAATTTGGCGGCAAAGTGTGGCTCCTCACCAATGCCAAAGCGGCGTTAAGCAAGCACAATGACCACATCTTACCCGTCTATATTGACGAACAAGATGAGTTCCTTTTCTCCGTACAGAGCATTATTCCCGTGCAACTCTTCATAGATGAATATGCCAAACGCCACGGTTTCGAGGCAGGAAGTTTCTCGCGTGGTGCCAAAGTCACCATCACCGAATAAGCATAAGCTATGAAACAGCGCGAAAAGAAACACACCTTTCTCTTGGTTGTCACAACGTTGATGTATGTGATATTTGGTTTTCTGACCTCGGTTATCGGTGTCGTTATCGATCGCTTTCAGGCCGAATACAACGTATCGTTGGCCGTGGCAGCCCTTTTGCCCTTTGCCTTTTTCTTGGCTTATGGACTCACATCCATCCCATTTGGTATGCTGATGGACAGGCATGGCGCCAAGCCTGTGTTGCTTTTGGGCACGGCATTGATGTCAATCGGGTCTTTTCTTTGCTATTTCAGCAGCAACTATGTGGCCGTCATCATATCGGTTTTTCTCATCGGAATTGGTGTTACGGCTGTTCAGATAGCCGGGAATCCGTTCATTCGCGTGTTGGATGCACCGTCAAGATACACCGCTAATCTCACCATGGTTATCGGAATCGGTGCGTTAGGTTATGCTTTGAGTCCGCTCGTTGTGCCCGTATTGCAGGCCAACGGCTTTTCTTGGAAAGCCATTTATCTGCTCATTGCATTGGTCAACATCGCCATTCTTGGCATTGTGGCCTGCTCACGCTTTCCCGAAGCCAAGTCAACCCAAGACGAAAGGCTCGACTTGTCGAGGGTGTGGGCACTCTTTCGCCATCCGATTGTCTGCACTTATGCGCTCGGCATCTTCCTTTATGTGGGTGCCGAAGTGGGTGTTTCGTCCTACATCATCACCTTCATGAACAGCGTTCACCACCTCACCAACACACAATCTTTCTGGGCCGAAGATTCGTTCTTCTATCAACTCTTCCCCTCGAAGACAGCATTAATCGTGGCTTTGTTTTGGTTGTTGCAGGCCGTTGGGCGCATGGTGGCTTCGTTTTTGATGCATTGGATGAGCGAAAAGAAAATATTTATTTTCCACAGCGCCTGCACCATCGTCGCCCTTTTGTGCGCCATGATGGGCAGCGAGAGCGTCTCTTTGGTGTCATTTGCCTTGGTGGGCTATTTCACCTGCGTCTCTTTCACGTCCATCTTCAGTGCCGTTATCAACAGTTTCGACCGCGACCACGGCATGCTTTCGGGCCTCTTGGGCACAGCAATCGTAGGTGGAGCCTTTGTGGGATGGCTGGTTGGGTTTGTCGGAAACCAATGGGGTATGTGTGTAGGCATGTCTATCAATGTGCTGGCCTTCCTCTATGTGTTCTATCTTTCGGTATGGGGAAAGGGGCGATTAGATGTCAGCGATCATTAAAATCTTCAGCAAATGAAAAAGCAAATTATCATAGGTGTCGACCTTGGCGGCACGAAAATCATGACGGGTGCCATCAATCAAGACGGCAAAGTGCTTGGCACGCCCGTGAAAGTGCCCACAGAAGGCACACAGCCCAAGGAGGTTATTTTGAATAAAATCGTCACCTCGATAGCGCAGGTGATGGCCGACAATGCCATCACCACAGCCCAGCTACAAGGCATTGGCATCGGTTCTACGGGGCCACTCGACAGTCAGGCGGGCATGATATTGGAGTGTCCGCAGCTGCCCACCCTGCATTTCTTTCCGCTAAGAGATGCCATCAGTCAGCGATTTGGCGTGCCCGTCAGGCTCAACAACGATGCCAACTGTCTCATTCTTGGCGAAGCCCTCTTTGGCGCAGGCCTCGGAAAGCGGCAAATAGCAGGCTTCACGCTGGGCACAGGCATTGGCTGTGCACTCGTCTTTGATGGCAAAATATGGAATGGTGCCACAGGAACGGCCGGCGAAATCTGGTGCTCGCCCTACGGAGACGGCTCCATTGAAGACAGCATTTCAGGTCATGGCGTGACGGCCATCTATCGTGGTTTCTCCCAAAAGGAGGCCACTTCGCTCGAAGTTTTCAAGCTGGCCGAGCAAGGAGACCCCTTAGCGCTGGCCACATGGGAGGCCTTTGGCAAGGCTTTGGCCGTGCCTTTGGCTTGGACCATCAACCTCATCGACCCCGAAGTGGTTATCCTGGGTGGCTCGATTGCCGGGGCTTACCGTTATTTCAGTGCAGCCATGGAGCGCGAACTCCGCCAAAACATCTGTCCCGTTCCGGCCGAAAGGACGCGCGTGGTGTGCTCCACGCTGGGCGACCATGCCGGCTTTGTTGGCGCAGCCTGTCTGATGTTGGACAACAAGTCGCGGGAAACGATGCAATAAAAACGATGTTTTTGCCACACGATATGGCCCATATTGCCACACGATTTAGTGCATTTTGCAGCATGATTTGGCCTATATTGCTATGCGATTGGGCACAGATTTCAAAAGAGATGCAAGCGACCAGCGAAAAAGGTGTATATCTTTTTGCGGAAAAGTATATACTTTTCGCCCAAAAAGTACATACTTTTTTCCATCGCAAATATATGCCTTTTATTCAAAGGATATATCGTTTTTTCAAAAAGGTACTATGGTTTGATGGAAAAAGTACTATCGTTTTGCCTAAAAAGTACTATCGTTTTGCCTAAAAAGTACTATCGTTTTTTGAGAGAAGGCCTATCGCGTTGCAATCGTCTAACTGTCAGTTGATTGAGGAAGCATGGCTTTTTCGATGAAAAGACTTTGGAAAATGGCGTGGCATCGCAACACCTTTGGTGCTGTTTTAGGCCGATAAATACATAAAAAATAAAAGTAAATTCAACGAACAACAACACAATGAAACCAATCCTTTCAACCATCTTTGCCCTCGTGGCGGTTGTGACCATGCCGGCACACGCCACAGATGGCAAGCAGTTGCTCACCCATTGGAGACTGAAATCGTCCACACAGGTGACACCGTTGGGCAATGTTCTCTCGCTGCCCACTTATCAAACGCATGACTGGTACCAAGCTACGGTGCCTACAAGCGTGTTGGGCGCGTTGGTCAAGGCGGGCGTTTATCCCGACCCACACTTTGATTTGAACGACCTCAAGATACCCGATGCGTCAGACAATCTGAACAAACGTTTGGGATTAAGCAAATATAGTTACATCAAAGGTGTGGCCAATCCGTTTAAAGACCCCTATTGGTTTCGCACCAAATTCTTGGTTCCGGCTCATCAAAAGGGACGGCGCACGTGGTTGAACTTCGATGGAATCAACTATCGGGCAGACGTTTGGGTGAACGGAAAGCAGGTGGCCGACCACAAGAACATGGCGGGTATGTTTCTGCGTTTTAAGTATGACATCACACGATTTGTAACGGTTGGCAAAGAGAATGCGGTGGCCGTGAAGATTTATCAGGTGGACAACGTGGGCACACCCTCGCCGGGTTATCTCTTTCAACCGTTCGGACAGGCACGCGGTCAGGGGCAAGAAATTTTCCGAGACGTCACGCTAAAGTTTATGGCAGGCTGGGATTGCTCGCCCGTTGTGCGTGATCGCAACATGGGAATCTATCAGAATGTCTACCTGACGTATACAGATGACGTGAAGATTGAGCATCCTTACATTGTCACCGACTTGCAACTGCCCGATACAACGAATGCTTATCTCACCGTTTCTGCCGAGCTCCGCAATGCCGGAACGGCTGTTTGCCGAGGTGTTTTGCGTGGGACGATTGACTTGGAAAAGGAGGTTGACTTCTGCACCTATAAGAAACAGATGCCCGGAACAATGCCGACCGTGGTGTTTGAACGCGCGGTTGAAATCCCTGCGGGGCAAACCATTACCGTGGCTTTCACGCCAAAAGACTATGCGCAACTGCACATTCGAAATCCACATCTGTGGTGGCCCAACGGCTATGGTATGCAATATCTGCACAAGTTGAAGCTCACTTTCGAGATGAATGGCAAAGTGTCTGACGAGCAAACCACCACCTTTGGTATCCGCAAAATCACCTCTACACTGAAGGAACGCGATGGCGAACACGGGCGAATCTTTTGGGTAAATGGCAAAAGAATCTTCAGCAGGGGCGGCTTTATCCAGCCAGATATGTTGCTGGATATGAACCGTAAGCACATGTATGACGAGGCTCGACTCTTGGCTTTGGCGGGAGTTAACATGATAGCCAATGAAGATATGCCGTCGCCTCCCGAAGAAGTGATGGAGACTTACGATAAATATGGGCTGCTGATGTGGGAGGTTTTCTTTCAGTGTTGGACCAGTTATCCCGGCACAGAGACCTTTAAAAACCCCACCGATACGAAGTTGGCACTGCGCAATATGTACGATGTGGTGAAACGCTACCGCAATCATCCCAGCCTCGTGCTGTGGTGTATGCAGATAGAAACTATCATTCGCGAAGAACTCTACGTCCCTTTGCGCGAGTATATTCGCCAAAACGACCCCACACGTCCCGTCATTGCAACGTCAAGTCACGGCTGGGATGTGGACAAAGAGACACCTTATATCAAGCCCGATCTGCCCACAGGCATGACCGATGAGAATGCGCCCGACTACACTTGGTATCCACATCCTTATTACTATAACAAGGTTTTGGAGGTGAAAGACCAAATGTTTCGCAATGAGATGGGCGTGCCCGCGGTGTCTACCTTGGCCAGCATGAAGAAATATATCTATCGTTTGGGCAAGGGAGAAAAGACCGCTTATTATCCGTTGGATAGTGTTTGGGCCTATCATGATGCATGGGATTCGATTTGTTGTCCGCCCGAAAGTTATGCTTATAAGCCTTATGATGAGGCTATTCGGCGGGAGTTCGGACAACCACAAAGTGCCGAAGATTATATTCGTTGGGCACAATATATCAACGCGGGCAGCTATCGTGCGATGTATGAAGCTGCTAATCATCGCATGTGGGACATCACAACGGGCGTAATGTTGTGGAAACTTAATGCCACATGGCCTCAGGTGTTGTGGCAGATCTACGACTGGTTCCTCAATCCAAATGCGGGCTATTTCTATGCCAAAAAGGCTTTGGAGCCGTTGCATATCCAGATGAACGAGCACAATCGTATGGTTGCTGTCATCAACACCATGCATCGTTCGCACGAGAAACTCACAGCCGATGTTCGCCTTTATGACTTTAATATGAACATCGTTTGGCAGCAACAACAGCCACTTTCTATCGGTGAAGATTGCTATAAAGAGCTGTTTACGCTGCCACAGCCCAAGGAAATTACACCCGTTTACTATGCTCGCCTGCTCTTGAAAGATGGGAATGGCAAGGTGGTTTCCGAAAACTTCTATTGGCTTTCGGCCGATGGCAAGAACGATTTCCGCGCCATTACGCAGATGCCTAAGGTGGATTTGCAGCTCACTTCCACTACAACAACGAAAGATAATGACATCGTCATGCGGATAAAAGTAAAGAATTCCACCAATCGTTTGGCCTTTATGCACCGCCTGATGATAACCAAAGGCGACAGCGAAGACGAAGTTTTACCCACCTTTTGGACAGACAATTTCCTCACTATCTTCCCTGGTGAGGAGCGCGAAGTCATGGCAACTTTTGCACGCCAAGACTTAGAAGGTGCCACACCTGTATTGAAATTGGATAGGAATCAATAAAGAAGCATTCAATATGACACAATCCATAAATTTTAAGAATATGAAGAAATATGGTTTTCTCATCGCATTTTTGCTGCCCCTTTTCATCAGCGCATGCAGCAAAGATGACGCAAATTCGGCCAAAAACGATGCCGATTACATCACCGTTGATGCCAAAAAGGCACTCACAGGTAGTTTCATTGAGTTCTCGGGAAAAGACGATTGGGCACCCTATCAGTGGAATAGCTTGCTCGAAGGAATGAAAAAGACGGGGCTAAATACGGTTATTGTGCAGTTCGCTGCCTATAATGACAATGTGTGGTTCAACTCAAACAACACTTTTACCAAGAACAGAAGTAAGTTTCAATTGGGGCGTTTGTTGGCCGCAGCCGAACTGAAACACATGGAGGTTTACATCGGACTCTATTTCAATGAGGAGTATTGGCACAAACAAACCGATGTCGATTGGCTCAAGTTGCATGCTGACCGCTGCATTGAAATTGCACAGGAAATTAACGCACAGTATGGAAACAGCCCGGCTTTCAAGGGTTGGTATATCCCGCATGAGCCCGAACCTAACGCTTATAACACTGATGCTAAGGTGGCCTCATTCAGAGATAACTTCGTCAATCGTATCTCCAACAAGCTGCATCAGCTGAACAATAAGCCTGTTTCGATTGCTGCTTTTTGGAACAGCGACCTTTCTACGCCCGAACAATTGCAGCACTTCATGGCCGAATTGAGCAAAGCCAATCTGCAAATTATTATGCTACAAGACGGAGTAGGTGTAGAACATGTTAAACTTGATCGTCTTAAAAGCTACTATGACTATGCTGCAAAGGGACTTTTTACCGAGAATACGGTTTATCAAGGAGCATTTTGGACTGACCTCGAAACGTTCACTTCGTCTCACACACCTGCGCCGTTTGATCGCATCAAGCAACAACTTACCACCGAACTTGCTGTCGAAAAGGTGAGCAAAGCCGTGTCTTTTCAATATTATAACGATATGTGTCCCACGGGACCATTTGGCAAATCGGCTGGCAAACTCCGTCAGAATTATCGCAATTATATCAGTACAATGAAATAAAAAACCTCAAATCTTTCATAGTAGTAGTTTTAGTTAGTAGTTAATTCAGATGCCCACCGTCAATTTAATGTTGGCGGTGGGTTCTTCTTCTGAATAGAATGGTGCATGCTTGTAATGACTAATGGCTAAGGATGCAGCAGCTTTTGATATCTCTTCTCGTCCAAAAGTAATCGCTCTGCCGCTTTGATTTGCTTGTCATGCTTTAGCGAATATTCAACACCCCCGCGCTGATAATAATACATTGTTACAATATCGCCGGCCAAAGCCTGCATGATTCGTTCACGATTATAGTCTAAATCTTTCGCCATATTGTGCTTCAACTTCTGCTCAAGTGCGGCAAAATCTGCCTTTGCACCATCGTAATAGCCTTCGAATACGGCTGTTTTCTTGAGCTCGGCCAATATCTTTTCGCTCACGCCATCATATTTGAAACCACTCGACAGCACATGCTTTTTAAAAGCTTCATAATCAGCATCCGACAATTCAAACGCCGAAGGTTCTGCTATTTTGTCGTGGGTAGCCCGATAGTGGGTGACATAGTCTAACACCGTTTCTGTGGAATCGACCACCGTCATGAGATAACTCTGTATGTTAGAGGCTGTATCGGGCTTCACCTCTACGTCGGGTTGAATGCCTCCACCATCGTGCACTTCACGCCCATTTCGCGTGTGAAAAACGCGCAATAGCGAATCGGGTGTCTGCACATCTCCCCCCATTCGTCTGCGATTGTAGTTGATAGCCTGGATACAACGCCCACTGGGAATATAATATTTTTGTGAGGTTAGCTTCAAATTACCATGATAAGGCAAATCGACTGTCATTTGAACGAGTCCTTTACCAAAGGTCTTTGTGCCCATAACCACTGCGCGGTCTAAATCTTGAAGCGCACCACTTGTGATTTCACTTGAGCTGGCTGTGTTGCCATTCACCAACACAACAATCGGCATAAGAGTATCGAGTGGTTCATTCTTTGTTTGGTAAGCGTGATTCAATCGCTTTAATTTTCCACGATTAGAAACCACTGTTACTCCTTTGGGAACAAAGAGATTAACGATGTCTACGGCCTCGTTTTCCAAGCCTCCGCCATTGTTTCGCAGGTCTATAACCAATTTCTTGGCCCCCTGTTGCTTCAAATCAATAAAAGCATTGCGAAAATCTTGTGCGCAATTTTCAGTGAATTGATTCAGGTTAATATAACCAATGCCATTGTTTTGCAGCCCATAATAGGGGATGGAAGGCAGCTTGATGGCACGGCGGGTGAGCCGCAATTTCAACACTTTTCCCGTGGAAGGGCGGCGCACTGTGATGATAAATGAGGTGCCGGCATCGCCGCGAAGTTTATCACTTACATACGCTGTTTGTTTGCCTTCCATCGATTCTTTGTCGATAGCCAGCACCAAATCGCCCTTGCGCAACCCTGCTTCTGCCGCAGGCATGTGCTCATAAGGCTCTTCAATAAACACGTTCTTGTATTTCGGACTATAGCGAATCAAGGCTCCGACACCAGCATATTTGCCCGTGACCATCATCTTTAAATCCTTCGATTGTGCGTCAGAATAATACTCAGTGTAGGGGTCAAGCGAGCCCAACATCGCTTCAATAGCCGTCCCAACAACGGTGTCTGCCGAGAGCTGATCCACATACATTAAGTCCAAATTCTTATAAATAGCATTGAACACCTCAAGGTTTTTCGCCACTTCAAAATTATGATCCTTGCTGTTTTGCGCTGCCATAGGCAAACAAAACACCGTCAACATATAAAGCAATACTCGTTTCTTCATGTCAACAAAAGTAATACATTAATGTGTAAAAGCTTACAACACAAGCCGTGTTTTACATAAAAATCACATCTAATTTGTTTTTTTCTGCAAATAATTTGGTAGTTCAGAAAAAAGCATTTACCTTTGCAAACGCAATTTAGGGTAACTCCTTTGCACAGGCTTCAATAGCTCAGTTGGTTAGAGCACCTGACTGTTAATCAGGGGGTCGTTGGTTCAAGCCCATCTTGAAGCGCATAGAGTGAGAATTCTTATCAAGGATTCTCACTCATTTTTTGTTTATGATAATCCTCCAATGGTGCGGAGATGAGGCTCAGTAGCAATTCCGTGCGGATAAGCAAATAGTTTAGCAAGCCTAAAGAGAAAGAAACTTTTATCAGCTACCTCTTTTAGATTTGGCCTAAATAGTTTTATCTTAGCATTAAAAGGGGTCAGTAAAAATGCTCACTAAAGATTTCTACTGAGCCGGTTTTTGATGGGTCAAAACGCCAGTTACATCCATGTAACACGATGTAAGATGGGGTGGATATAAGCACAAAAGCATGGTTTTGCCTATCACATGAAGCCCAGCATCAGCCTATTCAAAGGGCTGATGCCGGGTTTTAAGGTATGATGAATAATGTTGTTAAGCGAATGTTGGCTTTACTTGACGCTGTATTTCTTACCCCCAACGATATAAACACCTGCCGGAAGTCCTTGCAAAGCCTGCTGCATCTTCACTTTTCGGCGGACACAATGACCGCCTATCGTGTAGACCTCTACGAGGGTTTGTGGGTCATAGGTGTTTGCTTTGATAGCTGAAGGCGTCTGTCTCACAAAGATTGCAATAGCTTTTGCTGTGGAAGAAGGTTTGTAACATGAGAAGCGATGCGCAGAACCATTGAAGTATATGCCACGCTCCGTGTGCTGAATGGGGGCGATATCCGCGTTGTTGTCAGCACCAATCTTGATGAACCATTGCGACTCTGCATTGGTTGGATCGGGGTTGTTATAGAGTGCATTCTTCGTACCTCTGAAGGAAAGATAGGTCTTTTCGACAGGGTCATAGAAGGTATAAGCGGTTCCTTGTTGCCCTAAAATAAAGACACGTGGTGCTTTTTCTCCTTGCAAGGGCAGGCTGACAGTCTGGTCAAAAGGAATTTTGATATATTTAAATTTGCGGTAGTTTCTCTCGGTGTTGGTCATGAAAGCGCCTGCGGCGGTATAAGTAAAGACGATCTCATCGCCGGCCTTTAGTTCGGCCAAAGAGGTGACTTGTTTGAACACTACTTCACCAGTTGGGGGATTAACGGGTGGTGTTGGGGGCACGATGGGACCGGGATTGGGATGTGGTTCTTCGCCGGGATTGGGCGTAGGTGTGGGAGACTCGCCGGTTTTCCCATCATAGTGGAAGGCCACATTCACACTGTCTCCCCACACATATTGCTCTAATCCCGGGTAATCGATGAAAGGATTACGGTTGTGTTGCAAGGCGTAGATGGCCTCATTCCGTTTGATTTCTTTCTCACTAACCGGATCGTTTTTCGCCCAACGTAGCAGCATTTGCAGTTGCCATTGCGCAATGCCGGGATAGGATGTGGGGCCGAAGATGGGGCCTTCCCAGCTGTTTAAATAGTCTTCATAGCGCGTAGCCATATAGAAATAGGTGCGTGCAAAGTCGCCTTTATATTCATCGGCAGGCTCGAACACGGTGCTATGATAGCCCGTAGTGGTACATTTCCCGAGCTTTGACAAACCACCTTGTGACGTATAGATTTCGCCTTGGTTCTCGCCAAAAGGATAGTTTCCACGACGACTGTTTACATAGCCATCAGTAGGATAGACGTGGAAGAGGTCGGAACGCATGGGGGATTGCTTGTTGAACCAGCTCTGTGGCACAGAATGTTCGCGGTTATAGCAGTCGCCTTCTTTTTTATAATTGCCGGCTCTGTTGGTTTTTGGATTGTAATGCGTGATGCTTGAATACATATCCCAAATCGTTCCGTCGGGGCGCAAGTCGGTCTTTTCATAAGCCTCCCATAGGGCATTATAACCTAAATCTTGCGTTCCGTGGCCAATGATAGTGGCTAAAGCCGTTTTTAGTGCGCTACCTTTTTGAAGATTGGCAGTTGCATAATAGGTGCCTGTATTGTTAGGCCCTTGTGCATGTATTGCTAATAGGGTGCATAACAACCATGCGAGTGTTAGAAGTCTAAGGATTCTCATAGGTAATATGTTTAATAATTATGTTTCGCTTTTATAGGATAAAGTCCCGATGGATATAGCCTTGGTAGGTTTTGATGGAAAGTTTGATACGACAACCTTGAGGCAAATGTCGGATGGGAATACTGATATAACCATGGGTTGAATAGTATTCGGGCACGCCACCTTGATGGTGATACAGCTGTAGGTGAACGGATTGCAGTTGACTTCCATTCATGACGCTGTCCATTTCTACCATGGAGAGCTGCTGATAGTGGATGCCATTCTCTTGTTTTCCCGTCTTTAAAGCTAAGCCAATGTTAAGATATTGGCGGCGTGTGCTCAGCCAAGCGCTTTCAAAAACCACAGGGTCGGTGTACAAAATGCCGAAGCGTTGGCGAGGAATATAGGGCAACACAGCGATAGGAATGAGTTGGTGAACGGCCGTGGTTGTCATGGATGAGGGCTGATGATAGAGCAAGGCACGATAAAGTGTGTCGTGCCTTGCAAGCCAAGGTGCGGTGAAAGATGGGGCGAAACGTAGGGTGTCGCCCGCATCGGTAACGGCAAATGTGATGGAATGTTGTTGTGCGGGTGCCTCAACAAAGTCAGCTCGCAGATAGGAAAAGCGCCCATCCCCATCGTCATAGCTGTTTTTTGAACAAGCTAAGAGCAGTGGCAAGCACAAACTTATGGTTGCCACGAGCCCTGCTTTGTTAAGTTTCTGCATCTTATTTGACGAATGGAAGATGGTTGAACCACGATTTAAAACGCCCGTTTCCGTCGCGTGCCGCCATATAATTCTTGGCCGGATAAGCATATTGGCTGAGCATACAGAGGCGCAAGAACTTGTCGTCTTTGTTGTCAATCTCAATCTTTGCCAACTGGGTTTCCATATATTCCTCAAAGGCTTGCAGCTCCTCAGGCGTATATTCGTCGGTATAGAGACGCGTGTCTTGTATCAAATCAAGCGCAATGTAGTTGCAGGGATAGAGCCGATAGTTGCGGTGAATCTCGGTGTCAATGTGTGCAGCGATAGTGTCGAAGAGCTTATTTTTCGGCATGTCTTCATCCACTGTAAGTAGCCATTTATCGATGCAAGGGGCGCAAACATAGTTGATGTGACCCTTATAACCGCGGATACCCGTGAGCATACTCTCAATGTCGTCGCCGTCACCTTTCTTCCAATAAGGCACATCCCGGCGCAGTTGGTACTCGCGTGCTTTGAGATAATCGCAGGGATCATACTCGTAGGAGATGGCCAACGGAACGATATGTAATTGCATGAGACGCTCGATGATGGAGCCTTCTCCGCCCATTGCCATCATTTTCAGAATGGCAGGCTGGGTTAAATCATTCGAGTTTTTGGCGCGTCCTTGGCGTTGGGCAATCCAAACGTTTTCGTGTTTCTCGTTGATGGCATAGTGGATGTATTCCGACATGCGCTTGCTGGCACGCAGCATCTCAACGGAATGAAGTGCGCGCTCTACGGTGAACGACTTGTTGACGCGCACCAAATCGTGCACCCAAGGCAATTTCAACAGGTTGTCACCAATGGCAATTTCGCACGTTGTGTCGAAGCCAACATCAATCAACAGTTTGTCTAATAGGGCAGAATCGAGCACAATGTCGCGATGATTGCTCACAAAGGTGTAGCGATCTTTGATGTTGATGTTGGAGGCATCCATGTTGCATCCTAACGAGAGTTTGTGCACAAGTCCCTGTAAAAAGGGATAGCAGAAGGTTTTTTGAAACTCAAGATTGGTTTTACAAGCGTGCATCTTGGCCGCAATTTGCTCAAAAGGTACCTCTGGATAGAGATAGTTCAACACTTGTTCGAATTGCTCATCTGCCAGCAACCGATCATAAACGGCGGGCAACTCCTCCGGCTCAAAAGGCCGAATAGGATCAAATTCTGCGGGGATTTTCATAATGATGGGGTTTAAAACTGGTTCTCAACAATGTCGCTGAGCACGTCTTTGATATTCAAACCGGCAGCTTTTACTTGCTGAGGAATGAAACTTGTTGGGGTCATGCCCGGCGTTGTGTTGATCTCCAGCATGTTAATAACGTCGTTTCCTTGCTCGTCTTTCGAAATAATATAGTCAATGCGAATGATACCATTGGCATGAAGGATGTCATAGATGCGCGCGGTTTCAGCAGCCACTTTCGCAGCCGTTTCCTCGGATAAGCGGGCGGGAGTAATCTCGTCTACCTGGCCATTATATTTCGCATCGTAATCAAAGAACTCGTTTTTCGTTACCACTTCCGTTGCCGGCAACACCACTTGCTTCCCTTTTGTTTTATAAACACCTTGCGAAATTTCCATGCCTTGAAGGAATTGTTCTATCATCACCTCGTTGCTTTCCATGAAAGCTACACGCAAAGCCGGTGCCAATTGGTCGGCATTTTTCACTTTTGAAACACCGAAACTACTGCCGTCGGCCGCCGGTTTCACAAAACAAGGCATACCAATGCGACGTGCAATGGCCTCCTCGTCATAGCGTTCTCCGCGACGGAGCAACACACTGTTGCCCACATTTACACCGAAACCACGCAGGTAGTTGTTGAGTACATATTTGTTAAACGTCATGGCTTCAACCAGCACACCACTGGTGGAATAGGGCAGATGTATCAAGTCGAAATAGCCTTGCATTACGCCATTCTCACCGGGTTGCCCGTGGATAGTGATATAGGCGTAGTCGAAAAACACGCGAAGACCGTCTTTTTGAAAAGAGAAATCGTTCTTGTCAATTTCGGCAATGCCGCCGTTTTCGAGATTAACATGCCAGTCGGTGCCTTTCACATCAACAATAAACACGTTGTAACGCTGTTTGTCGAAAAACGAAAACAAGCCCTGTGCAGAGCGCATGGATACGTCATGTTCGGATGAATCTCCACCACAAACGATGGCAATATTTCTTTTAGAATTTTCCATATATAATGATGTTATGTTTCTTTATGCTGTAAAAGTGTCTTGCGTAGTACCTGATAAATAGGCGCGCCACTTATCAATTAATGCCGAAAAATCTGCCGGCCAATCCGAATCGAAGTCCATTTGCCGGCCTGTTGTGGGGTGGATAAAGCCCAATGTCTTTGCATGTAACGCCTGTCTCGGACAGACTTTGAAGCAGTTTTGAATAAAGGCTTTGTAAGAACTGCTGCGCTGTCCGCGAATTATCTCATCGCCGCCATAGGTGACATCGGCAAAGAGTGGGTGCCCAATGTGCTTCATGTGTGCACGAATTTGGTGCGTTCTGCCTGTCTCCAAAATACATTCTACCAATGTAACATAGCCAAAACGCTGCATCACACGGTAGTGAGTGATGGCCGTTTTGCCCACTTCGCTATCCAAAGGAAATATCTTCATGCGCAATCTGTTCTTGGGGTCGCGTGCAATATTGCCCTCTATGGTGCCTTCATCTTCCACAAAATTACCCCAAACGAGGGCATGATAGCTGCGGTGGGTGGTCTTATTGAAAAACTGTTTGCCCAATTTCGACTTGGCATCGGCGGTCTTTGCTACGACGATGAGCCCGCTGGTGTCTTTGTCTATGCGATGAACCAACCCCACATCCGGGTCGTTTGCATCAAATGTGGCCAAGTCTTTTAAATGCCAGGCCACGGCATTGATGAGCGTACCCGTGAAATTTCCGGCACCGGGATGCACCACCATACCCGCTTTTTTGTTGACAACCATGAGATCATCATCTTCATAAACAATGTCTAAAGGAATGTCTTCGGCCACAATACTCGTGTCGTGTTTGGGCGTGTCGAGCATCAGAGTAATCACATCATGTGGTCTGATTCTATAGTTACTCTTCACCGCTTGCCCATTCACTTCAATACAACCGGCATCGGCCGCCTGCTGTATTCGGTTACGACTTTGATAGGGATTTTTGTCCGTCAAGTATTTATCGATGCGCACAGGCGTCTGCCCTGCATCGACTTCTATCTTCCAATGCTCAAAACGTTGTGGCGTTTCGGTAGCCAATTCGTCATCTATGATTTCTTGTTCTTCAATCATACACTACTCTTTAGGCGTTGTCTTGCTTGGATTTTCTTTGGTGCCTTCACCTCCCTTTGTAGGACTATCGGGAGCGGTTACCACCTCAAACTCATCCACATCTCCACCGGTTTCGTCAAGATGAGGCATGGCCGGGTCTACATAGTCCACTGAATCGTCGGCACTCCGCTCGCCATTTCCCACTTGAATAACCAACGTTGCCTCTACAGAAATCTTGTCACCTGCGTTCACAGGACGGCCATTTACCAACACACCATACACCCAATCCTTCTCCCCTGCAATATATTTTGGTGTACCAAGTTTAAAGCCCATGGCGGTTAATTTCGCCATTGCTTCGCGCAAAGAACTGTTATCGATGATGTCGGGCAGTGTGATGGTTGGGGACAGAGGCGAATTGATGGTGACATAAATAATGTGTCCCGACTTCACTTTCTCGCCGGGAGCCAACGATTGTCCAAGGATATAATCGGCAGGAAGCGACTTCACATAGCCCGTATCTACCACTTGAATTTCGAGTCCTAACTCGTGCACCAAGTGCTCTGCATCCGTTAAAGCTTTGTGTTTTAAGTCGGGAACGGGGATGGCTTCACCATGGTGTGTGTAGAAGTCGAGGCCGAACTTTACGCCAATACCTAACACAGCGACAACCAAACCCATGATAAGAATATTCTTCCACAGATACCAACTGCTAAACTTTCTAACGAATTCTGATGACTGCATTTGCCCGATTAACTTCGTTTTTCCTATGTTGCAAAGATAAGATAAATGGCTTAAACAACAAAATAATTAAATGCAAAAAGCAGCAAAGAACAATGCACTTTGCTGCTTTTTTGGGTCTATCATCAATCTCCTCGATGCTACTTGCCGTGATTTTCGTCAGAGACTGTTAATTTCTTTCTACCATGAGCGCGACGTGAAGCTAACACACGGCGGCCATTCTTTGTTGCCATTCTCTCGCGGAAACCATGCTTGTTCACGCGACGGCGGTTGTGAGGCTGGAATGTTCTTTTCATTTTCTTTCTTATTTATTTTGTTATTTATTGCAACGTATGAGCGCTCTTCGGTCGTGCCGGACCAGCGTTCGTTCCTCCTTTTTGGCTTGCAAAATTACTTATAATTTTCGAATTACCAAAGAACTAAGTGAATTTTAAGCATCTGAGCGACGATTTTCTATAAAAATATCGTAACTTTGCAGGCCAAGAAGAGGGTGCAGAAATGGCACTTTAGCAACGCCAAAAGATTATCATAAATATCAATTATACAACAATGATTAATTCACAAGAAATAAAAATCGGTACCTGCATCCGTATGGATGGTGGTATTTGGAAGTGCATTGACTTTCAACATCGTAAGCCGGGTAAGGGAAACACGGTGATGAACACGAAATTAAAGAATGTTGCTGACGGTCGTGTTTTGGAGCGAACATTCCAGGTTGGCTTCAAATTGGATGATGTTCGCGTGGAGCATCGCCCCTATCAATATCTCTATGAAGATGCAACAGGACACATTTTTATGAATCAAGAGACATTCGAACAGATACCCATTAATCGCGAACAGATTACGGGTGTCGACTTCATGAAAGAGGGAGACGTGGTTGATGTGTGTACCGATACCACTGACGGGACCATTCTTTCGGCTGAGATGCCTGTGAAGACGACGCTCAAAATCATGCACAGTGAACCGGGGGTGAAAGGCAATACGGCAACGAATGCAACGAAGCCTGCCACTTTAGAAACTGGTGTTGAGGTGCGTGTGCCTTTGTTTGTGAACGAAGGCGAGACCATTCAGGTCGACACACGCGACGGAAGTTACCTCGGACGCGTCTCAGAATAAATAAAATACAAACCTACTTTTGTGCGTGATCTATCCGCACAAAAGTAGGTTTTTTCATTTAAAATCCATTCGTTGCTATGAAATACTCCATCATTGTTCCCGTTTTTAATCGGCCGAATGAAGTTGAAGAACTTTTGGAAAGTTTGACAACACAGTCGCTTTCCGACTTCGAAGTGCTGATTGTTGAAGATGGTTCGCAAATCACTTGTGAAGCCGTTTGCAAGCGTTTTGCACAACAGCTTGACATCAAGTATTTCATGAAGCCCAACAGTGGCCCTGGCATGAGCCGCAATTATGGTGCAGAGCGTGCGCAAGGCGACTATCTTTTGATTTTGGATAGCGATGTGGTCTTGCCGCCAGACTATCTCAAAGCCGTTGACGATGAATTGAAAAAAACATCCGCTGATGCGTTTGGCGGCCCCGACAGGGCACACGAATCGTTCACCGATACGCAGAAAGCCATCTCTTATTCGATGACCAGTTTCTTCACCACAGGCGGTATTCGCGGCGGGAAAAAGAAATTGGATAAATTCTATCCGCGCTCATTTAATATGGGCATCCGGCGCGATGTCTATCAGCAATTAGGTGGTTTCAGCGACATGCGCTTTGGAGAAGACATTGATTTTAGTATAAGAATCTTCAAAGCTGGCTATCGTTGTCGTCTGTTTCCTACGGCATGGGTGTGGCATAAACGCCGCACAGACTTTCGCAAGTTTTGGCGGCAAGTCTACAACAGTGGCATCGCTCGCATCAACCTCTATATGAAATACCCCGAGAGTCTGAAGTTCGTTCATGTGCTTCCGGCCGCTTTTACCTTTGCTTGTGCACAGTTTCTGCTGTCGATTCTCAACGGGTTTGTGCTGTATCTTTGCACCATGCCAGATCCCGTTTCCATCATAGGCATTCTGATGATGGTTTGTGGTCTCGCACCAATATCGCTGTATTCGCTCATCATTTTGATTGATTCTACTCGGCAAAACCATAGCTTTAAGATTGGAATATGGAGCATTTTTGCAGCCTATATCCAGCTGATTGGTTATGGGTGTGGTTTTTTCGAAGCACTTTGGAAGCGCATCATCTTGCGGCGCGGCAGCTTCAATGCCTACGAAAAGACCTTTTATCAATAGCCTTTCCCACCCTCTCTTTCTCACCCTTTACCGCACATGGAAGAAACACACGAAAAACATTGCACCAGCATTGCGCATTGGGCCGAAGAAGATCGGCCGCGCGAGAAGCTCGAACGCCTTGGAGCTCAAGTACTGTCGAATGCCGAATTGCTGGCTATTCTCATCGGAAGTGGCACGTCTAACGAAAGCGCTGTCGCTCTGATGCAGCGCATCTTGAACGATTGTCACAACAATCTCAACACATTGGGCAAGCTCACCTGCCGGGAATTGCAGCGTTATAAAGGTGTCGGTCCGGCAAAGGCCATCACCATCTTAGCCGCGTGCGAGTTGGGCAAACGACGCGCTATGGAGAAGGCCGAGGAACGAAAGGCCTTGGATTCGGCGGCGGCCATCTACGAATACCTGCATCCACGCATGCAGGATCTCGATGTCGAAGAGGCATGGGTGCTGTTGCTCAATCAGCATTTCCGGCTCATAAAGTCCCTTTGTATCAGCCATGGCGGTCTGAGCGAAACAGCTGTCGACGTGCGCATCATGTTGAAAGAAGCCCTGCTCTGCAATGCTACTGTGCTGGCTTTGGCTCACAATCATCCCAGCAACCATGCGCAACCCAGCTCGGCCGACGACCAGTTGACCCGTCGTGTGCAAGCCGCTTGCGAAACCATGCGCATCTATTTTCTCGACCATGTCATTGTCACCGACGGGCAATATTTCTCCTATCGTGAAGAGGGGAAATTATAAAAGCCCACCGCTTTTCAAACAAAGCAATGGGCCGCAAGATGAAGTTAAGAAAATGTTAGAACTTTGATTCGCCCTCCACATATTGCCCCAACAGCAAATGTTCGCCATCGAAGACTGCATAGGTGAATTGCGAAATCCAATCACCCAAAATCAGCATGCGTGCCGTTTTGTTGATGGTTATATCCAATTCGATGTGGCGATGGCCAAAAAGCAAATAATCAATGTCGGGATGGTTGCACTGATACTCCTGTGCAAACCGCACCAAATATTCTTTTTCTTCGCCCATGAATGGCACCTCCTTGCCATCTATTCGTTTCAAGCGGCTGTGCTTAGCCCAGTTCAATCCCAAAGCCATGCCCCAGCGCGGATGCACAAAATTGAGCAGTCGTTGGCAGCAACGGTTGTGGAAAACACGTCGCAAGAAGCGAAACATAGGGTCGGGGTCGCCCAAACCATCGCCGTGTGCCAAATAGAAAATCTTACCGTAAAGCTCTGTTGTGATGGGCGCTTTATGCACGATGACGCCACATTCCTTTTCTAAATAGCCATAGGTCCACACATCATGGTTGCCCGTAAAAAAGTGCACTTCGACTCCATCGTCGGTCAGTTCGCTCAACTTGCCCAAAAAGCGCGTAAATCCTTTCGGCACCACGTAGCGATATTCGTCCCAGAAATCGAACATGTCGCCTAACAGATAAATCGCCGAGGCTTTCTCCTTAATGCTGTCTAAGAAACGCACCAAACGACGTTCTTGCGTGCGAGCATGCGGAATGGCCAACGAACCTAAATGCGCATCGCTCAAGAAATAGATGTTCTTTTCCATGTAGATAAAGTTTAGTTACACGATAGCACCACCACAACTGCAAGCGGCGCCCCATTCATTCAAATCCCAATTCCACGCGCGCTTCCTCCGTCATCATGCTTTGATCCCAAGCAGGTTCAAACACCAAGTTGACATTGGTTGCCGCAACGCCTTCAACACTATCAACCTTTGTGCGCACATCCTCTAAAATAAAGTCGGCCGCAGGACAGTTGGGAGCCGTGAAAGTCATGTCAAGATCCACGTTACCATCGTCCTTTACATCAATCTTATAAATCATGCCCAAGTCCCAAATGTTGACCGGAATTTCGGGGTCGTAAACCGTTTTCAACACATCAACAATGCGTTCCTCAATCTTTGTCTTTTCCTCTTGTGTCATATTTTTGCTGTCGTTATCGTTGCAAAGATAGCAAATAATATGAAATAGCAAGAGCCACGCGCCATATTTTTGTCGCCCACCGTGCTGCCAACTGCCTCTTGTTGTTTTCGGCATGCGTTCTTTTTTCCCTCGAAACATTTTTTACGAGTAAATTTGTTGCTTTGCGCAAAAGTTTATAACTTTGCCGCCGAATTAAACAGAAAGTGTTTGTATGCAGATGAAAAATAATTTTTCAAGCAGTGTAAGTTTTAACATCTTTTATTTGGCAGAACCAAATAAAAGTGTAAACACACACACACACACACACACACACACACACACATTCTAACAACGGTCTAAGTCTCTGTACTAAGGCGATAGCGGTGCGCCCGGCGCGGGTGTCGGTCCACCGTTTCAAGCATCTGCAAGGAGCTTTCAAAGCTCTTTGCAGATGTCTTTTTCGTGTGTGTAATTGAACCTGTGAAGCAAGAAATTAATAGTAGTAAATATAATCAATTTAAACAAAACAAAAATAGAAAGAAAAAAATAGTATAGAAACGCCTGCATGTACGGTCATTCCGTTGGCGACAGAGTATGCGTTATTAACGAAAGTCCCGTGGCACGTCCCGGTGGCGGTGGTGAACAGGTCACAAAGGCAGCGTCAGCGTAGGTGATTTTGAAGATGGCGGCAGCGAAGAAGTCGAAGACGAAGATTAAACAGCGTG
>NZ_JH114216.1:338120-344152 GCF_000224615.1 Segatella oulorum F0390
GTAACACACACACACACACACACACACACACACACACATTCTAACAACGGTCTAAGTCTCTGTACTAAGGCGATAGCGGTGCGCCCGGCGCGGGTGTCGGTCCACCGTTTCAAGCATCTGCAAGGAGCTTTCAAAGCTCTTTGCAGATGCTTTTTCGTGTGTGTAATTGAACCTGTGAAGCAAGAAATTAATAGTAGTAAATATAATCATTTAAACAAAACAAAAAATGAAGAAAAAAATGTATGAAACGCCTGCATGTACGGTCATTCCGTTGGCGACAGAGTATGCGTTATTAACGAAAAGTCCCGTGGCACGTCCCGGTGGCGGTGGTGAAACAGGTCACAAAGGCAGCGTCAGCGTAGGTGATTTTGAAGATGGCGGCAGCGAAGAAGTCGAAGACGAAGATTAAACAGCGTGCACAGTCCATCACAAGTAGTAAACAACAAAGCGAAAAATAAGATGAAACATACATTTCGAAAACAACACTTTAGTAGTCTGTGCAATGGCAGTCTGTTGCTCGTCATCGGCGCGACCCTTCTATTCGGTGCTTGTGCCGACGATGATTTAGCCACTGACAAGCCCAACAAGCACGCAGGGACTACGGTAGCCTTCAATGTGAGCGACACCCAAATGGAGGCCTTGGCACAAGCCGGCGCCAAGGGTATGACACGCGGTTTGAGCCCGCAGCCCGTTTCGTCGGCCGACCTTGCCCCACGCAAACTTGAAGCTACGGGCAGCAATCCGCACGACTTCTGCTTGATTGAGTCGACAGTCGAAGGCATCAACCCCGTGAAACCGGCCGAAGGAACGCGCGCCGAAATCATCAAGACAGCCACCCTCGGCAATTTCTCATCCATCGGCTATCGCGCCTCACAACCATATATGTCAAGTTGTCTCGCAACTGGATTGCTGTGGTTTTATAACGAGAAAACCGATAAGGATGGCAATATCGTCAACCACCGTTATGAATGGGATTGGCCAGTGAATGTCTATGCCCATTTCTATGCCGTCTATCCAGAGGCTACGGCTGCCAATGGAATCACACTTACGGGCAGAAATTATCTGGGAATCCCCTATATTGACTTCGTGGCTAATCAGGATGTGAAACAGCAGGTAGACTTGATGACGGCCAGTTCGGGCGAAGTGCACTATATACATGGAAACGACCCCACGAGCAACCTCAAGTTCCACCACGCCTTGGCCGCCATCAAATTTTCCATAGGCAGTAACCTCTCGCCCGTGATCATCAAAAAAATCGAACTCAAAAATGTGAAGTACAAAGGTCAGTTTGATTTGCATGTTAATACACCGGGTGAGTGGAATTTCGTTAGCAATGAACTTACCACGGTGACTCTTGACGGTATTGATTTAAATGCAGCCGAAATGCCCAATACGATGTTGGCCGGTGCGCTCGACCCCGACCCTGATAATCACAATCGTGCAGGTCGTGAGAACTACACTTTTCTACTTCCTCCGCAGGAGTTAAGTCAAAGCCATCCTGCAAATCCTGTTTTAGCTGTTATCCACTATAAGGAGGCCGGCGTCGACAAAACCATTTCTTTTAAATTGACTGGACAGTGGAGAATCGGAACCACAAAAGAATATAAACTCTCGCAGAAGAACTCAAGTTGGGAATATCATTTCACATTAGAGGATAACGATCTCAATTTCAACTATGATGAGACAGCTGCGAAGACTTTTAAAGTCAGTAGTTGGCGTGATGGCATTGATCCAGTCACCCATGCTGCCATCAAACAACCTGTAACTTGGAAGGTAGTGAAATATGAAGAAAGCGTCGATAATGGTCAAACCTGGGTAGACAGAGGCCTTGATATGCCCAGATGGATTAGTGGTATGACTACAGGAGCATCATCAAACATCATTACACAGGGAACAATCCTGCTTGCAAATGGTATGATTAATGGTATAGATGGCTATAACCAGTTGCTCAAAAAAGGGCCGTTCAGGGGGACAAAGGACGATTATTACGACTTGTCTACACACGATGTGAAAGGCACCCACACCCAGCGCAACACGGCCAACTGCTATATCATTTCTCATCCGGGCTATTATGAAATTCCGCTGGTCTACGGTAATGCCATTAAGAATGGGATGGACAATACAAATTCCTACACGTCAATGGAAACAGGAACTTGGGTGTTGCAACATTTCAAGGACCACAATGACCAAGATATCACCGATCCTTGGATAGAACAGACCAACGGCAGGGCTAATAATGGCATCAATGGCACTAAACTGATATGGGCAGATGAACCTAATTTGGTGCAGTGGATTGGTACAGGAATTGTGCGCCGTGGCGCTGAAGCCTATTTGCAATTCGAAGTGAAGAAAGAGAACATTAAAAACGGCAATGCCGTTATCGCCGTGATGAAAAATGGCACGGTTGTTTGGTCATGGCATCTGTGGTTTGTCAACGAAGATGCCCTCAACGCCATCCCCTGTTGGAACTATCAAAATATCAGATACGATTTCACGCAAGAGCCGCTTGGTATGAAATACACCGCTTGGAGTGGTACGAGCTATTCCGTGCCTCACCGTGTGAAGATAAAAGTCATCCAAACAACGTCTAATCACGGGGTAAACCACGAAGGTGTCATCACCATTACGCAGAACCCCAGTGCCGTTACACGTCAAGGCTTCACTACATTCTATCAGTGGGGGCGTAAGGATGCCTTCCCTGGAACAGACACTTTCTATCCTTCGAATGGTTATTCTTTTGTGTTTGACAATATCATACGTCAAGGTCGTTCATTAGGCTATGTCATTCAACATCCTGAGAAAGCGTATGCTTACGAAGGATCAGGTGATTGGTGTAATGCTACCTACGCTAACACTTGGTCAGCCAATAACCCACTGCTGTACAATTTTTCAAATGACCCCATTATTAAAACCGTCTATGATCCTTGTCCCGCTGGTTTCCACATTCCACCGAGTCAAGCCTTTACGGGTTTCTCTAAAAATTTAGGGGTAACAGCAAATGCACCTGCAGACGGTTGGAATGGGGCAGGTTGGAACTTCTATACTCGGCCAAATGGAACCAGCACAACCCCCACTATTTATTTTCCAGCTTCAGGTAGGCGGGGACTCAATGGTTCACTGTACAGGGTGGCAATTGATGGCTACTATTGGTCAGCATTATCAAATAACAGCCATGATACATTCTGTTTGATGTTCACCAATTCTGTTGTGTCAGTAAATTCTTTAGATCACCGGGCTTTCAGTCACAGTGTCCGCCCAGTAGCAGACAATTAAAAGAAAAATAGAAATGAGCAATTACGTTGCAGCAAGGGTAGTGGCCGTGCCTGTGTGCCGGCCAGCGCGCCCCGCAAGGGCGCATCCATCGTTAGGTGTGCCGAGCGGATTGGTGGAACATGGCGTTTGTACATGGAAGTGCATCATTCGCGGGTGGAAACGCAACGTTTGTAGATGGCAACACCTCATTTGTGGATGGAAATGTATTGCTTTGGTATGGAAACGCCGCTGCGCGGACGTTCGGGCGGGCACACAGGCACCGCCCCTACGTCTTAGCTTGAGCAAACCTCAAAAGAATAAATTTGGGACTTGCCGAGGGTTCGGCAAACGACAAAAAAAAATTTTGAGACTTGCCGGCAGTTCGGCAAACGGCAAAAAAAGATTTTGGGACTTGCCGAGAGTTCGGCAAACGCTAAAAAAATAATTTGGGACTTGCCGACGGTTCGGCAAACGCTAAAAAAAGATTTTGAGACTTGCCGACGGTTCGGCAAACGCTAAAAAAATAATTTGGGACTTGCCGACGGTTCGGCAAATGCTAAAAAAAGATTTGGAGACTTGCCGGTAGTTCGGCAAACGACAAAAAAATAATTTGAGACTTGCCGACCATTCGGCAAGCCTTTTAAAATAAAATTGAACGATGGCGCACGCTCTGACGCGTGTTTCGAAAGATTTTGAACGCCATTGGATAGGAAGAAGAATACTTTTTTAATTTAAAACAGAGAAAATATGAATGAAGTTAAATCGATTGATTTAAAAAGCGTGAGCAACGGCGCGCATTTCGTATTCATCGAGTCCGTTTGCAAACGGTTGGACTCGGAGACGGAGTTGTTGAAAAACGAGTACTTTAAGAAGGCGGCCGACGCGTTGAAAGCGGCTTTTAACGAAGAAAACCGCTATTTTGCGTTGTCGAAGAAAAGTGCTTCGACCGACGAGATTTTGGCGGCCGATGCCGACCGCGACACGTTGTATTCGGCCTACTACCGAGCAGTGAAGAGTTTTTTGCGTGTGTCTTCGCCCGACTTGCATACGGCGGCCAAAACGCTCTGGCAGAGCCTTGTGGACTATGGCATCAAGCCCTCAATGCAGTTGGAACGCGAGACGGGTGCCATTCAAAACCTGTTGGAGGATTGCGAGCAAAAATACAGCGCCGAGGTGGCCAAATTGGGTTTGCAAACGGTGTTGGCGTCGCTGAAAACGGCCAATGCGAAGGTCTCAGAATTGCTCTACAGCCGCACCACGGAGCAATCGAAACAGGTGGCGGGTGCGCTGCGCAAGGCACGTCAGCAATCCGACGAAGCCTTCAAGCAGGTGCGCAAGGTGGCCAATGCCATGGCTACGTTGGGCAGTGCCGAGGCCCTGAAACCCTTCGCCGACTTCGTGAATCAGCTCATCAAGCGGTATGAGGACGAGGTGCTGCCGAAAAAGAAGAAAGCGGATGATGGCAAGCAACCCGGCGACAAACCTGGTGATGGGAAGAAACCTGGCGACGGCGGGAAGACACCCGATGGCAAAAAGCCGGGCGGTGATGCTGCAAAGCCGGGCGATGGTGGTGATGGCAAGGACAAGCCAGGCGGTAAAGGTCAGGGCGATGCCACAATCACACCAAAGAAATAGCTTACTTTAAAACAAAAGGGCATCATCTCGATGCCAGTTTGCATACACAACTTGTTTTAAAGAATGGGGGCGGGAGTGCGCGATGCATTTCCGCCCCCGATGTGTTGTGTGGGTAGTTGTATTCATTCATTTGCGTATGGAAACGCCGCTACGCGGATGTTCGGGCGGGCACACAGGCACCGCCCCTACAGTTTCGTTTGGATGGATTGCGCATGGAACGGTTGATTTCGTTTGGGGTGAATTGCGCGTAAATGGTTATTTTGTTTGTGTGGGATTGTGCGGCAAAATATTACGGAGCGTGGTAGGGGCGGTGCCTATGTGCCCGCCCGTGTCGCCCCACAAGGGCGCATCCGTCATTTATTCCCCGCACACAATGCGTGTATTTTTGTTATGGAAACGCCGCTGCGCGGACGTCCGGGCGGGCACACAGGCACCGCCCCTACGCATTTTGCTTGAGAGAGTTGCGCGCGGATGTTCGCCCCTACGGTTTCGTTTGGGCAGATTGCGCGTAGACGGTTGATGCCGTTGGGGCGGATTGCGTGTAAATAGTTATTTTGTTTGTGTGGGATTGCGTGGAAAAATATGATGGAGATTGGTAGGGGCGGTGCCTATGTGCCCGCCCGTGTCGCCCCACAAGGGCGCATCCGTCGTTAAATCCCTGCGCACAATGCGTGTATTCTTGGTATGGAAACGCCGCTACGCAGACGTTCGGGCGGGCACACAGGTACCGCCCCTACGCATTTTGCTTGAGAGAATTGCGCGCGGATGTTCGCCCTTACGCATTTGGTATTGTCCTAAAAAGTGTGTAACCATAATTTCCCATATCTTCCATTTTGTTCAAAATTATTCACTCTTTTTCCAGCATCTCCATTGATAGACTTTCCTTCGATATGTCGTCTGTGTTTCTTCCATTGCAACAGATGCCAATAGAAATAAAACCGATTGACTTGACGGCATTGCAGCTCTCATCTTGATGGTTCTTTTATACTTTCTGTTGAGCCGCTCAATCCAATTCGTCGTATAAATGCATCTCTGTACTTCTACAGGGAAGTCCATATAGGTGAAATAAGCAATATTACGCTCGGCTTTATATTTGCGTAACACGGGGTATTTCTTTTCCCATCGGTTTACAAAAGTAATAAAAT
>NZ_JH114216.1:344541-468377 GCF_000224615.1 Segatella oulorum F0390
CGGTGGTAAGTCCCTTGGTATAAAGTTGATAAACCAAGGCAGCACGCTCTTCACATTCGCTACGAATAATCCCTAAAAAGTACGGGATAGAAATTGCCGCTACGGCTACGTGGAATGCGCAAGACGAACGTATAGCCCTTACAATACCAACGACGAGGACGAAAGCCATTGCATTGCTCATTTTTATTCGCTTTGACGAATAATTCGCGCTCATGGGCCATCAAAGAATTCATAATCAACGATTGAAGCGTGACAAAACCTTCACTGCTACTTGTGTAATTCGAAATAATTTCCGAAATTTGTCCTTGTGTAAGTTCCATATTCTTGTTGTTTTTTATTACTTAATGCAAAGATAAGAATTATGTCGAGCTTACACACTTTTTTAGACACTACCACGCATTTCGTTTGGGTAGGTAGGCTGTGTTTTTGCCAACCCAGGTAATCAAAAGCAGAACTAATTGCTACGTGGTAGGGGCATACTACACGGTTTGGATGCGGCCTATCGAAAGACATGCAAGCACTGCGCAACGCATTTCGTTTGCGAGAATTGGGCAAGAGAAAGAAAAGGCGATGGTGGGTGGGGAGGTAATGAGTGGGAAAGGGAAAAAGAAACGGGTGCAATGCAATACCAAAAGGTCGCGCATTGCACCCGTTTAGGTTGAAACAGAGCCGTTGTTAAGTGAAACTGATGATGCTCTGTGTGGGTTCACCCGTTGGCTTCTCCTCATTTTTTGCAGGAGGATCGCTCGGCGTTTGATGACGGATTTCTTCTAACATTTGCCGTGTGCGCTTGTAAGTGGGTGTGTTTTCAACAGCCAAAATCACGTCCTCGTTGGCCAAATCCTCGGGACGGAAGAGGAAAATGTGTGGGCGACGCTTATACTGACTGTTTTTCCCGATGTTGCCATAGTAGTGACTTCGTCGTTCTTCCCGTTCTGCACGCCGCTCCTCTTCTTGCGCCATTCTGTCGGCTTCTTCTTGGGTGTGCCTCTTTAAATGGTTGTTCATGCCGTCAACATCTTCAATGCCGAAGCCCGTAGCGAGGATGGTTATCTTTACTTTTTGGCCCAAGTCGGGGTCGATGACCACACCCCATTTCGTTTCATAGTCGCTATCAAAGCGTGCCATGAAATCGTTCACCTCATTCATCTCCTCCATCATCAGCGCCGAGTTCTGGTCTTTTTCATTGCTGAAACCCAAGCTCAGCAGTATCTTTTTGGCGTTGAAGATGTCGTTGTCGTTGAGTAGTGGCGAGTTGAGAGCGTCGTCAATGGCCTTCTTTACGCGGCCTTCACCTTCGCCATATCCGGTGCTCATGATGGCCACCCCACCATTTTGCAGGATGGTTTTCACATCGTTGAAATCAAGGTTCATGTAGCCTTCGTAGGTGATGATTTCAGCAATGCTCTTGGCAGCGACGCTCAAAGTGTCGTCAGCTTTGCCGAACGCGTCTAAAAGTGTGAGGTCGGGATAGATCTCTCTGAGGCGTTCGTTGTTGACAACCAATAGTGCATCAACGTGTTTGGCCATTTCTTCGACGCCGTCTAAGGCTTGATCAATTTTTCGAGCGCCTTCGAAGCGGAAGGGAATGGTGACGATGCCGACGGTGAGAATGTCTAACTCTTTCGAGATGCGCGCGATGACAGGTGCTGCACCTGTACCGGTTCCGCCGCCCATTCCGGCAGTGATGAATGCCATTCTTGTGCCGTCGCTGAGTATATTTTTAATGTCGTCCAAAGTCTCTTCGGCTGCCTCACGTGCCTTTTCGGGTCGGTTTCCTGCTCCCAATCCTTCCTTTCCCAACTGCAAACGCACGGGGACAGGCGAATTGTTGAGGGCTTGGTTGTCGGTGTTGCAGAGCACAAACGACACGTCGTGTATGCCCTTTTTATACATGTGGTTGACGGCATTTCCGCCACCTCCGCCGACACCAATCACTTTAATGATACTATATTTCTCTGGCGTGTCACCAAAATCTACCACCGTCATTTGTTTATTTTGTTCTGCCATATCTTTTTTCTTTTATACTGTAAGCAATCTTTTACGCAGGTAAAAGTTTTATTCGTCTTCTGAAATCATTTTTTGGAAGAATCCCTTCAGTCCCTTCATAGCCTTATGCAAGGTGCTGTTTTCGCGTCGTTCGCGTGCCAATCGCTCTTCTTCCCGACGTTGTTGCTCTAAGGCCGCTTGCATCTCGATTTCTTTTCTGCGGCGCTCTTCTTCCTCGGCCTTTTGCTTTTCGATTTCTGTGCGCACCACTCCGCTGCCCGTTGTCTCGTTGAGCGTGCGTGCTTTCTGATGCAGGTCGGTAGTGGTTGTGGTGGTCATTCCCTCTTGATTAGTGTTGAAAAGGTCGCTGGTGAGTTCGGGACCGGCGCAGTTCATATCGCCTTTGGCTAAGAGGGCCAAGATGGTATTCATCGTACCATCGTGCACTTTCAGTTCCTCGTTGTTTGAATTGATGTTGAAAGTGATGAATTTTGCTGTGCGGATTTTGTCGACATGCGTGTGGTTTCTGAATGCGGTTTCGATGTTTCTGAGGTTGCTTCCGCCGCCCGTTAGGATGATACCGCCCAAGAGGTTGTTGACATATTCGGCGGGCACTTGAAACCAAACATTCTCGATAATCTCCTCTACACGCGCCTCAACCACCTCAATAAACTTGCGGCTTTCAACCTGTCGTTCGGCATCAATGGGCAACATCAGCGTGTTGTCAATGTCGTTATTCTCGGTGTATGCGCTCGCATATTTGAGCTTCATGCGTTCAGCGTCGCCCTCTTCCATCTGCAACGATGCAATATCTTTGGTGATATTGGCGCCGCCCAACGGAATAACAGCCAAGTGACGTAGAATGTTCTTGAAGTAAACGGCAACGGTTGTCGTCTCGGCTCCGAGGTCAACCAATACACATCCCGAGCGTTTCTCGGCTTCGGTGAGCACGCTATCGGCCAGCACCATTGGGGCTAAATACATCTCGGCAATGGCTATTCCTGCCAAATCGAAACATTTATTGAGGTTGCGATAAAACGTTTTGTGCCACAAGATGTTGAGGAAATTGCCCTCTAAGCGGCTGCACTGTATGCCGATAGGGTCTAATTGGTATTGCTGATCCACCTTATATTCTTGCGTGGCTGCTTCCAAAATCTCCTGATCGGGATAGCTCATGGTGCGGTTCTTGTCCATGAGTTGGTTCACCATTTCTTGCGAAACGATGGTGTCGGCGGGCAGCTCTTCCACAATCACATTGCGCACACTGCGAATGGATTGCCCACCCACACCCACATAGACGTGGGCAATCTCGGCCTTTAAGTTGGCTTTTAATTTACTGATAATGTTGGTAAGGCTCTGCACCGTCTTATCAATATTATACACAACGCCTTTGCGAATACATTGTGAAGCATCTTCTTTCACCACAGATAACACGCTGATACTGCCGTCGAGGTTCTTCCTTCCGGCAATGCCTGTGATCTTCGTTGATCCTAATTCTATCGCAACAATAAATTCTGCCATGCTCTATTTTTTTATCAATTCAACATCAATGTTTCTTCGTTTTCTCTTTCTTTGGCTCGCCTTTCGTGTGAGAAGTCGTTTCTTTAGCCTTATCTTTCGTGCGCACTTTAGCCTTGTCGGCTGTGTGTGTAGAAGGTTTCTCTTTCGTTGTCTTCTCCGCATGCTGTGGCTTTTCCGTTTTCTTCTCCTCCTTTTTCTCAGCCTTTTTCGGCGTGGCCTCGTCTTTCTTTTCTTTCTCTGCCGTGGTGGTTTTGGCCTTTTCTTTCGATGCTTGCTCCTCCGTGGGACGTGCTTCTTCGTGCGTTTCGGGCACATCGCCAATCACATCGCTTTCAGAGAGCGTGTGCAGGTCGTCCTCTTCGCGCGCGGGCTTGCCATCTCTCCGTTTGCAAATAATCTGATTGTCAAACGCCAAGTTGATGTAACTATAGCGGTTCCAGCCAGCTTGTGAAAGCCCATAGCGGTAGAACTTCTCCAACCGATTGAGTTTCTTTTCGATGAAAGCTGTCACGACTGCGTTTCGCTTTGATTTGTATTTGTTATAAGGAATCGCACCTAAGCCCACGATGTGATGACCCACTCGGGGCACCAACTCTATGGTCTTGTCGGGCAACACATTGATTTGCTCAATCTGATTGCTCCACAGCGGATGGGCCATAATGGCTTTACTCATGGGCGAGAGATAATGGGTGGCAAACGGTTTTGAGATGTCTCCCGTAGCAATGATGAGGTCGCTGGTGTAGTGAGAGTTGGGCATAATGCAATCTTTATCATCCAAATAATAATCATCTCCATTGCTGGCTTTCACCCTTACGACGGGCATTCGCTGTGTTAGTGTGATGTTCACCGTCCCCCCTTCCGTCTTATAACATTCTGCGGTCTTCACAAAAGGGCTGGCTTTCAGCAGCTCTTCCATCTCGCGGAGGCTCACGTTGCGCATGGGTTGCGATAGAGGGTAGAGGTGTTCTTTCTCTAATCGGTTCTTAATCTCCTGCGCATTGATAAACCCATTGGTAGCCTTGTCTTGAATGTCGATATTCACCCGTGTGCACAACCGTTGCGATTCATCGGGCTTGTTGAAAGCCGTAAACGCCAAAACCAAATATCCTGCTAACAGAATATCGGTTGTGATGACGAGTGCTTTTTTCCAATGAATGCGCATGTTAAGCTGTTTGTACTATGGTTTTTGATTGATAATCTGTGCAATTTGCGGCACGTCGTTGTCTAAATTGCCTGCACCTAAAATCACCAACACATCGGTATCGTGTTGTTTCACAAACGCCAACACATCTTTCTTTTCAATGAGATGCTTCTCTACACCGGTGGCTAAGTTGTCGTAGATGAGCTTGCTCGTCACACCTTCGATGGGGGCTTCGCGCGCAGGATAAATCTCAGTGAGCACCACTTCGTCGAAGTTGCTCAACGCATGTGCAAAGTCTTGGTAGAAATCGCGTGTACGTGTGTAGAGATGAGGCTGAAAGATAGCCGTAATTTTTCGGTTGGGAAAGAGTTCTTTCAGGCTCTTTGCGCTTTGCAACACCTCTTTCGGATGGTGCCCATAATCGGATAATAACACATGCTTGTCGTTCTTAATCTTGAAGTCAAAGCGCCGGTCTACACCGCTATAGGTGCGCATGCCATACCGCAACTCTTCGGCCGTGCAGCCATTGAGCTGTGCAATCGCCATGGCAGCCACGCTGTTTTCAATGTTGATGGGGATGGGTTGGCCTAAACTGATGCCGCGAACCGTTTCTACAGACGACACAAAATCGAATGTAATCTCGCCATTCTCAATCACGATATTCTCGGCGTGAAAATCGCCTTTATCGCGGCTATAGCTATACACTTTCACACCTTCCTGCACATGTTCGTGCATGGCTAAGTCGGTGTGCAGCACCAAAGCGCCACCAGGTTGAATGAGTTCGGTGTAATGACGGAAGCTCTCCAAGTAGGCTTTCTCTGTGCCATAGATATCCAAATGGTCGGCATCTGTCGAGGTGATGACACTCATCCACGGGCGAAGCCAATGGAAACTACGGTCAAATTCGTCGGCTTCAATCACCACAAAGTCGCTGGTGTCAGAAAGAATATAGTTTGTACCATAGTTTTTAGAGATGCCTCCTAAGAACGCATTACAGTCCAAATGGCTCTGGTGCATGATGTGGGCACACATCGTAGAGGTGGTGGTTTTGCCATGCGTTCCGGCAAAACATAGCCCACGATGTGCTTGCGTTAGGCGTCCCAACACCTGTGCACGTTTCTCCACTTCGAAGCCATTTTCTCTGAAAAACACCAACTCCTGATGCTGCGAAGGCACGGCTGGGGTGTAGACAACCAATGTGGTTTTGGGGTTCTTACAAGCGTGAGGAATCTCGGCCACATCTTCTTCATAGTGTATCACCATGCCCTCTTTTTCAAGTTGATGGGTGAGGTTTGATGGCGTTTTGTCATAGCCAGCAACCACTAAACCACGCTTCATAAAGTAGCGTGCTATTGCACTCATACCGATGCCTCCGGCACCAATAAAGTAAACGGCTTTAATGTCTTTTAATTCCATCTATTGCAAAGCTAATCGAATTACCTCATCTGCAATGACGTCTGCAGCGTTGTTTAATCCGAGTTTTAATATGTTTTCTTCTAAATGTTTCAGTTGTTCGTCATCGTGAACTGCCCCAATGGCTGTTGACAAAAGCACATCGGGTGCCTCGCTGTCTTTCACATAAATAGCAGCACTTCGGTTCACTAAGGCCATCGCATTCTTCGTTTGATGGTCCTCAGCTACGTTGGGTGACGGCACCAAGATAACGGCTTTCCCTATCAAACAGAACTCGCTGATGCTGCTGGCACCTGCTCTGCTGATGACAAGGTCGGCGGCTTTGTAGGCATCACCCATATCAGCAATGAAGTCCATCACCTTTAAGTTGGGCAGATTGTGACCTTCGAGCTGCTGCAAAATGTGTTGGTAATAAAACTTTCCCGTCTGCCAAATGAATTGAACATCGCTGTTTTTAATCACGTCAAGATGATTCAACATGCTATCGTTGAGTGTGCGTGCACCCAAACTTCCACCTACTAACAAAATGGTTTTCTTCTGTTCGTCCAAGCCAAATTTCGCTCTTGCTTCAGCTTTTGTGAGCGAAACGTTGAGCACATTCTGCCTTACGGGGTTGCCTGTCAGTATGATTTTCTCGGCAGGGAAGAAGCGTTCCATGCCTTCATAGGCTACACATATCTTCGAAGCTTTCTTTGATAGCAGCTTATTCGTTACACCAGCGTATGAGTTTTGCTCCTGAATCAAGCAGGGAATGCCTTTCGATGCACACACATTCAGGGTGGGGCCACTGGCAAATCCGCCGACACCTACGGCCACCATGGGCTTGAAATCGCGAATGATTTTGCGAGCCATGCGTTGGCTTTTCCATATCTTGTAGAGCACAACGACATTCTTGAGCAGGTGCTTTCTGTCGAAACCTGCAATGGGAAGTCCTTTTATTTCATAGCCGGCAGCGGGCACTCTTTGCATCTCCATTCTGCCCAACGCACCCACAAACAACAACTTTGCATCGGGACGTTTGGCTTTGATGGCGTTAGCAATCGATATGGCCGGGAAGATGTGTCCGCCCGTACCGCCACCGCTAATGATAACTCTTAATTCTTGCTCCATTACGCTTTGTTTTTTATATTATTGCAAAAGTAATCATTTTTTTTAGTTCTTACTTATTTTGCCGTCTATTAATTGTTAAATAGGGCATAGCAAGTGTGCGCACTGTTCATGCGGGTTAGTTGGCGCATACCACCGTTGTGCAGATTTTGGTCCTCTTAAAGAAGTTGCGGGTGCATCTTCATTTTCGGCCATAGCCTAAGCCCATAGCTGACAGTTGATGGAGGAAAGCAAAGAAAAGTGTGCCATATTGGGGTGTAATCTCATGGCAATTCTATCACAATCTCTACTGAATTACACGGTAAAACAGCCCACTTTGGTTACCTTTATAAAGCATTGATTTCCAAAGCCTTCCCTAAATGCCCGCACCTTTGCTTACACGGTGGCTGAAAGTTGGGCAGCCTTTGCCTTCGTAGGTTCGCTTTCTCCCCGCTTTTTAGCAGAGCGACTCACACTTAAAATCACACCCACATAGATGCAATTAATGACCGAAGAGGTTCCGCCTTTGCTGATAAGGGGGAGCGGTTGTCCCGTAACGGGCACAATTCCCACGGCCACACACATGTTAAACAGCGCTTGCGTCACCAGCAACATGGCCAACCCCATGGCCAAAAGGGCAGGGAAATAGTTCTCGCAGCGACTGGCTATGCGTCCCGTTCTAAAGAGAAGCATGATATAAAGCACGGCCACAAACACGGCGCCTTCGATGCCCAACTCCTCGATAATGATGGCATAAATGAAGTCGGAGAAGGCTTGTGAGAGGAAATCGCGCTCCACACTGTTGCCCGGTCCCTTGCCAATAATGTTGGAAGAGGCAATGGCTATGTTGGCATGTGCTACTTGAGCGTCTTTATCTAAGTCGACATCTTCCGGTGCAATCTCTTTGTGTTGGGCAAACTTATCGATGCGCGATTTCCACGTATCTGCACGGTGAAAAATCTTTCCAAAGAGGCCTTCTTCGCGCGAATCGGGCTGAACTTGCTCCGTTAACACCTTGTCGTTGTCTTCATTCTGGGTGTCTTTGCCCACCAACATGACGCCTGCAAACACCAATAACATGCCTAAAACGACCACACCGACTAACTTTCCGATTTGCCGCATGGGCACTCTTCCAATCAACATCATCATCAACACCACCAAACTAAGCAAGGCTGCGGTGGACAAATTCTCTAAGGCTATGAGTGGAATGATGAGGAAACAAATGCCTAAGATGTATTTAAAGGCAATCTTATCGGCACCATGGTCGGTCTGAAGTGCACTCAAAATCTGCGCAGTGGCCAACACTACGGTGCCTTTTGCAATCTCTGATGGCTGAAATTGTATGCCAATAAAGTTCACCCATCGTTGCGCTCCGTTGGTCGATTGTCCTGCAACAATCACCCAAAGCAGGGTGAACACCGAGAGGAGAATGAAGAAAGGGGTGGCAATTTTGAAATACTTACACTTGATATTGAGCACCACCACCATGCTGAAGAAACCGAAAATGAGGATGCCGATATGCTTGATGAGGGGCGAAAAATAGCTGCCTCCTTTGTAAGTTAATTCGGAAGAAGCCGAAAAAACCTCTACGATGGAGATGATACATAGGAAGAAAAATATCATCCATATCACCTTATCGCCTTTGAAAATGTTTCCAAGTGTTTTGCTGTTCATTGTGTTGAAAGCTGTGAAAATCGGTCAAAAAGCGGCAACAAGCGCTTTGTTCAGTTGCTTTTTCTGCCCGCTATCGGTCGTGTTCTGCGAGCATGTTTGCCCCATGTGGCGATAGATGCGGGCGTGAAGCCGCCTTGAATGATTCTTTAACAGCACTTTCTTCTATAAGTTTCTAACTAATGTTTTGAATTGTTCTCCGCGATCTTCCATATTTTTAAAGAGGTCGAAGCTGGCACAACAAGGGCTTAACAGCACCGTTTCTCCAGGCTTTGCCATCTCAAAGCAGGCTTTAACGCAGTCGCTCATGCTATGGGTATCGCGCACAGGCAGGCCCAAATGGTCGAAATTGTCGTGCAATTTTTGGTTGTTTGCGCCTAAATAAACCAAGCCAACGCATCGCTCTTTCACCAAAGGCAATAAGGGTTTGTAGTCATTACCCTTATCTCTTCCTCCAAGAATAAGAATGGTTGGGGTGGTCATACTCTCCAAAGCATACCAGCAAGCATCAACATTTGTGGCCTTAGAATCGTTGATATAGAGCACATTATTCACCTTGCATACCTTCTCTAACCGATGTTCTACGCCGGGAAAGTCGCTTAAACTCTGGCGAATAATGTCGTGAGGTATGCCCACAATATTGGCCGCTAAACCAGCTGCTAAGCTGTTATAAAGGTTGTGTTTGCCGGTTAATGACAGCTCGCTTTGCGGCATTTGGAACGTTGAAGGGTATGCCAAGGTGTATTGTTCTTGTTCGATATAGCCCACAACACCATTCTCTTTATGCGCTGCAAACGGATAGGTTTTTGCATGGACAGCATGCTTTTGCAGCTCTTTTGCAATCACGGGGTCGTCCTTCCAATAGATAAAGCTGTCGGCTTGTGTTTGGTTTTGCAAAATCCTTAGTTTCGCTTCGGCATAGTTTTCAAAACAGTTGTCGTAGCGATCTAAATGGTCGGGAGTGATATTCAGCAGGATAGCAACGTCGGCTTTGAACTGATACATGTTGTCTAATTGAAAACTACTCAGCTCAATCACATAGTATTCGTGGGGCGATTCGGCTACTTGTAGGGCCAAACTATGACCGATATTACCGGCCAATCCCACGTCTAATCCCGCCGTTTTAAAGATGTGATAGATGAGCGATGTCGTAGTGGTTTTACCGTTACTTCCCGTGATACACACCATTTTTGCATGCGTATAACGCCCCGCAAACTCTATTTCACTGATGATAGGTGTGCCTTGTTGCATGAGCTTTTGCACCATAGGAGCCTCTTTTGGAATGCCGGGACTCTTGATAATCTCGTCGGCATTGAGAATCTTTTCAGCCGTGTGTTGCCCCTCTTCCCATTCAATGTGGTGGTCATCGAGCAACTTTTTATAGGGTTCTTTGATGGCCGATAGGTCGGAAACAAACACATCAAACCCTTCTTTTTGGGCCAGAACGGCGGCTCCTGCGCCACTTTCTCCGCCACCTAATATAACGATTCTTTTCATTGTTATCTAATCTTTAATGTGATAATGGTGAGTGCTGCCAAGATAATGGTAATGACCCAAAAGCGTAAAGTGATTTTCGCTTCGTGCTTAGCACTATGGGGAGCGGTAATCAGATAGTGACAATCGGGATCCAACTGGTCGTCGGTTACGCGGAAATTATCGTGTATCGGCGTTCGTTTGAAGATGCGTTGTTTCAATCCTTTATGCTTACCTATCTTATAATAGTACACCTGAAGGATGACACTTAAGCTCTCAACGAAGAAGATTCCACAGAGGATTGGTAGCAAAAGTTCTTTGTGAATGATGATTGCACTCACTGCAATGATGCCACCAATGGTAAGCGATCCGGTGTCACCCATGAACACTTGTGCAGGATAAGCATTGTACCACAAGAAGCCAATCAACGCGCCAATGAAGGCGCACATGAAGACAACTATCTCTTCGGATTGCGGAATATACATGATATTTAAGTAGGCTGCGAATTGGATATGACTGCTCACATAGGCCAAAATGCCGATAACAACCCCGATAATAGCCGAGTTCCCGGCACACATTCCATCCATTCCATCGTTTAAATTGGCACCATTGCTCACGGCGGTTACAACGACAATGGTCATCACAACAAACAAAATCCAGCCTGCTGCAACCTTGTGTTTGCCGCAAAAGCTCATGAGATTGCTGTAACTCAGGTTATGTCCTTTGACGAAAGGAATGGTTGTTTTGAGCGATTTATGGGCTTCACTGCGATGCTTTACGATGACATTCTCTTGCCGTTCTATGGCGATATTCTCATTCATTTTCACATCGGGCGAGGCCCAAAGCACTAAACCTACAATCAAGCCTATGCCCACTTGTCCCACGATTTTGTACTTGCCTTTCAGCCCTTCTTTATCGCGTTTGAAGATTTTGATATAGTCATCCATACCGCCAAGAAAGCCCAACCACACCGTAGTGATAACCATTAAGATGAGGTAGATGTTGCGCAAACGTCCTAAAAGCAGCACGGGAACCAAGATAGACAGAATGATAATGACGCCACCCATCGATGGAACTCCAATCTTTTTCACGCCGAAGGGGTCGATCGTGGCGTCGCGTTGGGTTTCGGTTATTTGCTTCTTCTTGAGGTATTTGATGAAGCGTTCGCCAAACCATGCCGATATAACCAACGACAAAATCAAGGCTAACAGCGACCGGAAAGAGATGTAACCCCAGATATGGGAGCCGCTGATGCCGTATTGTTCTAAGAACCTAAAGAGATAGTATAACATGTTTTTTATTCGATTTTAACTGTGATGAAACAAGCGTTGCCAACGCATGGTGAAACTGTTGTGCAGAGATGGCCTCGCAATAAGTATCAAATCGTTTGGCAATTTGGTGCAAATTGTGGCGCAATATAGCCCATTTTACCCAGTAATATGGGCCACTTTTTTGAGATATTGCTAACAGTTTCATTTCCAAACCATTGCAAACGTAAACAAGATTACTGCTCTTTGAAGATGTCTTGCAGCACTTCTTTGTCGTCAAAATGGTGTTTCACGCCCTTGATTTCCTGATAGTTCTCGTGACCTTTTCCAGCTACAAGGATGACATCTTCTTTCTGTGCCATCATGCAAGCCGTGCGAATTGCTTCGCGTCTGTCCACGATAGCAAGCACCTTTTTCATTTGTTGTGGGTTCAAACCTGCGAGCATATCGTTGATAATGTCCTGCGGATCTTCAAAGCGTGGATTATCACTGGTGATGATAACCTTGTCGCTTTGCTTCACAGCCTCTTGCGCCATGAGGGGACGTTTGCCCTTATCTCGGTTGCCGCCTGCACCACAAACGGTGATGACATGGCCTTTCCCATTGAGCACTTCGTGAATGGCTTTCAGCACATTTTCAAGTGCATCGGGCGTATGGGCATAGTCAACGATGGCCGTATAGCCCTCTTTTGAATGGATAGGTTCAAGACGTCCGCTCACACTATGCAGCGTACTCATGACCAAAAGAATCTCTTCTGGCGACTTACCTAACATGCGGGCTGCACCATAGACGGCCAAAAGGTTGCTTACATTGAACTTACCGATGAACTGAACGCCCACCTCTCGGCCATCAATCTCAAGGTACATGCCTTCGAAATGACACTCTAAGATGCGCGCTTTGAAGTCGGCCGGTGCTTGAACAGAGTAGGTTTTAACCGTGGCTTTGGTGTTCTGCACCATCACAAGTCCGTTCTTATCGTCGGCATTGGTAATGGCAAAAGCCTCTTTTGGCAGCCCATCAAAGAATGCTTTCTTTGCATTTCGATAGTTTTCAAACGTCTTATGATAGTCTAAATGGTCACGCGTGAGGTTGGTAAACAAGCCTCCTGCAAAGGTCAAACCGCCGATGCGCTTCTGATGAATGGCATGACTTGAACATTCCATAAAGGCATATTCGCAGCCGGCAGCCACCATTTGGCTCAACAATTCATTGAGCTCTATGGGGTCGGGTGTGGTATGATCGGCCGGAATAACTTCATCTTCGATGTAATTACATACGGTAGAGAGCAGCCCTACCTTATAACCGAACTTGCGAAACATGTTATATAATAAGGTGGCGATGGTGGTTTTCCCATTCGTTCCCGTCACCCCTACGAGCTTTAAGTGTTTAGATGGGTCACCATAATATAAGGTAGCCACCTTGCCAACGGCATCTTCTGTGTCGGCAACCTGCACAAAAGTTACGCCTTTTGCCAAGGTTTGGGGCAAAGTTTCACACAAGACTGCCGTGGCACCTTGCTCAATAGCTTTGTCGATATACTGATGACCATCCACTTGTGTGCCCTTAACGGCCACGAAAAGATGTCCATGTTGAATCTTGCGTGAGTCGATATTCACGCCTTTAATCTCCATTTCTGCATCACCAATCACCTGCAAAGGTGTGATGTTGCGCAGCATTTCGTTTAATTTCATATCTTTATTTCTATTGATGTTCTATTCTAATGTTAAGACAATGTGCATGCCTTTTTTAATCCTTTGGCCTGCTTCGATGTCCTGTTTTACAACAGTTCCGCGCCCAATAACCGTTGTTTTCACGCCTCTACTCTCTAACAAATAAACGGCATCTCGCGCGCCCATGCCCACAACGTTGGGCACAATGTGACGGCGTGGCGTTGGGGTTTGCTCCAAGGTGATGGCCTTTTGATGAGGATGATGCTCGGCTTTTCCCCAAATAGGATTGCCATTGGCATAGCTTCCACTCCAGTTTTTATTGGCATTAATGCCCAAATGCGACAACACATAATCGGCAGCTAAGACGTTACCTGGCTTCACATCGGGTGTGAATACCGATGAAGCGTCGCGTGCATCAGCCACATCTAAGCGCAGACTCTGCGCCATAATGCCTTCTGCAATGTTATGAAACACGACACCACTCATACCGCCTCCGCTGGCAGGAATACCCGATTTCTGAATACAAACGATGCAGCTATAGCGGGGATTATCAGCAGGAAAGTAGCCCGCAAAGCTCAAAAGATAGTTCACTCCGCCATTCTTATAACCCTGAACTCCTTTAGACATTTGCGCAGTTCCCGTCTTTCCGGCGACTCGGAACGATGGAGAACCGGCCTTTTTGCCTAAACCTTGGCTCACCACATGGTCGAGAATGGTCTGTATTTCGTGCAGGGTCTTGGGCTTACAGATGCTGCTTCGCATCACTTCTGGCGGGAAATCAATGATGACTTCACCATTCTTTACCACCTCTTTTACAAACCTTGGGCGCATCATTTTGCCGTTATTGGCAATTGCATTGTAGAAAGTTAGCGTTGAAATCGGTGGAATTTGCGTCTCATAACCAATGCTCATCCACGGTAAAGCCGTGTGACTCCAGTTCACCCATTCGCCTCTATTGTTCTTCTTTGGCATGCGAATTCGGGCAGGAGATGCACCAACAAGCGGTATTTTTAAGTCGTCAGCAAGTCCCGTTCTATAGATACCTTCAACAAACTTTTCCGGGTGATTGCGATAGTGTTCGTCGATAATTCGGCTCACACCTATGTTCGAACTCACCATTAAAGTCTGTGGCAATGTGAGCAATCCATAGCCACCTCGTCGCCAATTATGGTCTTTCATCTCGCGTCCATACATAGGCCATGTGCCCGAACCCGTTTCAACTTTGTAGGTAGTATCCACCACACCATCGTCTAAAGCCACCATGATGGAGGCCGTTTTAAACACAGATCCGGGTTCCAAAAGGTCGCTAACGGCGTGGTTACGCACCTCCCGATACGCACCATCTACGCATTTTTCCATGTTCACAATGGCTTTAACATCGCCCGTAGCAACCTCCATAACGATGGCAACCCCTACGTTTCCGTTGATGAGTTTCAACTCATCTATGACCGAACGTTCTGCTAAGTCTTGCATGCCTACATCAATAGTGGTCACAATATCAGCACCATCAATGGGCGGAGTATCCATGATATTGAGGAACTTATTGAGCACCTTTCGGCGATGAATGATACCATTACTGCCGCGAAGAATAGAGTCATAGGACAGCTCTAAACCAAACCTTGCCGTGTCTTTTGCACCAAACATGGCACCAATCGTGCGCCCTGCTAATGAGCCATAGCTGCGCTTTCGGGCATTATATTCTTCAACATGAAAGCCACTTTTATTAGGAGAAAGGTTGAAAACAGGTAGCGCCTTCACCTCGGTGTAGGTGTTATAATCCACTCGTTTGTTCCAAATGGCCCAATGCCGACTTCCTTTTCGCTGCCCTTCTGTCAACAAATGCTTGAAGGCTGAGGCAGGCTTTTCGGGGAAAATGCGGTTTAACCCCATACAAATCGAGTCGAGTTTGCTGCGCCAGAGCGAATCGTTTTTGGCCTCTTCCAAGGCTTTAAAGTCCATGAAGAGTTTAAATTCGGGCAGCGAACTGGCCATGAGTTGTCCGTCACAACTCAAGATATTGCCTCGAATAGGCTTCACACTTACGCTGTCTTTCTTCACGCGATTGGCCACTTGTTGCCAATAATCGCGTTTCGCAGTCATCAAATAGAGCGCTTTACCCAACACACCTATCGCAACAATCGTCATCAAAATGGCGATAACACTATAGCGCAGCATCACTTTGTTTTGATTGAACTTACTCATTCTTCGGGCACATTAATGATGTAAGGTGGCTGTGTTGCAATCTTCAGCACACTGTCTTTGTTGCTCTTTAACAACTCTAACACATGACTTTCTCTGCTCTTTTCCGTCAGCTGACTGCTGCTTGAGAGCGCTTTATACTTAGCATCTTGCAGCTCGTTTTGCAGCCGATCAATCTCAATGAGGTCTTTCTGTACACTGTAACGGTTGGCGATGTAGAAGATAAGAAACAGGGTAATGAGCAAGAACACGCCGATCTGATTGCGCATGGTCTGCGTGGTGAGGATGTCACCACCCAAGATTTTCTTCAGCGTGAAGGTGAAAGCCTGCGGCGATTCGCCCTCAATGGCTTGCTTTTCGATAACCTCTTTCAGCGAAGGTGCTTCCTCTTCGTTAGGCACAGCAGCAGCCTTTGCCTTGCGAGGACGCTCTTTCAGCCCCTCCTTCAACAAGGTTTCATCTGATGTTTCAGCACCATTGGAGATGGATTGCTCAACAATCGACGTGATTTTGGGTGTCCCTTTCGGGGCAATATCTTCGCTCATCATTTCTTTTCTGCTATCCTTAATTTTGCACTTCTGCTTCGAGAATTCTCACGCTGTTCATCGCTATCGGGCACAATCACCTTGTTGTTTACCAACTTTAGCGGTGTCTCCATGCGGCCATAGAAGTCAACTTGCCGTTCGCCTGCAATGTTTCCGGTCTTCATAATGTTCTTCACCATGCGATCTTCTAACGAATGATAGGTGATGACACATAACCTTCCGCCGGGTTTAAGACAGTCGATGGCTGCCAAAAGCATGTCACTTAATGCCTCCATCTCGTGGTTTACTTCAATGCGCAACGCTTGAAACAGGCACGCTAAATCCTTCTTTTCACGTTCACGTTTAAAGAATGGCTCCACCACATGCAAAAAATCTTGTGTCGTTGCGATGGGCTTTGTTGTGCGAGCCGCCACCAATGCCGCAGCAAGACGACGCGAATTTTTCAGTTCACCATACAGATAAAACACCTTAGCCAACGCTTCTTCGGCATAAGTGTTCACGATGTCGGCGGCCGTTTTGCCCTCACGTTTGTTCATACGCATATCTAATGGCGCATCAAAACGGAATGAAAAGCCACGCGATTCGTCGTCAAAGTGGTGACTCGAAACGCCCAAATCGGCAAGCAGTCCGTCGATACCTTCTACGCCATAATAGCGCATCCAATTGCGCAAATAGCGAAAGTTGCTGCGCACAAAGGTAAACCGTGGGTCGTCGATAAAGCGCTGTTGACCACCCGTTTCCAACTGAAACACATTCTTTTCGGCATCGGCATCCTGGTCGAAACTATAGAGATGGGCGGTCGAATCCAATCGGGAAAGCAATTCACGGCTATGCCCTCCGCCCCCAAAGGTAGCGTCAACATAAACGCCTCCGGGGCGGATGTTCAACCCATCAATGCTCGGTTGTAAGAGCACCGGCACGTGATAGCCCTCTATTGTTTTAACCATGACCTTAAAAACCCAAATTAAATGTTTGTCGTTGCTGTGAAAACCATGTCTACTTCTCGCACATCAAGTTTTGCCGTGTGCCGACAAAGTCATTCGCATGGGCGCAATCTTCTTTTGCACTTCCTTTGGCATCCATCTTGATTTCGCAATGACCTAAGAAGTGCGTGTGTACATATTGAATGAGAATCTCGGCTTCAAAATTACATAAAATTCTCCACATCGCCCCACTTTTCATCACAAAATCATTTGTAAAGTGGGCTTCTTTATGCGGTAAAGTGGCCTACTTTACATGGCAATGTAGCCTACTTTAGTGGGTAAAGTGGCCCACTTTACTTTCGGTTCTGTTTGCACCTTCGATTAAAAGGGCGTTACTATTCGCCCAAAAAGCCTGCAACTTGCTGTGAAAAAGCTATTTCAAGCGCTCTGCAGCATATTCACCCATCGCACGATAACCTTCGGGATTGGGGTGCAACCAATCGCTCTGCCATTGCTTTTGCAGACGCTCCGGGTCGGCAGGGTCACGCAGAAGCTCGTCAAAATCTAAGATGCCATTTACGCGTTCGCGTTGCGATCGAATCCATTGGTTGACGGTTTTGCGCGCTGCTTCGTGGAAAAGCGAGTAATAACTCGCACCTTTAAACGGCGTAATGGTGCACAGGAAGATGCGCAGATTGCGGGCTTTCGCCTTAGTAATCATCTCATCATAGGCGTTAATCAAGTCGGCCGCCACGCGTTCACTCGCTCCTTTTGAAGCCGCTCCTATATCGTTTATGCCTTCAAAAATCACCACAGTCTCGATGCCTGGCTGCATTAAAATGTCACGATTGAAACGTTGTTTGGCCAAAATGCCGAAACCTCCCGCCACTGTTACGCGGTTATTGCCGATGCCTAAATTAAGAATTCCGCGCGTTGTCACGCCATGTCGTTTCTGTAATTGCTCTGCTAATACGTCCGTCCAGCGATTGTTTGCGTTGTCAGTGGTGCCCTTTCCATCGGTAATCGAGTTGCCGATAATCCCTATAGCCTTAGCCGTGAGGTCGAAAACGGCTATCGAAGCAATGTTAAACCAATGGTTTTCGCGAAACGAAGGCGCAAAGTTGCTGCGTGCGGTGCTCACACCTTTGAGGATATAAGAGGTGGTACGCGAGCCCATGTGCACCGTAGGAACGGCCGGAGCACGCCCATAATTCATCGTGATGGCGACCTTTTCCAAAGGCAGAAGGTCGAAAGAAAGGGCATCACTTACAACGCGTTTCCCTGCCGGAATCGTTACTTGTGTCTGCCCGTTAAACAGCAAATATTTAGCCGTTTGGGGCACAATGGCAAAGCTATCGGTGGCATGTGCAATGTAAACCGAACGAATGGTGAGCGGTTCGCGCGAAAGTTCGTTGCTAAGTTCCAAACGTATGAGCTTGCCACCAATCGAAACTTTCACCACTTGTCGCACCGAACGATAGGACAAGTTGTTGTTATAGGGCATGAAACTCTTCACAGGGTGTTGCTGTGCTGTGGCCCAAGTGCCCACCCAATGATCGCCGGTTGTCGCACGTTCCATTTGTGCTCCTGCGGCAATAACACTCCCCACGAAGCACAACATCAATAGCATTCTCTTCATTTTCTTTCTATGTTGTTATCCAAATTCAAGGTGCAAAAGTAGAGTTTTTTATGAGGCTATGGTTATAAAATAGCGTTAAAAAAGCACCTTTCTATGTGAAGCCGTGAAAAATGTTTAAGGAAAAGTGTTACCTTTGACACATCTTTTTAACAACATCAATATAAAATGCTGAAAATCTTATTACTTCATTGGTGGACCATCTCGCGCCGAACATTCGACTGGAAACGCTTAGGTATCCTCGCTTATATCGTGTTTTGCTTTGCCATTGGGTTGTGGGCAGGCTTCAAAGAGGGTGGCAGCAACTGGTCATCTTTATTCCATCATTCCGATAGCATGTATTATATTGTCCCGCTTGTGGTGGGTCTTTCGGTGACAGAGGTGCTGATGAAGCTCGTGATGAAGCGCGATGTGGTGGGCATGGATGACTATGTGCGCACCAAACCTATTGCGCGTCACACCTGGAATATGTTTCTCTTGGTGCTTAATTTGGTGGACTATTTCAACTGGTTCATTCCCATTGTTGTGCTCATTGTGGCGTGTCTTGGCCTGCCTTTGGGCTATGCGCTGCTCGCTTTTGGTCTTTCTTTGCTCATCAGTATGACCGATGGGCTGCTCATTACCGCACATCGTCTGACGCAAGGGTGGATGTATAAGTTGGTATTGTGGTTAGCTTGGTTGGTTTATTATGTAGTGGCTGCCTGCTACATTGCGTTGCTCATGCCCCTGCTTTCACCCGTTTGGCGCGTTGTGGGATGGGCTTTCGTCACATTGTTGTTTGCTGTTTTGCTGTTTATTTATATGTGTGGTGTGCACAATTATGCTGATTACGGACAGCAACGCCCATCATCCGTCCGCCTCACGAGCCGCAGTTTGTTGGGCATGGAATGGCTGATGCTCATGCGTGTCAAGCGCCTCCGTACAGCCTTTTTGCTGCTTTTGCTTGTTTTTACGCTGCAAGTTTATCTCGGAAGAGCATCGGATGGCTCGTCATTTCATTTGGAGGCATCGCGTCAAGCCTATCTGTTCATTCCCATTTTCTTTCCGTCTATGATTTTAGGGCAATATATTTTTGGCGTCGAAGGCAATTTCTTTCATGGGCTGTTGACAAAGCCTTTGCTCATAGAAAGAATGCTTCGGCGCAAGTATCTGTTCTTCATACAGCTCAATTTGCTGTCGGTAGTGGTGCTATTGCCAGGCGTTTTCTATGGCTATTGGACGCTGTTGCAACTGCTTTCCTTGTTCATCTTCAGCGTGGGGTGCAATTTGTTGTTCTTCCCTACCTGTCTTTTTTCACGGCGATTAGACCTCAGTGGCTCGGCTTTTTTCAACTATCAGGGAGCCAGTTGGAGCATCAATTTGTATAGTTTGGTGTCACTTTTGCCCCTCGCCATCGTCTTTCTGCTCTTCGCATTCATTCATTCCATGTTTGTTGTGCAAGCAATTCTGGTGACGATGGGTTGCTTATTGTTGTGCCTTTCGCCCATAGTGTTGCGCGTATTGGCGCGGCGTTTCATGGCCAAGCGGCATCAACGCATGGAAACATTCAATCAATAAACCCTTTTATTCACAACAAAAAAATCATCAAAGACAATGGATATTCAAATTCAACTCCTTCAAAAAAGGTATGGAAAGGCCATGGTTGTCAATATTCCTATGCTCACTTTAAAGCAGGGTGAGTTAGTAGGTTTGGTGGGAAACAACGGTGCCGGCAAGACAACACTCATGCGTTTAATCCTCGATTTGATTGAACCGACGCAGGGCTTTGTGTGTAGTAATGGTGAAAAAGTAAATGAGACAGAGGCTTGGAAACACTATACGGGCTCGTTTATTGATGGGCGTTTCCTCATAGAACTTTATACACCCGAAGAGTATTTCCAATTCATTGCAGCCGTTTATGGCATTGATGATGCCACTCTGCACGAGCGTTTGGCCTATTATGCACCGCTTATGCACGACGAAATTCTCGGGAAAAAGAAATACATTCGCGATTTTTCGCAGGGCAACAAGCAAAAGATTGGCATCATTGGAGCAATGCTTATTCATCCACAAGTGCTCATACTCGACGAGCCTTTCAACTTCCTTGACCCTTCATCGCAGATACAAGTGAGCAAATTCATCAAGCGAATCAATGAGGAATTGGGCACGTTAGTGCTCCTATCGAGCCATAATCTTAACTTTGTGGCCGACATTTCATCGCGTATTCTGCTGATGGAAAAGGGCGAAATCATTCAAGATTTGCCCAATCATGATGGCAGTGCGATGCAAGCTTTGGCCGACTATTTTGGCGAATAGATGGCAAACAAGCATCAAAAAAAGGTTCACATACGCTCGCATGTGAACCTTTTCATGTAATAATTTTTATTCTAATACAAAAAAAGCAATTACTTTTTGAGTTTCAAATCATAGTTCAATTTTGAAGCAGCTTCTTCAAAGTTGCTGTTAACCAAGCGCAGAGTGCTGTCGTTAACGACCTTCAAAATAGTCTCACCTGAACCATCTGACGCAGGAAGTTTGTAGAAAGTGCCTTCTTTTCCGGCAACAGTCTTCTTCACAACTTCATACTTTCCTTTGCTTTCTGAAACTTGATCTTTGCCCTTTTCAGCCTGAAGATAGGTTGTTGTGAGGCGGAAACCCTTAGAAGAATCGTTCACACAAGCCAACTGATACTTAATACCTGGGCCGTCAGCTGCAGGAACTGTACCCTCATAAACTACTGAATCAGTAGCTGCTGAATCTTTAGCTGTTGAATCATTGGCACCAGCATTAGCTGCTGTTTTACCGTTGTTTTGGCAAGCTGCAAAAGCAACTCCTGCCGCAAGCAATACAATTGCATTTCTAAATTTTTTCATAACTCTAAATGTTTTATCAAAAAAAGATGCGCAAATTTAGCCATTTAACCCAAAACAAACATCGGTTTTGACTATAAAAATCGTTAACAGTGCTAATTTGTTTAATGGCAAAACCGTCAGACAACATTACGTTTCGCGTTGCAATAGCTTCTGAATGCGCGTGTGGAGATAAGCTTTAAAGCCCTCATCTCCTTCTACTTCGATGTCATCATAAAGCCCAATGACAAACCTGCCCACACCAATATAGCTGGCCACGAGTGTCTGAAGCCGCCAATGATAGTCGTCGATGGGGGTGATAAACGAAACGGATTGTGGATATTCTTCCGTCAGAAGGTGGTAGGCTAACTGCCCCATAATGAGTGAAACGCTATGCAATTCTTCGGCACAGAAACCGAAAATATCGGTAAAGAAAGGCCGATGTTCAGCCTCGCAAGTCCAGGTTTCCTCATACACCTCTACACGACCAATGCGCGATAGCTTGAAGGTTTTGTTGCATTTCGACGCATATTCATAGCAACGCACCTCTTGATCGTTGTTCAACAGTGCAAAAGGTTCCACCTTTCTATCTTTATATGTGTGGCTATGGGGCGACGAATAGTGATGCAGGCATACCACTTTATGGGTTCGAATGGCCATGGAAAGGTCTTCCAAATGTTGCTGTTGCTTGCGTTTGTAGCGCGAGTCGGTGTATAAACGCAGGTCGTAAGCGCGAGCCAACTTCTTTTGTATCGATTGCAACAGCGTCTTCTTTGCCCCCGAGGACTCTGCCAATTCATACATTGTTGCCGCCTCCTTACCGGTGAAATTCAGTGCTATTGCTAAGCGTTCAAAGAAAGGTGACTGGAGCGAAAGGCGGTAATAATCGCCCTTTTTAATCACTTCAAAACCATAGTCGCGCAAGAATTGCAAGTAATAATACAGGTTGCGACGCGTGCAATTCAACTGGTTGCACAGGTCTTGTGCGGTATAATCGTTGCCATCCGTCATCAAAAGGATCAGCGTTAGCTCATTACCTAATTTCTTCATCGTTTTCTTTTAGGGTTCTTTGGGTGGGAGTCTGCGTTCTGAGTTAGCCGACACTCTCAATCAATAGCCATATATTGAGGGCCGTTACCAATGCAGCTAAAGAATAAAGAAAAGCGCTGTTCAACCGGCTATTGGCATATTTTCCCATCACACGTTTGGAGGAAGTGAGACTCACTTGCAGGAAAACCGTGAAAGGAAGCTGTATGGAAAGCACCATTTGCGAAATCAACAGCCCCTGAAAAGCATTGCCGATGAAGAAGATAAGCAGCAGGGCCACGCCCAATGACAGCACGATTCCAACAATGGAGTGGGTGTCTTTGGCATTATACGACTCGCCAAACAGACCCGAAAAGATGCTGCCTGCCGCCATACCACTGGTGATAGTGCTCGATATTCCCGCTAAAAGTAGGGCAATAGCAAAGATGTTTGCGGCGTTATTTCCCAGCAAAGGATGCAGCATTGCCTGTGCTTGTTGCAACTCATCCACCTGCTGACCGTGGGCAAAGAAAGTGCTGGCTGCGAGCAAAATCATAGCCGAATTGATGGCCCATCCCACAATCATAGAGAATAATGTGTCGACAAATTCATATTTTAACATGTGTTGAATGCGCGCATCACCTTTCAAATGAATTTCCCTACTCTGCACCACTTCGGAGTGAAGAAACAGATTATGGGGCATCACCACCGCGCCCAACACACTCATAATGATGAGCAACGACCCCTCGGGAACGCTTGGAACGAAAGCACCGGCAATGGCTTTAGGCCACTGAATGTCTACTAAAAACAGCTCATAGATGAACGAAAGGCCTATCATCGACACAAAACCAATGATCGATCGCTCCATCTTTTGGTAACTATTGGTGAACAACATCACGAGCACGGCTATCGTTGTGAGCACTGCACCCGTTGGAATCGCTATGCCAAAGAGCATCTGCAGCGCAATGGCACCACCTAAAATTTCGGCCAATGAAGTAGAGATGCTGGCTAAAATGGCCGTCACGATGATGGGTTTTCCCACCCATTTCGGCGAGTATTTCACGGCCGCTTCACTCAAACACAGGCCCGTCACGATGCCCAAATGGGCTACATTGTGTTGCAAAGCAATGAGCATGATGGTGGAAAGCGTCACTACCCATAGCAAAGAATAGCCAAAGCTCGAACCGGCAGCAAAGTTACTGGCCCAGTTTCCAGGGTCGATGAAACCCACAGTAACCAGCAACCCCGGCCCAATATATTTTAAAATGTCTAAACCACCCAACACATGTGGGTGATCACGACGACGCAAATCTTTCAAAAAATTCTTCATAACCTTCGGTTGTTATTCTATTTTCGTGCGCCCCGTTGGAGGAGTTTCTTGGCAAGATACCCAACGATTGAATTGCTTCCCCCTGCACGTTGCGGTCGCATTGTCCCCAAAAAGGATGCTACAAAGTTACGACTTTTTTTAATAGTAGGCGTGCGTGATGTGCCGAAAGCCATTTTTATTTGTAGAATAACGTATGCTGGATGAGATGAAATGGGTGCCGATGTGCCTTCGATGGTTAAAAATAAATGGCCGAAAAGCGGCCGCTATCCATGCAGTGAAAGCGGAATTTGAAAAGACCCCAAAGTGCTTTAAAGAACAAAGTTATGCAGCTGCCGTCGCAATACCTATCACTTTATGCAGTAAAGTGCCCCACTTTATGAAGCAATCTCTATCAAATTACCGCGCAATCTATACGATATTACGATGCAATCTGAAGGGAAATGGTTGAAAAGGTGAGGGGAGAGGTTTGAAAAGAAGGCTTGCTGTCTGCGGTTTAGAGGCATGATTGTGCCTGCTATGTGTCGTGGTGTGTGGGCAATTCGTAATGCTTTCGTGGGTTGAAAATTTATGGTATGTGGGTGTTTGATGCATGAAAAATGCGGCGACGGGCTTTGCTATGTCGTGGGTTTGCTGTAACTTTGTGGGCAATAGAAAAAGAACTTGATTAAAAATAAAGATTATGGCAAAAAAAGCATTATTGATGATTCTCGATGGATGGGGAATCGGAAAACGTGGAAAGGGTGACGTAATATACAATACTCCAACACCTTATTTAGATTATTTGAATGCCGTTTCGCCTCATGCACAACTGCTTACATCGGGCGAAGACGTTGGTTTGCCTGCCGGACAGATGGGTAACTCTGAAGTGGGTCATTTGAATATTGGTGCCGGTCGCATCGTATATCAAGATTTGGTGAAGATTAATAAGGCTTGCCAAAACGGTGATATTTTGAAAAATAAAGGCATCGTTGAGGCCTACAGCTATGCTAAATCGCAGGGTAAGAAGCTGCATCTCATGGGGTTAACCTCTACGGGTGGCGTGCATTCTTCGCTCAACCACTTATTTAAACTCATTGAGATTGGCAGCGAGTATGGTTTGAAAGACCAGGTGTTTGTGCATTGCTTTATGGACGGACGCGATACCGATCCGAAGAGTGGTAAGGGCTTTATTGAGCAAGTGCAGGCTTGTTGCGACAAGAATGGGGCACATATCGCGAGCATTGTGGGACGCTTCTACGCCATGGATCGCGACAAACGGTGGAATCGTGTGAAAGAGGCTTACGACCTTTTGGTAAAAGGTGAAGGCAAACAGGCTACCGATTTGGCGAAGGCAATGCAGGAAAGTTATGACGAAGGTGTGACCGATGAGTTTATCAAGCCTATCAACAACAGCACGGTGAACGGCACAATCGAGGCTGGCGATGTGGTGATTTTCATTAATTATCGCAACGACCGCGCCAAGGAATTGACACAAGTGCTGACGCAAGAGGATATGCCTGCCGAAGGAATGGCGACGGTGAAGGATTTGAAATATTACTGCATGACTCCGTATGATCCTAACTTTAAGCATGTGGAGGTGCTGTTCCCGAAAGAGAATGTGCAGGACACGTTGGGCGAATATCTTTCGCGTTTGGGCAAACGTCAGTTGCATACGGCTGAAACAGAGAAGTATGCGCACGTGACATTCTTCTTTAATGGTGGACGCGAGCAGCCTTTCGAGGGCGAAGATCGCATTCTGGTTCCGTCGCCAAAGGTGGCTACTTATGACCTAAAGCCTGAGATGAGCGCTTTCGAAGTGAAGGATAAATTGGTGGGAGCCATCAACGATGACATCTATGATTTCATTGTTGTGAACTTCGCAAACGGTGATATGGTGGGCCATACAGGTGTATATCATGCCATTGCGAAAGCTGTTTGGGCTATTGATCATTGTGTGGAAGAGGTCGTGGAAGCCGCTAAGAAGAACGACTATGAGGTGATTATCATCGCCGATCATGGTAATGCGGACAACGCAATCAATCCCGATGGAACGCCCAACACGGCGCACTCGCTGAACCCCGTGCCGTTTATTTATGTCACAAACAATAATTCGGCAACGGTGAAAGATGGTCGTTTGGCTGATGTAGCTCCTTCAATTCTTCATATCATGGGCTTGGAACAGCCTGCTGATATGACAGGAGAATGTCTCATCTCTGATAATCGTTAAGCGATGGATGTAAAGATTGAACCCACGTGGAAACAGCAACTTGGAGCGGAGTTTGACAAGCCTTATTTCGCAACCTTGGCCGAACAGGTGCGCCAAGCCTATAGGATGGGGCCGTGTTTCCCGCCCAGTAGGTTGGTTTTCAATGCGTTTAATCTTTGTCCTTTCAATGAAGTGAAGGTGGTAATCATGGGACAAGACCCTTATCATGAGCCCGGACAAGCCATGGGATTGAGCTTTTCTGTGCCCGAAGGGGTTGCTATCCCGCCTTCACTTCAGAATATTTTTAAAGAGATTCAGGCTGACTTGGGGAAGCCTTTGCCCACGAGTGGCGACCTAACGCGTTGGGCTTCGCAGGGCGTTTTGCTTTTAAACGCCACACTTACTGTGCAAGCCCATGCGGCCAACAGTCATCAAGGATTGGGCTGGAGTGTGTTTACTGATGCTGCAATCCGTGCGCTAAGTGCGCATCGCGAGCACTTGGTTTTTATGCTGTGGGGCGGTTATGCGCGCAGCAAACGCAGTTTGATTGATGGGCAACGACATCTCATTTTAGAGTCGGTTCACCCCTCTCCGCTCTCCGCTAACCGTGGAGGTTGGTTTGGAAATCATCATTTTTCGCGGTGTAATGCTTATCTTCGGTCGCATGGATTGACGGAGATTGATTGGTAGGACGTTTCAAAGACTGGATGAAGAAAGAAGATTTGCACATTATTCAAGTAGGTGATGTGCTCGTTTCGCCGGATATTTTCACTGAGAAGTTTTGCTGCGATCTCGATAAATGCCATGGCATTTGCTGTGTAGAAGGGGATGCCGGTGCACCCATAAGCATGGATGAAATTGCCGAAACAGAAGCGGTTTTGGATGTCGTTTGGCCCGATTTGAAGGCTTCTGCACAAGCTGTTATCGACAAACAGGGAGTGGCTTATGTCGATGAAGAGGGCGATTTGGTGACGAGTATTGTGGGAGGAAAGGACTGTGTCTTTACCTATGACCATGAAGGTTGTTGTCTTTGTGCACTCGAAAAGGCCTATCGTGAGGGGAGAACGCAGTTTAAAAAGCCTATTTCTTGTGCACTTTATCCCATCAGAGCCAAAGCATTTGCGGGCGGATTGGTAGGCATCAATTACCACAAATGGCATATTTGCCGCGATGCTGTGGCAAAAGGTGAAGCGCTGAATATGCCGGTTTACCAATTTTTAAAAGCGCCTTTGATAGAACGTTTTGGCGAAGATTGGTATCAAGAGCTATGCCAAGCGGCGGCCGAAATAGGGGCTTTATTAGATGAAACGAAAAAAAATGAATAACGAAAAGGGTTCGTTATTCATTTTTTTGATGTGCTATGATGAGCTGTTTGCGCTCCTTTTGGGGCGAAAGGGATAGGTCTCTCATCTCTAAATGCCATTCCCATGTGCGATGGAAAGCTTGCTTATGCTTGGTTGCGATATTGTCGAGGCGACATGCCTACATGCTCTTTAAAGAACTTTCCCAAGAAACTTTGGTTGGGAAAGTTGAGCAATTCGGTGATGTCTTTAATGCTCTTTGCAGTGGTTTTGAGCAGCACACGTATCTCCATGACGACGTAATAGTCAATCCATTCGTTAGGCGTTCGGTGGCTGGCAGCCTTAATTGACTCGGATAAATACTTATGTGTGATGTGTAATTGTTGTGCATACCAGCTCACACGTCGTTGCACTTTGAAGTTCTTTTCGACTAAAGCAATGTAGTCAGCAAATATCTTATCGGCACGATATTGCTTGCGATTATCACTGCTTTGAATGCGAAACAAGGTGTCACCTAAGTCATAAATCATGGTTTTAAGTAGCGATTTCACAAGTTCTATGCGGAAATGGTGTGCTGTATTGTCGACCATTTTCTGCAACACTTTGAAATAGTTTTCCAACTTTTCAATCTCGTTTGGCTGCAATTTGCAAACGGGATGGGTTTTCGAAAAGATAAAAAGACTGGAGAGTTCATGTATGTTTGCGACAATCTCTTGGAAGAAATCTTCTGAAACCATGATGCCAAATGCACTGCTATCTGCACCGACTTTTGCGTAATCGAGCGTCTGTCCGGGACTGATAATGACAATATGATTGGCCTCTATTTGATGGGGAATGGTGTCGAGTGTATAGTTGAATTGCCCCGAACGGCATACGGCAATGAACAAACAAGCTACTTTTCTGGATACCTGGGGCATGGAGAATTTCGCAATATCTTCTATTAACAACAGGTCTTTATCGATGTGGCTTCCACCATAAAGCTCAAGCGTTGACGCAATAGTAATATCTTGATTTCGTAACATATTGATGTAGATTTGCTCTACAAAGATACAAAAAACGAAGGAAAACAGCGTTGTTTTCTGAAAATAGTCTATTTAATCGTGCCATTTATAGGACAAAGTGGGGCAGACTTCTATCCCTTCTACTTTCTCAATCTGTTCGGATTTGAAGGCACGATCGCCTGTAATCCACAGACGATGTATCGGTTGTAAAGTGAATTTCCTATACGCTTGTTCGTCGGTTTCACCACTGCATTGGTAGTGCAAACCGTTGATATTGACCCATTCTTGCGGGTGTGTATGCCGGAAAGTTACACGCGCATAGCCATAGAAAGCCTGTGGAAAGATGAAGCAAACGGTGTCGCCTTGCACCACAAGATAGTCGGGTCGGAAGATGTGTGTGATGTGTTCTGAGGCATGAATGGTGTTGAAGTCCCCGCCACTTTGCATGCTTTTGTGCTGCGATGGCAGTGCAGGTTGCCACAAGGCAAGGGCACATTCGTTGGTGTTCCATTGCTGTTCTTCGGGCGATGGCGCACGAAATATTTCACTATGGCCTTTGGTTAATGCCACATTTGCATGTCGTGTAAGCCACGAATCGTCACTAACAAAGGAAAAAGGTGTGCCTTCTGCCTGCTCACCATGGTAGGAAATGGCAATCTGTTGTGCTTGCAAATGAGGAAAGGCAGGGCTGAACCATACAGCAATGGTATTGCTGTCGGGCTGCAAAAGGCGCGTAACATCTAACGAAGCATATAGAGGTTGGTCGTCGTTGGGCTGCATTCTGTAGGGCCATCGCTTGCTCTTCAACACATTATAGCCATTTACATAAACCTCAATATAGCCCGTTGTCGCAACGTTTAACCATGCGCGTTTGGGGCGTTGTGCATGGATATAGGTGCGTCTGAACCACACTTGCGAAGTGGAATCAGTCATCGGTGCGCCGATCCAAGCATGTGATAGGGCGGTAGAAGCCAGCACTTGCTCTATCCATACGGATTGTTTTTCCTCAGAAGTTATATTATTCTGTGCACTAATAGGCAATTCGAAAAGCACTAAATGACATAGCAAGAAGAGCTTTATGATGAAACTTCGCTGTGAATAATAGCCTACAAAAAAGCCCCATTCTCGTGATAGAAAGGGGCTTTTCTCGTCTGTTTGAAACAGCATATAATAGGATTTAGAAGACCTTATGCGTCAATATTAGCATAAGTTGCATTCTCTTCGATAAACACTCTGCGCGGTTCTACGTCGTCACCCATCAGCATTGAGAAGATTTCATCTGCTTCTGCGGCGTTCTGAATGGTCACTTGTTTGAGCAAACGCTGTGCAGGATCCATGGTAGTTTCCCACAGTTGGTCGGGATTCATCTCACCTAAACCTTTGTAACGCTGTGTATGTAGTGCCTTATCATCTTCTTTTCCTTCCACATATTTGTCGATAAAGGCCTGACGTTGTTGCTCAGTATAGCAATATTCGCTCACCTTTTTATAGGTACATTTATAGAGAGGTGGTGTGGCAATATAGAGGTGACCATCCTCAATAACCTTAGGCATAAAGCGATAAAAGAGTGTCATAATGAGCGTATCGATGTGCGAACCATCGACATCAGCATCGGTCATTATGATGATTTTGTCGTAGCGAAGTTTATCAATATTGGCCTCTCTGTCGTCTTCTCCTTCAACACCAAAGCGCACACCTATGCTTTGAATGATGTTCATTACCGACTCAGCTTCGAACACTCTATGCCATTGTACCTTCTCAACGTTGAGGATTTTACCACGCAAGGGCAATATGGCTTGGGTGTAACGGTCGCGACCTTGCTTGGCAGAACCGCCTGCAGAGTCACCCTCTACAAGAAAGATTTCGCAATCTTTTGGGTCTTTGTTTGAGCAATCGGCCAGCTTTCCAGGCAGTCCTCCACCCGACATTACACTCTTACGTTGCACACTTTCGCGGGCTTTACGTGCGGCAATACGCGCCGTTGCAGCTAAAACAACCTTCTCACAAATCTTCTTTGCTTCGATGGGATGCTCTTCTAAATAGTTAGAAAGCGCCTCACCTACGGCCTGTTGCACGGCACCTGAAACCTCACTATTGCCGAGTTTCGTCTTTGTTTGACCCTCAAATTGTGGTTCAGCCACCTTAATTGAGATGACAGCTGTTAATCCTTCGCGGAAGTCTTCCCCCGCAATTTCAATCTTAGCCTTTTCAATTTGCTTGGCAATAGATGGCTCTGCATCGGCGTATGCCTTCAGGGTTCGCGTTAAAGCTGCGCGGAAACCTGTGAGATGTGTGCCGCCTTCGATGGTGTTAATGTTGTTGACATAGCTATGAATGTTTTCCGAATAGTCGGTGTTATACATAATAGCTACCTCAATAGGGATGCCTTGTTTCTCGGTTTTCAAGTAGATAACGTCATCAAATAAGTGGGTGCGGTGTCGGTCAACATAGCGCACAAACTCTTTCAATCCATCCTTAGCATGGAACACTTCTTCGCGTGTTTTGCCCTCTTCGTTGGGGCGAAGATCGCGCAAAGTGATGCGAATGCCGGCATTTAAGTAAGCTAATTCGCGCATACGGCTGGCCACAATGTCCCATTTAAACGTAGTGGTTGTGAAGATAGTTGGGTCGGGCCAGAACTGTTGTCGCGTGCCTCTTTTAGTTGTTTCACCAACCACTTTCACAGGATAGAGCGGCTTTCCCTTCTCATACTCTTGTTGATAAATCTTGCCATCACGATAGACTTGCGAGAGCATGTGCGTTGAAAGAGCATTCACACAGCTGACACCTACACCATGAAGACCGCCACTTACCTTGTAAGAACCTTTGTCAAACTTACCTCCGGCATGCAGAACTGTCATCACAACTTCAAGTGCTGACTTGTGTAATTTCTTGTGTTCGTCAACCGGAATACCACGACCATTGTCCTCAACGGTCACGGAGTTGTCTTCATTGATGGTGATTTCAATGTCCGTACAATAACCCGCCATGGCTTCGTCAATAGAGTTATCTACGGTTTCATTGATTAAATGATGCAATCCTTTTTCGCTAATGTCGCCAATATACATGGCGGGACGTTTGCGAACGGCCTCCAAACCTTCCAATACTTGGATATTGGAGGCGGAATAATTGGCCTCGTTATTGAGATTTTCTGCCATTGTTTTGAATCGTGTGATTTATCTGCAAAGATACGTAAAAAGCTGCAATTATAAAACTTTTTGTCATGAAAAAGCATGTGGTACCGCGTGAAAAGATGTCATAACATTTGGAATAATAAGAAGAAAACAGAGTCTTTCTTGGTGAGATGACAAGAAAAAGGGGAACAAATCAGTTAGAGGACGCATTTAAGAAAGCATGGAAAGTGTATGCAACCTCTTTTCCACTTGCCTTTTGGTAAGGCTATTGTAAATGTCTATCCCTTTACTCTTTTATGCTGACAACGTGTGTTGTTTTGAATACTACACCAAATATAAAGACGTTGGACACCATAAGAAATGCCCCTGTCCCATCGCTATTAAACGCTTATCGCATGGGCGGACATCGTGTCTTTGCACCATACGACATGCATAAAGGTCGCAACTTCCGTAGAAATTACGACCCTTACCATTGCAAATGGATGCTTAACCCAATTTGCTGATGTGCTGTGCTAAGCCCGATTTGATGTTAGCTGCCTTGTTGGCATGAATGATATTCACTTTAGCCAACTTATCTAACATTGCCTGAACGACGGGATAAAGCTTCAAAGCCTCTTCTTTGTCGGCAAGCGAACGCAACTTACGTACAGCGTTACGCATAGTCTTTGCGTAATATTTGTTGTGCAACGTTCTCGTCTTTGTCTGACGAATTCTCTTTACGGATGATTTATGATTTGCCATCTTTGCTAATACTTTACTTTTTAATTTGTAGTCCCTAGCAGAGTCGAACTGCTCTTTAGAGAATGAAAATCTCTCGTCCTAACCGATAGACGAAGGGACCATCGCACTTATTTTGCGGGTGCAAAGTTAGTACATTAATTTGGTATAGCCAAACATTTGCAGAAATATTTTTCGCAAGTGCCTGTTTCTCGGGAATAAGAGCTACCTTTGTTCTTGATGATGATTAAGACAAAAGCAATAGTGTTGCATGCGTTTAAGTTTGGCGAAGGCAAGCTGATGGTGGAAATGTTCACCCAAAAACGGGGCTGTGTCACCTTTGTTGTGCGTCCATCGGCATCGCCAAAGGGAGCCATGAAAAAGCAATATTTCCAGCCTTTTACACTGCTCGAGGTGGAGTTTGATTACCGCCCGAAGAACGATTTGCAGCATTTAAAGAGTGTAGGGCTTGCTGTTCCGCTCGCATCTATCCCTTTTGATGCCTACAAACTGTCCATCACCCTCTTCCTTTCTGAATTTACTTTACATGTGGTGCATCACGAACCCGTCAACGAACCCCTGTTTGATTATCTTTTTCATAGCATTGAATGGTTGGACAGTTGCGACCATAATTTTGCCAATTTTCATTTGGTTTACATGATTCATCTGTTGCGTTTCTTAGGGGTTTATCCCAACTTAGACGACTATGTGAGCGGTTGTTATTTCGACATGCGCAATGGATGTTACGTGCGAACGCTGCCTTTGCATGGTCAATTTCTGCCGGTTGAGGACGCAGCCTTGGTGGCAACGTTCTCACGAATGGACTATGCCAACATGCACTTATTTAAACTGTCGCGTGCAGAGCGCAATCGATTTTGCGACATTGTGTTGCACTATTACGCCTTGCATCTGCCGAAATTTCCCGAAATTAAGTCGCTTGCTGTGCTGCGTGACTTGTTTTAAGGTGCAAGATGATACCACAAGGTTGGCCGTTGCCGTAGTGATGGTTGTGGTGCCGCCGTCTCTTTAGAAAAGAAAGGAGCAACAAAGGCCCAGAAAAAGCATCGTCTTTGCAGTGCAATCTGCATGAGATTGTTGCATAATATGATAGCTTTTGCCGCACGAAATGCACCATTTTACAAAGCAAGGGAGTAAGTGGCTCTGAGCAAGCATGATAGCTTAACAACTCACTTACTACAACAACTGATAGGATAGTTTTGGTGTATGGATTGCCATTCCGCAAAGACAACACGGCATAACAGCAGGAATGAAAGGTAATAGGATGCTTTCCTATCAACGCATGTGGATGAGACAAGGTGACACATCATTTGCTTTCACTTCTGCTCCCTCTCTTGATTATTCCCCAAACGACAGGCGTAAAAAGTAGCACTACAAGCCACTTTTAGAAAAAATTACGTCATTTCGTAAATCGCATACGATGAAACTGGCATAGTTTTTGTATCTTTGTAAGCGTAAGAAGAAAATCATACACTATAAAATTGAAACAGAAAAGAAGATAAAAGATGGAAAGTATTCAGAATAAACAATATGGCGGTGAGCGTCCTCTATTTGGTATTCATGACACGAGACTGGAGCATATCACCATCACGGATGGCGAATCGGGGATTAAATGCTGCAAGAACGTGGAGTGTCACGACTCGAAATTCTATGGCAAATATCCTTGGTGGCACGTTGATGGCAGCGTGATTACAAATTGTTATTTTGCGCCTGAGAGCCGTTCAGCTATTTGGTACAGCCAAAATATGGTGATGAAAGACTCGGTCATTGATGGGCCTAAGTTCTTTCGTGAAATGGAAAACCTTAGTTTAGAGCGTGTAACAATCAATGATGCCGACGAGACTTTTTGGAAAGTGAAGGGCATTAAGATTAAAGATGTGACGCTGCACGATGGCACTTATCCCTTTATGTTTTGCGAGGATATCTATGTGGATGGGCTGACAAGCGACAGCAAATACATCTTTCAATATTGCAAAAACGTAGAAGTTCACCATGCCAATATCACAACGAAAGACAGTTTTTGGGAATGCGAGAATGTGGTTGTCTACGATAGTGTGCTCGATGGTGAGTACTTAGCTTGGCACTCTAAGAACATCAAATTGGTGCGTTGTCACATCAAAGGTGAACAACCATTGTGCTATTTGGATGGCATCGTGTTGGAAGACTGCACGTTTGATGCCGAGTGTGACCGCACATTTGAAGATAGCAGACACATTGATGCGTCGATAAAGGGCAGCATTATGGAAATCAAAAACCCGATTAGTGGGCGGATTGTGGCCGACGAGATTGGCAAAATCACTTATAATGCGTTTGCAAAAGGTAAGGATTGCGTGATTGAAACGAGGAAATAAACGGCAATGGAACCATTTGATTTTGATAAAATCATCCCGCGACGGGGCACAAATTCCTACAAATGGGATGAGCCAAACGATGCCGATGTGCTCCCTATGTGGGTGGCAGACATGGACTTTCCCACGGCACCTTGCATCATTAACGCCTTAAAGAAGCGCGTTGAGCATGGCATTTTTGGCTATACTTTTGTCCCCGATAGCTATTACGAAGCGCTGATTCATTGGTTTGAGCGGCGTCATGGGTGGCATATTCAGCGCGAAGAGGTGCTCTATACCACGGGCGTTGTGCCGGCCATCGCCTGTGCTTTAAAGGCTTTAACGTTGCCAGGTGAGAAGGTGTTGGTGCAAACTCCTGTCTATAATTGTTTCTTCTCATCGATTAAGAACTGTGGATGTGAGGTGGCAGAGAACCCTCTCCGCCGTGAAAAAGACAGCTATATCATCGATTTTGACGACTTCGAACGTAAGTGTTCGGATGAGAAAACCACGGTGTTTTTGCTTTGCAATCCGCATAATCCGTCGGGACGCGTGTGGACAAAAGCAGAATTGCAACGCATGAACGACATCTGTTTGCGACATGATGTGCGCGTGATTGCCGATGAGATTCATGGCGAAGTCATCATGCCGGGCTATCGTTTTCAGCCTTTTGCTGCGGTAGATGAGGCGTGCAAAGCCAACAGTGTGGTGCTCAACTCGCCCACAAAGGCTTTTAATATTGCGGGATTGCAGATAGCAAACATCATTTGTAGCGATGCAAGGTTGCGCAGAAAGATTGACCGGGCCATCAATATCAATGAGGTTTGTGACGTCAATCCATTCGGCGTTATCGCGCTACAGGCGGCCTATAATGAAGGAGAAGCGTGGCTCGATGCACTCAATATTTACTTGCATGAGAACTATCTTACGTTGAAAACCTTTATCCATGAGCAGCTTCCTGCACTTGAAGTGTGTCGCTTAGAAGGCACTTATTTGGCCTGGGTGGACATTCACCGCACGGGATTAACGGCCGATGGGGCCTGCAAGAAGCTGCTGCATGAGGCAAAACTCATGCTGAATAGTGGTACGATGTATGGCGAGAAACAAGGTGGACATTACTTGAGAATTAATTTGGCATGCCCAAAAACAACGCTTGTCGAGGGCTTACATCGACTCAAAAAAGTGTTGACTTTGGAGATGAATAACCCAAAGGGATAGGGGTTTATCCTGCGATAGTGCTCTAAAAAACGGGGCTTCTCCCTATGATGTATAAGGAGAAGCCACGTTTTTTATACGGCAGTAAGTTCCCCGGTGACCGAATTGATGATGAAACCGCGCACGGAAACGTCATGAGGTACTAAGGGATGATGCTGAATAACATCAACGGTATGGCGCACTGATGCCTCGGTATCGTGAAAACCTTCCAACCATTCGTTGAGGTTTATGCCACTCCGGCGGATGGTTTCCAACGTAGAATCGGCAATACCTCGCGCTTTCATGTGTGCATGAAACGCGTCATAGTGCATGTGACAGGCGCCACATTCTGAATGAGCCACCACCATAATCTCATTTACTCCCAACTCAAAAATAGCTACAATGAGGCTGCGCATGGCCGAATCGAAAGGCGAAATGACCAAGCCTCCGGCGTTCTTAATGAACTTAGCATCGCCATTTTTGAGACCTAAAGCGGCCGGAAGCAGCTCGGTTAAGCGCGTATCCATGCACGAAAGTACGGCCAAATGCTTGTCGGGATATTTGGAAGTGATATACTTTTCGTAACCTTTCGCGGCTACAAACTGCTGATTATATTGGAGAATTTCATCCATCATAGCTTGTCATGTGAAGGGTTTCTATATCCAAACCTGCTACAAGAGCAAAACAAAAGGGTGGACACTGCTTGCGCAATGCTCACCCTTTTGCTGAACTGTTAACCATAAAGTTGCTGCTATTTATTGCGTAACGAGCGCTTTTGTGTCGCGCGCAATAACGATTTCTTCATCAGTGGGTACGACAACTACTTTCACTTTGCTGTCAGGAGTAGAAATGATGGCTTCCTCACCATGAATGGTTGCATTCTTTTCTACATCGATCTTAATACCCATATACTCAAGACCTGCACAGGCTTTCTCGCGTGTTCCCGTTTGATTTTCACCTACACCGGCCGTAAAGACAATGGCATCTACACCGCCAAGTGCTGCAGCATAAGCGCCAATATATTTCTTTATGCGATAGTCATACATCTTCATCGCCAGCAAAGCACGCTCATTCCCATCCTTAGCGGCTTGCTCAATATCGCGCATATCGCTTGAAATTCCGGTAATTCCTACCACGCCACTCTTCTTGTTTAGATACTCAGACATCTCGTGAGGTGTCATGTTTAGCTTCCTCATAAGATAAGTAACTGCCGACGGATCTATATCACCACAGCGCGTACCCATCATCAAACCTGCCAACGGAGTGAGCCCCATTGAGGTGTCAATTACCTTTCCATTGCGCACAGCTGCTACGCTTGCACCGTTGCCTATATGACAAGTTATGATCTTAGAATGGTGAATATCCAAACCTAAGATTTCGCAAACGCGCTGCGATACATAACGATGTGAGGTGCCATGGAAGCCATAACGACGCACATGGTATTGCTCATAAAGGTTGTAAGGGATGGCATAAAGATAAGCATAATCGGGCATGGTGCTATGGAAAGCATTGTCAAACACACACACTTGTGGTGTGTTAGGCATCAACTCATCCACGGCTTTAATGCCTTTTAAATGCCCAGCATTGTGCACAGGTGCAAGATCACAGAGGCTTTCTATATCCTTTTCAACCTGCGGAGTGCAAATAACACTTTCCGTATAGATATCACCTCCTTGCACGATACGATGCCCTACGGCATCTATTTCATCAAGACTTTTGATAGCACCAAACGTTGGATCGAGCAAACAATCAAATACAAGGCCAACGCCTTCCTTATGGGTTGGCAGGTCGGCCATAATGGTTTTCTTCTCACCATTGGGCAGTTTCACCTTGATAAAGGCATTATCTATGCCAATTCTCTCGACACCTCCTTGTGCCAACACCGACTCATTATCCATGTTGTAGAGCTTATACTTGATAGAACTGCTCCCACAATTTAAGACTAATACGTTCATAAATGGATTTAATGTGATATGTGATACGTTGAATTTGAATGATTTTTCAGACCTTTTGTGCAGCAAATCATGCTCCACTTCAAACCTTTTCCTCCTAATTATTCTTTGCTTCTTGCGCCTGACAAGCTGTGATAGCGATCATATAATAAATGTCTTCTACCGAACATCCACGACTTAAATCGTTCACAGGACGTGCAATTCCTTGCAAAATCGGGCCGATAGCTTTGGCATTTCCCAAGCGTTGTACGAGTTTATATGCTATGTTCCCTACCTCAAGATTAGGCACAATGAGTACATTTGCCCTACCAGCAATCGTGCTACCCGGCGCTTTTGTTGCCGCAACGGACGGCACTAAAGCAGCATCTGTCTGCAATTCGCCGTCGATATCTAACGTTGGATCCAACGTCTTTGCTATCTTTGTTGCCTCAACAACCTTATCCACTACCTCGTGAGAAGCGCTGCCTTTCGTTGAAAAACTCAACATAGCCACACGCGGATCATCAAAACCTGCTACACATTTTGCGGTCTCTGCCGTGCAAATAGCTATCTGAGCCAATTGGTTTGCATCGGGAACTGGCGTAACAGCTACGTCACCCATGAACACAACGCCATCGTTTCCATATTGCTTTTGCGTGGTAACTAAGAGCAAACCACCGCTGATACACGTAATACCCGGGCGGCATTTGATAATCTGAAGCGCAGGTCTTAACGTCTCAGCCGTAGTACTTAACGCCCCACTTATCTGTCCATCGGCACCATTTGTCTTAATAATCATGCAACCTAAATAAAGGTTATTCGTGGTAACCAGTTGGCGTGCTTGCTCCAAAGTCATCCCCTTTTTCTTGCGAAGTTCACACAAGAGTGCGGCATACTCTTCGCTTTTAGGATTATTTTGAGGATCAATAACGGTTCCTTTCCCGATGTTTTGCAGGCCCCATTGTGCTGCAAGCTGTTGAATTTTCGTTGGATTACCGATTAAAATAATATCGGCTAAGTCGTCAGCCAATGCACGATCAGCTGCACGGAGCGTGCGTTCTTCCTCTGCTTCCGGAAGCACAATACGCTGTTTGTCAGCCTTTGCGCGCGCTACAATCTGCTGTAATAATTCCATTTTTTATATTGCTTATAAAATATTTCAAATGTTCTTGTTGTTATAACAATGCTAAAAATTGTCATTTCCACTTTGCAAATTTAGTGAATTTTATTGAACATTGCCCGATAAGTGCTCTAAAAAAAATAAAAAATCAAGATAATTCTGTCGTCAGAATCTGTTCCAACTCTTCGGCCGATAACCGCAGATAGAATTGCCCTCCCATAGCAATACTGATGCGACCTGTCTCTTCACTCACTACAATGGCTATCGCATCGCTCACCTGACTGATACCCATTGCCGCACGATGCCGCAGTCCTAACTCCTTAGGAATATTCAAATCGTGGCTCACAGGCAAGATACATCCCGCCGCTTTAATACGCTTTTGCGAAATAATCATCGCGCCATCGTGCAAAGGAGAGTTCTTAAAAAAGATGTTTTCGATGAGCCTTTGATTGATATTGGCATCAATTCGGTCGCCCGTATCCATAATATCATCAAGCGGAGAAGCCCGTTCGATGATAATCAATGCACCCACTTTTCCTTTACCCATGCTCATACAAGCCAGCACAATAGGCACAATCATCTGACGTGTCTCCTCGCTTTGCCGTGCATTTCGGTGTCCCTCGAAGAACTTTGCCAAACGTTTAAACTGCCGATGTGCACCTAAGGAATAAAGGAAACGACGAATTTCTTCTTGGAAAAGCACAATCAAAGCCAAAGCACCCACACCAACCAATTTGTCAAGAATGGCTCCTAAAAGTCGCATTTCGAGCACTTGACTGACGAAAAGCCACACCAAAACAAACACGATGACACCAATAAAGATATTCAACGAGCGGCTCTCTTTCATCAAACGATAAATATAATAGAGCAACAACGCCACTAAAACAATATCGATGACATCCTTAATTCCAAAATTAAAAGGCATCGTAAAACTAATTTATCAAGTTGTTTTATGTTCTATTTTAACATACATCAATTCTCAACAGGGTGCTGTTTTGATGGAAATGAGCACCCTATGGATGACCTTTCCGCACGAAACACTGCCTCATTTTGCCAGACATTCACGTCTTTATGTCCATTCATCACTCGGTGAACTTTGTTGCATCGCCGAGATAATCTTCACCGTTTCCACAGCTTCAGCTACGTCGTGCACCCGCAAAATGTTAGCTCCTTTCATCAAACTTGCGGCATGGATGGCCGTCGTTCCATTCAAAGCGGTCAACGCATCGCCACCCACTAACTGGTAAATCATACGTTTACGCGACACACCTATTAATAAAGGAAGTTCCAAAGCACGCAGCTCTTCCAAGCCATTGAGCACGGCATAATTCTGCTGTAAGTCCTTTCCAAAGCCAAAACCCGGGTCAAGAATAATATCTTTCACCCCTCGATCGCGTAATTGTTGCACCTCCTTTGCAAACGAAAGTATCATGTCGTTGAGATTTGATTTCACCGACATTAAGATATAGGGCACCTGCAACTGACCCACCACATCAAACATATTCTCCGTTTCATGAATAGGAACATTGGCAATACCAGTGATACCTCCTTCGCTCACATCGTTAATAATATCAGCTTGCCACTCCTCAATGCAGCGACGAGCCACAAGCGGTCGGTAGGTATCCACCGACACAATAGCCGTGGGTTGCTCCCGTCTTACGATGGCAAGTGCACGCTTCAAACGCTCCATCTCCTCGCTTTCGCTCACAACAGACGCCCCCGGACGTGTCGAAAAGGCACCCACATCAATCATCGTTCCACCTTGTTCGACAATCTCATTCGCACGATGAGCAATCTCTTCCTCGGTTTGTTTGCGACTACCCGCATAGAAACTATCGGGCGTGCAATTCAATATTCCCATCACTTGTGGTGTGGAAAGATCTATCAATGTTCCTCTAACTTGAATAGAATAATGTATAGGCTTCATCGCTACAAAGATATATTTTTTTTATATAGCATGCAAATTAAATACCACGCTTACTGCAAATCATTAACATTCTATATCCATCGTCACCAAAAAAGCCTTAACTTTGTATCGACAATTCACAATAACAGCATGAATATAGAAGATTTGTATCAGCTTTATTTGCAGCATCCGTGCATCACAACCGATAGCCGCAACTGCCCCAAAGACAGCATTTTCTTAGCCTTAAAGGGCGAATCGTTTGACGGAAACAAGTTTGCACAAGGCGCTTTAGATAAGGGATGTGCCTATGCTATTGTCGACAATCCGCAATATGCCGACCCCAATCAACCCAAAATCATTTTGGTTAACGATTGCCTTCTCACCTATAAAGCATTGGCAAGAATGCACCGTCGCCAGTTCAACATCCCCATTATTGGCATCACAGGCACCAATGGTAAGACCACAACCAAAGAACTTCTCTCGGCTGTTTTAAGCGAAAAGTTCAACGTCATGCACACCGAAGGTAACTATAATAATGATGTTGGTGTGCCCAAAACGCTTTTTCGCCTCAACGACAGCCACGAGATTGCGGTGGTAGAGATGGGAGCCAGCCACATCGGTGATATTAAAAAGCTTGTGGATTACGTAGAACCTACCTGCGGATTGATTACCAATGTGGGGCGCGCTCATCTACAAGGTTTTGGCAGTTTTGAAGGCGTTAAACAGACAAAAGGCGAGCTTTACGATTATTTAAAGGTACACGACGGATTGCTTTTCCTCAACGAAAGCAACGCCGACTTAGTGGAAATGGCCAGCGAACGACAATTCAACCGCATTGTTTCCTATGGACATAGCGACGATGTGAACGTCTGTGGAACGCTCATTTCGTGCAGTCCTTTTGTGAATTTCAGCTGGACCGACCTTTCAACCCCGCACACAAAGCTGCGCACCTATGAAGTAACAACCCATCTCATTGGCGCTTACAACATCGACAACCTGCTGGCTTCTATTGCCGTTGGCTTGCATTTTGGCGTCACACCCGAGCAGATTAATCATGCCCTTTCACATTATATTCCGTCCAACAACCGCAGCCAGTTGGAAGAAACGGCACACAACAAGCTCATTGTTGACGCCTACAATGCCAATCCTTCGAGCATGAAAGCGGCGATAGAGAATTTTAAATGGATGGATGTTCCCCATAAGATGGCCATCTTAGGGGATATGCTTGAGTTGGGCGAAGTGTCTGCATCGGAGCATCAAAAGGTGGTCGATATGCTGCAAAGCGATGGCTTTGATAAGGTTTGGCTTGTGGGAAAGGAGTTTGAAAAGACCCACACTACCTATCGAAAGTTTAAAGATGTCGACGAAGTGAAGGCGGCTATCGCTGCCCAGCAGCCACAAAACCATTCTATTTTGATTAAAGGAAGCAACAGCATTCGCTTGTTTGAGTTGCCACCTTATTTATAAACAGCGCAGCACCTGCGTTGCCTTTCAACCAAAAGTAGCGATGAGTGGAACTGAAATGCCCACCTCATCGCTACTTTTTTGATGTCTGCCCCACCAACGTTGCCTACAAGAAACGAAAAAAGGCGCTTGCCCATAAAATAGGTAAAACGCCTTAATGAAAGGAGGAAGTGGTACCACCAGGAATCGAACCGGGGACACAAGGATTTTCAGTCCTTTGCTCTACCAACTGAGCTATGGCACCTTTTCTTCGCTATTTGCGGTTGCAAAGGTATACATATTCTTCCACATCACCAAACTTTTCCCCGAAAAAATTCGTCAGTTCATAAAAAACCACTACCTTTGCGTCCACAAAACACAGGTTAATCGGGATGTAGCGCAGTTGGTAGCGCACTACGTTCGGGACGTAGGGGTCGGGCGTTCGAGTCGCCTCATCCCGACGATTTAACCGCAAAGGAGCATGCAACAGTGCTCCTTTTTTGATGTATTGGCGCATCGTCCCATGGCCAAGGCTCCCTGTTCTCCATTCCTCTGCATCTCAATGATGCAGCCTTCACAACGCATCCTCCACCCAACGACGCGCCACCCTCATCTCAATTTGCATGCTTTATGCACAAAATACTGCCACTTTGGTTCGTATTTATTCCTGCGATATATTGTGAAGTGGCCTCCAAACTGTAAACTTTTAATACCAAAAACACCACACACCGGTTTCCTCGAAATAGCACTTCTACCGCACAGATGGAACACCTTTTCCACCTTTTTCTGTTCCTTTGCACGAGAAAAGCAATCACATGATTTTGCAAAAGCGCCCATTTCATCGCAAAAACACCATGCTTTTGCACGTCTTTTTTGCCCCGAAAAACATGCAAAATGGCTGAAAAAAGCCTCTATTACAAGCGATTTTTGCGTCCTTTTTCACAGCAGTTTCTGTAACGTTCTCATTATAAAAATGTTACGAAGGCGGCTTCTTTTTGCGTTATTTTCTGCAACTGCTTTCGGCGTTGTGAATATGAAAAATACAGCGAAGCATTTGTAATAGAAAATGATTTTTATAACCCTCTCAGCCAAGCCCGTATCAAAAGCGCCACATACCCTTTGCAGAACATGGAACACGACGTGCCTGTTCCCTCGCCATTACGCGTCTATGCCTGCCGGTAGTGATGCCCTTGACACCCAAATACAAAAAAAATTGATTATTTTAAGGTAAAAAAGAGCGATTTAGAAAAACTTATATTATTTTTGCATGTCTCTTGCATTTGAGTGAAATGAAGACAGAAGTGATAGAGAAAACCATCGATATTGAGAAGGTGCTGACCAGCAAAGTGGGCGCAAAGGCACGCTATGTGCCACGTTTTCTGATTTCCTGGCTGCGGCATCTTGTGCACGAAGACGAAGTAAATGCGTTTCTTGCAGACCATAAAGATGTGCAAGGCACAGAATGGTTAGAGGCTTGTGTGCGCTATTTGGATATGAAAATCGAAGTCGTTGGTGCAGAAAACCTGCCCCGAAAAGACGACGGGAAGCTCTACACTTTCGTATCCAATCACCCCTTAGGCGGACAGGATGGTGTTGCATTGGGAGCCATCATTGGTCGTCATTACGATGGCAACTTCCGCTATTTGGTCAACGACTTGTTGCTCAATCTTCCCGGATTGAAACCCGTCTGCATTGGTATCAACAAGACAGGCAAGCAAAGTCGCGACTTTCCTCGCATGGTAGAGGCGGGCTTTAACAGCCAGAATCACCTGATAATGTTCCCTGCCGGGCTCAATAGTCGTAAGGTAAAAGGGAAGATTCATGACCTGCCTTGGAAGAAAACGTTTATCACAAAGAGCGTAGAAACCCACAGAGATGTGGTGCCTATACACTTTAGCGGACGCAATTCTAATCGCTTTTATCGCATCGCTAAGTTCAGTGATCGCTGGCTTCCATTCAATTTAGCCATGTTGTTTTTAGTCGATGAAATGTATAAAAATGTAGGGAAGCACTTTAAAATCACCATCGGAAAGCCCATACCTTGGCAGACTTTCGACAAGCAGAAAACACCGATGGAATGGGCAAAATATGTAGAAGATAAGGTGTATGCGTTGCAAGCGCACCCAAACAAATAAAGAAAACGAACGAGAGAACCCACAAAATGGAAGAAGAAATCATTCAACCCATTGACAAAGCTTTGTTGAAAAGCGAACTAACCGCTGAGCGTCAGCTGAGAATGACGAACAAAAGCAACAATGAAATCTATGTCATCACGGCACAGAACGCCCCCAACGTGATGAAAGAGATTGGCCGTTTGCGCGAAATGGCATTCAGAACGGCTGGCGGAGGAACGGGAAAAGCAATGGATATCGACGAATTCGACACGATGGAGAATGGTTGCAAACAGCTCATTGTGTGGAATCCTGAGGCCGAAGAGATTATTGGTGGCTATCGGTATTTGTTTGGATCGGATTGGCAAGTGGATGAAAACGGGCAACCAAAGCTCGCCACCAGTCACATGTTTCATTTCTCAAAGACCTTCATGCAAGACTATGCGCCCTACACAGTTGAGTTAGGTCGCAGCTTCGTTTCATTAGAATATCAGAACGTTCGCAAAAACTCTAAAAGCATTTTTGCATTAGATAACCTATGGGATGGGCTGGGAGCGCTCACCATTATCAACCCTAAATGCAAATATTTCTTCGGCAAAGTAACGATGTATCCATCGTATATTCGTAAAGGGCGCGACATGATTTTATATTTCCTAAAGAAGCATTTTGATGACAAAGATCACCTCATTTCGCCGATCAAACCGCTCAAAATCGAAACGCCTATCGCAGAGTTAGAACGGTTGTTTAACAAGGACTCGTTTCATGATGACTATCGCATTTTGAACAAAGAAATCCGACAATTAGGCTATAACATTCCGCCTTTGGTCAATGCTTACATGAGCCTTAGCCCCACAATGAAACTCTTTGGCACGGCCATCAACTATGGTTTTGGCGACGTTGAAGAAACAGGTATCTTAATAGCTGTTGATGAAATCATGGAAGAAAAGCGTGTTCGCCACATCGATAGCTATGTGAAAGAGCACCCCGAAGCATTAAATATCACCAGCGGAGCCAATAAAGTAATCTATAAGGAACGTAAAAATGCAAAATAAGGAATGCAAGCATTGTCGGTAGTACCGATGCTTCCATCCCTCATTTCAAGCAGGAGCACTATACGATGGGTAGCGCTATGCCCTTGATTTTTTGATAAATATCCAACGCATAAACATCGGTCATGCCACTGATGTAATCGATGATGGCCATGATACGCGTCTCTAAATCCTCGCTATGAATGTCATATTGGCTACTCACACGTCGGATAAGCTGCTGTGAATAGAACCGTTTGGGGTTAACAGCTGCGTCAATAAACACCTCCATTAAGGTCTCCATAATTTGGAAACCGGATAGCTCTATGTCCAAAACAGGCTTACTATGGTAGATTTTCTCATAAGAAACTTTTACACAATGTTGATAGGCTTGATGTTGAAAAGCAGCGATATGCTGTATTAAACTCCCCTGGAACGTACCGTCAAGAATTGCTTCTTCATTGGCAACAAAGGCCTCAACGCACTCGCTTTCGAGCTTGCCTATGACATTGGCACGCATATAAACGACACGTTCATTGGCATCAGTTACGCCCTCTTCCTCCATTCTTTGCAGAATAGTTTCACGGGTGGTTGCATCGAAAAAGCCCAACAACAACTCTTCCGTTTCTTCATAAGAAAGAATCTTTAGCTTATGAGAGTCTTCTATATCCATAATCTCATAGCAGATGTCATCGGCAGCTTCGACCAAATAAACCAACGGGAAACGGGCGTATTGCAAGGGAGCTTGGGGCTGAGACCGACGAATAATGCCCAATTCATCGGCAATCTTCTCATAGTATTCGGCCTCACTTTGAAAGAAACCAAACTTGCCATGAGTCCCCGAAAGCATGCTCGAAAAAGGATATTTCACAATACTTGCCAGCATCGAATAGGTCATTACAAAGCCTCCTATGCGCCGACCTTTGAAACGATGCGTCAGCAATCGAAAGGCATTTGCATTGCCTTCAAAATGCGTAATGTCGCTCCAAAATGGTGCCGAAACATGGTCTTTCAGTCGTAATCCCTTGCCCTCTGTAAAGAAAGACTGTATTGCTTTTTCACCAGAATGGCCGAAAGGAGGGTTCCCCATATCATGAGCTAAGCAGCTGGCACTAACAATTGTGCCAATCTCTTCAAACAAAGTGTTGGCTAATTCGGGATGCTTTCGCTTTAAACGTGTCGCCACATCATTGCCCAAAGACTGCCCCAATGAGGAGACTTCTAAACTGTGTGTCAATCGATTGTGCACAAAAATGCTACCCGGAAGCGGGAAAACTTGCGTCTTGTTTTGCATCCTTCGGAATGGAGCCGAATAGATAAGACGATCATAATCGCGTTTAAATTCCGACCGATCATCGTGCCTTTCGGCATGCTTATGCTCCTGACCGAAACGTTTGTTGGATATTAATTGCTGCCAATTCATAGGGCAAATATAATGCTAATCTATCGAATTTCACGCTTTTTCAGTAGAAAAGTGAAGTTATCTGCATAGAATTGTTTACTTTTGCACATTATAGATTGCGCGCAATGAATATTAAAATCATCAATAAAAGCCATCATCCGTTGCCTTCATTTGCAACGAAACAGAGTGCAGGAATGGACCTAAGAGCCAACCTTGAAAGGCCTGTTGTGCTGAAACCCATGCAGAGAATGTTGGTGCATACAGGGCTCTTTATGGCACTTCCCATAGGCTATGAAGCACAAATCCGCCCCAGAAGTGGGCTCGCTTTGAAGCATGGTATCACCGTTTTGAATAGTCCTGGCACCATAGATGCAGACTATCGGGGGGAGTTAATGGTGCTCTTAATCAACCTTTCAGACGCCGATTTCACCATTAACGATGGCGAACGCATTGCCCAAATGGTGGTAACTCAACACGAACAACCCACCCTTGAGTTGGTAGATGCGCTCGATGAGACCGAAAGAGGCACCGGAGGTTACGGACATACCGGTGTGAAATAAACCCTAAAATTAAAGCAATTGAAACATACAAGCACACCTATTGCAACGCTGTTGATCATTGGATGCGTCACTTTCTCAATCGTCTTTCCAGCAATAGCGCATAAAAAGGCTGAGAAAAAGCCTGCACAAAAGGAGGTTGTTTCACCATCGCTCACCGATGAAGACAGCATGCGTTACAACCGAATGTTCTTAGATGCTATCATCGATGAGGTAGCAGATCGTTATGATTCTGCGTATCAAAAGCTCAATCATTGCATTGCTTTAAACCCCAATGCCGCCGAGGCTTACTACTTTTTAGCAACACTCGACACCACATCGCGCGGCGATTCGTTGCGCATAGAGCGTCTTTCCCAGGCCGTAAAGCTATCCCCTCGCAACGATATCTATCAAGAACGATTGGGCGAAGCCTATATCGATGCAGGGCAATATGACAAGAGTATCGAGGTTTATGAGCAGCTTTCAAAGCGCCATGCCGACCGAACCGACGAGCTACAGGTGCTGCTTCAGCTCTACAACCAGCAGAAAGATTATGACAAAATGCTGCAAACGCTCAATCGAATTGAGCAGATTGAGGGGACAAGTGAGAATATAACGTTAGCCAAAGTGCGCATCTTTGAGTTGCAGAAAGACGAGGAAAAAGCCTATCAAGCACTACAAGATTTATGCCAGTCGCACCCCAATGAACCGGCATATCGCATCATGACAGGTAATTGGCTCATGCAAAAAAAACGATTAAAAGAGGCTTTTGACTGCTATCAAAGCGTGTTAAAAGAAGATGCTAACAATGTGATGGCGTTGGAATCGCTCTACGATTATTATGCAGAGCAGAACGATAGTGTGCAAAAACATGCCCTGATGATGCGTGTGTTGTGCCACAAAGATGCAGACGCAAAGACCAAACAGACGCTCATTCGGCAGCTCATTCAAGAGCAAGAACGGGCGGGTGGCGATAGTTTATCCATCATCAAGACTTTCGATTCCATTCTTAAAACGGTTCCTTCTGATACGACTATGCTCGAATTAAAGGCCGCTTACATGGTGCTAAAGAAGTTTCCTATGCCCGAAACCAATGCTGCTTTAACACAACTGTTGACACTTTCGCCCAATAATAAAGCCTCACGTATTCAGTTGTTGCAGAACCTTTTGGAGGAAAAGAAGTGGCAACAAGTTCTCGATATAGCGCAGAAAGGCTTGGATTATGACGCCAATGAGATAACCTTCTACTACCTTAAAAGTATCGCTTATCTGCAAAAAGACCGGTCCGATGAGGTGATAAAAACCATCCAAACGGGCATGAAGCATTTGCCAAAAGAGGCTAACAGCAACTTAGTATCTGATCTTTACGCCATCTTAGGCGACTGTTTACAGAAACAACACCGCATAAAAGAGTCTTTCGAAGCGTATGACAGTTGCCTCAAATGGAACGCCAATAACATTGAATGTCTCAATAATTACGCCTATTTTTTAAGTGAAAGTGGAAAAAACTTAGATAGAGCTGCCCAAATGAGTCAGCAGACAATCCAGGCAGAACCCAACAACACCACCTATTTAGACACGTATGCTTGGATTCTTTTTCGGCAGAAAAAATTTGCCGAAGCGCGCCTTTATATTGACCAAGCATTAAAGAATGGCAACGATTCAACGATGAGTTCTGTGATTTTTGAACATGCAGGTGACATCTATATCCAGCTCCATCAACCCCAAAAGGCGATGGAATATTGGCAACAAGCCTTGCAAAAGAGTAGCGAACGAAAAGCCATCTTGACACGTAAGATGAAGCTAAAGAAATATATTCAATGATGAAAAAAATAAAGATTGTAAGGAATAACGCTTGCTTGGCGATAGCTTTGGCCCTGCTTTTTGCAGCATGTGGCACCAAGAAAGCTGTGGTATCGAGCAGTTCTTCATCGCCCAACACAACGATGAAAACGCCAAAAAGCAACGAAAACAACGCTTTTCCAAAACTCAATTTCATTCAAAAAGTGGCCGACAATGCCGTGTATGCAACCGACATTGCGGGCGATTTAAAGCTCAATATCAAAGCGAATGGGCGTGACATTTCCGCGCCGGGTTCGCTTCACATGCGCAAGAATCAAGTGATACGCATACAGGTTTTCATCCCCATATTGGGCACAGAAGTGGGACGATTAGAGTTTACTCCCGACTATGTTCTATTGATAGATCGGCTACATAAAGAATATATTCAGGCCGGTTATCAGCAACTTGATTTCTTAAAAAACAATGGGTTAAACTTTTATAGCCTGCAATCCTTGTTTTGGAACCAGCTCTTTTTGCCCGGAACCAATCAGTTGACATCCGACTTATTGCAACGTTTTGATGCACAAAAAAACGCTCATTCATCGCTTATTCCCGTCACAGTGCAAAATGGAGATCTGCATTTCAACTGGAATTGCAACGCAGAAAGTGGGCTCATTCAAGCCGCATCAGTGGTTTATCAAAGTCAGAAACATGGCCGTTCGACCTTAGATTGGCACTATGACAACTTCAAACCAGTGGGCGTTAAGCAATTCCCTGCCTGGCAAAGTTTCACCTTTACAACCACGGCTACACAGCGAAAGCAAAGCGTTCAGCTCACCCTTGACATGGAAGAAGTGACTACTAAAGCTAATTGGGATGCCAAAACGACCGTTTCTCCCAAATATAAAAAGGTAGAAACGCAGGATGTTTTGGGAAAAATCATGAACCTATAGATGAAAAAAATCGCATTTTTCCTCCTCGCATTGTTGCTGTCTTGCGGTGCACACGCACAGCATAAACAAAAGAGTGCACAAGTCAGACAGCCACAAAAAACGATTGTAAAGAAAGCCGATCCCACTCAAAAGCAGGGCGCATCGTCAAAGAAAGCAAAGGCAACAAAGAAAAAAGCACCCGTTTACACCAACGCTTCGATACGCGGTTTGCAAGGACAACGCTCGCAAATTCAAAAGAAAATCAAGGAACAAGAGCAGGCGTTGAAGAAAAACCAAGCCGATGTGAAGCAGCGATTAAACACCCTTATCACGCTGAACACGCAGATTGATGAGCGCCAAAAGAATATCGATGGCATCCAAAAAGATATTAACAACATCAATGGAAACATCGATATTCTCAACGCACAGCTCAAAACGTTGGAGCAACAGTTGGCCGATCGCAAGACAAAATATATCCAATCGATGCGTTATTTGGCCAAACACCGCAACGTGCAAGACAAGTTGATGTTTATTTTCTCTGCGAAAAGCTTCACACAGATGTATCGAAGGCTGCGTTTTGTGCGCGAATATGCCGATTTTCAAAAGGCACAAGGTGAGATGGTTATGGCCAAACAAGCGCAGGTTGACGGCAAACAAACGCAACTCAAGCAAGTAAAAGGCGAGAAAAGCAACCTTTTATATAAAGGTAAAAAAGAAAAAGAGGCCCTCGAAGGACAACAAGAAGAGCAGAAAAAGGTGGTGGCATCTTTGCAAAATCAGCAAAAGACTATCCAGAAAGTCATTGCTGAACAACGGCAGAAAGATGCGGCTCTGAATGCCCAAATCGATAAGTTGGTGGCCATAGAAGTGGCTAAGGCCCGTGCAAGAGCAGCCGAAGAAGCGCGTCGAAAGGCTGCTGCTAAAGCCGAAGCCCAACGCAAAGCGGCAGAGATTGCACGCAAAAAGGCTGAGGCAGAGGCCGAAGCGCGCGAGAATGCACGTCGCATTGCAGAGGCGAAAGCCCACGAAGCGAAGCTCAAAGCAGAGGCCGTTGCTGCCGCACAAGCCGCAGAACAGGCGCGCAAAGCACAGCAGACGGCCGACGAAACCAAAAAGAAACAAGCGGCATTGGCAGCTGCACAGGCGGCACAAATGAAGCGCGAAGCAGCCGAACAAGCAGCTCGTGAGGCCGAAGCCCAGCGTGTTGCCGCAGAGAAAAAGGCAAAGGTTGAGGCCTCAAGGCAAAGGCAAGAGATCGCCGAAGCCCAGAAAGAAGCTGAAAGTTCGGAACGTCTTTCGAGCATGGACCGCATGATTAGCGGTGGCTTTGAGGCCAACCGTGGGCGTCTTCCCATGCCTATCACGGGCGCATATAAGGTGGTTAGCCACTTTGGTCAGTACAATGTGTCGGGCTTGAAAGGGGTAACCCTCGACAACAAGGGCATCAACATTCAAGGCAACCCGGGCTGTTCGGCCCGCGCTATCTATGATGGCGAGGTGAGTGCCGTGTTTGGTTATGCCGGAAGCATGGTGGTAATGCTGCGTCATGGCACATTTATTTCGGTATATGCCAATCTTAAATCGGTGAGTGTCAGCCGTGGACAAAAGGTGAAACCACGTCAGGTTTTAGGCGCAGTAGGTACCGATAACATTCTTCAATTCCAGCTCAGGAAAGAGACTTCCAAGCTCAATCCCGAAGTATGGTTAGGCCGATAGTCAGCCCATTAAAAAGCAACTTGCAGAGCAAGCATTGAATTATGCTGAGAAAAGTGTACCATTTTGTGCGCTAATTGCTATCCTATTAGGTGATAAAATGATAGTGATTGGCGCACAATTTGATAGCTTTTGTTTTGCCGTTGCGCTACCAAACAGAAACAAGCCCCATCGACTATTCGCCGGTTTGCGGATGACCTTAGATGAAGACTATTGCCTTTTGCCCATCTTTCATTTGCTGATTGGCGTCATGTTGGTTCTCTTTTCTCGACGTAGCCGGCTACAACTTCGACAAATCGGCAGCCCTTCTGCCCCGCAAGAAAATAAAATCAGTGCAGACTTTCACAACCCATTCGAGGCGAAGGCCGTTTCATGCACGCACCTTTTCTGTTTCTTTGTCCGAGAAAAGGTCTATTTTTGTTTTGTTGTTTCCTTATTTTCTCCTATCTTTGCATAGATTAAGTTCTACAATGATGCAAACAATATGTCCGCTATCTGTGCTCATTCACGAGCAAGCTAAGAAATATGGTCAACGCGATGCACTCACCTTTCGTCGTTTTGGCAGCAGGGAATGGCAAACCGTTTCATGGGATCAGTTCTCGCTTCGCGTGAAACAAGTGAGCAATGCCCTGCTCAACTTAGGTGCAAAGCCCCAACAAACCATCGGTGTTTTTTCGCAAAACTGCATCCAATATCTCTACACAGACTTTGGTGCTTATGGTGTAAATGTGATTTCGATTCCATTTTATGCCACCACAAGTGAGCAGCAAATTCAATACATGGTGAACGATGCGCAGGTGAGATTTCTGTTTGTTGGCGAACAAGAGCAGTATAACAAAGCACACCGTATCTTTGCTCTTTGCCCATCGTTAGAACGTATTATCATTTTCGATCGCAATGTAAGAATCAGCAGCCACGACCCCAATGCGCTCTATTTTGACGACTTCATCGCCTTAGGAGAGAACCTTCCAAGACAAAGTGAGGTTGAAATGTTGTGGACAAAGACAAAAGATGACGACATTTGTAATATTCTTTACACCAGCGGAACAACGGGCGATAGCAAAGGAGTGGTGCTCACCTATGGGCAATACACTGCGGCTATGGAGGCCAATGACAGGTGCGTTCCTGTGGGAGAAAGCGACCGTGTCATCAGTTTTCTGCCGATAACCCACATCTTTGAACGCGGATGGGCCTACCTTTGTCTATCAGAAGGTGCACATTTGATTATCAATACCGACCCCAAAGAAATTCAAGAGAGCATGCGAGAGACGCATCCTACATGTATGAGTGCTGTGCCTCGCTTTTGGGAAAAGGTGTATATTGCCGTGAAATCGAAGATTGAAGAGGCGAGCAGTGTGCAGCGAAAACTGTTTGAACACGCTTTGAGTGTGGGACGGAAACGAAATATTGAGTATAGAAGTCGTGGAAGACGGGTGCCGTTGCCCTTGGAATTAGAATATCAGATGGTGAACAAAACCATCCTAAGTTTGGTGAGAAAGCAGATGGGATTGCTTAAACCCAACATATTTCCTACGGCCGGAGCCTATGTTTCGCCCGAGGTTGAGGAGTTTGTACATTCGATTGGTATTGAAATGATTGTGGGATATGGGCTCACAGAGAGCTTGGCAACCGTGTCATGTGACCGCAAAAACAAGCCCTATACCATTGGTTCTGTGGGGCGTCCCATTCATAGTATTCAAATTAAAATAGGTGAGAATAATGAAATCTTGCTGAAAGGGCCGACCATCACGCGTGGCTACTATCACCGAGATGCCATCAATGCACAGGCTTTCGATGCCGATGGCTTCTTCCATACGGGCGATGCGGGCTATTTAAAGAATGGGGAACTCTTCTTGACGGAGCGCATTAAAGATCTCTTTAAGACCTCAAACGGGAAATATGTTGCCCCACAAATGGTGGAATCGCTGTTGCTGGTGGATAAATATGTAGACCAAGTGGCCGTGATTGCTGACCAAAGAAAGTTTGTTTCGGCACTCATTGTGCCCGAGTTTAGGTTGTTAGAAGATTGGGCAAACGAACAAAACATTGCGTTTGAAAGCCGCGAAGACCTGTGCGAAAACAAGCAAATTCAGGCCATGATGTTAGAAAGAATCAGCACACTTCAACAGCAATTAGCTCCCTATGAGCAGATTAAACGCATCACTTTGTTGCCCCATCATTTCTCAATGGAGAACGGAGAACTCACCAACACACTCAAGTTGAAACGTCCTGTCATCTATAAAAACTATCAAGATGACATTGAAAAAATGTACGAAGAATAGCGCATGATTACGGCAGAACAATTAAAAGATGTGACAGAACGCACGCAGGCCTTGCAACGTTACTTAAACATCGATGCAAAGAAGATAGAATTTGAAGAAGAACAACTGCGCACACAAGCACCCGATTTCTGGGATGATCCGAAACGGGCTGAGGCGCAAATGAAGAAAGTTAAAGGCATTGAGAAATGGCTTAAGGGCTACCATGCCTGCCAACAACTTGCAGACGAGTTGCAGTTGGCGTTTGATTTTTACAAAGACGACATGGTGACCGAGGAGGAAGTGGATGCACTCTATGCCAAAACGCTTGCAGCGATTGAGGCACTTGAGCTGAAAAACATGCTGCGACAAGAGGAAGACTCGATGGATGCTGTGCTGAAAATCAACTCGGGAGCGGGCGGAACAGAGAGTCAAGACTGGGCACAAATGCTCATGAGAATGTATCAACGTTGGGCTGAAGCGCATGGATATAGTGTGAAAATTACTGACATTCAAGAGGGTGACGAGGCCGGTATTAAGAGCGTAACGATGACCATTGAAGGCGGAGATTATGCTTATGGCTACCTGAAGTGTGAGAATGGCGTGCACCGTTTGGTGCGTGTTTCGCCCTATAATGCGCAGGGAAAGCGCATGACGAGCTTTGCAAGTGTGTTTGTTACCCCTTTGGTTGACGACACCATTGAAGTATATGTAGACCCAGCCAAGGTGAGTTGGGACACCTTTCGGTCGAGTGGTGCGGGCGGACAAAACGTGAATAAGGTGGAATCGGGTGTGCGTTTGCGCTACCAGTATGAAGACCCTGACACGGGAGAGCATGAAGAAATTCTCATCGAAAACACTGAAACGCGTGACCAACCCAAAAATAGAGCGAAGGCTATGCTGCTGTTAAAGTCGCAATTATACGACAGAGCGTTGAAAAAAAAGCAGGCTGAACAGGCTAAAATTGAAGCCGGGAAGAAGAAAATAGAGTGGGGAAGTCAGATCCGCAGCTATGTTTTCGACGACCGGCGCGTGAAAGATCATCGCACCAATTATCAGACTTCGGATGTTGATGCCGTGATGGATGGTAAGTTAGATGACTTTATTAAAGCCTATTTGATGGAGTTTGCGGCGGCCGATTCGGCAGCAAAAGAAGCATAAAGAACAACTTCAACCATAAAAATTTTATAACGATGAGCAACAACAAAGCATTGAGAAAGGCTAAGCAGGCCGCTCATTTAAAGAAAAATGAAGAGCAAGGTAAAGGCATTGTGCGCATCATTTGCATCGTGTTAATCGTGTTAGCACTCGTCTATCTGACCGTGATTGCCGTCATGCAATGAGCGGATTAGAAATCGAACGCAAATTCTTGGTGAAGAAAGGAGGCGCCTATCGCAACGCCTCCTATGCCAAAAGCCACATTCAACAGGGGTATATTCCTGCTGAAGGGGCTACTGTCCGGGTGCGCATCCGCGATGAAAAGGCCTACTTAACCATAAAATCTCGCTCAACGGATGGCGGGCTTTCGCGCTATGAATTCGAAAAAGAAATCACCTTAGATGAAGCAAACAACTTGATGAAATTATGTAAAGGTGGTTGCATAGACAAGTGGCGTTATTTGGTAAAGAGCGGCAAACATACCTTTGAAGTGGATGAGTTCTTAGGAGAAAACGAGGGGCTTGTGATGGCTGAGGTAGAGCTTTCGCAGAAAGATGAGGCCTTTATGAGACCTGAATTTATCGGCAAAGAAGTCACGGGTGATCACCGCTTTTATAACTCATCGCTGCTGCATTATCCCTTTAAACAGTGGCGAGACACGTTGCCTGAGGGCTATCTTTAGAGGGGATAAAGGTTGTTAGCGAAGGCATATTGAGGGCATAAGCCTTGTTTGTGCCAAGCTTTTATCATAACATTACCGAGGATTGATGTGCGAAAGCGGGGGCTGTCTTTCCGCATTGTGGCAAATGATGCTTGTGCCTTTGGCTCAAATTACCGGAATCTCACATTGCAATTTATGTTTAAAGGCTAAGAAATTCATCTCAAAAACAAGTTAGAAGGCTGTCTTTTGACCTATTCTTACCCTTGGAGTATAATTAAATTTATTTTTTTATTTCAATTTATTCATATTTCTTTTTAAATTATTTGGCAGTAAGAAGAAATCCGCTTATATTTGCAAACATATAGCTAAAAAAAATAAGTATTATTAAACTAAGACCTTTAACTATGACAAGTCAAGGTAAAAAAATTAGTACAGCGTCGACACTACTCATTAGTGTTATGATGCTATCAGTGCCGCAAACAGGCTTTGCGGCAGGGAGAATGCCGGCTCCGTCGGCAGTTGTGCAACAACAAAAGACCATTACTGGTACTATTGTTGATGAAAAAGGCGAACCCATTGTGGGCGCCAGTGTCTTTGAAGAAGGTACACGAAATGGGACAATTACCGATGCAGACGGTAATTTTTCACTGCGTGTGAAACCTAATGCTACGCTCACTGTGAGCTACATCGGCTATGGAGATAAGATGATCGCCGTAGAAGGTAAGACCCATCTAAAGATTTCTATGAGTGCAGAAGACACCGAACTCAACGAAGTTGTGGTTACTGCGCTGGGAATTAAACGTGAGAAAAAAGCCCTCGGTTATGCGCTGCAAGAAGTAAATACAGCAGGGTTGACCGAAAATAAATCAACCTCTGTAGCCAACATGCTGCAAGGAAAGGTGGCCGGTGTGCAGATTACTCAATCAGGAACTGGCTTAGGTGGCTCGACACGTATCGTGATGCGCGGACTTAATTCGCTTGGAGGTAACAACCAACCGCTTTGGGTTGTCGATGGAATTCCCATCAATGATGAATCCGCTCAGACCGCTAGTCAATGGGGAGGAACTGATAGTTATGGGTCGGCTTCGCAGATTAATCCAGAGGATATTGCAACGATTTCCGTGCTAAAAGGCGCTAATGCAGCGGCTCTCTATGGTAGTCGGGCGCAGAATGGTGCTATTGTCATCACGACTAAGAGCGGTGCTTATGGGCAACCTCTAACGTTTGAATACAACGGCAATGTGGAATTTACCAATATCTACAGCCCCTATAAGTACCAAGATGTGTATGGTCAAGGCTCAGATGGTAAGTTTAACTCAGGAGCTTCAGGCAGTTGGGGACCGAAGATGGAGGGACAAACCATAAAGAGTTGGCGCAATATTTATGGTTATGACACAGAGGATCGCTCTTATCCAATGCTTCCCCAAAAGGATTTCCTCAAAGAGTTTTATAATACCGGAAGCCAAATGAACAACTCTATCGTTGCTTCTTCGGGTAGTAAAAATGTGCGTACACGTTTCTCTTTCACAGATTCGCGTAACAATGGCATAACTCCTAATCATAAACTCAATCGTCAATACTATGGTGTGAATACCGAACTCAATAACGATTGGATTAGCCTTGGGGTTAAAGGTACCTATATGCACGAGGTAACACGCAATGCACCGGGTATGGGTGAATACGGAATTATGCAACGCTTTGTCCAAATGCCGCGGAGTATTCGTCTGCAAGATTTGGCAAATGATTTCATTCGGAATAGGCATACCATCAATTGGACGGGGCCTTCCAACTCGAATACGAACCCCTATGGTTTGATAATGCCTGATAACGGCAATGAAAATGTACGCGACAGGCTCATGGGACAAGTGAGTGCTACCATTACTTTCACCAATTATCTTAAGCTCACCGGGCGCACAAGTATTGATATGTACAATGACAAATATCGGAATTACACGAAGTATTTGGGTGATGGTTCGAATGATGCTACGCAATATACGCATAGTCGTACGAGCACTAAGGAATTCAATTCAGACCTCATCTTGGCATTTAATAAAGGGTTTGGCCTCTTTGATGTCAACGTAAACTTGGGTACTTCCGTTTATAATATCACTCATGAGACGTTGTCTGGCAACGCAGGCTTATTCCAAATACCGCTTTTTATCTACATGGGTAACGGCACAAAGCGCGAGGCTTCTGAATATTATTCTAAGAAAGAGATTCAGAGTGTCTTCTTCAGTGGAAGCCTTGGTTATAAGAGTATGCTCTATCTTGACGTCACAGGGCGCAACGATTGGTCGTCAACTTTACCAAAAAGCAATCGTTCCTACTTTTATCCTTCAGTCAGTCTCTCGGGCATTATCTCTCAAATGGTGAAACTTCCAGAAGCGATTGATTACTTGAAAGTACGCGGATCATGGGCGCAAGTGGGCAATGATACAAACCCATATCAGATTGCTTATACCTATGCAACGCGCTCCAGCAACGTCAATTCATTGCTCGAAATGCAACTCCCCACTACTTATCCGTTGTTAGATCTTAAGCCAGAGAAGACCAATTCTTGGGAAATCGGTTTGGAATACCGTATGTTTAAGAATCGTTTGGGGCTCGATTTCACCTATTATAATACGATAACGCGCAACCAAATACTTTCTATTGGCACCGCTTCTTCATCCGGTTATGAGGCAAGAATGTTTAATGCCGGTGAGATTACGAGCCATGGTGTGGAGCTGATGTTAAATGGAACGCCCGTGCAAACCAAAGACTTGCGCTGGGATGTCAATCTCAACTGGGGCATGAACCGTACAAAATGCAACGCGCTTACCAAGCAAATTAAGCGCTATACACTCGGTTCAACGCGCGTCGCTTCAGTAGTTGTGAATGAAGGAAGTCAATTTGGTGACATCGTAGCTGCTAATGCTTATAAGCGCGATGCCAATGGTAATGTGCTCGTAGGAACGGATGGTTTACCATTGAAAGAAACCGATAAGGTCATTGGTAACATGATGCCTAAGTGGACAGGCTCTATTGGTAACACCGTAACTTGGCGCGATTTCTCGCTCACAGCCTTAGTAGATGTGCTCTATGGTGGTGACTTTATCTCCATGACCGATGCTTATGCTACGACTGCAGGAAACTCAAAACGTAGCCTTAGTGGTCGTGATGGCATGGTTTTCGACGGTATTGTTGAGAGTACTGGCCAAAAGAATACAACCAGTGTTAAAGCAGAAGCCTTCTATAACTCTATTGGTGGCTCATCTGCAGTAGCAGAAGAATTTATGTATAAGCGTACATATATCAAGATGGGTGAGTTGGCACTCGGTTGGACTTTGCCTAAGAAATGGCTCTCACAAACACCATTAAAGGCTGTAAAGCTTTCACTTGTAGCCCGTAATCTCTTCTACTTCTATAAGAAAGCTCCCGTCAGTGCAGAGTCGTCTTTCTCACGAGAAGACTACGCACAAGCCTTTGAATATGCTTCACTTCCACCTACACGGGCCATCGGTTTCTCACTTAATGTCAAATTTTAAAACTACAAGACGACTATGAAACAGTTCAATAAATTTATCGGTTATTGTGCACTTGCCATTCCATTGATGACAGCTTGCACAGATAGCTTTGACAGTATGAACACCAATCCCGCAGCAGCTTTGGATGTTAGTCCGGCTTATACGCTGCCTTCGGTCATTGAATGGGCTACGAATGTCGATTGTTTTGCCTATCAGGTTGGTGAGAATCTATATACACAGTTCTATGCACAGTATTTCACAAACACGCAGAATGGTTGGAATTCAGACCGCTATGGCTACAATGATGGGTGGGCAATGGCTGGATTTTGGAACCCTTATTTCACGGCACTTAAGCATCTAAAGGTGCTCAAGAACGAAGTAGCTACCCACCCCTCTTATAGCAATATTTACCAAATGATGCGCATCATCGTGGCCGAACGCACAGCAGCCATGACCGACATCTATGGTGATATTCCCTATTCTGCAGCAGCATTGGGTAACGATGGGCCGGCCTACGATGCACAGAAAGATATCTACTATGATATTTTTAAAGAGCTTACGGAGGCCAGTGATGCGCTCAATCAGAACCTTACCGGGCAAGAAACCTGCACCGATCAGCAAGATTTAATCTATGCAGGCAACATACAAAAGTGGAGAAAGTTTGCAAACTCCCTACGATTACGCTATGCACTGCGTCTTACAAACATCGATCCTGCGAAGGCAAAAGCCGAAGGTGAAGCCGCACTTGCAGCGGGTGTGATGGGCAATGAAGACGAAAGTGCCATGGAAAAAATCTTTGCTACGGCCGGATGGGGCCATCCTTTGTACATGATTTGCGCGTGGAATGGTTTCGTAATGAGCAAGACAATGGAGAATATTTTCAAGCATGAAAGCACCGTTGTTGACCCTCGTATGCCGATGTGGTTTGGCCAAACGCAAGGCTATCTCAACGCTGCAAAGGCCGGAACGTTGGCTACATTCCCCGGCGAACAGTTCCAAGGTGTGCCCAATGGTGTTACCGATCAAATGCTGTTGGCTAAGGATGCGTCGGGCTATGGGCAATATGGTTTCGAGAATAACTCCTTTCCTTGGGGACTTCAAGCCTTTCCACAATGGAACACTTCAGGCAAAGATATCGACAATACCGTCCTCACTTTACCCCTCAAAATCATGGGTTATTCTGAAGTTTGCTTCTTAAAAGCCGAAGCAGCCGTGCGTGGTTGGGCCGGAGCCGGTAATGCACAAACCAATTATGAAAATGGAATTCGTGCGTCATTTGCAGAGTCACGTGCAGGTGTTGATGATGCTTTGTACTCAACAGCCAATGATAACACCTATATTACCACAGGCAATGTCGCATGGAACAACGCTGCTCCGACTGCAACCAAGCTCAAACAAATCATCACTCAGAAATGGATTGCGCTCTATCCCGACGGTATTGAGGCCTGGGCAGAGTTCCGTAGAACGGGCTATCCCAACTTAATGCCTGTTCATAAGAGCGATAATCCCGACATTAATCCTGCCAATGGTGAGTTTGTTAAGAAGCTCCGCTATCCCGATGCAGAACGACGTGACAACCCACATGCCACAGCAAGCACCCTCAATGGTGGCAAAGGAGATGGCATGAACGTGCGCGTTTGGTGGGATACCAACAGCCATTAATCCCCTATTTATCTTCGATGCTTTGCGTAAGTCACCCGACTTATGCAAAGCATCTTTTGCTTAAGCGCCATAACCATACGGTAGAAAAAGGCGCAGTCAGCATCATTTACAAAACTTTTCATGACAGAAATAGATAAATATCATCATGAAAGGAAATGCTATTCATTATTTATCAAATCAAACTTAACTGTGCTAAAAACTTTTATTTTAATAGAAAATATGGATTATTTTCTATAACTTTGCAATTCGATTAGTGTAAATTGTAATAAAATGGCAGAAGAAAGAGCAAAGTTTGGAAGCAAAATAGGTGTTATTTTAGCTACCGCCGGGTCAGCAGTTGGACTTGGAAACGTTTGGCGTTTCCCCTATATGACCGGTGAAAATGGTGGCGCTGCTTACATTTTTATCTATATAGCGTGTGTCATTGTGTTAGGAATTCCCTGCATGATTGCCGAGTTCTTAATTGGCCGTCACGGCGCTTCCAACACTGCAAGAGCCTACACACGTTTGGCAAACGGCAGCAAATGGAAGTGGATTGGCTACTTAGAAGTGCTCACAGGTTTCCTCATTACGGGCTATTATGCCGTGGTTTCGGGATGGTGTTTGAACTATGTTTATGCTTCCATCATGGGCGAACTAAAGGGCAATCCCAACTATGTTAAAGACTATTTCGTTGCTTTTTCCACTGACCCTATACGTCCTATATTCTGGACGGTGGTCATCTTTCTCATCACACATTATATCATTGTGCATGGCGTGCGCAACGGAATCGAGAAAGCTTCCAAACTCATGATGCCCACCCTTTTCATCCTTTTGCTCATCATTGTGGTTGCAGCGTGCTTGCTTCCAGGCGCTTCTGCAGGCATAACGTTCTTGTTAAAGCCCGACTTTTCAAAGGTAACGGGCGACGTTTTCCTCAATGCTTTGGGGCAATGTTTCTATTCTATGAGCATTGCCATGGGCTGTTTGTGCACCTATGCCAGCTATTTCAACCGCAAAACCAACCTCACCACCTCGGCCATACAGATTGGTTTCATCGACCTTTTCGTAGCCATTCTGGCGGGATTGATGATTTTTCCAGCCGCTTTTTCTGTCGGAATAAGCCCTGATAGCGGCCCATCGCTCATTTTTATCACGCTCCCCAACGTGTTTAATCAAGCTTTTTCGGGAGCACCTGTGTTGGGTTGGATCATCGCTCTGCTGTTCTATGCGCTCCTTTCATTAGCTGCTTTAACGTCTCTGATATCGCTTCACGAGGTCAACACCGCCTTCTTTTATGAGGAGTTGCACATCTCGCGCAAAGCAGGAGCATGGATTGTCACCCTCTCTTGTGCCGTTATTGGTGCTGTTTGTTCGCTTTCCATCGGTCAAAAAGACACCCTTTCATTGTTTGGAAAAGACCTTTTTGATTTATTCGATTTCGTCACCGGGCAGCTGATGTTACCCATAGGCGGCATGCTGATGTGCGTGTTTGTGGGCTGGGTGGTGCCCCAACAGATTGTGAAAGACGAGCTAACCAACTGGGGAACCTTGCGCTATCATTGCTATTCAGCCTTCGTTTTCTCCATGCGCTATGTCTGTCCGTTGGGCATACTCGCCATCATGCTCCACCAATTCAACCTCATTTAAACAACCCTACCCCTCCTTTTTCAAGGTTTCCCACCATAGAACAACAAGCAGAACCCCACCTTCCACACCCACCCTTATGCCTATAAAAGACTTTTTCTACTACAACAAGGCCGACAGGCGCGCCATCTTTGCCTTGCTATTTATCGCCATTGTGGCGCTTGTCGCCGTCTTTCTGCTCGACAACGAACAAACGACGACCGAGGCAAACTACGCCCCTTCGTCGCAAAACCATGGCTATAAAGGTCGACGCCCAAAAGAAACCACCTATTACAATGTGCCGCAACGGCACATTGAGCGTTTTGTTTTCGACCCCAACACCGCCGACTCCACCGCCTTTTTGCGCTTAGGTTTGCAACCCTGGCAGGTGAGAAACATCTACAAATACCGTGCAAAGGGGGGCATTTATCGCACACCTTCAGACTTTGCACGCCTTTATGGACTCACCCAAAAAGAATATCTTTCGCTCAAACCCTACATACAAATTGGCGCAGACTATCAGCCGGCGGCCCATCTTGCCGAAGCCATACGCACAAAAACGCATGGTGATAGCCTTGCAACCATCCATCCCTATAAACTCAAACCCGGACAAACCATTGATTTAAACACGGGCGACACCACACAATTTCAGCACATTCCGGGCATCGGTCCCTACTATGCTCGGCAGATTGTTAACTATCGCACGCGTTTAGGAGGCTATGTAAAAGTGGAACAGTTAACCGAAATCAATGATTTTCCTGAAAGCGCTTTAAAATATTTCTCACTCGGAAACGTCGTGCCATCAAAGCTGAATGTAAACAAATTGTCGCTCTATCAGTTGCGCCGTCACCCCTACATCAACTTCTATCAGGCGCGCGACATCGTGGAATATCGGCGTTTAAAGGGAAAGTTGAAGCAATTAAATGATTTGAGATTGTTAGAAACTTTTCCCCCGGAAGCTATCGAACGGTTGCGCCCATACGTTGAGTTTTAAACCCCAAAAAGCATAAAAAGATGAATTACCTTGATGCTTTTTGTGGGCATTGCCCGTGCTTCACTCGCGCAAAAGAATGTTGATGAAATCATTGAACAATATTCTCAGGACAAAGAGGTGGAGTACATTCGTTTGCCGCGACTGTTGATACGGGCTGGCATTGCACAGATGAAAACATCGAAAGCAGCTCAGATGGCCCGCAATATCAATGCCCCTCGCATCCTACTGTTAGATTGTTGTCAGAATAGAAAGCGCAAAAAGTCTCGTGAAAAGGTGGAACAACTCATGCAAAATGGGTACCAAGTGTTTGCAAAAATGAAATCTTCCGACGAAGATATTCTCATGATTGTAGAAGGCGATGCAGAGAAAATCAGCGAGATTGCGGCCTTCATGGTCGGAAAACGGGGCTGCAAGTTCATGCAAATTAAAGGTAATTTTAATACACAAGACATTCATGTCGTGGTTGACGATGTACGCAACATGCAAGTAAAAGCATAGCTATTGCCTTGTAATATCGTGCAGATTAGCACCCAAAATGGATGCTATTGTGTGGTAAACTGGGCTATTTTGTGTGGCAATCTCCATCATGTTGTTTTATGATACCGTCCGAGTGGCAAAATAACAGGGAAAAATTGGGCGAAAAATCGGTGCGGATTGTGCTTCTGATAGCCATGTGTCGGCGAGCAATCCAAATCGTTCATTAAACCGTTTCTCCAATCATTTGATGAAACCTCATGGCTTCTTGTACAGATTTCATTTGCTGGTCGGCACTTTGTTAGTCCTCTCTCCAGGGATATGACAGCCCATCTGCCCCGTCATCAAACAAAATCTGTACGGGTTCTAAGCATCCATTTGGGTTGGAATGAGACTGCCCGAAGAGCGGAAAGCGGATGCAAAAGCTTAGAACTAATGCTAATGTTGAAATGAAAAACATGTACAAAATATTTTAAGTAAACTACTTTGTAATTGCATTCTTTTTCTTATCTTTGCAGAAATATTTAACTTTCAGTAAACAATATCGTTGGATAGTTAATACCGAAGTGAATAAATGAAATATGCGTTAGTAACAGGTTCGTCGCGTGGAATAGGCAAAGCCATTGCCATTCGATTAGCAAAAATGGGCTATCCGGTGCTCATCAACTATTTAAAGAATAAAGAAGCGGCTGAAGAGGTGGTGGCAACCATCATTGCAAATGGCGGACAAGCCGAGCTGATGCCGTTCAATGCGGCCGACGGAAAAGCCATCGAAGCGGCTTTAGATGCGTGGGAATCGGCACATCCTGATGACTATATAGCCGTGTTGGTGAATAATGCCGGCATCCGAAAAGATAATGTCCTCTTTATGATGAGCGACGAAGAATGGCACGAAGTGCTCGACACGACGCTCAATGGTTATTTTTATTTGACCCGAAGGTTGCTCAAACACATGATGCCTCGACGCCGTGGTGGGCGCATAGTCAACATGGCTTCGCTCTCGGGAGTGAAGGGATTGGCCGGTCAGAGTAATTACAGTGCAGCCAAAGCTGCACTCATTGGTGCCACGAAAGCCTTGGCACAGGAGGTGGCTCCGCGTCAAATCACGGTCAATGCCGTGGCTCCCGGGTTCATAGAAACCGACATGACGAAAGACCTTCCGCAAGAAGAACTGAAGAAGCTGGTGCCGGTTGGACGGTTTGGAACGGCCGAAGAGGTGGCCGCAGCGGTAGCATTTTTGGTGTCGGATGAGGCGGCCTATATCACGGGTGAGGTGATTAACATTAACGGAGGATTATATACATAAACGAAAAGTAAATGGAAAGACGCGTGGTAATAACGGGCATGGGCATTTGGTCGTGCTTAGGAACAAATCTCGAAACAGTAAAAAATGCATTATATAATGGTACGTCGGGCATCGGACTTCAGCCAGAACGGCTCACCTATGGCTACCGATCGGGGCTGACAGGCATCGTTGAAACACCTGTCATTACCAAGCAAATGCTCGATCGTCACACGCGGGCGGGCATGTCGGAAGAGGCACAATATGCCTACATGGCGAGCTTGCAGGCTTTCGAGCAAGCACAGATTAACGACGACTATCTGCTGCAAAACGAGGTGGGTTGCATCTTTGGCAACGACTCTTCGGCAAAACCTGTGATTGAAGCCGCTAAGATTATGGACGAGAAACACGACTCGGCGATGTTGGGTTATGGGCTCATTTTCCAGTCGATGAACTCCACTGTGAACATGAATCTCAGCACCATCTTTCATTTAAGAGGCGTTAACTTCACCATCAGTTCGGCTTGTGCGAGTGGCAGTCACTCCATAGGTTTGGGCTATATGATGATTAAACAGGGTTTGCAAGACTTGGTGTTGTGTGGTGGTGCACAAGAAACGAATTACTATTCCATGGCCTCTTTCGATGCACTGGGCGCTTTTTCGGTGCACATGGACGAGCCAACTAAGGCCAGTCGTCCGTTTGATCGCGACCGCGATGGGCTCATTCCGAGTGGCGGTGCAGCTGCTTTGGTGCTCGAAGACTATGAACATGCTGTGGCACGTGGAGCCACCATTTTGGCCGAAGTGGTGGGTTATGGCTTCTCAAGCAATGGCGGTGGCATCTCAGAACCCAGCGATAAAGGCAGTGTAATTGCCATGACGCGTGCCATGAAGGATGCAAAGGTGGCACCGAGCGATATTGATTATATCAATGCGCATGCCACTTCTACCCATCAAGGCGATATGTATGAGGCCATTGCTTTGGCTAAACTGTTCCACGATGAGCGTGCGTTCATCAGCTCAACCAAGTCGATGACGGGGCATGAATGTTGGATGGCGGGTGCCAGTGAGATTGTTTATTCCATCTTGATGATGCAACATCATTTTGTGGCACCTAATATTAATTTGGAGCATCGGGACGAATATTCCGAGAAAATTAATCTCACCGCGAAGACCATTGACATGGAGGTGAACACCGTTTTGAGCAATTCTTTTGGCTTTGGGGGTACAAACTCGGCTTTGGTCATTAAGAAAGTGAATGGTGAGAACGGTTGAATCGAAGCGTAATCCATATAAGTATAACGTTTAAATAAAATAGGTTATGAAAAAGATTTTATTGGTATTGGCAGGTTTGATGTGCAGCGTTGCAGGTGTGTTTGCAAAAGCTGATGTCACCGTGAAGAGTGGTTCGTTGGCAGAACTCAAAGGTGTGAAAGAAAAAATCTATGTGGTTTGGGATTACAGTCATGCCACTTTAGAAGGAAAAGAAGTGCAGGCTTTCTTGAAAGAAAAGGGTGCTGAATGGCAACGTGATTATCCAAAAGAGTTGCAAACGGCTGAAGAAAACTTTGCAGAACGCTTCAATGACAAGAGCAAAGACGCAAAGATTACGGCTGAAAAGCGTGATGCAAAATATAGATTTGTAGTCGAAGTGAAGGACTTCCACTATGGTAGTACGGGCGTATCTGTTGTGTTTGGCATGGGCGCTGGCGATGCACACATGAGCGGATTGGTGAAGGTTTATGCAGCGAATGACAAGCAACCGTTTGCCGTTATCGACGTTGATGGTGTGGCAGGTGCAGGCTATGGCAACGAAAAGCGTCGTGTAGAAACCTACAGAGAATTGGCCGAACAGATTGTAAAGCTCATTAAGAAAGCTAAGAAATAGGGGCAAGCGCATGAAATTGTCACCTGCTTTAAAGCCCTATACAGAAGAAACGCGCTCGGCAAAAGAGGCACAACGCTTGGCAGAGTTTATCGCTTGGGGACCAATCGTGTTTCAAGCGTCGCGCTTAATGGTGAAGTTTGGCATCTTAAGTCTGCTTCGTGAGAGCGAAAAGGGGCTTACACGTGCTGACATTTGCCGTGAAACCAAACTGTCAGACTATGCGGTTAAATGTCTGTTGGAGGCTTCTTTGTGTATTGGGACCGTGCTTATCGACCCTGAAACCGACCGCTATTCGTTGTCGAAAACGGGTTGGTTTCTGCTCAATGACCCTGCGACACGCGTCAATCTCGACTTCAATCACGATGTGAACTATGAGGGTTGGTTTCATTTAGAAGAGGCTTTAACCACGGGAAAGCCTGCCGGCTTGAAGCATTTTGGTGATTGGCCGACGGTTTATGAAGCGCTTTCCGAGCTGCCGGATAATGTGAAAAAGAGCTGGTTTGGCTTCGATCATTTCTATTCCGACCACTCTTTTGATGAGGCCTTAGCGATTGTTTTTGGCACCTATCATCCCAAAACGCTCTATGATGTGGGCGGTAATACGGGGCGATGGGCCTTGCGTTGTGTGGACTATGATGCCGATGTGCAGGTGACCATCTTAGACCTTCCCCAGCAAATCAAGATGATGCAAGCGCAGATCGCCGGCAAAAAAGGATGTGACCGCATACAAGGTTATGGCATTAACCTGTTGGATGATGCGCAATTATTCCCCGAAAAGCCGGCCGATGCCATCTGGATGAGCCAGTTCTTAGACTGCTTTAGTATGGACGAAATCGTGGGTATTTTGCGGCGATCACGTCGTGCAATGAATGCCAACTCACGGCTTTTCATCATGGAAACGTTGTGGGATCGGCAGCGATTTGAGCCTGCTGCGTTCTGCTTAACGATGACAAGTCTCTATTTTACAGCCATAGCGAATGGCAATAGTAAGATGTATAACACCGAAGATATGGAGACTTGTATTCACGAAGCAGGCTTAGAAATTGAACAGATTCACGACCATTTGGGCCAGGGACACAGCATTTTGGTGTGTAAGTTGGCTGCGGTGTGAAGTGAAAATGGTGCGAACAAGATGATTTAAAATAACTAAATATAGGTATGAACAGAACAGAAATTGAAGAGAAAGTAAAGGCCTTCTTAATTGATGACCTTGAGATTGATGAAGAAAAGATTGCTCCTGAAGCAAAATTGAAAGACGATTTGGGTATTGATAGCCTCGACTTTGTCGACATTGTTGTGATTGTTGAGAAGAATTTTGGCTTCAAAATCAAACCCGAAGAGATGGCAGGTGTGACCACATTAAGCCAATTTTGTGATTACATTGAAAGCAAAGTAGGGTAGAAAGAAAGCGCTTATGGCGGAAAAGCAATGGCAAGGGCAGACTTTTGGCAGCGAGAAAATGCACCATTATCTCATCAAGATGTTGCGTTTTATCGATGTAAGGGTGCTCTATGTCTTTGCCTATTGTTTCGTCATTCCCGTTTGTTTACTCGTTCGTCCAAGCCGAAAAATCATCTATTCTTATCTTCGTCATCGCATGAAGTATGGTCGATGGCGTGCCATTTGGGGCACGTATGTCAACCATTGTCTGTTTGCTGAGGCGGTGATTGATAAGTTTGCGATGTATGCCGGCAAGCATTTTCAAGTGCATATTGAAGGCTATGCGCATTACGAGGCATTGTTAAAACGCCCCGAAGGCTTTGTGCAATTAAGTGCACATGTGGGAAATTATGAGCTTGCGGGCTACACTTTGCAGGCCAAAGAGAAGCGCATCAACGCCTTAGTTTATGCAGGTGAGAAGGCATCTTTAATGGAACGGCGCGGTGAAATGCTGGGCAACAGCAACATTTGCATGATTCCTGTGGGAACAAATATGGATCATCTGTTTGCCATTGACCAGGCATTTAAGCGGGGAGAAATTGTTAGTTTGGTGGCCGATCGGCGTTGGGGATCCCCTAAAACGATAGCTACTACCTTCCTATCTGCTCCCATTCGCTTACCATTGGGGCCTTTTAGCGTCGCCGTTATTGGGGGATTGGATGTTGTTTCCATACAAGTGATGAAGACATCTTGGCGAGGTTACACCATCTTTGTGCATCCATTGGCTTATGATAAGGCCGCATCGCGTCGCCAACAGGTAGAAGAACTGGCGCAAGCTTATGTTGATTGCTTGGAAAAGACTGTGAAACGCTATCCCTTGCAATGGTATAATTACTTTGATTTTTGGGCACAATGACCATCGATTACTTACATCCTCAGGAAGAATTCCTACGCACCCTTGACATCAAAACGCTGTTACCGCAACAGCCTCCGTTTGTGATGGTGGGGAAACTGACGTTCTTTGATGCACGAAAGGCCATCACAGAGACCCTCGTTTCGGCTGAGAATATCTTCACAAATGCAGGTACATTCTCTGCAAGTGGGCTCATAGAGAACATCGCTCAAACGTGTGCTGTGCGCATAGGTTATGTAAATCAGTATGTGTTGCAGCGCGGAATACAGATTGGTTTCATTGGGGCTATCCGCAATTTGGACATCTATCGGCTGGCGAAAGTGGGTGAACGGATTACAACTATCGTTGAAGTGATGGAGGAAGTATTTGGTATGACGTTAGCCAAAGCGCAGGTAGTGTGTGATGAAGAAGTGCTCGTTACCGCCGAAATGAAGATAGCTGTAAAGGAGGAGGAGCGTAAATGAAAGAACTAAAGTCATCAAAAGTTTTAGACATTCGCTTCAGTGAGGTCGATTCTATGAATGTGGTTTGGCATGGCTCCTACCCACTTTATTTTGAAGATGCGCGCGAAAAGTTTGGCGAAGACTATGGTTTAGACTATCCAAACTATTTCAATCATGGTTATTTTGCGCCGTTAGTGGAACTTAATTTCCAATACAAGCAGCCCATTCGCTATGGAATGCACCCGCGAATCGACATTATTTATCGTCCTACGGAGGCTGCAAAAGTGGTGTTTGATTACGAAATTCGCGACCCGGAGGATGAGCGTTTGCTGGCCACAGGCCACAGTATTCAGGTGTTTATGGATACCGATTATCAGCTTGTTTGGGATAATCCTCCGTTCTATCTCGAGTGGAAAAAGAAGTGGAATCAGCTATAATGGTCTATCAAGTTGCTCATAATATCGTCTCACCGTTAGGCTTTTCAACCGAAGAAAACTATGTTTCGGTGTTGAAAGGCCAATCCATGTTACGACCTTATGCGCCCGGAACGCGTATGCATGATGCCTGTTGTGCCTCACTTTTCAGTGAGGAGCAATGGCAAATGCTGATGCTTGAAGGCATGACCCGTTTCGAATCGTTGGCCATTCAGTCGATACAACGTGCCTTAAAACAGGTGCCTATCGACCTCCATTCCCCCCGAATTATTTTCATTTTAAGTACGACCAAGGGCAATATTGAATTGCTTTCGTGCAGCGAAGAAGGGCAAAAACGCATAGAACCAGGCCTTGCTGCGGCACATATCGCCCATTATTTTGGTTTCAAGACCGAGCCTATTGTGGTGTGCAATGCCTGCATCTCGGGTGCATCGGCTTTGATTTTAGCACAGCGTTTGTTGCAAACGGGTGCCTATGACACCGCTGTTGTCTGTGGTATTGACGTGCAATCGCCCTTCATTTTGTCGGGTTTTCACGCTTTTCATGCTCTCTCTTTGCAACCTTGTCGCCCCTTTGATGCCGAGCGGTTGGGGTTGAATTTGGGAGAAGGTGCCGCCACGATGGTTTTGCAACATGGTGACATCGTGTCTTCTAAGCAGCCCCTTTGGGCACTCATGGCTGGCAGTATTCACAACGATGCCTACCACATCAGTGCACCATCCAAGCAAGGTGAAGGTGCTTATTTGGCTTTATGCGATGTTGTTACAGGTCAAGAGGCCGATGCTTTAGCCGTGATTAACGCCCATGGTACCGCCACTTTCTTCAACGATCAGATGGAGTCGATGGCCATCATGCGTGCAGGTTTGTCGCAAGTTCCCGTCAATGCGTTGAAAGGAACCTATGGCCATACCCTTGGATGTGCAGGTGTTTTAGAAACAGTACTCACGGCCTTTGCGTTAGAACAGCATACCCTTTTAGGCACAAGAGGCTTTCATGCGTTGGGCGTTTCGGGTAAAATCCATGTGCAGACGGACGCTATTCCCACGCAAAAGCAAGCCTTTGTGAAGATGCTTTCGGGCTTTGGAGGCTGTAATGCCGCTTTAAGGATGGAACGTTTGCAGCCGCAGCATGATGCAGTTGCGACGGTGTTGCGGCCTGATGTACGCGTGATACACGAATTAATGTTGTCTCCTCAAACCTGTATATGCGATAGAAAAGCCATTGCTTTCGATGAGAATGAGGACGAACCGCTCACAGCTCTCTATAAAACTCATCTTGAAAGCTATCCCAAGTTCTACAAGATGGATGGACTAAGCAAATTGGGTTTTGTGGCTTCAGCATTGCTTTTGCAGGCCGAAGCCCATGAGAATGCTTTTGCAGGTAGTCGACGTGGCATTGTGTTTTTCAATCAATCGTCGTCTATCAGCACCGATAAGTGCTATTATGCTACGATTGCTGATGCCGAAAACTACTATCCCAGTCCTGCTCATTTCGTCTATACGTTGCCCAACATTGTGACGGGTGAGGTAGCCATCCATTGGCAATGCCATGGCGAAACCTCCTTTTATTGTTGGGAGAAGCGCAGCGAGAAGCTCTTCAATGAGGTTGTTGCGGCGACTTTTGCAGGCACCCATCTTGATAGTTTGCTTACGGGTTGGCTTGACTATTGGTCGGAAACCCACTATGAAGCCCACCTATTTATTATACAACGAACATCAAAAGAACATTCAAACGATATGGAAGAATTAGTCTTAGAATTGAAGAAAGCCATCATTAAGGCTTTGAATTTAGAAGAGATGACGCCCGAAGACATCGACGCAGACGCACCTTTGTTTGGCGATGAAGGGTTGGGATTAGACTCAATAGATGCTTTAGAGCTGATTGTTTTGTTAGAGAAAAACTACGGCATCAAGTTAGAAAATCCCGCTGCGGGCAAGGAAATCTTCAAGAGTGTGGCAACGATTGCCGCCTATGTGCAGCAACATCGTACCCGGTAACACCGCTTTTTGTTCACCATTATGACGCGAGGAGTAGCTATAACAGGCGCAGGAATTGTTTCATCTATCGGCTGTAATCAGGCCGAAGTGTGGCAATCGATTGTGCAGCAACGGCGGGGCATCGGGCCGATGAAATATCTTTCGTCAACCCATCGCGAGCTTCCTGTGGGCGAAGTGCCCCTGTCTAATGACGAGATGAAGGCGGCATTGGGCATTGATGCGTCAGAGGAAGTGAGCCGAACGGTGCTGTTGGGCATGTTGGCTGTGCGCGAATCGCTCGCCGATGCAGGGCTACTTTCGTCAGAACCGCATTTGAAAAGCCGGCGCGTGGTGCTCATCTCGGGCACAACGGTGGGCGGAATGGACATCACCGAGCAACACATTGCCGACCTATCAGCCGGGAAAGGCGATGCAGACTGCATCAAAACGCATGATGGGGGCAGCACAACACAGCTGATAGCCGACCATTTTGGTTGCTTTACCGCGTGCACAACACTCTCCACGGCATGCTCTTCGGCTGCCAATGCCTTGATGTTGGGGGCACGATTGATTGCACATGGTGAGGCCGACATCGTGGTTGCTGGCGGAACAGAGGCGCTCTCGCGTTTCCATTTCGCAGGTTTCCATTCGTTGATGATACTCGATCAAGCCCCTTGTAAGCCCTTTGATGCCCATCGTGCGGGTTTAAATTTGGGCGAAGGTGCCGCCTATGTGGTGTTGGAGTCTTCCTCATCGGTGGCCCAACGCCATGCAACCGTGCAGGCCTGTCTCACGGGTTACGGCAATGCTTGTGATGCTTTTCACCAAACAGCATCGTCGGATGACGGGCAAGGAGCCTATCTTGCCATGGAAGCGGCGTTGAAGATGGCGGGTGTTGCGCCTGAAGAAGTTGATTATATCAATGCACATGGCACGGGAACACCCAACAATGATGCCAGTGAGAGCCAGGCCATTCGGCGGGTGTTTGGTGCCCATCAGCCTTTGATTTCAAGCACAAAGGGCTTCACAGGGCACACAACGAGTGCATCGGGGAGCATAGAAACCGTGATTTGTCTGCTGGCTATGCAACATGAATTGGCGCCGATGAACATCGGATGGCACACAGAAATGCCCGATGGCATTGTGCCTTTGGCGACGAATAAAGCCTGCTCGTTGCAGCATGTGTTGTGCAATTCGTTTGGATTTGGCGGTAACGATACCTCGCTGCTTTTCTCTTTGCCGAGTAAAGTGCAGCATATTGGTGAGCAATCTATTGCGAATTGTCGCACAATTTGCACCAAATCGCGTGTCAATATGGCGGATATTGCCGACCCGTCAGAAATCAAACGTTTTGTGAAACCCATGGAACTGCGTCGCATGAGCGGTTTGATGCGCCGTGCAGTGCTCACTTCTATGTTGGCTTTAGAGGAGGCAGGAATTGCTGTTCCTGATGCTATTATCACTGCAACGAGCTTGGGTTGTTTAGAAAATTCAGAGAAGATGCTGCTCGACATGGTGCGACAGGGCGAAGACAGTGTGAGCCCTACACTCTTTATGCAGAGCACCCATAACACCATCGGCAGCACCATTGCCATTAAATTGGGCTGTCATGGATATAATGCAACCTACACACAGGGTGAGAAGTCGTTGGAGTGGGCACTGAAAGATGCCGAGTTGCTGTTGCAGTCGGGTGTATGTCGCAGCGTGTTGGTGGGCTATCACGATGAAACCACCGTCCTTTATCGTCAGTTGTCGGCGCGTTTGGGCGAGCAAGAACCGGCCGAATATACGGCCATAGCAATGGTGTTGACATGTGGAAACTGATTATCTTGTCTGTTGTTCAGAGTGCTTTGCTCGCCGGCGGGCAGGTATTTTTGAAGTTTGGACTATCGAAGTTGGCACCGTTTGGGTTTAATCGTGCGTTTTTGTGGTCGCTTTTGCCCAACTGGCAGTTTGCTTTGAGCGGACTACTTTTTGGTGGCAGCACGATGTTGTGGATGTATATTGTGAAGCGTTACCCTTTGAGCATGGCTTATCCGATGATTAGTTTGAGCTATGTTTTTGCGCTCTTGTCGGCCATGGTGTTTTTCCATGAGTCGGTAAATGGTATGAAATGGATAGGAGTGGCGTTGATCATGTTGGGTTGTTTTTTCATCGCCCGATGAAGAGGCACCCTTATTTAAACAGAGAAAGGAAAAGAGACAAATGAAGAAAAGCCTGTTTTTATGGAGCTTGTTGTGGTCGATGTTTTTGCCACTGCATGCGCAAACGATGACCGAAAGTGAGGTAAAGGCCAAGGTAAACCAAGTGGCGGCACAGCTGCAAAGCATGCAATGCGACTTTGTGCAAACCAAATCGCTGAAGTTGTTGAACCAAAAAATGGTGTCGAAGGGGAAGATGTATTACCAAAAGAGTGACAAACTGTGTTGGCAATATGTGAGTCCTTACAACTATACCTTTGTGTTGAATGGCGCAAAGGTGATGCTTCGCAACGAGAAGCGGAGTGATGTGATCGACGTGCAGCAGAACAAAATGTTTAAAGAGATTGCGCGTATCATGATGAATAGCGTTTTAGGCAAGTGTCTCACCGATGAAAAAGATTTTAAAGTGACGATGCAACAAGGCAAAGGGGAGTGGGTAGCCACGCTCGTTCCTTTGCGTTCGAACATGAAACAGCTGTTTCAAAAGATACAGATTAGCTTTCACCAGGCACAAATGATGGTGTCGATGGTGAAACTATTTGAAAAGAATGGCGACCAAACCACCATTCTATTGAAGAACATTAAGACCAATGCGCCGCTCAATGCACAAGTGTTTTCAATTCATTAGTATCGTCTTGTTGAGTGGCCTTTCATGTGGCATGGCCGCTCAAAACCTGTTGCCCGACAGCCTTGGTGCACGCAAAAGCTATCAAGCCATGATTACGATGCCGAAGGGATATGTGAGTGGCGTGTGCATGATGGTGCGCGATTCGACGGGGATTGTGGGGAGCCTGTTCAATGAGTTTGGCTTTTCGGCACTCGATTTCCGCTATCACGAGCGAAAAGACAAGGTGGAGATTGTGCATGCCATGGCGTTAATGGATAAATGGTATATTCGCAAAGTGTTGCGCAATGATTTGCGTATGCTATTGCAGTCGTTGGCAAAAGGCGACACACTTTATGAAGACAAAAAGTATAAATTGACCTACGTGTTCACCCCGATGCGTGAAGAATTGAAGAAGGAGGCAGCCGATGATCTTGAAGAATGACTTTTATCACATCGCACAGGCCAATGTTGATTTGCCCCGGGCGACTTATGAAATTGCGCTCAATGCACAGCATTTCATCTATCAGGCTCACTTTCCCGGCGAACCGATTACACCGGGTGTGTGTATTCTTCAGATGGCTTGTGAACTGTTGGGCGAGGCACTTCATCGCCCGTTGGCACTGTGTGGCGTGAAGAATGTGAAATTCCTTTCGGTATTAACACCTACGGAAATGGAAAACATCGTGTATCAGTTCTCAGGTATAGAGGAGCAGCCCGATGGAACAGTGAAGGCCAAAGTGAATGTTGTCTCGGGCACAACGGGCTATGCGAAGTTGTCTTTTACATGCCAACCATGCAAGGAATAGAACGGGAAACGTTGAAGGAACGCCTGCGGGCTCGGGGGATTTGCGTCATCATCCCCACGTACAACAATGAGCAGACGGTGCGGCAAGTGGTTGAAAGTGCCCAGGAATATTGTGCCGATGTGATTGTGGTGAATGACGGAAGCACAGACCGTACGGCTCAAATCTTGTCAGAGATTTCGGGTATCACGTTGGTTTCGTACGGGCATAACCGCGGGAAAGGCTATGCGTTGCAACAAGGTTTTGAGAGGGCGAAGGCGCTATCGTTTGCCTATGCCATAACTCTTGATGCCGATGGACAGCACTATGCAAAAGACATTCCTTCATTTCTGCAAGCGAATATTGCACATCCCGGCGCACTCATCGTGGGCGAACGCGACTTAAATGGTGTGGAACGCTCGAGTGGCAGCAGCTTTGCCAATCGCTTTTCCAACTTCTGGTTCTTTGTGCAAACGGGCAAACGGTTGGCCGATACGCAGACAGGTTATCGCCTTTATCCCATCAAGAAGCTGCGCTATCTGCGTGCGATGCCAGCCCGTTACGAAGCGGAGTTAGCGTTGATGGTGTTGGCTTCGTGGCATGGTGTGCCGCTCGTTTCGATACCAGTCGATGTCTATTATCCGCCCAAGGAGGAGCGTGTGAGCCATTTCCGGCCCTATAAAGACTTTCTACGGATTACCGTTCTCAACATGGTGCTGTGCTTCTTGGCCATCGTTTACGGACTGCCCTGCCGGTTGGCTCGTGGACTTGTGCGCATGGTTCGCACGGTGTATTCGCTCTTTATCTTCTCCTTCTTCTCGTTTTTCGTTGTGACACCGTTGGCTTATCTCTACCTGAAATGGGGAAAGATGACGGGGGCAAAACGACGCAATCTACATCGAATGATTTATAGTCTTGCGCGAATCATCGTGTTGAAACATGGCATTCCTGGCGGAAAGTTTAGTTGTCACATTGCCAAACAGGTGGACTTTAGCAAGCCCTCGGTGCTGATCTGTAACCACCAGTCGCACTTAGACTTGATCTGTCAGCTCACATTAACGCCAAAGGTGGTCTTTTTAACCAATCAATGGGTGTGGAGAAATCCTTTCTATGGCTATGTTATTCGTCATGCAGAGTATCAGACGGTGACCGAGGGGATTGATGCTTTGTTACCGAAGTTGCGCTCGTTGGTCGACCGCGGCTATAGCATAGCGATCTATCCCGAGGGAACACGTTCGGTTGACTGTCGCATATCGCGTTTCCACCGTGGTGCTTTTTACATTGCCGAGCAACTGCATTTGGGCATTACGCCCATGTTCTTATATGGCACGGGACGGCGCTTACCCAAGAAGAAGTACTCTCTTCATCGGAGCCCCATCTATTTAGAAGTGGAAGAAACCATGACGCAAGCGCAGCTGCAAGCCATTGGTTCGCCAATGGAACAGGCAAAATGGATGCGCAGACACTATGTGGAGAAGTATAACACACTCTGCGATGAGTTTGAAAAGAACAGTTAAGACATGCAACAAAAGAAAGTAGTGGTTATAGGAAGCGGCTTAGGTGGTCTCTCAACGGGCGTCATCCTGGCAAAGAATGGCTATCAGGTGACGGTGTTGGAACAAGGCCAACAGATAGGTGGGTGTCTGCAATGCTTTTCGCGTTATGGCGCAAAGTATGAAACAGGGATGCACTTTATCGGAAGTGTAGTGCCGGGACAGACGCTGAGAAAACTGATGAACTATTTGGAATTGACCGCCGATGTGCCTTTGTCTTTCTTGGATCAAAGCGGTTATGATGTCGTGGCGTTACAGGGCGAACAGTTCTGCTTTGCAAATGGGCGCGAGCCATTTATTGAAACGATGAGTTCCTATTTCCCACGGCAACGCGACGCATTGGCGCGCTATTTCGATTTAGTAAGTCGAGTAGCGGGAGCCTCTTCGCTCCACTCATTGAAATACGCCGAGTCAGATGCGGCTATCAATACCGAGTTTCAACTGCGCGCCATCAACGACGTTTTGGATGAGCTTTTCGACGACGAACTGCTGAAACGGGTGTTGGTGGGCAATCTTCCGCTCTATGCAGCCGAACAAGATAAGACGCCTTTCTCTACGCACGCGTTCATCATGGACTTCTATAACCAAAGTGCTGCGCGTGTGGTGGGAGGCAGTGACAGCATTGCAACCTCACTGAAGAACACCATTTTGCGCTATGGTGGCACGGTGAAGACGCGGCAAAAGGTAACGAAGATTGTGTGTGATGAGGCGAAAGCGACAGGTGTGGTGGTGAATGATGACTGCTTTATGGCTGCCGATACGGTTGTGTCGGCCATTCACCCCATGCGCACATTGGAACTTTTAGACACGAAACTCATTCGCCCCGCCTTTCGTAGGCGCATTCATGCCATGCCGCAAACCGTAGGAGGCTTTTCGGTTTACTTGGAGTTTAAGCCCGGCGTGGTACCCTATATGAATCACAACTTTTATGGTTATGCCGGCGACACACCGTGGAACTGTGAGCACTATACAGAAGAGACCTGGCCCAAGGGCTACCTTTATATGCACTTTTGTCACGAGCGCGCGCCGAAGTTCGCCCATACAGGCGTCATCCTTTCCTACATGCAGATGGAGGATTTGCAACCCTGGTGGGGGACGAAAGTGGGTCGACGCGGTGACGATTATGAGGCTTTCAAGCGGCGAAAGGCCGAGCAGTTGCTCGACGCTTTGGGCAAACAGTTTCCCGACATCCGTCAAAATCTTGTGCGTTATAGCACTGCGACGCCTCTGACCTATTATGATTACACGGGAACAGAGGGCGGTTCGATGTATGGCATCGCGAAAGATATTCATCTCGGTGCAGCGGGACGCGTGCCCCAACGCACGAAGGTGCCCAACCTTTTCATGACGGGACAGAACATCAATTCGCACGGCATGCTGGGCGTCTTGGTGGGTTCGATCGTGACGTGCAGCGAGTTTCTAACCGCAAAGACCATTTACGACCAGATTATTCAAAGCAACCAAGGCGAATGAAACAACGTGTGTTGATTATAGGCGGTGGCTTAGGTGGCCTGTTTTCGGGTGCCATCTTGGCGAAGGAAGGGCTTGAAGTGACCGTTTTGGAAAAGAACAAGATCATAGGAGGTGGATTACAGTCCTTCCGCATGTGGGGTGAAGACTTTGACACAGGCATGCATATCATAGGAGGCATGCGTCCCGGTGGCAACATCTATCGGCTGTGCTCCTATTTGGGAATCATCGATCAAGTATGCGTGAGAGATGTGGACCATGACTGCACGGATCGGCTTTACTTTGCCGAAGACCAGCGCTATTATACCATTGCCGAGGGGAAAGACACGTTCGTGGAGACCCTTTCGCGGCAGTTCCCGCATGAGCATGACGGGGTAAAGGCCTACGTCGAGGCTTTGTTTCGCTTGTCCGAAGAGGTAGACCTGTTCTATCTTCGCCCTTCGAAAGACTTGATACCCATGCACTCGGCGCAGTTTAACATGTCGGCCGAGGCCTTCATCGCACAATATATCAACGATAAGAAACTGCGCAGTGTCTTGGCTTATATGAACCCTTTATATGGTGGACGTGCGCAACAGACACCCGCTTACGTCCATGCCATCATTTCGGTGCTCTACATCAATGGGCCAAGTCGTTTTGTGGGCGGTAGTCTACGCTTTGCCCATCTCTTAGCCGAAACCATACAACGGCATGGAGGAAAGGTGCTGGGAGCAACCGAAGTGACGCACATTGGCGTAACAGATAGGCAGGTGACCTGTGTGGAAACGGCAGACGGACAGCATTTCGAAGCCGAATATTACATCTCGGCCATCCACCCTTGCGCATTGCTCAAGGTGATCGACAGCGATGCCTTTACCAAGGCCTATCGCACCCGTTTGGAAACCATTCCAAACTCTTACTCTGCTTTCTCGCTTTACGTGAAACTAAAGCCAAACAGCTTCCCTTACATCAATCATTCGGAGTATTTCATGACGCGCTATGCAGACATTTGGCAGTTCGGACGCGATGACAAGCCGTGGCCCTTGGGCTTTCTCTTCATGACCCCGCCGAATGAAGGGCAAGGTGCCTTCGCTTCGAAAGTGTTAGTGACAGCACCCATGGCATTCTCGCAGGTGGAAGCATGGGAGCAGACAACGATAGGACATCGCACGGCGGACTATCGACAGTGGAAGGAGCAGCAATGCAACCAACTCTTGGCCATGGTCGAAGTGCTTCACCCTGGCTTTTCAACTTGCATTGAGGCGGTTAACACGGCTTCGCCCCTGACCATTCGCGATTTCTATGGCGCAAAGGAGGGAGGCATCTGTGGATACAGCAAAGATTGTAACAATTTGGCTTTGTCACAGCTGCCCGTAGTGACAAAAGTGAGCAACTTATTCCTTACAGGGCAAAACAACAACCTGCATGGGTTTTGCGGTGTGCCCTTAACAGCCATCCAAACTTGTGAAGCCATCTTAGGGCGCAACTATGTTTTGAATCAACTCAATCATGAAACAGCGAATAGTACTCTTTCTGTGCCTCGCGATGACGCTCGTCTCGGCTAAGGGGCAAGAGAACATCTGGCAGCACACAGCCTGCAAGGCGAAGGTTTGGCTCACCCCCTATCTCGCACAAGGTCAAAAGCGACCTGCTATCATCGTGTGTCCGGGCGGGAGCTACTTTTGGCACGACATGAAGGCAGAGGGTAAAGATGTAGGAGCGTGGTTACAGCGCAATGGCATCACTGCTTTTGTGTTGCGCTATCGCACCGCTTATGTGCCGGCCTTCGTCACCCATTATCGTTGGATATGGCGGGGCAACCGTTACCCCGACCCGCAAGACGACCTTCGACAAGCCATTCGCTATGTCAAGCAACATGCCGAGCGATGGAACGTCGACACGACAAAGATTGGAGCGATGGGCTTCTCGGCGGGCGGCCATTTGGTGGTGTCGGGCGGTTTGTTCTTTGCCGAGCACGACCGTCCGGCCTTCATTGCATCACTCTATCCCGTGGTCACAATGTCGGCACCGTGTGTGCACAAACGCTCGCGACGGGCACTCATGGGTGAAAGCAAGATGCGCAACCATGCCCTTCGCGATGCACTCTCTTTAGAGAAGCAAGTGACGAGTGTGTGTCCACCCGTATTTCTGGCAAACTGCATCGATGATCCCATTGTGGACTACCGCAACGCCATATTGCTTGACTCTGCCCTAACGGCGCAGCATGTACCCCACGTGTACTATCAATACCGCACGGGTGGTCATGGCTTTGGTGCTTCCGAAACAAAGGGCAGCGCCGAGTGTCGCACATGGAAGCAATCGTTTCTGGCTTGGCTTTCGCAATTATGGAAAGCCAAATGACCTGCAAAACGACAACCCAATGAACATCCTTTTACTAAAAGATATGCAAAAGAACCCCAAGTTTGATGACATCCGTCCGTATTATGAGGACGAGATTCCCGCTGCGATGGCGCGCATCGCCGAGAGCAGCTCCCTGCCCCTATTGGCAGCTTACGTTTACCCCGATGAGTCGTTAGAAGACGTGCGGAAGCGAATAGCCAACTATCGCACAGTGAAAGACTTTCAAACGGAGACCATGCGCAAGGTCAACGAGCAGGTTATCGCCAACAGTATCACAGCGTTCTCGTGTGATGGCTTGCAACAGTTGAGCCCCACGCAATCCTACCTCTATGTGTCCAATCATCGCGACATCATGTTGGATTCGAGTCTGCTGCAATATTTCCTGGTCACGCAAGACTTTGACACTACCGAGATCACGTTCGGTGCCAACTTGATGATGAGTCAGCTGATCGTCGACATTGGCAAATGCAACAAGATGTTTAGAGTGGAGCGTCCCGGTGGAAGTGTGAAGGATTTTTACCGCAGTTCGCTTCACCTCTCAGAATATATCCGCTATACCATCGCAGAGAAGCAACAGAGTGTGTGGATAGCACAGCGCAATGGGCGCACGAAAGATGGTTATGACGCCACAGACCAAGGCATCATCAAGATGTTTTGCATGAGTGAGAGTAGCGATAAAATCAAAGCCTTGGCCGATTTGCACATCGTCCCGATTGCCATATCGTATGAATGGGAGCCTTGTGACGTGCTTAAAGCCTTGGAACTTTACGAATCGCAGAGCATGCGCTACACCAAGAAACCCGGTGAAGATCTTAACAGCATCCTCACGGGAATCATCGCGCCAAAGGGACGTGTACATATCGAGATTTGCAAACCGATTACCGTCGCCGAACTCACAAGACTGGAGGCTTTAACCAATAATGAGTACCATAAGGCTGTCGCCAAGCTCATCGATCAGCGCATCCACAAGGCCTATCGCTTATATCCCAACAACTATATAGCACACGATTTGCGGTATGGCAGCCAGCGTTTCGCTGCGTTATACACGCCCGAAGAACAGGCGTTGTTCCAACAGCACTTGGCCGCTTTAGACCAATACGACACGTGCAATCTCGACCAATTGAAAGATATATTCTTGGGCATTTACGCCAATCCCGTTGAGACGTCGATGCTGTGAACAGCATAGCATGACCATGAAGGCCACTCGGGACGAGTGTCCCACCGCTAATTGAATTTTAATGGTATGGTTTCAATAGTACTAAAAGTTTATGATTTCCTGCGCATGCACCGTTTCATGCGCCTATTTTCTTTCCTTGTAACAACTGCACTCTTGGTGGCATTGATACTGACGTTGCAATATAAAGAAGACATTTCGGATTTTCTTCCACTCAGTTCAACCCACCAAAGCGGGTTAAAGGTTTATCAAGATATTTCGGGAGCCAATAAAATCTTTGTCATCTTTCAGGCGAAAGAAGGGCAGAGCACGGATGCCGATGCGATGGTTTCGGCGATCGAACGCTTCACAACCAACCTACGGGCCGCCGATACGGCAGGCATAGCCCGACAGCTGACGGCACAAGTCGACATGGAGAAAATGCAACAGGTGGTGGACTTTGTCTACCGCTACATGCCGCTGTTCCTCACCCCTCACGACTATCAGCGCATGGACAGTCTCTTGCGTGAGCCGGGGTTCGCAGCGCGTCAACTGCAAGAGGATAAGCGTATGTTGATGTTCCCCACAGGCAACATGCTCACCAGCAACATCCAGCGTGACCCCTTGGGGCTTTTTACCCCCGTCATAGCCAAACTGCAACAGCGCCATCTCTCGCTCAACTACGAACTTTATGACGGCTACATCTTCTCACCCGATATGAAACGGGCCATTGTGATGGTTGAGTCGCCCTTTGGCTCGAGCGAAACGGAGCACAATACACAGCTCATCGCCTTGCTCAAAGCGCAAGCGGCCAAGGTAACGCAGAGCCAACCCGCGCTCAAAGTGCACTTGACAGGCGGACCGGTGATTGCCGTTGGAAACGCTACACAAATCAAGACCGATAGCCTCTTGTCGGTGACGTTGGCCATTCTCCTCATCACCATGTTGCTCTTCCTCACCTTCCGACGACTTAAAAACCTGCTCCTCATTGTCTTGGCTGTGGCTTGGGGATGGTTGTTTGCCATGGGGGGCTTGGCGTTGGTCCACGATCACGTTTCGGTGATTGTCATTGGTATCTCGTCGGTCATCCTGGGCATTGCCATCAACTACCCCTTGCATTTCATCTCCCACCTGTCCCATACCTCCACCATTCGCAGTGCACTTAAGGAAATTACCGCGCCTTTGCTCGTCGGCAACGTGACCACCGTGGGCGCCTTTTTGGCATTGGTTCCGTTGCAATCGGTAGCACTGCGCGACTTGGGGCTCTTCAGTTCGTTCCTCTTGGTGGGCACCATCCTCTTGGTGCTTATCTATCTTCCCCACGTGGTGAAACCCGTCAAGGCAAAGCCGTGGAATCGCTTTGCCCGTTTCACCGACATTTCGTTGGAGCGCAAGCGAGGCGTAGTGTGGGCGATTGTGCTGCTTACGGGTGTGTTGGGCTATTTCAGTTTGCAGACAAAGTTTGATGCCGACATGAGCCACATCAACTACATGACGGAAGAGCAAAAGGCCGACATGCGCTATTTCCAAACCTTGTTGCAACGCGACACCACCACCGAAAAGGTCTACGTCGTAGCGCACGGCGTGACCATGGATGAGGCCTTGCAACACAACCAACTGTTGCAACCGGCTTTGGAGCAGGTGCAACACCGCATGAAAGGTTCCACCCTGTCCACCTGTGCACCCTTCCTTGCCTCCAACGCGGAGCAAGTGCGACGGCTGAAACAGTGGGCCGCCTTTCGCCAGCGGCATAAGAATTTGCCGGATGTCTTGCGCCGTGAGGGCATGAAGGCAGGCTTCGCGCCCAATTCGTTCCACGACTTCGAAGTGATGTTCAACGGCAAGTTCATGCCCCTTTCTCCCGCCTCCTTTGCGCCTTTAACCTCAACAGCCTTTCAGGGCAATTTGAGTCACGACAGCATTGCGGGCACCTTCAGTGTGGTCAATGTGTTGGATGTTGCCCCTCAGGCAGTAGCAAAGATTGAGCAACAGTTCACAGGTGACACGTGCTACAGTTTTGATGTGAAGTCTATGAACTCCACTTTGGCCAACAACCTGTCCGATAACTTCAATTACATTGGCTGGGCGTGTGCACTCATCGTGTTCTTTTTTCTGTGGTTCTCCTTTGGCAACATTGAGCTGGCGTTACTATCGTTTCTCCCGATGGCCGTCAGCTGGGTGTGGATCTTAGGCATCATGTCACTGCTCAACATTCAGTTTAATATTGTCAATGTCATTCTCGCCACCTTCATCTTTGGACAGGGCGACGACTATACCATTTTCATCACCGAGGGCGTGAGCTACGAATATGCCTATCGGCGCAAGCTTCTGGCCGCCTATAAGCAATCCATCATCATTTCGGCGTTGATCATGTTCATCGGTATAGGTTCGCTCATCTTGGCCAAACATCCGGCACTGCACTCTTTAGCCGAAGTGACGATCGTAGGAATGTTTGCCGTGGTGCTGATGGCCTATATTTTGCCTCCGCTCTTATATAGTGGGTTGGTGGGCACGAAGAATCATTATCGGCGACGCCCCTATTCCTTGAAACCGTTCCTTGTGATGGCGCTCTCGGCCACAGTCTTCTTCGCACAGTTGGCTTACATCTATGCGTTGGGGTTCCGACTCTTTGTGCTGACGAAACCGAACCTGCGCAAACGAAAACGTTTTCAGGCACGGGTGCATCGGCTCTTCCGTTATGACTTGCAACACATTCCCACGGTGGCATGGCATGAGGATGCAGCCATTGCAAAAGCACTCGAAAAGCCCGCTGTGGTGGTATGCAATCATCAATCCATGTTAGATGCTGCCATTGTGATGGCACTATCACCTCGATTGCTCATCGTGGCCAACGAGCGCGCCAGTCTCAACCCCGTTATCCGTAAGGTGTTCGATTGGTTTGGCCACATTCGGTTGGTCAACAGCCAAGCGCTGAACGTGCAACTCCTTCAGCAAGCCCTTGCCGAGGGCTATAGCATCGTGCTCTTCCCCGAGGGCGAGCGCAATGCCCACTCGTCGATATTGCGTTTCCATAAGGGCGCCTTCCATGTGGCCGAGACGTTGCAGGTCGACATGGTGCCGTTGTTATTGCACGGTGTGAACGAAGTGCTACCGCGCAACAGCTGGTGTGTCTTTGCCGGGAAGATAACGGTTGGCATGGGGCAACGCATTCAGGCCGCCGATGCGACATGGGGCGAAGACTATGTCGTGCGCACCAAGCGGGTGCACCAATATTATGTGGACTGGTATCGCGAGGTGGCCGAGCAGATTGAAACGGCGGCCTATTACCGACGTCTGACCTTGGACAAGTATCGTTTTAAGGGCGTCGACGTCATGCGTGAAGTGAAGCATAATCTGAGAAAGTTTACCAATTATGCCGCATGGGTTGACACACCTTGCACGGCGCAGCGCGTAGCGGTGTTGAATAGTGGCTGGGGTGAGTTTGCGTTGCTCTTCGCACTGACCCACCGCCACATAGAAGTGATTGCGGTAGAAGCCGATGCCGACAAAACGCAATTAGCACGCTATGTGGCCGACGGATTATCGCTGAAATGGCAAGCTATAGAAACGCTTTCAGCAGATGACATGGCCAATGTCGTCATCTTTTTGCTGAACCCATCAGCCGAAGAGCGTGCAAAGTTTGAAGGGCACAACGTGGTAGTGATTGAATAGTTGCAGTGCATGGTGCTGATGCAAGGGCAATAGATAAACAAACGGCGCACAGCTTCCCTGTCATGACTGTGCACCATCCAACAAAGGGGACACACGGTCGTGTGCCCCCTTTGTGAATGATACATACGCCTCTTGCTGCAACCTTTTGACAGGGATTAGGCTTTAAGACGATGACAACGCCAAGCATGCAAGCTTGGTATGCCGCGTGATACTATTTTTTCGGTGTCACGGTTACGTCGCCATGACCTGGATTTGGATTTTCAGTTGAAGGTTTTCCTTCATCTGTTTTCTTTCCATCTTTCCCCGTTTCCGGATTTTTATCTTCTTTCTCTTTACCGGGTGTTTCCGTTGCAGGATTTTTCGGTGCCTTTGGCTGACGCATAGTGTCGGACTTACCCGGTTTCATGAGCTTTTCGAGTATCCGTTTCGGCATCTTCACTTCAACCAATGCATCTTTTTCCACACGCACCCAAATATAGGTATTGCTGTCTTTCAGTTGAAGCTGATAACAAGTGTTTTTATTCAGTTTCATCTTTCGTCCTGTAAAATGCAAGCTGCCTTTGGACCATTGTTTCTTTTCTTCGATTGCCGCATATAGAGGCTGTAGCATTTTTTGCAGTTTCTCTTGCTCTTCCATTTCGGCCAAGCTGCGTTGGGCTTTACTAAATCGGTGTGACGCTTTCGAATTGACAGCCACATGATTCATCTTGCTTACCAAGTCGAAGATTAACTTCTTCGTGTCGGCATCGGTTGCTCCAAAGTAAGCCAAATCAATGTGATGGCGCACCAATCGGAGATCGTGATCAGAGGCGGCACGGAGCTCTTGTGATGATGGTAGAGCACCCTCGACATTCCTATCGGCCAACTTGTTGGACAGCTCGCGATAAGCATCGTTCGCATCGTGCAAGATGGTGAAGACCTCATCTAAATGTAATGCTGTCATTGCAGCAGCTTGCTTCTTTAAATCAATCTCCAACCCTCGAATGTGAGCCGTTTTCTCAAGCATACCTTCATGCTGAATCTTTCGATAGCTGGTGATGATAGGGATTAGCTTGTCGTAGGCTTCTTTCTGTGCTTTGATGGGTGTGCGACTATAAGATTGCACATTTCTAAAGAGCGTGGAGATAGCGTTATTACGTTCCATGTCTTTTCCCTGCACCTCTTTGGTAAAGGCCGTGGTTCTGACACGACGATTTGACTCATCTTCGAGATTGATTTGGTCGAGCCAGTGTTTTAATAACTCATCGGTGACACCGATTTTTGTCTTATCAGCTGCTTTCACTAAGTCATACAGCTTGCGATGGAACTCGGCATGTAGACCATTGCGAAATTCATAATGATTGACGCCCTTAAAACTGATAATCTCGGGCAGTCCTGTAATTGTTTTAGTTACTTTTTTTGGCATAATATAAATGTTTAAATATAAATTGTTTTTGTCTTTAGCATCTACGTGCTAAGTTATGCGTCAAAACTATAAAATAAATACATACGTTCCAAATTTTTTAAGAACTTTTTTCATATTATTTTTAAAATAGTCTGATGAAGCGTGTGTTTAGGCAAAATCAGTTACTTAAACTTGCATCATGATGTGTGTTTATTGAAATGCAGTAACGACATGGTGCAGGGATAGAACTGCTTTTTTGAAATGATTGCTAACCTTGTGCATTGATGCTGCTGATTTAATAAAAAGACGGTCAATAGGGCGCTATTTTTCTATTCTTTATTTAACAAACAGGTCATTTGCAGCATAGTTTCCATATATTTTTAAAAAATAAGTGCGAATAGAGCGAGGAAATTACGCTGTTCTGTTGTGATGATAAGCATCATGTTGCCATGTTGACTTGCTGATATAAAAAGTATTTTCATATCGGCAAACGATTGAGTGTGTGTATATGGGATGAAAGGAAATAGTGCTCCATGAGAATAGGCCTTTGCTTAACGAAATAGGTAAACTGTAATGAGGGAAACATGATGGCATTGTAGGACTTTGAAATAGAGGATATGATGAAAGGGATAATGGATGAAGAGAGGAAAAAGGATCCTGCTGACCCTTGCAGTCAGCAGGACCAAAATGAATGAATGTATAAAGTTTAATTACGGCAGAGCGACGTCATCAAAACATTTATACCCATGCAACGGATGGCATTTAATCATCGGTGCCATAGAGATTAAATTCAACGATGCTCACACGACCCGAGGCAGGCATTTTCAAAATGTTGTATTTGAGATAGCGCGCTTTGGGATGGCTGAGCAGGGTGATGTGTTGGTTGCCACCCGTAGTGGGTAATGTGCCAAGGGATTTCCATGTGGCGTTGTCCTTAGATACAGACACCTCAATTTCTTGTGGTGCGTAGTGGTTGCTACTGTAACCCCATGACGTGGTGTTGATGCCGTTGATGGTCTTTTCGGCGCCGAGGTCAATGGTGATTGAAAATCCACTTCCACTACGTGCAACATCGCTCCAATAGTTACCGTCGACGAGGTTAGCAGCGCTGTTCTCGGCACCTGCTCCCAATGTGATGACCCAACCTGTGCGGTCGAGCATTTGGTTTTCTTCGGGTATGCCCATGCGCATATTCTGCATGGCGCCCTTTTCAATCTTCGCGGCAAGATTGTTCATGGTTGCCCGTGGCGAGATGTGCGTGTTTGTCTGCAATGTCTCAATACTCGTAATCGCGACGTCAAAGGTTAGATCCATCTTTTGTTCGTTGGTCTTAAGGGCATCAAGATTGGTAGCTACGATGCGTAACGTATCGGAGCTTTGTTGACCGGCCTTGATGGTAACCTGTGACGAAGTGAGTCGGTGGCCGGCTTTATCTTGCAGTTGTAACCCGATATTGGGCGCTTTGGCGTCACGCAGTTCGAGATTCACATGCACATCCTTTGAGGTGGCTTTCTGTGTTTTCACCATAAAGGGCATATCAACGCCTGCCGAAAGCCCTTCGCTGGTATGATCAATGCGAAACGTTTTAGGTGACGGCGTCAGATAGTCTAAACGTTGCAGATAAACGTAAGTGGCTGTCCATTCGTCTTCAACAGCACTGTCGTCACTGTGGCAGCTCGCAAATAACAATAGGCCGACGAAAGCCAATGCGGCTGCAGTGAGGTTGTGATAGGAATATTTCATTGTCATTTTGTTTTATTTCCAGTTGGTTTGTTCATCGGTTGACTTGATACCCTCCACCCAAATGGGAGTGGCATTGGTAGTGAGCGTGTGTCCATGCCCTGTGGCGTCATTGAATGTGTTGCCCGAACCCTCATTGAAGCGCCAATAAGCCTCTAATCCTTTCGACTTGGGGCTGACAGTTGACTGGTTCTTTTGTATTTGCGTCTCCGTTCGGCAGACCGACCAAACACGTGCCTCGGTTAAGAGAATCTTACAGGCACCCCAGCGGCTATAAGGATCGTCGCCCTTTGTAAACCATTTAAAGGTTTTAAAGGTTGTCGCTCCGGTAGGAATATCTTTAATGCCGGCGAAGGCTCCATTGATGTATAAGCGGTAATGAGAGCCGTCACAGGTAAGGGCTAAGTGTTGCCACTTGTTGGGCACAAATGAAAAGGCAGGGTTCATGTAGATGCGGTTGCGTCCGACGATCTGCACTAAGGAGTGGGCCTTGTGTCCACCTGCATCGGTCTGTGGATCTTCGAAACGGAGCAACACGAAATTGGATTCGCCGTTGCCATTGTTGATGAAGACGGCACGGTCGCGGTTGTAGGTGTTGCTCACCTGGAACTTCACTTCAATGGTATACTCATTATAAGTTTCATCCCCTTTGGGCATTGTCGCTTCGAGCATGGCCGCTCCGGTGAACTGAGGCAGTTTTGAAGTGATGATGGCTTCAGTAGTGATGACAAAGGCACCGGTCTTCGCCATGGCAGGAATAGCAGGGTCGTCACTGACCAGGCGCACGGGAATGGCATAGCTCTCACCGATCATGGCTTGTGTCAGCGGCTTAATGTTGATCTTGATCGGATGAATCGAGTACTCACCTTTGGGGATAACGACCTCGGATGGCATCGTGAAGGCGCCATTGGGCAACGGCACATAGCTGGTGCCTTGCTGCTCGTTGTATTGATGGAGCAGGTCTTTGTCGATTACTAACTTCAGTTTGCAGTCGTGGGGTGCCTCTTTTGTGAGGCAAGGTGTGAGTTCGGCAGTTGCGCCGTCATCGGTGATAACGACTTTGGCACTTGCGGCCATGCGGCTCTCATTGATGAAAGCACTGTTGTCGATGGTTTTGTAATCGGCATCATTACATGCGATGAATGCCAACAGATTACATAATAAGATGTATCGAATAAATTTCATAATCTAATCTTTTAATTGATAATCGTGTGCAAGGCTACGGCCTGCTGACGTGGCACAAATTGTAAAGTGTGGAAGGCAGCGCCGTTGCTTGCATGTTAAATGTTTTATCTCACTGCGGGATTTTGCGCCTGTATGGCTTGCCTTAGATATTTGTATGCGGGTGTATTAACGGCTTCACCGTCGATGTGATAAGCTCCGAAGCCACCCTTTCTAAAGCCATTGAGTGGTTGCCATCGTGCGAAGCCCTCTAATGATCGATAAGGTGTGGCACGTCCATCGCGTGTGGCAAAAGGGTAGCCGCCATTCAGGCAATCGATGGCACTCTCTAAGTTCTCGGTCATAACATAACGGTTGGTGATTTCCTCTTCGCTCATCACAGACTTGAACTTATCGATGCCATTGAGCAACCGCCCATCCAAATTCGCTTCTTTCGCGAAGTAGGCTTGAATGACATAATAGCTGATGTAAGGCCCCGTCTTGGCCAGAAGCGTTTGCGGCTCGCCGTCGACGATGAGCAGTTTCTCGGGATGCGGCGACTTTGGTCCGATGTGTTTCGCCAGTTCGGTGATGAAGACGTGCATAAGCTCGTAGTTGCTCGCCAGTTTGCCGCCATAACCGTAGTTGGGCTCGAAGTCGATGTCGAAGCCATCATAGTTGTATTTGCTAATGGTGTCGATAATGGCATTGGCATACTTACGCACAGCTGCTTCTTGCTTTTCATTGTTGCCGGTCTCCCATCCCCAGAATTTTTCTCGCGTAGCTTCGTCGGTGTTGTAGGCTTTCGGCGTTGTGCCTTGCCCCACATAGCGGGTGAAGCTGCAATATAACACTTTGGTGCCTTTCACCTTTTGAACAAACTCAAGGTCGCGTTTTTGTCCTTCCGACAGATTGGTGGAGTTGTCCCACAATGACACTACGTCCATGGAATCAGGTAGTCCTGCCAACATGTTTGTGGTGGATGCGGCGGGATTACTCCAGCCACCGAACCAACCAAACGATATGGCATGTGGAGTCTGTTTCCACGCTCTGAGCGCTTGATAGTAGGTTTCCTTTTTCGCTATCTCCGTGTTGGTATATTGGGTCATCTGTAGTGCTTCGGCCTCTGTCCAGTCGCTACATGCGGCTGTCAGCAGCACAAAACTCATCAAACCTAATGCTTTGAAAATATTATGCATAATATAAACTGTTATTCGTTGATAAAATGTGAGCATTGCTTTGGTGCGAGCAGACGCAATCGGTTGGACTGTCGCAAGTGCTCTGATTTAATTTCTCTTTGCCCATGGCAAGTCGGTGGCTTCGTTATCGGCACCATTTAACAACCTTACAGCCGCTTCGTAGTTCTGCTTGTTGAGATCGCGCTCGGTGTCGGGATAGCGCAAGCGCCTCATGCCGCGCTGTACGTTAGTGATGACTTGTGGGTTGAGATTATCCAAAGACGGTGCCAACTCGGGGAACCCAGTGCGGCGATATTCTGCCCATGCCTCGAGTCCCATGGGATAGATGGCAATCCATTTCTGTGTGATGATGCGTTCTAAGTTATGGTCGCTACCGTCTGCGTCCCATTCGATCTTAACCGTTGTATTGCGATGATAGTTATACTTTGAGCCGCGTGGATCGTTGGCATGTCCGTCAGGGGTCGCAGTGTTGTTATGGATATAGGCCTGGATGGTTGCCGCGTCTACACCATATTGCTCCATCGACAGCTTGATGCCTTGCTCGTAAAAAGTCTGTGCCGTTCCGCCAACGTTCCAACCGCGCAATGCACATTCGGCTTTTAAGAACGAAACCTCAGCTGCGACGCAAATGGGCAGGGGAGAAGTAGTTTGGAACTTGGGCAATGAATAGTTGGCTACATCATTTTTCTGAAACGACGCTTCGCCGGTTCGCATGCCAATATAGCGTGAGGGGTCGAATGCCGACGCTGTGAAGTAAGCGCTACAGCGTGGGTCGTTGTAACCATTCATATAGTCGACAATCGATGAGCTTGCACGCAAGTCGCCCCAGCTGGTGGATGCCAGTTGGTAGGGATTACCTTGTACGCCGGGTGACATTAATGCATTGTATTGATTGGCATCGATGAGCCCCGCGGCGCTATTACAGATTTGCTCGGCAGCAGTTTGATTGCCAATGCGCACAGCGGCACGTAAGGCAATGGAGTTAGCCAAGCGTGCCCATTTGCTATAATCACCTGCGTAGAGCAGATCATTGGCGGCCAAGGGCCGTGATGACGGATATTGACGGCTATACTGATACAGCGTGTTGGCTGCAGAGGTGAGGTCGGCAATGATATGCGCATAAACATCCTCTACGGACTCATAGGCCGTGTTGAACTGACCGTTGACAATGCTGCTATAAGGAATTGGTCCATAGCAATCAGTTACTCTCATGAGCACTGCTGCCTTTAATAGGGTGGCCATCGCCCAGTAATGGCCCGACTTTCGGGTTGACTCCTCTATACTATAGAGGTTAACAAGTCCTTTGAAGGGCGTGTTAAAGGGTAAGGCGTTCCATCCCTCTGACGCATTGAAAGTGTCAAAGTTTTGTCCGCCCCAACGGTTTGAACAGGTCATATAGCCACCCAATGCGCCGACCATTTGGTCGACCATTTGCGAATTGTTCTGCTGAACAAACATTAAAGGTTCCATCATGGCTGGAAGTAATACAGATGGATCGCCTTTGTAAATGGCGTAATGATTGGTGTTGTAGTCTTCGAAATTGTTTGTACAGCTTGCCAAGCCCAAAATGAGCAGGGCAATACTGATTATTCTTTTTATAGGTTTCATAGGGATATGCTGTGATTAGAATTGAACTTTTACATTGAAACCGATGTTTCGGGTTGAAGGAAGCATGAAGTAGTCCACGCCTTGATAGTAGTTGCTGCTGGTCGAAGCCGACAGCTCGGGGTCGAAAGGAGCCTTGCAGTAGATCATCCAAAGATTGCGCGCCAATAAACCAATGGATAGGTTGAGTTTATTGTTGAACCATTTCTTTGGCAAATCGTAGCTTAAGCTGAGCTCTTGCAAACGCACATTGGTGGCACTGTATAAATAATAGGAGCCGTAACCCCCTTCGGCTGTGGCGATTGTCTGATAGTATTTCTTAGCGTCGACCTTGCCAAAGTTTACAGGAACGCCACCGTTATCACGTGCATCGGCTGTAGCTTTTGAACCGCCGTAGTAGTCAAGAATGCCTTGCGTGGCCGAGTATGCCAATCCGCCAACGCGTGCCGAAAGCACAAAGCCAAGCGTGAGCCCTTGATAGGAGATGGAGTTGTTCCAACCCATGTTATAGTTGGGAGCCAAATGGCCAGCCTTGTGTTGTCCCACCTCTTGCATGCTAAGATTGCCAGAAGAAGGATCAATAGCAATGCTACCGTTTGGATCTCGTTTCAGCTCATGTTTGATATAAATGTCACTCATTGTGCCTCCTTCGCGCAAGATGACTTGCGGCGCGACAGAACTGGCTCCGAGATAAGCCTTTTGTATCTCTGGAATGCCTTGCTGGTTGACACTGGCCTTTGACAACTCTTTGATCTTATTTTGGTTTAAAGTGTATGTGAGCACCGATGACACGCCTATCTTGCCAAACGTATTGCGGTATCCTAAAGAGAGTTCGATGCCTTGGTTTTGCACGTTACCACTCTGTACAATCTGCTCAGAGTAGAGCGAGGACGTGCTTGTCTTTCCGTAGATGGTTTGATGATACGTATTGGAGCGGTAGAGGGTGACATCCAAATTGACGGTGTTCTTTAAGAACTTCATGTTCAAACCTAACTCCCATGAACGAGTGTTCTCGGGCTTCATGTGTGCTAAAGGTGCTACGTTAGACTTTTCCCACAAGTGGGTTTGATTATTAAAGTGGTAGCTGGGGTTCGACAAAAAGCGGTCAAAGGCGGATGCTACGTTTGAGTAAGCCGCGCGAACCTTTGCAAAGGTTATCCATTCGGGCAGCTTAGTCATGTTCGAAATGACAGCCGATAAGCCGACCGACGGATAGAAGAACGATGATTGGTCGGAATAGGCCAATTGCGATGCCCAGTCATTACGTCCAGTAACGGTAAGGTAAAGCATGTCTTTATAGCCGAGCTCTATCGACCCGAAGACAGATTGTGTCTGGTCATGCCAGCCCTCTTGTATCGTTTTATACTTATTGGCATAATTGATGTTGTTCATCGCGAAGAAGTTCGCCAAGATCAAATTACCTGCGCCTCCAGCAGCTTCAAACACTTGGTCTTTTATCGATGTTCCAATGTTAGCCGTGAGATTATAGTGCTCCCCGAAGCGTTTGTTGATGTTCACCATTACATCCCCGTAGAGTGTCCGATCGTGTTGTGTCTGATCACCATAACCACCATTCACATCTGAAATGGTTAATAGGGTGGAAGCATAGTTCTTGTTCAGTAGGCGATATTCAGAGTTGTCTACCCGAACGCGCCCTACAACGTTTAGCCAGTCATACACGTTCCACTTTAACGACGCATTCAACATGTAGCGGTGCTTGTCGGTGGTGCGTTCCATTCGGTTCTGAATCCAGTACGGATTTTGCAGTGAATGAACGCCTTCCCCGTAAGGCCAATACTGTGTCATGTAGCCCAATACGGGATCCCAGCGCTCATAGTTACGAATCTCATTAAAGTCATCGCCACGTGGGAAGAGGTATAATGCGGGCAAGGGATTGTTGTATTTTCCTTGTGACACGATGTTTGCATCCTTCTGTAGAATATAGTTTGCACCGAAGTCCAATACCAGTTTGTCATCCAAGAATGATGTGGTATTGCGGGCTGTGAAGTTATAACGTGAATAAGTGTTCTTCGGAACAATGCCCCTTGCATTCGTGGTTGACATGGATAAATAGGTTTGGTTCCTACTGTTACCGGTTGATAACGATACCGAATTGATGATATTGGAACCTGTATTGAAGAATTTTGCAATATCAAAGTCGCCCGCTTGCTTGGCTCCCCAACTCATCAATCCAGAACTTGTACCATAGCTGTTTTGTATCTTTGGTAGGAATGTAGCACGAGAGAAAGTGCTACTGTTGCTCACAGTGACACTCGTTTTATCTTTACTACCGCGCTTGGTGTTGATAATGATGACGCCATTAGCTGCATCACTGCCATATAATGCAGCTGCGGATGGGCCAGTAAGCATATTCACGCTTTCAATGTCTTCTGGGTTGATGTCCGCAGAGCTTTCCGAACCCATGGGTGTTGAATAGGCACCTTCACCACCGCCGAAAGCGTGGTTATACATGGGTATACCATCAATCACATACAAGACATTGTTGCTTTTCTCAATAGATTTTGTACCACGCATTACGACACGGACGGCGCTTCCTGCACCTCCAGCACCCGCATTGATTTGCACGCCAGCCACTTTACCTACTAACGAGTTCACAAAGTTAGCATCTTTGTTACGTGTCAGTTCGTCGGCAGTAACCTTTTGAACATTGTAGCTCAAAGCCTTTTCTGCGCGTTTGATGCCTAACGCCGTGACAACTACTTCATTGAGAACTTTTGAATCTTCCTCCAAAACAATGGGCTTGTTGGTAGAGGTCGCCTTTATCTCTTTCGGTGTGTAACCCACATAGGACAATTCTAATGTGGCATCGCGTTGCGCCTGGATTTTAAAACGGCCGTCTAAATCTGTGACCACGGCATTCTTAGTCCCTTTAACACGGACCGTTACACCCAAGAGCGGTTCTCCTTTCGCATCAATCACAGTTCCCTCTACCACATGTGTTTGTTGTGGAGTAGGTGAAGCGTGTTCTAAACGAGAATTACTGGGCAGCTGTTCTGCCAGAAGAAGTGGTGTTCCGGCCCACACTTGCGTGACCGAAATGAGGAGCATACCCGCGCAAAGCGACTTCTTCCAAGGTATGTTCCTGTTGGTTTTCCTTTGTACTGTTGACTTCATACTGTTGAATCAAGTAATATTTAGAATATAAAATTTAATAATCAATATAGTAATGTTGCATTTCATCACATCTATATAGTGATATAAGGTGTAGTAAATGTCAATCATTAATACTAAACTATTGCGAAGTCACCCATTTAAGTAATAACCTTTTTATAGCTTAGGTTGTGCTACGTCCAGTGCAACGTGTGGTTGGGAAGGTATAAAACCTTAGAGGTCTATAGGCCACAGTACTCCTTTTCGCACAGTTTGTAATTGCATCGTTGCTGCATGGGCTTTTTGCAGAAGAGCCTGTATAGTGTACCTTCTCTCAACGCAATACTTTTATTATAACAAGTATGACCGAGAAAATACGTACTCTCTTTTGAAAAATATAGTAAAATAAGTAATATAAATTTGTTGAACTCATATTAATTTACCTTAAAAATATCTACCTTTGTGGTATCAACAACAACCCGTACAAGGAACGGCTCTCATTCATTTAGGTTGTGATTTGCTTGAAAATATCTATCTTTGTGGTATCAACAACAACGTATTCGCTTCAACAAACATTTCCTGTAATGTTGTGATTTGCTTGAAAATATCTATCTTTGTGGTATCAACAACAACTCACTTGCTTTACGAATTGAATTAGATGGTGTTGTGATTTGCTTGAAAATATCTATCTTTGTGGTATCAACAACAACACGATCGGTGGCCTATTTGCCGTGGACGTTGTGATTTGCTTGAAAATATCTATCTTTGTGGTATCAACAACAACCAACGGCGGTGGGAAAGGGGACGCGCAGAGTTGTGATTTGCTTAAAAATATCTACCTTTGTGGTATCAACAACAACGGAGCGGTACTACAGACAAGGAGGCGATGAAGTTGTGATTTGCTTAAAAATATCTACCTTTGTGGTATCAACAACAACTTCCAAGGGTTGCATCCATCCCCGATACACGTTGTGATTTGCTTGAAAATATCTACCTTTGTGGTATCAACAACAACGTCGCAGAAACAGAACCTTTCGTCTTATGGTTGTGATTTGCTTGAAAATATCTACCTTTGTGGTATCAACAACAACTCCTTTTCATACTTCACGTATCGAGGGGAGTTGTGATTTGCTTGAAAATATCTACCTTTGTGGTATCAACAACAACTTTCATCTTTAGTTACTTTACTATTATCTGTTGTGATTTGCTTGAAAATATCTACCTTTGTGGTATCAACAACAACTCCTTTTCATACTTCACGTATCGAGGGGAGTTGTGATTTGCTTGAAAATATCTACCTTTGTGGTATCAACAACGCCCACATTTTAAGCATTATTCTGAAAAGAGTTGTGATTTGCTTGAAAATATCTACCTTTGTGGTATCAACAACAACATATTGGTGGGTTTAGAAAAAAGAATTACGTTGTGATTTGCTTGAAAATATCTACCTTTGTGGTATCAACAACAACAATTCTATCCATGATATGAATTATTTCTTTAGTTGTGATTTGCTTGAAAATATCTACCTTTGTGGTATCAACAACAACACTCAACTCATCCTTTTCATACTTAACATAGTTGTGATTTGCTTGAAAATATCTACCTTTGTGGTATCAACAACAACGGATAGATCAATAACCTTACCATCAAAACCGTTGTGATTTGCTTGAAAATATCTACCTTTGTGGTATCAACAACAACGATTGGGGTAATTAGTCCTAATGAGATTAGTTGTGATTTGCTTGAAAATATCTACCTTTGTGGTATCAACAACAACTCACCGTACCAGCTGCAGCTATAATCGCAGTTGTGATTTGCTTGAAAATATCTACCTTTGTGGTATCAACAACAACTAACACCACTGTCGCCTCTCTACAGTTTCAGTTGTGATTTGCTTGAAAATATCTACCTTTGTGGTATCAACAACAACCAAGTGCAGAAAACGGTTGCCAAGGCGCTTGTTGTGATTTGCTTGAAAATATCTACCTTTGTGGTATCAACAACAACGTATTAGAGAATAGAAGGTTGAACAATCAAGTTGTGATTTGCTTGAAAATATCTACCTTTGTGGTATCAACAACAACGCAACCGATAACTCTCGTCTGCTGGAGCTGTTGTGATTTGCTTGAAAATATCTACCTTTGTGGTATCAACAACAACCGAAAAGAGTAAATAGATTATAGTATGAATGTTGTGATTTGCTTGAAAATATCTACCTTTGTGGTATCAACAACAACCCTTACCCCCTGTCGTATTGACACCCATACGGTTGTGATTTGCTTGAAAATATCTACCTTTGTGGTATCAACAACAACAAATACAAATCAGAGTTAGATGTGTATAAAGTTGTGATTTGCTTGAAAATATCTACCTTTGTGGTATCAACAACAACCGCGCACTTTTGCATCCGTATCTTTCGATAGTTGTGATTTGCTTGAAAATATCTACCTTTGTGGTATCAACAACAACACATTCTCGGAAAATTGTCGGCTGCTATCCGTTGTGATTTGCTTGAAAATATCTACCTTTGTGGTATCAACAACAACTCATTCTTTGTAATTTGTTGTTTATCAAAAGGATATAAGGTTGTTGAAGAAAATAAAAATGGTGCCACAAAACGAAATCCCACTTCATTGAAGTGGGATTTTTGTTTTCTATTAAGGTGACTTCTTATGATCCTTTCTCCAAGTTTTTTCTTGTTATAGGCTAAGTCGTTAGGAAACAACAAAAATAAGATTTCTTTTTAAACGAGGCATTTCAACCCAAGATTTATGGCTCTCACCTTTTCCATCCTGCATCTTTTAGAATAATTCCAATTGTTGTCCAGGTGCGTTAGGCGTTTTAGGTTTCTCGCCAAAGAAAAGGCGAATGTTGGCAAACTGTTTATCTGTGATACATAACATTCCCACCATTCCGCGTTGAGGGAGGTTCGCTTGAACACGCTTCATGTGCACCTCTGCATTTTCTATACTTGCACAATGGCGGACATAAATGGAGAATTGGAACATCGTAAAGCCATCTTTCATCAGCATTTTTCGAAAATCCATATAGGCTTTCTTCTCCTTCTTGGTTTCTGTTGGCAAATCGAAGAATACGAGAATCCACATAATCCGATACTCACTGAAGCGTTTGAAGTTGTCCATAAATGGGGTTACATCTCGGGATAGCTTATGTGGCGGGTCTCTCCTGCAAAGCATTTTGCCAGCGAGGCTGTTGTCTGTTGTGCAGCAATCATCAGTGGACTTCTTTTCCTATTCACTATAACGTCGAGCATCGGAATGCCTAAGAGCTCCATTTTTAGTTCTTTTGTAAGCACTGAAACCTCTTTATATTTATGCAGTATCTGAATAACAAGCTGATCAACATACGGGCGATAAGGCTCCATGATATCATCAGCCAAACAATAAGCGTTATAGCGATTGTGATGATGGATGCCTAAAGTTGGCAACAGACCACTTCCAACTAAGGCTCGAGCAATGACAGCACGCAGAATAGCATAGCCATAATTCAGGAGGTTATTGGGTGGAGTTCCCTCCCGATCGCGAACAAAATTGGGATAATCAAGAAATAGATTGCGCCAATAGTGAGCGGCTGCTCGTGCCTCAAGATTGTCCGGATCACCGCTACGTACCTCGTTTGCCCATACGCGCATGCAGTTGGTTTCCTTGTCGGTAGTGGTGCGTAAAACATGCTCTTGATTTAAGATTTTCTGTTTGATGGTTTGTTGCCATAGTTGTTTACGCAAGGGGAGTGAGGCATCTACTTGCGCACGAAACCGCTCGTTTTGCGTGTTGTTGCCGCATAAAGGCAAAAGTAACCCCACAGGCATGCTCTTTTGATCGCATGTAATCACCGCACAATTATTGTCTAATAGAGCCTCCAACACACCCGAAGTTACCGTGATGCGCAGGTTGTCGAGTATCACCACCCCAATATCTTCTATTGGGATGGTACGCTCAGCTTCTTTTTTCATTGCTTCGGGTAGCGTGTTATTCTGCACCACTTCAGGCAGATGGAGCACCAATTGTACATGGCGTAGGCTCAAATAGATGGGATTGCTAAAGCAAAGTGTTTTCTTAATCATACGCTAAAGACTCTATTTGATGATGTTGACGATGTGACCTAAGCGGTCAACTTCTATTTTCCAGCAAACCGACTTAATCATTTCTCCGGTTAAAGCTCTGCCCATCTTGTTTAAAGCCTCGAACTCAACCTTGTCATAAATAGTCTTTGCCACGCTATGAGGTATAAAAAGGCATTCAGACTTTGTTGCACTTACCATCTTATAAATTCTATTTTTGTCCAAACTACATACTTTAGAGAGTAGTTCATCCGCGGTGGGTACATACACCAAGTCGTTGGGTGAGAGATGAAATTTCAACGCAACCCCCTTTTCATTCTTCTCAGGAACAGGAGTAAGTCCCTGCTTCAATCGTTCTACAACCTCTCTTAGTGCAATAGTGTCATAGGTTCTATTGCCCTCTTCATCTTCATAGATAGCAAAGTAAAGGTTTGTACCTTCTTCTGCTATTACATATTGAAAGGCTTTATTTCCCGTTTGTCCTATAGGGAACTTCTTTCCCATTGGCTTTGCAATCCTTACTTTTAGGATGGGCTGATGCTGCTTGCCCCCATTATAAACCGCTATGTTTTGATTCATTTCGGCAATTCCTTCGGGTGTAAAAGCGATGGCAGGGTCGCCACCTTTTGCTTGAAGATAGTTCAACAATATCTTCTGAATGCCTGTGTCGGTGATTGCGGCAATGCACTTTGCATCAAATGAAGGGCCTAATGGTTTCCGCGTTGCTGCCAGCTGTTCTTTATCATCACTGTACTGCCAAACTTCGACTTTATCAACCGCTTGCTTATTCAATCGGTAGTTAATGCTTTTAAAATGTGCCAGCAATTGCTTGGTGTTGAAGTGCTTTTTCTGTAAGTCCTGAATATAATGGCGGAGCGTCTTATCACAAATCGCAGGAATATTCTCTAACGCATCTTTCAACTTAACGACAGCTTTGCGCCGCAGGTTGACATGACCAAAGACCGTATCTTTGTGCATAGGCTTTCGAATAGCCCACATGGCCTCCCCCTTTTGTTCATCAACGGCTTTCTTTCCGTCGGCATTATACCGTTCATAATAGTTGGTGGCTTTGTTGATCACACGAACATAGTTTTTGAAACTCACCACAATGTTATCTAAAGCCTTGTAGGCATCCTGCGTAAAGGTTTCCCAAGGTTTGCGGATAATGCGACTTTTAATGCAGAGTTGTTTTCGCGCATTTTCTTGCTTCGTGGGGTCATTAGCTTCTTGGTTGTTCAAATAGTTAATGATCTTGCGTGAGGCACAGGCAATCACCAATGCATCCATAGCATGGTGTCGGTGGTCGATGCGCTTCTTTTGATAGCCACGTTGCAGTTCAAGTGGAACCGAAGTTTGGAACACCCGTTTCCCTTCTTTGTTCTCCCATTGGCCAAAGTCACTGGTATTGGTGAGTGCATTCAAGCGTTCAAAACGCGGATAAACAATATTGTTCCAAACATCATTTAAACCCCAATCCTTCTTGAGTTTATCGGTAATGCCTCCCGAACACGGAATAACAAATTTAGAAGTGGCCTCTTCTTCGCCTTCAATGCGCACAATATTAGAAAGCAAAGTCATCACCACCCTGCTGATATAACGGCTGTCATTCAGCTGTCGGTTGATAAAATCCTGGGGAATATCCTCCATCAGCAACTTGTCTTTCTTCGATTTGTTATTCGCATACAATTCTGTTACCAGGGCCTTGTATTCCGCTTCGCTCAAGATGGTTACATCACCTAAAGTCGTACAATGTATTACATCGCCACCACAATCCTTTATGAATTCATAGGCTAACATGCTATCTTTTTTTCCATTCACTTCTGCTTCACAGATAACTTTGTTGGAGAACGAGTCGTCAAAATAGCGTTTTTTAGGAATGATATGCTCAATCTGATAGGCTGAAGTGAAAAGTTTTGAAAGTGAAATCGGCTTTCCAGTATATGGCGAACGATATTTCTGTTCGAGCCACAATCGATACCTTTGCAACTCACTTGCGGAGGGTTGCGCCATTTTTGAAATCTTCATGATCTCGGTAAACGCTGCGTCGTCCTTCGATAACGTTTGCAAAGCGCCTTCCTCATAAATGCGTAAGATTTCTTGTTGCATCGGCGAATAGGGACGAACATCCTTCATATCGGCATCGTTTTTCAATTCCATCAACAGACTCTTGATGCGAAGATTCGTGTTCTCATTGCGCAGCACCTTCTCTGTGAGATGTGCACGTTGTTCGGCCGTCTGTTTCATTTCTCGGCCTAATTCTACATGGATTTCATCAATCTGTCCCGCTTCTTTCCAAATGTCATATACCGTGCGGAGGGTTTCAAGGATGCATTGTTCCACGATAGGGTTGCGTAAGGAATATTGTTTAAACCTATGAATATGATCTAAAAGCTATTCGGGTGTTTCCCAGCGCTGTATGTCTGTAGCTTCAGAATGGCGCCCATATACCACATAACACGCCAACCATTCGGGCAATCCTTGAAAGTCTGACACCTGTTGACAAGACGAAATAAACGCCCCTATCTTCTTTTTGAGTTTCTCATCGATAGTGCCTTGCAAAATATTAGCAATCCTCTCTTTTGTAGAAGGACAGAGGTCTGCCTCGTTCCATAAACTTCCTCTCCGCATAACGGGCAGTAGTTTTTTGATGGCTTTCTCTGAATAGGCACCATATTCTTTCTCGAAGGGTTTAATTTTTAAGAACGATTCAACGAAAGCATCGTCATCTTTCAACTTGCGCAATGCACGCTCTGTTTCGTCTTTAGAGTCGACAGAATAGAGCAAGTGCCACAATCGATAAGCCAAATCTCTATCATTTAACCAGTCATGTTCTATGCCAGCTCTGTCGAGTGCAAGGAGAAGTTCGTGGCGTGTTGCATTACAAGGATATTTCTTTTCTTTGTCTTCGATGTAGTCCCAGCGAATAGGAAACACCTTTTCACCGCCTATCGTCACCTTCTTCAACTTGAAAAAGTCCTTCAACAGCGTCTCTTGATTGATTTCCTTCCTATCGTTCAAATAAGTAAACAGGCGCACATAGTCTTCTTGATGAGGCAGATATTCGGCTGTTACGTCGCGCTCATCGGAACGATTGCGTAGGCGTAAGTTGGCTATCAACTGCCACAAACGGAACTCTTGGTAGTAGGGGTTGGACTTTGCTATACATTTAATGCCTTGCCGTTTCATTTCTCCTGTTTCCTTGTCCACATAGGAATAGGCCTCATAGGGGCACTCTGCAATCAGCGATTTCTTACTCTTCAGCGGGCGTTGGTAGAAGATAAGATCCTCTATGAGCAAGTAAGGCATGTCCTTTTTCAACAGACTTTCGCGATGAAGCGGGTTGTTTGGATATAACTCTTCGATGCATGCTTTTAACATGTCCTTGCTGCATAGTTTCTCATGGTGTTTGCTTTGCTCGCGAAGAATGGCTGCTAATTCCTGTTTGTAATATTTACGCTCGATGGTATGGATGAATTTTCCGCGGATTTTATCAGAGGGTTCTTTTAAGAGGTGGTCATAGATAAAAGCGCCAACAGGCGTGCCCGATGCTTCTAACGAGTGCTCAGTTTGTTTCTTTCGCAGCCCCCAATCCTTCTCATCTGGTGAACGGAAGGAGCGTTTCACGTTGCCTTCTTTATCTTTTTTGGGTGTTGTTCCGTCTTTTTCATATTCGGTTGTCACAATGAAAGCCCTGACTTTACCCACCCAGTCGTCTAAGGGTATTTTGCTTTGACGGTGATATGTCCAGCCATTCTCTAACTTCACATTATACCAGGTGTTGTCACCTTTTCCCGCTTCATCGACTTCAACGCCAACCACTTTCAACTCATGATATTCTTCATGTTTTGCGGCATTTTCTTCATCCTCTTCGCCACGCAGTTGATAGTAGCCACGCTTTTGGTTGAAGTTGAGCAAAATCCATGCAAGTTCTTCTTTCTTGATGGGTTGCGTAAGTGCTTTCTTACGCAGGTAATAAATCGTCCAATCAAGTGGCACCTTCTTGCCGTCAGCAACGAGTGCAGGTTGATATTTAGCGAAGTCTGCTATCATTTCATGGAAAGCATCCATGAAAAGAAACTGCATTGTGCCGTCTTCTCGGCGTTCCCACGCTAATTTAGGTTCGCCATGATTTAAAAATTTACCATAAGTAGTGGGCGTCTTCCTGTCCCATCCAATGGCCGAATCGTAGTGGGGAGGTAAGTAATGCAACGTGTGTAGCACGCGATGGAGGCGTTCGCGGCGTTGCAAAGTGCGCTCTCTGAGGCGTCGAACGCCTCGGAAGCTCGTTCGGATGGCGGTTTGAGACTCTGTTACTCCTTTATCAAACTTGCCAAGAACATCTTGGCTCATGGGGATGATACGACTGCCAAGTTGAATGTCTCTCAAATAATTTTCATTGTCATCAACGATGACTTTGGCCCAACCAATGCTGTTGGTTCCTAAATCTAAGCCAAGAATTGTTTTCATATATTTTCTTTATTTTATTTGGTTCTTTAGTAAAAAACGCCTATATTTGCACTCAGATATTATTTAAGCAAGTCACAATAAGGATTTTTCCGTTGTGAAAACAAACAGGGCGGGGCGACTCGTCCTTTTCTTTTTCACTGTCTCAAAGGTAGTGTTTATCTGATAAAGCAACAACTTTTTGGATATATTTTTTTGTTTTGTGGCCGATGGCTGCCATCATTTGTATCTTTAAGGCTTTTTGAACGCATGCAAAATCGCTTGCTTTGGGCATACATCCTTGCCTATGTTCTGTTGAGAGTAGGGGAGGATGCGGGTTTCATAGCGTGCATATTGCGGACTAATATATGCCGTATTGCCATGCAATCTGCACCATATTGCAGCACAATTTGCATGCTATTGTCAGGAAATAACGCAGCTGTTGCAATGCAGTGCTGATAGGCATGGTTGATGGTGGCTGTTGGTGTCGTTGGGCACATGAGTAGAAATCGCGTGAGATAGTCTCGGATAAGTAGGGCGTGATGTTAGCCTTTTTTAACCCATGATGATATTCTCTTTTTTGAGGTTCTATTAATTTTGCACGCATCAATAAAAAGATGTAAAGATGAATTCAGGAACTTCAACCCACAAAAAGCTCACAGCCATGGGGCTGTTGATTGCTATCGGCGTTGTTTTTGGCGATATAGGCACCTCACCGCTCTATGTGATGCGCACCATTTTGCGTGCAAATCCACATTTTGATGCCAATTATATTTTGGGTGCGGTGTCGTGTATCATTTGGACGTTAACCTTGCAAACCACCCTGAAATATGTGGTGGTGGCGCTCAGAGCCGATAATAAAGGTGAGGGAGGTGTGCTGGCACTTTACACCTTGATACGCAAACGGGGCTATCGTTGGTTATCGGTTGTGGCGATGTTGGGTGCCAGTACGCTCATTGCCGATGGCGTGATTACACCCGCTATCACGGTCACTTCGGCAATAGAAGGGCTGCATACATTCTCGGCTGATATGCCCATCGTTCCCATTGTGATAGCTATTATCTCAACAGTATTCTTTATTCAGCGTTTTGGAACAGGGTCTATCGGCACTTATTTTGGCCCTTTCATGCTGGTTTGGTTTCTGCTTTTAGGGGTGTTGGGTGCTGTGCATCTTGTGGATTTCCCACTCATCGTAAAGGCTTTCAATCCTTATTATGCCCTAAAGCTGTTGTTGTCTTCGCCAGAATGGTTTTTAATTCTCGGTGCAGTGTTCCTTTGTACGACGGGTGCTGAGGCGCTTTATTCTGATTTGGGGCACTGTGGCCGTCGCAATATCACCATCAGTTGGTTGTTTGTTAAGGCCATGCTCATCTTGAATTATATGGGGCAAGGGGCTTATATCATGGGGCATCTTGACAGTGTGCACACGGGTATGAATCCTTTTTATGCCGTGATGCCCGATTGGTTGCTTATTCCCGGCATTGTCATGGCTACCGGAGCGGCCATTATTGCAAGCCAAGCGCTCATCAGTGGTTGCTTTACCATCTTTAGTGAAGCGGTGCATTTGAACTTCTGGCCCACGTTGAAATTTAAGTATCCCTCTGTTGATAAAGGACAAATCTATATCCCACAGATCAACAACCTGCTTTATATCTTGTGTGTTGTCACCGTGTTGCTGTTTCAGACCTCGGCACACATGGAGGCCGCTTATGGGCTGTCTATCACCATCACGATGCTCACTACAACGGTGATGTTGGCCGTTTATTTGCAGCAACGGTTCACACCCCTTTGGGCAGTCCTCATCTTTTTGTTTGTTTATTTGGGCATAGAGGGTTTCTTCTTTTTAGCCAACTTGACGAAATTCGTGCATGGAGGTTGGTTTACAATCCTATTGGCTCTTGTCACAGGTGCGGTTATGCGCATTTGGTATCGCGCATGGAATATTCGTAGAAAGTATTTAAAATTTAAGAAACTTTCGGATTATTATGATGTCATTCGTGACTTGAAAGCGGATGAAACGGTACCAAAATTTGCGACTAACTTGGTTTATGTACGGCAATCTGATGATGAAAATATGGTGGAGGAGAAACTGATTTATTCGATTGTCAATAAGCAACCGAAGCGGGCAGACCATTATTTTCTGGTGCATTTCACCAATGACGATGCGCCCAACACATTGGATTACACTTGTCATGAATTGATTGCCAACACGCTTTACACCATCGATATTCGAGTGGGATTTCGTGTGAATCCGCTGATGACCCTTTACCTTCGTCAGATTGTTGAAGATTTAATCGCACAGCGTCGCTTTGATATTCGCAGTGGTTATCCTTCGTTGCGCAAACATAATGTTGCGGGTGACTTCCGTTTTATCGTCATTCATCGCATTTATTATGCTTCGACTGTGGTGAGTGCGCTGGATAATATCACGCTCCATCTCTTTGGGTTTATCCGCCATATTGGTGTGGATGATGAACAGGCTTTGGGACTTGACACGAGTAATGTTACCGTGGAGCGCGTGCCGTTTGTGGTGAATAATAAATATCGGCAACGCATTAGAAGAAGAGAATAAGGCCAGGATGAGTGGATGAAACTAATTTCTTGGGCTATTGTTTGTAATAGAATGAGAATTATGGTATATTTGCAGGTGTAAAAATAATGAAGGGATAGATATGGAAGAAATTAAGATTTATCGGTCGTTGCAGAAAAATGTTTTACAGTTATTGTTATGCGCTGCATGTGCGGGTATAGGTGTTTATCTGCTGATAATTGGTGTTGATGCACTCCTTGCGTGGGGAAATATCGTGCTGTTTGGTGGCGGTGGTTTGTATTTAATCTACCTTTTGGTGCGTGAGCACTTGGGTGACCATCCTTATTTGGTCATTTCGGACGACGGGGTAGCGGTAGATGGGCAGCGCGTTTGGGCTGTTCGCTTTGCCGATGTTGAGGCTTTTACGTTGGTTGGTGTGAGTAAATCGGTGCTAATTGCAGTGGAATATAAACCCGACGTAAGGGTGAAAAAGTTGGAAGCAACGCATGCCATCGGGAAAGCTTTTCGGCGAATGAATGAAGAGTCGATTGGTGCGCAAGAGAGCTTTCCGGTGGATAATCTCGAGATGAAGCCGCAAGCAATTCTTGATTTGCTGAATAAGCGATTGGAAAGTGTGCAGCGCCAGTCTATATAATAAGGTGGAGAAGTAAACGATTACAGCTGGTTTCTTTGTGCTTGTGCAGCGGGATAACTAAAAGAAAATCAGTAATTTGTTTGGGACTTTCTTGAAAACTTCGTAATTTTGCAGCCGCTTGTAGTGGGCGAATTGGCTCTCGTTGGAGGGTAAATGCCTGACTGTGAGCGTTATATAAATCAATTAATAAATTTAAAAGAAACATGATTATTGTACCCGTAAAAGATGGTGAAAACATCGAAAGAGCTTTAAAAAAGTTCAAGAGAAAATTCGAAAAGACAGGTGTTGTTAAAGAGCTTCGTTCTCGTCAGCAGTATAACAAGCCTTCTGTTTTGAAGCGTCTCAAGATGGAACACGCCGTTTACGTACAGAAATTGCGTACTAACGAGGAGTAAAATCTCGTTAAAAATTTGGTAGTCTGATTTTATTTCTGTAAGTTCGTTGCTGAAAACGAATTGAAAGTTAGTAACGCATAACAGATGGTGAATCAATTCTTGGCATATTTAAGCTATGAACGTAATCGCTCTTTAGCGACCGTTTCAAGCTATAGAAAGGACTTAGAGGCCTTTCAAAAATTTGTCCAAGCGCAGGATTCTACACTGTCATGGGCGGATGTTGATGCTGATTTGGTGAGAGATTGGATGGCTGAAATGATGAATGAAGGCCAACGCGCAACATCCATCAATCGGCGTTTGAGTGCTTTACGCTCCTTTTATCGTTTTGCATTAGCCAGAAATTTAGTGAAAAGCGATCCTGTTCAAGGTGTCGTTGGTCCGAAGAAAGATAAGCCTCTTCCACAATTTCTGAAAGAAAAAGAGATGGATGAGTTGCTGCGAGAGGACTTTTGGACAGATTGTTATGAGGATGTTCGTGATAGAATAATCATCATGACTTTCTATGAAACAGGTATTCGTTTGGCTGAATTGATGAATCTCTGTGATGGCGATGTCGACTTTATGAGTGGACAATTAAAAGTTACAGGGAAGCGAAATAAGCAACGTCTGATTCCTTTTGGAGCCGAGTTGTCACAAGCATTGCAACATTATATGGGTGTGCGTGATGCGCAAGTGGTGAGACATTCTGCAGCATTGTTTCTCGCAAATGATGGGCAACAGATGACGGCAGATGCCATTCGGTATCGCGTAAAAAAGCATCTTTCGTTGGTAAGCACTTTAAAAAAGCGTACACCGCATGTGCTACGTCATACGTTTGCAACAGCGATGTTGAATCATAAGGCGGGCATTGAAAGCGTAAAGAAGTTGTTGGGACATGAGAGTTTGTCAACAACTGAAATTTATACGCATACGACTTTTGAACAATTAAAGCGTGAATATTTAAACGCCCATCCACGGGCATAACCTTTAAAACAGACGTATTATGGAGATTAAAATTCAGTCAATTCATTTTGACACTACCGAGAAGTTAGAGGCTTTTATTGAGAAGAAAATTTCCAAGTTGGAGAAATCCTACGAGGATATACAGAAAGTAGAGGTGCAATTAAAAGTAGTAAAGCCTGCAACAGCGCTCAATAAAGAAACAAGTATCACGGTGTATGTGCCGGGACAACGCTTTTTTGTAGCGAAGACTTGTGACACCTTTGAAGAGGGTGTAGATTTGGTTGTTGACGCAATGAAAGTGCAGCTTACGAAACATAAGGAGAAAAACAGGAATCGTTGAAAAAAATAATCAAAAGTTTTGGCGATTAAAAAATAAGTAGTATCTTTGCAGCCGTTTTACAATGGGTTCTTTGCCGACTTCTAAACGGCTGCAAGAATTTGCCTCTTTAGCTCAGTTGGCCAGAGCACGTGATTTGTAATCTCGGGGTCGTTGGTTCGAATCCGACAAGAGGCTCTGCATGGAGCGTTTGTTCTTTCATTGTAGATCATGAGACGGGTGGTTACCAGAGTGGCCAAATGGGGCAGACTGTAAATCTGCTGGCGATGCCTTCGGTGGTTCGAATCCATCACCACCCACAACCTGAAAAGGTTGCATTGCGGAAATAGCTCAGTTGATAGAGCACTAGCCTTCCAAGCTGGGGGTCGCGGGTTTGAGCCCCGTTTTCCGCTCAAAGGGGAACGCTGTAATAGCTCAGTGGTAGAGCACTTCCTTGGTAAGGAAGAGGTCCTGAGTTCAACTCTCAGTTACAGCTCTACTCAGAGTTTATTCTATGAGTAAGCGAGAAAAACAAAAAGCAATTATAATACATTTATATAAATAAAAAAAGAAAGCTATGGCTAAGGAAGAATTCGTACGTACCAAACCGCATGTTAACATTGGTACAATTGGTCATGTTGACCACGGTAAGACAACTTTGACTGCCGCTATCTCTAAAGTTCTTCACGAGAAGGGCTTCGGCGCACAGGAAATCAAGTCTTTTGATCAGATTGATAACGCTCCCGAAGAGAAAGAGCGTGGTATTACTATCAACTCTGCTCACATTGAGTATGAGACGGCTAACCGTCACTATGCACACGTAGACTGTCCGGGTCACGCCGACTATGTGAAGAACATGGTTACCGGTGCTGCTCAGATGGATGGCGCTATCTTGGTAGTTGCTGCTACAGATGGTCCTATGCCTCAGACACGTGAGCACGTGCTCTTGGCTCGTCAGGTGAACGTACCCCGCTTGGTTGTATTCTTGAACAAGTGTGATATGGTTGACGACGAGGAGATGTTGGATCTCGTTGAAATGGAGGTTCGTGAAATCCTTGAGCAATATGGTTACGAAGAAGATACTCCTATCATCCGTGGTTCTGCACTCGGTGCTTTGAATGGTGTTGAGAAGTGGGTTGACTCTGTAATGAAGTTGATGGACACTGTTGATACTTGGATTCAAGAGCCAACACGTGAAGTGGATAAACCTTTCTTGATGCCTGTAGAGGATGTGTTCTCTATCACTGGCCGTGGTACTGTTGCTACGGGTCGTATTGAGACGGGTGTTTGTAAGGTTGGCGACGAAGTTCAGTTGCTCGGTCTTGGTGAAGATAAGAAATCTGTTATCACCGGTGTGGAAATGTTCCGCAAGAACTTGGCTGAAGGTCAAGCTGGTGACAACGTAGGTTTGTTGCTCCGTGGTATCGATAAGGCTGAAGTTAAGCGCGGTATGGTAGTTGTACATCCGGGTGCTATCACTCCTCACGATCACTTTAAGGCTTCTATCTATGTGTTGAAGAAAGAAGAAGGTGGCCGTCATACACCATTCGGTAACAAGTATCGTCCTCAGTTCTATCTCCGCACGATGGACTGTACAGGTGAAATCAAGTTGCCAGAAGGCGTTGAAATGGTAATGCCTGGTGATAACGTTGAGATTGAAGTAGATTTGATCTATAAGGTTGCTTTGAATGAAGGTCTTCGTTTCGCTATCCGCGAGGGTGGTCGTACCGTAGGCTCTGGTCAGATTACAGCAATCCTTCCTGACCTCAAATAATCGAAAATAGAATTCGATATAAAGCGTTCCCGCTACACATGTAACGGGAACGTATTTACGGGAATAGCTCAGTTGGTAGAGCATCGGTCTCCAAAACCGAGGGTCGTGGGTTCGAGCCCTGCTTCCCGTGCTAATTAGACAATTATATGTTTAAAAAGATAGTGAATGCTTGCAAAGCAAGTTACGATGAGCTTTTGCATAAGACTACTTGGCCAACGCGTGCCGAGCTGACACACAGCGCAATGGTTGTATTATCTGCTTCCCTTGTCATTGCCGTTGTTGTGTTTGCTATGGACAGTCTGTTCCGGTTCGTGATGAGTACAATCTATCCAAATTAATTTCCAAAGAGAAATGTCAGAAACAGGTAATAAGTGGTATGTACTGCGTGCCGTTAGCGGTAAAGAGGCGAAGTTGAAAGAGTATATCGATGCTGAAATAAAGCATAACGAGTTGCTCAGCACACATGTTTCTCAGGTGATTATACCGATGGAGAAGCATGCTTCTTTGCGTGACGGAAAGCGGGTTATCAAAGAAAAAATATCGCTGCCTGGCTATATCTTTGTGGAAGCAAATCTGGTTGGTGATGTAGCGCATACCTTACGCTTTATGCCTAACTGCTTAGGTTTTTTGGGAGGGTTGGATAATCCTTCACCCGTTCCACAGTCAGAGATTAATCGTATGTTGGGAACCGCAGAAAATTCTGAGGTGATGGATACGATGAACGTCCCTTATGCTGTTGAGGATGCAGTGAAAGTGATTGATGGTCCGTTCAGTGGCTTTAGCGGTGTGGTTGAAGAGGTGAACTCTGAAAAGCATAAGTTAAAGGTTATGGTTAAGATTTTTGGTCGTAAAACACCATTAGAACTCAGTTTTATGCAAGTAGAGAAGGAGGGTTAATTCTCGTTACGGAGAATGTGATGCTTCTTTTATAAAAATCAATTTTAATATTAACAAAGAAAATGGCTAAAGAAGTTGCTGGTTTAATCAAGTTACAGATTAAGGGTGGCGCTGCGAATCCTTCACCTCCAGTAGGACCTGCTTTGGGTTCTAAGGGTATAAATATTATGGGATTCTGCAAAGAGTTTAATGCCCGTACCCAGGATAAGGCAGGTAAGATTCTTCCTGTTGTTATCACATACTACACAGATAAGTCATTTAGCTTCATTATTAAAACTCCTCCTGCAGCTGTTCAGTTGAAAGATGCAGCGAAGATTAAAACGGCTTCTGCACAACCCAATCGCCAAAAAGTTGCTTCGGTAACTTGGGAGCAAGTGAAGGCTATTGCAGAGGACAAAATGAACGATCTTAATTGTTTTACAGTTGAGTCGGCAATGAAGCTGATTGCAGGTACTGCTCGTAGTATGGGTATTACTGTAAAAGGGGACTTCCCTGGTGAATAATTTTAAACTTCAATTAGAAAGATGAGTAAACTGACAAAAAATCAAAAATCAGTAGCTGAGAAGGTTGAAGCAGGGAAGGCATACACATTACAAGAAGCTTCAGAGTTGGTAAAGGAAATTACTACTACTAAGTTTGATGCTTCATTGGATATTGATGTACGTCTCGGTGTTGATCCACGTAAGGCTAACCAGATGGTTCGCGGTGTAGTTTCACTGCCGAATGGTACGGGTAAGACGGTTCGTGTGTTGGCACTCTGTACTCCTGATCAGGAGGCTGCCGCAAAGGAAGCTGGTGCTGATTATGTTGGTCTTGACGAGTATGTCGAAAAGATCAAAGGTGGTTGGACAGATATTGACGTCATTATTACGATGCCCTCATGCATGGGTAAGTTAGGTCCTTTGGGTCGAGTTCTCGGTCCTCGTGGTCTGATGCCTAACCCAAAGAGTGGTACGGTGACAATGGACGTTGCAAAAGCAGTTAAGGAAGTAAAGCAAGGTAAAATTGACTTTAAGGTTGATAAGGCTGGTATTATCCATACTTCAATCGGTAAGATTTCAATGACACCGGAGCAGATTTTGGGTAATGCGAAAGAATTTATCCAAACTGTTATTAAGTTGAAACCTTCTTCTGCAAAAGGTACATATATCAAGAGTATCTTTATTTCAAGCACTATGAGTAAGGGTATCAAAATTGATCCTAAATCAGTTGAATAACTCTAAAAGTTTGTACAATGAAGAAAGAAGTAAAAGATACTATAATCGTAGAGCTTGGACAGAAGCTGAAGGCGTTTCCTCATTTCTATTTAGTAGATCTTACTGGATTGAATGCAGAGGCAACGAGTAATCTTCGTCGCAAGTGTTTCAAGAGCGAAATCAAAATGGTTGTTGTGAAGAATACACTTCTTCATAAGGCTTTTGAAGCTTCGGATGTTGATTTTGCACCTTTATATGGTTGTTTAAAAGGTACAACAGCTGTGATGTTCTCGCAGACAGCGAATGTGCCTGCTAAGCTCCTTAAGGAATATGCAAAGGATGGAGTTCCTTCACTCAAAGCTGCTTATGCTGAGGAAAGCATCTATGTTGGTGCCGATAAGCTCAGTGAATTGGTAGCACTCAAGAGCAAGAACGAAGTTATTGCAGAGATTGTTGCTTTGCTACAGTCTCCGGCAAAGAACGTTGTTTCAGCTCTTCAATCAGGCGCAGGCACCTTACATGGTGTGCTCAAGACTTTAGGCGAGCGTCCTGAATAATTAAAATTGAGCGATATTCAATTATAAAGTCATTCATAATTTTCATAATAAGAATAATTAAAATTTAGAATAAAATGGCAGACATTAAAGCTATTGCAGAAGAGTTAGTAAATCTTACTGTTAAGGAAGTAAATGAGTTGGCAACAGTCCTCAAGGACGAGTATGGTATTGAACCTGCTGCAGCAGCTGTTGCTGTAGCTGCTGGTCCTGCTGCAGGTGGTGCAGCTGCAGCAGAAGAGAAGTCTTCTTTTGATGTAGTTCTCGCTGAAGTAGGTGCAACAAAGCTTCAGGTTGTAAAGGCTGTTAAAGAGGCTTGTGGTCTCGGTTTGAAAGAGGCTAAGGATCTTGTAGACGGTGCTCCTTCTACAATTAAAGAAGGTGTAGCTAAGGACGAAGCTGAGAACTTGAAGAAAGTAATCGAAGAGGCTGGTGCTAAAGTTGAGCTGAAGTAAGTTCAGACAAATCATTTTTAATACATGTGGTTAGGATCTTCCAAGTAGGTTGGTCCTAACCATTTTGTGTCTTTTATATAGATAATTAGCCCTATAGATAGTGATACATAGAAAATCTTATAGTGGCGAATTAAGAAAGAGTATATGACGAAAGTTATTGATAACAGAGTAAATTTTGCCAGTGTGCATAATCCGCTGCCCTATCCTGATTTCCTGGATGTGCAGCTGAAGTCTTTTCGTGACTTCCTACAGTTAGACACTCCGCCTGAAGAACGCAAGAATGACGGTTTATACAAGGTGTTCGCTGAGAACTTCCCTATTACCGATACGAGAAATAATTTCGTTCTTGAGTTCTTAGATTACTATATTGATCCTCCTCGTTATTCGATAGACGAATGTTTAGAGCGTGGATTGACTTATAGTGTGCCTTTGAAGGCTAAGATGAAGCTTTATTGTACGGATCCCGATCATGAAGACTTTGGTACGTTCATTCAGGATGTATTCTTAGGCACGATACCCTATATGACACCTAATGGAACCTTTGTTATCAATGGTGCAGAGCGTGTTGTTGTTTCACAGTTGCACCGTTCGCCAGGTGTATTCTTTGGACAAGGGGTGCATGCTAACGGCACAGTGCTTTATAGTGCACGTATCATTCCCTTCAAAGGTTCTTGGATTGAGTTCGCAACCGACATCAATAATGTGATGTATGCTTACATCGATCGTAAGAAGAAACTGCCTGTAACGACTTTGTTGCGTGCGATGGGCTTTGAGCAAGATAAAGATGTTTTGAAGATTTTTGATCTTGCAGAAGAGGTGAAGGTCAACAAAAAGAACATGAAAGCAGCTATTGGGCGTAAGTTAGCTGCACGTGTTCTGAAGAGCTGGAATGAAGACTTTGTCGATGAAGATACGGGCGAAGTAGTATCTATTGAGCGCAACGAGGTGATTATGGAGCGCGAAACAGAGTTGACAGAGGACAATATCGTTGAAATTTTAGATAGCGGTGCTTCTTCAATCCTGTTGCATAAGGATGCCGAGTCAGCAAGCAAATACACCATTATCTTCAATACATTGGCGAAAGATCCTAGTAATTCTGAGAAGGAAGCCGTAAACTATATTTATCGTCAGCTGCGTAATGCTGACCCAGCCGATGATGCAAGTGCACGAGAAGTATTCCAAAATCTGTTCTTCTCAGATAAGCGTTACGATTTAGGAGAAGTCGGACGTTATCGCATTAACAAGAAGTTGGGCTTAGATACAGATATGGATACGCGTGTCTTAACACGTGATGATATTATCAAGATTATCCAGTATCTCATTCAGTTGGTAAATTCCAATGCTACGGTTGATGATATTGACCACTTGAGTAACCGTCGTGTTCGCACGGTAGGCGAGCAGTTAGCCAATCAGTTTGCTATCGGATTGGCACGCATGAGCCGTACCATTCGTGAACGTATGAATGTGCGTGACAATGAAGTGTTCACGCCTACCGATTTGATTAATGCAAAGACGATTTCAAGTGTTATCAACTCTTTCTTCGGAACCAATCCCTTAAGCCAATTCATGGATCAAACGAATCCTTTGGCAGAGGTTACGCATAAGCGCCGTCTATCTGCTTTAGGACCTGGTGGTTTGTCGCGTGAACGTGCAGGTTTTGAGGTTCGTGACGTACACTATACGCATTATGGTCGACTTTGTCCTATTGAAAGTCCTGAAGGACCAAACATTGGTTTGATTTCTTCTCTCTGTATTTATGCGAAGATCAACGACCTTGGCTTTATCGTAACACCTTATCGTAAAGTGAAGAAAGGTAAGGTTGATATGAAAAATAAGGACATTGTTTATCTGACAGCCGAGGAAGAAGAAGATAAGATTATAGGTCAGGGTAACGCACCGTTATCTACAGATGGTGCTTTCTTAAAGGATACTGTAAAGTGTCGTCAAGATGCCGATTATCCTGTAGTAACACCCGATTTGGTTGATTTGGTTGACGTTTCGCCACAGCAGATTGCATCCGTTTCAGCTTCTTTGATTCCTTTCTTAGAGCACGATGATGGTCACCGTGCATTGATGGGCTGTAACATGATGCGCCAAGCAGTGCCATTAATTCATAATGATGCGCCGATTGTTGGAACAGGTTTGGAGAAACAAGTCTGCGAAGACTCACGTACAATGATTACAGCCGAGGGCGATGGCGTGATTGATTATGTAGATGCTACCACCATTCGCATTCTCTATGATCGCACAGAGGAAGAAGAATTTGTAAGCTTTGAGCCGGCATTGAAGGAGTATCGCATTCCCAAGTTCCGTCGTACCAACCAAAATATGACCATTGACCTCCGCCCGATTTGCGATAAGGGACAGCGCGTTAAGGCCGGTGATATCTTGACCGAAGGCTATGCAACCGAGGCTGGTGAGTTGGCTTTAGGGCGCAACTTGTTGGTAGCTTATATCCCTTGGAAGGGCTATAACTACGAGGATGCCGTTGTCATTTCCGAACGTATGGTTCGTGAAGACGTGCTCACATCTGTGCATGTTGACGAATATTCTTTGGATGTTCGCGAGACCAAGCGTGGCATGGAAGAATTCACCGCAGACATTCCCAATGTAAGCGAAGATGCAACACGTGATTTAGATGAGAATGGTATTATCCGTATTGGTGCACGCGTAGAGCCGGGAGACATCTTGATTGGTAAGATTTCACCGAAGGGTGAGAGCGATCCTTCTCCTGAAGAGAAGCTGCTTCGTGCAATCTTTGGCGATAAAGCAGGCGATGTGAAGGACTCTTCTTTGAAGGCAAACCCATCCTTGAGTGGTGTCGTTATTGACAAGAAGCTCTTCTCTCGTGCAGTCAAAACACGCGAATCAAAGAAGCAGGATAAGATTCTTTTGGCCAAGATTGATGAAGAGTATGAGGCAAAGAACGACGACTTGAAAGACATCTTGGTAGATAAACTCATGGTGCTGATCAAAGACAAAGTGTCACAAGGTGTAAAGGATTACACCGGGGCTGAGATTATTACACGTGGTAGTAAGTTCACCATTGCCGCTTTGAAGAATCTTGAGTATGACGGTATTCAGAGCAATAACTGGACCGATGATGCGCACACGAATGGTTTAATTCAGAAGCTCATCATGAACTATATTCGCAAATATAAGTTGCTTGATGCAGAGATGAAGCGCAAGAAGTTTGCTATTTCTATTGGCGACGAGCTTCCTTCTGGCATCCTTCAGATGGCAAAAGTTTATATTGCGAAGAAGCGTAAGATACAGGTTGGCGATAAGTTGGCAGGTCGTCATGGAAATAAGGGTATTGTTTCAAAGGTTGTTCGCACCGAGGATATGCCTTTCCTTGCCGATGGTCGTCCGGTAGACTTAGTGCTCAACCCGATGGGTGTGCCCTCACGTATGAACTTAGGACAGATTTTTGAGGCCATTCTTGGCGCTGCAGGGCAGAAGCTCGGATGCAAGTTTGCAACACCTATCTTTGATGGTGCAAAGCTCGAAGATTTGAAAGCGTGGACTGATAAGGCAGGTCTTCCTAACCTTTGCTCTACCTATATTTATGATGGTGAGACCGGAGAGAAGTTCGATCAGCCTGCAACAGTAGGTATCACTTACTTCTTAAAGCTGGGTCACATGGTTGAAGATAAGATGCACGCACGTTCCATTGGTCCGTATTCGCTCATCACGCAGCAACCACTTGGTGGTAAAGCGCAGTTTGGTGGACAGCGTTTCGGAGAGATGGAGGTTTGGGCTATTGAAGCTTTTGGTGCGAGCCATGTGCTTCAAGAAATCCTCACCATTAAGTCGGATGATACCGTTGGCCGCAGCAAGGCCTACGAAGCGATTGTCAAAGGCGACCCCATGCCTAACGCAGGCATTCCAGAATCGCTCAACGTCTTGTTGCATGAGCTTCGCGGTCTCGGCTTAAGTATCAAATTGGATTAAAGAGAACCCCTAACGAAAGATTAATATGGCTTTTAAAAGAGATACAAAAGTAAAAAATAATTTTACGAAAATTACGATAGGCTTGGCTTCTCCTGAAGAGATTTTGGAGAATTCATACGGTGAAGTAACCAAGCCCGAAACCATCAATTATCGCACCTATAAGCCCGAGCGCGATGGTCTTTTCTGTGAGCGTATTTTTGGTCCTACGCGTGACTATGAATGTGCTTGCGGCAAATATAAGCGCATTCGCTATAAAGGAATCGTCTGTGATCGTTGTGGTGTTGAGGTGACCGAAAAGAAAGTGCGCCGCGAACGTTCAGGGCATATCGAATTGGTTGTGCCGGTAGCACATATTTGGTATTTCCGTTCGCTGCCCAATAAGATCGGCTATCTTTTGGGACTTCCTACGAAAAAGCTTGATGCTGTGGTATACTATGAAAAGTATATTGTCATTAAGCCTGGTATTATGGAAGGTCGAAAGGATGCAGAAGGGGCCGAATTGAATGGCTCTCATCAGTACGACCTGCTGTCAGAGGATGAATATTTTGATATTCTCGACAATCAGGTCGACCCCAACAATGAATATCTTGATGATACCGATCCTAAGAAGTTCATTGCGAAGATGGGTGCAGAGGCTATCTACGACCTCTTGCGCGACCTCGATTTAGACAGCTTGAGCTATGAGTTGCGCGACCGTGCCAATAACGATGGTAGCCAACAGCGCAAGACAGAAGCTTTGAAACGCTTGCAAGTTGTCGAGTCGTTCCGCGCTTCTAAGGGTATCAATCGCCCCGAATGGATGATTTTAAAGATTATCCCGGTCATTCCTCCCGAGCTTCGTCCGTTGGTTCCCCTTGATGGTGGCCGCTTTGCCACGTCAGATTTGAACGATCTTTATCGCCGTGTCATCATCCGTAACAACCGCTTAAAGCGTTTGATGGAAATCAAAGCGCCCGAGGTTATCCTGCGCAACGAGAAACGCATGCTGCAAGAGGCTGTCGACTCTCTGTTCGATAACTCGCGCAAAGCATCGGCTGTTAAGAGCGAAAGCAACCGTCCTTTGAAATCACTTTCCGATTCTTTAAAAGGAAAACAAGGCCGTTTCCGTCAGAACCTCTTAGGAAAGCGTGTCGACTATTCGGCTCGTTCGGTGATTGTTGTCGGCCCGGAATTGAAGATGGGCGAATGTGGTTTGCCCAAGTTGATGGCTGCCGAGCTCTATAAACCCTTTATTATTCGCAAGCTCATTGAGCGCGGTATTGTGAAAACTGTGAAGAGCGCGAAGAAGATTGTCGATCGTCGTGAACCCGTTATTTGGGACATCCTCGAGAATGTCATGAAGGGACATCCCGTGATGTTAAACCGTGCGCCGACACTTCACCGCTTAGGTATTCAGGCTTTCCAGCCCAAACTCATTGAAGGTAAGGCTATCCAGCTCCATCCATTAGCATGTACGGCCTTCAATGCCGACTTCGATGGCGACCAAATGGCCGTTCATTTGCCTTTGAGTAACGAGGCTATCCTCGAAACGCAAATCTTGATGTTGCAGAGCCACAACATCTTAAACCCCGCGAATGGTGCACCTATCACGGTGCCTTCACAGGACATGGTGTTGGGTCTTTATTATATCACCAAGCTGCGTCCCGGTGCAAAGGGCGAAGGACTTACTTTCTATGGTCCCGAAGAAGCCATCATTGCGCAGAACGAAGGACGTTGCGATTTACACGCAAAAGTAAAGTGTATAGTCGATGATGTGGTGGATGGTAAGCCCGTGCGCCACATGGTTGAGACCTCTGTTGGCCGCGTGATTGTCAACCAAATTATCCCCGATGAAGTGGGTTTCTTCAATGATGTCATCTCGAAGAAAACGCTTCGTGGCATTATCTCCGACGTTATCAAGGGTGTAGGTATGGCACGTGCGTGCGACTTCCTCGACGGAATCAAGAACCTTGGCTATCGCATGGCTTATGTAGCCGGCTTGTCATTCAACCTCGATGATATCATCATTCCTGAAGAGAAGCGCGGCATTGTAGAGAAAGGACAGGCTGAGGTCGACCAAATCCAGGCCAACTACGAAATGGGTTTCATCACCGATACCGAACGTTATAATCAGGTTATTGATGCGTGGACACACGTCAACAACGACCTTGGCAACATCTTGATGAAAGAGATGACCGAAGCCGACCAAGGATTTAATGCAGTCTACATGATGCTCGACTCCGGAGCCCGTGGTTCGAAAGACCAAATCAAGCAGCTTTCGGGTATGCGTGGACTGATGGCTAAGCCTCAAAAGGCCGGTGCCGAAGGGCAGCAAATCATCGAAAACCCAATCCTTTCTAACTTTAAGGAAGGTATGTCGGTGCTCGAATACTTCATCTCTTCTCACGGTGCACGTAAAGGTTTGGCCGACACCGCTATGAAAACGGCCGATGCCGGATATCTCACTCGCCGTTTGGTTGACGTTTCCCATGATGTCATCATCACCGAAGAAGATTGCGGAACGTTGCGTGGTTTGGAATGTCGTGCGCTCAAAAACGGCGACGAAATCATCTCTACGCTCTACGAACGCATCCTCGGTCGTGTGTCTGTTCACGATGTTATCCATCCCACAACAGGCGAAGTTCTCGTTCGTGCAGGTGAAGAAATCAACGAAGCTAAGGCTAAAGCCATTGACGAGTCGCCGATTGAAATGGTTGAAATTCGTTCGGTGCTCACCTGCGAAAGCAAACACGGTGTCTGCATGAAGTGTTATGGGCGCAACTTAGCTACCGCACGCATGGTGCAGTTGGGTGAAGCTGCCGGTGTCATTGCCGCACAGGCTATTGGTGAGCCGGGCACGCAGTTGACGCTGCGAACCTTCCACGCTGGTGGTGTAGCCGGTAATGCAGCAGCCAATGCAAGCATCGTAGCTAAGAACGATGCAAGAGTTGAATTTGACGAATTGCGTACCGTTCCGTTTGTCGATGACGCCGAGAAAGCCTGTGAAATGGTAGTGAGTCGTTTGGCCGAGGTGCATTTCATCGACCCTCATACTGATATTGTTCTCAGCACCCTGAATGTGCCTTATGGCTCATCGCTCTATTTCAAAAATGGCGATAAGGTGAAAGCCGGTGACTTAGTTGCAAGGTGGGATCCCTTCAATGCCGTTATCGTTTCAGAGTATGCAGGTAAGCTTCGTTTCAACGATGTGGTCGAAGGCGTTACTTTCCATGCTGAAACCGACGACACAACCGGTTTGACCGAGAAGATTATCACCGATTCAAAAGACCGTTCAAAGGTGCCGACCTGCGACATTATTGGTCCGAAAGGCGAGGTGTTGGGCACCTATAACTTCCCCGTAGGCGGCCACGTTGTGGTTGAAAATGGTGCCAAAGTGAAGACGGGTGCCACACTGATTAAGATTCCACGTGCCGTGGGTGGCGCGGGAGATATCACGGGTGGTCTGCCTCGTGTCACCGAGTTGTTCGAGGCACGCAATCCATCCAACCCCGCAGTGGTTTCTGAAATCGATGGCGAGGTGACCATGGGTAAGGTGAAACGCGGTAATCGTGAAATCATTGTTACGTCGAAGACGGGCGACCAAAAGAAATACCTCGTTTCGCTCTCGAAACAGATTTTGGTGCAAGAACACGATGCTGTGCGTGCCGGAACACCGCTTTCTGACGGCATCATCACGCCGAGCGACATTCTTGCTATTCAAGGTCCTACCGCCGTGCAGGAGTATATTGTCAACGAAGTGCAGGATGTTTACCGCCTTCAAGGTGTGAAAATCAACGACAAGCACTTTGAGATTATCGTGCGCCAGATGATGCGTAAGGTGCGCATCGATGACCCAGGCGACACCACTTTCTTGGAACAAGAGATGGTAGACAAGCTCGATTTCGCGGAAGAGAACGACCGTATCTGGGGCAAAAAGGTGGTTGTTGATGCCGGAGACTCACAAGTGCTCAAGCGCGGACAAATCATTTCTGTGCGCAAATTGCGCGATGAGAACTCTGCACTCAAGCGTCGTGACTTGAAACTGGTTCAGGTGCGCGATGCCGTGGCAGCCACTTCAACGCAGATTTTGCAGGGCATCACGCGTGCAGCACTCGGCACAAAGAGCTTCATGAGTGCGGCTTCCTTCCAGGAAACTACGAAGGTGCTCAACGAGGCTGCTATCCGTGGCAAGCAAGACCGCTTAGAAGGCATGAAGGAGAATGTGATTTGTGGTCATCTCATCCCTGCCGGAACTGGCTTGCGTCGTTGGGATAAGCTCATCGTGGGCTCGAAAGAAGAGTATGATCGCATGCAAGCCAATCGCAAGAACGTGATTGACTTTGCAGCCCAAGGAAACGAAAGATAAAGCAAACGCAAACGCTCAGCTTGTGGGATGCGCCGAGGGTGCGTCCTCAAGTTGAACGAACGTTTGCTTAAAAGCATTCATATTAGTCATCAAAAAAGGCCGAAATGCTGGGTAATTCCATGCATTTCGGCCTCTTTTTTGATAGCTTTTACCGATTGAACTGTTCGATATGCAGACCGCCATCGCAGAGTGCTTCAATCTTAGGTACGATGCGTTTAAAGTGTTCCGATGCGGCATGCTGCTTCAACACCTCCTCGTTTTCCCAGCTTTCGCAAAACATAAACACGCCGGGTTGCGTGGTGCTTTCAAACAAATCATAACCTTTGTTGCCTTTGTCTTGGCGCGATAACGTCACTAACTCGTCGGCCACGGCCTTTACTTGCGCAGTGGTCACCCCTGCCTTCACCGTGAAAAATGCGTTTAATCTAATCATTTCGTTTTTAATTTTAAAATGTTCTCGTGCTTGCAAATTTACACAAAACTCGGGACTTCACCCTCCCTTCTTTCAAAAAAGTGTTGCAGATGGGGTTTCAAATAGGCTTATCTCGGTGGCGTAGTGTGCTGTGGGCATAGCGTGTGCCGTGTAGATGTCATGCCATGGGTAGTTTGATTTTGGTGAGAATTGTCTTGTCTCAGCGTGCCCTGACCAGCATATATGCGCATGAGGCGTATCTGAAAATCTGCGTTCCCAAGATTGGGAACGGGTGAATTTTATTAAAAAGAGCTTTCCCAAAGTTGGGAACGATGAAAAATAGAGAAAACGGTCGTTCCCAAAGTTGGGAAGCCTCAAAAACAAAAAAATAGGCGTAATGGACATTTGGTAGGCTGAAAACCTCTCTGCATCCTTTAATTTACTACCTTTGCAGCATTTGAAAACCTATGAATAAAAAAACTGTGTCTTCTGTAATAGCTCAAATGTTAAAAAAATGGGCATCGACGTACTGTTCAGATGTATTTTTGCAAGGATTGTGGTAGACAATTTCAAGGTGGTCTGCGTATAAATAATATTTCTCTATGGAATGACTATCTGACGGCAAATCGAACGATTTCTGATCTATCCACTCTTTATAAATGTTCAAAGCGAACCATACGACGTAGGTTGAGCTTAGTAGTAGATAGCTTTACTGCTACTTACCCCAAATCTGCAGTAATAATATTGGATACAACATACTTTTCCAGGACATTTGGTGT
>NZ_JH114216.1:468572-491615 GCF_000224615.1 Segatella oulorum F0390
AACGAACTCTATTGGCCTCAGGCAAGACAACCTATACACACAGAAGACTGAGAACGGCAAGACGTTCTATTAAGACACATCTGCCATGGCTCTATACGTGTGAGGAGCATCCGGATATACAAATACCTAATACAACAAACCTGTTGGAAGGATTTAACTCACAACTTAAAAGAGCACTACATAATCATAATGGATTGAATGAAGCTAACAAAAAGAAGTTTATAGATGGGCTCATAAATACAAAAAAGTAGGCTGGAATAACCAGCCTACCAAATGTCCATTACTAAAACCCGAGAGGTTTTCAGCCTACCAAATGTCCATTACGCCAAAAAATAGCTGTTCCCAATGTTGGGAACAGCAAAAAATGTCAAATTCAGTTGTTCCCAACATTGGGAACAGAGAAAATTCCTGTGTAGATGGGAGGAAATGCCCATCTTTTGGTAAGCATTAGGCATGAGGAAACCCTTAGATGGCCATCCTCATGCCTATTAAAGCTTAGCCTATAGCCATTACCATTGTGTGGAAATGGATAGGTGTTTTGCGGGTGTTGTAGGTTTAATCTTAATCAAGATTGGACTTCCCCATATCGCCAATGCTCCGAGGTTTTTGTCTTTATCAATCTCAGTACTTTCGAAGGCTTCGATTAACAGTTGGGCGGTGTTGCCGAAACTGAGCATTGTTCCTTCGAAAATGGGGTTCACGCGTTGCAGTGCTTCACGATAAGCAAAGCGGCCAGTGAGTTGTGCTGACTTCTCCCATGAGGCTTTGTTACCATTATTGGCTACTGATGTGAAGAGCGTATATTGCTGGTAGGTTCCCACTTTGTTGCCGCCTGTGAGCCGCAATCCACACGCTTCAGCATCGTAGATGACGGGGATTTCAAGGCCAGGAGCCGTGAGTTTGAGGGTGAGTTTGTTGCCCACATGTACGAGTACTACATCATAGAAATGTGTGGTTTCTACACCATCTTGGTCAGCTTCTCTCACTTGCATCACGTAGTTGCCAACAATATCTCTGTCGAGATCACCCTGAGTAACAAGAATTGAGTCGACCTTTGTTTTTGTTTTCACATAGACAAAGGCCTGACGCACGTGTCCTGTGTTGTTGGGTTGTGTGCTGACAACAACCTTTCCGTCAACATAGCTACTCTGAAGCCAGTTGACTTTGGTTTGTGTTTGTGCACCAAAGGTGCTTTCTATGGGGTAAGAAAGCTGTTTTGCTTCATCATTAAGTCCTACATGTTCGGGGAAGTTAAATTTTACCACGCATCCCAATTGGTCGATATTAACCACTGTAGAATCTTGTGGAGAGGTTTTAATCACCACCGTTGTGTGACGCGATTCAACAGTTTCATTGGGTTGTGTTGTCACTTCAACCAGGTTACCTTTTGTGGTGATGGTAGCCCAGGGAGCATTGGCATAGGCGTGTGCCACATTACCTTCGATGGTAATACTATCGGTTCCGCCCACAGCATTAAAGGCCGTTTGTGCACTGAGCACCTTCACGTTGTGTTGCGCAATGTCGTTGGTCACATCGTCATTATTGCAGGCTGTGGTGAGCGCAAGGCATCCCACAGCGAGCATCGTATAGCGTAATAACTTTTTCATACGTCTTATTTTTGTGTGATTAGAATTTTGTCATGTTCGTAATGAATGGAATTCGCCCATCTCCATTGACAGCAGCGATGGTGGATGTTCCTTTGAAATCGCCAGAAGTATCAAATTTCACACCTACAAATGAATCGGCATTGAAGCCATCCATCGCTTTGAATTTGAGTTTGAATCCAGTGGCACTCAAGTCCCTTGATAGGATAAATCCTGTTTTAGGAGATTTTGCAAAGCTGCCTTCACCTGCCGCCCATGCGCAAAGCCAGTGAGTTGAGCCGTCAGGGTCGGTAGCAATGAGTTGCGAGGGGAACTCTAAAGCACCTAAAGCGCGGTTGTAATTGAGCACAGCCGTAGCCGTTGGGAAGAGCCCCTGAAGGTGATAATGCTTGCCATCGCCAGCAGGTACAAGTGTCACATTCACGGTGCCATTCATGTAAGCGAAATGATATTGCCCAGCAAAGTCAGCATAATTCACATAGTTCTCTGGTAGAACGACATGGAGTGTTATCGTTTTTCCTGCACTGTTGGTGCTCGTCAGCTGCATAGCATCTGCGTCATAACTGAATTCGCCATATGATGCCCCGTCGATTTCTACTGGTTTGAGCAACTCAATACCTTTGGTTGTATAATAGAAAGGCATCTCAATGGTTTTGTCTTTATGGGTGATGGTGAGCACACGTTCTTCAGAGAGATTTACTTGTGTAGAATCGTTCCCTGTGGCAACATGTACGAAGGTAGGCACCATGTCACTTGCTATTTGTTTCATGCCTGCAACCTCTTGCTCCCAATCTACATTGTCTTTCAGACGGGTCATCACCATGTTGTTGTTCCACTTCTTACCTTTTAAGAAGATAGAATCATTGGTTGTGCGCAAAATCAAAAATTCATAGTCTTGTTGTGCACCCTGATCATTATCCATCGTTGGTGTCGATAAGGAATGGAATATCTCGTTAAAGGTGTTGACAGTGAGTACAGGTCCCATATCTTTTATCACATCGTAACTTGAAGTAGACGTGGCTGATGGGGCTGCAATCTCACTGGCTACAGTCACCTTTCCATCTTTGAATTTCATCAAATAGGTGTAGCCTCCACCCAAATTCTCGTCGCCAGTCCAAAGGTGAAGTATCCAACCATTCTTGGCCGACTCTAAGAGTTGCTTGTCGTGTTCAACTGACTTTTCTAAGCGTTGTGCTGCAGGTTCGTCAAAAACCACATCGTCATCGTGTAGACATGAGGTGAGCAATAGCGAAGCCAGCACGGCAGGTAGACAATATTTTAATCTTTTCATAGGTTTCTCTCCTTTACTTTAGTTCATTTAAATTGAGGCTGTTCAACTCTGAAGCGCGTCGAATAACGATGTCACGTAGTTGATCAATGTCTAAATTCCACGACTCTTTCATGTAATTACGCACAATATCAAGCTTGGCTTGAATGAGTGGTGCGCCCTTCTTTCCAGCTGTAGTCATGATCTTTTGCCAGCCCGATGGTGGGGTAGTGACATAAACAGAGAGCATCTCGGCGAAGTCTTCTCGTGCCTCACTCATGGCGTAAGGCGTTACAAAGCCTTGCGTATTGGCCATGCGTTGATTCTTTCTATACCAGTCGCCACTAACATAACCACTCTCGGTGATGTGTTGGAAGTTCTCGCTATAGGGCTTCTTTTGGTTGAGAATATGCGTGAACTCGTGGTGCATGGTATGGAAATAATATTCATTCATCGTGTCATAATCCGTCAACATCTGGTTAGTTAACTTGTTCACCATGTAAAGCGTTACAATTAACCCACCCTCAGCAGTGCCGAGAACCATTGTCCCTTGTCCGCTGTTGTAGGCAGGAGATCCAATGAGATGAATAATTCTGGGAACGTTAGCCTTTACGAAATCGGGGCCAACACACTCTGCATAGGCATCAAACCACAAGAATTTGGTGATGATAGCTAACTTAGCTGACTTAGCCGAGTCTGCTGGAACAAGGTGGTATTTCATGTCACTATAGACATCTTCCATCTTGTATTTGAAATCCACATTGTAGGGATAGGTATAGTTAGCTTCCAACCATTTGTCGAAAGGGTCGTTGGCTGTCTTAGTTGTTGGGAAGATAGTGTCGTCTTTTGGATCGTCGTTTGAGCACGAAGTTACGCTCAATGCTACGATAGCGGCGAGTACTAAGCTATATATTTTCTTCATATTCAATTTGTTTATTGAGTTTATTTATTGCGTGGGTTGCCAGGAAGTCCTGCGGTAATCACGTCTTGTGGAATTTGAATGGCACGGCGTGGGTCGTCAACTTTCATCGTATCGGTCACAGCAACTATTCGTGCTCGTGTATTTGACACCCGGCGATAGATAACGATACCATAACGTTTTACATCTTGTAAACGCACGCCTTCACCTAAGGTGAGGATACGACGCAAGTGTAAAATAGCTTGCAACACGGGCTCTTGTGTCGTCGATTCAATTGTAAATGGCGCGTTAAACTTCTTCTTAGGCGTAGGTGCTGTGGGAGTATACTCTTGCAAACCTGCATAGAAGGCTTTAATGCCTGCTAACGTAACACTCATGGTTCCGCCCGACATGGCAGCTACTTCTGTGTTTAAGTCTGCAACGGCTGCAGCATAGTTCCCTTGTAAGGCATAGGCTTCAGCACGCACCAACAAGGTTTTATCTGTAGTGAATACGGCATATTCTGTGTGAGGATAGCCCGTACCAGCCTGGATATCGTTATATTCAAACGAATAAGGTATCTTATTGATGAAATATTTCGAGAGGCTGTTGTTACTGAATATCGTGTAACCAAAGTTTGCACTATGCCCCCAAGGACCATCAGATTGCATGTCTTCAGTCTCTGTTAGTAACTGGCCGTGGGCATATTTTGCAGCATATCCATAAGGGCCTAAATAAAGACCTGCTTCAGAATACACCGTTTGCAAGAACAAGTTAGCAGTGTTCTGTGTGTTGATATACGCATTGGGCGCAATGTCGCCATTAGGCGAAAGTGCATAGAATGCTTTCCAATCGCGTAGTGTCGTTGCAGGATTAGCACCTAAAACACGCGTTGCATAGGCTACAGCTTTATCGTACTTTTGATAGTAGAGGTTGAAAAGAGCTGCAAAAGCATAAGCCGCATTACGATTAAAGTGGAACTTAGGACGCTCGTAATTATCGGTTATCAAAGGCAGAGCTGCCTCTATATCTTGATTGATTTGGTCATAAAAGGCCTTCAATGTTCCTCGTTTATACTTGATGCCGATGGTTGTTTCAGGCTCCAACGGATAGGGTAAACCTAAGAAATCGTTAGCTGTTGTGGCATTATAAGCCATACAGAACGTGTTGGCTAAGTTGAAAGCTGCATAGGCTCTACAAAGTAAAGCCTCGCCTTTTGATGCCTTAGTGGTGGGAGACTCGTCTAATTTGGCAATAGCTTGCAGCGCTGTATTGGCTGTAGCGATGGCCATATAGTGACTATTCCACAGTTCTTGTGGCGACTCATAGTCTGAAACTTCGGTAATATCATCCCAACGATAAGCTTGATCTTGGAACCTACCTGCACTCGTCCAACCTGTATTTTTAAATTCATCTGTGTTGTCAGAATATAGCTCAGCCAGCAAAGCTGGATTGCGATTGGGATAGGCTGAAACTAAGAATTTCTGCACTTTCTTTTCTGTATTGAGCTCCATTCGATTATCGGGTAGCTTGTCGAGGAAGTCATTACATGCACTGAAACTCAACAATAGCGTGGCGAATGATGCTGTTATATATAGATTATGAATTTTCATCTTTGTCTGTGTTATAGAAATTATAAACCAAATTTTAATGTCATTGTGAACTGACGAGGTATCGGAGCAGCCACACCTCCAGAATTGATAAACTCAGGATCCTGTCCATTTAATTTCTTATCAGCATAGATAAGGAAGAGGTTTGTGGCCTGAAGTTTCAACGAAAGGTTGTTAAATGGAGTTGCCGATAAAATTGATTTGGGGAAATCATAGCTCAAAGAAATCTCTTTCATGCGGATGAAATCACCCTTCGCAGTGCGCATGCTTGTATAGTTGTAAGCATTGTATGCACGGCGCAAATTAGTGTCAGTGATATAGTCTCTGTAGCTCAAAATTGTTGGAACGGTGGTTGTTCTCTCATCACCCCCTTGTATCCAGCGATTCTTGTACTCCTTGGTCATGGCCGTAAGGTCATTATATTTTGCACTGAAGACAGGGTCAAGGCGCACATAATTGCCGAAAGAATAGGTCAAGAATACATTTAACCGCCAATTTTTCCAGCGCAGTTCGTTTCCAAAGGAGCCTGTAACAGTAGGTTCAGTTGGACCTTCATAAATCAGATAATTATTGTCTCCTCGATTCTGGAAATTCAGATCTGTAGAGGTCAGCACGCCGTTTTCGTTGAGGAATGTCGGGATACCTTTGTCGTTTAGCCCTTGGAAAGGCATTGAGAAGATGGCACGATGGGGATAGCCTTCCTTGGTAAATCCATTGCTGGCTTCACCACTAATCAAGTCCATTGTTGTTGCACGACTCATCAAAGATGTTACTTCTGTCGTTACATGTGAGAAAATAACATTCGTTATCCATGAGAAATCACGTTCTTTGATGTTCGTCGTTTGAATTGAAAGTTCTTGTCCATTAGACTTCATGCTGGCTGTGTTGGCATAGCGAATGACCTGCCCACCTACACCTTGTGTAGCCATAGGACCAATCAAGTCGAAGTTGTTGCGCCAGAAGAGGTCGAAGGTTACGTTGATACGATTCTTCAAAAAGCCTAACTCGGTACCGATATTGAATTCATGTTTCTTCTCATAAGTGAGGTCAGAGTTCTCCAACTCGCTAATCATGATAGCTGCTTCTTTGTCTGAACCAAACACCTTATAGGGTGTGTTCGACTTTAAAATCACGGTGGAGTTCGTATATGTGGCAGGTCCTGGATCGGCAGTCAAGGAATAGGATGTGCGCAGCAAGGCATGAGTGATCACATCTTTAAAGGTTTGATGGAACCAGGGTTCTTCGCTAACATTCCAACTTCCCGAGATGTTCCATGTGGGTAGCCAGCGTGCACTGCGGCTTCTTCCCAAGCGGTTTGTTCCCTCATAGCGATAAGTGCCCGTGAGGTTATAACGCTGTTTGTAGGAATAAGTTGCTGTTCCAAAGAAGGCTGCCGTGCGGTTATGCGTATTACTCAGCGAGTAGTAGTTGGAGTTATCGTCGATAGACTTTTTGAAATACTCATAGATATAAAAAGGTATTTCACCACCATCATACTGCATACCGACACCATTGAAGAAAGTACGTTTGCGGTCTACATTCGAAACATCTAATCCTCCTAATACATTCAGCGTGTGGATGCTATTAAACACGTGGTTATAGTTGGCGGTTGCGCGCAAGTCCCAACTTACTTTTTGTAGGTCTGTCTTATGATAGAAACCACCCGATGGGAGCACAGTGATGGGAAGTGCATAGCGGTTTGTTGGATCTTTGTAGAGCAGTTCGTTTGCATCACGTATGATAGCATTATCCATTGCACGATAAGCTTCAGCCTGGTTCGAATGCTCTGTAATCATATGTTCTTGTGTAGAGGTGTCATATTGCATGGCGCCAATCACTGATAATCGCAAGTCATTGATGGGCTTATAAGCCAATTCTGCTTGGAATTTCGTGTTTAACACGTTCATGTTCATCTTGTTATTCTCCAATTCATTTAAGATATTGAATGGAGCATAGTTGGCATGGTAGAACGTGTTGGGGTCTAAAGCACGTGATGTGTTCAGTGCATACGAGTAGGGGTTGATGTCGAAATCGCGCTTCACTTGGCCAGAAACAACATCTACATCTTGTCCTAATGTGCCAGGAGCTTGCTGCTTACGATAGGAGGCTGAAGCCAAAAGTGACAACGATAAGTTCTCCAACAAGTGGTGTGTAGCATTGAAGTTCGCCGTATAGCGTTTCACTTTGGAATCCTTATACCATCCAGGATCCATCATAAACGACATGGAAACATAATAGTTAGATTTTGCCGTTCCTCCACTTAAGCTAATGGCATGGTTTTGCATCAGGTTGCTTGAGAAGAGCTTTTTGAACCAGTTTGTATTCCTAAACTCAGCAGCCTGTAGATATGCATTTTGTGCCTTTATGGTGTTGGCCAAACCAAATTGTCCGCTCGTAGCATCATAAGTGTTAATCAATTCATACATTTTTCCATAAACACCATAGTCGCTTCCATTAAGGACATTCGAATAATGCAACCATCCTTTGTCGCGCATCTCTTGATAGATGCCCATCTGTTCTTGCGAATTCAAGATGTTGAATTGCCCATAAGTAGGAATCATACGACTGGTAAATTCACCCGTATAGCTGAGGTGTGCTTGCCCCATGCGTCCCTTTTTTGTCGTGACAACAATCACACCACTCATGGCACGGGCACCGTAAATGGACGTTGCCGAACCATCTTTCAAGATTTGAAAGCTCTCAATATCGTCGGCGTTGAGCCCTGCAATGGCCGAAGAAATCAACGTTTCTGCATCACCCGAAGATAAGGCATCGGCATTAATATCCGTAATATCTTCTTGCACTACGCCATCAACCACCCATAAGGGCTTCGAGTTACCATAGATAGAGGTGGCACCGCGCACGTGAATCTTAGGTGCTGTACCAAAGGTTCCCGACACGTTTTGCACGCTTACACCTGCCGAACGGCCCTCTAACGAACGACTAATGTCGGCCATTCCGCCAATCATTGCGTCACTGGCTTTAATTTGGTCGGTGGCTCCTGTAAACATTCTGCGATCCATGTTTGACACACCCGTTACAACAACCTCCTTTAAGGTTTCGTTGTTGGGGGTTAATTGAATCTTCATTCCCGCTTTTGCTGTGAGGGTTTGCGACATCATCCCAATGTAACTCACGATAATTTTCTTACCTTTTGGTACCGATAAGGTAAACTTTCCGTCGGCATCAGTCACAGTTCCTAATTTCGTTCCTTGCACAATCACCGAAGCACCCACAATGGGTTCTTGGTCATCAGCCGAGACAACACTTCCCGATGCCTGTGTTTGTGCTAATCCGATGCCTATACTGAGCATGAGACTAACAAGCAATAGCATAAACCGTTTTTCCATAAAAAATTTCTCTCTTTGATAAAATGGTGAGTAAAAAATGAAATCATCAGCGCACGTCTGCTAACAAAATGCTGGCCGGGGCAATGGCCTTTCCTATGAACTTTCGTGCGTTTTTATTTAACCTGTTTTCTTTTTCTGACATTGGTTTCCAAGCCACTTTTTTCAAGTTGACGATAGGCGAGGATGTATATTCAATGCTTTAAAATTTAATTTATTTTTTAATTTAATTCTTTTGCAAAAGTATATGTTTTTTAAATTATAACCAAGTTTTACATGGAAAAAGTTATAAAAACAACGTGTTTTTGTTAGAAAATGCATTAAAAATGGATATTTATATAATAGATTAAAAGTTTTAACGACCATTTTTCTTTGTATATTATTAAAATATATAAGAACTTATTTATACCTAAACGAGGTCGATTTCCTGATTTTGTGCAGCCCATTTCCGGGATATTAACGCCCTTGTCTGTTTCTTTTCCACCTTATATATAATACAGTTCTTCAATCAATCTGTTGCATAAGGTTGGATATGGGGTGCCCGATAAGATGAGAAGATGCAGACGGAAATACACCATGGGAGTTTTAATTTTATGCCAGAATATAGGATGGAACGTAGAAAAAAGCGTAATTTTGCAGGGCTTTCTCTCAGGAAGTTTGGCAAGAGGGAAGCAGCAGAATGTTATTTCAAAAGAAAAAGAACGATGGAAGAAGAAATTAAACGTATGATAGAAGAGGCCTTGCCTTTGGTGGATGTTGATGCCGAGATGCTCTTTAGCGAACTCGATTCGTTAGGAGTGACAACCATCTTGATGCTCCTTTCCGAGCATTATCACATCGAACTCACGGCTGTGGATGCCACACCGAAGAATTTTCAATCGCCGAAAACGTTGGCAGCCTTGGTGAAACGTAAACAAAACGAAGCTTGAATAAAGCCTCGTTTTGCTTTTTGGGATAGGGGTTGCAGCATTGCCTTTTGGCTTTTAAAATGAAAAATACTAAATATTTTTACGAAAAACGCATTGTGTTTCTAAATATATTTGTATCTTAGCTACATGAAAACTGCAACACGCTGCGTAGAAGCTCAGGTGGTATGCAGTCGGAACTATTTTTAAAATTAGTCGTAATGTATGAAAGAAATTCTTATCGAATGAACGAACAAACTTTCCTAAAAAGGGAAGTAGCGTGTTAAGTAAATTGACAATAAACTTTAAATCATTTCAATTATGCAGAGCTATATCGTAAAATGTATTAGTTTGTGTTGCGCAGTTGTAGTGAGTGTGTGTGCTCATGCGCAAAGTGTAGAAGAGTTATGTAAAGAACATGTAGACCATTTAGGTGGGAAAACGGCTGTCGAAAAAGTGAAAACGATTAAGATACAACAAGTCACTCCTTCGAAAATATCGCCAACATCGGTTTACACCTACTATGAACCTGGAAAGGTTTATTTCCAAAAAAGGCGGTCACGCGAGTTGACATTGACTACCTGTGCCACATTGAAAGATGCGTGGAACCACAGTTCTTATCCTGTGTCTGAAACGCAAAATCTCTCCACGCAGGCCCAAAAGTCGCTGTTGTTGCAGTCGAAATTCTATGGTCCATTGTATGATTATACTGTCCATGGGGATAGTTCGGACGTGGCTTCAGTTAGTGTTGGAGAGCCTGTTGACGTGGATAGTGTGCCATGTTATGCATTAAATGTCGTTTATAAATCCGGAAATAAGGCACAAGTTGATATTTCAAAGAAGGATTATATGATTATGCGTGTCATCTCTCCGTTAGGCGTTATCAAGTATGGTGACTATCGTACAATCTCTGGATTAAAGGTGCCTTACCATATAGAATCGTACACACGGCAAGGCTCTATGGTTTTAGATGTGTTCCGTGTAGACATCAATAGCACTATTAACAGTCAACAATTAGAACGCCCACGGCGCTAAGTGCACCGTTAGTCGTGCAAATATTATCATTTCCCGGGTAGGACTTTTGTTCTTTTCTCGTGTTACATTCTTTCCTCGCATCATTTCGTTAGTAAATTTAATAGAAGTGGGAGAGGGGAAAGAACCATACAGAAAAGGTCAGGAGTTCTACCCGGTTTGATTACGATGAAAAACAAATGGTGTAAATGAACACCGTGATGGCCCTGCGTAACAGGTGCTATAAAGGCTATGGATACGCAATACATTTTTAGGATTGATAGCTGCTATTGTGGGCATTCTTTTCTCCCTTATTTTTCTTTTAGCTCAAATGGGGCGTTAGATTCCTTACCGATTTTGTTTGATTGTTGATGGGAAAGGCTGTCGTGTTTTCGAAAATATAGAGGTTATGTCAAAAGAAAGTGGCAGACAGAATGCTAATCAGCAAGCGAAAGATACACAGCGTGTTATAGCAACGATATCAAATGATTTGATAAGGGATTTACTGACCGATTTGAATTGAATATCTTTTGTGGTGTAATCTCTATTGTTTTGTGTACTAATCTATATGTGATTATCTCCTTATTCATATCAGATTATGCAGTATTTGCTACGCGATGATGCTTTTGTCTGTGATTTTGTATGAAAAAGACGATTGCGTATCTTTTTTGTATTTTTGTTTTGTTGATTTTTCAATTCCATTTTATAGCCCTATATATAATAAGGTGTAAATGTAGGATTAGGAAAGTTTTTGCGAATTGATATGTATGAATTTTATGGAATAGATTAAAATATTCATGAATAGGAGTGCATGTTATTCCAAAATAAAGTATTAATTTTGCAAGCGATTATTATAACTGAGCTTCTCTAAAAGCGCTTCTTTAGAGTTGTCAGCGGTTGATAGTAGATATATATATGTGTAGGATAAAGCAATTTTTATTATTATTTCTGGTGGGCGTGATGCCCGTTTCTGCCCAGAATGTGATGCAAAAAGGTAAGGTTGAGGACATGGTAAGTCTCATCAAACTGAGCGAGAAACTTGCCGAGGCAAAAGTGAAAAAGGCCTTGAAGTCCGATAAGAACAATACCGACATGATTGCAAATATCGGTCAAGCCTATTTGCAAGCTGGGAAAGTTGAAGAGGCCGAGAAGTATTTTTGGATGGCACAACACTGTCATAGGATAAGCACTAAGGCGCTTAATTTAGGTGGCGATATTGCGTTGGAGAAACGCAATGTCGATTCAGCTTTGTATTATTATAAGCGTGCCATGTATTTCGACCGTCACGATCCTGACGGCTATTATAACTACGCCATGCTGATGAAGAGTAAGGATTTGGATGATGCGATTGCAAAATTAAAGTATTTACAGGCCGTTCGTCCCGATTTGCCGGTAAGTGAAAAGATTGCAGAACTCTATTATGGTTCGAGTGATTATCAGGCGGCAGTGGCACAATATGAGAAAACCCCTGTAGAGAAGATGTCTGAAGATGAGCTTACGCACTACGCGCAAGCTGTTTTGTTGTCAGGCGATTATTCTAAAACTTTGCAAGTAGCCGAAAAAGGTCATGAACGTTTTCCGCAGAATACCGACTTCATGCGCTTGATGATGTATTGCTACACCGATAAAGAAAACTATGAAGAGGCGCTCAAGAGTGCACAGGCTTTGTTGGATAATGTGACCGACACGGCAAAGATTCGTTATTCAGACTATCTTTATTATGGTTACGCACTCAATGGCTTGGGACGTACACAAGAGGCGATTGGGAAGTTTGATTTAGCAAAAGCGAAGGCCAAAAATGTGCCGGGTATCGACCGAGACATCTCGGATGCCTATAATAAGATTGGCGATTATGACGATGCTATTAAATATATGCGTTTGTATTTGGCCAGTATCAAAGACGAAGACTACGACCGTACGACGGATATGTATAATTTAGGTATGATGTATTTCCGTAAGGCTACGGGCGAAAAGTCTGATAGTTTGAGCGATGCGGAGAAAACAGAAGCTTTGAAACAAGCTGATATTGCCTTTGGAGAAGTGGCTCGCTTGCGTCCAGATAGCTACATTGGTTATTATTGGAGAGCAAAGGCCAATGCTTTGATGGATCCCCAATATACACGCGGTTTGTCAAAACCTTACTACACAAAGGCTTTGGAACTGCTTGAAGAAAGCGATGGGGAGAAGTCGTATATGATAGAATGTAATAAGCAAATCTCTTATTACTATTATGTGAAGAAGGTGATGCCTGAAGCAGTGAAATATGCTCGTAAGATCTTAGCTTTAGACCCGGAAGACAGCTATGCAAAGCAGTTGCTTTCGATAGCAGGTGCAAAATAGATAACAAGATAACGCTTAGAGAGATATGAATTATTCTAAATTATGTAGATGGGCTGCCTGCCTTGCGCTGTTTTTGATGTTTACAGCAACGGCTGGGGCACAGAATCTCTATTATAATAAGGTGGACACGCTGAAGTTTGGTCAGCGTTTTAACTTCCGAACCAACACGATTGATTGGCTCGCAATGACGCCTAATGTGGGTGTAGAATTTACATTAGGCAATCGAAATTGGAGCCGGTGGACTGTTGGTGTGCAGGGAAGAGTGAATTGGAAAGAGCAAAATAAAGAAACGCGTTATCTGGTTTACGATCTCTATGATGGTAGAATTCAACTGCGTAAGTATTGGCATGCGAAGAAGCCTACAAACATATTCTACTGGGGTATCTATGGCGGTGCAAACAAGTTTGATATCAAAGTGGGTAGGACTGGCCGTCAAGGTAATGCGCTATATGGTGGTTTGATGTTTGGTTATGTCAAGCAATTATATGGTTATATGAACGGCAGTAGCTTAGATTTAGACTTAGGTGTGAATGCGGGCGTGGTATTTGCTGATTATAAAGAATATGAGCGTGTGCGCCATGGTCATACAGAAGCGTATGTTGATACGCGTGCAAAAGAAGGTATGAAGCTCACATGGAATCCCTGGATTTATGCTGCTTCGACAGATGTTTTGCGCGCCTCTTTGATTTATCATTTCGGTCCGAAAGTATATAATAAATACAAGAAACGTATTGACATTGATAATGATTATCGTGTGAAGTTGGCGGCATTGAAGTTCAGACAGGATAGTTTGGCTGCAGCAAATAAGGTGGCTCGCAGACAGCGTGAGGACTCTTTGTTTAAGATTGATTACGAGAAACGTTTCGAACAGCAGCGCATAGAGCTTGAAAAGAAATATCAACAAGACTCATTGAAGCAGATTAGAATTGCTACAGATAAGGGAAATAAGTTGCGCAATGACTCCTTGAAGTTGGCTAAGAAGGTGGAAGATAAGCAACGTGATGACTCTTTGCGTCAAGCTAAGCGTGCTGAGAAGTTGGCTAAACGACTGAAAGCATTGGCTCCTGCTGCAACAACTACAACTACAGACTCGACGGCAACTCCCGTTGACTCGACAAGTGTTCCCGCGACAACGGAAGAAGTTCCGGTAGATACCACAACGACAGTTCCTGTTGATACCACCACAACGGTACCCGTAGATACGACAGGTGTGCCAGTGGATACAACGGGAGTCCCTGTAGACTCGACCGGTGTTCCTACAGATTCAGTTCCGACGACAGGTTCAGAATTGGCAAGAATGTTGGCAAGAAAATATGACTGGCGGCTGCATATCAGTGATGTCGATGAACAAAATCTTGCTTATCGTAGGATAGACCTTCCGTTTTTGGAGGCTGTGTTGGACGAAAAAAATAAAATGATTTAAGGAAGAAGCGACATGAAGAAAATATTTTTAATCCTCGTAATGACCTTGGGTGTCTTCGTTTCTCGCGCACAGCAGATTAGTGTCAACACGGATGTGACGATGCTGATGATGCAAATTTATAACGCAGGAGCAGAAATGACGATTGGAAATCGTTCGACTTTAGGTCTGTCTGTATTAGGAACGAAGAATCCTTATATTAAGAAGGATATGAAGTTAGTGGCTATCCAGCCGGAATATCGTTACTATTTTGGTGGTCGTCCCTTATATCATCATTTTGTAGGTTTGGGGCTTTTGGCTGCCGATTATAACTTTGTTCAAAAGGGAAAGCGTTATGATGGTTATGCCCTGGGTGCCGGTTTGACGTTTGGCTATGTGTTTGCTTTGACCAATAACTTGAATGTTGATTTGCATGCTGGTTTTGGTTTGGTGCGCACAAGCTATACAAAGACTTATTTAGATGGCTCAGCAATTTATGTGAATGGTACGACACGTCCGACAGAAGCTGGTTTTGTAGGAATGCGGTTGATTCCAACAAAGATAGGTGTTTCACTCTCTTACACATTGTGGTAAAATAGAATTGTAGAAAGATGAAAAGACAGGTTACATATATTTTTCTTCTCTTGTTTAGCCTTCTGATGTGGTCGGAAGGTGTAAGCGCCCAGGTTATTCATATCTCGGGTAATGTTTCTAAGACAATGAGGACCCTTGATGGTAAGGGAGAGAGTAAGGAACCTCTTTCTGTTCCAGTGTACATTTTCGATAATAAGAAAGATGCACGGGCGCAGGCTAACCTTTATCGTCAGAAAGGTAATGAATTGGGTGGTGTCGTTAATATTAAAAGTAACGATATTGTTACGCCCGATTACGATGGTCACTTTGAAGCAGATGTTTCCGTAAATGGTGCACTTGTGGTTACCAATGAGGGGCAAGTGAAGATTGTTGAAGTGAAAGGAACGTTGTTGAACTATGACATTACATTCTCTTCGGGTGTGAATGACGCTATTCTTTTGAAAGGAACGAATGTCTATGCGAAGCGTATGGGTATGAACTTCAAAGAGCAAGCGCCTTTGGATGATGGCCCTAATGTGCATTGGAACGTAAGTATTAATTTGCCAGAATATTATGCAAAAAAGCATGCACGCTTGATATTCCAGCCTGTTGCAGTGGATGTTGAGACGAAAGATACGGTGCAATATTTGGAACCGATGGTGTTTGAAGGACGTCAATACCATAATAATCAGATTCGTAGAAAGAGTTATGATTATAATCGTAACGACTCTTTGGCTCCTTATTTTGACCGCATTCAACGCCTGTCTACACGTCCGGTGCAATTGGAATGGGCGGTTACATATCCCAAACCCGATCCGGAGAAGTCGTATAAATGGGCTGCAACGCTGAGTATGGAGGATTATACGCATGTTTATTTCAGAGACAATAAGGAAGGAACTTCTAATAGTAGAAAGCCATGGCAGATGCTTGATTTGGCCGGGGCAGCAAGTCCTATGGACTTAACCCCACGCTTCTTTGAGCAAGTTCGTGCGCGTTTGCAAGAGGTGCCACGTGATATTAAACTGTTCTTCGTTGTGGGAACGGATCAGCTTACCAATGACTCTGTCAACCAAAGAACGTTGGATATGTTGGTAGAAGAGTTGCGCTCGTATGGTCGGTCTTTGATGAGTTTCTCTATTCAAGGTGGTGCTTCTCCTGAAGGTGGAACTGATTATAACAAGGATTTGGCACGTCGTCGTGCACAAAAGATTTTGAATATTATCGGTACCAAGATTAGTAGTGCCGACCTTGTGGTGAAAGAGCCGCATGTTTATACTTGGGAAGATGTGGCAGACTCACTCATTGCACGTGGTCAGAAGACAGAAGCTGAGGAGCTTTTAAAATATGGTAGAGCAAAGGATGTTGCGGGTTGGCGTCGTATGATGGCCAGCAATCCAGTGATAAACCAAATCATGGAACGGCAACGTTTGATTAAAAGTACTTATACCATCCGGCGAAATAAGGTGTTAGATCCTGCAGAAACGATGTGGACTTATTATAATGATCCGCGTTATGCAGTGGGAGGCACGGAGGTATTCTCAAACGGTGACTACTATAACTTGTTCACACAGATTAAGGATTCTGCTGAATTGAGAAAGCTGACATTCCGCGCATATAATGAGAATAAGGTAAGAAAGACCTATAAATATAGCCCTTTCGCAGCTTATATAGCGAACAGGGTGGCTTGTTATTTGTTGAATCAAGACTCAACGGATGTCAATGTGTTGGCTCCTTTCATTGATATGCGTGCGGGAGTTGAAGTCTCTCGTCCTATTGCTTTCGATAACTCCTATAATTACACTGTTAACTATAAGGAGATTATTGCCAACCAAGCATTGATGTTCTTGCGTAAACGTAAGTTAGGAGAGGCGGCTTTCTTGGCTAACAAACTTCCGGATACGGGTAAGTTCCATGATTTAAAGATGCTGATTGACTTGCAGTCTTTATTCTTTAAGTTGAACAAGACGCAGGAAGAGGAGGCTCGTGCGCAAGAAGCTTTGGCCTATGCCATGAACAGTAGTGCGGTGAATCGCGCTGTGCTCAGCACCCAATTGGCACCGGAATTGGGCTATAGCTATAAGCAAATTGAGCCATTGGTTGACTCTTTGCCTGATAATTTAGCAAAGAAATGGTATCTGAAGGGTATTATTACCGCAAATGATCCCGATATGGACAATCTGACGATTTCTGATCTCATTGATCGTTATGGTGGAGATACGGCGTTGAAATTGCAAGCAAATGATGCACCAGACTTCTTAGCTTATTTCCAACATAGTTTTGATATGGACTCAACTTTCCAAAAATATTATGCAACAGATGCCAATATTGGCGATGATGTGCGTCGCCGATATCCTTATAAAGAAGCTAACATCGCGTCCTATCGTGAACGGTTTAAGCTCTTAACGGGTGAGGAAGAGGCACAGAAGCCAGAAGAAACTGATAAGAAAGAGGCAGAGGAAGCCAAGTAATAAGATGTAAATCAGAAAGTAATGAAAAAGAGAATATTTTTAATATTGCTGTCTGCATCAGCTCAATTGACCTACAGTATTGCAGCAACTCATACCAATGTCCTTTGGAATGGGGAGGCTAATGCACATCATCAAGCGCAGGTTGCAAATGATACGATTGTGCGTGACTTGGGTGATTTGGAGGCTGAGATGACAGATTCTGTTGGAGAAGCTGCGACAGATACTGCTTATTATGGTGCTCGTCGTCTAAAGGATTTCAACGCTTTGAAGTATGTGTTGGATAGCCGTCATCGCTATAAGGGCGATACTTATGTCAATCGTGGATGGTTAGGCAATACCTATTTTAATATAGGTGGTGGCGTTTCACATTACTATAATCATGCTGAAGTGTTGACCTATACGCCGATGTCAAGTTTCAGATTGGCTGTAGGTAAGGACTTTAGTCCGATGCTTTCATTGCGTTTAGGTTATGAAAGAACGTGGGGTTACACCCATAGTTCTTCAACAGTATACAACACAAACAAGTTCAATGGGAACGGGTTATATGCTGATGTGCTTTATAATTTCAGCAATTATCTGTTGGGTTATCGTCCAGAACGGCCATTTAGTGTTATTGGTTTCTTCGGTTTGGGTGCACAACACTCAACCATTTTGTCATGGCTTAATCCCAGCATTGCATCGGTTGGTGGAAATTTGAGTGGTTCGTCTTTGGATGCTCACGCTGGTGTTCAATTCCGTTTCTTTGCAACTCCTCATGCATCTCTGTCGTTAGAACCTTATTTTAGAGTAAGCACTGACAAGATGAATTTGCTGAATAATCCAGGTTATAGTGATCCTGATTTCAGCTATGGCATGAATCTTGCTTATCAATGGTATTTCAATCAGCAGATTTCCACACGTGAGCATGCTGGTATTTTCAAGAAGCGTTTCAACAATGATTTGCGTTGGTTGGCTGATACAACGAAAGCAGGTTTCTTGCGTTTCCCCATGTTTTTTGACTACGGCTTCGGTCCTTTGTTTGTCGGAAAGACCGAGAATATATCCTTAGCAGGTTCAATGGGCTTCGACGCTTCTGCCGCTATAGGCTGGTGGATGGCTCCGGCTATCGGACTTAGAAGTGGTATTCATATCACGAATGGTGATTGGAAACGCAATGTTCAAGGTGCACAGACCCTCACTTATCTTGTTGGTACTGCGGGTTTAAATATCGACTTCCTTTTTAATCCCTTAGGCTTTGGCCGTAAATATAATTGGGATGCACCATTTGGTTTCAATCTCTTTGCCGGTTATGAGATGGGCCGGATGAAGAAAGCCATCTATGGTACTGGAAACTCTTATACGGGTCGTTATACGTCTTTCCGTTTAGGAACGCAACTTTGGATGCGTTTAGCGAACGATCTCCGTCTGACTTTAGAGCCGTCTTTTGCTCCTTTGCAGCATTATAATGGAAATCTTGAGCGTGAACGCTATGACGAATATGCGCTAAAGATGGGACTTTCAGTGCTCTTCCGCGATAAACGTATCCGCGAGAAAGTTGAATTGAAGGACAGCTCTATGGTGCGTTATTTCTCGAGAGGTTTCTTCTTCGGTGCCGGTTTGGGTTGGAACAACACGGTTTGGGATTATCGTTTGTCAGGATTCTCACATAGTTTGTTGAAGAATGCAACCCTCTTTGGCGGCTATAACTTCACCGATTTGCATGGTCTTCGTTTGCAAGGTGAATGGATGAAAGAAACACAAGGTTACTTTAACTTTGGAGGTGGCGGCATGAAGAATTATGCCTATGACAGCTATTTAGTGTCGTTAGACTATCAATTTGGCTTGTCAAACTTTATGTCGGGCTATAATCCTTTGCGCCGATGGAACACCTATTTATATGCAGGTCCTACGTTAGTGACAGGTGATCAAGGTACACATCTCGCTGCAAATGTCGGCGGTATGCTCACCTACAATATCACTCCATCATTGGCTCTTTTCTATAGCCACACGGTTTATCGTCTTCCTAAGGACTATTATCCTTATCAGATGGTTTACTCAAAGAATGGAACCTACACCAATAATATTAATCTTGGTGTCATCTATAATATCGATGCTTCGAAGCATGTCTTTGATATTGCTTCACAAAATAGATTCTTCTATGAATATGCTTTTGGGACATCTTTCTTGAGTAAGGTTCCTTTGGGTACAATTAATGCACGTGGCTTTAGCGCAACAACGTCTGTAGGTTGGTGGTTAACATCATCTTTGGCTGTGCGTGCAGGTCTGCATGTGTCCAATGCCGATTGGAATACGCACACTTATGCTGGTCGTCCTGTCAAACTCTTAGTGGGTACTCGCGGCTTAGCCATAGATGCTTTGGTCAATCCTTTGGGCTTAGTTGAGAATTACAATTGGAATACTAAATTTGGTTTTAACCTCTTGGCAGGTTATGAGTTTGGTCATTCAAAGCGCACAGAACCAGGCTTTGTAGGCTCTTATCAAGGCTCCTATTCAGCAGTTCGTCTTGGAACTCAGTTGTGGGCTCGCTTGGCAGAAGGTCTCCGTTTGACGGTAGAACCGACTTATTCTCCTATAACGCAGCGCTCAACGGGAGGTATGAAGTTCAACGAGTTTGCTGTAAAGGCTGGTATCTCTGTACTCTATCTTCACAAGAACGAGCGCGTTGCAGGCGATACCACCGTTGTCTACAATCCTGAGAAGGGTGCCTTTATGGGTGCCGGTATCGGTTGGAATAACACTATTTGGGACTGGCGTTTCACTGGTTTCTCGCACAGTGTCTTGAAGAATGCCATTCTCCTTGGCGGTTACCGCTTCAGTCCTTTGCATGCTTTCCGTATGCAAGGTGAATGGATGAGAGATACACAAGGGTTCTTTGCTCCTACACTTAGTGGCATGAAGAACTATGCTTATAACAACTTCTTGGTATCCTTTGACTATCAATTTGGTTTATCCAACTTCCTCACAGGCTATAACCCTATGCGCCGTTGGAATGCTTATTTGTATGCAGGTCCTACCTTGTTGATGGGTGATGGTGGCACGCGTTTCGCATTAAATGGTGGTGGTATGGTCACCTATAGCCTTTCACCGGCCTTGTCTCTCTTCTACACCCACACGGTTTATCGTATGCCCAAGCATCGTTATCCGCAGTCCATGGTTTATTCAGAGAATGGAACCTACACCAATAACTTAAATATCGGTGTGCTTTATAACTTTGATCCGACAAAGCGTATCTTTGATGTTGCATCACAAAATCGCTTCTTCTATGAGTATGCTTTTGGTACGGCATTCACCGGAAAGGTTCCGACAAACTTTGGTAATGCACGTGGTTTCAGTGCAACAACCTCTATTGGTTGGTGGTTAACATCTTCCTTTGCTGCACGTGCAGGTCTGCATGTTGAGAATACGGATTGGAATACGACCACCTATGCAAGCCAACCTACCAAATTGTTAGTGGGTTCTCGTGGTCTCGCTTTAGACGTGTTGGTTAATCCTTTGGGCTTTGTTGAGAACTATAATTGGAACTCCAATTACGGCTTCAATGTGTTGGCAGGTTATGAATTCGGTCATTCAAAGCGCACAGAACCAGGCTTTGTTGGTTCTTATGAGGGCAATTATACTGCTTTCCGTTTAGGAACTCAGTTGTGGACTCGTTTGGCTGATGGTCTTCGTTTGACATTAGAACCCACCTATGCTCCCGTTATTCAGCGTGCAGCCGGTGGCATTCGATACAATCAATTCGCTGTAAAGGCTGGTATCTCTGTGCTCTACTTGCACAAAAACGAGCGCATTTTGGGCGATACAACCGTTGTGAACAACCCCGAAAAGGGTGCTTTCATTGCAGTCGGTATCGGTTGGAACAACACCGTTTGGGATTGGCGTTTCTCTGGTTTCAAGCATAGCATCTTGAAGAATGCAATCCTCTTTGGTGGTTATCGTTTCAATGCTTTACACGGTCTTCGTCTGCAAGGCGAGTGGATGAAAGAGACGCAAGGTTTCTTCAACAATGCAGGACCGGGTATGAAGAATTACACCTATAATAACTATCTCGTGTCGTTAGACTATCAATTTGGATTGTCCAACTTCATGACAGGTTATAATCCTCTGCGTCGATGGAACGCTTATCTGTATGCAGGTCCAACGTTGGTTATGGGCGAGGCCGGTACGAAGTTCGCATGGAATGGTGGCGGTATGCTCACTTATGCCATCAATCCTTCGTTGTCGCTCTTCTATATGCACACCGTTTATCGTATGCCCAAGCATCGTTATCCGAACTCTATGGTTTATTCTGAGAACGGAACTTACACCAACAACCTTAACATTGGTGCAATGTATAATTTCGATGCGGCTCAGCACCTGCTCGAGTTGCAGTGGAAGCCTAAGTTCTTCTTCGACTACAGCTTTGGTGCTTCATTCTTGGGTAAGGTACCCCAGAATTTTGCAAGCGCCAATGGTTTCGATGCAAATGTAGCCATGGGCTGGTGGTTAAGCTCCGCTCTTGGTGCACGTGCAGGTTTCCATGTGACCAATGCCGATTGGAAATCGTTCGACTATCACAACCACTCTTCACGCCTGTTGATTGGAACGCGCGGCGTCTCTTTCGACGTGCTCATCAATCCGCTTGGCTTTAATCGCGACTACAATTGGGAGTCAAAATGCGGCGTGAATGTCTTCGGTGGTTTCGAGTTGGGTCATTCCAAACGCGGTGAAGACGGTCCCTCACATGCTTATGAGGGTGGCTATTCTGCCGCTCGCGTCGGACTACAGGCTTGGATGCGTTTGGACAACAGCTTGCGATTGACGTTCGAACCTACTTTCATGCCCATCGCACAGCGTGGCAAGGATGGGGTCAACTTCAATGCATTTGCTTTGAAAGTTGGTATGTCGGTGCTGTTTAAAGACAAAGAAACACGCCTGAACGATGCCACCGACACAGCCGACACGTTGCGCAATGTTCCGCGCACCGGACTCTTTGTGGGCGCCGGCTTTGGTTGGAACAACACCCTTTGGGACTGGCGTTTCACCGAATACAGCCGTGGTCTGCTCAAAAACGCTACTGCTTTTGCCGGCTATAACTTCAATTCTGTTAGCGGTGCACGCGTAGGTTTCGAGTGGATGAAAGAAATCATCGGCTATCCTTATGGGACAACGATTTACAAGCAAACCTGCACCAACTATTTGGTGTCGTTCGACTATCAGTTGAACTTGCTCAACGCCTTGGCCGGTTACGACGGTCATCGCCGTTGGAATGCCTACCTCTATGCAGGTCCTTCACTCCTCTTGGGTGAGGCCGGAACAGCCTTTGCGCTCAATTTCGGTGGCATGCTCAGCTACAATCTCTCGCGTAACGTGTCGCTTTTCTATAGCCACACCGTTTATCGCATGCCCAAGGATCGCTATCCCCATAACTTCACCTATACGCAGGATGGAACCTTCACCAACAACATTAACATTGGTGTGATGTACAACTTCAATAGTTTTGGCAAATAAGTCCGTCGTGCAAGAATCGGAACAAAACAGAGGTGTGCGTATGCAAACGAGAAATAATTTTTCAAATAGTGTGATTTTTAACGCAAATTATTTGGTCGAACCAAATAATTTGCTAACACACACACACACACACA
>NZ_JH114216.1:491995-531323 GCF_000224615.1 Segatella oulorum F0390
CTACACACACACACACACACACACACACACACACACACACACACACACACACACACACACACACACACACACACACACATTCTAACGGTCTAAGCCTCTCTACAAAGGCGGTAGCGGTGCGCCCGGCGCGGGTGTCGGTCTGCCGTTTCAAGCATCTGCAAGGAGCTTTCAAAGCTCTTTGCAGATGCTTTTTTTGCGTGTGTGTAACTGCACCTGTGAAGTAAGAAATCAATAGTAGTAAATATAATTATTTAAACAGAATAAAAAAATGAAGAAGAAATTGTATGAAGTGCCCACATGCACGGTCATCCACCTCGCGACCGAGCACTATTTGTTGGGCGAAAGTGGTCCCAAGGCACGGCCGGGCGGTGACCAAGGTGGTGGCGTCACGATTGAAAACCCCACCGAAGATGACGATGACACCAACCTCTCGGGCGCCAAACGCTGGGGCGGTGGATGGGAAGAAGAGGACTAAATCCTTGTCCCACCAAAGTAGATAACAATTTAAAAAGGTAATCAATGACAAGAAAATATTTCTATAACAACAGACTGCGGCACACTCTTCCATTTGCTGCCGCAAGTTTTACGGTCGGCCTCGCACTGTTTGCTTGTTCCGACAAAGATATTGATTCGAATGAGAACAACGGCAAGGCGCTCGTCGCTTTTAATGTTTCGGAAACGCAAGACCAGGCGCAAGCTGCGGCCAAGGCCGCACAACCGATGACGCGCGCAGCCTTTGCTAACCAGTTAGCATTGCAAGACCTTGCGCCCGAAGACCTCACAATGCAGAAACTGCCCGTGCAAGGCAAAGCCGGTGCAGGACTTTGTTTGATAGAAACTACACTTCCGGGTGTGCCCTCACAGCTTGAAGCTACGACGCAAACGCGTGCCGACATCACAACCCTGCCCAACTTGGGCAACTTCTCGACGACTGCTTTCTATGGTTCGTCGGACACAAGTCTCGAACCTTGGTTCTACGATAAGGACACGAAGAAGGACGGCAACCTCGTCGCCCCCATCTATTGGGATTGGATTAAAAACCACGCTTGCTTCTATGCGGTTTATCCGAAACCCGACAACAGCAAGATAAAGCTTTCGCCGGAAGGCTACACGAGTACGCCCTACGTAGATTTCGAAGTAGAACCCAATGTGAAGAACCAAAAAGATTTGATGACAGCCTGCTCGGGACCGGTGCATTCCACAGTAACCAACATCAGTGCTATGGAGACGCAGGCCACGGCGCCCCGCACCGACCTCACTTTCCGCCACGCGCTCACCGCGGTGCGTTTCAAGGTGGGACAAAACCTTTCTTACAGCAAGCACATCACCAAGGTAGAAATCGTCGGAGCAAAGAGCAAAGGCAAATATACGTTGCCCACCGATAAAAACCACACCGGTGCATGGGATGCTTCCACGCTCTCTGCGCCTGCAACGTTTACGCTTAGTGGTGTGAACGTAAGCACATCCGAAGCGGTGAACAATATTATCATGGGTCACAATCAAGACAATTATGTGTTCTATATGATTCCGCAAACGCTTACGGGTGTACAGGTGAAAGTTTATTTCGACAATGCCCCAACTCCTGCCATCACGGCTAATCTTGCCGGCACGTGGAAGCCCGGCACAACGAAGACCTATGCACTGTCGCAGAATACGTCGACATGGCTGTATGAACTGACTGCCACGCCACCTGCCCCGGCAGAATATAATGCCAATGCAACGGGCAATTACAAGATAGAAAGCTATCGCGAAGACCCTGTGAGCAACACCAAACAAGCTGTGCCTTGGGAAGTGGTGGGCTATGACACCAACGGTGATGGCACTTTCTCGATGACCGAACCGCTTCCAAGCTGGTTTACGGGCCTGACCACAACGCGTGGCAATGGTAGCATTACGACAACCGGCGAGACGGGTGTAGCTAATTTGGTGCCCGAGGCTGCAAGCAACAAATTGGCAGCGATGAATGCCGCTTTAAAGCTGAATGCCAAGGGCAATGCATCGGACTATTACGACCTGTCGACCCACGACATCAAAGGCAACACCACACTGCGCAACACCGCCAACTGCTATGTCATTTCCCACCCGGGCTATTATAAAATTCCCCTGGTTTATGGCAACGCCATCAAGAACGGTATAACCAATACCAATTCTTATCAGACCTCTAACAGTGGTACTTACATCCTCCAGCATTTCAAGGACCACGCCGGTCAGGACATCACCGACCCTTGGATTACGCAAAGCAATAGTGGGGCCAACGCGCCCGATAATGCCAAGGTAGTCTGGGTCGATGAGAGCGGGCTTGTAACCAATCTTGGTTTAACAGGCAGTGGCACCAATGCCTTCGTGCAGTTCGAAGTGCCTGCCGCAACCATTAAAAATGGCAACGCCGTGATTGCCGTCACCAGGGGCGGCACAGTCGTTTGGTCGTGGCATCTGTGGTTTACTCACGACGATGCGCTCAACACCGTCACTTGCACGAACTTTCAAAACCATGAATACAAGTTCACACAGGAGAACCTCGGCATGAAATATACTGCTTGGAGTGGTACCAGCTACACTTCGCCACGCAGCATCAAGGTGAAAGTCAGACAGACAAAAGGACAGATTTCTCCTGCAACGCGTACAGAGGCTGTCCTCACCATTACGCAGAATCCGGGTAGCGCGCGGCAAGGCTATAACACGTTCTACCAGTTCGGTCGCAAGGATGCCTTCCCCGGCACCAATACCTTAGCCGAAGGTTCGCTCTCTGAGATGCAGCACGGTGGATATTCTCTCCAAAACACCATCCAGCATCCTGATATGTTCTATGGTTGGAACAGTGGATATGAGGATGTTTATTTTAAGAATATTTGGTCTGCCAACAACACAAGCGCGGATTACAACGATAATCCCGTTGTCAAGACCGTCTATGACCCCTGCCCCGCAGGTTTCCACATGCCCGCCTCCAATGCCTTCACCGGTTTCACAAAAAATGGGCAGAACGGAAGTATAATAAATGTCAGCGGTGCTTGGGACAACGGGTGGAACTTCAACAACAAGATATCTTCTCCTGATGCCACCGTATATTTCCCTGCTTCGGGTTGGCGCGGCGGCATCGCGTCGCCGGGCGGCGACTCCGGCTTCTATTGGTCGGCAGTCCCGTCGCGCTACATGGCCCAAGGTTGCGAACTGTACTTCACCCTGTGGAACGTGTACACGCAGTACAACGAAGGACGGTCGGCCGGGTACTCCGTCCGTCCCGTCTCAGAATAATTCGATTCATTTGATTGATTGCCTGTGGCCGAAGTAGCCGTTGATCATGGCGGATTGCACGGAAAAGCAAAATTACGTTAGTGAGCGGCTCGCTGACCATTTTTAAAGCGAAATCACGTTAGTGAGCGGCTCGCTGACCATTTTTAAAGCGAAATCACGTTAGTGAGCGGCTCGCTGACCATTTTTAAAGCGAAATCACGTTAGCGAGCGGCTCGCTGGCCATTTTTAAAGCGAAATCATGTTAGCGAGCGGCTCGCTGACCATTTTTTAAGCGAAATCACGTTAGCGAGCGGCTCGCTGGCCATTTTTTAAGCGAAATCATGTTAGTGAGCGGCTCGCTGACCGTTTTTAAAGCAAAATCATGTTAGCGAGCGGCTCGCTGATGATTTTTTAAACAGAGATTAACCGGCGGAAACTTCCGCCACATCATTATATTTTTATATTTTGTAACTAAAACGATTAAAAATGAAAGAAATCAACGGAATTGATTTGGCGCACATGAAAAGTGGTGCCCATTTTTTGTTCATCACTGACACGGTGGGGCTCGCCACGGCCGATGCCAAAGTAAAAACAAAGGTGACGGCCGAGTTGACGGCCCTGCAAACGGCGCTGAAGGCCGAGGACGATGCGCTGGCGTTGTCGAAAGCCAACCTGCTGAGCAAGGAGATTAAGGCCATCGATGCCGAGCGCGACAGGCACTACAAGGCGCTGCGCAAGGCCATCACGTTTTTCCTGAACCATCCCGATGCCGAGCAGGTGAAGGCCGCTCAGCGATTGGAACGGTTGCTGAAGGATTACAACATCGACCCCAAGATGCAGCTGGACCGCGAGACGGGGCTGTTGCTCAACCTCATCAGCGATTTGGAAACGAAATCGGCTGCCGACGTCACGGCCCTGGCTTTGACGCCCGTGGTGCAGGCCATGAAGCAGGCCAACGATAAGCTGCGCGAGGTGACGCGGGCGCGTGCCAACGACCGTGCGGTGCAGATTGTGGGTCAGTTGAAGCAGGCGCAACATACCTCCGACGAGGCCTATCGCACGTTAATACAGAAGGTGAATGCCTTGGCGGTGGTCGAGGGCGAGGCCGATTATGCCGATTTCATCAGTAAGATGAACGAGCAGGTGAAGCACTACAAGCAGGAGGTGCTGCCCAAGGCGAAGAAAAAGGACGACGGCAAGCAGCCCGGTGACGGCGGGAAACCCGGAGAGGGCGAGAAGAAGCCCGATGGCAAGAAGCCGGGCGGTGATGCAGCAAAGCCGGGCGATGGTGGCGACGGCAAGGATAAACCGGGCGGCAAAGGTCAGGGCGATGCCACGGTGACGCCGAAATCATAATTTGCTTTAAAACAAAAGGGCATCATCTCGATGCCGGTTTGCATACACAACTTGTTTTAAAGTATGGGGGCGGGAGTGCGCGATGCATTTCCGCCCCCGATGTGTGTGGGGGAGGACATTGAAAAGCAATGTGGTGGAAAAAGTACAACCCCCAAGGGGGTAGCCTCCTCGCTTGCATTGTTACCCAGGGTAGGCTGCGTTGCACTTACCAACCCTGCGCTATCGAAAGTATAACCCCGATGGGGTAATGGCACACCACGTGGTTTGGAGCTATCGAATGTACAATGTGATGAGGTAATGGCACTCCGCGTGGTTTGATGGAAATGGGTAGGGGCGGTGCCTGTGTGCCCGCCCGTGTCGCCCTGCAGGGGCGCATCCATCGTTAAAATCCCGCGCACAATGCATGTGTTTTTGGTATGGAAACGCCGTTGTGCGGACGTTCGGGCGGGCACATAGGCACCGCCCCTACGGTTTCGTTTGGACAGATTGCGCGTGGAACGGTTGATGTCGTTTGGATGGATTGTGCGTAAATGGTTATTTTGTTTGTGTCGAATTGCGTGGAAAAATATGGTGGAGATTGGTAGGGGCGGTGCCTATGTGCCCGCCCGTGTCGCCCTGCAGGGGCGCATCCATCGTTAAATTCCCTGCGCACAATGCGTGTATTTTTGGTATGGAAACGCCGCTGCGCGAACGTTCGGGCGGGCACACAGGCACCGCCCCTACGCATTTCGTTTGGGAGGATTGTGTGTGGGCGGTTGGTTTCGTTGGGGTGGATTGTGCGTAAATGGTTATTTTGTTTGTGTCGAATTGCGTGGAAAAATATGGTGGAGATTGGTAGGGGCGGTGCCTATGTGCCCGCCCGTGTCGCCCTGCAGGGGCGCATCCATCGTTAAATTCCCTGCGCACAATGCGTGTATTTTTGGTATGGAAACGCCGCTACGCGGACGTTCGGGCGGGCACGCAGGCACCGCCCCTACGGTTTCGTTTGGGTGGATTGCGCATGGACGGTTGGTTTTGTTTGGGCGGATTACACGTGGCCGGTTGATTTCGTTTAGGCGGATTGCATACGGACGGTTGGCATTGTCCCTTCGCTATTCTGCCCGTATGCCTCTACGCGTTCTCTTTTTTTTATGCTTTTTATTTCTGTAGCGTTTATTTTTTCAATGGATAGCGATGAAGGTATTCAAAAAAATGGTATATTTGTCCCAAGTTTATAAACGGGTGTACTACAAGCAAATGAAAATGAATTTTTTAGGACGCTATCGCATGGTGTTGGGTTTGTTCGGATGGCTTATTCCGACCGTGGTGGCTGCACAAGAATGGGATGATAAAATCATCATCACACAGAACAGCGACGATTATACCTTTGCGATTGACGACGGAAAGCCGGTGGTTAAGAATGAAAAACGCGTGGTGTTCCAATCGAATTCGGCCTCGACGGTCTATCCTGAGATGGTGGCGCTGTATGGAGAGTTTATCAAATTGGAAGATGTTTCGGGTTCGGGCGAGAAGATTTATAAGAATATCACCCCTGAGAATGTGTTTTACGATGACACGAAAGGTTGCATCTTGCGCAGCGAGATCCGTAAGAAGGGCAAGACTTCGAAGGGCTCTTATGAGCGAATCTTCAAGGATACGAAATATTTTACGCGTGTGTATCTGCTTGAAAACTATTTCGTGCGCAGCAAGACGGTGACGATCACGATTCCAAAAACGCTGTCGGGTTACCACATTCAAGAGATGAATTTCAAGGGCTTTCCCATTGAGAGCACCCACGAGACCACCAAGGACGGTGAGGTTTATCGCTACACGGTGACCGACGCTAAGCGCATGAAGGAGGACGATCGCATGCCGCCGTTTGCGAATGTCTATCCTTATCTGTTGATTAAAGGGTCGTTTGCGGATGTGAATGCGCTTTATGCGTGGTCGAAAGCGATGGCCGATGTGGATGTGAATGTGCCCAATATGAAAGACGTGTTGGCCGAAATCAATGCGCAAAGCAAAACCGATGTCGATCGCATCAGCAACACTTTTCATTGGGTGCAGGACCACATCCGCTACGTAGCTTTTGAAGCGGGTCTCTCGGGACATCGGCCCGATACGCCCAAAGAGGTGCTTCGCAAGCGCTATGGCGATTGTAAAGGTATGGCGTTGTTGCTCAAAACGCTGTTGAAAGCGCAGGGATTTGATGCCCGACTGACCGATATTGGGACAACCGAAATATCCTATCGCATGAGTGATGTGCCGACACTTGCGGCTGCCAACCATGCCATTTGCACGCTCTTTTTCAAGGGAAAAACCTATTATTTGGATGCCACTTGCAACTATATTCCATACGACTATGTGCCGCAACACATCCAGGGTTCGCAGGCGATGATTGAGAATGGGGCGAAGCCGTTGCTGCAGATTGTGCCGCGAAGCAAGCCCGACACATCGATAGACAGTTTGAATTATGTGTTTGAAATCAAGGGGAATGCCCTGACAGGAAAGGCACAGTATCATTTAAGAGGCGACATGAAAGAGTGGTTTATGACGTCGTTGGCGAGCGCATCGCAAAAAGATCATGGCGATTATTTGGGGAACAACCTCAATGCCGACAACCATCGCATGAAGATTTTCAACGTGAAATGGCAGGACAATAACGCCCAGCACACGTGGGCTTGCTTTGTGGGCGATGTGGTGAACGAGGCGGCTTTGCAGCGCGACGGCAATGATTTGTATGTGGATTTGAATCCGCATAATTATCTTTTCGCCGGGCGAATCGACACTGCTCAGCGCGTACACGATTACTATTTCCCCGTACGTTGCAATGTGGTCAGACAGGCCTCGTTGGTGATTCCGGCCGGTTATGTGGTGGACTATCTGCCTCCTTCGGCCACGTTTACAACACCCGAAGGAACACTTACGTGCCAGTTTACGAAAAAAGGCAACACCATCGTGTATCATCAGAAGCTGCAAATCAGCAAACGTCGCATGGCTCTGGCCAATATCGTAAAATGGAATGAAGCGATGAGAAAGTGGAAAGACGCCTGCAATGAACAGATTGTGCTGAAACGAAGAGGCTGAAAATGCCTGCTGTCGGGCGTGGAGAAGGAGTGAAAAATGATATTTACAATTAAAAGATACAAGGATATGAAGAAAGCATTGTTTGCCCTTTTGTTGGTTGTTATCGCGCTGCCTGTGTCGGCATTCGACGATAAAGACTACAAGGCGTATGTAGAAAAGGTGAAAAAAGAGGTGTGGAGCCGCAACCTGCCGCAGTTTAAAAACCGCAATGTTCCGGCACGGTTCAACAATGAATCTGCCGTGATATTGGCTCGCTATGAGGAAGCAACGGTCGACCAAAAGCGCAAGTTCAGCATCTATGCCAATCAGGGAATTGTGAAACAAATCAACAGCACCCACCTGCAACGCTACCTCATCAAGATTAACGATAAGGCTGCTTTGGAGAAGTTCTCAACGTTTGATTACCGCAAGTTCGACCGCCCCATCTATGGCGGTTTGGGTCGCGACGATCATCGAACGGTGCTCGGTGTGAAAGTGATTAAGCCGAGCGGACAAGAGAAAGAGGTGGACAGCAGCGACTATCAAGACGTGGAAGAAGGCAAGAAAGGCAAGGAAAAACGTGCTAAATTGGCGGTGCCCGACTTGCAAATCGGCGATATGATAGATTATTTTATCTATGACATTGACAACGTGAAAGAGGAAAATATTCCCCCGCTTTCCTTTGTTTTCCGCTCGGAATATCCCATACTCGACTATCAGATTCATTGCGCCATCGACAAGAAAATGTGCACGCAGTATCGCACACTGAACGGTGCTCCCGATTTTGTTGCTTCCAATACGGACGATGAAGTGGTGCTCGATGCGCGTGTAAAAGATATTGACAAGACTCTCCCAAAGTATGGATACAATGCCGTTGCGCAAGCTCCCTATACCTTATTGTATATCACCGGTAAGGTGGAGTTGAGCTATGTGCCCGAGAGCACAAAGAAAAAAGGACTGCAAGCCAACCCTTCTGTGGAGGTTATTCAAAAGGATGCGTGGAATCTTTGGGCCAATTCGAAAATCAGTTGGTCGATGGATAAGCCCATGCTCAAGGTGATTAAGCAGGCTAAAACGCTGGCCGACGACCAGGCAAAGGCTGATTATATCTACAACTATATGTTGATGAGAAGCATCGTGTATAAGACGCCTTACATGTATTATGACAGCCGTTTCGCTTCGTTGTTCTCAGAGCTTTTAGAGCGTGCCGACGTGTCTTTCTCACGCGCTTTAACCACCAGTTGGGAAAACGAACCCTATGATAAGATCATCAGTTACAGCGATGCGACGCCTATTATTGTCTTGAAAAACGGTAAGGTTTATGTGCCCATTTATCCCTATTTTGCAGGAGGAAATGTGGTGCCTTCAACCTTTCAGAACCGCGATGCCTCGCGTTGTGACCTTCCGAAGAAGTATTATAAAGGTCCGTTCACGGCGATGAAGATACCGGGAAGCACGGCCGAAGACAATGTGAGAACGGTGGATGTCAAGGCGTCGGTTGACGGTGGGTTGTTGCATATTGTGCGCCAAAGCACCTCAACGGGTTGCGAGAAAGAAGGGCTGGCAATGACCTTAGCTTCGGCCGAAGAGATGGCTCAATCATGGGGGAAACCCTACGGAATGGAGACCTATGAGTCGTTGCTTTTAGAGAAAAAGAGCAAGGCTGAAGGCTTGGCCAAGGAGCGTGCCGAGAAGGATAAAAAGGATATTGAAGAACGCTTCAAGGACGAAGTGAAGAGTTTTCATGACAAAGCGCCGGTGAAAATCAATGCCACGCGGGTGACAAGTTTCGGCAACGACAACCAACCTTTTACCTATCAGACCGATTATACGATGGATGGGCTGGTGAAAAAGGCAGGTAGAAACCTCACCATTTCAGTGGGTCAGCTCATTGGTCAGCAAAAGCACTTGGAAGGAAAAGAGCGGAAACGCAGCGAAGATGTGTACTATGATTATCCCAGCAGCTATAAAGTAAACCTCGATTTGGAGGTTCCTTCAGGCTATTCGGTGTCTGCAGAGAGTTTGCAAAAGCTCAACACGTTGGTTGACAATGCGGCGATCCGTTTTGAAGTCAATGCCGAACAGGCCAAGGGAAAGGTGATTGTCCATGTGCAGAAGGTGTATAAGAAGCAGATTGTTCCCGTAGCTGAATGGGCACAACTGCTGGAAGCCTTAGATAAGGCCTATGCTTTCACCAATCAACAAGTGATTTTGAAAAAGAATTAAGAGTTTGTTACAGGTTTCTTTTGTAGCGTTGTCGCGTTATAGAAATCTGTTGAATGTGTCGTTTTTCGGCATTCCATTCTGTTTGAGGCAGATGCTATAGGGGGACACCCTATGGCATCTGCCTTTATTTTTCCCGTTTCTTTGAATTGGCTTTTAGATGTGTCAAACCGACAGCGGTCGTAGGTTGGTTAGGGTTTCGTTTCGGCTATTGACCTTTTATGGCAAAAGGGATTAGCAATTTTATTTGTGTTTGATTTCGTTTACAACGCAGAAAATCGTAATTTTGTCGGCGTTTTAATTCAATGTTTTAAGATGATTGTATGGGAGTATATGTTCAGATTGGGCTGAAGCTCATCACGGGAATGATTGGCATATTGGCCTTTCTTCGCATTGCAGGCAAGGCACAGATGGCACAGATAACGCCGTTAGACACGGTGAGTGCATTTGTGATTGGTGCTTTAGTCGGTGGTGTGCTTTACAATCCCGATATGTCGATGTGGCATATTTTGTTTGCCTTGGCCGTGTGGACAGCGTTCAACTTGTTTGTTCGTTTTTGCATGCGTTCGGCTCGATTGCGTCATTTCATCAAAGGCGAGAGCGAGTATTTAGTGAAAAACGGCATTATCAACTTTAAGGCTTTTAAGCGTAACAGTTTGGAAATGGAACAGTTTAGAATGTTGTTGCGGCAGAAAGGCATCTTCTCGATGTTCGACGTGGAGGATGTTTTGTTTGAGGCCAATGGTGCAGTTACGGTTTCAGAGCCTGGCGAAATGGCCGAGTCTCATTTGCTGATTAATAATGGTGCTATTGTGGAACACAATCTGAAGCGTTCCCATCGGTCAAGAGCTTGGGTGTTGCGGCAATTGAAAAGCAATGGATATGAACATCCGGGAGACCTGTTTTGTATGGAATGGACGCCGCGAAAGGGTTTTTATTTCGTGACTTATGAAGGCGATGTGAGACGTGGAAAAGAGGAGGTTTTGGCAGAATATATTAAGCATGAGGACCATAGCTAAATGTGTTTGATTCAAAAGAGCGTGTAGCATGAGTGTTTTAGTATTTACAATCATCTTGTTGTTGGGGGCCTATGCCGCCGGCTTATTAGGTTCCTTAACTGGTTTAGGTGGCGGTGTGATTGTTATTCCGCTGCTCACTTTGGCATTTGGCATTGATTTTCATTATGCCATTGGTGCAGCTTTGGTGGCCTCTATTGCCACATCTTCGGGTTCGGCGAGTGCCTATGTGAAAGAGGGTATGACGAATATCCGCCTGGGTATGTTCTTGGAAATCGCTACGAGTGTGGGTGCTGTGTTGGGCGCCGTGATAGCCCTTTGGATGCCAACCAATGTCATCGCTGTGATTTTTGGCGTGGTGTTGTTCTTCACGGCCGTGATGCAAAACCGGCAAAAAGTCGACCATGTGGGTGTGAAAGGGAGCGCTTTGGCGATGAAGTTGAAGCTCTTTGGCAGCTATCCTACGAAAGAAGGCGTGCAAAACTATGAGCTGACGAATGTGCCAGGCGGCTTCCTGATTATGGTTATTGCAGGTGCTTTGTCGGGTTTGTTGGGCATTGGCAGTGGCGTGTTGAAGGTGTTGGCAATGGATTCGTGCATGAAGGTGCCCTTCAAAGTGAGCACCACGACGAGCAATTTCATGATTGGTGTGACGGCGGTAACGTCGGCTGTGGTTTATTTACAACGCGGTTATATCGAGCCGGGTATCGCTTTTCCCATCATAGTAGGTGTGTTGGGTGGTGCACTTACGGGTGCAAAGTTGTTGAAACACCTCAACGTCAGTTTGCTGAGAAAGATATTTGCTGTTGCCATTTTGTTAGTGGCTGTGAATATGATTTATAACGGATTAATGGGCAAGTTCTAAGTATGGAAAAAGGAAACGGAGCCAAGAATGGCATGAATGAGCTGATAGGCAACACCCTGCGTATTGGTGTTTTTGCGGCTTGTATCATCGCACTTGTGGGTGGTATTTATTATTTGGCAACCACATCAGGCCACCCTGTGCCCGATTATACAGCCTTTCATAAGAGCGCAGCGAGTTACACCACCTTCGAAGGCATCGTTCGTGGTGCTTTTAGTCTGTCGGCAACAGAATGGATGCAGTTAGGTGTTGTGGTGTTGATGCTCACACCAATTATGCGTGTTGTGTTGTCGTTAGTCGATTTCTCCATTCAGCGCGATTGGCTTTATGTGGCCATTACAGCTATAGTCTTGGTTGTGATTATTGTCAATTCGTTAGTGGGCGTGGGGTAAAAGCGTTGCTTTTATGCGGCAATCTTATAGAGATTGTGCGGCAATATGGTATATATTAGCGTGCAATCCTATATATATTAAGGTGAAAAGAATATGAGTTTAAATATAGAATCATAGAACAATGAACGAAGAACAAAGAGAAAATGAGGGACTTCAAATTGATTTGAACCCCGAGATGGCTAAAGGTGTTTATGCCAATTTAGCCTTGATTACCCATTCTAACACAGACTTTGTGCTCGACTTTGCGTCGATTTTGCCTGGAATGCCCAAACCACAGGTCGTTTCGCGTGTGGTGATGACGCCAGAACATGCGAAACATTTGTTGCGCGCTTTGCAAGAAAACGTGCAGCGTTATGAGCAACAATTTGGCAAGATTGTCATTCCAGAGCAGGAAGGAAGTATCGCAACACCCTTTAAAATCCCCGAAGAAGAGTCATAAAACTGCAATGAAGTTTGAATAATCGTTAATAAAACCTATATCTTTTAAATTTCAAAATGATATAGGTTTTTGCTTTTTATATAATTAGGTAATTCGGATATTTGTTTGTACCTTTGCAGCCCGAAATAGGCTTTTGAAAGGCCTTTTTCTGTGGTATTTGATAATAAACAAATAAATATATAAATTAAAAAGTAAGATTATGCCTACTATTTCACAATTAGTAAGAAAGGGCAGAAAGGACATCGTAGACAAGAGCAAGTCGCCGGCGTTGGATAATTGTCCGCAACGCCGTGGCGTTTGTGTTCGTGTTTACACAACAACTCCTAAGAAGCCTAACTCAGCAATGCGAAAAGTTGCTCGTGTGCGTTTGACCAATCAGAAGGAAGTGAACTCTTATATCCCTGGTGAAGGTCACAACTTGCAAGAGCACTCTATCGTGTTAGTGCGTGGTGGTCGTGTGAAAGACCTCCCAGGTGTACGTTACCATATTGTACGTGGTACGTTGGATACAGCCGGTGTTGCTAACCGCACACAGCGCCGTTCTAAATATGGAGCTAAGCGTCCAAAGGCAGCTAAGAAGTAATTGCTGCGCCCCAAAAAGATTTTTATTAAACGTTTTGCTGGAGATTTGTTGTTAACAGGTTGAGTAAACACTCGGGAGCGGGTGTTGAAGAACAGGAAAACAGCCCCAGTCAGAATTTATTTCAAACAAAATGAGAAAAGCAAAACCCAAGAAACGCGTGATCCTTCCGGATCCGGTTTACAATGATCAAAAGGTTTCTAAGTTCGTAAACCATTTGATGTATGATGGTAAAAAGACCATCTCATACGAAATTTTCTACAAAGCTCTTGACACAGTAAAAGAGAAGATGGCCAATGAAGAAAAGGCTCCTCTCGAAATTTGGAAACAGGCTTTGGATAACATCACTCCTCAGGTAGAGGTGAAGAGCCGCCGTATTGGTGGTGCAACATTCCAGGTTCCGACCGAAATTCGTCCTGATCGCAAAGAGAGTATCTCGATGAAGAACTTGATTAACTTTGCTCGTAAGCGTGGCGGAAAGTCGATGGCAGAGAAACTTGCTGCTGAGATTATGGATGCTTACAACAATCAGGGTGGTGCATTTAAACGTAAAGAGGATATGCATCGTATGGCAGAAGCTAACCGTGCGTTCGCTCATTTCAGATTTTAATTGATTTAAAAGCAAAAAGAAAATGGCAAATCGCGATTTACATTTGACTCGTAACATCGGTATTATGGCGCACATTGATGCGGGTAAGACAACCACTTCAGAGCGTATTCTGTTCTATACGGGTAAGACGCATAAGATAGGTGAGGTACACGATGGTGCGGCTACGATGGACTGGATGGCGCAAGAGCAGGAGCGTGGTATTACAATTACCTCTGCAGCGACAACCTGTAACTGGAATTATGATGGGAAATCTTATAAGATTAACTTGATTGATACTCCGGGACACGTAGACTTTACGGCTGAAGTTGAGCGCTCATTGCGTGTGCTTGATGGTGCTGTTGCTACCTATTCGGCTGCTGATGGTGTGCAACCTCAGTCTGAAACCGTTTGGCGTCAGGCAGACAAATACAACGTGCCTCGTATCGGTTACGTGAATAAGATGGACCGCTCGGGTGCAGACTTCTATGAGACGGTTCAGCAAATGAAAGATATTTTGGGAGCCAACCCCATCGCTATTCAGATTCCTATTGGCGCAGAAGAGAACTTCAAGGGTGTTGTAGACCTAATTAAAATGAAGGCTATCTTGTGGCACGATGAGACGATGGGTGCGGAATATGATATAGAAGATATTCCTGCTGACTTGGCTGATGAGGCTGCAGAGTGGCGTGAAAAGCTCGTAGAAGGTGCGGCTAACTTCGATGATGAGGTAATGGAACTCTATCTCGAAGGTAAGGAGATCAGTGAAGACAAGTTGCTTCGTGCTATCCGTAAAGGTTGTATCGCTATGGAATGCTGCCCCATGTTGCTGGGATCTTCTTATAAGAACAAGGGTGTTCAGCCTTTGTTGGACTATGTTTGTGCATTCCTTCCTTCGCCTGTTGATACGCAGGCTATCGTTGGTACGAACCCTGATACAGACGCAGAGGAAGATCGTAAGCCTTCTGAGGATGCGCCTACATCGGCACTTGCATTTAAAATTGCTACCGATCCATTCATGGGTCGTTTGGTGTTCTTCCGTGTTTATTCGGGTAAGATTACAGCCGGTTCTTATGTTTATAACCCTCGCTCAGGGAAAAAAGAACGCATCAGCCGTTTGTTCCAGATGAACTCAAAGCAAGAGATTCCTATGGATTCAATTGATGCCGGTGATATTGGCGCAGGCGTAGGCTTTAAAGATATCCGCACGGGTGATACGCTTTGCGATGAGAATGCACCTATCGTGTTGGAATCTATGACATTCCCCGACACTGTGATTTCTATTGCTGTAGAGCCTAAGAGTCAGGCCGATGTGACCAAATTGGATAACGGTTTGGCTAAGTTGGCCGAGGAAGACCCAACCTTCACCGTTCGCACGGATGAGCAGAGTGGTCAAACGATTATCTCGGGTATGGGTGAGTTGCACTTGGATATTATCATCGACCGTTTGAAACGTGAGTTTAAGGTTGAATGTAACCAAGGTAAACCTCAGGTGAACTATAAAGAGGCTATCACGCGTTCTGCACAGAGTCGCGAGACGTATAAGAAGCAATCGGGTGGTCGTGGTAAGTTTGCTTGTATCGATGTAACGATTGCTCCGAAGGACGAAGACTACACAGAGGGTGATTTGCAATTTGTGAACGAGGTGAAAGGCGGTAACGTTCCTAAGGAATTTATCCCTTCCGTTCAGAAAGGTTTTGCTGATTGCTTGAGCAATGGTGTGCTCGGTGGCTTCCCCATGACAGGCATGAAGGTGACTTTGACCGATGGTAGTTTCCACCCTGTAGACTCTGATCAGTTGTCTTTCGAGTTGGTAGCTCATCAGGCTTTCAAGGTGCTTTGTCCTAAAGCAGGTCCTGTTTTGATGGAGCCTATTATGAAAGTTGAAGTTGTTACTCCTGAAGAGAACATGGGTGATGTGATTGGTGACTTGAACAAACGTCGTGGTTTGGTTCAAGGTATGGAAGAAGCTCGTAGCGGTGCACGCATCGTAAAGGCAATGGTTCCATTGGCCGAGATGTTCGGTTATGTGACTGCTCTCCGTACAATTACTTCTGGTCGTGCAACATCTTCTATGGAGTATGACCATCATTCTCCACTTTCTACAAGCATTGCTAAGGAAGTACTTGAAGAGGTTCACGGACACGCAGAGCTTCTGTAAAGAATATTTTATGCGCAAAGAGGCGCTGCTTAGCGAATGACTCTTAAGCAGTGTGCCTCTTACGCTCTTATTTAATCATTTTATAATTAAAAGAACAATGAGTCAAAAAATTAGAATTAAGCTCAAGTCTTACGACCACACCTTGGTTGATAAGTCGGCAGAGAAGATTGTAAAGGCTGTAAAAGCAACGGGTGCTATCGTTAGTGGTCCTATCCCATTGCCTACACACAAGCGCATTTACACGGTGAATCGCTCAACTTTCGTGAACAAGAAATCGCGTGAGCAGTTCCAGCTTTCAGACTTTAAACGTCTTATTGACATTTATAGCTCTACTGCTAAGACTGTGGATGCTTTGATGAAATTAGAGCTTCCTTCTGGTGTAGAAGTCGAAATTAAAGTCTAATTTTTAAGTGAGGTAAATTATTAATTAATTAAAGTAAGTATTGAAATGCCAGGATTAATTGGAAAAAAAATCGGAATGACATCCGTTTTCAGTGCCGACGGAAAGAATGTTCCGTGCACTGTTATCGAAGCTGGTCCTTGTGTTGTAACCCAAGTTAAGACAGAAGAGAAAGACGGTTACAAAGCACTTCAGTTGGGTTTCGGTGAGGCAAAGGAGAATAGAACTTCTAAGCCCATGATGGGAACCTTTAAGAAGGCAGGCACAACACCCAAAAAGCACTTGGCCGAGTTCAAGTTTGATGAGGAGCATAACCTCGGAGATACCTTAACAGTTGAAATCTTTGCCGATGCAAAGTTTGTTGATGTTGTAGGAACATCTAAGGGTAAAGGCTTCCAAGGTGTCGTAAAGCGCCATGGTTTCGGTGGTGTGGGTCAAAGCACTCACGGACAAGATGACCGCGCACGTAAGCCAGGTTCTATCGGTGCTTGTTCATATCCCGCAAAGGTATTTAAGGGTATGCGCATGGGAGGCCAAATGGGAGGCGATCGCGTTACCACGCAGAATCTCCAAGTGTTAAAGGTAATTCCAGAACACAATCTTCTCCTTGTGAAAGGTTCTGTAGCTGGATGTAATGGTTCAACTGTTTTAATCAAGAAGTAATGGAAGTTAGCGTTTTAAATATAAAGGGTCAAGAGACCGGCAGAAAGGTAACGCTGAATGAAGCTATCTTTGGTATTGAGCCTAACGATCACGTTCTTTATTTGGATGTAAAGCAGTATCTTGCCGCACAACGTCAGGGCACAGCTAAATCGAAAGAAAGAAGTGAATTGAGCGGTTCTACCCGAAAACTTGGTCGCCAGAAAGGCGGTGGCGGTGCTCGCCGTGGTGATATTAATTCGCCAGTTTTAGTAGGCGGTGCACGTGTATTCGGTCCCAAGCCTCGCAACTATGATTTTAAGTTGAATAAGAAAGTAAAGGTGCTTGCACGCAAATCTGCACTCTCTTATAAAGCTCAAGAAAATGCTATTGTTGTCGTTGAAGACTTCAATTTCGAGGCTCCGAAGACGAAAGAATTCGTAAATTTAGCTAAAAATCTCAAAGTTGAGGGCAAAAAGACGCTTGTTCTTTTGTCAGAAGTTAATAAAAACGTATATTTGTCTGCTCGTAATATTCAGCGCGCTGATGTGATGCTGGCAACTGCACTCAATTCTTATAAAGTTTTGAATGCAGATGTTTTGGTGTTGACGGAAAGCTCTTTGAAAGCAATTGACGGCGTTTTAAATAAATAAGAAGGAGAATTAGATTATGGCATTTATTATTAAACCATTGGTTACTGAGAAGCAAACCAAGATAACAGACAAGCATGCAAACCGCTATGGTTTCATTGTTCGCCCAGAAGCTAATAAACTCCAGATTAAGCAAGAGGTTGAAGGCTTGTATAATGTTACAGTGATTGACGTGAATACCCTTCGCTATGCTGGTAAACGTTCGAGTCGTTATACAAAGGCTGGGCTGATTAAAGGGCAGAAGAATGCTTTTAAAAAGGCTATCGTTACCGTTAAGGACGGCGACACAATTGATTTTTATAGCAATATCTAAATAAAAATGGCAGTACGTAAATTAAACCCGGTTACTCCGGGACAAAGACACAAGGTTATTGGCACGTTCGAGGATATTACTGCATCCGTGCCAGAGAAGTCTCTCGTTTACGGCAAACGTTCTACCGGTGGTCGAAACAACACTGGTAAGATGACCGTTCGCTATATTGGTGGTGGTCATAAGCAAAAGTATCGTTTGATCGACTTTAAACGCGAGAAAGATGGTGTTCCAGCCGTAGTCAAGACAATCGAGTATGATCCTAATCGCTCTGCTCGCATTGCACTTTTGTACTACGCTGATGGTGAAAAACGTTACATTATTGCTCCTAATGGACTTCAGGTAGGTGCTACTTTAATGTCGGGTGCTGATGCTGCTCCTGAGATTGGTAATGCACTTCCGTTGGCAAACATTCCTGTTGGTACCGTAATTCATAACATTGAGTTGCGTCCTGGACAGGGTGCTTTGTTGGTTCGTTCGGCTGGTAATTTTGCTCAGTTGACTTCTCGTGAGGGCAGTTATTGTGTTATTAAGCTCCCTTCTGGTGAAACACGCCAGATTTTGAGTGCTTGTAAAGCTACAGTTGGTAGTGTAGGTAATTCTGATCATGCTTTGGAACAGTCTGGTAAGGCTGGTCGTTCGCGTTGGTTGGGACGTCGTCCACACAACCGTGGTGTGGTTATGAACCCTGTAGATCACCCAATGGGTGGCGGTGAAGGTCGTCAAAGCGGTGGGCATCCACGCTCTCGTAAGGGTCTTTACGCTAAGGGTCTCAAGACTCGTGCACCCAAGAAACTTTCTAACAAGTATATAATTGAAAGAGCTAATAAAAAATAAAGAGTAAGATATGAGTCGTTCTTTAAAAAAAGGTCCATATATTAATGTATCGCTCGAGAAGAAGATTCTCGCTATGAACGAGAGTGGAAAAGCGAGTGTTGTGAAAACATGGGCTAGAGCATCAATGATTTCCCCAGACTTTGTGGGGCACACTGTTGCTGTTCATAACGGAAATAAATTTATTCCTGTTTATATTACTGAGAACATGGTCGGCCATAAGTTGGGTGAGTTTGCACCTACACGTCGTTTTGGTGGTCATGCAGGAAACAATAAGAAGTAAGCAGGTTATACACATCCATTTAACAAATAAGAATAATAATGGGAGCAAGAAAACATATTGCAGCTGAAAAGATAAAAGAGGCTCGTAAGAATTTGTACTTTGCAAAGCTTAAGGGCGTTCCCTCTTCTCCACGTAAGATGCGCTACGTTGTAGACATGATTCGTGGCTTAGAAGTGAGCCGTGCTTTAGGCGTTCTTCGATTCTCTAAGAAGCAAGCTGCCGCAGACGTTGAGAAACTACTCCGTTCTGCAATTGCTAACTGGGAGACCAAAAATGACCGTAAGGCCGAAGATGGAGAATTATATATCAGCAAAGTATTTGTTGATGAAGGTGTTACTATGAAGCGCATGCGTCCTGCACCACAAGGTCGTGGCTACAGAATTCGTAAGCGTTCGAATCATGTGACATTATTTGTTGATGCCAAAACTAACGACGAAAAATAATTAAATAGAATGGGACAAAAAGTTAATCCAATAAGCAACCGCCTTGGAATTATTCGTGGTTGGGATTCAAATTGGTTTGGTGGCAAAAGCTTTGGAGAGAATATCGTTGAAGATCGTAAAATCCGTAAGTATCTGAACGAGCGTTTGGCGAAGGCCAGTCTCTCTCATGTTGTCATTGAACGTACATTGAAACTCGTCACCATCACTATTTGTACAGCCCGTCCGGGTATCGTCATTGGTAAAGGTGGTCAAGATGTAGACAAGTTAAAAGAAGAGTTGAAGAAGCTTTATAAGAAAGACATTCAAATCAACATCTTCGAAGTTAAGAAGCCCGAACTCGATGCAAACATCGTAGCAAATAACATCGCTCGCCAGGTGGAAGGTAAGATTTCTTATCGCCGTGCCATCAAGATGGCTATTCAAAATACGATGCGTGCAGGAGCAGAAGGTATTAAAGTTCAAATCTCTGGTCGTCTGAATGGTGCAGAAATTGCACGTAAGGAGATGTTTAAGGAGGGGCGTACTCCTCTGCATACATTCCGTGCAGACATTGATTACTGTGCAACAGAAGCTCTTACCAAGGTAGGTCTCTTAGGAATAAAAGTTTGGATTTGCCGTGGAGAGGTTTATGGTAAGCGTGATTTAACCCCCAACTTTGCTCAAGATAAGCAAAATGGTGGTCGTCCAAATGGCGGACGTAACGGTCGCGGTAATCGCAGAAGAAACAATAACCGTTAAAACAGAGAACTATCATGTTACAGCCAAAAAGAGTAAAATATAGAAGACCGCAAGATGGTCGTGGAAATAAAGGTAATGCACACCGCGGTACAGAATTGGCCTTTGGTTCTTTTGGTATCAAGACATTGGAGCCTAAATGGATCAACAGTCGCCAAATAGAAGCTGCTCGTGTTGCGGTGAATCGTTATATGAATCGTCAAGGACAAGTGTGGATACGTATCTTCCCTGATAAGCCCATCACACGTAAACCTGCTGATGTTCGTATGGGTAAAGGTAAAGGTGATCCCGCAGGTTGGGTTGCACCTGTTACACCAGGTCGCATTCTCTTTGAAGTAGAAGGAGTTTCTTTTGATATTGCAAAGGAGGCACTTCGCCTTGCTGCACAGAAACTTCCTGTGAAGACCAAGTTTGTTGTTAGACGTGATTTCGATAAAAATGCTTAAGCTATGAAGATGAAAGAATTACAAGAACTCGATGCTAAAGGATTGGCAGAGAAGTTAGAAGAGGTAAAAGCTAAGCTTGTTCAGCTCAAGTTGAACCATGCAGTTGCTCCTCTTGAGAATCCATCACAGATTAAGTTTGCTCGCCGAGACATCGCGCGTATCGAAACGGAACTTCGTCAGAGAGAACTTAAAAAATAATAATGGTTCAGATGGAAACAAGAAATTTAAGAAAAGTAAGACAGGGTGTTGTGGTAAGCAACAAAATGGATAAAACCATTGTTATTGCCTCTAAGTTCAAAGAGAAGCACCCTATTTATGGTAAATTTGTCCAAAAGACAAAGAAGTACCATGTCCATGACGAGAAAAATGAGGCCAATATTGGCGACACTGTCCAAATCATGGAGACTCGTCCTCTGTCTAAAACAAAGAGATGGAGATTAGTACAAATTGTTGAAAAAGCTAAGTAATTATGATACAGGCAGAATCAAGACTTACAGTATGTGATAACAGCGGCGCACGCGAAGCTAAGTGCATTCGTGTCTTAGGTGGTACCGGCCGTCGTTATGCTAGTGTGGGTGACGTTATTGTTGTAGCAGTACAAAATGTCATCCCCTCGAGTGATTTGAAAAAAGGTGCAGTATCTAAAGCTTTGATTGTTCGTACCAAGAAGGAGATTCGTCGTGCAGATGGTTCATACATTCGTTTCGACGATAATGCTTGTGTATTGCTTAACAATGCTGGTGAGCTTCGTGGAAGCCGCATTTTCGGCCCCGTTGCGCGTGAGCTTCGTGCAGTGAATATGAAGGTTGTTTCTTTGGCACCCGAGGTACTTTAAATAATCATAAAACAGATAAGTAATGAGTAAGTTACATATTAGAAAGAACGATACTGTCGTTGTTCTTGCAGGAAGCGATAAAGGCAAGACAGGTAAAGTGCTCAAGGTGTTAGTCGACAAGAATCGTGCGATTGTTGAAGGCGTAAACCTTGTATCAAAGAGCATGAAACCTTCAGCTAAGAATCCGCAAGGAGGTATCGTTAAGCAAGAAGCTTCTATCCATATTTCAAATCTCAGTTTGATTGATCCAAAGAGTGGTAAAGCTACTCGTGTTTCTATTCAGCATGAGGGCAAGAATGTTATTCGTGTTGCTAAAAAATCAGGGGAGGTAATTAAGTAATGGATACAGCACAATTAAAGAAGGTGTATAAGGAGACAATTGCTCCTGCACTTCAAAAGCAGTTCAACTACTCTTCGTCGATGCAGGTTCCTGTATTGAAGAAGATAGTCATTAACCAGGGACTTGGCGATGCTACACAAGATAAGAAGATTGTCGATGTAGCAATTAATGAGATTTCGGCCATTACGGGTCAGAAGGCTGTTGCAACCTATTCTAAGAAGGATATTGCAAACTTCAAACTCCGTAAGAAGATGCCTATTGGTGTGATGGTGACCCTTCGTGGAGAGCGTATGTATGAGTTCTTAGAGAAGCTCATTCGCGTATCTCTTCCTCGTATTCGTGACTTCAAAGGTATTGCAACGCGCTTAGATGGACGTGGCAACTACACTTTGGGTATCACCGAACAGATTATCTTCCCCGAGATTAACATTGATGAGATTGATCGCATTCAAGGTATGAACATCACTTTTGTTACTTCGGCTCAGACCGATGAAGAGGGTTATGCTCTGTTGAAAGCTTTTGGTCTCCCATTCAAGAACGCTAAAAACGATTAAGGAATATGGCAAAAGAATCTATGAAAGCTCGCGAAGTTAAGCGTGCGAAGCTTGTTGCTCGTTATGCTGAAAAGCGTGCAGCTCTGAAAAAGATTATTGCAACTTCTAACGATTTGGCCGAGGCTTATGAGGCAGCTCGTAAGCTCCAAGCCATTCCTAAGAATGCAAATCCTATTCGTCTTCACAACCGCTGTAAGATCACAGGTCGTCCAAAGGGCTACATCCGCCAGTTTGGAATTTCGCGTATTCAATTCCGCGAGATGGCATCGGCCGGTCTGATTCCTGGCGTGAAGAAAGCAAGTTGGTAAACTAAAAGCATCGATATTGGAGAGTGATTAGCATCATTTTGGCGTGTAATTCACATGCTTTTCTATCATAATTTGCAGTCCATTAAAATGTCATGGTGTTGCTATTCACTTTTCTTCAATCACTCAACGCGATTTTTCTTTAATATTGTCGGGGTCGTCCCGATTAATTAAACATTTATATTTTATGACAGATCCAATAGCAGATTATCTGACACGACTCAGAAATGCAATCATGGCACATCACCGTGTCGTTGAAATTCCTGCGTCGAACTTGAAGAAGGAAATTACCAAAATCCTCTTCGAGAAGGGCTACATTCTCAACTACAAATTTGTAGAGGATGGTCCCCAAGGTTCAATTAAGGTTGCACTTAAGTATGACCCTTCAACAAAACAAAGCGCTATCAAGAGCTTAAAACGTGTTTCTACACCAGGTTTGCGTCAGTATACCGGTTATAAAGACATGCCGAGAGTTATTAACGGATTAGGTATTGCAATATTATCTACATCTCAAGGTGTTATGACAGACAAGGAAGCTGCCGGTTTAAAAATCGGTGGTGAAGTTCTTTGTTATGTTTACTAATTGGAGGTTTTTATATGTCAAGAATAGGAAAATTACCCATTAGTATTCCAGCTGGAGTTACAGTAAACTTCGATGCGAAGACCAATGTCGTTACAGTTAAAGGTCCTAAAGGCGAACTTTCACAGGAGATAAATCCTGCAATCAAGCTCGAGAACAACGATGGCCATTTGGTTTTCACGATCAACGAAGATAGTTTGGTAGATGTCAAGCAGAAACAAGCGTTCCATGGTCTTTATCGCTCTTTGGTTAACAACATGGTTGTTGGTGTGAGTGAGGGCTACAAAAAGGTTTTGGAACTTGTCGGTGTAGGTTACAGAGTCTCTAATCAAGGTAATCTTATTGAGTTCTCTTTGGGTTATACACACCCCATTTTCATGGAGCTTCCCAAGGAAGTTAAGGTGGAGACGAAGTCTGAACGTAACCAGAACCCAATTCTTACACTTGAATCTTGTGACAAACAGTTGTTAGGTCTCATCTGTGCAAAGATTCGTTCTTTCCGTAAGCCTGAGCCTTATAAAGGAAAAGGTATCTTGTTCCAAGGCGAGGTTATTCGCAGAAAGTCTGGTAAGACCGCTGCAGCTAAGTAATTTTAATTGAATTAACAATTATGACAACAAAGAAAGTTGAAAGACGAATTAAGATAAAGTTCCGCATTCGCAAGAGTGTCAATGGGACTGCTGAGCGTCCACGTCTTAGTGTTTTCCGCTCTAACAAGCAGATTTATGCGCAAGTTATTAATGATTTGACAGGTACAACACTTGCTTCAGCTTCATCACTTGGCTTAGAGAAATTGGCAAAGATTGAACAGGCAAAGCGCGTTGGTGCATTGGTTGCCGAGAAAGCAAAGGCTGCCGGTGTAGAAAGTGTTGTGTTTGATCGTAATGGCTATCTCTATCATGGTCGTGTGCAAGCATTGGCTGATGGTGCAAGAGAAGGAGGACTTAAATTCTAAAACGATTATGGCAATGAATAAAGTAAAAATTAATAGCGATGTAGAACTGAAAGATCGTTTGGTTGCTATCAATCGTGTAACGAAGGTTACCAAAGGTGGTCGCACATTCACATTTGCTGCTATTGTCGTTGTAGGTGATGGCAATGGTGTCGTAGGTTGGGGGCTTGGAAAAGCCGGCGAAGTTACGACTGCAATCTCTAAAGGTGTTGAATCTGCCAAGAAGAACTTGGTAAAGGTTCCAGTGTTGAAGGGTACAGTGCCTCACGAGGTTGAGACTTCTTTTGGTGGTGCACAGGTGCTTCTTAAGCCTGCAGCTGCCGGTACGGGTCTGAAAGCCGGTGGTGCGATGCGTGCTGTGCTCGAGAGTGCTGGTGTAACCGATGTGATTGCAAAATCAAAAGGTTCATCAAACCCTCACAACTTGGTAAAAGCAACCATCTCTGCATTGTCTGAGATGCGCGATGCTTATACCGTAGCAGGTGAGCGTGGTATCAGTATGGATAAAGTGTTTAACGGTTAATAGGAATAAGCTATGGCTACAATCAAGATTAAACAAGTAAAAAGCAAAATTGGTTATCCTGTAGACCAGAAGCGTACACTTCAGGCTTTGGGGCTTCGTAAGATTTCACAAGTCGTAGAAGTGGAGGATACACCAAGCGTTCGTGGTATGATTCGCAAGGTGCATCATCTGGTTAACGTCGTTGAATAATATAAAAACAAAGAGAATTAAATTATGAAATTAAATACTTTAACGCCAGCAGCAGGCTCTACTCATTCTCGTCGTCGTATTGGTCGTGGTCCAGGTTCTGGGCTCGGTGGTACTTCTACGCGTGGTCATAAGGGTGCAAAGGCTCGCTCAGGTTATAAGAAGAAGATTGGTTTCGAAGGTGGACAGATGCCACTTCAGCGCAGAATTCCTAAGGCTGGTTTCAAAAATGTGAACCACAAGGAGTACTTTGCTGTAAACCTTTCTACGCTCCAAGCTTTGGCAGAAGCAAAGAGTCTTACTAAAATTACCATCGTAGATCTTAAAGAAGCAGGACTCACGAATGGCAAAGAATTGGTTAAGATTTTAGGCAACGGTGAGCTGAAAGCAAAAATTGATGTTGAAGCAAATGCTTTCTCTAAATCAGCTGAAGAAGCAATTAAGGCTGTCGGAGGGAGCACAACTATAATCTAAGTAAATGAAAAAGTTTATTGAGACACTAAAGAACTGTTGGAAGGTAGAGGACCTGCGTCAGCGTCTCCTCATCACAATTCTGTTCACTGCAATCTACCGATTTGGTTCGTTTGTGGTTCTTCCTGGTATTAATCCGGCTAAGTTGGAAACACTTCAGTCGCAGACCAAAGGCGGCCTGATGTCGCTTTTAGACATGTTCTCTGGTGGAGCATTTTCCAATGCCTCTATCTTTGCACTTGGAATTATGCCTTACATCTCAGCTTCTATCGTAATGCAACTGCTCGCTGTGGCTGTACCTTATTTCCAAAAGATGCAGCGTGAGGGAGAAAGTGGCAGGAAGAAGATAAACTGGTACACGCGTGTGCTGACGATTGCTATCTTAGTATTCCAGGCACCCGCCTACCTCATGAATCTGAAAATGCAAGCTAGTCAGGCCTTGGCTAGCGGCATTTCTTGGACATTCTTCATTATTCCTGCAACAATTATTCTTGCGGCTGGTAGCATGTTCATCTTATGGTTGGGTGAGCGTATCACGGATAAAGGAGTGGGGAATGGTATCTCAATGATTATCATGATTGGCATTATTGCACGCTTACCACAGGCTTTTGTGCAGGAGGTTACCTCTCGTTTTACGGCTATTTCAGGGGGCGGTATTGTGATGTTCATTGTAGAATTGCTCATTCTTTATTTCGTTGTTTGTGCGTCAATCCTTCTGGTTCAAGGCACGAGAAAGGTACCTGTGCAATATGCGAAGCGCTTAGTTGGAAATAAGCAATATGGAGGTGCGCGTCAGTATATTCCATTGAAGTTGTTTGCAGCAAATGTAATGCCTATCATCTTTGCGCAGGCATTGATGTTCATTCCATTAGCTATTGTGCAATATCAAAGTGATAATGCTTCTTGGGTTGTGCGGTCGTTGATGGATAATCGAAGTGTATTATACAATGTAGTCTATGTAACATTAATTGTTGCATTTACATTCTTCTACACGGCGATTACATTGAATCCAACGCAAATGGCTGAAGACATGAAGCGCAACAACGGCTTTATACCCGGTGTGAAACCCGGTAAGGATACGGCAGAGTATATTGATTCTATCATGACTCGGCTCACTATTCCTGGCTCACTCTTCATTGCTTTCATAGCTGTTATGCCTGCTTTAACAGGATTTCTTAATGTGCAGCAAGGTTTTGCACAGTTCTTTGGTGGAACATCTTTATTGATTCTCGTCGGTGTTGTGATTGATACACTCCAGCAAATCGAAAGTCATCTGATGATGCGCCACTATGATGGTCTGCTCAATTCCGGGCATACACGTAACAATGGCGTGTCGGCCTATTAGGGAGAGACCTCTGAAGAATGAAGATATTTCTGAAGACAGAAGATGAAATTGACCTCATGCGTGAGGCCAACCAGTTGGTTGGAAAGACGCTTGCAGAGGTAGGACGCCACATAAAACCCGGCGTTACAACGCGCCATTTGGATAAGGTTGCAGATGAGTTTATACGCGATCACGGGGCAATCCCAACATTTAAGGGGTTCCCTAATCCTTATGGTGAGCCTTTTCCAGCAGCAATATGCACTTCGGTGAATGATGTTGTTGTGCATGGAATACCCAGTGATGATGTCGTTCTGCATGAAGGCGATATTATATCAGTTGATTGTGGTACGTTGTTGAATGGCTATAATGGGGATTCTGCCTATACTTTTATGATAGGCGAGGTCGATGAAGCCGTTAAACAACTGTTAGAAGTAACGAAGCAATCGCTTTATTTGGGCATTGAACAGGCCGTTCCGGGAAAGCATGTCGGTGACATTGGAGCTGCTATTCAAGCGCATTGTGAGGCTCATGGGTATGGCATCGTGCGAGAATTGACCGGGCATGGAATCGGAAAAGAAATGCACGAAGCGCCTCAGATTCCTAACTATGGCATGCGAGGAAATGGTGTTATGCTGAAGGCTGGAATGTGTATTGCCATTGAACCGATGGTCACATTGGGCAATCGGAACATAGGCATGTTACCTGATCGATGGAGCATTGTGACGCGCGATCATCAGGTTGCTGCACATTTTGAGCACACAATCGCTGTCCGTAAGGGAAAGGCTGAAGTTTTATCAACGTTTGAAGAAATAGAAAATCATTAAGTAAGATTGCAAAATTTATGGCAAAACAGTCCGCTATAGAGCAGGATGGAACTATTGTTGAGAGTTTATCGAATGCAATGTTCCGCGTAGAACTCGAGAATGGGGTACAAATCATCGCGCACATCTCCGGTAAGATGCGTATGCACTACATCAAGATTCTTCCGGGAGACAAAGTGAAAGTGGAGATGAGTCCCTATGATTTAACAAAAGGTAGAATCGTTTTCAGATATAAATAATTATCTCATAACACATTGATATGAAAACAAGAGCATCATTAAAGAAGCGTACACCCGACTGCAAGATTGTTCGTCGCAAAGGTCGTCTGTTCGTGATCAACAAGAAAAACCCTAAGTTTAAACTGCGTCAGGGTTAATGTTAAAGTATCGTAATCGTTGGAATAAATCAGTTTTTATATCTAACTTTGTGCGTTCTTTAAAGAGAAAATTTTATTAAATTAAATTTTATTCAAATTTAAATGGCAATAAGAATTGTTGGAGTAGATTTGCCCCAAAACAAGCGTGGCGAAATCGCATTGACCTATATCTATGGCATAGGTCGAAGTAGTTCAGCAAAGATATTGGATAAGGCCGGTGTAAACCGTGACTTGAAGGTCAGCGAATGGACTGACGATCAAGCTGCCAAAATCCGTGAAATTATCGGCGCTGAGTTCAAAGTAGAAGGTGATCTCCGTTCTGAGATCCAAATGAACATTAAGCGGTTGATGGATATTGGCTGCTATCGTGGTGTTAGACATCGTAATGGTCTTCCTGTTCGTGGTCAGAGTACAAAGAACAATGCACGTACTCGCAAGGGAAAGAAGAAGACTGTTGCTAATAAGAAGAAGGCTACTAAGTAATTTTAATGGAAATTAATTATGGCAAAGACAAAAGCAACATCTAAGAAAAGAAATGTGCGAGTAGACGCAGTTGGTCAGCTCCATGTTCATAGTTCTTTTAATAATATCATCGTATCTTTGGCTAATGGCGAGGGACAAGTTATCTCATGGTCATCAGCTGGTAAGATGGGTTTCCGTGGTTCAAAGAAGAATACTCCCTATGCTGCTCAGATGGCAGGTGAGGATTGTGCAAAAGTAGCATTCGATTTAGGTCTTCGTAAGGTGAAAGCCTACGTGAAAGGACCCGGCAACGGTCGCGAATCGGCTATCCGTGCCGTGAATGCTGCAGGTATTCAAGTAACAGAAATCATAGACGTTACCCCATTACCTCACAATGGTTGTCGTCCTCCTAAGCGCCGCAAGGTCTAATAATTGTATTATTTTTTAGCACATATTTTTAATTATGGCAAGATATATAGGTCCGAAATCTAAAATTGCACGTCGATTTGGTGAAGCCATTTTCGGCGCTGACAAAGTTTTGTCCAAGAGAAACTTCCCTCCTGGACAGCATGGCAACAACCGTCGTAGAAAGACTTCTGAGTACGGTGTCATGTTGGCAGAGAAGCAAAAGGCTAAGTACACATACGGTGTGCTTGAGCGTCAATTCCGCAATATGTTTGAGAAGGCTGCGAAGGCCGATGGCATCACGGGTGAAGTGTTGCTTCAAAATTTGGAGTGTCGCTTAGATAATGTTGTGTTCCGTTTAGGTATTGCTCCTACACGTGCAGCTGCTCGTCAGCTCGTTGGACATAAGCATATCACTGTAGATGGTAAGGTTGTTAACATACCTTCATTCGCAGTTAAGCCAGGGATGGTTGTTGCGGTTCGTGAGAAGTCAAAATCTCTTGAAGTGATTGAAGCTGCATTGGCAGGTTTTAATCATAGCAAGTATCCTTGGATTGAATGGGATGACAACGCAAAATGCGGTAAGTTTTTACACAAACCAGAGCGTGCCGATATTCCCGAGAATATTAAGGAACAATTAATCGTTGAGTTGTACTCTAAATAAATCATTGAATTAATGGCGATATTAGCATTTCAAAAACCTGATAAAGTAGTGATGTTGGAGGCCAATGACAAGTACGGAAAGTTTGAATTCCGTCCCTTGGAGCCAGGCTTTGGTGTTACCATTGGTAACGCTTTGCGCCGCATTCTTCTTTCATCTTTGGAAGGTTATGCCATCAACACCATCAAGATTGCGGGTGTTGAGCATGAATTTTCTTCCGTTCCTGGCGTGAAAGAGGATGTAACCAACATCATCTTGAATTTGAAGCAAGTAAGATTCAAGCAAGTAGTAGAAGAATTCGAGAATGAGAAAGTTAGTATCACCGTAGAGAATTCCACAGAATTCAAGGCCGGTGATATAACGAAGTATCTGACTGGATTTGAAGTGTTAAACCCTGATTTGGTGATTTGTCATTTAGATGCCAAGGCATCCTTGCAAATAGATCTCACGATAAACAAAGGCCGGGGTTATGTCTTGGCGGATGAAAATCGTGAGTTCTGCACAGATGTTAATGTACTTCCAATCGATTCTATCTACACCCCTATCCGTAATGTTCGCTACGCTGTAGAACCTTATCGTGTCGAGCAAAAGACCGATTACGACAAGTTAGTTCTCGAAGTGACCACGGATGGTTCCATTCATCCAAAGGATGCGCTGAAAGAAGCAGCCAAGATTCTCATTTATCACTTCATGTTGTTCTCTGATGAGAAGATAACCTTAGAGGTTCCTGATCAAGATGGCAACCAAGAGTTTGATGAGGAGATTTTGCACATGCGGCAGTTGTTGAAGACCAAGTTAGTTGACATGAATCTCAGTGTTCGTGCCCTGAATTGTCTGAAGGCTGCTGATGTTGAAACGCTTGGTGATTTAGTTCAGTACAACAAGACCGACTTGTTGAAGTTCCGCAACTTTGGTAAGAAATCGCTTTCTGAGCTTGATGATTTGCTCGAGAGTCTGAATCTTTCGTTTGGAACCGATATTTCAAAGTATAAATTGGATAAGGAGTAAGTCTACTTCTTTTCCGCTTAAACGAAAAAAAGAAAATGAGACATAATAAAAAATTCAACCATCTGGGTCGTACTGCATCTCATCGTGACGCGATGTTAGCCAACATGGCCGTGTCATTGATTATGCACAAAAGAATCACTACGACGCTCGCTAAGGCAAAAGCCTTGAAGAAATATGTAGAACCGCTCATCACACGTTCCAAAGAAGACACCACGAATTCACGTCGTGTGGTTTTCCGTTATCTTCAAAAGAAAGAAGCTATTAAGGAACTTTTCGGTGAGGTGGCTGCAAAGGTGGCTGATCGTCCCGGCGGTTATACGCGTGTAATCAAGTTAGGTACACGTCAAGGTGATGCTGCTCCAATAGCTTTTATCGAGTTAGTTGACTTCGATGAGAACATGGCAAAAGCACCAAAGGCTGCTAAGAAGACACGTCGTAGCCGCAAGACTACAAAGACAGAAGCTGCTCCTGAAGCACCCGTTGCAGAAGCACCGGCAGCAGAAGAAGCACCAAAGGCAGAATAAGCTTAGTCAATATAAAAAGAAAAAGCGTGGCGAATTTCTCGTCACGCTTTTCTTTTTGGGCATCCATTGCGCCTTAAGCCATCTGGATTCCTGCAACATAAAAGCCCTTTATTTGGCAAGGTCGTTAATCCATTTTGCCATATCCGTCAGCACTTCGGGCGCGATAGTCTCTGCTGTTTGTCGATATTCCGCGGGCAATCCACTCTGACAATGCTGGAAAAGATGGTTCAACTGTGGATAGATTTTTGTTTGCGATGCTTTGTTTATAGGTAATTTCTCTCTGATGGCCGTGAGGTTTTGCGTCGCAATCACCTGACAATCTTTGTCGCCATTGAGGGCAAAAACAGGGCAAGTCGTATGGCGAAGGTCACGGGTTGGGTCGTAATCTAAGAAATAATCGAGCCATGGTGCATGCTCTCCTACGTTTAGCTTCCGATATTCAGCCACCGTCATCCGCATTTTCTCACCCGCTATTTCCATACATTTGTTCACTTGTTCTGTCAGCGCTTCATCCCCTTTCACGCCCACAGCGGCCATGCTAATGATGAAATCCACTTGCTGCTGTGCACCCAAGATGAAGGCGATGTTGCCACCCTCGCTATGTCCCAACACGCCAATCCTTCCAAATTCATGTTGTTTCCTCAGGTAGTCGATGCCCGCTTCGGCATCTTGTGCGAAGTCTTGTGTCGTCGCATGCGCCACATCTCCCCCTTTTGATTGGCCGAAATTACGGTCGTCGTAACGCAGTGTTGCGATGCCATGGCGTGCAAAATAGTCGGCAATGACGGCAAAAGGTCTGTGTTCAAACACCTCCTCATCTCTGTTTTGTTGCCAACTTCCTGTCACCATCAACACCACAGGCGTCTTTCCTTTCTTGAAATTGGTGGGGTAGGTGAGCGTCCCTGCCAACGAAGCTCCCGCTTTTTTATTCTCGAAAACAACCTCTTGTTGCGTGTAAGGGAAAGGCGGTTGCGGTGTTTGTGGTCGCGAAATCTTCTCTTCGTGGCGTGTCATTTTCAGCGGAAAAATGAAATGATTTTGCAGGAACGTGCCTGAGATTTCATCTGCTTCGTAATGCCCTTGCAGGTGAATATCCATTTGGTTAATGCTCAACGCCAGCGAGTCAGCCGACAGATAGTCCGTTGTCATCGGAATTCCCTTCACGTTTTGGTCGGGACTATCCAAGGTAAATTCCATCGATTTCCCTTCTGTTGGTGTAGCATGAAGCACCACCGTCAGCTCAAATGCACTGGTTTTCAGTTTCCCCGTCCATGTTCCTTGCAACGCGCTTTGCGCCATTGTTGCCTGCAAACCGCAACAAAGCAGCCCTAAAAGCAAATATTTTTTCATTGTCAGTATATTGATTTTGATGTCAACAAAAATACAAATTCTATACAAAACGGCTTTAGGATCCATAGAAAAACACATTGTCTTGCAGAAAAAACACCGATTTTTGCAAAAAGAGTGCATTTTACTTGGAACCTATTTGATTATTTCCTATTTTTGAACCGACTTAGACAGCATGTGCCTTTTGCACGAATAACCATTCTCCATTCAATCAAAAAAGGCTGCTGGTCTTCACTATTAACAACAACACGAAATAATTATCTCACATCAAATAAATTCCTTATGAAACATATCATAAACCTATTGATGACATCCATTCTACTGTTATTGACCCTTTCTGCTTGCGAAAAGGCCGACATCGCCTCGCAACCACTCAAAGGCGAAGGCTATGAAGTGCACGTATTGGTCAAGAATTTCGACCATGTGCGTTATGACACCCTCAGTCGTGCCGTGGTACCTGCCCGTGAAGTGTGCACGCGTCTCCATGTAGCTGCTTACCGAACGGGGAAAAAGGTGTTGTCGGTTAATCAAACCAGCAGCGACAAAGACTTCGGGAAGTTAAGTTTCCGTCTTCCTGCCGGCAAATATTATTTGGTGATTGTGGGGCATAATGGCAATGAAAACGCCTCGCTAACCGAATTCCGAAAGATTTCGTTTGGCGGCAAAGTGACCGACACCTACGTTTTTGCGCGTGAGATAACCCTCGAGGGAGCCGTAGACATCCAGGCAACGATGGAGCATTGTGTCTCCAAAATAGCCTTCACCATCGAAGACCCTATCCCTGCCGAAGTCACCCATCTCAAGTTCAGTTATACGGGTGGAAGCAGCACCCTCGATGTTGTTGACGGCGTAGGCGTCGTGAAATCCCATCAGACCGAGGACCGTGTGGTAGCCGCTTCAGCACACACCGAGGCCTCAACCTACGACCTCTACACCTTTCCTCGCACCTCAGAGGGCGGCACAATCAAGCTCGAAGTGGAGGCGCTGAACGATAAAAACGAAGTCATTTCAAAGCGCACCTTTACAGAAATTCCCATAGTGATGCGCACACTCACCTGCTACACGGGGAAATTCTTCCCCAAGAAAGAGGAAGATCCCGAGAGCGATTTGGTGATAAAGGCCAACGACGAGTGGAAAAAGGTGCTGCATCTCACCTATTAACCGCCCTCTTTTCTCATTGCTTCGCTTGGCAGTTAGGCAGACAGCGCCTCTTTTGTGGGCGACATGTGTGCACGATTAGTGCATCACAAGTAGGAAAATTTTGATGGGAAAATCAAGAGTATGGGGATTATGCTACATGTAAAACCAGGTGTTCCCGACCTCGGGAACACCTGGTTTTCTTAAAAATCCTCGTTCCCGAGGTCGGAAACGCTCATTTTTTTCGTTTTCAGTTGTTCCCAAAGTCGGGAACAACCATTTTTATTAAATTTCGCTGTTCCCGACTTTGGGAACACTTGTTTTTGTGAAATCCACCCGTTCCCAACCTTGGGAACAACGTTTTCCCGACGATGCTGTGCCGTTTATGGATGGTTTTGGGTGCTGCAACTGCCCGGCAGTGCCCACCAAAGGGTAGGCCATGGCCCACCGACCCTGCGCATTGGCCGCGGCCAACCGCTTCGCTACGTAGGCCAACACACGACTCCACCGGTAATAATAGCCCGTCTTTCCATCGGGAGCAACATCCTCCGAACCCACTTTCGACAACCGCATGGGGCGCTCGTTGAGCAGAAATTTCACCAACACATCGTCGGGGCCGAGCGGCTTCCCCACCTGTTCGCGACGGCAATAAAACACGATTTGTAGATTGGCTGCCATGGGAATAATCTGTTCTAAAGCATCCGCATGCTCGTCAGAGAGCTTGTCTGTGCCGAGCAAGGCCAAGAGATGATAGAGCGAGGTGTCGTGGCCAAAGCGCAAGGTGGCCGCCACTTTGCCTTGCAACGCTTGAGCAGCCTCGTCGACAATCTGTTGCCACAGGGGTGCCACCACGCGTTGTGTGACGCCCTGATTGTCGGGCGCCTGTCCGTGAAGCAGCCACATGCCCCTGTTGTTTCGCTCGTAACAGGCGCGCCATTCGTCGTCATTGAAAGCATCATCGAAACGAATTTTCAGCGGTACATTCTGCATATCGGCAGCCAGTTTGTAGAGTTCAATCATCAGCCGCTCGCCGCGTTTCACTTGTGTTGTGTCGCGAAATAGCGCAGTAAGAAAATGGGCTGTGGGCAAGGTGGGTAGCTTGTGGGGACGCGCTTTCCACGCTTTGAATTCGGCACTCGTGGGGGCTAACCACGAAAAAGCTATCGAATCGTTGTGCAAAAGCAAAGCGATTGGTGCACGATTTGCAGCATTTAATCCGGCAATGAAGGCCATTTTACTTTGCTGACAGCGTTCGGCAGGCGACGCATAAACATGAACCGTGGCCGAAGAGCGAAACACAGTGGGGTAGTTTTGCCGCATGCGTTGTGCGATTTCGCGTTGCTGTTGCTCGCCTAAAGGGGTGAGCAGGGCGGCCTTTCCACGGGCTGCCTGTGCCACTTTTGCCAAGCGTTTTGCCACCAAACGCCCCAACTTTGTGAGGTTGTTGCGGTTGAAGAAAAACGACAACACGCCATCATATTGCGCTTGATGCATGAGCCAACGGCTGCCATGCCGGCCATAATGCGAGATATAAAATGGCACAGCGCCTTCGGGAGCGGGCAGGGTGTCGGCCTCTTGTGGGGGAATATAGGCGCAAAACGGACCGCTCATTTGCGCGCGTGTGGTTTGTGCATGGCTGCAAATAGCCATCATTCCGCAAACCACCAGCAGCACTATTCTTTTCGTTCTCATCTGTTTTCCTTTGTTGTTCTTAACATCTACAAACTGTTTCCTGTGCTGCAAAAATAGCATAAACAATCGAAAAACCATGTGGTTTAAGGTTCATAGGCTGTTTTCTCTCTGAAAATGATGCTTTCTTGACACAAAAAGGCCAATTTTTTTGATGTTTTTTCGTAAAATAAAGGCTTAGCTCAAATAATTCATTAACTTTGCAAAGCAGAAAACAAATGAACTCATGAATAGAAGGAGAAACCTAAATTACCGTAATCCCTTGTTTTTAATAGGGAGTCGTTTCCTAAAGCTTTATTTGCTCGTGGGCTTGTTGCTCCGCGTGGTTTTGATGTGCACTGCACCGCAAGATGCGCAGTTTAGTTTTGTTGAAACCTTGCGTTTGTTGGGCATAGGCCTTGCCACTGACCTCGGTGTGGGGCTGTTGTGCTGTGCACCCCTGCTGGTTATCTATCCCGGTCTCAACGAGTTGAAATACAATCGTTGGGTGGGATGGTGTATCGAAGTGTTGCTGTTGGGCAGTCTGATTTATGTTTATGGTTTCCATTCTATTTTCGATGAATACGGTGGCGGGGCGCCTAAGATAGCCAAAATCTTCCTGACATGGAAGTTTGTGAGCTTCAGTCTGCGTTTTGCTGTGTGGCCGTTGCGCGATGCCTGGCGCCGCTTTTCGCTTTATTTCACGTGGGGCATTTATGTGTTGCTGCTGCTTGTGGTGTCGATGGGCGAATATTTTTTCTGGCAAGAGTTTGGCGTTCGCTACAACTTCATCGCCGTAGATTATTTGGTTTACACCCACGAAGTGCTGGGCAACATCATGGAGTCCTATGCCATTGTGCCGCTGATGGTGGTGGCAGTGGCGCTGAGTGTGGGCATCGTCTATCTGCAATCGCGCCGCAATCGGTTTAAGCTCACGAAGCTCTACACGGGCAAACTCTTTGCCATTCATACCCTGCTCTATCTGCTTTTGGCGGTGGGTGGCTATTTTCTGAGCCGCAGCCTGCACCGTTTGCAAACCGACAACCAATATGTTGACCAGCTTTCGCAAAATGGTGCCTATGATTTTGTGAACGCCTTTGTCAACAACAAGCTCGACTATGCACAGTTCTATGCGATGTTGCCTCGGCAAACAGTCGTTGAAAACTATCGCCGATTAACGGGCTTGAATGCCCAAGGCAGCAAGGTTGTGGGCTATGAGTTGGGCAACAATCGTCCCAATATTGTGCTTATCACGGTGGAAAGCCTCAGCGCTGAATTTCTTTCGCGTTACGGAAACACGCAGCACATCACGCCCCATTTAGACCGTTTGATGGGGCAGAGTCTGGTGTTCGACCGCCTTTATGCCACCGGTAATCGCACGGTGCGCGGGCTTGAGGCACTCTCTTTGTGCATTCCGCCGAGTGCAGGCGAGAGCATTATTAAGCGCAAAGCCAACCGCATGGGCAATCTTTCCATTGCCGAGGTGATGAAAGGGCTGGGCTATCGTTGTCAATACCTCTATGGTGGCTACAGCTATTTCGACAACATGGGCGACTTTTTCTCGCACAACGGTTACGAAGTGATTGACCGCAGCCAAATCAATCCGCGCGACATCAACTTTGCAAACATTTGGGGAGTGTCCGATGAGGATATGTTCAACAAGGCACTTTCGGTGTTCAATCGCAATGCAACGCAAGGCGAACCGTTCTTTGCGCAGATTATGACCACGAGCAATCACCGCCCCTATACCTATCCCGAAGGCCGCATTCAATTTGATGGCGACCCGCATTGTCGTGAAGCAGCGGTGAAATATACCGACTATGCCATTCATCATTTCCTGCAAGCGGCGGCCAAACAGCCTTGGTTCAGCAACACTGTGTTTGTGGTGATTGCCGACCATTGCGCCTCAAGTGCAGGCAAAACGTCGTTGCCCGTTGACCAATATCACATTCCTTGCATTGTCTACGCGCCGCAACTCATCCGCCCCGGCTACGAGGGAAAGGTGTGCTCGCAGATTGATGTGTTGCCCACGTTGCTGGCTTTGCTGCGCCTCAAGACCACCGTTCATTGTGCAGGGCAAAACATTTATGCGTCCACTTATCGGCCACGTGCCTTCATGGCCACCTATCAAGACTTGGGTTACTTGGAGAACGACACGCTCACTGTGCTCTCGCCCGTGCGCAACATCCGCCAATATCGTGTCAAGGCGTTGCCCAATGGAACCCATGAAGAGCAGTTGTTAAAGCAGCACAACAAAGCTTTGGCTACGAAAGCGCAGAGCTATTACCAATTCGTCAACTTGTATTTAAACGCAAAATAAATTGCAAAACCACATGACGACTTGCCGCAAACGATGCTCGCTCACGGTCTTGGCTTGTGCTTTTGCCGCCTTGGCCACCGCACAGTCAACCGAAAATAAAAAGCCACGGCAATGGTCGGTGCAAGCCACTTGGAGCAAAACGACGCTCGAAGACGACTCACCCGCCGGACAATCGATTTATGTTGGCGACGACGAAGGGGAGGCTTATACGCTCATGGGCGACTATTATCTCAACAAACACTTTGCCCTGACGGCCGGATTGGCCTATGGGCGCGAGGGATTACTCACTAATTTGGGTAGCGGTTTGGGGCTGAAAAAGAGCCATCGGCTCGACTTCATCGGCGGTGCAAAGCTCTATCCCCTTCCCAATAAATGGCTCGTGCAGCCTTTCATCGGCGGCAATGTCATGGTCAACCCATTTAGCTTTTGGGGGCAAAGCGGCAGCAAAACCTATAGCGTGTTCCATCAAAACCATTGGCGCAAGCTCAATGTCGACTATGCCTTGCGCAACCCCACGCTGCAATTTGCGCCGCGGGTGGGCTTCGATCTCTATCTTTTTACGTCGGTAGCTTTGACCATGGACTGGGACCTGCGCTGGGCGTTGGGTGGCTATCATCGTGCTGATTTGCGGTTCATCGACGGGCCTTACATGGGACAGTTGCTGCATTATGACACCTCAACGCCGCGCACAGCCTTTTCGGTTGGCCTGAAAGTTGATTTCCCTGCCAAGCCCGTTTCCGAGCAAACCACCAACACTTTGTGGGGTGCCATCCTCACAGTGTTAGGATTGTGGTTTACAGCCACTGACACATCCACACCCTATTCGCGTTAAACGGCCTTTGTAGCGACATCCCAAAAGGCAGCGTTTCTGTCAACGCGCGCCCTCATGTTGCACGAATGTCATTCAACATTGGTGCCAATTCGCCTCGTTTGTACGAATGTAATTTAACATTGGTTTCAATCTACTTCGTTTGGCACGAATGTAATTTAACGTGAGTTTGATGAATTATAAGTGTCTATAAAGTTGGTGATTAGCGAAATTTGTTGTAACTTTAAAGAACTAATATACAAATAGTTATAAACAAAAATCGCTATGATCACCGAGGACAAAGTTACTGAAATATTTTGTATGGCAGATGACTTCTGCAAGTTTTTTGATGCAATGACACTAAAACATACGCTAAAACCTACTGGGAAAAGAAAATATCATCAAAATTCTACAATGTCAAAGGCAGAAGTTATGCTGATAATGATTCTTTTCCACGATTCTGGTTATCGCTGCTTCAAACATTTCTATCTTGAAAAAGTATGCAAGCAGCTTCGCCATCTGTTTCCAAAAGTTGTTTCTTATAACCGTATAGTAGAATTGGAAAGGGATGTAGTTATACCCTTAACCTTGTTTATCAAGAAGGTCCTGTTGGGTAAATGCACGGGTATAAGTTTCGTTGACAGCACACCACTGCGTGTCTGCAAAAACCAAAGAATACATATTCACAAGGTTTTCAAAGGCATAGCTCAAAGAGGAAAATGCTCTATGGGTTGGTTCTTTGGCTTCAAGTTGCATTTGATTTGCAATGAGAAAGGAGAACTTCTCAACTTTATGATAACGCCAGGAGATATTGATGACCGTAAGCCTTTGGAGTACAAAGCATTCATAGTTTTTATATATGGTAAGCTATTCGGTGACAAGGGCTACATCAGCAAGAACCTCTTTCAAAGGCTTTTCGTTGACGGAATACAGCTTATTACCAAATTGAAAAGTAACATGAAAGGAGCGTTAATGAGTGTTTCAGACAGACTTTTACTCAGAAAAAGAGCCATTATAGAGACGTGAATGATGAACTAAAGAACATTGCGCAGGTGGAATACTCCAGACATAGATGCTTTGACAATTTCAT
>NZ_JH114216.1:531343-535784 GCF_000224615.1 Segatella oulorum F0390
GGCATAGCTCAAAGAGGAAATGCTCTATGGGTTGGTTCTTTGGCTTCAAGTTGCATTTGATTTGCAATGAGAAAGGAGAACTTCTCAACTTTATGATAACGCCAGGAGATATTGATGACCGTAAGCCTTTGGAGTACAAAGCATTCATAGTTTTTATATATGGTAAGCTATTCGGTGACAAGGGCTACATCAGCAAGAACCTCTTTCAAAGGCTTTTCGTTGACGGAATACAGCTTATTACCAAATTGAAAAGTAACATGAAAGGAGCGTTAATGAGTGTTTCAGACAGACTTTTACTCAGAAAAAGAGCCATTATAGAGACGGTGAATGATGAACTAAAGAACATTGCGCAGGTGGAATACTCCAGACATAGATGCTTTGACAATTTCATCGTTAACCTATTAGGAGCAATTGCTGCCTATTGCCTGTTTCCAAAGAAGCCGTGCATCAATGTACAAAGGACCATTGACACACAGCTTGCATTGTTCTGAATTCGTCGAACTCACGTTATTTACTATGTGTTGAGTCTTGCGTCGAACCAATTGTTATATTCATATGGTTGCTGATTTTCTCAGCGTTAATGTGTTGTCTGTATTCATTTGGGGTTAGATGTATCTCTCTTAAGAATTGTTCGTAAAACAGTGTTGGTGTATTGTATCCCGAGTTAAAAGCCACTTCATTGACCGTAAGGTTCGAATGAGTTAGTAATTTACAAGCATATTCAATGCGTATATTGGCAAGTACTTGGAATATACTCTTGTTGGTACATTTCTTAAAATATCGGCAAAGTGACGTCGGATTCTGACTAACAAAGTCAGCAAGTTCCGCGAGAACAATCTTCTTCTGGAAGTTATTATATAAATAGGTGAATACCTTGTCAATGGCAGTATCGGTATTAGGAGCTTTGTAATGGCTGAATGCTATTGGTGATAATAGCTTTGTTTGTGAACAGTTATATAATCTTTCGAGAATCTCATACAAAGCAATCAGACGCCTTGTATAGGACTGTGAATCGAACAAAGATAACCTTGAGAGGAGGTCCTCATATAATCCTTCATCATAGAAACGTATGCCATACTGGCTTTTCGATAGCAAATCAGCAATATGTTCATAGTCTGGTAGGTTAAGAATATCGGGTGGAAACATGTCTGGACTGAACTGTATTGTTTCACTTGTACTATGTTCCATAGCTTCTGTTTCTTGGCTATTTCCCATTCTACTTTTGCATAAATGCAGATGGGGAATATTACTTCCGATAAGTGCAACGTCGCCCTTTTTGTAGTCAGCAACCCCCTCTCCAACAAATTCAGTCCCACTTCCGCTGGTAAACAGGATGAGTTCATATTCGGAATGTCTATGAAATGGTAGATTAAACTCAGTGTATATAATGTGACTGCACCTGGTTTGCACATTATGTACTATCTTTCTATCAAGTATTACCATCTTTTTCTGCAAATGTAAATATAGTCTATAACAACGCAAAGATAGTGAATATTATTGTTAAAAACAAGTTGTAACTTTGCATTTTCAAGATAACTGTAGTCAAAAAAAGCGGATTTTTAAAACATAACAATTAATTTTTAATTCAAAAAAGATTCTCTATGAAAGAAAAAAACAACTTCATTATACCAATGCTTTTCCTTGCTTTCATGTTCTTTACTTGTGGCTTTGCATTGGGAATCAATTCCTTATTAGTACCAGTATTGAAGGTTTCGCTAAGCGTTTCGTCCACAGAAGCCTATATGCTTATAGGAGCTACGTTCTTACCGTTCCTTATCTTTGGTTATCCAGCAGGCTTATTGATAAGTAAAATTGGATATAAGCGTACGATGGCTGCAGCTTTTGCCATGTTTGCTATAGCCTTCGGAGTGTTTATTCTCTCTGCAGCTGAAAGGAGTTTCATTATCTTCTTATTGGCATCTTTCCTTTGTGGAACAGCTAATACGTTCCTACAATCTGCTATAAATCCTTATGTAACAATCCTTGGACCAACGGAGAGTGCAGCAAAAAGAATCTCTATTATGGGCATGATAAACAAGTTAGCATGGCCTGTATCACCTTTGTTTATTGCTCTTTTTGCAAGTAATAGTGGAGGTGTTGGCTTGGAAGATCTTGACAAACCGTTCTTGGTTATAATCTGCTTATTTGTAATCTTAGGTGTCGTAGCACTCATATCACCATTGCCAGAGGTGAAAGCTGCTGGAGAAGACGACGCCGATGCAGATTCAGCAGTGTCCGACTACGCAAACAGTAAGCATTCTGTCTTCCAGTTCCCACATCTTGTTCTTGGAGCAATTGCCATATTCTTTTATGTTGGTTCAGAGACCATCGTCTTGGGTACACTTATAGATTATGCAAGTGAATTAGGTCTTCCTCATCCTCATATGTACTCATGGATTACCCCAATCAGCATCAGTATAGGATATATCGCAGGTATTATTCTTATTCCTAAGCATCTTTCACAGACGAAAGCCTTACAGATCTGTTCCTTCGTTGCACTGTTTGGAACGCTACTTGTATTGTTACTCCCGGGTGTTTATAGTATTTATGCTGTAGGTATCATGGCATTAGGCTGCTCATTGATGTGGCCCGCATTCTGGCCTTTGGCTCTTATGGACTTGGGTAAATATACCAAGGAAGGCTCATCACTAATGACAATGGGACTTATCGGTGGTGCTGTTATCACTGTGTTGTTCGGACTTATTAAGGATGTTAGCAACATTCAATATGCGTATGGGATCTGTTTTGTCAGCTTCTCTTATATCCTTTTCTATGCATTCAAGGGCTATAAGTTGAGATAAGAACTTCTTCCTCTATAGCATAAGCATATCGGTAATCTATTTGAGAAGTGATATAAGTTGAATTGAAAACTTCTCCTTCTACAGCTCGTGAAGCTCTTTGTCCTTTTTAAAGGAGGACATAGAGCGTGCGAGCTGAATCTATTAAGTAGGCTCTCAGCTTACTGTATATCCATCATGGTCCATATTATTGGTCATGGTTCTGTCGCTGAAACACAATTAATTCTTTGTAAACTGTCGTTGGAACGTTAAAAAATCACCGACTGAAAGACACTTTTTTGATTGCCAATCCCGCCGTTTCTTTCGTCTTCTTCACGCCCGTTTCTCAGTCTGTTCACCCGTCTGTTGAATCGGTAAAACCGCTACCCTGATGACAAAGCGCACTGACCTTACCTTGAAAAACACAACAGAACGCGCAGTAACAAAAACCCTTACACTTCTCACTTCGCTATCTTTCACTTTCCCTACCATATCCCTTCTTTATCATCTTTGTAATCTTCAAGATATCAATAGGTTACAAACGGGCTTGTAAAAGGTCGTAGATTAAAAAGCAGATGGGAATAATCTTTACATCTGAACAGTCCTTCCCTCCCTCCGTTCTGCCCTAATGCGAGGAGAGAAAGCGCAGAGATTCCCTAAAAAACAGCTGTTATGAGCGTGTAAATCTTTATATTAAGATTAATGTTCTCACTACTGATGGTATCCGCGTAAAGCCTCTTATAGATTGCAGTCTCTCTTGTTTTTGCTTTTATGTTACCGTGATCTCGACGAATTATAAGTGTCTATGGATTTGGTGATTAGTGAAATTCGTTGTAGCATTAAGGAGCTAATATACAAACAGTTATAAATAAAAACCGTAATAATCACCTATGGAGGAGTTACTGAAATATTTTGTATGGTAGTCGATTCCTGCAAGTTTTTTGATGCAATGACAGCAAAATATACGCTAAAACCTACCGGAAAACGAAAGCATCGTCGTGATTCTATGATGTCAAAGACAGAAGTTATGCTGGTAATGATTCCTTTCCACGGTTCTGGTTATCGCTGCTTCAAACATTTCTATCTTGAAAAAGTATGCAAGCAGCTTCGCCATCTGTTTCCAAAAGTTGTTTCTTATAACCGTATAGTAGAATTGGAAAGGGATGTAGTTATACCCTTAACCTTGTTTATCAAGAAGGTCCTGTTGGGTAAATGCACTGGTATAAGTTTCGTTGACAGCACACCACTGCGTGTCTGCAAAAACCAAAGAATACATATTCACAAGGTTTTCAAAGGCATAGCTCAAAGAGGAAAATGCTCTATGGGTTGGTTCTTTGGCTTCAAGTTGCATTTGATTTGCAAAGAGAAAGGAGAACTTCTCAACTTTATGATAACGCCAGGAGATATTGATGACCGTAAGCCTTTGGAGTACAAAGCATTCATAGATTTTATATATGGTAAGCTATTCGGTGACAAGGGCTACATCAGCAAGAACCTCTTTCAAAGGCTTTTCGTTGACGGAATACAGCTTATTACCAAATTGAAAAGTAACATGAAAGGAGCGTTAATGAGTGTTTCAGACAGACTTTTACTCAGAAAAAGAGCCATTATAGAGACGGTGAATGATGAACTAAAGAACATTGCGCAGGTGGAACACTCTATAC
>NZ_JH114216.1:536099-573425 GCF_000224615.1 Segatella oulorum F0390
AGAATACATATTCACAAGGTTTTCAAAGGCATAGCTCAAAGAGGAAAATGCTCTATGGGTTGGTTCTTTGGCTTCAAGTTGCATTTGATTTGCAAAGAGAAAGGAGAACTTCTCAACTTTATGATAACGCCAGGAGATATTGATGACCGTAAGCCTTTGGAGTACAAAGCATTCATAGATTTTATATATGGTAAGCTATTCGGTGACAAGGGCTACATCAGCAAGAACCTCTTTCAAAGGCTTTTCGTTGACGGAATACAGCTTATTACCAAATTGAAAAGTAACATGAAAGGAGCGTTAATGAGTGTTTCAGACAGACTTTTACTCAGAAAAAGAGCCATTATAGAGACGGTGAATGATGAACTAAAGAACATTGCGCAGGTGGAACACTCTATACATAGATGCTTTGACAATTTCATCGTCAACCTATTAGGAGCAATTGCTGCCTATTGCCTGTTTCCAAAGAAGCCGTGCATCAATGTACAAAGGACCATTGACACACAGCTCGCATTATTCTGAATTCGTCGAACTCACGTTAATTTAACATTGGTGTCAATCTACTTCGTTTGGCACGAGTGTCATCTAACATTGGTACCAATCGTTCTCGTGTTGCACGAGTGTCATCTAACATTGATGCCAATTCGCCTCGATTGGCACGAATGTTATGGCGCACTGCTGCAAATGATGGCTTGCGTAAGCGAAACGTTGTTGAGGACAATGCGGCGGCACCGGCGGGGCTATTGGCCCTGCTGTTGAAACAACTGGCGATAATAATCCACCACTTTTGCCTCGATTTCGGGCTTCACCATGCTCCGAATGGGCATGCCTTGCCGGATGCAATGGCGAATGTCGGTGCTATTGAAGGGATAGAGTGGGGTGTTGGTGAGGGTCACATGGGGCGGAAGTGTGGCGGGGTCGACGATGTGATGGGGGCGCGGATACACCATGATGGGGTAGCGACACAGAATGTCTTCGTGGTGATCCCAATGGGCGAACGACAGCCAGTTGTCGGCACCCATGATGAGTGTAAAGTCCTTGTCGGGATAGGTGGCCGATAGTTCGCACAGCGTTCGGTAGGTGTAGGATGGTTTGGGCAGGTGGAATTCGAAATCCGAGACGATGAGCCCGGGTTCGTTTTCGAGCGAAAGGCGTGTGAGTTCTAATCGTTTTTCGTTGTCCAAGAGGTCGCAAGCCTCCTTTTTAAAAGGATTTAAGGGCGACACCACAAACCATATCTCCTCTAAATAAGTTTGCTCCAACAGCTGTTTGGCTAAGGCGATGTGGCCGAGATGAACGGGATTGAACGAGCCGCCGAAGATGCCGATGTGGTGGGTTTGGGGTGGCGTGGAGGATGGTTTCATGGGGTTGTGAGGAAGGTTTTGAGGCGTTGATAGGTCTCTTCTTTGGCCGTTTCTAAATCGTCATTCACGATGATGGCGTCGAATCGGGGTGCGAAGGTCAGTTCATATTCGGCTTTCTGCAACCGCTGTTCGATTACTTCGGGCGCATCGGTGGCACGTCCTTCCAACCGTTTTCGCAATGCGGCTATCGAAGGGGGCTGCACAAAGAGGCTTAAAGCCTGCGCGCCATAGCACTGCTTGATGTTGCAACCGCCTTTCACATCGACATCGAACACCACGTTCTGCCCTGCGGCGAGTTGCTGCTCTACCTGCGATTTCAACGTGCCATAGAAGCGGTTGGTATAGACCTCTTCGTATTCTAAAAAGGCGTTGGCGGCGATTTTGGCTTTGAATTCGTCGGGCGAAAGGAAGAAATATTCCACACCGTGCTGCTCGGTTCCGCGCGGAGGACGGCTGGTGCACGAGATAGAGAAATGCAGATTGAGCTCAGGATGCGCGTGCATGAGCCATTGCACGATGGTGCTTTTGCCCGAGCCCGACGGTGCACTGAAGATGATGAGCTTGCCTTTCTGTGGGCGGTTGTGGCAGGGGGCGTTGTGGTTTGCTTCGGTCATGTTGGGTAGTTTAGAGTACGTTGAGCACCTGCTCTTTAATTTGTTCCAATTCATCTTTCATCTTCACCACGATGTTTTGCATTTCAGCCTGGTTGCTTTTGCTGCCGGTGGTGTTGATTTCGCGCCCCATTTCCTGCGCAATGAACCCCAATTTCTTGCCCACGCCGTGACCTTCTTCGCGCATGGTCTCGCGGAAATAGTGCAGATGATTGGTCAAACGCTGTTTCTCTTCGCTGATGTCCAACTTCTCGATGTAATAGATAAGCTCTTGCTCTAAGCGGTTTTGGTCGTAGTCGACACCGGGGATTTGTTCCAAACCTTTGATGAGATTTTGGCGTATTTTCTCTATGCGGCTCTTTTCATAAGGCTCAATGCTCAGCAATAATTGCTCGATATTATCAACTTTTTCATGAAACTTTTGTTGCAAAGCACGCCCTTCTTGCTGGCGAAAAGCAATCAAATTGTCAAGCGCTTCGCGAATGGCTTGCTCGGCGGCTGCCCACTCTTCGCGTTCCAACTGCTCGTTTTCGGTTTTCGCAGTCACATCGGGAAGGCTCAACAACGTGCCAAACCAATCGGTGGGCTCGGGGATGTGGCTCTGTTGTGCGATTTGCTTGATCTGCTGATAATAGTTCTCCACCAACGCCCCATTGATGGCACTGGCATCGATAGCTGCATCTTTCTCAATCCAAATGGCAAAATCAATCTTGCCACGCTCTAATTGCTGCGCTACCAGTTGGCGGATTTCCATCTCCTTCTCTCGGTATAAAGGTGCTATCCTTGTTGACAAATCTAAATTCTTACTGTTAAGCGATTTGATTTCAACATTTATTTTTTTCTCCCCATAGGTTCGCACAGACTTGCCGTACCCCGTCATTGATAATATCATAATGCTACGCGTTAAATTTCTGCAAAAGTAGCAATTTTAGCGCGTAAAAACGTAAATTTGCAGCCTATTTAGAATATATTTATCATTATGTCGTGTATTTTGAGCATTGAAACGAGCACAAATATCTGCTCGGTGGCCATGAGCCATGATGGCGAATGTATCTTCAATCAGGAAAACCATCAAGGCCCCAATCATAATGAAATCTTAGGAACTTTTATCGATGAGGCGTTGACATTTATCGATACACGCAACATAACGTTAGATGCTGTAGCGGTGAGCAGTGGACCGGGCTCCTACACAGGCTTGCGCATTGGCACGTCGATGGCGAAAGGCATTTGCTACGGACGCGATGCAAAACTCATTGCGGTTCCCACGTTAGAGCTGCTGGCCGTGCCCGTACTGTTGGGCGAAATGGTGGCTGAAGACGATGCGTTGTTGGTGCCGATGCTCGATGCACGCCGCATGGAAGTGTATGCGCAAGTGTTGGATAGGGCCTTGAAAGAAGTGCGTGGTATACAGGCTGATGTGGTGACTGCCGACACCTATCGTGCGTTTTTAGATGCACACGAGGTTTACTTTTTCGGCAACGGTGCCGCCAAATGTATGGACATCATCGCCCACCCGCATGCACATCTCATTGAAAATATAACGCCATTAGCCAAAAACATGTTCCCCTTGGCCGAGAAACGGTTGGCCGAAGGGCGCGTGGAAGATGTGGCTTATTTTGTGCCTTTCTATTTGAAAGACTTCGTGGCAAAGACACCAAAGAAATTGATTTAACTATGAATATCGACGGATTAGATTATAATACGCAGCGCGAACAACTCGTTTTGCCCGAGTATGGGCGTGAGATTCAAAGCATGGTTGACCTGTGCGTGGGGTTAGAAAATCGTGAAGAGCGTCAGGCTTGTGCCGAGACCATTGTCACTATCATGGACAGAATGTTTCCACAAAACCGCGAAGATGCAGACTATCAGCAGCGGTTGTGGGATCATTTAGCCATCATGAGCCGCTTTCAGTTGGACATTGATTGGCCGTATGATATCAGTGAGGCGCGGAAAATGGATGCAAAACCGGCCCCCATCGCCTATGCCAACCGCGATATTCCCGTGCGCCATTATGGAAAGATTATCTTTGAAATCTTCGATAAGCTGAAGACAATGGAGCCCGGTGAGGAGCGCGATGCATTGGTGAGACTCACAGCCAATCAGATGAAGCTCGATTTGATGGCCTGGAGCCATGGCTCTTGCGATGATGAAAAGGTAGCTTCGGACTTGGCAAAGTACACAGACGGGCAGATACAGCTCGACTTAAACACATTCGTTTTCGATAAAATCACCGAGAGACCCTCGGGGACAATGTCTAAGCGCAAGAGAAAATAGCGCCATTATGGAGTCGTTTATCATTGAAGGGGGGCGCCGTTTAAAGGGAACCATCACGCCGCAAGGAGCTAAGAACGAAGCGCTTGAGGTAATCAGCACGACGTTGTTGACGGCCGAGCCGGTGCGCATCCAGAACATCCCCGACATCTTAGACGTGAACAACCTCATCAAGCTGCTGGCTGAGATGGGGGTGAACATTACGCGACACGGACAGGGCGACTACACCTTTCAAGCTGATGCGTTGAACTTAGCCTATTTGGACAGCACCGAGTTTGTGCGGAAGTGCTCGTCGTTGCGCGGCAGTGTGCTCATGATAGGCCCTTTGTTGGGGCGCTTTCATCGCGCGACCATTGCCAAGCCCGGGGGCGATAAGATTGGCCGTCGCCGCTTAGATACCCACTTCTTGGGATTTAAGTCGTTGGGTGCCGCCTTCGTGAAAGACCCTCAACGCGACACCTATCAGTTGCAAGCCGAGCAGCTGAAGGGGTGCTATATGCTGTTGGATGAGGCTTCGGTCACCGGAACCGCCAACATTATCATGGCCGCTGTGACGGCGCAAGGCACCACAACCATTTACAATGCTGCCTGCGAACCCTACATCCAGCAGCTGTGCCGCCTGCTCAACCGCATGGGCGCAAAGATTGCAGGCGTGGCCAGTAACTTGCTCGTTATCGAGGGCGTTGCGGCTTTGCATGGCGCAACCCACACGATACTGCCCGACATGATAGAGGTAGGTTCGTTTATCGGCATGGCTGCCATGGTGGGCGATGGCGTCCGCATCAAGGATGTCTCGATCAGCAATTTGGGCCTCACGCTGAATGCTTTCCGCCGCTTGGGCGTTCGCATCGACGTGGACGGCGACGATTTATATATCCCCAAGCAGGCGCACTACGTGGTGGAGTCGTTTATCGACGGCACCATTATGACCCTGGCCGATGCGCCTTGGCCGGGACTGACACCCGATTTGATTTCGGTGTTGCTGGTGGTGGCCACACAAGCGCGCGGTTCGGTGCTCATCCATCAGAAGATGTTCGAGAGCCGTTTGTTCTTTGTCGACAAGCTCATCGACATGGGTGCGCAAATCATCCTGTGCGACCCTCACCGTGCGGTCGTGGTAGGTCATGACCACCAGCTGCGCTTGCGGGCGGGACGGATGAGCAGCCCCGACATTCGGGCAGGCATTGCTCTGCTCATTGCCGCCATGAGCGCCGAGGGTATCAGCCGCATCGCCAACATCGAGCAGATCGACCGAGGTTATGAAAACATCGAGCAGCGTCTCAACGACCTGGGCGCTTCCATCATACGTGTGAATGATTAAGCAAGACGAAGTTTACCGCATCGGCCGCTTGGGCAAGGCCCACGGCGTGAAAGGCGAACTCACCTTTCAAGTGGAAGACGATGTCTTCGACCGGGTTGGAGCCGACTTTTTGGTAGTCGATATGGAGGGCATCTTGGTGCCCTTTTTCATGGAGGCCTATCGGTTCCGCAGCAACGAAAGCGCCCTGGTAACGTTCGAGGGTATCGATACCGCCGAGAAAGCGCAGTCGTTGGTAGGGCACGAGGTGTTTTTCCCCCGCGCCCTCTCGGATGGCAGCAGCGACCATGTCTCGTGGAACGAAATCTTAGGCTTCACGGTAATCGACAAAGCTACCCGGCTACCGCTCGGAATCCTTGAACATATCGATGCCACGACAGCCAACCTGCTGTTTGAAATCAGAACCGACACCGGCGAGACGTTGCTACTGCCGGCACATAGCGATCTCATTCATCATGCCGATATGGCTGCACGCACCATACAGATGGAAATACCCCACGGACTTCTCGATTTATAAAGTTGGAAATGAAGAAACAACAAATATGTATTCTTGGCAGCACCGGTAGCATTGGCACGCAGGCGCTCGACGTTGTTCGTCAGCATCGCGACCGCTACGAAATCTATTGTCTCACCGCTCATCGACAGGTGGAACTGTTGGCGCAGCAAGCACGCGAGTTTCAGCCTGCCGCCGTGGTCATCGCCGACGAGACACGCTACGAGGCCTTGAAGGCGCTGCTGGCCGACGCACCCGACATCAAGGTGTATGCCGGAGCCGCCGCATTGGAGCAGATTGTCACAGCCGACCCCATCGATATGGTGTTGGCCGCAATGGTAGGATTTGCGGGCCTGTTGCCCACCATCAACGCCATCAAGGCCAGGAAAAAGATATGCTTGGCCAACAAAGAAACCTTGGTTGTCGCCGGCCAGCTCATCTGCGACCTCGCCCGGCAGCACCATGTGCCCATCCTTCCCGTCGACAGCGAGCACAGCGCCATCTTCCAGAGCCTTGTGGGCGATGCCGATGCGAGCATCGAGAAGATCCTGCTCACGTGCTCGGGCGGGCCCTTTCGCCACTTCACCCCCGGGCAACTGCAACACGTCACCGCTGCCGACGCCCTGAAACATCCCACTTGGAGCATGGGCGATAAAATCACTATCGACTCGGCAACGCTGATGAATAAAGGCTTCGAGGTGATTGAGGCAAAATGGCTGTTCGGCGTGGAGGCCTCGCAGATTGAAGTGCTCATCCACCCACAGAGCATCGTGCACAGCGGCGTGCAGTTCGTCGATGGCAGCGTGAAGGTACAGTTGGGCGTGCCCGACATGCGGCCGCCCATTCAATACGCCTTTTCCTTCCCCGAGCGTCTGTCGCTCAAAGGCGAGCGCTTAGACCTCTTTGCACAACAGAAGTTAGAGTTTTTCAAGCCCGACATGCAGCGGTTCCCCTGTTTGGGTCTGGCCTACGAGGCCATCCAGCGCGGCGGCAACATGCCATGTGCCCTCAATGCCGCCAACGAAGTGGTGAACGAAGCCTTTCGCAACAACCGGTGCGCATTCCCCGACATGGCGCGCACCATTGAGGCGACAATGGCGAAGACCGCCTTCGATGCACTGCCATCGCTCGAGGCGCTCCTGCAGACCGACGCCGAGGCACGTGGCATAGCACGCGGACTGCTGGGAGCAACGAAGTAGCAACATATAACAAACAACATAATACAAACCCTATTCAGAGTATGGAAATAATATTGATTAGAGCCTTGCAATTCATGATGGCTATCTCGCTGTTAGTGCTGTTGCACGAAGGCGGCCACATGTTCTTCGCAAAACTTTTCGGCATAAAGGTAGACAAGTTCTACGTGTTCTTCGACGTGGGCATTGGCAAGTGGACGGGCAGCCTGTTCCGATTCAAACCCAAGCATAGCGACACCGAGTATGGCATCGGGTGGCTACCTTTTGGTGGCTATTGCAAGATTGCCGGCATGGTGGACGAAAGTTTCGATACCAAGCAACTGGAGCGGCCGGCCGAACCTTGGGAGTTCCGTTCGAAGCCTGCATGGCAGCGCCTGCTGGTGATGATTGGCGGTGTGACGGTCAACTTTCTGTTGGCACTCGTCATCTACGCGATGATCATGTTTGTTTGGGGCGAAACCTACATCCCCACGCGCGCCATGTCGCAAGGCATGGAGTTCAACGCCACCGCCCGGCACTATGGCTTTCGCGATCACGACATCCTCGTGGGCACCGAGAAGGGTGCGTTTAAGGATTTCAGTGCCGACATGTTCCGCGACCTCTCCGAGGCCCGTCAGGTAAGCATCATCCGCGATGGCAAGCCCATGCAGTTGTCCCTGCCCGGCGATCTCAACCTCTTGGACATGATCAAATCAGTGCCCGTGTTCTGTCGGCCCTACCTGCCGGCGCGCATCGACTCGGTCATTCAGGGTGGCCCCGCCGCCAAGATTGGTTTGAAGGCGGGCGACAAGCTCGTGGCGGTGAATGGGCGCGCAGTGGCTTCGGCCAACCAGTTTCTCGACGAAATGAGCCGCTTGGCCGACGAGATGGCTGCGGCCAGCACAGCAAAGGATAGTCTGAAGGTGCGCACGGTGCAGTTGGTGTGGCAGCGCAGTGGGCAGCTCGACACAAACCGCGTGGTGCTCACGCCCGATTTGAAATTGGCCATTGCTTTCCCCTCCATGGCCACACTCTATCAGCCCGTGCACCAACGCTACAGCCTCCTGGCCAGCATTCCTGCCGGCGTGAGCTATGGCATCCACGTGCTGAAAGGCTACGTCAGCGACCTGCGCTATATCTTCACCAGCGACGGTGCGAAGAGCTTAGGCGGTTTTGGCGCCATTGCCAGCCTCTTTCCCTCGTCGTGGGACTGGTATGTGTTTTGGAAGATGACCGCTTTCCTGAGCATCATGCTCGCCTTTATGAACATCCTGCCCATTCCGGCATTAGACGGCGGCCACGTGCTGTTCCTACTCTATGAGATGATCACGCGGCGCAAACCTTCCGAGAAATTTCTCATCCGCGCCGAGTATGCGGGCTTTGCCCTGCTCATCGTGTTGCTCGTTGTGGCCAACCTCAACGATGTGCTGCGCTGGCTGGGCTATATGTAGTGTAATCATCCTTCTCAGTATATAACAGATTGTCGAGCGTCCGCCGTAAGGTGGGCGCTCGATGCTTTTGGTGTGCGCAGCCAACGCTCATTGATTGTTTGTGAAGGATAGTGATTGTGGTAGCATGTGGCGTGCGATGCGTTGCGCCTCTTGCACGCAACTTTCTTCCGGCTGAAACCTTTCGATGTCATTCATCAATCGCATGAGTGCTCGCCCCATGGCGTAGGCCAAATTCACGGGCACGGCATTACCAATTTGCTTATATTGCTGTGTTAGGCTTCCCATGAATTTCCAGTCGTCGGGGAAGGTTTGAATGCGTGCATACTCGCGCACTGTGAGTGGGCGCGTCTCTGTGGGATGACACCGCTCCGTTTGTTTTTGTGCTGGTGCACAGGTGAGTGTTAGCGAAGGCTCATCCATGGCTAAACGACGCGCCATACCCGTTTTTCCGCCGCCCAAATAAAAGCTGCCACCCATATATTGTTTTTGTTCTTCAACAGGCAAATCTCTCCAATCGCCCCCTTCGGGCACCATAGCCATCACCCGCGCTTTCTTGGGCGGATAGTGTTGACCCTCAGAAGGTGGAACATCGGTGTTGAAAAGCTGACCTTTATAAAAGGCATCGTGCAAGGTCATCACACGCTGGTAGGGATCGGGCCATTTAAAGGTGACGTGCCCGGTCAAGTCTTTGCGAATGGCCACGAGGAAAAGGCGCTCGCGCTTTTGCGGCACCTGATACATGATGGCTTTCAGCACACGCGGTTTGACGAGCCTATAGCCCAACTCATCAATGGTATGGTGGATGACCTTCAGCGTTTTCCCCTTATCGTGGGAGAGCAGCCCTTTCACATTCTCGCAAAGAAACACTTTGGGTTGCAATGTCTGCACCGCACGTGCCAATTCGAAAAACAAGGTGCCACGCGCATCGTCGAGCCCCATTTTCTTGCCCGCATAAGAGAAGGCCTGGCAGGGGAAACCACCCGAGAGAAAATCAATCTTGCCTGCCAAGGGCGAGAAGTCTACACGGTGCACATCGCCTTCGAGTACATTCCATTCAGGGCGGTTGCGGCGGAGTGTTTGGCAGGCTGTGGCATCCATTTCGTTGAGCAGCACATGGCCGAAGCCCGCCTCGTGCATGCCCAAGGCCAATCCACCCGCGCCGGCAAACAGTTCTACGGCTGTGTAGGGGCGCAGCGGCGCCACCTGCAGTTCTTCGTCCCATTGGCTTTGCAACATACGCTGCACAGGCTCAATAGCGGTTAGTTCCTCCATATAGAAGCCTCGTCGTCCGTGGCTGTCCGTGTGATAGGGGTAAACGCCCTTTTCGCCCCAACGTTGCGTGGTGGCGAGTGAGGTACCCACGAGGTCGGCCAAATTATTTGCAGATAAGAATGTTGCCATCATCAAAAGTTTTCAAATCCTTCATAGGTTTGGAATGCAAGCAAGTAGAGGCTACGATAGAAGTTGGTTTTATCCAGTTCATCGTAAACCGAGTTGTGCAACGTTGCCGTGTGGCTGGCTGCAATCACATCGTCGAGTATCTGTGGCAATGCTTTACAAAGTTTGAAAAACGCATGGTTGTCGCCGAAAACCACGCCATAGAAGCGATCCATAGAAATCTTGTGAATACTCGGCCAGCTGTATCTCTCCTTATGTCCGTTTTGCACGATAGTGGGTTCCCACACCAAGTCTTGTGACTGCTTGGCAATGGCTTCGACGAGATAGCAACAGGCTTGGTTGCCCGACCGCATAATCTTGTCCAACATCTTGAGATAGGTGGCCGACGCGCTGGACGAATTCATCGTGTTGTGCTTATTTTTCACCTCAGCATAAATGCCCAGTGCATCGTTGATCACGTCAAACCCACCGCGCTCGCCGTTGTCGGGCACCTGCCATTCGCCGCCCGCATATTTAAAAATGTATTGATGGAAATAGCCAATCTTGTTGTTGTTGGTTTTGTCGATTTGACGGATACATTCCGACTCAATGGTCTGCCGAATACTTTGCCCATAGATTTTTGCATCAAACGTGAGCTTGATGGGGTCGATGATGTTGTGGTTGAAGGCTTTCAGGTCGATGACTCTACGATATTGCTCCACAGTGTTTTGCACGTGTTCGAAAATCGCCTCATTCGAGATGAAGCCCAGTTGGTAGTCATTCATTTGCTCGTGTTCTTTGTTATAAATGTCAATGATGTTTCGTGTGTGACTGCAAAACTACTGTTTTTTAACGATATACACAAGAAAAGTGCAGTGGTTTGTGCTATCGATTGCACTGCATTTCGCCTCCGTGCAGTGGTTCGTGCTATCGATTTGCACTGCATTTTGCCTCCGTGCAGTGGTTTTGATGGCACAAAATACTGCATTTGAATAAAAAAGCAACTAAAAAGTTGGCGCGTAAGTATTTTTTTTCTACTTTTGGAGCACTGATAGCATGCCATAGCTGCTAAAAGAACTTTTTTTCAACAAAAAAACAACAATCATGAAACCAAAAAATTTTGTGCTCCCCGAGCTCATCACGTTTGAGGGAGCAAATCATGGGACTTTCCGCGGCGCTTTGCACGCCGAGTTTCAACGCAAGCAATTCGATTTGGTCAACAAGGCCGACAAGACGAAATTGGGCATCAGCGATGCGCTGATGAAAGCCTGGGACGAGCAGATAAAGCTCGAAGACGAGGTGAACCGTCGCGTGAGCAACAAGGCGCTCACCAAACAGGCCATCGACAAGGATGTGGAGCGCGACGGCTATATTTCGGCACTCTTCGGCATCGTTAATTCGCAGCGTTTCAACCTCAGCAAGCCCATTCAAGAGGCCTATGCAAAGGTGGCACCCGTGGTACACGCCTATCGTGGTCTGCAAAGCGAGAGCTTGGATGAGGAAACGGCGCACATCCGCGGCTTGGAGGTAGACTTGGCCAAACTTTCGGCCGAGACAGCCACCTTGGGGCTCACCACCACCATCGCGTCGATGCATCAGGCCAACGAGGAGTTTCGCGCGCTGCGTGGGGAACTGCTTGAGCACGAGGCCGACACGGCGCTGCCCGAGAGCAAGGGCATACGCCAGCAAAACGATAGGTTCTTCAAGGTGGTGTGCCGCTACATCGAGGCCACTCATCTGCTGGCCACCGTCGAGGCCGACAAGCAAGCCATCGCCGCCTTGGCCGAGCGCATGAACCTGGCGGCCACCAAGTCGCGTACCACGCACAACACCAGTGCGGCACAGCGCGATGCGGCTGCGTCCGAGGAATTCGAAAAGCTCAACAAATTGCTGCAGCCTCTGTTTGCAGCTTTTGAAAGCGAGCACAAAATGGCCGCCGGCACATTGACCTTCACGGGGCATCGCCGCAGCAACCGCAAACATCTCATTTATGAACTCTTGGTGCAAGGTACGAAACAACTGCTGTGGGTGCGCATCGACAAGAACCATCTCGTGGAGGTGAAGGCTCCGTCGGGAGCGGCCAAAGAGGTGCGCGACACCAACAAGCCGGCCAAACCTAAGCCCGGCAAGCCGGCCGACAAACCATCGGACAACCCTTCGGAAAAACCGTCAGAAAATCCCGGCGGCGGGCAGGGCAATGCCGAGATTAAGCCAAAAGCATAATAAACGATTTGCATAATTACATACTTATGGGTAAATTTTTGTTTTCCCAGAGGCGGCACTGTAGTGATTACAGTGCCGCCTCGCCTTTTGTTCAGACTTGCTTGGGTAGATGCCTCCGCAACCGACGCAACAGCCAAAAGAAAGCAGGGATGAGAAAGACGTCGGCCATGCACCAGGCTACAGGGTCGGCATAGCAAACCCCCAACCAGGCTAAAGCGGGCACCATCCACAGACTAACGCCGCAACGGGCAATCATTTCCATCACGCCGCTCATGAGGCTGAGGTTGCTGTAGCCTAGACCTTGTATGCTGTAGCGGAGGATGACGAGCACGCCCAATGTGGGATAGAACCAGTTGGCAATGCGCATGAGTTGTGCGGCATGAACAATGACCGCATGTTCGTCCGCATTGACAAACAGCGCCATCATCTCGTCGGCAAAAGGATAGATGAGCGCCACGGTGAGCACGAAATAGACCATCATCATGCCCATGGCGTCACGCACGCCTGTCTTAACGCGGTCTATTTTGCCTGCGCCAATGTTCTGCCCGCAATAAGTGGCCATCGCGACGCCGATGTTCTCGAGTACGCAGGTAAAGAGATATTTGATGCGAATGGCCGCCGTGAACGCGGCTACATAGAGCGTGCCGAGGGCATTGTTAGCGCTTTGCAGCATGATGATGCCAATGGCAGTGATGGAGAATTGCAGTCCCATGGGCACGCCATTGTTAAGCAGAATGCTAATCTTCTTGTTATCGAAAGCGCGCTCATTACCCCTTGGGATGAGCATCGTCATGCGCCGTTGGATGAAGCGCCAGCACAGCCATGAGGCAAAGGCTTGGCTCAGGAAGGTAGCAATCCCCGCACCTTCGACGCCCATCCTGAAGCCGAGGATGAGCACCACGTCGAGCAGAATGTTAAGCAGCGATGAGAGGATGAGGAAATAGAAGGGCTGTTTGGAGTTGCCCAAGGCGCGGATCTGCCCGGCATAGAGGTTGTAAGCGATGGTGAAAGGGATGGTGCAGAACTGCAGGAATAGGAACACGTAAGCGTCATGGAAGATGTCGACCGGCGTGTTGACGAGTTTCAGGATGCGGTCGCACAGCACGCACGAAAGCAGCGTGATGACTACGGCCAGCACCACCGCTATGCGCAAGGCATTGCTCACATAACAGCGCATCTTGTGGTAGTCGCCGGCGCCAAAGGCCTGCGCTACGGGGATAGCGAAGCCTGCACAGGAACCGTTGCAGAAGCCCATGATGAGGAACATGATGCTGCTCGACGCGCCCACGGCAGCCAATGCACCTACGCCAATCCAGCGCCCCACGATAGCTGCGTCGATGATGAGATACATCTGTTGCAGGAGGTAGCCTAAGATGAGGGGGATGGCAAACTTCAAGATGGCGCGCGAAGGTGCACCTATGGTCATGTTGTTGGCGTGAGTTTCCGGTGGAATTGTGCCTTGTGTCATTACTTAATCGTGTGAAAAATGTTACTTGTTAAAGCGGGGCAGGAAGCTTCCTCCGGCGCTTCGCCATGACACAAAAGTACAAATTTCTATTCAATCTGCTACCAAAGCGCATGTTTTTTGGCAAAAGTATGTGGAGGTATTATTATTTTTTTGTATATTTGCACTCGCCGTCTACTAACAAGTAACTAACGCAATTCATTAAATCATAAAAGCAAAAGACATGAGAAAAATTCTACTATCAGTAGCAGTGATGATGGCATCTTTGGGGCTTCAGGCCGCTGATGCGAACTATCAGGTGGTTCCTCTTCCGCAGAACATCGCGTTGGAGAAGGGTGCACCATTCGTTTTAAGTGGCAACACCGCCGTGGTCGTTGAAGGTGCAGATGAGGCGATGCAGCGCAATGCCGCATTCTTGAAACAGTTTGTGCGCGAGACCACGGGTATCACGCTGGCCGGAATGGGCAAGAAGGGCACTACCATCACGCTGAAGCTGAGCAACAAAGTTGCTAACGCCGAGGGCTATGTCATCACGGTGAAGCCACGTGCTATCGTGATTGAGGGTAAGACGCCGCAGGGTGTTTTCTATGGCATTCAAACGTTGCGCAAGTCGTTGCCCGTGGAGCAGACAGCCACGGTCAACCTGCCTGTCGGGAAGATTGTCGACTATCCACGCTTTGGCTATCGCGGTTCGATGCTCGACTGTGCCCGCCACTACTTCAGTGTACCTTTTATTAAGGAGTATATCGACGTGTTGGCCTTGCACAACATCAACACCTTCCACTGGCATCTGACCGAAGACCAGGGCTGGCGTGTGGAGATTAAGCGTTATCCCAAGCTGACCGAGATCGGCTCGAAGCGCGCACAAACCGTGATGGGAAACAACACCGAACTCTATGACGGTGTGCCCTATGGCGGTTACTACACGCAAGACGAGATGCGCGACATCGTGAAATATGCTGCCGAGCGCTACATCACCATCATCCCCGAAATCGACATGCCCGGCCACATGCTCGGTGCTTTGGCCGCTTATCCGGAATATGGTTGCACGGGAGGTCCCTACAAGGTGGCAGAGCGCTGGGGCGTGTTCGACGACATTCTCTGCGCAGGTAACCCCAAGACCTATGAGTTTGTCAACAACATCCTCGACGAGTTGCTTGACATCTTCCCTTCAAAGTATATCCACCTCGGCGGCGATGAGGCGCCTCGCACACGTTGGAAGGCTTGTCCTCGTTGCCAGGCCGAAATCAAACGGCTGAACCTCAAGGGCTCGAATGGCTTCTCGGCTGAAGCACAGTTGCAGTCACACTTCATGAACATGATTGCACAACATCTGGCTACCAAGGGGCGCAACATCATTGGTTGGGATGAAATCCTCGAAGGTGATGTGGCTCCCGGCTCGACAGTGATGAGCTGGCGTGGTATCGATGGTGGTATGGAGGCTGTGAAACGTGGCTTGGATGCCATCATGTCGCCCAACACCTACTATTACTTGGATTATTATCAGACTAAGGCACATCGCTTGACCCTTATCGGCGGTGACCTGCCTGTGGAGAAGGTTTATAGCTATAACCCTGTGCCCGACGATGCATCGGACGCGTTGAAGCAGCATGTAAAAGGTGTGCAAGTGAACCTATGGACCGAATATGTCATGGGTCGCGACCTCGCACTCTATCAGCTCTTGCCACGCTTAGCCGCGATGGCAGAGACGGGCTGGACGGAGAATGCCAAGAAGGATTTGGCCTCGTTCAAGCAGCGTGAAGGCAAACTCAACCAGCTTTACCATCATTATGATTGGAAAGCTTGCCAAGAGATGTTCAAAGAAAAGAAGTAATTTGTAAGGTTTTTAAAAGTTCTGAGCGGTGGGGTTGTGATAACTCTGCCGCTCTTTCGTTTTCGGGATGCACAGTGCAGCAACATCGCCGTCGAAGCCTTGTTTGCGACTATAACTTGGAGGAATAGTTCCGTCGAAGCCTCTTTTTCGACTATACATCACTTGCATTGCATCGTCGAAGCCTCTTTTGCGACTATACACGCTTGCATTGCATCGTCGAAGCCTTGTTTTCGACTATACATCGCTTGCAGTGCATCGTCGAAGCCTTGTTTACGACTATACATCGCTTGCAGTGCATCGTCGAAGCCTTGTTTGCGACTATACATCGCTTGCAGTGCATCGTCGAAGCCTCTTTTGCGACTATACATCGCTTGCAGTGCATCGTCGAAGCCTTGTTTTCGACTATACATCGCTTGCAGTGCATCGTCGAAGCCTCTTTTTCGACTATACATTGCTTGCATTGCATCGTCGAAGCCTTTTTTTCGACTATACATCGCTTGCAGTGCGCCGGCAAAGCCTTTTTTGCGACTATAACTTGCAATCACGTCGGCAAACGCATCGATTTTGCCGACATACTTTGCAATCTTGCCAGCAAAAGAGGCACAAACGGTAGCATACCTCGCTGCCATGTCCGCCGAAAAAGGCTTGAATGGTGGAATGCTTGAGTGGCCTGATGCGCGATTTAAACCAAATATGGGGATGGAAAGGTGGGTTTGTGGGAAAGATGTGCGTGCGGGCGGTGTTATTTTCATCATTTGTAGGTATTGCAATCTTTTATGATTTGTTATAACTTTGCCAGCGGAAAGATGTTGTCTCGCGTGCAGGTGAGGCAGCTTGCATTTAGGATAAAATTAAACATATAAAAGAATGAAAAAGAAAATCGTGTTGATGTTGGCCGTGTTGTTTGCGGCATGGTCGGGCATACAGGCTAAAACGGCGCTGTTGATAGTGGCACATGGGTCGCCCATGGAGTCGTGGCGCAAGCCCGTTTTGGACTTAGAGCCCTTGGTGAAGCAGCAGTTAGCCAATGGCAAGTTGAAGGGCATCGACTTAGTGAAGGTGGCGCTTATGGAATATACCGAGCCTTCGGTGGCCTCAATGGTCAAGGCTTGTGAGGCCGAAGGTGCCGACAGCATCTTTGCTTTGCCCATTTTTATAGCACCATCGGGGCATACCGAGGAGGATTTGCCCAATATCTTGGGGCAGAAATACAATCCCTACGTGCGCGAGGAGTTGGCCGAAGAGAAAACCGAAATGGTGCATACACGCGTGCCCATCGTGCTGGGGCCGACGTTCTATTACAGCTATGTGCTGGAGAAAAGCATGCTCGATCGCATTCAAAGCCTATCGAAATCGCCGACCAAAGAGGCTGTGATTTATCTTGCTCATGGCGATGACGAGCGCATTGGCTTTTGGAAAGAGATGCTCAAGAACGTGGACCAATACACCAAGGAGCACACAAAGATTGATTATGTAGACCATGCGCTCATCGAAATGGGCCATGATTTTGGTAAGGAACTCATGCCCTTGCTCACCAAAGCGGCGCAGAAGAAGCAGCGCATCATCGTGCAAGGCATCTATCTAACATCGGATGTGAAACGCATGGCCGACCGTCATAAGATGGAGGATGTGCAGCGTGACTTAGTGAAAAGAACGGGTGTGGAGATTGTCTACAGCCCCGATGGCATTTTGCCGGCTTCGAGTGGTCGGGTGGTTGATTGGATTGTGGCGCAGACCCAGCAGTGGTTGGCCAGCAAACGTTAGGCAAATAGGCGTATGAAGAAGCTCGCAACGATGAGCCTTTTGGCTTTGATGTGTCTCTTTTGGGCGCCGCAACAGAGCGCTGCCGAGACGCGCAAACTCTATGGTTATGTTACCGATGCCAACAACGAGCCTCTTGTTGGGGTGAGTGTTCGGGTCTATCGCACGTCGTATGTCGCGGTGACCGACCCGAAAGGCCGCTATCAATTAAACGGCGATTGGGGCCGGGGCGCAACGCTTCTGTTCACATATATCGGTTACAAACCGCTGAAATTGCGGGACGAAGGCCAGGAGCGAATAGACGTGAAGATGGAGGAAGCGGCCACGGGAATAGGCGAAGTGGTGGTGAAGGCCAAGAGCAACATCAACGCCATCGACCTGCGTTCGAAAGCCGGAATCGTGGAGAATGTCGACATCAAGCGGCTCAATGAAAAGCCCATGATTGACCTCGGGCTTGCACTTCAAGGCATGATTCCGGGGCTGAATGTCATCAATCAGGGAGAATTGGGCACTGCTCCTCAGATTCGCATCCGTGGCAACTCGTCGTTCCGGCGCGGCAATGTGAGCAACGAACCGTTGTATGTGTTGGACGGAAAGATTATCTCTGCCGAGACGTTCTATAATCTCAACCCGCAGGATATTGCCAGTATCAAGGTGCTGAAAGACGCGGCTGCAGGTGCGTTGTATGGCATTAAAGCTGCCAATGGTGTGCTCGAAATCAGTTCGCAACATGGCTATCAAGGCAAAATGATCGTCACCTATGGTTTGGATGTAGGACTGACGTTGCGCGGAAGGCGCGGCGTTCGGCTGATGGATACCGACGAAAAGTTGGAACTTGAGCGGCTGTTGCAAAACCCTGCTGCACCGGGCTATCGCTACAGTCGCGACTATTATGAGCGCTATTATGCCACCGATCCCCATAAAGAGCAACTCATTGCCGAGGGAGAACGGCGCTTGTCGGCCCTCAGAGCGGTGCATACCGATTGGTTTAAAGAGCTCATCCGCAACAATTTCTATCAGAAACATAATCTCAGCATCAAGGGTGGAAGTGGCACAACAACCTATTATCTCTCGGGCAACTATGCCTATCAAGGTGGCCGAATTGCCGGGAACGACAAGCGCCGCTTCAGCATTCGGATGGGGTTAGACCAGCAATTAGGCAAGATGGGCTATCTCATGTTGGGCGCTACGGGCGGTTATTCCAAGACAAATACCCCCAATGGCTCAACCTTCGACCCCACCTCGTTGGTTTATAACCTTAATCCCTACGAGTGGAAGACGGGCGAATTGTATTCCTACCCCAACCGCACTTACAGCGATTTGCTGTATCAATATCAGGCCGATGCGAGCGATAAGAATGCCGGTGTGGACGTGAACCTGACGCTCTCACCGTGGAAAGACCTGACACTGGCCTATGTCGCAGGGCTCGATTTCCAGCAAAACGACGACCATCAGTTCACCCCTTCAACGGCTTATTCGGAGCAAAAAGGCGGTATTCCCGCAAATGCACGTGGCATATACCGTCGCACGAAAGGCACAACCACTAATCTGTCGAGCAATTTCCGCGCCACTTACAACCACGTCTTCGGTGGCGTTCATGACATAACGGTGGGCGCAAACGTCGACTATTACCTGTATAACTACGATGCAGTGGGCATCACTGGCTATGGTGTTGGCACCGTAGATGCGCCTTCAGCCATCAATAATGCATTGCAAGGATTTCGTCAACCCGAGGTGAGAAACCCGAGAGACAAGAATGCGCAGATGGGTATTGGTGCCGTGGCGGGCTACACTTACAACACGATTTACGATCTTTATGCCACTTATAAGGCCGATGCGTCGTCGATTTTGCCGGCCAATAAACGCTGGAACGCAGCTTGGGCTGTTGGTCTTGGATGGACACCTACCAACTATTCCGGACTGAAAGACCTAAAAGCCTTGTCTAAATTGAACTTCAAAGTGGCCTATGGCGTGACGGCAAACCTCAATGGTGTGACATCTTCCAGCACCGTGGGCACTTTCATGTTTGGCGAACAAACTTACGAAGAGAGCCGGGCGCTCTCGCTATTGTCACTTTATAACAAGGATTTGAAGGCCGAACAAAATAAGTCTTTAGACGTCGGCATGAACGTAGAGCTGTGGAAACGTGTCACGTTGGATGTGAATTGGTATAACCGTCGCACCGATCAGGCGCTCTTGGATGTGCCGATTGCCACCAGTTCGGGCTTCTCTTCGTTGAAGCGCAACATTGGTGTTTTGCAAAATCAAGGCATCGAAGTGGGGCTCAACGGGCGGATATGGGATAGCTTTGACTGCCGTTTGACCGTCGGAGGCAACATTGCTTACAACAGCAATAAGGTCATAAGCCTTTATTGGACCGATAAACTCTACTTGGATGAGCAGTCGATTGTGCCCAATTATGAGGTCGGGAAATCCTACGATATGATTTATGGTGTCCATTCATTGGGTATCAATCCACTCACCGGTTATCCCGTGTTTCTTACGCCCGATGGCCGTGAGAAGCAGGGAACAGAGAAGCTGACGCGCGACGATTTCGTTGCCTTGGGTCACCTGACGCCCCCTTATTCGGGCAGCTTCTACGCCAATTTCTCCTATAAGCAGTTCGATTTCGATATTTCTTTCTATTATGTGTTGGGTGGCAAACAGCGCTTCAACTATCAGTATGTGCGCAACAGCGACAATGCCAACTATAACGCGGTGGCCGGACAAACGGCAAAGATGTGGTTTAAAAGGGGCGATGAATACAAAACGTATTGGACACCTTTCTATACACAAAGCATTGCGGAAGAGAATCTTGTGCTCTATCCCAACTCGCGCACGGTGGGTAACAGCAACTATTTAAAACTCTCAAGTTTCTCCATGCGCTATCGCATTCCGTCGCGTTGGCTCCATCATGTGATGCCTTTGGTGCAATATGCCAACGTAGGATTGCAGGGCTCGAATCTCTTTACGTGGACCAATTACAAGGAGTCCGACCCTGAAAGCGGCACCTTGGCAGGCACCATGCAGCCCGTTTTCACCTTTCATCTCAACTTAACATTTTGATAAGAGACAATGAAACAACATCTACCGATATTCAAAAGTGTGGCCATCGGTGTGCTTTCAATGGCTTTTGCCGCATGTAATCTGAACATACCGCCGCAAGATCAGTTCTCCGATCCCGATGCCATCAAGACGGTTTCAAATGCAAGGTCGCTCTTAGCTTCGGCCTATTTGGCCTATCCCCACGAAGAATATGCGTTTTCTTTGTTGGGCAACGATTTTGTTCCAACCTCGCTTTCGATAAAAGATATCTCGTCATTGCACCTTTATAATTGGGACGACCGCGAGATAAGCAAACTTGCGCCTACGCTTTGGCAAGGCTACTACAATGTCATTGCACAGTGTGACGCTTTGCTTGAACGCATGCAAGCTGTCGAAACGCAAGGGCAAACGGAGGGCGCCGAGAGACAAGCCATCATTGCTGAGGCCAAAACTTTGAAGGCTTTGAGCTATTTTCAGCTGCTTCGCGTGTTTGCACCGGCCTACGATTTAAATCCCGATGCACCGGGCATTGTTTTGAAAACGCAGCTCGGCATCGAGGATAAGCCGCGCGCTTCCATCCGCGATGTCGTGGCTATGATACGCCGTTTGCTGACCGAGGCCGTCCAAACGCCGCACGATCCGGCACGCAATGGCTGGCTCTCGCAAACAGCTGTGCAGTATCTTTTGGCCGATTTGGCGCTTTATGCGGGCGACAACGAAGCGGCCATCACCTACGGAAAAAGTGTTCTCGGCAAGAGCAACGATGCTTATTTCACCCCCGACGGTATCAACAGCCTGTGGCAATCCAACAGCTATTCGGGTCGCATTTTTGCCTTCAACATCCACACTTCCTATTATGCCGGCATTCAAAGTAGTGCCCGAGAAGGAGATTATTTCTGCCTCAATCCACAGTTAGACTATGTGGCTTCGGATGTCCGTCGTGCCTCTTTCGTCTATCCCTTTGTGATGGATGGCGTCAGCAGAACGCTCTTCGGCAAGTATAACCGGGCCAACAAAACCAATCAAGCCATTGGCTATATCAACACGATGCGCTATGCCGGCGCCTATTATATCGTTGCCGAAGCCTATTGTAGAAAGGGGGATACCGAGGCTGCACGCACGCTGATGAATCATTATTGGCATTGCATTGGCGTGGCCGAAGCACCTGCCGGCACCTCTAATCAAGTGCTTTTGCAACTCATTCTCACCGATAAGCAACGCGAGTTTGCCGGCGAAGGTGTAAACTTCTTCGACCTCAAACGCACGCATCTCGCTGCTTTGCCTCGCCAAACGCAGTGGGGCACCGGCACGAGCAACACCATTTCGACCGGCGATTACCGCTGGTGTTTCCCCATTCCGGTATCGGAATATCGTTTCAACCGCGTAGAACAGAATGCCGGTTGGCCTTCCAATTAAACGAAAAAACAAACAGATGAAACATATATTGAATACGCTTCTTGCAGCTATAGCATGCGTTTTGGCAGGCTGTCAGGCACAAGATGCACCCCAAGAAACCATGACCAACGGTGTGGAATTGACCATTCCGGGCAACGCAATCCTGTCAGAAGACGACACAGCAAGCATCTTTGTGCATGCGATGATTGCCTTTGCGCCTCAGCAACGCGAGTCGGTAAAGTTGTCTTTCATGGGCAATGAAAAGGCCATTTTGCATGCCGATAACGATGAGTTGGTTTTCAATCCCGGTCAGAAAGAGGTAGTCCTCCGCGTGAAATCGAATGGAAAGCATTTGCTTGCAACGCCTCAAGTGGTGACCGTGCAAGTGGCTTCGGCTTCCAATCCGCTCATCAAGGGCTTTGGAAAAGGTGCTCAAATCACGATGAATCCGGATGCTGACGTACCCCTCCTGACGCCAACACAGTTGCAGTTGATTGCCGATGTGCAGACGAAATATGGCATCAACCTGAGCCGTTTGTTGGGAAAGATTCCCGTAGAAACCACCATCACGTTCAATAACGCCGATAAAGAAGGCTTCTTTCAAGGGCAAGGGCAACGCGTTTACAAGGGTTACAGTGTGATAACGTTGAGCGATGATGCTACAGTTGACCATCCCAAACTGAAACTTTTGAGCAACCCTATGGGATTAACCACCTTCTTATATGATGTGTTGAAGCGCAAAACGGTCGACGACAACGAGTTTTTTATGAATACCCCCTATGGAAAGGCAGCCGTGAAAGCCATTCATTACGACGAGCGTAAGGAGACTTTCGAGGCATCTTTGGATGGGATTGCCTTCAATCCCGTGAGCAAAGCTGTCACCTTTGTGGGCGAGAAAGAAGATGTTTATGGCGACAAAGTGGCCGGATTACCCTTTGCTTACAACTACTCTGCATGGAACAGGCTGTTGGAAGAGAAAGCAAAGGGCACCATTGTCGAGATTGAAGAGGGTGGAAACTTGGTGGGATACACCATCGATGACGACTTCCTGATGATGGGAGGCTCGCTGGATCCCAATAAGTTTTTGGGCGTAAGTGCCATTGATAGCGATACTTTTGGCCACAATCCGAGCGATTGGGTGGCTCCTTCGGCATCGGTTGATTTCGAAAAGGGCAAGCTGTCGTTTGTCTTCCCATGGGACTTCGCCGACGGAAATGGTTACGAACAGGTGCGTGTTGTCTACACCATGCACCCCTAAGAAGCATTTATTGTATGCAGAAAAAGCTTTTACGCCGTCTTTTTTTGGGCGTTATTATGCTGCAATGTATGCCTCTTTATGGTGTAAAAGCAATGATTTTACACCATAAAGAGGCATATATTACATTGCCAAAAGGCACCGTTGAAGGACAATTTGACAATGGGCTGCGCTACATCATAGTGCCCAACGGGCTTCCGAAACACAGTATTGAGGTGAGATTGGTCATGAATGTGGGGTCGTTGCAGGAGGAAAACGACCAGCGCGGAGGTGCTCACTTCTTGGAACACAGTGCCTTTATCGGCACGAAACACTTTCCAAAGCGTGGGCTTATCGACTATTTCGAGCGGCAAGGCATGAAATTTGGCCGTGACATCAATGCTTTTACGGGCTTCGATCGCACGATTTACTGGCTCTCGTTACCCCATCATTCAGCCCACGACAGCGTGCTCGATTCCACTTTTTTAGTTCTGCGCGACTGGCTCTGTGCTATTTCTTTCGATAGCGATCGCGTTAGAAAAGAGCGCGGTGTGATTATCGAAGAGTTGCGCAGCTATCAGCAAAACGACGACTTTTACGCTTTGAAGATTGGGCATGGCCGCTATGCTGAGCGGCTTCCCTTGGGCACATCGAGCGACATTAACCGCATTGACAGCCGGCGATTGCGCGCCTATTACGAACGTTGGTACACGCCATCGCATGCCACGGTGTTGGTCATCGGGCAGGTAAAGGCCGAGGAGGTGATTGCCAAACTGCGCGAAACGGTGGGCACCATTCCAAGGAAAAGCGGCGAAGGGACCGTCCGATGCGTGCCGTTGACCTATGCCCGAGGTGCCTCTTGGATGCAGATTACCGACAGCTTGCAGCGTGAAAGCAAGCTGGAACTCATCATTCCGCATACCACTTTTGCGGGAAAGACACTGCAAGATGCTGTCGACAAGCAACGCATGCGTATGCTGGTGCAATGCCTTTCAAACCGTTTGGCGGCCGATAGTGTACGCGGTGACGTGTCGAATAATTGGTATTTGGCCGACAAGGACCATTTTGTGGTAGCCCTTCGCGGGGCATCAGCAAACCATTTGGCGCAGCAATTAGCCAGTGTCGGCAATGAATGCAGACGATTGTTGCAGTTGCCTTTGGATGCAAACGAGCTGCAAAGGCTCATCGATGCACGTTTGGCACAGTTGCAACCCGACACGGCTCAGCATCTTTCGGCCGATTTATGTGATGATTTCATCGACTATATCACGGCTGGCGACCGTCCGCTTCGCGATGCCAACGATGTGGAATGGGTGCGCAAACAGGTGGCTGCGACCACGAGTCGGCAACTGCAAACGCTTTTGAAAAGGCTACTTCGCGCCATGAAACGTAGTCGGTTGTATGCCTATACCGTTGCAACGGGCGGGCAAAACGATACACTACTCACTGCTCAGCGGGCTGATGAAGCGTGGGAACAGGGCTGGCGACGCCCAATAGTGCCCTATATCGATCGGCATATCGTGGTCGAAAACGACACTGTGGCCTTGCCTTTGTGTTTGAAAACGCCGGCCAAAGTGAAGCCGGGAAGCGTGAAAAGCCAACGGCGATGGCCTGAACTGGGGCTTAACGATGTGCAGCTTACCAATGGAATCAGGTTGTTAGTGCGTCCCACCATGGACGAAGACCACACGCTTTTCTTGGCAGTTGTGGGACGAGGTGGCACGGCTGACCTCCCTCCTGCAGCACTTTTAAAGTATCATGATGCAGTGAGCTATGTGGATATGGGCGGTTTAGCCAAGGTAACGAGTGACACCTTGCTCTCGGTGATGACCCAAGAACAACTGTCAATGACCGTGGGTGAGGATGCGTTTTGGCATCAGTTGTTGGCCTCTTCGCCGGCAAAGAAAGCCACGGAGCTGTTTAATTTGGTGTACGAAAAGTTGTGTTTCCCAGGCATTAATCGTCAGGATTTTTCCGAGTGTGTGGCCAATGAACAAGCCAATGCAGGCAAAACGACGCTCCTTGACAGGCTGTTGGCACACGATGCCGACCGCTTAATGACCAACACCATCGACTCTTTGGTGGGCGATGGGGGAGCAATGAACAAGGATTGTGCCATGAAAGCTGCTTTGGAAACCCTGAATATCGACACGCTTACGCACTATTACAAACGCTTGTTTGCCAATCCATCGCAGCTCACAATCATTCTAACAGGCAACTTTGATGAGGCCGATGTGACGGCGAAAGCCATTGCAACCTTCTCGCAGATGGTGCCCCAGGCAGAGCCTTTGCCTCGTAAAGAAGAACCGTTCAAGAGGGAAAACAAAGTCTTTGTGAAGGGCTTCGAAGGCGGAAACGACCATCAGACGGTGGCGCATTATGTGTTTGCGGGCAACTATAAGCCTTCGCTTCAGGCTTCGTTGACCATGAAATTGATGCGCGATGTGTTGCAAGACCGCGTGCTGCAAGTGTTGCGTGAGCGTGAAAATATCGTCTATTCGCCCTATGTTGACATGTATTACAGTGGCATTCCGCAGCAGAAATACCATTTCATGGTGACACTTTCGTTGAAAGATGAGAACCGTAAACGGGCGGAAGAACTGCTGAAAGGTATGCTCGAAGAGTTGAAGACGCAACCTGTTTGCACTGCCGAACTCGAGAAACTGAAACGCTCTTTCCTCGTGACCAAGGACAAAATACTCAATGACAAGGCACCCGCAGAGTGGAAAACAACCCTGATGTCGTTGGTGAAAAATGGCGAATCGTTGAGCGATTTCAATGATTATGGCGCCTGCTTGGGAAGCATTACGCCCGAGATGGTGCGGGAAATGGCCAGCAGTATGTTGGATTGGAACCGAAGGATAGTGATCTATAAATCACAAAAACAATAAAAATGACAAAGAAATTCAGAATGATTTGGCTGCTCATGGCGGTGTTTATGACAGTCAATGTGTCGGCACAGCATCAGCCGGAAGCCTATCGTCTTTATGACAACAAGGGTAAATCAATCAGTTATGAGCAGCTCGTTAAGAATCTTTCCAAGGCGGATGTGGTTTTCATTGGCGAGATACATAACTGTGTCATTACCCATTGGATGGAGCAAAAGTTGCTGGAAAGTCTTTACAATGTGCACGGAGCGCAGTTGAAAATGGGCTTGGAAATGTTTGAAAGTGACAATCAACTCATCTTAAATGAGTATCTTCAGGGGAAGATTACGGGCGAACGATTTGAGGATGAAGCGCGCTTGTGGCCCAATTACAGTACCGATTACGCAGGTTTGATTGGCTTTGCGCGCGAACATCACGTGCCCGTTGTTGCCACAAATGTGCCGCGTCGTTATGCCACCGCCGTGAAAAACCATGGTCTTGCCTATTTGGATTCGTTCTCAACCGAAGCAAAAAGTTACATGGCACCGTTGCCTATCCACTTTCAATCAAATGAAAATGTTGAGCAGGGCTTTGCACTCATGGGGATGATGGGGAAGAATAAAAATGCCGATCCGCACCGCATTGCCGAGGCGCAGGCCATCAAAGACGCTACGATGGCCTGGAGAATTGCCCAAAATCTTCCGGGAAAGTTGATTCATTTCAATGGGAATTTCCATTCGGATAGCCGTGAAGGCATCATCCCTTATCTGTTAACATATAAGCCGGGGGTGCGATATGTGGTGGTGAGAGCCGTGCGACAGGAGGACATTTCGCACTTGGATGAGGCCTATCAAGGCATTGCCGATTATTATATTTGCGTGCCCGAGGATATGACGACGTCGTATTAAGCAGGGCATTTAATATAAATCCCCAATCGGTTTATGAGCAGCTGTACAGATTTTGTTTGTGGGTTGCTCGGTCGTTCTGTTGTCCGTTTTTTGAGTAGCCTGCTGCACTTTTAGCCGAGTGATAGGTCTACTGCCCGCCTTCCCGCTTCAATCAGGGAGAAAATAAGACAAAAGAGGGTGCTATTTATCATTCTTATTACTTTTATCATAGGAGTGATGGAATTATACGACATTCTTGATGGAATGTCAACTACAACAAATAGCTTACTATTTTGCCTTCTGATAACATTCAATATCACGCTGAAGATACTCTCGGAAAGCTGGGAACTCCTTGTCCGTATACTCAAGAATACGTTCCCGAGCCTGCAAAGGAATGCGATCCAAGCGTATGAGTTGGTCATATTCACCGAACTTGGGATAATCTACCCAAAGCTTCTCCAGCTCCTCTTTTGAGATGGGGGGATGCTCTGCTGTGATTTCCTCATAAGTGCCCTCAATCATCACACCTTGATAGATGACAGTTGAGAATCCTCCTTGGTGGGTATATGAGAAGTCTATACGTCTCATCTTCTCATTCGTCCCAGGGTAACATTCGTACAGGAGAATGACCTCTAGAAATAGCTTACCGCAATATTCCCTATACTCATATAGCAAGTAGTTATCGTAGTTTTCTCTCAGGAAGTCCAGTCCAAAGTACCCCGCATTAGACTCAATGGCGCAATAAGGACTACCGTCATCATTGAGTATCGTTGCAAAGTAGACCTCTTGCTTCTCGTGGGCTTCACGAGAAGCAAGCTCCAACAGCCCCTCTTTCTTCTTGCGGCGGGAGTAACGAGTTTTGTTGTAGTCATCCAAGACTTTAAGTGCTTCTCCATCCGTTAATGGACGAAGCCATATCGTATTCCAACGATTGAGTAGAGTTTTCATTTGTTGTATATATGATTGTTAGTATCTCGAATCTTTATTTATTCCTTTGAGGACACCTCGCTAAGCTGGGTATACTTACGAGAAACAATCTCGCCTGTGTGAGGGTTATATGAATCCAGCCTCACATACTGATGCTTTGTAGGAGCCCCTTCTGGTAGATTTATAGCTTTCTTCGGTGCTTCTAAATAAATCTCATTATAAGGATAGAACTTGGCACGTGCCTTGTTGAATGCGAGCATCTTTACTTCTTAGTCTGTTGATAGCGTGCGATGTCTCGCTGGAGATACTGCCTAAATGCCGGAAACTCCTTATCTGTGACTTCTAATATCGTCTCTCGAATGACCATCGGAATACGATCCAGGCGTATGAGCTGGTCATATTCACCGAACGCAGGGTAGGTTAGACAAAGTTTGGAATAGTCCTCTTCAGAGAGAGGAAACTCCGATGTCTCGGTACACTCACTCCACGTGCCTACACCTCCCTTATATTTCACGACTCCCCATGTTTTATCCTCATTAAAGTAAAACATAAAGCTATAGATCGTATCATAGTCTTGCGGATTCTTGGGTTGTAGCCTAATGGTATCCAAGAATAACGTCTTCCCTTCTTGTGTGAAGTCTCTAAACGTATAGATGAGATAATTGTCAAGATCCTCTCCTAAAAAGTCTACCCCAAAGTATCCCACATTGGACTCAATAGCACAGTAAGGGCTACCATCATCATTGAGTATCGTTGCAAAGTAAACCTCTTGTTTCTCGTGAGCTTCGCGAGAAGCAAGCTCCAACAGCCCCTCTTTCTTCTTGCGACGAGAATAGCGAGTTTTGTTGTAGCTATCTAATTGGAATAGGGTGGTTTCTTCTGTACAAATATGATTACCTACCCAAGTACTATTAAATATTGTCTTCATAACTAATTATATAATTTATTATTCGTATTTCTGATTTTTATGCGAAGCTTATCTGCATAGTTTATCACATTTTGTGGGATTGGCTTCTTTTGCACAGGCACCTCGAGAATCATTTCCCCTTTTAAGTCACGCCCTTGGTTAACCTCGAAGATACCTTTATTCAAACCTGTTCAATTTAAATAGACCTGTAAGGATAGAACTTGGTACACGCCTTGTTGAATGCAATGCCTTCTCTTATCTTTTTGAACCATGCCTCACTCTCCTTTATTACCTCAACAATTTTAAATGCTTTAGTTGAATCATTACAAGTAAAGCCTCGCTTTCCGATGATTCGATTGAGAGTGCAGACTCGATTGGAACAGCAGTCTCTTTGAGACAATACATTACCGTTATTCATTTTGCTTATTTGATGTTTTGTTATACCATGCACCATGCAGATTCTCTTCAATATATGAATTGTCTTTGAATAAATAAACCAGCGGTTCAACATCAAAAACAAAATCAGAGATAGGCTTTCGCTCTTCCCAAATAATTGGAGAAGAAGCGATGAATTCCTCATAAGGAACTTCTATTCGGCTATCATCATGATCATATAACTTCAAATATCTTCTCGTTTTACGTTCGTTTGGATATAGTATGAATAATCCATGCCATATATTCTCAATATCATACTTGTATCCCAAGTAAATGCAATACATGCGACTTTCATAGGCAGAATATGGATACCTCTTACCTTGTTCTAACCATAGTTCGAAATCATTATTTGTCTGTTTTCCATTTTCTACAGAAATGGAATTTTCAGAAAAAATAATCCAATACCTCTTTTTTTTGTTATAATCATAATAGCTGGCTAAAGCCAAATCTTTCCCCTCAAATAAAACTCGAGAGGTTCTTGTTATTTTTATCTTCATTTTTCAATAATTTCAAATTTACTTTTGCCCATTATTGCATATAAAGTTTGCTTACCATCGCGTGATATTTTCCAGATCTCAGAACCAACTTCAATCTTGATGGGAGATGTTGTACAGAACTCAAGTACTCCTATTCGTCTATTAGTTCCAGCAGTAAAACCATGTGCTGTAAATGGATAATCCATATCTTCTGAAGTAGGGATGACAAGTATCTGCGGGGCATCTTCTGATTTAAATCGGATTACTGCTATTCATTTTGCTTTATTTGATCATTTCCTTCATATTTATTTTTAATGCTCTACCAACCATACGCCATCTTTTTTAAGATAAACGATTGGCTCTGTATCGAATTTGAAACCCTCAATGGGGGTACGTTCTTCCCAAATGTCAGTTACTTCTTCAATAAACTTTTTGTATGGGATTTCTATATAATGATCTCCATTATCTAAAAATCCTAATAAGCATGTCTGAGTTTCCAAATCTGGGAATAGGATGATATTACCATCTGACACAACCGTATTCGGAGTATATTTCCCTCCTTGATATTTACAATAACAATATTTATAGAATGCAGAATACTCATAACTACGTCCATACGGAATATATAGCTTATAATAATTATTTTCTTTCCTAAACCCTAATTTTAAAAAGAAATCATTTTTAGTAAAAATCTTCCAATAGGGGGTATCAAACTCCTGGCTAAATTCCATATTCAACCAATGCCCATATATATATATATAATTGCCCCTCTTTAAATAACTAACATCCTTTAAAACCATATAACAAAATTATTTTATTGTATTAAACTTTCCATCTTTATACACTGCTCGCAGCGTTTCTCTTCCATCATTGAAAACTTCCCAAAGTTCTGCCCCCTCACTAAATTCTGCGTCTTTGACCAACTTCCATTTTGGAACACCTAATCTCCCATTATTACCTGATGTAAAACCATGTGCTAGGAGAGGTTTTATCTTCCGATGATTCGATTGAGAATGCAGACTCGATTGGAACAGCAATCTCCTTGAGGCAAGACGATAGCAAAACTGTAAAAAGCAATGTTACTATTGAATGAAATGGAATATTACCGTTATTCATTTTCCTTATCTGATATTTTATTATACCATGATGATACTTGATTTTACCTTGCTAAAACTTCCATATTAAACTATTGGAATTAATAGACCCCATATAATTAATATACAGTATCGTCAAATTCAACCATATTCAAAATAATGTCCTTCTGTATTAAAGCGGAGTAAAAAATCCTCTAACGAGTTTGCAATCTTTCTTTCGAAAAAATAAATAGCATTTTGGCTACCTATTGCTTTTTTATCAATATGTAGATAAGTTCCTTCACACAATTCAAAAAAAATATACTTGTTTCGAAAAATAGAACTATTATACAATTCCATATCTGGATCATACTTATAATAGTCCTGTCTAAGATTAATTTGTTTAAAACTAATTGCATCTAATAGCCTATCACTATTATCCTTATTATTTTGGAAAAAGAAACCATAACCTATATGTCTATAAAAAAATTCCAACTCGAAAGGTATTTCTATTTCTTTCTTCACTAATTCAATTTCAGAATCAGAAATAGGAAAAAAATGATGTTTGAAATTTTTATATATTTCTTTTTTCCTATCATTTTCATTTGGCAATACATATTTTTTTAACTGCTTATAAATCATAACTCTAATCATTTAGAGACCTCTGCAAAACCTACCACCTCTCAATTTTCACCCATATACTCTTAGAAGAATGAATATTTTTGACCAAAAGATGCCGTTGGAGGTTACTGTTTGAGTAGATAATAATCTTTTATCGGTGTATTTTCCCCTTATCTGATACAATTTGACACAATAACCCCCTGGCGTTCGGTATAAGTTGCAGGCAACGGATTCCATAATATGCTGCGCATGTTCTAAGTGTTTCATATCACTTTCATTGGCAGCTGTTGTTTCCTCGGCAAGCACCATTCCATTCTCATCCGTTACCGTGTGGCGCTTGTAACCGAAGTGGAGCTTTCCCATCTTCTTTACCCAACGGGCTTCTGTGTCTACGTTAGGCTTGACAATTTCTTTGAGCATGGCTTTCTCCGAAGCTTCCATGTTCTCATCCTCTTTTCTATCCTCAACGACCTCATAGCTCTTACCTCCACGGGGGCGACGGGGAATATTCGTAATGCTGGCATCAACAATGGCACCACGCTTTACAATGATTCCTTTAGCTTCCAATTGCCTGTTAAACTCCTCAAGAAGCGTATCATACAAATCTGCTTCAACAAGAACGTTGCGAAAACGGCACACTGTAGTACTGTCAGGAACGATATCTTCCATGCCAAGACCTGCAAAACGGCTAAAAGACAGGCGGTCGTTAACCTTCTCTTCAACTTCTCCGTCACTCAGACCATACCAGGTACGAAGTAATTCAATCTTGAATAAAACAAGGCAGTTATAGCTGGGCCGGCCGGTAGACTTATAACCTTTCGTATAAGCCACTTCTATTATAGCACGAATAGGCGCCCAATCAATGACTGTATTTATTTGTGAAAAGAATGTCTGCTTGACCTTTCTTTGCCCAAGGAATAGGTCAGCAAAACTTGGAGAGGATAGCTTCTGTTTCATACGATAAAGGTACAAAGAATATTTAAGAAAGACAAATTGTAGGAAGAGTTTTGCAGAGGTCTCGAATTGTCTTTGAACAAATAAAGCAGCTATAGGCAAAGTCCCATACTTTTTTCGTTAATTCCTTTTCTACTTCTACAATTCTTTATTTAACATTACGACTGTCTTCTATTAGTTTTTCTTTTGATGGTAATTTTTCTACGTTAAGGACAAAGGCTATTTTCTCATTATATATTAAAGTTAAATATCCTTTATGCTCCCATTCTTTTAATACAGGAAGTATTCTTTCCCTTTCTGTATATATAATTGGAGGAAAGCTATCCCATGTACAGATAGGGCTATATGCAAATGGATCATGACAAATATAAGTTGCCAATAAACTAACAATTTTTATTCTCTTCATTTTATTTTAATGTTATTGTTCTACCTGTTTTCAAGTTCACCATTCTTATCAATCATTATTTGAAATTCAGGCTCTCTTCTATTAGTTTTTCTTTTGATGGTAATTTCTCTGGAATAAAAGAAAAAACAATGTCGTCATCTTCTATTAATTTTATGTATCCATTTTCCTGCCATTTCAACAAAATGGGTCTAATTTTTTTATAATTATTTCGAATATTTTTATTTAGCACATCTAATAAATTCCAATCAACAATTGGAGACACCAAATAAATATTATCGTGATAAATATAATTTATTATTATTATTATTAACCTACTACGTTTCATAACTTATGTATTATTTAAAATTTATGACTTCTCCTGTTTTTAGATTTGTCATTCGTGTTAATTTAATTTTTTAATATGAAGATTGCTGCTGCTCATTTTAATATTTTTACTTCGTTTTTAACTTATTGATTATAAATTTATTATAGGCAACACTACTATGAGAAATAAATATTCTGATGGATTGATAGCGAAAGCTGTCCACATATTTTCAAATTTACTATTCGTATTTGTCTCATTATAAGATTGACGACATCATACTCGATGGTAAATTCGTTATTCTAAATTTATTATTTTTGATAATTTTCACTAAACTCTTTTCTTCAAAAACCAATAGATATTTTTTCAAGAACTTCTGAACATTTCTATCGTTTGAAAAGTATAGATCACTCGCTTTCCAAATTTCTATAGAGAAACTCTAATTTGCATAGAAATTCTTTTGTTTCTGTTTTGTTCATTTTGTGAATTTCCCTTATTCTTTTGATAGGTCTTTTTTTATGTGAGTGATTTGCTTCATGCTTGGTGGTTTCAGCACCTCTATCATTTGTTCGTTATCTATTTTGAATAATCTGATAAGTCCTTGTTCTTCCCACTGTTCCAATATAGGTAATAAATACTCAAAAGAAGTATCTATTGGTGATGGCAAAGCATCCCATTTAAATGTTGAGTTATAGAACCCAAAATCATGTCTGAGTATTTTGATTAACATGATTGTCATTATCCTTTTCTTCATACATTAAAAGATACGCGAGTTCGGGATAAGAAAATTGTCAAAAAAGTTATTAATCTCGCTATTATTTTGTAACTTTATAGTTGTGAAACAGTAACTTATAAAACAAATATGGCGATGATTACCAAGGACAAAGTTACTGAAATATTCTGTATTATCGATGAGTTTGACAAAAATTTGAATGGTGAGCTGAAGAAAAACCTGCATTTACCCAACCAGAATGGCAATGGAAAACGTTACAGAAATCGTAAAGGAAGGCTTTCCGAAAGTGAGGTGATGACGATTCTTATATGCTATCATTTCGGTACCTATCGCAATTTTAAGGAGTATTATCAGAATTGCATCCGCGGCTGCTTCCACAAAGAGTTCCCCCATGCGGTATCCTATAATCGCTTTGTAGAGCTCATGCCTTGTGTATTCTGCAAAATGATGCTCTTCATAAGGCTCTATGCTTTCGGCAAGTGTACGGGGATAACGTTCGTTGACAGCACAATGATCCCCGTATGCCACAACGTAAGAAGGTATTTCAACAAGGTCTTTTCGGGGCTCGCCAAGAACGGAACAGGGACTATGGGCTGGTTTCATGGCTTCAAACTTTACCTGCTTTGCAATGATTCGGGTGAGGTAATCACATTCTGTCTTACAGGGGCCAACGTGGATGACAGGGATAGCAGGGTGTGGAATGTATTTACAAAGGTGCTCTATGGGAAGGTCTTTGCTGACAGAGGATATATTAAGCAAGAACTCTTCGAAAGCCTATTCGGCCAAGGTATTCTGGGCTCGTTCATGGCCTAAAGGCTAAAATGAAGAACAAGCTGATGCCGATGTGGGATAAGATAATGTTAAGAAAACGCTATATCATCGAGTGCATCAATGAACTTTTGAAGAATAAAGCCAACCTCGTACACTCGCGACATCGCTCGATACATAACTTTATCATGAATCTATGTTCTGCCCTCACCTCCTATTGCTTTTTTGACAATAAACCTGAGGCTCTACCTGTTTATGTCGAAAAATCAAAGCAGTTAGAACTGTTTGCATACTGATCTTATCCCGAACTCGAGTATTCTTTGGGCGATTTTCGATTAAGAGTAACCTTTTCCTTTGGCTTTTCAGACTTTCCCCATTTTACAAGGATAACAAAGAAAGCGATTGTGACAATAAAGAATATAGGAAACATCCAGTTTCCTGATAAGGAGAATGTGGAAATACTGAGAACTTGATAACCTGAAAAACACATCAAGATAACCCATACAATGGTAATAAAGAGGCTTATAATCTGGTTGATCCTTGAAACAGAATATCTATACGATAATGTCAATTCGTACCATTTGTTATTATTCTCTATATGTCTTTTCATCAAATCTCCTGTGAATTCATCTTCTAAATCATCTATAATCACCACCCAATTGGTTTGCCAATGCTTGCTGGCTCTATTTACGAGATACCAACTTAGAGAAAAGATAAAGCCAATACATGTTATAACGAAAGCGTAGTTTTCTCTATTGGTAAACTTTTTGCTTTCGGAAGATACAACAGCAATATACGCTCCAAAGGAAAAGGCTATAAATGCCCAAAAATAAGTAGTTCGTTTCCAATAAAGTTCAATTTCAAACTTCCTAATCTCGTGAGCTTTTTCAAAAGCAAGTTTTCTCTTCCTTTCTTTGATGTTTTCTGATTCAATCATACATATATATCTTAATTTAGAATCATATTGATTGATAAATTGCAACTTAAATTTTCAATATAATTTTAACAGTAATTTTTAGTTATAAATTCTCCATACCGAACTTGGCTATCTCGTCGATAATCGGCAACACTTTCTCACCAAACGGTGTAAGGGAGTATTCCACTCTGGGAGGAACTTCGGGATATTGTTTTTTCTTAATTAGTCCTTTACCGCACAGGAATTTCAACTCATCGATAAGCATTTTCTCGCTGATTCCGGGAATGGCACGTTTGAGTTCTCCGTAACGGATTATCCTGTGATTGATTTGGAAAATGATGAGCAATGTCCATTTACCAGCAAAAATCTGCATTGATTTTCTTACCGGACATTCTTCATCTGAATTTTTTCTCTCCATAGCAAACTTTTTTCTTGTTGATATTCAGTAAAACTAACAATATAGTATGTATCATACATTTTTATATGTACTTGTGTATTATAGTGCAAAGGTATAATTTTGCAGTGATTTCAACAATTTAAAAATACATTTTATGGAAAAGAAAATCGAAAAAGTGCGTCAATTTTACACCGCTTTGGCACAGGGTGATTTTGAAACAGTAGGAGCATTACTCTCTGATGATTTAGTATGGCATCAGCTGGGACAAGGTGCATTGTCGGGTACTTACAATGGCAAACAGAATGTCTTTGCCCATTTGGGAAGAATTGCTCAACTAAGTAATGGGACTTTTGCCATTGACCAAGTGGATTATGTTACAGACAATGGCGACTTGGTTACAGCAGCAATTGGATTTGCGGTATCAGCCAATGGGCATTCAATAGAGATGAAGGGTGTAGATCTCTTTCGCTTTGAGAATGGTCTGATAAAGGAAGTCTGGCTCTTCCCTGAACGAATTGACGAAGAAGACCGTTTTTGGACAGCTTTAGCACAAGGCTGTTAATGAAAGAGAATCCTTTTGATATTGCTATTATACGCCGAATTTGAAATAGAAAAGTAGGATGTGCAATAAGCGATGCAAGGTAGTGTAATTTCAACTGTGTCAAGGCTCTAATCCTTTATATTTTACTTCATTTGGATAACACGATTTCTAATCGTGCCAGTCAGCTGAGGGGCCTTTCTTCCGAGGCAAAGTTACATGATTTCAAAACGTTCTCCAAATTTTATTGCTAATTGTTGTGATATCTGAGCCCAGTTGGCAAGTGGCATCGTCCACTTCTCACGTATGTTCCGGTATGCCAGATACACAAGCTTTTCGAGAGAAGTATCGGACGGGAAAACTCCTTTGTTCTTCGTTACCTTACGTACTTGCCTGTGGTAGCCTTCAACGGTGTTGGTGGTGTATATCAGCTTACGTATCGCAGGTGTATACTGGAAGTATTCCGTGAGGCGTTCCCAGTTGTCACGCCATGATTTTATGATGATGGGATACATTTCTCCCCACTTGCTCTCAAGTGCGTCTAACTGTGTTTCTGCAGTCTCTTTGCTAACGGCACCATATACCGTTTTAAGGTCACGGAGAAACTCCCTTTGATGCTTACTGCCAACGTGTTTGATAGAGTTGCGTATTTGATGGACAATATAGAGTTGGACACTTGTATTGGGGAATACGCTCTGTATAGCATCAGGAAAGCCTTTCAGACCGTCAATGCAGCATATCAGTATATCCCGAACACCTCTGTTCTGAAGGTCGCTTAGAACCTCTAACCAGAAGTTAGCGCCTTCACTCTTGGAGACATACATACCAAGAAGTTCCTTGTGGCCTTCCTTGTTGATACCTAAGACGTTGTAAATGGCACGTGAGACCGCACGTCCGGTTTCGTCCTTCACCTTATAATGGATGGCATCCAGCCAGCATATTGCATATACAGAATCAAGCATTCGTGAACGCCATGACTTGATTTCAGGCAGTACTCTGTCTGTGATGGAACTGATGGTCTCTGCAGATAGTTTGGTATCAAACTCACGCTCGAAATACTTGCTAATATCGCGAGTACTTGTACCAAAAGCATACATGTTTATAAT
>NZ_JH114216.1:573801-618881 GCF_000224615.1 Segatella oulorum F0390
CTGCAGATAGTTTGGTAATCAAACTCACGCTCGAAATACTTGCTAATATCGCGAGTACTTGTACCAAAAGCATACATGTTTATAATCTGATCTGCCATACCTTCAGCAAGGATTGTTTCGCGCTTTCTGACGGTCTGAGGCTCAAAGGAACCGTCACGGTCACGAGGTGTCTCAACAGTGACCTCACCATAGCATGTCTGCACTTGCTTAGGCATTTTACCATTACGGCGGTTGCCTTGTGAACGCTCTTCAGAAGTGGGATGAGCATCTATCTCACCTTCAAGGGCAGCATTCAAAATGCGCTCCAACATTGGTGCCAAAGCACCATCCTTATAATGGTTCTCCCTTACGAAGCTGCTCAGCAGCTCGCTTGTAATCAATTTCTTTGTTGTCCATAATAAATAAACTGTATAAAACTAATCTTATTGTAGCATGACACAGTTTACTTTACACTCTCTCAATGAACTCTTGAAGAACAAAGCTAACCTCGTACACTCGCGACATCGCTCAACACATAACTTTATCATGAACCTATGTTCTGCCTTAACAGCCTATTGCTTTTTTGACAATAAACCTGAGGCGCTACCTGTTTATGTCGAAGAATCAAGGCAGTTAGAATTATTTACATACTAAGCTTATCCCGAACTCGGGTATTTTCTTCTATTATCTATCTTCTCAATATCTCAAGACATCTTTTCAACATAGGCTCATTGTTAAGGATAATGATATACAATTTTTGTCTTGTCCTCGTCAATATCTGATAGAGCATCTGGCGTTGCGAATAGCAACTGTTATCTGCCACTAATATCCCATTTTCATTATATCTGAAGGTTTCATCTATTATGGCGGCGACCCTGTCAAATTCCTGACCAATTACAGCATGTGCACTTTCTTCATTATCTATTCCATATCCCTGATATTTAAATATAGAACGAGTTCCTGGGGTATATATTGGTATTTTCCAACCTTTTTCCTGCAGGTATTCTGACAATATTATAACATCTTTTTTGGCCGAACAATAATGCAAATCAATATTAGAATGCTCTGAACGATTTATCTTCTCATGAATATCAAATAAAGGTTTAATAAAAGAAGCTATTTCTTTATTGGTTCTAATCTTTGTTGTCAGTTGAAAGATATCTTGCGTCAAGACTCTCAAAATCTGATTTGACATATTTCTGTTCTTTTCATCATTGCTTAGGTATTGTTTCTCATCATACGAAAAAATACAAGTCATATTTTCTTGACTCGCCGATTCTATCAATTTGTCAAATTGTGTCTGCCGTACTCTTTGCGCTTCATCCACAATGATTACATTATATCCTTTCAGTACTTCATTTCCAATTGCTTTTGCCATACAGATATCCCAACCATATTCATCTTGCAACATTCTTTGACCAGAATTCAACTGTGCACAATGGACAATGAGAACTCGTTTGCCTTTATTTCTCAATTCTTTGGCAATATCGTATGTCAATAATGTTTTTCCCGTACCAGCTGCTCCTGTGAGCGCCATAAACTCTGTTGTAGATGTGTCAACAACTCTCATGATATTAGTTCGTATTTCCTCTTGGTGCTCTGTCAGAAAATATTCCTCTTCCATAAATTTCTTTGTAGAATTGAATGGGGAGATTAAATAATTACTGGGATTGAAGAGTTTGTCAATATCATCAAATTCGTCACAGTCCTTAATCAATTCTTTGTATAACTCATCACGGGAAACTGAGGTAAGATGGTCTTTATCCAGCATATAAAGTTTTTTAGTTTCCTGAATGTATGTAAACAGCGAAACTTCTTTATCTAAGAATTGTAAGTAATAGTGATTTCTTTTAAGTTGCTTCAAGATCTTATCTTCACTGGCTTTAGACTTTAATTCTATATTGACAACATTAGCTTTATTGAATCGTAACAAATCAAATTCTTTTCCTATTTGTGGTATCATATACCCTACAAAAAAATTATCCAATAAAGATATAGAATCATGTGTTGTTTTAAAAAGTTCGATAAATGATGTCATGCAGTCTAATTCATTTGCACTCAACCCACAGTTTTTCCCCTTTTCTGCTAATTCTATTCCATAGAACCCAAGATATGAAGATAGTGTCTCTATACTTAGGCTCTTATACGAATCCACTAAGTTCTTTAGATTTATAGTTTTCATTGTAATTGTTTAAATCGTGAATGTAAAATTGATGCGTGGGGCACATTATACTCTACGCATCAATGTAAATATTAGAAAATCATATTTGTTCGTCCCCTTATGGCTCTATTGCAATCTCTGGTCCCGATTGGAAGTGATTCTCAGCTCGCTTCTTGGATGCCTTGTCAGGTACAATAACATGTTCATAGCTCACACCAGTAAGTGTAAAATACTTCTTTAAGGGAGTGAGGTGTACCACAGGTTTCGTGATATGAACCTTGGGGTTGAACTCCGCTTTTCCTTTCTCTACCAGTTTACTCTGGAAAGAAGGTGTAAGTGTCCCGATGTCTCCGAAGTCTACAATGTCTCCGTTCTCAACGTGCTTTTTGCTATCTCAGCTGCAAGTCTGAGAACAGCCTCGACTTCTGCACCTGTGAACGTTGTAGCGTGTGCCACTTCATCACAGAAGCTACGATGATCAACTCTCTTTCGTCCTGTAGGATGTGCCTGCAGAACGATTTTCCCTTTCAAACTTCCAACTGTTCCTTTACGCTCCTTTAGCGTATAAGCAATGGGTCTGTTCGCCATAGTTATTAGTATGTGCCCCCGATTGTTAAGCCTTTGGAGGCTGGGGCTTTATCCTCCTCAACTTGTTAGCAAATTTATATCACAAAGGTAAGAAAATTCTTGACTGTCTCCAAGGAAAACACATACTTTTTTTGATACTTCTCAACCCTTTTTCTCAAAAAGGTTCACCTATTTCAGTAAAACTATCTACCTATTATCAGAAAACCGTCTACCTTTTCCATCAAAATGGTCTACCTTTTTCGCTGAAAAGGTAGACCATTTTTGAAGAGATTATCAAATCTTTCTGCAAAGACACTTTGAGATAAAATTTATTTCTCCTGTAGTTCGTTGGTCTAAGTTATACAATCAAAGATATTAGCGTCTCTAAAAAATAATTGTTTGATTTTCTTTTTTACTTTACATTTAATTGATTATCTTTGTGGCAATAATATTAAATCTATAAATAATGGAGAATAATTGTTGTGTAGAAATTATAACAGCTGCAACAGCTGTTTTAGGTATATTTTTTTCTAGTATCTCATTATGGCAGAATTACCAACTGAATAAAAAACAAAGAAAAGATTCTCTGAATGGCAAATTAAATCATCTTTTAGAGTTTGCTATTCAATATCCTGAATTAGAATCTCAAGCCTTTATAGACAAGTGGGTAGAAATGAAGGATAAAAATATCAAAGCATATATGAGATATGATATATATTGTAACTTGCTGTTTAATTTTTTGGTTGAGCTTTATGAGTTTTATGCTGGGAATAAAACAAATATTGAGAATTTCTGTGATGTTAAAACTTGGATTAGAATGCACAAGCTAAATTGGCTAAATCCAGTAGACCCAAATGAAAATATTGATGGCTACAGTGAAGATTTTAGAAGATTTATAAATTCTTATTTAAAATAGTATGAGAAAAATAGCATTATTAATTGGTAACTCTGATGGTTTAGAAGGAGTGAAAATCGATTTAGTTGAATGGGAAAAGTTCCTAATATCTCCAATAGGTGGGGCTTGGGAGCGTAATGAAATCAAAATGATTATGAATCCCCAAAAGTGTGAGCTGCTAAGTTACATCAATGAGCTTCGTAAAACAAAGGCATATGATTTCGCAATTGTTGTATACAGTGGACATGGTGGCTATGATAGAAAAACAATTTTAGAAATAAACAGGCAAGGAGAAACAATAAATGAAACTGATCTATTTTCCATTGCACCTAAACAAATTTCTGTTTTTGATTGTTGCCGCTGTCTTGTTGATAGGCATGAACCTCTCAATGACAGTCTAAGAACATTTTCTTCAGGTGGTCATCTTTCTAATCTACAAATGATTAGGAATGCTTATAATCAGCGAATAATGCAGGCTATACCTCAGCAGATCTGTTTGTATGCTTGTAGGATAGGTGAGATGGCTTTAGATACAGAAAATGGGGCACTCTATATCCAAACATTGCTAAGGCAAGCAAAGTTGTTCCCGAATAATGAAGAGTTTAGAACAGTTGAAGAGATACATAAGGAGGCATCAGAACTCACACGCACTAAGGGATTGTTTAAAAAACATACTCAACATCCTGCTGCTAGTTTACCTAAATGTCTGACAAGCCAAAAACTGATACTTTCAATTAATCCCAATAGGATTTGAATTAATCTGCGACTTATTGCTTTAACCGCATAGCTGTTTAAGAACTAAGAAAAGATAGCCATGCAAATTATCGGTTTGCGTGGCTATTAGCATTGCTTGGCTTTAAAGACAGATCAGTCACGAGGAGGAACATACGTAATACTTGAAACTCTCCACAAGTAGTAAGTATGGTGAAATACTGCTTCTGCTGCAACTTGCGCTCGTAGGTTTCTTTGACCTGCAACTTTGCCCTGCAATGAGGGCAAGTGCAAGTTTCTCTATGTTTGTCCATTACCCAACTATACCCACAATCCATACAAGTGGTGCGACCTTTTGGCAAGCGGTAGGCGAAGTGGTCTATGCACTCACGAAATGCCCACGTGCCTTGTGTCTTGGTTATTGGGCGAAGATGCTTACTTTGTTCCAAAACCGCCTTTTCAAATTTGTTTCTCGGTTTCATAGGCTTAAAAATCAAATAGTGATGGTTGTACTTGGGTTGCTGCGTTCTCAGTCTTTTTTACTCGTGCGTTACGGCTCTGTATCTTTGCAAGTTCCTCACGCTGATATTGCTTAATGGCTTCTTGCCTTGCTTCGGCTTTTCCTTCCTCCGTTAGTTCCACAACGTGATTAACGGCAACTTGGCAGGAAACAGCCTTGCCGACCTCTATATCGTCCTCGTCGTAGTAGTGAACAGCCATAGAGTATATTTCATCGTCGTCGAAACCATTGCAACCGCTTTTCTTCACCTCGTTCAAGATGTAGGTTATGCAATCTTCTATGTTCTTGTTAGGCTTCATCAAGTTGGGGGCAAACAATGGGTCTGTCGATGCACGCTGGTTGAGATACTCGGCTATTGTCCGTGTGAAATGTTCCGTTCCTTTCATGTCTTCTTAATGTTTAGAGAGTTCTACAATTTGATTGATATGTCCGTATAGGTAGGTTCTCAGGCTTGCTCTGTCGGGAGCATAGTATTCTGTCCATTGTCCGTACTGATTGACAAGGTATTTTTTCAGTACATCAAAGAAATCAAAGCGGTAGCCCATTAGGGGAACGGCTGTACGGAAGTAGGTGTTTGAGTTTACCGCTTCGCATAACCAATTCTTTTCTTCACGGCTCATCATTTCGCCACGATTGAGTTTCACACGTAGGAGATATATTTTGCTATTATAAAGACTCTCCAAAGGGGGAACGTCCCATTGTACAAGCTTAATTGCCAACACTTGCTCACTCTTTTCTGCCGTAGGGTTAATGCGGTAATGAGGAGGAGCTATATCCTTTGCTGTTCATCGAAGATGTTGTATTTACTTTTTGCTTATCCAGCGACATTTTTTTATGCGTCCAAAGATCGGAGTATGCTGATTCCTTTTTGTAGCAAAATCAAGGTGGCGGGGCGTGGCTTACACAAGGTTTTGGCGGAAAATACTACCCGCAGGCGTGGAGATTTTCCAAACAAACCGGAGGCTTCGACCTTGGGAAAGCCGTAAGCCCCGTACTACCTTTGCGGATAAAAAGGGAACAGCGTCCGTCTCCTTGACTTCGCATATCGTGGAGATATGGAAAGGAAGCGAAAGTGCAAAGCCGTAATAATAAGGAAAAGAGAATGTGGCTACTGTCGGTGATAACCGGCTATGACTTATACTGGCCACATGCCCCTTTTATAGAAATTATTCGTACCTTTGTGAAAAAGACATAAACTTTTGACTTATGAGGACATTGCATCTTGTTGCCATTGTTGGGATAATGTTGCTAGGCATCGCCCATTCGGCACTCAGTTTCAAGAAATACAATCAGATTTCAGCCGAAGCCTTTTGGTTTTTCAGTGCGGGGTTGGCACTTGTATTTGCCGGTTTAGCCAATAGCTTGTATTATCAACTCCAAATGCCTGTCATTTTCCGTTACACGCTTGCCATAAACGTATTGCTTGTGCTCTTCACGGTATTTTTGGCCATTAAGGTGACAGCACCTACCACCATCTTGGTGGCAGTGTTTTCAATCTTGCTTTGTATCGCAGTTTTATATAACCAATAGACAATCAGGGTACGGATACATAATGTGGAAAAAATGACTTAAAGGTTGTCGCTTTATCATTTGCAATTGCTATCCGGTAAAATATTGAGGAATGGGTTCCTATCGGCTATAAGAACATAAGAACCATAATCGTGAGAAAACAAAAGGTGGTTATCTCAAAACAGATAACCACCTTGCTGCAAAAAATGAGCCTTTTAGAAAACAGTGTTTCTTTAAAGGATAAAGAACGCGGTTATTATACAATATCGCTCTCGCCGTCTATTGTCGGCAGGTGATTGTCCTCGATAAGCAGGACGATTGTACCGGTCAGTTCGGTGTAGAGCCTCTCGTATTCAGGACTTACGCCAAATTCGTCCGTAAGGTCATACTTGGCGAAAACGCTTTGTACTGCCTTGTTCTTCAGAAGCAGTGGTGCAAGTCTTTCAGAAAGTGGGGAGGGCAGCTCCTTCTCAAACTCATTCTCCAAGACAGACACAAGGGTGTCGTACTTGGAAAAATGCAGCCCTCGATACAGGACTTCACTTGCCATCGTTTCCGCTTCTAGATGCGAGAAGCCTTGCGACACTGCATCACAGTAGGTGGTAAGGGCTTCGTCGGCTCTTGCCGTTATGAATGGTTTGTTATTCAGCATTTCGGAGAAATGCTCACCAAGATAGGTCTCTAACTTCAACCGGAAGTAGGACAATTCTTTCTTTGTTCCCATAATCTTCTTTCTATTTTAGAATTATTACATTATCATATTACATGCCCATAGCCGCATTGAACTTGCCGAGCTTACCAGCCAGTTCTTCCATATCATGCTCTATCTTCTTGTTCGTGATACGCGCGTAGATTTGGGTGGTTTTTAGGTTGGTGTGCCCCAGCATCTTTGACACACTTTCCATCGGAACGCCTTTGCTCAGTGACATCGTGGCAAACGTGTGCCGGGCAAGGTGGAAGGTCAGGTTCTTCTTGATACCGCAAAGGTCGGCAATTTCCTTGAGATAAGCGTTAATCTTCTGGTTTGTAAGTACCGGAAGGAGCTTACCGTCCCGATAGGTCTTATGCCCATATTTGGCGATGATGCGCTTGGGAATGTCAAGGAGCAGCACATTGGTCTCCACGCTTGTCTTCTGACGTTTGGTCATGATCCATTGCTTGTCATCAAGCGTAACGATGTTGTCCGGGGTAAGGTTGGACACGTCTATATATGCCAGACCTGTAAAGCAAGAGAAGATGAAAACATCCCTTACCAGTTCCAGACGATGGATACCGAAATCCTTGTTGGCAATCTTCATGATTTCTTCGTCCGTGAGAAAGCCACGGTTTACCGGCTCCAAGTGGAAATGATGATTTATGAACGGGTCGTGGTTCAACACGCCCATCTTCCTTCCTAGTATGGTGATGGTCTTGAAAGTCTTCATCGTTTTCGTGGCCGTATTGGGATTCTGCCCAGCGGTTGTACGCAGATAAATGTCAAAGTCATGAATGACAGTGAATGTCAGTTCAGACAGGCGAATGTCACAGCGCTTGTACTTTTCGTTCAAGAAGGCCGCAAAGTGTTTCTTGCACACGTTGTATTTCTGCAACGTTGCCACACTCACCGAGACACCAACCTGTTCCTGTATGTCCGTATTATGCTTCTCGAAAAGCTGCATGAGTGTACAGACATTGCCCTGTCTGCCAAGATACTCGGACTTGATGCGTTCCAAGCACAGGTCGTTCGTCATTTCCAACTTGCGATAGATGGTTTGCAGGTCGTTTTGGATACTGTCTAACTGCAAGTTCATGCTTAGGGCTTCGGTATTGCGTCCTTTCACCCGTTCTCGCGTACTGTCCCATTGGGTCTGTTCAACGGCGACCCCGGCTGAACCTATGCACAACCGTTCGTTGTTAAGGTAAATCCTCAACATCACAGGGGTCTTGCCCTCCTTGTTTACATAGTTGCTTCTGAGATAGAAGACTGTTCTGAAAATTGATTTCATACATTGACTGTTTTTAATTGCAACCGGGATCATGGGAAATAGTATCACATCGAAGGCATTTTACTACCTGAATGGATGAAATGAACTTCTATATACCCCACTGCAAAGTTCTACATAATCATTTGAATAACAGCAACATATAAGTACTCTAAACAATCTCTGTACGTACTCTTGGTTACAATTTTTATTCGGCTCATCTTTTTGTAACCAGATTGTAACCGTAGGAGAGTATTTTGGGCGTTTCGGCACCCTCCTTACGTACTCTGAAAAAACGTGTAAGTATAAAACAAAAGTATCGTAACTTATTGAAGCTACGATACTTACTGATTTCGCGAAGTGTTTTCTGAAGTCTTCTCCAGAGTACTTCCTGCGGAGAGAGAGGTTTGTGAACCAAACTCTCGTATCTCGTTGTATATAAATCTTCTATATATTTTAATAAATCATCTGTGTAGCATTTTTGTAGCAGTATTTTGACTGCTTAGTGACTACCATTCTGACTACCTTTTGAAAGCACAACAGCTCTCTTTTCTTGGGTACAAAGGTATATAAAATTGTACTAACCTCCAAATCTTTGCACCATAAATATTTAGAGATTTTACTGCTACATTTTCCAGTGCAAGGTGCAAGCCCTTATATAAAAAGGGACTTGCACCTTGCACTGGGGGATCCGTGAGTTCTTTGTTCTTTGACAGTGATTGTTCTTTATAAATGATAGTTGATTTTAAGAGGAATGGTATTTTAACATTTCCTTATATAAGTTTACTATAAATCTTTTCATTAAAAGTAGGTCATTCTTTAATATTCTTTTGTCTGTACTACGTATTTCTCGTCCTTATGCTACCGCTATGATGCTGAACCTTGCACCTGCTGCAAGACGGATTGCATAGGGTGAAAACATTTGCATATAGCGGGTTGCTCTTGTGGCGGTGCTTTTATAACTTTATAATTATGAAAGAGTTATTGGAAATGCTGAAGTCAGCAAGAGTAGAAAAAGGTTATTCCCAGGAGTATCTTTCTGGAATTCTGGGAGTTAGTTCAAGTCGGATCTCACGTTGGGAAAATGGACAAACAGAGATGACTCTCTGCCAAATCCTAAAATATGCTTCTAAAGTAGGTATCTGCTCTACTGAAATGTTTGAAGTTCTTGCACGGAATGGGCAGCCAAGACTTTTACCTATGGTAGAGATGCGTATAGAAGTTTTTATAGAGGAGGCGTTCAATAAGCTTTCACAACTATTAATTGAACTCGGAACAGAACAAGCGACGGGGGCTACAAAACGGTTATAGTCATGGAAATAATCACAGTAGAGAGTCTGGCTTATCAAGAATTGATAGATAGGCTCAATCGAATAGAGCAGTACGTCGAGAGAACCTCTCACCTTATACAGAATATAGATGACGAGCTGGAAATGACCACGAAAGACCTAATTGAGACTTTGAATGTTTCAGAGTCCACCCTTTACCGCTGGCGCAAGAAGCAGTTGCTGCGTTACCGCTACACGGAGAGTGGTGATGTGCGCTACTTTTTCAAGTCAATCATTATTGCCGTGAAATGTAACCGGCTCCGTGTATCAGGGATGAGGAATGATGTGGTTCTCGGACGACTCAACCGCTTCAAGGACAACCTTATTATGAGTTCTTGCCTTAATTCTAAAAATAGATAAATATGATAGATAAAGAACAAATACTTTTGCTTACACAAGGAGGGTTGAATGTGTTCTCCCAGTTCCTTGGCTTTGAGGTGAACCTGCATCGTAACTTCCGCAGTCCCTTCTATGATGACAAGCGGGCTTCATGCCATATCTTCTATGACAGGAAGAGTTCATCCTATAAGTTCTATGATCATGGGGATACAACCTATTCGGGAGATTGTTTTTGGTTTGTAGCAACTATGCGTGGCCTAAACCTGAAAACAAGCTTTCCCGAGGTCCTGGAAACCATAGTACAAGAACTTGGATTGTATTCTTTATGTGATGGTGAACAGCATAGCAAGCATATAACACAGTCATACAAAAAAACTATTGGCTTCAGTCCCGAGACTGATATGCCCAAGCATACGGAAGAACGACCATACAGTTTTGAGATACAGCCTTTTGATGACGGGCTGCTAAACTATTGGGCGCATTATGGTATCCATGAGGATGCACTCCGACGCTTTCGGGTACGGAGTCTTAAACGCTATGAGAGTATTTCTGCTGAAGGTCGGAAGTTTGAACTTTATGGCTCACCTACCGAACCTATGTTTGCCTATATCGGAAACGGCTATGTAAAGATATACCGACCTCACAGTCCGAAAATCCGCTTTCTCTATGGTGGACGGATGCCTGCCACCTATTGCTTCGGTATGGATCAGATTCCCGCTAAAGGCGATATGCTCTTCATTACAGGTGGCGAAAAGGATGTACTCTCATTGTATGCACATGGGTTTAGTGCAATATGCTTCAACAGTGAAACCGCACAGATACCGACAACCATCATTGAGAGCCTCCAACTTCGCTTTCGACATATCATACTTCTGTATGATGCTGACGAGACAGGCGTACGCGAGAGTCACAGACAAGCAGAACATCTGGCAGAATACAAGGTATTGAACCTTTCACTTCCGCTAAGTGGCACGAAGTCTGAAAAAGACATTTCAGATTTCTTTGCCTTGGGCAACGGGGCAAAGGAATTGAAAGAGCTGCTTGCCAAGATGTTCTCAGACCTATATAGCCAAACTATGATGATGTTACGTTCCTGTGAGATTGACTATGAGAATCCACCGGACATTTCCAAATCAGTAGTAGCAGTAAACGGTGTGCCACTCGGCACGCAGGACAATCTGTTCTGCATTACTGGAGGTGAGGGGACAGGCAAGAGCAACTATGTTGGAGCCATCCTTGCCGGAGCGTTGGGAGAAAAACGATTGCCGATAGAGAATACCTTGGGATTGGAGATTACCGCCAACCCCAAAGGCTTGGCAGTCCTGCACTATGACACGGAACAGTCCGAGGCACAGCTGCACAAGAACTTGGGTAAGACACTGCGCCGGGCTTCATTGGCGGCAGTACCGGACTTTTACCATTCCCTGTATCTTGCCTCTCTGTCCCGCAAGGACAGGCTGAAGCTTATCCGCGAGAGTATGGACTTGTTCCATCACAGGCATGGAGGCATCCATCTTGTGGTGATTGACGGAATAGCCGACTTAATACGTTCCGCCAACGATGAAACGGAAAGTATTGCCATTGTGGACGAGCTTTATCGCTTGGCGGGGATTTATAATACCTGTATCATCTGCGTGCTGCACTTCGTACCGAATGGTATCAAACTCCGTGGTCATATCGGCTCGGAGCTGCAACGCAAGGCGGCGGGCATTCTCTCCATTGAGAAAGACGACAATCCCGAATACTCAGTGGTGAAGGCATTGAAAGTCCGTGACGGAAGTCCGCTGGATGTACCGATGATGCTTTTCGGCTGGGATAAGGCAGAGGATATGCACGTCTATCGTGGTGAGAAATCCAAGGAAGACAAGGAAAAGCGCAAAACCGACGAACTTATTGGTGTTATTAGAGACGCCTTCCGAAGTTCTCTCAAACTCTCATACCAAGAACTGTGTGAGGTTCTGATGCGCGAAATGGAAATCAAGGACAGAACCGCAAAGAAGTACATCGCCTATATGAAAGAACAACGTATTTTGGCACAAGATACTAATGGTAACTATCAAAAAGGAGAACTATGTCGTACTTAGATTACAATACAGAAGATACATGGCAAAAACGCCTATTTGACAAGTTGATGAATGTCGAGGATAAACTTGACCAATTACTTGTCCTGCAAGAGCAATCTGTCGATACGACTGTCCGTCCACCTCTAAAACCGGAATATCTGGACATCATAGATGTATCCAAAATTTTGAAGGTAGAACAAAAAACTATTTACAACTGGGTTTGGACAGGGAAGATTCCTTATCTCAAAGCCAACGGTAGATTACTCTTCCTTCGGGAAGAGATAGATAAAATGTTGCGTAAACGAGATGGTTGGTAACAGTAGAAGCATACCTGCATGGTTAGATTTTGGCAATATATTTGTTTTATTGCCAAAATCTAACTATCTTTGCACCGAACCATTAGTGATAGCAGAATGAATGTCAGTAATATAATTGTAGATTTTGCAAACACCAACAAGGAATTCAAGACGAATGACTTGTCTGAGTATCTTTCCGGGAAGATTGAACTTTCCAAGAAGATGCTGTCCTGGCATTTACGCAAGTTGCTGGACGAAAAAAAAATATTCAGAATAAGCAAGGGAGTGTATACAACAACCCCTAAAGCTATTTTCCGTCCGGTTCCCAATGCTCGCTCCATTCGGTTATATAAGAAATTAAAAGCGGAATATCCCTTATTAGACTTTTGTGTCTATAATGGCGAAATCCTATCCGACTTGCAACATCACCTGTCGTACAACAACAATATCTATATAGAAACGGAGCGTGATGCCACTGAAACCATTTTCCACTTTGTACAGGATATGCATGAACGCAGTTTCCTTTCGCCAAAGGAGGATATTATGTCCGATTATATCCGGTTGGATAAAAGAGCCTATATCGTAAAGCCTCTTGTTTCAGAGTCCCCCATGCAGGAAGTAAACGGCACCAATGTACCAACTATTGAGAAGCTTTTAGTCGATATTCAATGCGACAGGGATTTCTTCTATCTGCAAGGCCAGGAAGCCTTGTACATGATGCAGAATGCCTTTGCCAACTATAATGTGAATATAGGTATGTTACTGCGATATGCCTCACGGCGCAATATTAAACCGCAAATAGAAAAATATATCAAGGAATTTGTATGATCAAGAAAGAATGTATGACCACCGAGTGGATAAAATCCATTTCTGTGCGTAACAAGTATAAAGACCTGAATCTGATAGAGAAAGTTATCAGGGCAATGTCGCTGTTGGAGATGCTGAAATTGTCAGGTTGCCCTTTCTGTTTCAAGGGCGGTTCGGCTCTGATGCTTATTTTGGGTGAATCCGCTCACCGACTATCCATCGACATTGACATTATCTGCCCACCCGGGACGGATATTGAGCCTTATTTGAAAGATATAGAAAAGTTCGGCTTCATATCTAAGACCCTTGATGAGCGGCAGCAGAGGGACACGAATATTCCCAAGAGTCACTCGAAATTCTTTTATCACATCGCTTATAAGAACGATGATAAACCTGCGTATATACTGCTTGATGTCCTCTACGAGGATTTACAATACCATGCGACTGAAGAAGTTGAGATTAAAGGCCCTTTTATAGAACTGGACGATGAACCATTGAAGGTAACCGTGCCATCCGCTGACGACATTCTTGGTGATAAACTTACGGCATTTGCCCCCAATACCTCGGGTATTCCTTATATCAAGGGAGATAGAGACCGCTCGTTGGAAATTATCAAGCAGCTGTATGATGTAGGCAGGCTGTTTGAACATTCCGGTAACTTTCAGCACACTAAGGATACTTTCACCCAAATCGGGAAAATAGAATTGCAATATCGGGGCTTACCCGCTGAACTGTCACTCATTTATGAGGATATTAGGGAGACCGCCTTGTGTCTAGGCACTAGAGGGCAGATGGGTAAAGGTGATTTCAAAATGCTGCAAAGTGGCATTAAGAAAATAGACGGCTACATCTACAAAGGGAAATATCGCATAGAAGAAGCTATCGTAGATTCGGCTCGTGCGGCTTACCTTGCTACCTCAATAGAAAAATCAAGCACAAGAATTGAGAAATACGATGGAAATCCGAACACCATACTTGCCATGGAATTATCTCCTTCCGTCAACAATAAACTCAACAAATTGAAGAAAATACTACCTGAAGCTTTCTTCTATTGGGTCAAGACAAGCGAACTATTACAAAAATAATCAGTTAGATTTTGGCAATAATTACAAATTATTACTATCGGTAAACCTTTTCGACATACAAAAGTCAAGGGCTAAAATTCTCACTCGGATTTCAGCCCTTTTTGTTACTTTTGTTTTCGATGCAAACTTCACATGGGCTACACATTTTAGCGGAAAGCTGGTCTATAATCAGGTAATAAAATTACTTGATAAACAAAAAATCAAGTAAATTAGCCTTGAAACACCTCGAAGTGAAGTTTATGTTAAGCGTCGACGGATGGACTCACCTTGTCATAATACTCTTTTTACCTTTCTCCTTTTCTGTCTGAAGGGGTGTCAGCTGGATTTGATAAAGTCTTTGGGCAGGATTCCGAACTGGGCATAGAAGCATTTGGTGAAGTAGCCTGAATTGTTAAAACCTACTTTGTAGCACACTTCATTGATTTTGCAGTCGCCGGCCTTTAGTAACTGGGCAGCATATTTCAGCCGTTCGATGCGGATATAGGTATTGGGAGATACGTTAAGTGTCCCTCTCACCTTCCGGTTCAGGTTGGAGCGACTCATGTTCATGTCTGAGGCGAGCTGGTCGACATTGAACTCGCTGTTGCTCATGTGTCGTTGCATCACACTTCGCAGCCGTTCTAGAAACTCCTTGTCAACATTGCTTTTCGCCACGGTATTAGACGAAACAAAGGGTGAACCGGCATAGGTACGTTTTATTTCTTCACGCGATCGCAGCAGATTGGTAATGGTGTTGATGAGGAATTCCATAGAGAAAGGCTTCTCTATGTAGGCATCGGCACCGCTTTCCATTCCTTCCATCCGTGCCAAATCCAGTGTGGCAGCAGTGAGGAGGATAACAGGCGTGTGGCTGTAGTTTACATCTTTCTTAATGTTCCGGCACAGTTCAAAACCATTGATGGGGGCCATCATCACATCGGTAACCACCAGACTCACTTTCTCCCGTTCTAAAATGGAGAGCGCTTCCTGTCCGTTAGCAGCCAGAACGACGTCGTAATAATCCTGCAATGTGCGTTTTTCGTATTCCAGCATCTCGGCATTGTCATCTACTAACAGCAGCAAAGGGCGTCCCGATTTTCTGGGTTCAGCTTCGTCCATGTTGATTAGATCCGACTCTTCAGATAACGAAATATAGTCTGTCTGGTTAATAGGAAGGGTGAGACGGAATACATTCAGATGGTCGTTCTGGTCCATGACGAGTGTTCCTTTGTGCAGTTCGGCCAGGTTTTTGGCCAGTGCCAGCCCTATTCCCGTTCCAGTCTGTGCTGTCTGCTGATGCCCTTCTATCCTGAAGAAGGGTTCGAAAATCCTACTTTGGAGGCTCTTCGAAATGATATTTCCATCATTGCTAATGATAACGGAGAACGTATTGTTCGGGCTTGACTCTATGAGAATAGATATCCGGGAGGCACAATATTTTACGGCATTGCCAAGCAAATTGCTGATGATTTTCGTGAAACACTCCTGATCGACATAGGCCATAATACCCGCATTGCAGACAGACAGTGTGGCATCAATGTTCTTCTCCCGAATCAATGGCAGGAAGCGGCGAAATGTTTTATCGACTAATTGCGGGATGTCACAGTGTTCGAAGTTCAGCTTTAGCCCGTCTCGTTCAGCTTTTCTGAAGTCTAGCAACTGGTTGATGAGCTTGTTCAGCCGTTCGGTATTCCTTGACATGATATGTAGATCCTCCTTGGTCTGGCTGTCTTTTACCCTTTCCTGCTTTATGATATGCTCTAACGGGCCTTTGATGAGGGTAAGGGGAGTGCGTATTTCATGTGCCACATGAGTGAAGAAATTAATCTTGCTTTCATAGAGTTCCATTTCTTTCTCCTGCTCCAGCTTGTCCATTGCCTGCTTGCGTTTGCGCCTGTTGCGCCTGTAAAGATAGCGGACCGTGAAGTAGCCCATTGCGCAGGCGCAGAGAAGATAAAACAGCTTTGCCCAGAACGAGAGCAATGGATAGGGCTTTACCACCACTTTCAGGCTATATTCCCGGGCATCCCACACTCCTTTGCTGTTCTTGATCCTTACGCGAAGCAAGTATTCACCAGCCGGGAGGTTGTCGAATCCGATGCGGTAATCTACTCTGACGGGCTGCCACGTATCGGTAAATCCTTCCAGAATATACTCCATCTGATATCTCTGTAGCTGCTCATAGGCCAGCGGGACGATACGCAGGGAAAAGGAATTCTGATTGTATGCCAGTTCTATCTCCTTCGTGTAGGAAATGTTTTGGTTCAAAGGACTGCCGGAAGTATGGTTGTCTACATCGGTATTATTCACAATCAGTTCCGTTGCAATGAGCTTTGGCGTGGTATAATGCCGCTTGAAAGCACTGGGAGAAAACTTTACTATCCCATTGTAAGAGCCGAAGTAGATGTCGCCTTTTCGGTCGACAATGGCCGAAGAGACATTAAGCTGATTGTCAAGCATCGTCATCTGAGCAGAGAACAGCTGCGATTGTCTTGTGCTGGTATCGTATTTCAGGATACCACTTAGTGTCGACATCCAGAGGAATCCATCCCTATCCTCTACGAGGTCGAGCACCACCGGCTCGGCCGTTCCATAGCCGTCCAGTGATACTTTTCGTATTTTCCCAGTACGGGGGCTGTAGGAAAAGAGCCCGTTTCCCAATGTCATAATCCACATATTACCGTTTCTGTCTTCGTAAAGTCCAACGGCTTTGCTCAGCGTATAGTCCCCGATGTGGCTATGGGTGAAATGAATCCAGCGCTGAGCTGTGCCCGTTTTAAGATAAACGCCATTGTTCTGCGTAGCCACCCATAGGTTGCCGAGGTGGTCGAACTTCACCTTGTTGATAAGAACAGAGGGAATATTGCTGTCATATTCAAAGTGACCGGTGCTTCTGTTGAGCCGGCATAGTCCGCGAATCGTGCCAAAATACAGTTCTTTCCGAGGCGACATGGCGATACTGAAGATGGTATTGTCATGCAATGCCCCCGGCTCCCCATCGGCTCGAAAGCTCTTGATGACCCTGTGTGTATGGGTATCTATCACTTTTAACCCCATGGCAAAGGTGCCTACCCATAGCTCGTTCTCATGCACACATAAACCGTGCACATTGGGAAAAAACATGCTTTCGAGTACATGGGTAATCCTGCCGGTGTCCATGTTCATGCAGTTCAGACCTCCGTCCTCTGTACCGATCCATAGCTGTCCATTGGTATCCAGTACCATTTCGCGCACCCTTCGTCCATGCAGTCTGCCTTCCGCAGGTGATGGAAGAATACGGACAAAGGGTGGGGCAGACAATGACGCATAGTTTACCCCACCAAAATAAGTTCCCATCCACATACCATTTCCATGGTCGTGAAGCAGACAATACAGCGGATTGTCCGATAAGGAGAAAGGGTTGGAAGTATCGTTGGTATAGTGATGTAGCGCTTTTGTTGCTATGTTGTAAACGTAAAGTCCTTGTTCACTGGCTGCCCACACCTCATTGCCCTTAACTGACAGTGCCCTTACAAAGATGTCGTAGCCGTTTTCCTTGGACTTTACGTCGGTAACGGCTGCATGCTTCGGGTTGATGATGCTTAGTCCGCGCTTGTCGGTTCCTACAAAAATCATCGTGGGATTAACCTCCTGAATGGCCGAAACGATACACCCCCTAAAGGGCTGGCGGCCGTTTTCTACAAAGGGTGTAAGGCTTTGGAACTGGGGAGAGGTGTACCAAAGTCCGCCGCCATAGAAGCCAAGCCACACCCTGTTGCCGATACCGAAACCGATGGAAGCGATGTTCGGGTGGTGCGGAAAGGTGTAGTTCTGTAGTCGTTTCGTCTTTAAGTCATAGACAAAGAGACCTTGTTCGTTCACCCCGATGTATATTCTCCCGCGGTGTCCAGCAATGAAATTTACATTTCCTGTTATCCGACTCTTCCTGTCACTGATAGCCCTAAGAGGCCGGAAGGAGTCGGCCGAGGGCGTGTAGATCCATACTCCCTGGTCGGTTCCCACCCATATAAGGTCGTCCTCTGACTGGTAGAGCGACGTAATGAAGTCGCTTCCCAGCTTGGAATTGTTATGGCTGTACACCTTGAAGAAGTTCCCGTCGTATCGGCACAGCCCCACTTTCGTCCCCATCCAGATAAAACCAGTGTGATCCTGAAGGATGGAATACACCGTACTTTGTGACAGTCCGTTGTTTGTATCAATGTGTTTAAAAGCGTAATCGGTTTGTGCCGAAGTGCGGGAAAAAAACAGAAGTGTACATATATAAATAAGGAATGTCACCTTTTTAAGCATGAAAGTAATAGCGATTATACTGCAAAGATAATGTTTTTTCCTCATATAAAATCAAGAAAACTAAGAATAGGCCGCCTTTGATCAGGGCAGCCTATCCAGTCTACTGATTTGAATCTATGTTCTTGAAAGAAACTATTCGATAGGTGAAATGAGGATTGCGTTGATAAAACTTGTGCCATCCGGCTGGTTTCCTCCTTCTCCACCGGTAACGGTAATAATGATTTTCCCACTTCCGTCTGGGGTTATCTTTATCTTTCCGTAGCGTATGAAAGTATTATCTTCGGCAGGTGTCCCACCGATAGCCGTACCTTTTGGAACTGCCGCCCCTGTGTCTCCTGGGTCGGAAGAGGTTTTCTTTGTCAGCAAGGTTATTGTCGCCCGGTTGTCTCCTGCTGCTGTAATCTTAGCCGAACAGACATCTCCCCAAAAGCGTTTGCTCGCAAAGAATGCGAGATGATAGCTTTGTTTGTAGCTCAGCCCGCTGATTTCGAATACGCCTGTATCGGCTTTCCTGTCGTTCTTGAAGGCACTTCCGGACACGGCATTGGGCAGCGTTATCGGTCTCCCATCTTCTATTGTCTCTTCCGGGTCGCCATCATTCTCGCCCCAGTTGAAGGCATTGGTAATCTTGATGTTTACCCAGGTAGGGTTGCCGTTGATGTCTTTCATCTCGTTGAGCCCCGCTCCTTCCGAGTAGCTTCCTATGTTGTTCCAAGGAGCGTCGGCATTGCCAAAGAGATTGATATAGACAGGTGCCTTAAGTGTATATGACTGTTTGTTGACATCCACGATACAGCTGTCTTTCAAAGAGCCGTCTTCTGATGTTATTCTGAGGACAGTCGTACCTACTTTCAAGGTCGTAACCTTGCAGACCAGGGTCTGGGGATCGACGGCGATGGAGGCTACGGTGGAGTCTGAATTAGTCCAAGAGAAGCCTTTTGCGAACGTTTCAGGGTTGTTGAACCTGGGTGTTATGTTAAGCTCTTCATCTACTGCCGTGGCAAAGTAATGGCTGCTGAGCTTCACCGTGTGGATATTCGGAGGAGTGGGGATTGCGGCTTCGTCATTGCAGCCAGCCATTCCCAGCATCATGAAGATGGCAGATACCCATGCTAAAGATAATCTTTTTATTTTCATGTCAGTAATAATTTCGTTATTAATTCCAACCCGGAAGCTGGCGTAAGTTCGGATTCTTGTCTATGTCGTCCTGTGGAATAGGCATCCAATAGTTCTTCTTGGAGAAGGAACGGGTCATAACAGGAGTCCTTACGAAGTATGATTTAGGATTAGACTTGTTATCACTGTTCAACGTTCCAGCGAAGTTCATGCCGTAAAAAATTCCAGTCAGTTGCTTCTCGGCTTCCTTCCAACGTCTTAAATCGAACCATCTGGTACCGTTTTCGCAGGCCAGTTCTACTCTTCTTTCGTGATGAATAGCCTCGCGCATTTCCTCTTGATTGCCGGGGACAGGGACATATCCCGCACCTGTCCCATACTGTGGGATGCCCGCACGCTCGCGGATAAGGTTAAGATACTTCACGATGTCCGGATTGCCGGGATCGCTTTCGTTTAGTGCTTCGGCATAGTCCAAGTAGGCATCCCCCATCCTATAGAGCACTCCCGGGCGGTAGGGGTGGACTTTCTGACGCGGATCCACATCTGGAGATACTTTCTTTCTTACGAGATATCCGTATGAAGGAGCATCGTGGGTTGGACCACCGTCATAGCCTCCAGAGTAGAACTGGGTGTTTCTTCCCTCTCTTCTGAACCATGCTCCGTTATAGAGAACGGTGATATAGAAGCGTGGCTCGCGGTTGCAATACATGTTGAAAGTGCCAGCCTGGGTGATGACATTGGTGGCATTCTTGGCAGATCCGTCAGGAGCACCCTCTATCCATTTGGTCTTTTCTTTATCATCAGCATTCGAGAAGCCTGTCTCTGTGTAACCGGAAGCAGGGTTGATGACAGGCGACCCATCGGGATTATACCCCTTGATAGGTGCCAGTCCATTCTTCATATAGAATGCGTCGACGAGCGTCTGGCTAACCCCCAGGCCACCATTGCCAGCTGTCCCTCGGGGTTGTGCATGCTCATCGTAGCTGTCGGAATTCACCCATGCACGAGGAAACAGTATCTCATTATTACCACGATTAGCAGTAACGAAGAGCATATTCTGGAACGACATGTATGGATCTATCGTACCATCGCTGTTATATTCCCTGTAAAGCTCGTGTCCATTGGCTGCAGCCAGGTTAATCAATTCCTTGCATGCCTTGGCCGCCTTTTCCCATTTTGTAGGATCATAGGTAGGGTTAAAGATAAGCTGTCCTTTATTATTGCGATAGTTAGAATAGTCGCTGTTGCCATTGACGAGCGGACTTGCTGCAAACAGCAGTAGTCTTGCACGGATGACATAGCACATGATAGAGGTGGCGCGGCCGTATTTCTTCGCATCGGTATAAAATGGAGGAAGCACCTTTGCAGCCTCAAGAAGTTTGGCTTCAGTGTCCTTTACCACATCGTCGAACGGGGTCTGACCAATCATTAGAGAGTCTGATTCCAAATCGGCGGTGCCCTCCTGCACTGGAATAGCACCCCATACCGTTAGCCGGCAGTAGTTGTTGTAGGCAATAAGGAACTTAGCCTCATTCTTCATGTACTCCACTTCCTGATTGTTCAGACCCTGCTCTGGAAGGCTGTGGATACGGTTGATGAGGGTATAAGCCGACCTTGTCCTACGGGGAAGGGTGTACCAGTATGCTCCACGGTACTCCCAATCGGTCGTCGGGTCAAAGTTTCCCTTTTGATACCCGATAACAGGCCAACCGTAAGCTTCCCATCCGATGGATGGAGCAATGTCGTCGGCCATACTGTCGAAACCCCTCATGCTGGAGGCATAGTTCTCTACGATACCGGAATAAATGGCACTTAGCCAGCTTTCTACCTCCGATTTATCGCTAAACACCTTTTCCAAGGTTTCGTAATCGTCAGGTTCTTTGTCCAAATAGTCGGTACATGAACCTAAATTTAATATGATTGATAAGGCGATGAATGCCTTTGTGATAAAATTTCTCATACGTTTATAATGTTAGAAAGCTATTTCGATGCCCATGGAAAATGATTTCATAATAGGGTAGCGTAAGCCGTTGCTATTGCTTGATGTTACCTCTGGATCCCATAGTTTGAACTTAGATAAAGTGAGTAGATTGGTACCGCGGAGGTAGAGGCGTGCTTTGCTCAGATAAATTTTTGCAATGAGATTTTTAGGTAATGAATAGCCTATTTCTATCTCTTTCATTCGCAGCATACTCATATCTTTCAGCCACCAGGTGGATGCCTGAGAGTTATTGGCGTTAGGTCCGGCTGTCAACCGTGGGTAAAAGACATTCTGTGAGGGTCTATCTACCGTCCATCGGTCATCAACATTTGAGAGTATGTTGCCCGTTGCCGAGTTTCCTCCACCTGGGAGGAAGTCCTGCGAACGACCGATAATCTGCCATGTGCAGCCATTTCCTTGGAAAAGCATGCCTAAATCGAAGTACTTATAGACAAGATTGACACCAAAACCGTAAATCAATCGTGGATCTGCTGTTCCACCAATAGCTGTGATATCAAGGGCATCAATGATACCATCGGCATTCAAATCCTTGTACTTGATGTCACCGGGGCGTACAGTAGAGGTGTATGACTGTATAGGGATGCCTGGCTTTAAGATACCCTTGGTAGGGTCGATAAAGTCGTCGTTAGTGAACAGTCGCTCTGCTACCAAGCCTTCTAACTGACCTACCGAGCGCCCTATCGTACTGCGGTAGGTTCCTCTTTTGCTGAGCGCCTCATCGTTTTCAAGAATCTTATTCTTGGCATAAGTAACGTTAGCCTGTGCCGAAATGAAGAAGTCATGGGTTAGTTGCTTGTTCAATGTGAGGGAAACCTCAAAACCATTGTTGTCTACTTTTCCAATATTTGCCCATGGAGCTTCAGAGAATCCTGCCGAGGCGGGGTAGTTAGAACGCTTCATGAAGATATCTCGACGCTGCTCTTTGAAGTAATCGAACTGCACTTGTAGGGCATCATTAAAGAATCCCAGCTCAAGTCCGGCATCTGTTTTATGAACTGTTTCCCATGTAAGTCCAGGAACACCTATGGCTCCTTCCCACTTTCCTCTTATCGACCACTCCTTGTTGTAACCGAATTCATATGCATCGGTGGTCGAGATCTCAGAGAGATAAGCAAAGCGTCGACCATCGAGAGAGCTGTTACCAGCCAGACCATACGAAACTCTCACCTTGGCTTTCGACAACACCGGGCGAAGCTTTTGCATGAACTTTTCCTCGCTGATAATCCATCCTCCCGCTACAGAAGGGAAAAAGCCGTAACGCTTACCCTTGGCAAAGTTCTCTGAGCCATTGTATCCGAAGTTGAACTCTGCGATGTATTTAGAAGCGTAATTGTAAGAGAACCGTCCTGCAAAACCTTGGTTGCGATAAGGCTGTTTGCTGCCATCGTCGTAGTTTCTCCAGTTCCCCATGAACATTGCGTCTATCGTATGCTTCTTGGCAAGGATCCTGTTATAACTGAAGTTGAACTCTAAGTAGGTACTCCTATTCCCCCAGTCGGATCCCTTTTCATAGCCCAGATAGTCTTGTCCTTCAGTATCTAAAGCACCCATCTTGAGTTCCCCAGTTACAGCATTGCGACCTACGGCGGGGTTGTACATATCAGGCCACTTGGCTCGCGTTACGTAATTGGATGAGTAACTGTCAAAAGAGAAAGTACTTTTAAACTTTAGACCCGAAGTAATGAACTTCAAATCCTGTTCTAAAGCGAACAAAGATTCTATCTTGCTGGAGTTGGTTGTTTTGTAGCCACGCTGTGTTGCAAGTACATAAGGGTTCTCACGATATACCACTCGAGCAAACTTTCCATTAGAATACTGTGCTGGATGTGCAATGGGAGTAATGGTGAAAGCTTGGTTGAAGATATCATCAATACTTTCGGGAGTACCTCTGCGCGACTGTAAGTAACCTCCGATGTTGAATCGCAACAGTGTAGTAGGAGTGATGTTGATATCAACATTCGAACGCATATTATAGCGATTGAGCCGTAAAGAAGAGTCCCACGACTGTGATTTGTCGTGTGCCAAGATACCTGACTCGCCATAATAGGCTCCCACCAGAGAATATCTGATGATGTCACTACCACCATTTACATCAATCGTAGCATGGCTATTCGAAGCATAATCCTTTGTAATGGCATCAAGCCAATTCACGTCCGGGTATATGTCTGTGTCCAAATGATAGCGTGTGTCGTAAATCTGCTCGTCAGAATAGATCGGTCTTTTACCGTTCTCGGTAGCGATGCTGTTCATCACTTCCATATACTTAGCACCATTGACAAAGTCCGGCAGCTTGGTAGGTTGCGTGACAGCACTCTCGAAAGTAATATTTACAGTAGGTTTGCCAATACGTCCGCGCTTGGTATTTATCAAGATGACACCATTCGCACCACGTACGCCATACACCGCACTGGCAGCAGCATCTTTCAAAACAGAGAAAGATTCAATCTCGTTAGGGTCAATGTCGTTCAAACTTCTTTCAATGCCATCTACTAAAACGAGTGGATTTCTGCCAGACTGAAAGGTGCTGATACCACGGATCCAGAAGGAGGAATTGTCGTAACCTGGCTCTCCTGACCGTTGTACAGCGATGATACCTGGTACTTGACCGGCGAGATTATTGCTGAGGGAACGTGACGTTCCCGACTTTAACCGGTCCGGATTGATGGTGGTAATGGCACCTACTACCGATTCCTTCTTCTGTGTTCCGTATCCTACAACGACTACGTCGCCCAGTTTACCCACATCTTCTTGCAAAGTAAAGTTAAGCACTTTACGACCGGCAATAGGCTCACTTTGTGCCTCGTAGCCGATATAGCTTACATAAAGGGTATCTCTCAGGCTCTTTACATTGATTGAAAAATGTCCGTCAATATCTGTGATTACGCCAGAAGGGGTGCCTGATGTCCGAATTGTTGCACCTATTAAGGGCTCTCCATGTGTGTCGGCTACGCTACCAGATACGCTCAATACTGTTTGTGCGTTTACCTGATAGGGTATAATAAGGAGAGACGCTACGAGGCATTTCCTCATGTATTTCCAAATTTTCAGTATTTGAACCATAGTTATTTTTATTTTTTATTGAATACAGGTAAAGGTTGTTCGGTGGTAGAAGGAGAGCCTCCTTCGATATAAGGCCATCCTTTCTCATCCCATTTTAACTGGTCGAGTAGTAGGAAACGACCCTCGTTCTCCTTGCCAATCTCAATTCCGTGGTATAGAATCCAGTCTTGGCCTGTGTCATCTTGTATTATTTTCGCATTATGACCATTACCAACAAAGATGTCGTTAGGGCGTATTACCACCGAGAAGTTGTTCGACAGCATGCCATCGCCCTCCTTGTCAACATAAGGTCCCCAGATATCTTTTGAGCGTCCTACTACTACACGATAAGTGCTTTTCGCGCCATTACAGCAGCTACCCCATGATGCGAAGAGGTAATAATAGTCGCCATGCTTATGTATATAAGGCGCCTCGAAAGCACTTCCCGCGAGTTTTATCTTCGTCGCTTTGGCATCATCAACGACCGATAAACCATCGTCCTTGAGCTGGACAGCATAGATTCCGTAGAAACTACCCCACACGATGTACTTCTTTCCATTGTATTCAAAGTAGGAAGGGTCGATGGAATTGGTTACACCAATCTCATTACTTCTGAACATCTTGCCTAAATCGGTGAACGGACCTTCGGGGGCATCGGCTACGGCAACACCTATTCCACAGGTCTGAATGCCTCCCCAGGTTGACATAGCATAGTACATTACATACTTTCCGTCAATGTAATTGATGTCTGGTGCCCACACATTACCGGTAGGTTCGAACCTAGGCCGTGTGGCATCAGTGAACGCTCTTGCGACGTAATGCCAGCTGGTAAGGTTGCTGGAGGCCATGATTGGCACGTTGTAGGTGTCTTCCGTTGCATATACATAGAAGTTCCCGTCTTTGCCTCTTATGACGGTGGGATCGGGCAGACTGCCTGCTACAACAGGGTTCTTATAGGTAGTCTTTTCCGGCGGTGTAGGTACATCATTGTTGAAAGGAGAGGTACAGGAGAGTAACAGAAGGCTAAATCCTGTAAGCGATAATAGAATTCTTTTCATATTATGGTTGAATAAATGTTTACAAGTTGATCTTGGCTCTCAAAGAGAGGTCGGCTGACGATGTTCCCACAAGTATTTCGTATTCTCCTGGGGCGACAACGAAACGATGAGAATCGGTGTCATAGTGTGAAAAGGAACTTTCATCGAGTTCTATCGTTACTTGTTTGCTTTCTCCCCGCTGCAGTTTCACCTTTTCATAGCCTTTCAGTTCCTTGTAAGGAACCGGCTCCTGGCTCTGTACACAATGTACGTAAAGCTGGCAGATCTCATCGGCTGCTCTGTTCCCGACATTCTTCACCGTAAAAGTCACAGTTACTTTGCCGTTATCTTTCTTCTCAACCTGTAACCCGTTATAGGTAAAGGTAGAGTAGCTTAATCCATAACCAAACGGAAAGAGGGGCTTTTTACCGGTTCTGTCGTAGCCCCGGTAACCCAAGAACAGGCCTTCTGAGTAGAGTACACGCTTGTGGGCTACATCCCTGTCATCATAGTAGCTGTTGTGAACAGGATTGTCTTCCCACTTTTCTTCGATGCTGATAGGGAGCTTTCCACTGGGTGACACCTTACCTGTCAAAATCTCTGCAATGGCCTGCCCACCCTCTTGTCCGGGATACCAGGCCATCAATATCGCCTTGGTCTGGTCTATCCATGGCTTGAAACGGATACCGCCGCCGCTGTTTACAACGACAATAGTCTTCTTGCAGTTGGCCGTTGCCATATTGATAAGGTATTGCTGCCATGTGCTTAGTTCGAAAGGACGGTCGAAATCTTCGCCTTCAGAGTCACTGTTGAAGCCTACACACACGATGGCATTGTCTGCTTTCGACAGTTTCTCTTTCATCAGTTCTGTGTTTAGCTTTGCCATGTCCAAATGAACTGAAGCCCCTTGATCCCACTCAAAGTATTCTGCACAGAGGTGATAGGTTATTCCTTTCTCCAGCTTTACACAAGCTTCTTTTGAGGTAACACCGTGTGTCCGCCAATCGGCTAACACCTCTTTGTCATCAATTTTGAAGCGATAACCATCGTCGCCATTCATGGAAATTCTGATAATTTCATCTGTCTTAGGCTGATAAGTGGCTATCCAGCGTGCAGAGAAATGGTCTTTTGGCATGCCTTCGCCGGGGCTGTCGCTGCCCCAGTCGTGGCTGATGCCCTTCTCGTTGCGGCTTATTACCGCTGCTCCGGCAAAGTCCCTGTTGTCATAATAGGTAGCTTTGAAGGTAAGAACAAGCGGCATGGTGTATTGATTTTCGGACAAAAATGAAGCCTGTCTACCCTTAAGGGCTTGTAAGCCTTTCCATACGGAGGTGCTGGAGTAAGGCTCTACGAATCCGCTTCCGCCCCCTTTGGGAAGGTTGTCGGCATTAGGTCCAAAGACGACTGCCGATCCTTTTAGTGGCAACACACTCTCATCGTTCTTCAGCAGCACGATTCCTTCGCGGGCATCGTCCAGTGCTGTGCCCTTTGACGAGGCAATATCCTTTCCGGTTGAAATAGCTGTACGAGGTGCATCGAGGAGCCCGAATGATGAAAGGGTCTGCAAGATGTGTTCCACCTGTCGGTCAATCATGCTCTCTTTAATAATCCCATTCTTCAAGGCGGGTAAGAGTTCTTGCGCATTCATAAACTTTCCACAGGGCATTTCGAGGTCGAGACCACCAAGGACGGCCATTGGCCCAGAATAAACCGACACCCAATCAGACATCAAGATACCCTTAAAGCCCCACTGATTGCGCAACACTTCACGATTGAGCCATGCATTTTCTGTAGCATGAACACCATTGATAAGATTATAACTGCCCATGACTGCTCCTACATGAGCTTCTTGGACAGCCTTGCGAAAAGCTGGGAAATAAATCTCTTGGATGGTTCTTTCGTCGGCATCAGAACTTACAACATGGCGACTCCACTCCTGATTATTCATGGCAAAGTGCTTTACTGTAGCAATAACCCCTTGCGATTGTACGCCGAGAATATACGCTTTAGCGGTTTCACTGACAAGATATGGATCTTCTCCAAAGTACTCAAAGTTTCGCCCGTTCATAGGAGCACGGTAGATATTGACACCCGGTCCGAGGATAAACCCTAGTCCATACTGGCGGGAATCGCGCCCGAGGCTTTCGCCGACACGTCTTGCCAAGGCTCTGTTCCATGTTGCTGCGGTGAGAATTCCGCATGGATACATGGTGCTCTTTACATTGTTGCGTACGCCTTGAGGGCCATCGGCCATCTTTACTTCCGGCAGGCCGAGGCGTAGGATGGGACGAATGGAGAAGTCTTTATAACCTGATATGTAGGATATCTTCTCGTCCAATGTCATTTGTTGGGTAATAAACTTGGCTTTTTCAATATCACTTTGACGAATGATGCCGTTCTGTGCCCAGGTAGAAGTGGCGTAAAACAAAAAGGCAGCCGAAAATACATATTTTTTTATCATTTTAAGAAAGTTATTGTATATCTGTTCTTTTGCGCAAAGATAGAGATAATCCATAATCGGAATTAGAAATATCCAGTCAAAAAATAGAAATATTCAGCCAAAAAGATGGTTTCATCTACTTTCATTCTGTTCTTTTTACTTGTTATTTATTTGACAGTTTTTCTAAAGGATAGCCGGCCTGCTTCACTTTGCAGAGAATTTATACACACAATGACTGTGATAGACCTCTTCAGGCTTTAGGTAAGGCGATGGCCACTGTGGCTTGTTGGGGCTGTCAGGGTAGTGCTGTGTCTCCAGACACACGCTTGCGTGTCTCGGATAACGATAGCCATGCTTGCCGATAAAGCTACCATCAAGGAAGTTTCCAGTATATACTTGCAGGCCGGGCTCATCGGTAAAGACCTCCAGCTTGATACCTGTCTGTGGACTGTAGAGGCTTGCCGCCACTATTTTGTCGTTGCCCTTCCCATGCCTATAAGTATTCAGACACCAGTTATGATCAAAGCCCATAGCGTTCTTTGTCATGTCAAAGAGCTGGTTGTTGATATTCTTTGACAGGGAAGTAGGATGTCGGAAGTCCATCGGAGTTCCCTTGACAGGTAGGATTTCACCAGTAGTCATGTAGGTTGTGTCGGATGGGGTATAGTTGTCGGCATTGATATAGAGTACCTGGTCTTCGCCATTCAGCATTGGCTTCCCGTTCAGATTAAAGTAAGAATGATTCGTCATGTTGATGACAGTTTCCTTATTGGTGGTAGCTGTGTAGTGAATGTCTATAGCATTGTCGTCGGTCAGAGTGTAGATAACAGTGGCTTCTACCTTCCCTGGAAAGTTGTTGTCCTTATCAGGAGAGACAAGGCTAAACTGTATTGTGTGTTCGTTGATCTTCTTTCCATCATAAACTTTGTACTGCCAGCCCGTAAATCCGCCATGCAGACAATGTCCATAATTGTTTCGGGGAAGCTGGATGGTTTCGTTTCCTATTTTGAAGCGTCCTTGATTAATACGATTTGCATAACGTCCGATGCTTGCACCGAAGTCGCTTCCAAAGTTTTTATAGTCAGAATACTCGGCAATATTGTCATATCCCAATACCACATCATGGAGTCTGCCCTTCCTGTCGGGTACCATGATCGACACGATTCGTGCCCCAAAGTTGGTAAGACACACCTCCATGCCCTTCTTGTTGGTGAGCGTATATAAGTGTGTCTGCTTCCCTGCTATGTTCATCTCAAAATCGGAAGGGTTCAGATTGCTCTTGGTTATGCCCCAATTCGTATGTAAGCGTGGCTTCTCAGCTACCCTTGCTGGCGCTTTGCCCAAAATATAGGGCCACCCTTCTTGCCAGTCAATGCGATCCATATACACCAGCCTGTAAGAGTTGTCGTCGGCTTTTCTCACCCCATGATAGAGGATATAGTCGCGTCCTTCATCATCAGTAATAATCTCGGCGTTATGTCCAGGGCCTGCTACATCGGCATTTCCTGTTAGAACGGTTTCGTAATGATTCTCCATTAAAGGCCTGCCTTCTTTATCAACGTAAGGGCCGAAGAGGTTTTTCGACCTCCCGACGGTGATGTGATAGGTGCTCTTGTTACCCTCACAGCAGGTACCTGCTGAGCCAAAAAGGTAGTAATATCCCCCACGGCGGTGGATATAAGTAGCTTCCATGAATGTTCCTGCTATCTGAACAGGCTTGGAACCGGCTTTCAGATGGAGTCCGTTTGCAGCAAGTTCTATCCCGAATATACCCCGAAACGAACCCCAGAAAAGATACTTCCTGCCCTGGTCTTCTATGTAGAAGGGGTCGATGCTGTTGCAGACTCCGATGGCTCTGCTTTGGATAATGTTACCTTTATCCACAAAAGGACCCTCAGGCTTCTTACTGACAGCCACTCCGATGCCTGCATCCCATATACCTCCCCATACAGATTTAGAGTAATACATGACATAGTCATCACCTATCTTGTTGATGTCTGGTGCCCAGATATCTCCGTCGGGAAGCCATTTGGGGCGTGTCTCATCGGTAAAAGCAGTACCGATGAGATTCCAATGCACCAGATCGATTGAGTGGAATATCGGTGTATTTCGTATGTTTTCTGTTGCGTATAGGTAAAATGTACCGTCGTTTGCCCTTATCACACTAGGGTCGGGGGCACTGTTGTCGATTACGGGGTTGGTGTAAACACTCTGTGCCGATGTCATCAGGATGCCTGTCAGCATTGAGAAAAGTATGAAAGACATTTTCTTTTTCATTTTGGAGGTTCTTTAAAAATTATATAACAGTATGTTCTTTTTACTTACTCTGGAAGAATTTTTCTGTTCTCTCAGGGCTGTATAGCTCCCATAACGAGGCGATTGTCCATCCCGGAGCAAAGATGTTGTTGTAAAAACCTTTACCGTTCCGGCCATAATCCCATGTGGTATGTTGCACTACTTCTGGATAATATCCTGGTTTTCCGATGCCACATAGGTGTCCGTGGGTGGGCAGCAACTGACAAAGAGAGCTTGTTATAATCTTGTCAAGCTGCACAAAACGAGGCTCATTGGTCTTTTCCCCCAGCCATTTGAAGATGTGAGAAAGCTCAAAAACGAACACATCAATATGATTATTTTCCACCGAAACATTGCCCCAGCCGCGTGACTTGAATCCTAAATCGCCCAACATCTGCCCTTGTGCAAAGGGTACATCCCATAAGTAATACCATGATGCGGCAAAGTAAGCAGCCCGCTTGCAGAGGTCAATATATCGCTGCTGCTCCCTGCCCGAACAGATCAAAGCCATGTAATAGGTGGCAGTTACAGCGGTAATAGCAGCTTCTTTGTCCTCACAATTGGCATCTAATGTTGATGAAAAATAGTCGCTTTTGGCAATGATGTTCTGCTCTAAATAGTCGACCGTACGCCTGGCTGCGGTTAGGTATCGCTTGTCTTTGAAATAGTGGTAGCCCATGACGAGAGGCACTGTTGCCGAAGGAGTACTTCCTCCACTGCCATCTATGTCGTTGCCATTCTCATTGAACTTACGTGCGAAGCTGCCGTCTTGTTTCTGCAAAGATACGAAGATATCAAGTAAATGATGGATCTTCTTCTCCAATGCCTTATGTGTCTTACCATGTTTCCGTTCGTACATTAAGTAATGCAGGAGCGCATAAATACCTTCCGATTGCTGCCGTATCGTGTGTACTTCATCATTCCCAGGCACTCCTTTCTCGAAGTTAATGAAGTCGTGCATATAACCTTTGGCAGAGAATCCGTAAGTCTCGAAACTATTAATCACATCGTTCCCTTGCCTTACGAGGTCGGGTTGATGATGCAGAGAGCCATACTCCAGTTGATTGAAGGCATTAAGTAGCGACCTGCCGACAAACCCTACGGCAAAAGTAGGGTAGGATTCACAGGTCTCAACGGAAATGTTTTCCCCAGAATTGAACTTGATGGGATAACCGGTTACAAACGAATTGCGGAAATAACTGCACAGCTGTGCCTTTACTTCGTCTGCAGTATAGGGTGAAGCTATTGGTTTTACACCTATTTCATCGAATATCTTTATCCATGTCTGGCGTACGAAGTCGCCATAGCTGTCAGCCTTGTCGGTAGCTATCGTCCATGTAATCGTCTTGCTCTCACCGGTATCCAGCTTAGCAAAGGTAATCACTCTCGGAGCTAAAGTGAGTTTTCGGATATAGCGTTTGGGCGTTTCCTGATATGGATAGCCAAAGGTTAAAGCAGCAATGCCAGTCTCATTGTTAAAGCCAAGATAGCCTAAGGAGGTACCGCCCGACAGAATCACCTCTCCGTCCATAGCGGGTGTGAGTGCTTCTTGTGGCAAATCCAACTGGCGCGTTACGGTAAAAGTTTGATGAGTAGCGTCGTTATACGCACCTGAAAGAGGTGCTGAGAGCCTGTCTTCACGGAAATTCCAGGTCTTGGAGCTTTTGAAAGAAGGTGCTTCGATGGGTGACCGCAGGTTTTTATGATACCAGAAGCCTGGTAGATAGAAGTCGCAATGATCCGTATCAAAACCGGTTGATACCGCAAAGTTCAGATTAAAATACACCGATTCCTTGGCTTTTATCGTAACAGAGAATACTGTCTCGTTGCCCCGTTGCTTCTTTTTCTGCATAATTTCCACAGGTAAGACTTTGCTGGAAAGGAACTTATCCCTGTCAGATGTCAAAGAATAGGTTACCGAAGGATTGCCCGGGGTCTTTAAACCGAGCTCGGCTGTGATATCAACTGCCCTTGCATAGGCAGTCATGCATGTCATAATAATGATAAGAGATAGTTTATGAAACATTGTTTTTCGACTAAAAATTTATGTAAAGTTGGTAAATACGAGTAGGGCTGTTAGTATATTTCGCCACACTGACAGTTTTCTCCTTAAATGAATGTCCACAATCTCTTATGCGACCCTCAATCCCCATAGTATCCTTATCGGGCATAAAGCCTATGTGGTAAAAGGAAAGGCGATAGTTAGAAAGGTGCTCCCATGGGTGCAAACATCTATCAGCAACGCCAAACGCAATATTCTTGACACCTACCATGACATAAAGGAGGAAATCTTGTAACTCTACCTTAATGAGTTTTGCTACAAGTTCAATCGGTGATACTTCTAATCTCACTCGCTTGATGGACTGGAATTCGATGATAAGCCAAGTCTCAAGCATAGAATTTACGGATTTTGATGATTGTGGATATTCATATTTTCTTATGACTGGTGCAAAGATATAAACTACGGAATGATAGAATTGGAAATATCCAACAAAAAAATAGAAATATCCAGTCAATTTCATTATTTTTATGGAGTCCCCATGGAAAACGAATATGTTTTTATTAGCTTGTATCTTTGCCGTTTAGTAAAAGATCTTAATGCTTAATTCTCTTACAAGATTGTAAGTCCCTGAGGCGACTCTTTTGCCGTTAATAGAACTTGTAATGGTATTCGCTTATCATAGATGTATCCAGAATCTTGAAAGTAGAGCAAAAAACCATTTACAACTTGGTTTGGGTAGGGGAAATCCCTTATCTCAAAGTCAATGGGCGATTACTTTTTCTCCGGGAAGAGATTGATGAGATGCTGAGAAGGCGAGATAGTTGGTGATGCGTATCTGTTGGTTTTTATTGTTGTTTTGTTGTGTAAATGCAAGCAGTTACATTACAAAATAACGGTTACAAAATTGATAATACGTACATTAATACTGGCATGGCTCGCCAAGCTCGTACTTTTCTCTGTTTTTTTTGTACTGATTATGAGATTTTATATGTACCTTTGTTGTCTTGAATAATGCATTATTTCGCGACAAAATACATTTATAATTATGATAGAAAGCATTGAAAGTAAAATACTTATAAAAGCAAAGAAGTGCGGACGTGGTTCTGTGTTTTTTGTAGGGGATTTTATTTCGTATGGCAATCGAGATGCCGTTAATAAGGCTTTGGAACGTCTCGTAGAAAAAGGACAGATGCTTAGAGTTGCACGTGGCATTTATTGCTACCCCAAAATGGAAAAAGTATATGGCCTGGGTACGGTTCCTCCATCGCTTGAGGATATTGCCAAAGCAATGGCAAAAAGGGATGGCGCAAGAATTGTCCCAACGGGGCTTTATGCCCAATACCAGTTAGGACTGACTCAACAGATACCGATGAACATAGCTTACTTAACCGATGGCGTCTCACGTACTATAAATCTTGGCGAAGGGAAAAACATAAAATTCAAGCGCGTCTCTCCCAGATATTTCTCCATCCGTAGCCGGTTGGCCCTTCTCTTAACAACAGCCCTTAAAGACTGGAAAGTAGAGAACCTGACTGATGAGCAGGTTGCTACCATTAAAATGAAGTTAAACGAAAATCCTCACCTTCAAGTTGCCGACCTCAAACTGATGCCTTCAAAGGTAAGGGAATTTATAGTTGGTCTATATGAATAGGTTTCTTGGATTATCCGACTTACAACGGAAAAGCGTCTATGAATCAATTGCAGATAAAGTCGGGTTACCCGCACAAGTGATTGAGAAAGATTTTTGGGTAACTGCAATCTTGCAAACTATCTTTTCACTTCCTATAGCAGAGCATCTTGTTTTCAAAGGCGGCACAAGTCTGAGCAAAGGTTGGAAACTTATAGAGCGATTCTCGGAAGATATAGATGTTGCTGTCAATCCTGTTTTTCTTGGTGCTCCTGAAGGAGACCTTACTAAAAAGCAAATCAAGAAATTGCGCAAGGCATCATCGCTTTTTGTTTTAGAGGAACTAACCCCTATGATTTGTGAAGAACTAAAAAGACAAGGCTTGCAGTCGTTTGTCACAGTTAATGCTCAACCCAATGGCGAAGGTGACGCCACCTATCCCGAGCCACGTCAGATTTATCTTCACTATAAATCAGTTTTTGACAAGGGGCTTACATATCTCCGCCCTGATATTGTATTGGAAGTGAGTGCACGTTCATTGCTTGAACCGACAGAATCAATACAAATTAAAAGTATTATTGGAGAGCATCTTCCGATTACACCATTGGCTGACAGTGCCATTCATACTGCTATTCCCGAAAAGACATTCCTTGAAAAGGCGTTCTTGCTTCACGAACTCTTCTCCATTCCCGGACACGGAATGATAGCAGAGCGCAAGAGCCGACATCTTTATGACCTTTACGTTATGATGAATAAAGATTTTGCAAAGAAAGCCATTGCAGATGATGCTTTATGGGAATCTATTCGTCACCATAGAGAAATTTATACTTCAGTGAAAGATGTGGATTATACTCCCGATGTACGCAAACGTCTCCAGATTGTCCCCCGGAAAGATATTCTTGAAGAATGGAAATCAGACTATCAGGCAATGATGGAATCAATGATTTATGGGAAAAAACCTTCATTCGAAGAACTATTAGATGCACTATCCGAACTTCAAGAAAGGTTTAGGATAAGCAAATAGTAAACAACACCAGTAATCTATTAGATTTTGGCAATAACAAGCGTTATTTGCCAAAATCTAATAGAGAGAACTAAGGAATAACATTAAAGATAATGTCGCCATTTCGGTTTAAAACTCTGCGAATGTTTCTCCTCTTCTGAATCCTGAACAGAAAGGTTATCATTCCCTTTCCCGACAGAATGATTGTTGCCGGACAGACCCTCTCCTTTTCTTCCGTTTCATCTTTTTCCTCATCAGGTGGAGCAAGTGTAAGTGCAATTTTTCTGTCCAGCTCCGCAGCTTCACTTTTAAGTGAGCGAAGCTCGTCCTCTTTTTTCCACGAGCTGTTTGCAATAGTAATGTAAACCTCCTTACCAGCTGCTACTTTTTCCATTTCCTTCTCATGCGACTCTATCACCTTCGGGATACGCTCCAAGGCATTAATGAAGTTTTGACAGGCAAGTTTCGGGTCTGTTGCCAACTTACCATTATTATAGGTATAGTAGATACTCTCCTGCCCTTTCACAAAGAAGCGGTTCACCGAACAGTCGAACAAGTCCTTGGAAGTACTCTCCGTCTTGACCATGATGGAAAACCCATAAATCTCACCGATTTTGTTGTACTCACCCTTGGTTCGTGCTTTCTCGTCTATTTCTTGTAAACGTGCAGCAATGACCTTGATATCGGTGCTGTTTTCCACACCTTTGATTGTCAGTTTATTTATAGGTGTACCTTCATCATCACGCTCCACACGCTTCTCAAAGAGAGCCAAGTCAGACTGTGCCTCTTTGATTTTGTCCGTATGGAAAGATACAGAACTCTCAATCTCAGCCAACTTGCCCGTTGCGGCATCACGCTCACGGAGAAAGTTCTTACGTTCTGATTCCAAGGTGGTAATCTTCTTATCCAATCTTGCTTTCTCTAAAAGGTCGGTATTACCTGAAAGCACTGCTACGTATTCGGAGAAGTTCATGCCGCTGTCCTCATCCATCGACCCCTCATCAATGGTACGACTACCAAGCGTGTTCGTCTTGAGCTGATTGATGAAAAGCTGCTTGTTATGCAGCAGGTTAAACTTGTAGCTATCCAAGGAACGTTCCACGGCATAGATAATCACATCAACTTTGTTATCCGCAAATTCCTTGGCGATAAGGTTTCCCTTGCGCACAGCTCGTCCGTTACGCTGCTCTAAATCCGAAGGTCGCCAAGGCGTGTCCAAATGATGGACCGCAACGGCACGTTGCTGGGCATTTACACCAGTACCCAACATAGAGGTAGAACCGAAGATAATGCGGATATCCCCACGGTTCATCGCATCTACCATCGCCTTCTTTGCCTTCTCATTATTGCACTCTTGAATAAAGCGTATTTCGTAGGACGGAATATGGTAGTCCTCCACCAGTTTGCGCTTGATTTCCGAATAGACATTGAAGTCTCCACCGGGCTTATAAGTACCTAAATCAGAGAAAACAAACTGCGTACCTTTCTGTGCGTCAAACTTTTGGTAATAGTCATTGAGCATCTTGGCACAATGGCTTGCCTTGTTGTCAATATGATCTGAGTAAGCATTTTCATCAATCATGCGTAAATCAAGGCTCATCTTGCGGGCGTAGTCTGTTGCAATAAGCATCTTTGCCCTTTCCTCACTCTCACTCAGAGGTGCACGTCCTAAGATTGTAGCATCGCCACTCTTGGCAAACTCCATCAGTTTGCCGATAAAAACTTCCTGCTCGGGTGTCGGTGGTATGTTATGCAGTATCTCATTCTTTTCCGGACGGTCGATACCGATGTCCTTTGCCGTACGAAAATCGCAAATCTCCGCATAGAACGCTGCCAGTTCGGGTACTTTGATAAACGTCCTGAACCGCTCTTTCTGAATGATGTCGTTCGTGATGGAGAACTCGTAGTCCGTAGACTTCTTGGCAAATACGGCAGCCCAAGCATCAAAACTGTTGATGCCTTGCTTTTCCAAAGCCTGCGGACGGAGATACTTGAAAAGCAGATACAATTCCGTCAGACTATTGGAAATGGTCGTTCCTGAAAGGAAAGTGGCTCCCAAGTCCTTGCTGGACCGCTCCTGTATGGTACGAATAGCAAAGAGCATGTTTAAGGCACGTTGTGAGCCATCGGGATTGCCCAAACCCGACACACGGTCGTGGCGTGTGTTGAACATCAGGTTCTTGAATTGGTGGCTTTCATCGACAAAAAGGTGGTCGATACCCATCATCTTGAAGTCTACAGCATCGTCCTTACGCTCTGCGATGCTGTCCTGTATGTTCTGTAACTTGGCTTCAAGCGTCTGCTTGCGTTTTTCCAGTCCTTTGAGCATGCCACGAGAGATATCTCTTCCTTGTTGCCGCAACACCTCGAGGTTCTCCTCCACGGAGTCCTGTTCCTTCTGCATAATCGCTTCCTGTATCTCCAAGGCCTGCGGTATCATGCCGAACTGTTCATGTGTAAGTATAATACAGTCCCAATCGTTGTTCTTGATGTCGTTGAAGATACGTTGGCGGTTCTGCTTATTAAAATCGTTTTTACCTGGATAGAGTACCTTAGCATTAGGATATGCCTTACGGAATGTATCGGCAATGTCGAATACATTTGCTTTCAGACCGATAATCATCGGTTTGTTTGCCAGTCCCAATCGCTTCATCTCGTAGGCTGCCGTACACATGATGAGCGTCTTGCCCGCTCCCACCTCATGGTCGCAGATGCCGCCACCGTTGGTTTTGAGCATCCACACGGCATCCTTCTGGCTCTTGTAAAGGTCGGCAATACCCAATCGTTTAAGGTCAAGGTCGGGAAACGTCTGGTGCGTACCGTCAAAGTTGGGTCGCACAAAACAGTTGAAAAGGCGGTTGTAACGGTCGGAGAGTTGCTGTTTGAAGGTATCAGGTGTGCGTCCGAGCCAATCGACAAAGCCCTGTCTGATTTCCTCAATCTTGGCATTTGCCATCTGGATGGCATGTCCGTCCCTGACTTTGATGGTCTTGGTCTCTCCCGTAACCTTATCTGTCACCTCCTTACTCTTGTTGATGTCGGGAATGGTATTGTGTATGGCGTACTTCAAGAGGTTATACTATCACAGCTTTGTATCAAGAATATGTATTAGCTTTGAACTATAGATAAAAACAAAAGCATTGCATTTCAATAAAAAATTGTATATTTGCAATCGATTAACAAAAAGTATTGTGCCTATGAACGAATAAAACTGATAGCAGACATATAAAAAAAAGCGTTAGCTTGCATTCTTGTTCTTGGAATTCGCTAAAATTAAAAGAGCCACGAGAGTAAAAGTTAATGCTCACGTCAAATGGCGTGGACTTTTACTCGTTTAAGTGGCAATGGCGTTTGGCGATACCTCAAGAACATAGGCGAAGTTATCAGTCCACGCTTTTCATTTGTCTTTCTCCAACATCTTTCTGCGGACTGAGCCTATCATATTTCATATAAATCTAAAATTAAAAATAATGGAAAAGAATTTAATAACGATGTTCTTTGCTACAATAGCCTTGAGTGCAGCGATGACGTTTTCATCATGTAGTAAAGATGGTGATGAATCACAAGGAGAAGTTTCAACATCAAGTATCAATCCTTTAAGCGTGTTTACAGGTGGACTACCTAAAGGGCTTGATGGTATACAAATTCTGACAGATGCAAAAGGACGTGTTTATGCTATGAAATCTTCAGACGAAAATGTTACTTTTGAATATAGAGAGGAATCTACACGTTCAATAGAAAAAGGTCCTGATGTAATTATGACTATAATAAGAAGTGATGAGAAACTGGTCTGCAATTTGTTTCTCAATAAGAAAGGCTTTGTGCAGTATTGTACAGAAACACAATACCATAGAGGGGATCAACCAGATGAAGACACGTGGAGTTTTACATATAACAATGACGGGCAATTAATTAAGATGGTACGATCCGAAGGATTTGAGACGACTACCATGAAATATCACGAAGGCAATATCGTTGAAACATTAGAGGTTTCGAATGAAGATAATAGTCATAAAAACCTAAGTACCATATTCTATACATCTGACAAAGTAACCACTCCTATTGTGAACAAAGGTTGTATTATGCTTTTTGATATAACGTTGGGTATTGATATGGATGAAATGGAGTATGCGTACTATGCAGGTCTGCTTGGTAAAGCTATTAAAAATCTACCTGTCAAGTGTGTGGATGACGAAGGAAATGTAGAAAACTACTCGTGGAAATTAAACTCTACTGGTTATCCTACACAGATGAAAAGTGAGCATGGAAGTTATTCTTTTATTTGGTAAGGTGTGGAAGACTTTCATCCTCTTAATAAATTAAATTTCTACAATCAGTAATCGCAACTTATCAAAATTATATGAAGAGAGAAGCGTCTTTGCAGAAAGGCTCTCTGAAGCTTATAGACTTTTAGGGAAAAGCTCCTAACCTTTTTCTAAAAAGCTTAGGAGCTTTTTTCTGTTAGTTCTTGGTTTGATAAAATTTTATTACTATCTTTGCTGTTGGTTGCCCATGACAGCCACCTTTGTGGGTCTTATGGTCTCGACTCACGCAAGGCTAACAATACAGGCCAACTTTGTGTATACTATGGCAAACAAGCCTTTACAATTTATTCTGACTGAGCGCAAGCTCAATGTGGGCAAGGCGGGTGAGAAAACCGTACAGATTGCCCAACCTACGGGACGACACCGTGTGGATTTCCGCAACTTCTGCGAACGTGTGTCTAAGTCTACTACTTTCAATCCACAGGAAGTGGCGGCAGTTCTTAATCTTGCTACTGAAACGGCTCGCGACATTGTGGCTAATGGCGACATCGTGGACTTTGGTGACCTCGGTACGCTGAAGCCATCGTTCAAGAGTAAAGCCGTTGAAGTGGGCACGCCTTTCCGTGCGCAGGTGCATATCGAAAAGCCTGTGGTGCGACTGGTTGCATCAACCAAGTATTTTACGCTGACCGATGTTGCCTATGAGCAGGTGACGAAGAAGGAGACTAAGAAGAAAGAAGAGGGCGGTATCGGGAAAAAGAAGCCAGGAACAGAGCCTGTACCAGGACCTTCTTCAGAACCGTAAAGTGCGCCTAACGGTTGTTGTGAAAGAATCACAAACCTTGTGAGTAAAAGAATTGGCTGCTCGGGCATAGTTGATTGCTGGAGCAGCCTTTTTCTTTTTAACTTCAAATGTGCGCACCCATACCCATAGAAGGGTCTAAGCATCGTCTTACCTGCAGGTTTGTGAAGGCAAGTGCACCTGATATAGCAGACACGATACGGGTATCAGTATAGAAGGAGGTCAGTACGCTTGCCTTGATGCTCTCCCAATACCGCTTGGCGGTGTTGGCATCTATGGCTTCACGATAAATCATCTGTTTGAGCTGCTGTGTCGGCTCAAAGAGATTCTGCTCTGACTTGCTCCAATAGCGTATGTCATCTGGGGCGTCCGTTCGGTTGAGTACACATTTCAGACCACCGAAGCCCTGATAGTTCCGTAAGATACTTTTCTCAGCTTCGGTGGCTTCGCGGCGTTCCTTTTCTAAGCGCAAGACCACACGGATAGCTTCCGTGTTGGCTTGCAGGACTTCTTTCTTATTGTATGCCATAGTGTTTTCTTTTAATAAAGTGGAGGAAAAAAGGTCGGCAGGTAATACTTATATCTCCCGATCTATATCTGTTCCTCTCTGTTTCTGTCGGGATTATCTCCCTTTTTGTTTTCCTTTCATGTTCTCAAACTCAAAGGAAGTGGCGTAGTCTTCGCCCAGAACAAGTCGGGCATTGAATTTCTTGCCTGCCTTGCTCGTTAATCCTTTGAGGACGGGTGTTCGTCCTATAGTTATCAAATCCCGGATATTGTCCTCGGAGAGCAATGTGCCGCAGACTTCACGGAAGATATGGAAGTCGCAGCCCTCGTTCCTGCACTTGGCAACTTTGGCATAGATGCCGACACTCTGCTGTCTGCATTTTGGGCAGCGGTAAACAGGATAGGACTTTTGTTCGGGAGTAAGTGAAAGGAGTTCCTCACAGATGGTACTTACATAAGAATTGATGCCTTGTGAGAACTTATCAGATGGCATCTTTCCTGCTTCAATAGCGGCAAGGGCAAGTTCCCAACTGCCTGTCATCTCCGCATTGGCAATCTTCTTGTCCTTGACTATTTCATAGACAGCCAGGCCTTTCTCGGTAGGTATGATGGCTTTCTTGTCCCTTCGGATATAGTCATGGAGAATAAGCGTTTCGATGATGTTGGCACGGGTGGCAGGTGTTCCAATGCCACACTCTGCCATTGCCTTGCGCTTATCGTCTTCCTTCACTTCCTTGCCAGCTTTCTCCATAGCAGAAAGCAGTGTTGCCTCTGTGTAGAGGGGTTTAGGTTTGGTCTTATGCGCGGTTATTTCAGCAGAAACAAGTGGCAAAACCTCTCCCTCCGTCAAATCAGGCAATGAAGGTAAAACTAGTTCATCGTCGTTTTCCTTTTCCTTTTTCTCTGCATCAGCAACCTGCTCTTTCTGCACGGCTTTCCATCCCAAGGAAATCTGCCTACACGCTTTCCAAGTAAAAGTACTGTTACCATCCGTAAACAGTACCTGCATACGTTCTTCTTCCGAATTCGGGGAAAAGGCTTCAACAAAGCGGTTGACCACCATTTGATAGATGGTCTCTTCATCTGCTGACAATCCTGATGGCGTTTCACCTGTTGGGATAATGGCGTGGTGGTCGGTAACCTTGGTATTGTCCACAGAATGGCGGTTAAGTGGATTTGATAGTGGCATGCCTACCTTGCGCAGCAGGACGGGGACTTCCTCGAATACATCCTCACTGATGTATCGACTGCCTGTGCGGGGATAGGTCGTGATTTTCTTCTCATAGAGGCTCTGGGCTACCGAGAGGGTCTTGTCTGCAGAAAAGCCATGGCGTCTGTTGGCTTCCTTCTGCAAGGCAGTAAGGTCGTACAAGAATGGTGGTGCGGTATGCCCCACCTGTCTTGCGACCGATTCTACTTTAAGCCAGCTCTGACTGCGAAGCAGGGCGAGAGCAGTCTGTGCCGATGCTTCACTCTCATAGTCGGTAATGCCAATGGCTTCCAGCGACACGCCCTCTTTTTCTGTAAAAACAGATAATTTCCAATAGGGTATGGAAGAAAAATCACGGTTCTCTATGTACCGACGGCAGACCATAGCAAGTGTTGGAGTTTGTACCCGTCCCAAGGAATAGCCTCCCCTGCGGGCAATGGAAAGCGCACGGCTGGCATTGATACCCACGAGCCAGTCGGCTTCGCTTCTTGCCTTGGCAGAGTGGTAGAGATTGTCATAATGGCTTCCGGCCTTGAGATTGAAAAGTCCCTCACGAATAGCCTTATCGGTGAGTGAACTTATCCAAAGTCTTTCGAAAGGTTTTTTACAATCAAGATATTGATAGATGTAGCGGAAGATGAGCTCACCTTCACGCCCTGCATCGGTAGCGACAATGATACGATCTGCCTTGTCAAAGCAGGAGCGTATCACCTTGAGTTGCTTGAGTGCTGTGGGGTCGGATATATAGTCCTTATCCTTACGTACTTGGCGGACGATAATCTGGAAAGGATTGGGACGAATGGGCAGGTCTTCAGCTTTATAGGCAGAAAAACCGTAGGTATCGGGCATGGCAAGGGCTATGAGGTGTCCCATTGCCCAAGTGACGAGGTAGCCGCTGCCTTCCATATATCCTTCTTGTTTACTCTTTGCCCCTACGATGCGGGCAATATCTCTGGCTACCGAGGGTTTCTCGGCAATAATACATATATTCATTTGTTTTTATAATATTTATTTGTAACTTTGCAAAATATTAATTAGCATTTGTTTCGGCATAATGCTGCTCTTTAATGTTCCTCTTTATCCCAACTTAATAGAGCTAACTTTGAGTGTTTCGACACTATTTGTGAATTATATTAACATAAAGGATTATATTATGATGGATACAGAGAAGACTATAACTTTTGGAATTTGGGGAGAAATGGGAGTAAGAAGTTCCGTTAAAGCCAATATTATGTCGGTAAAAATAAATGATTTCCCCCTCCCTCCAATACGGAGAGCCGCTTGTGTGGCTCTCTCGTTTTACATTTTGCGCCCACGAGACTTCTTCTGTTTGTTCTCGTCCTGCTTTTGCTTTTGGGCAGCAGTAGGCTGTGTCTGTCCCGTTTTCAGCGGTTCTTTCACGTTCTTGGTAGCTTCATTCGTCTTGCCGTGGTTGTTGACAGCTACCTGTGTTTTGTGTTCTTCGGCTACGGCAATCACCTTTTCTTTGCCGGTTTCCTGCTTCTTGTCAGGATTCCACTTGTAAAAACGTGGGCGGTTCTGTTCCTTGTCCATGCGAACGTATGCGTTGAAAGGTTGTCCCTGTTTGTCCACCATATTCTTTAGATATAGTGTACGACCGCTATCCAAAGCTTCACGCTGTTTATCTGACAGCTCCAAGCCGCAGAGCTTATGCGGGACGCCTTGCTGCTGTGTTTGTTTGTGTTCCTGTCGTTCTCTTAAACTCTTGTTGTCGCCAAAGATAAACTCAATACCCTTTCGCTCGGCATTGACCTGCAGGGTTGCATTGAATGTCTTACCACTCTTGGCAGTCATACCTTCCACTTTCACGGCTTTGCCTTCCACAAGGTCTTTATACTGAGCGTCAGAAAGGGTACACCCTTGATTTCCTTGGGAATGTTCACACGGTCAGCACGCAGGGCTATAATTTCGTTGGTCTGCGGGTCGATGGAGACGTATGCAGAGAATGGTTCGCCAGTCTTGGGTGTCACTTCGATGGTTTTACCGAGATTGCCCGTAGTGAGAAGTGCCTCCTTTCCCTCGGGAGAGAACTTGTAGCCCATATAGGGAAAATCGAGTTGCGGTTCCTTTCTCAAAGGATGAATTGCCAAACCGATATTGCCGTTATCGTCCGTGCGGAACGCAAGGCGGGCTTCAGTGTAGATGGTGGTGTCTCCAATTGGGACAGCAATCGTCAAGAGATTACTCTTTTGCCAGTTAAGCATCTTTTCCAATTCTCCACTCTGCTCCAATCTCTCACGGGTAAGTCCGAGATTATCGAGCATCTTCCAGTCCACTTTCTCGGGGTCGATGGCAGTGGTATTCTTCTTTTGCGGCAGATAATCATCAAAGGACACCCCAATCTCTGCCAGCTGCTGCTTGCTTTCGAGCTTCTCGCGGTTTTGCAGCATGGTACGCAGGTTATCCACACCTTGCTCCACGTTGTCCGCTAATACCTTGTACAGTCCGAAGCGAGTCGGGGTATTGAACTGTTTGAGGAAGTTGGTCATGAAGTTTTTGAGAAGTCCGTCCTTATTGTTGAACTTCAAGAACGCTGCTTGATTGGCAGCGACAGCCTCAGTTGTTTTAAGGTTTCCCTTGTCGTCAACACCGGATACAACGGACAATTTACCCGCTTCCTGCTCATTCTTCACTTCCGTGCGGTCTTCCAAGACCAGCACGTAATTGTCATTGCTGTTTGATTCCATTGCTTAATAATTTTAATGATGAATACTGTTATCAAGTAGCTAAGTTATAGCTATATAAATTAACGTGAGTTCGACGAATTCAGAACAATGCAAGCTGTGTGTCAATGGTCCTTTGCACATTGATGCACGGCTTTTTTGGAAACAGGCAATAGGCAGCAATTGCCCCTAATAAGTTGACGATGAAATTGTCAAAGCATCTATGTATAGAGTGTTCCACCTGCGCAATGTTCTTTAGTTCATCATTCACCGTCTCTATAATGGCTCTTTTTCTGAGTAAAAGTCTGTCTGAAACACTCATTAACGCTCCTTTCATGTTACTTTTCAATTTGGTAATAAGCTGTATTCCGTCAACGAAAAGCCTTTGAAAGAGGTTCTTGCTGATGTAGCCCTTGTCACCGAATAGCTTACCATATATAAAATCTATGAATGCTTTGTACTCCAAAGGCTTACGGTCATCAATATCTCCTGGCGTTATCATAAAGTTGAGAAGTTCTCCTTTCTCTTTGCAAATCAAATGCAACTTGAAGCCAAAGAACC
>NZ_JH114216.1:618946-635286 GCF_000224615.1 Segatella oulorum F0390
GACGATGAAATTGTCAAAGCATCTATGTATAGAGTGTTCCACCTGCGCAATGTTCTTTAGTTCATCATTCACCGTCTCTATAATGGCTCTTTTTCTGAGTAAAAGTCTGTCTGAAACACTCATTAACGCTCCTTTCATGTTACTTTTCAATTTGGTAATAAGCTGTATTCCGTCAACGAAAAGCCTTTGAAAGAGGTTCTTGCTGATGTAGCCCTTGTCACCGAATAGCTTACCATATATAAAATCTATGAATGCTTTGTACTCCAAAGGCTTACGGTCATCAATATCTCCTGGCGTTATCATAAAGTTGAGAAGTTCTCCTTTCTCTTTGCAAATCAAATGCAACTTGAAGCCAAAGAACCAACCCATAGAGCATTTTCCTCTTTGAGCTATGCCTCTGAAAACCTTGTGAATATGTATTCTTTGGTTTTTACGGACACGCAGTGGTGTGCTATCAACGAAGCTTATGCCTGTGCATTTGCCCAACAGGACCTTCTTGATAAACAAGGTTAAAGGTATAACTACATCCCTTTCCAATTCTACTATACGGTTATAAGAAACAACTTTTGGAAACAGATGGCGAAGCTGCTTGCATACTTTTTCAAGATAGAAATGTTTGAAGCAACGATAACCAGAATCGTGGAAAAGGATTATTATCAGCATAACTTCTGCCTTTGACATTGTAGAATTTCGATGATATTTCCTTTTTCCTGTAGGTTTTAGTGTATATTTTGCTGTCATTACATCAAAAAACTTGCAGAAGTCATCTGCCATACAAAATATTTCAGTAACTTTGTCCTCGGTGATCATAGCGATTTTTGTTTGTAACTGTTTGTATATTAGTTCTTTAAAGTTACAACAAATTTCGCTAATCACCAAATTTATAGACACTTATAATTCGTCGAACTCACGTTAAATATGAAGAAAATGGAGAGTAAGAAGCGGGCATACACAACGCCCGAGATTAAGATTTATCCGGTGGAGAACGATTATCTCTTGCAGGCAGCCAGCGGCAATGCTGGAACAATCGGATATGGTGGCAGCGGAGGAGACGCCAAGAAGTGGGTGGGGTGAAGAATGGGAAGATGAAGAAACCTCCCCCACCTCTTCCAAAGAAGGAGAGAGTAGTTACCCAAGCTATAATGCGTGGGAAGAGTAAACAACTAAAAAGCCCACCCCCAACCCCTCCCTTGGGAGGGGAGCTGCGAGCTTGCGGGCTAATTATGGATTATAAATTAAGAATTAAAGAAATGAAGATGAAAACATTGATAAAGTCAAGCATGTGGCTTGTGGCAGCAGGTCTATTGACCGCCTGCGCCAGCGAAGACACGCAGCAGAAAGACGGAACGAAGCAATCGGAAACAAAGTATGTGGCAACCTTTACGGGCCATCAACCCAATTCGAACAGCTCGGCAAAGAGCCGCACGACAGCAACACATACGCTCGGCAATCCCGCCCAAGTGATTTGGGAAGCAACGGATAGGATTTGGGTAAAGGCAGACGATGGACGCTTCTATCAGAGCGAGACGGCCAACTTCGCCGCATCGGCCACGCCGGCCGACCACTCGCGTGCCAACTTCCACCTTTCGCAAGGCTATTATGCAACGACTACTCCCGAAGTGCGCTATGTGGGCACGAGCACCAATGCCGACCGCGTGACGATTGCTGCTACCCAGACGCAAGCCTCGCCTAACGACTTCAGTCACCTCGGTGCAGCGGGCGACTGTGGTACAGCCACGGCCCATAGCGGTGCCCTCGCAGCTGGCGACTACGAGTTCACCCTCCAGCACAAGGCCAGCTACCTCTGCTTCGTGCCCCGCTGTATGAACACGCAGCTCGGCCCAAACATCAAGTTGACAAAGATTGTTGTCACAGCCGATAAGCCCATTGCCGGCATATACGATTTCTCCGACGGCTCGCTCATGGGCAAGACGCCTACCGGCGGCTCCAACACAATTACCCTCAATGTAGGTGGTGCGAACGACTTCTCGCTGAACACCACCACGGAGAATCTTGCCATGAACGGTGCCTACATGGTCATTGCCCCCGGCACTTACAACCTCACCGTCACCTACACCATCAACGACCCCAGTACGAGTGTTTCAATGGACATCGTGAAGCAGTTGCCGGCCTGGAACAATAAGCCCGGCGAAATCAGAGACATCACGGCCAACCTCACGCCGGCTGCCTCCCTCGCTATGCCTGAATTTTATATGTGGGATGCCGTTAACCCTTACTGGCATGGCTACGAGAACGAGCGGCCATCCATCAATCAAGGACAGCCGGGGGCTACAAAGGGGCCGCATTATCCACAAAGCAGCAGCGACCCACAGCAACGCTGGTATCACACCACTGGCAGTGGTGCTCACACCGCTACACATAGTTGCTCCATCGCCCCCAATGTTAACGAGATGTGCTGGTACAATATGCTGGGTGATCCACATTGGCAAGATGGCACACCCGCTGCGAAAGACGGGCACTTGGTTATTCAGCCAGGTGGTATCTGGTTGAAGAAGAAGGCGGCCATCATTCGTGACAATCCCGGTATATTCCCCGGCAACGATGCTGCCGGTCGCTTCTTCAGCGGTTTCCCAGTAGACAAGAATCCCAACAGCCCCACTTCAAGTGACAGGGATTGGCGGACGGAGACCGCCGGTTTCCCCTTTCCCAACAAGAAAACTCGTGCTCTCACTTCCAACCCACTTCCTAACGTGAGCGACTATTTCTTCCTTCCCGCGGCGGGTGAATTTTATGAAGGCTGGCTGGCCCTCCGTGGCCAACAAGGCTTTTATTGGTCATCGAGTACCTATCCGTTTGCTAACACCGGCGCATACATGTTCTATCTCTCCAATGGATATGTGGGCGTGACCAATCCCACCCGTAGCTCGGGGTTCGCAGTGAGGGCGTTCGAGTAATCTCTTTAAGATAAATTTATCAACATAAGGACAATAAAAATACAAATATATATATTTTTAGTTCATAGTTTTATTAACCCGTTGGAAGGTAGACAATGAAAAGTTTTGACAAGAAATGGGAGGAAATGGGTACGGGTATGGGAGAAGACGCGAAGAAGTCCTATACTTGTGAGGCACAAGTCCTATACTTGTCGACTACAAGTCCTATACTTGTCAAAACGCCCTCGGAGTCGGCATTCCGACAACTAATATTTTTGCGTATGGCATTTTTTAAGAAGATGTTGAAGAAAATCAACAAAAAGTGGTACCCGCAATCGGTACTGGTGGGCAGTCCGGTGACAACGGCGCAGGTTGCCAAGCGACTGGCCGCCGAGTCGACCGTCAGTCCGGCCGACGTGGCCGCAGTGCTCACCTCGCTCGGCCCGGTGATGGCCGACTACATGTCGCAGGGCCGTTCGGTGAAGCTCGACGGCATCGGCTCGTTCTACTTCACGGCCGTGTCGGCCAAGGGCGGCGTGGACGCGGCCGAAAAGGTGTCGGCCAATCAGATTGTCGGCGTGCGCGTGCGCTTCAATCCCGAGACCCACTACGAGCGCGGCGGTGGCAGTCGTGTAGCTACCCGCGCTCTCTCCGACACGCCGATTGAGTGGGAAGAATGGAAAGGCGAAGAGAAAAAGAAGAAGAAAGGCGTTGGAGAAGTAGAGATTCACGGAAGTTAAAGTCTAGCGTTCACTCCTGACTCCAAAAAGGAAAGGAGTTGAATTGTTTTATTCAATTATGGCTGATTGTGAAAGGGAGGAAAGACACTACACGTCTTTCCTCCCTTTTCGCATTGCTGCTCTAATCAGTGACGGCAAAGAACACTTGATAAACTCTTTTTAAGGGGATTTATATTTTGTAGATATTACAATCTACATTATGAATAGTAGAAGCATGTTGTATTAGAAATAAAGATAATATTACAGAGTGGAAAGTTTCTTTTAACGTTACAAGAACGATAAGGTTTATCATACTTGAGCACAATTTATATAAAGAACAAGTACTATAAGACTTACTATTACAAAGATAAACAAAGTAAAAATCTTACGTTTTGTGGAATATAATATTATGTATAACATTGCCATGAATATTGCTAAAACAATTCCTAAAGAGACAATGTTGATAATCGAAGCTTTTGGAGTAATTTCTTTGTTTCCGAATAACTGAATACTACCGAACAAAAAAGTTATGATTGTTATAAAAATACCTAAGTATTCAAAAGACTGACGTCTAAAATCTCGAATACTATTAGCAACGCTCGTTATTTCGGTTTCTCTCTTTGCTAAGCGTTCTTTCATTCCTAAGTACAGCATTAAATCTCTATATTTACGCTCATCATCTTCTAATTTACTTGGAGAAATAGGCTTTGAAAATGTGGATGCAAAAAAGATGGTATCATCGGTTTTACAATCACATTTTAAGAGCTGAAAGGGAGTGAAATGGCGCAGAATACACTCTTGGTATGTAGATTTGTATTTTTTGTATAGTTTGTTATATAGCTCCAATCCGTTTTGAAGTTGTTTACTCTCGTCCTCTTTAAGGTTTTCTATATGTTTATACAAGAAAGATAGTGCTTTTTTATATGGATGATAATTCGTAATACCTGTTTCTTCTTGGATAGCTTCTATTTCGGCTATATCTCCCTGCAAGTTATCAATAGTATAGTCCTGTTGCTTTAGCGATAAGGAAAAAAGGCAATTTGAGATATAACTTTTTATACTTTGAATGGCTTCGGAATCGAACTTAGATAAGCCCTTGTTCTTCATTGATACTTCATATTCATGAAAGTCTTCTAATAAGTTTCTTAATCTCTGTACTGACTTTCTCTCTGATGTATCATAATAATATGCTAAAACAATAAAACCTGTTGAAGAAAAGTTCTTTTCAGAGAATTCTTTTTGATATTTACAAATTAGCTCCTTCTCATATCTACATGGGTACATCTGTGCAAAAAGGGAAGAGAATTCTTTATTGAATGTGTCACCTTTTATTATCTCATTCACTTTCTTTTTTTCGAAATCGACAGAGTAATAGTATTTTTCTTTATTATCAAAGACAAATGTCTTTCCTAACAAGAAAGAGCACTTACTTTTCAGTTTCTGATAAACTTCCCGTAAGTCTTCATTATCAAGTCCCTTAGTTGTTTCTTCAATTTCATAATACAATTGGATAAGTGTCTCTCGATACCCTCTCTTATTGATTAAAGTATGATCAATATAAAGTAATTCGAGAGATATGGTATGCCAAGCGTTATAATATGGAAAACCTTTCGACAAACCTGCTGCAGCAGAATTATTTCTTATAAGATTCACCTGTAATTTCCTATTGTCTGTCTGAATTCTAAAAATAACCCTTCGTAATCCTTTTAGGGCATCTCTAATGCAAGGGGAAAACTTGCTATCATTGTTTAACAAGATATTTTCAAACCTCTCTATCTTTTTTGTGTAATCATCTTCTAAATACTCACCAACAAATAGAGCGTTATTCATTTCTACAAAGAATATACGTTCAAATTCTTCATACTTTTCTTTGGTAAAAACTTCCTCTTCTTCTGGGCTATGTTTTTCAGATGAACCATTGGAGTTGTCCTCTTGTGAAAAAAGCCCTCTGTATTTATCAATACATTCTTCGATGTGCAAACCCATATTTATTGGTAATATTTGACACTTTTTTGAATCATTCTTGCAGGCATATCTATGCTATGTTTGTTATTAGACAAGGCAACATTATAGCATGTTCTCCAACAACTCCATTTATGGGTAATATCTACTAATTCAAAAGGCTGAGATTGTAATATTTTAGGGTTCTTTATCAGCAATTGCTCTATAGCATCATTAATTTCTTGTCTATCTTTTCCTTGAAGATTTATGTTATGGTCTTCTTTTATAGTGCACGAAGATGAATCTATGTAATATTTATTAAGCTTGTTTGTTTGGATTGCAGTATAAATATCACTTTCAACAGGTCCATAAGGCATAGCAGAAAATCTATTAAAAATCCTTGTAAGCCCTTCTTTATCTTCGTTTGAAGAAACACCTACAACTAAGAATAGAAGTTTTATTAGTTTCAAAGTTGTAAACCCATCTAAACTACCATTATTCCTAAGTCTTAATTGGTCTACAAGATACTCAAAACAAGCGATTTTCTCTTCCATATATTAATGAATGGTAATATTGCCGATGATGCAAAGATATACATAAAAAACGAATATGATGATATTTAAAGCTATAAAAATCATAAAAAGCACATAGTATGGTTTTCTTTGAAGATGATAAACATCTCTCAATATGGGATTATCAGAATGACAAGCGCTGCATTAAGCACATCGGTGCACAGCAGTTCGGTATGAAGTTCCTGCTCCGTGGCTTGTATGCCCATAATGGTTTGCTTTATTTCCACACTCGTATGGAAAACGGTACAAACATGCCGTACTCGGTGGATTTTATCACCTTTAAGGTTGTAGATAAGAAGATGGCGAAGCGCACCGCCATACAAGAGCAGGTGTTGCAGCCGCTTCGTGCCTATCATCAGGTGATGCAGGTGCGTGGTATGGGTAGTGAATACACTGTGTTTGCGCTCGAGCAGTTTTCTCTTGCAGAAGACAAGCAGCTTGAAGTGACGCTCTATGAGAGAAATGGTGGGCGTACACTGACCTTCTATGTAATGGCAGAAGACCTGCAGCTGGCAAAGAAGATTGATAACCTCAAACTGAAATGGTAGACATTATGAAGAAGAAAATCATTTTATCGGTTTGTGCAGCGGTGGCAATGGCTTTTAGCTTGCCATCGCAGGCACAGCGACTGATACCCAAGCAAAGGGGAATAGAGGTCGTAGGGAGTTTTCCACTTATCAAGGGAGAAAAGTTCCTTGCTGCTGACAATTTCGGCATGGGAGCATCACTCACCCGATATCTGGGGCGTGAGAATTATACCTTTGTTATGGCAGAGTATGAACAGCAGAATATGCCGTACAGAAGTTATAACGTAAAACTCAAGGATGCTCTCTTGCAGGTGGGCTATATGCACCCTGTTCTCTCCGACAATGGTAAGAACGTGTTTCTCTATGGTGGCATATCCGCCTTGAGTGGTTATGAGCAGCTAAATGAGGACAAGAAGTTGCTGCCCGATGGGGCGACACTGCTCGACCATTCCCGCTTTGTCTATGGAGGTGTCCTGCATGGCTCGGTGGAAGTGTTCCTCACGGACAGGGTTCTCTTTCTTGTAAAGGCACAGGGACGGTTGCTCTTCGGCTCTGACGTACATCGTTTTCGTCCGGCTGTTTCTGCAGGATTAAGGTTTAACTTTTAAGTAGAAGAAAAGATGAAAAAGATATTGAATACGATTTGGGTAATGGGTGTACTGACCCTTGCCGTGTTTTACCTATCTGCTTGTGATAGGGATTTGGATGTTCAGCAGTCTTATCCGTTTACGGTGGAGACAATGCCGGTTCAGAAGGACATCATAAGGGGGCAGACGGCTGAGATACGCTGCACGCTCAAACCAGGAGGAGAGTTTGCCGACACTCGCTATACGATACGTTATTTCCAGTCTGACGGCAAAGGCTTGCTAAGAAATGATAACGGTACTGTCTTCAAGCCTAACGACCGCTATCTGCTTACAAAAGATGTGTTCCGCTTGTACTACACTTCGTTGTCAGCCGACCGCCAGAAGATTGATGTATATGTGGAGGATAACTTCGGCAGGGTTCAGCAGCTGACCTTTAGTTTTAACAACGAGTGGGAAGAGGGCAAGGACAAGCCTGCATCTTCTCACCACTAAGAACATTATTGATGCGAACGATAAATGCTTTCATTTTACTTTGTGTATTCTGCCTGTTCTGTCAGCTGACCCTTGCCCAGCGCAGGGTGCGGCTGGCAGACTTGCCACCTTTTGAGCGTGCGGTAGTCGTTATAAAATACTTTGAGGGACTGCACAGCTGGAAGAATTATCCGTATGTCGGATATGGGCATCGACTATTGCCCGGTGAACAATTTTCTTCCAATATGTCAGAATGGCAAGCGGACTCCCTACTTCGGGCAGACCTTTGGAAATGCTTTGAGATATTCAAGAAGTACGGAAAAGATGCTTTGCTACTTGCCGTGCTGTCATATAATGTTGGTGTAGGACGAATTTTAGGTTATGGAAAACATCCAAAAAGTCAGCTGCTACGAAAGATTGAAGCTGGAGATAGAAATATCTACAAAGAACTTCTGACCTTTTGCAAATACAGAGGTAAAGTCTTGAAAGGGCTAGTTAAGCGGAGACAAGTAGAATATTTCCTATTTTTCAATCTTTAAGATTGAAGTTGAAAAAGAAGGGAAAATGGACACTTTTTCATAAAAAAACTATACCTTTGCAAGAAAACCTCATGGAAAGAATATTACCCTATGAAATTAGTTACAAATGCTTAGAAAAATGGAGATTTGTTGAAAATGGATTTTTATGGAGTCTTCTTCTATGTCCTTTTTTAACAGTACTATTACAAAAACAAAATAATGAGTTTGTTGTAAGATGTATAAACATATTATCAATAATCAATTATATATCTATAATAGGATACGCACTGCTTTATATAATTGTAGAGATTTTAATGCAGCCAATGACTGCAAGCAGTAGAAGAAAAGGGTTTATTGATAATTCTTTAGGAACTAAGTTTTTAGATCAGCCAGTTACTAATTACTATGATAATGATTCCATTAAAGTTGGAACATATAAAATGTTAGTAAACTGTTTTGAAAATTGTTTTTTCACTTTTAGCCTAGTTAAGGCTACACTATCAAGAAAATTTTTTAAAAACGTAATAATCGCATTGATTCTTATTTTCTTTACATATTATGGAATCAAGAATTTAGATGTGACAATACCTATATTACAACTTTTTCTTTCATTCTTCTTTTTAATGGACTTAGCATATCATGTTAGCTTTTATTTTAAACTACGCTCACTATTTGAAAGATTTAAATCTATTTTTTCAAAAAAGTTATCCAAAAAGGAAACACTTCAGCAGGCATTCTATATGGTTCTTGAGTATGAATCAGCTTTAGCCTATAATAAATCATCAATCAGTAACTTAAAGTATAAGGAGATGAACGAAAAATTGACAAATGATTGGGCAGAAATAAAAAGAAATTACAACATATCATAATGAAATATACTGTAGAAAACGTCTTGCAAGGCCATCCTGATAAGATTTGTGATCAAATAAGCGATGCGTTATTAGATGAATGCCTTAAATTAAACAAATATGCTCACACTGCAATAGAATGCCTTGGTACTGGTCATAATGTTGTTGTAGGTGGAGAGATTGACGGAATTGAAGATTTAGAATTAGATGTAGTGAAAATTGTAAATGATCTGTATCACTCTATTGGATATGAAGAATTCCTTTCCGTTCAAAATTTATTAAGATGCCAATCAAGTCAACTTAAAATGGGCCTCATTAAAGATGGTGCTGGTGACCAAGGTATTATGTATGGATATGCCGTCAATAATAAATATAACTATTTACCTTATGGTGTATATTTATCAAGTTTAATAGCAAAAGAAATTGATAAGTATAGACTTAATTCCGACTATCTATTACCTGATGGAAAAATTCAAATAATAGTAAATGATAATAGGCTAGAAAAATTATCAGTTAATATTCAACATAAGGGTAAAGTCGATAAATGTTTTATGGAAAATGATATTGTGGACAATGTTTTGAGTAAATTTATTGACCCATCTGAAACAGAATTTAATATAAATCAAAACTCAAATTTTCTACAAGGTGGCTTTTTGAATGATACCGGACTAACTGGACGAAAAATCATAGTCGATACTTATGGAGGAATAGCTCCTCATGGCGGAGGAGCCTTTTCTGGCAAAGACCCAACTAAGATGGATCGAACAGCTGCATATATGGCACGTTTTGTTGCCAAAAACATTGTTGCTAACGGATTTGCAAATGAATGTACAATTTCAGTAGCGTACGCTTTTGGTGAAGAAAGGCCAATTATGTTGCAAGTTGTAACTGAGAAAAGAGATAATCATAAAATGCTGACTCAGCTAATAAATGAGAGATTTGACTTTAGACCAGAAGCTATAATAGAGCGTTTAGGATTAAGACAGTTTTCATTTTTACCTACATCTCGTTATGGTCACTTTTCAAATTCTGATTATCCATGGGAACAAGTCTATACATTATAGAAAACATCTATAATCCTGCGACTTTCTTTTGCTTCTTTTCTTTGGTCGCCTGCTCGTTCAAAGAAAAAGAAAAGAAGCCACGCAATTTTGAGGTTGCGTGGCTCATTGTGTTAGGGCTTTTCGGTTGTTTCAATTATCCGTTCTTCGGGGTGGGTATCAAAAGCCCAATTGATTTGTTCATCGGGCAGGGTGCTGTGTACTCATCTGCCCATCACCATCCCACAATCTTCAAGGATTTTGCGCTCGGCTTCCTCTCGGTCTGTGGCTGATACCTCAAATACTCCTTCAAAAACGTATAGGGTGCGTACTCTGTAAACTTTCCTTTCCATATTTTCAAAATTCAGCAATGAGTAATCTGTGTTCCATTGGCTCGCCATTCGATAACCTGCGATGAGTGAGCCAAAAATGGTGCGCTCCGTAACCATAGGCAAAGAACTTGTCAAATTCCGTTTCTTGGGAGATTTGGAGAAGTGCGGTCTGCAACTCCTCCTTGTTCTCGGCTATGCTTATGGCGTTGATAACTCTCACGATGATATTGGGGATTTCATCTGCCCAACTGCGAATAATGCCTTCTACTTGTACTTTCATATTCCTTTGTTTAATGGATTGTTATGCGGTTGCTCTCTGCGCTATCATTCTCATATTCTTCTGCATCAAGGCGAGTATCTGCTCGTGGTACTCGGTGTTCTTGTTGCACACTCCACGACTTTGCACCACTTTCATCGTTTCCAATGATACCTCGATGGTCTCGATGCGCTCTCCGTCCTTTGTGGCAGAGAAGATAAGCGACTGCGGTTTGCTGTAATAGTGTGCGTCATATACGCAATGGTGCATTGCCGTGCCTTCCTCTAAATGCTCCTGCACACTCTCCAAAATGTGGATGCGGATAATGCCGTCAGTAAACTCTATGCCAAAGAATTTTGCTTTGAGTTGCTTGTATGCTTGTTCGGCTTCCATCGCTTCCTTGCGCTTCTTGATAATATTCTCACGTTCTTTCATTGCTCTGCGCTTGGCTTGGTAATGGTCGTGCGCTGCTCTTAGGTCGTTGGGGCAAACATACTTTGGACTACGTGTGTCCTTGTCGAGTGTTGCAAGTGTATCAATCATATCGCACCACAAATTGCCGTCCTCCACTTGGTAGCCGTTACGCAAACAGATACGGATAGATGCCCAATACTTGTCAATCTTGGCATATCTGTCCCTAATAAAGTGGCGAAGTAGGGAGATTTGTCCAGACTTCAATAAGGTTTCCGCCTTGTTGTCCGTAAGAATGGAATGGAACAACTCAAAGGGGGTAAGGTCGTGGAACGCTCCCTTAAATCCGTTGCGCCTAATGTCTTTCATCACTCCATAACGTGGGTAAATGCCGTGTGGGAGTATGTCGTACAATAGTTTGTCGGGACGGATTTCCAACTTACTTCCAAACTGCCACGTATCATACCAACAACTCATCGGGCGAAGTCGTGCCAATACTGCGCTTTTGCCGTTGGGTGCCATCCAACGCTCAACCACCTCAGAACAAAATCGTCTTATCGGTTGTCCTTGCTTGCGGTACACCTCCATATAGAAGTAACGTATCACTTGGTAGCCTTTGAAGGTGGTGAGTACGCAATAGTATGCAATATCCTTAAATACCCTCTGCCGTTCTGTATGTATGGTGAGTTTCGTTCCGCAATGGGGGCAAATGGTGGTCTTGCCTTTATGCCGTGTGTCCGTCCATTGGTGTCCACACTCCAAACAAGTGTGTTCGCCTTTCATGTTGCGCTTGGCAATATGTTCAAAAAGGTGCGTGTATGCCCACTGACTTTGCTTGTCGGTAATGGTGGGGAGTTGGATAGCCAACTCCGCCACTTGCTTCTGAAATTTATTTCTTGGTTTCATTTTCTGTCCTCCTTGTTTTACTCGTCACGGAATACATATCCACTCTCAAACCAATACCCCTCGTCAAAGAGTTCGTCCGCATACTTGTCATAATCGAAATATCGTTCTGCAAACTCGGATAGTTCGTGTTCCATACTTACTATTTCCCTTGCAAACTCTTCTTTGTTCACATATCTGCCTACAAAAGCGGAATTGAATTGTCTCATTAGGTAATAGACGGACTCGGTTAAATCCTTGCCGGTATTCTCTACCCATATCCAAAAGGCACTCACATTCATACCGTCCAAATTCTCCAACTCGTCCCTCAGTTCAAAGAAGTTGCTATCCAAATGCCCCTCGTCAATGAGTTCTTCGGGTATGTTCTCCCAATCTTGGAACATCAATTCGGGTTCTTCCTCGTCTTGGTGGAGTTCGTGGCATACTTCCATAAACTCGTCTTGGTCGTAACACTCTGAAAGGTCTATCCACTTACCTCTTAGTGAGCCTTCGTTGTACTTGGCGTAAGTGCCTACATAGATGCGTGCTTCGCTTAAATCGTATCGTTCCATAGTCTTTGCTTTTTAGAAGTCAAACAATGAAGGTTGTGCAACCTCTGCCGTTTCTTTCTTTTGTGGTCTTGCGTTACGGCTCTGTATCTTGGCGAGTTCCTCACGTTGGTACTGCTTGATGGCTTCTTGCCTTGCTTCGGCTTTCTCCTCCTCTGTGAGTTCTACAAGATGATTTACTGCCACTCTGCACGTGGTTGCTTTCCCCACTTCGATTTCGTCCTCGTCATAGTAGTGGACTGCCATTGAATAGATTTCATCGTCCTCAAAGCCATTACACCCACTCGCCTGCACTTGGTTCAAGATGTAAGTTACACACTCCTCGATGCTCTTGTTAGGCTTCATCAAGTTGGGAGTAAACAAAGGGTCTGTCGCTGCACGCTGATTGAGATACTCGGCTATTGCTCTCGTAAAATGTTCTGTTCCTTTCATAGTCGCTTAGTGTTTAGGGATTTGGCTTTCACTTCGTCCGCCGATTTTCAATTCTACTATCTGATTGATGCGTCCATATAGGTAGGCTCTTAGGCTTGTTCTGTCGGGTGCGTAATACTCTGTCCATTGTCCGTACTGATTGACAAGGTATTTCTTCAGTACATCAAAGAAGTCAAAGCGATAGCCTTGTAGGGGAACGGCTGTACGGAAATAGGTGTTAGAGTTCACTGCTTCACATAGCCAATTCTTTTCCTCACGGCTCATCATTTCACCACGATTGAGTTTCACACGTAGGAGATATATTTTGCTATTACAAAGGCTCTCCAAAGAGGGAACGTCCCATTGTACAAACTTAATTGCCAACACTTGCTCACTTTTTTCAGCCGTAGGGTTAATGCGGTAATGAGAGGAGGAGCTATATCCTTTTCTGTTCATCGAAGATGTTGTATTTACTTTTTGCTTATCCATAGCGACATTTTTTTTATGCGTCCAAAGATCGGAGTATGCTGATTCCTTTTTGTAGCAAAATAGAGGTAGCGGGGCAGGCTTACACAAGGTTTTGTCGGAAAATACAACCCGTAGGCGTGGAGATTTTCCTGCAAACCAAAGGCACAGACCTTGTGCAAGCCGTAGCCCCTTACTACCTTTGCGAATAAAAAGAAATCAGCACCGACTTATGGCACATCAAGGTGGAATAGATGGACGTGAGAAGCGAAAGTGCAACGCCAGTATGGAAAACGAAAAAAGGTGGCTACCTCAAAATGCGAGATAACCACCTGATGAAATAGCATGAAAGGTTTTACAGAGCTGTGCTTCTCAAAGCACGCATAGCAGGATGGCACAGAGAATCGCCAGCCAGAAGAGAATACTCAGCAGCGTAATTGTCACTTTTAGAATTACCCTGACTATAAAGCGTAGTATCAGAAAAACTGCAATGACAGAAACGGCAGTTACGACTTGCGGCGTTACCATCTTAGAGATAAGCCAAATGGCACCGATAACGATGGAAAGCAGAACGGTGAGTTCGATGAAGCGTGTCCAACCGAAGCGGCGGACTTGCTTGGGAGAAGTCGGCGGCTGCCTGTTCCTCTCGGTTTTATACGATGCGTCTGCCTTGATGAAGGCAGGTGTGTGCACGTCTTGATTCATGATGATTGTATTCATAATCGGGGCTTTTAATAGTTTCAAGAGCGATAACAAGATGCGCAGACTACACAAAGACAAGTGTTTGCAAAACTCTTGACGTGTGGGGTGGAGCGTTTATCTTGGCTCTTGACACTACAAAAGCTTCCGATGGTATTACATCAAGTCATGTTCTCACTATCGACAGTTGGCAGACCATTAACCTCAATGAGCAGAACGATTGTTCCTGTCAGTTCGGTGTAGAGTTTATCGTACTCAGGACTCGCCCCAAAGTCGTCTGTCAGTTCATACTTATTGAAAACGCTTTGCACAGCCTTGTTCTTCAGAAGCATTGGTGCTAGTCTTTCAGGAAGAGGAGAAGGAAGTTCTTTCTCGAACTCATCCTCTAAGACAGACACAAGCGTGTCGTACTTGGAGAAATGCAGTCCTTGATACAGAACTTCGCTTGCCATTACCTCCGCCTCTGGGTGAGAAAAACCTTGTGCTACAGCATCGCAGTAAGCTGTCAATGCTTCGTCTGCGCGAGCAGTTACAAACGTATTTTCATTCACTCTCTCTGGATAATGCTCTCCGAGATACGCTTCCAACTTCAAACGGAAGTAAGAAAGCTCTTTCTTTGTTGTTGTCATAATCTTCTTGGTTTAGGGTTGTACATTATTTTGAGTTGATACCCATAGCAACATTGAACTTATCTAACTTGCCCGCCAACTGTTCCATATCGTGTTCTATCTTCTTATTGGTTATACGGGCATAAATTTGTGTCGTTTTAATGTTGGTATGTCCCAACATCTTCGACACACTTTCCATAGGAACGCCCTTGCTGAGCGACATGGTCGCAAATGTATGCCGGGCAAGATGGAAGGTCAGATTCTTCTTGACACTGCAAAGGTCGGCAATTTCTTTTAAATATGCGTTGGTTTTCTGATTCGTTAGGATGGGAAATAGTTTGCCGTTCCGATAGGTCTTATGACTGTACTTGGCAATGATACTCTTGGGAATATCAAGCAATAAAACATTTGTCTCCACACTTGTTTTCTGCCTCTTGGTCATAATCCACTGCTTATCATCAAGTGTTACGATATTGTCCGGTGTGAGATTGGAAACATCAATATATGCCAGACCTGTGAAACATGAAAAGATGAAAACGTCCCTTACTAGTTCTAAGCGGTGGATATCCAGTTCTTTGTTGGCAATCTTCATGATTTCCTCGTCCGTAAGGAAGCCACGGTTTACCGGCTCCAAGTGGAAACGATGATTGAAGAATGGGTCGTGAAGAAGATAGCCACGCTTTTGCGCATAGATGGTCACGGTTTTCAGTGCCTTCAATTTCTTAACTGATGTGTTATAGGCACACCCAGCCGCCGTACTCAGATATAACTCAAAATCCTGTACTACGGATGGCGTGAACTCTGCCAGTCCAATATCTTTCTTCCCATACTTATAGATAAGGAATTCTGCGAAATGCCTTCTTAAAACGCTGTACTTTTGCAGGCTGTCCTTGCTGATGGTGTGTCCAACACGTTGCCTGATGTCTTCGTTGAACCTGTCGAATACAGGGAGAAAAGTTGTATACTCCCTGTCTTTTCCCACAAAATAAGAGCGGATTTTCTCCAATGACAGGGAGGAGTCATCCTCAAATTTGTGATAGATGTTATTCAGTGTAGCAGAAATAGAGTCCAATGCGGCATTGGCGGATAAAGCTTCAGCTGTCCGACCTTTGAGCCGACTTGTGGCATTGTTCCATACAGTCTTGTCCACGAAGATTTTCGTAGATCCGAAATTTGCCATCTCTCCGTTAAGGGTATTGTCCTAAAAAGTGTGTAACCATAATTTCCCATATCTTCCATTTTGTTCAAAATTATTTACTCTCTTTCCAACATCTCCATTGATAGACTTTCCTTCGATATGTAGTCTGTGTTTCTTCCATTGCAACAGATGCCAACAGAAATAAAACCGATTGACTTGACGGCATTGCAGCTCTCATCTTAATGGTTCTTTTATACTTTCTGTTGAGCCGCTCAATCCAATTTGTCGTATAAATGCATCTCTGTACTTCTACAGGGAAGTCCATATAGGTGAAATAAGCAATATTACGCTCGGCTTTATATTTGCGTAACACGGGGTATTTCTTTTCCCATCGATTTACAAAAGTAATAAAATGTTCGTAACCTTGCAAAGATTTGCGCTCTTTGTTCTCC
>NZ_JH114216.1:635753-642111 GCF_000224615.1 Segatella oulorum F0390
AAACCGTCTCTATCACCTCACTAATCTGCTCGGTGGTAAGTCCCTTGGTATAAAAGTTGATAAACCAAGGCGGCACGCTCTTCACATTCGCTACGAATAATCCCTAAAAGTACGGGATAGAAATTGCCGCTACGGCTACGTGGTATGCGCAAGACGAACGTATAGCCCTTACAATACCAACGGCGAGGACGAAAGCCATTGCATTGCTCATTCTTATTCGCTTTGACGAATAATTCGCGCTCGTGGGCCATCAAAGAATTCATAATCAACGATTGAAGTGTGACAAAACCTTCACTGCTACTTGTGTAATTCGAAATAATTTCCGAAATTTGTCCTTGTGTAAGTTCCATATTCTTGTTGTTTTTTATTACTTAATGCAAAGATAAGAATTATGGTGAGCTTACACACTTTTTTAGACACTACCCCGTTAAGGAATACACGGAGCATTACAGGCGACTTTCCTTCTTTGTTCTCATAGTTTGAGCGTAGGTAGAAGGATACCTTGAAAGTTGTTCTCATAATGCATCATTCTTTTGTGTAGCACTCGGCTGCAAAATTAATATATAACACTCTGAAAAAGAAAGAATTAATGCCGTCAATATGGTATTCAGAATCCCGTCACTGCTACATTTTTTATTGCTACAATTTTTGTGTAGCAGTTTATGTAGCAGAATTTGACCGAATAATGACTGTCAAAACATAGGGTTATGCCGTCAGGCGATAGAGGTATATACAAAGAAAAATCGTTGTAAAACCTTGATTTTACAACGATTAGCTAATTTTTGAAGGCTAAATTGACAACCCTTGTGAAGTCCTTTTGAAGCCTATTAGCGGAGAGAGAGGGATTCGAACCCCCGGTGCCTCTCGGCACGACGGTTTTCAAGACCGTTGTAATCGACCACTCTACCATCTCTCCAAAAGAATTTCGTATAGAATATGTTCGAAAAGCGCTGCAAAGGTAAGAGAATTTATTTGAAATCACAAATATTTCATTATGTTTTTCGGAAAAGCGTTGTTGACAAGAATGTTTCTGTATGCTGGAAGGGCTATACTGAGGTTTACTGCTTGTGTCAACAAAAAAAGCTGGAGAGTGCCGTAGGAGAAGGTATTTTACTCTTAAAATTCATGATTTTTGGAAGCTACAGTCTCGTGATATATACAGTCAGATGAAACTTCTTATTCTTTGTAATCATGATTTCTGGAAGCTACAGTCTCGTGATATACACAGTCAGACGAAGCCTCTTATTCTTTACAATCATGATTTCTGGAAGCTACAGTCTCGTGATATACACAGCCAAATGAAACCTCTTATTTTTTACAATCATGATTTTTGGAAGCTACAGTCTCGTGATATACACAGTCAGATAAAACCTCTTATTCTTTGCAATCATGATTTTTGGAAGCTGTTGTCTCGTGATATAAACAGTCAAATGAAACCTCTTGTTTTTTACAATCATGATTTTTGGAAGCTACAGTCTTATGATATACACAGTCAGATGAAACTTCTTATTCTTTGCAATCATGATTTTTGGAAGCTATAGACTTGTGATAGATGTTATCGAATGAACCTTTTATCCTTCCATCATTCATTCTTTTGGAAGCTGCGCTCTTGTGGTAGCCAGTGTAAAATGGTGCATATTAGGTGGTAAACACATTGAGCTTACCGGATAAACACATTGAGTTTACCGGACAAATACATTGAGTTTACAACGGAATTGCTATTCATTTTCCAATCAATCTGCATGCTTTTTCATTCTATTCGCTGCTTCATGTAGCGATGGACCTCGTCAGTGTCTCTACAGATAGGGGGTGATTGTGACGATTACTCCTCTGTTTTTTATGCAGTTTTACGCTAATTATGGATGAAACAAGCACTTATCGTGCCAGTGCTGTATGTAATATGTGGCACGAAATGGTTATGGAAAAAGGTGCAGGTTGGCTTATTGCAGCAAAAAAATACGTATCTTTGTGGCAAGAACAAAGAGAAGATGTGGTGCGTGATGTTCGGATTATGTCCCCGTTGGCTTTATGGATGTCCCTTTTGTTTTCGGTGGTTAATGAGAGGTGCATCAGCTGAGGCTTGCGCACACAGAGGAATATTAATTTTTATAGTAAAAGGATGATGAATGAAGAATGGGAAAAGATGTTGCGTGGTGAGCCTTATCATGCGCTTGATCCTGAAATATTATCAATGCTTTTTAAGACCAAAGATGCCGTTTGGGCCTACAATCAGCTCAAGCCCTCGCAGTTAGAAGCGCGCGAAACCTGCATCAAACGCATTCTGGGGCATTGCGGTGTGCAGCCTGTTGTGAACTCACCCTTTCATTGTGATTTTGGTTGTAACATTCATGTAGGCGACCATTTCTTTTCCAATTTCAATCTTACAATCCTCGATGAGGCGCGGGTGACCATTGGCAACCATGTGTTTCTCGGCCCCAATGTGAGCCTCTTTACGGCGTGTCACCCCATTGATCCTGAAGAAAGACGTTTGGGAGTGGAGTGGGCTAAGCCCATTACGATAGGCGATGACGTTTGGATAGGGGGCAATGTGACGATTCTTCCCGGAGTGACCATTGGCCATCGATGCACCATTGGCGCAGGATCGGTGGTGACAAAAGATATCCCCGCCGACTCGATTGCTGTAGGAAATCCGTGTCATGTCATCAAAAAACTCCCGTCAAAAAAATGAAATCTGTTGCGATTGACGAACGTTTTCAGGCCGAGGTGCAGCAAGTGGTGTGTGCCATTCCGCCAGGTTGGGTACTCACCTATGGGCACATCGCACGCCTCATTGGTCATCCGCAACATGCACGGCAAGTGGGATTAGTGCTTAAAAAGATTGGAGAAGCACAAGCACCTTGCCATCGTGTGGTCAATAGTTCGGGGCGATTGGCACCCATGTGGAACGAACAGGGCGCACTGTTGCGCCGCGAAGGAGTGACGTTTAAGGCCAATGGCTGTGTGGATTTGCAGCAATCGCTGTGGCATCCCGATGGTGTTTTGAACGAATAGCCTCGTTCTGTTGCGGGGCATACCATCCATTTGGTCAACTCGCCCGATTTTATTATCTTTGCAACATTATTGATTCACAGGACTAACTGCATTTATTTATTTTCATGGTACTGACGATTATCACGCTACTGATAACCATTGTGTTTTTCATTTGGGGTCGCATACGCAGCGATATTGTTGCAATGATGGCACTCATGGTGCTCACTGCTTCGGGCGTTTTAACGACACAAGAGGCGCTAAGCGGTTTCTCCTCACCGATAGTATTGATGATGGTGGGACTTTTTATTGTGGGAGGCGCCATCTTGCAAACAGGACTTGCACAGTCGGTTGGCAACAGCATTGCACGCCTTTCGGGTGGCAATGAGACGCGTGCTTTCGTATTGGTGATGTTGGCAACAGCTGTGATTGGTGCATTTGTGAGCAACACCGGCACCGTAGCCATTATGATGCCCATCATTATGAGCATGGCTGCGACGTCGAACATCCGTGCCTCTCGTTTGCTCATGCCTGTGGCTTTTGCCGGGAGTTTGGGCGGAATGCTCACACTTATTGGTACGCCTCCCAACCTTGTTATCAGTGAGACGCTGCAACGAGCAGGTTTCAAACCGTTGGGCTTTTTCTCGTTTTTCCCTACAGGTGTAATTGTGATTGTTATCGGTGTGCTGGTGTTGTTACCCTTGAGTCTGTGGCTTATTAAAGAGGCTGACGGTAAAAAACGACGCAAGGGGCAATCACTTTCGGCTTTGGCCAAGCAATATCATCTGACAGAGAAGATTTATAAATATCATGTGGGCAAAGAAGCACGTGAACTGAATGGCATGCGTGTGAAAGAACTCGATTTGCAACGTCGTTATGGTTTGACGCTGCTTGAGATACGAAGCGAACGGAAGCGTGCGTTTGGCAAGGTCATAGACCAACACATGGCCTGGGCAGACAGTGTGATTAGTCATGGCGATATTTTGTTTTTCTATGGTGATCAATCGGGTATGCAGCGATTAGCTGCCGACTATCGGCTGCAGAATTTGCGTAGCTCCCACCTCGATTTCTACGACATCGGCATCTCTGAAATTGTGATACTCCCCACCTCTCGTCTCATTGGTACGCGCATCAAAGACTCGCGTTTGCGTGAAGATTATGCACTCAACATCCTGGGCATCCGTCGTGATGAAGAGCGCATTACGGAAGATTTGGGCGCCCACCGCTTGCACAATGGCGACATCTTGTTGGTGCAAGGTAAGTGGGATGCTATTATTCAAATGAATCAAGAGAATGAAAACTGGGTGGCACTTGGGCGCCCAGACATGAAGGCTGCTAAGGTGATTTTTGATTATAAGTCGCCCGTTGCCGCCATCATCATGTTGCTGATGGTGCTCACAATGGTCTTCGATTTCATCCCCATTGCACCCGTGACGGCAGTGCTGATGGCCTCGCTCTTTGTGATTTTGACGGGTTGTTTCCGCAGCGTCGATGCGGCCTATAAAACGATTAACTGGGAAAGTGTGGTGCTTATTGGTGCGATGATGCCCATGTCTACGGCTTTAGAGAAAACGGGTGTGTCGCAAATGGTCTCTGAAACGCTGGTCAATAGTTTAGGTGCTTTCGGCCCTTATGCCCTGCTGGCAGGCATTTATTTCACCACTTCGCTGCTCACGATGTTCATCAGCAACACCGCAACGGCCGTGCTTATGGCTCCCATTGCTTTGGTTGCAGCCCAGCAAGTGGGTGTTAGTCCCTATGCATTCCTTTTTGCAGTGACGTTAGGTGCCAGCATGTGTTTCGCTTCTCCGTTCTCTACGCCGCCCAATGCCTTGGTGATGAAAGCCGGAAACTACACCTTTATGGATTATGTGCGTGTGGGATTGCCCCTGCAACTCATCATCGGCATCGTGATGACCTTTGTGTTGCCGTTGCTGTTTCCGTTTTAAAGGAGTGAGGAGATTTGCTAAAAGCAGTGATACTGTTTTAAATTACGGAAGAAAAAGAAATGATGGTGCCACAGCGTGGGCGTCATCATTTTTGTTTTTGACGGTCTCCCATAGCGACTTCTTATGTGCTTCAATCTTGGATAAGTAGCAACGATAATTTCTAAAAAGTAGTACCTATACATGTTAAAGCTATTTTTTCCTTCGTTTTACACATGATAAAATCGTAAATTTGCGAGGTCAATTAAAAATAAAAACCGAAAGTAATAATGACAAGCATCATGCAAAGAGAAGCACTGCGCGCTGCCATTTGGAAGATTGCCAACGAGGTGCGCGGCGCTGTAGATGGTTGGGATTTTAAGCAATTTGTCTTGGGTACGCTATTCTATCGCTTCATCAGTGAAAACTTTTCCAACTTTATGGAAGCAGGAGATGAGAGCATAGACTATGCGCATTTTCCCGATAGTGCCATCACGCCGGCAATAAAAGATGATGCCATCAAAAGCAAAGGATATTTTATTTATCCTAACCAATTATTCGTAAACGTTGCTAAGGACGCGAATAGCAACCCTAATTTGAAATATCCAAACGTCTCTGAAGCATGAGTTCGCCAGTGATAATGGGACAGACCTGAATGCAATTCTCCCAAAGATGAGCCCACTTAATCCACAATATCTAACGAAAAAGCATCAAGTTTTTCAGAAGATTGTAGCTTTTGTCGAAAGATTTAAGGGGGGTGGTGGAACAATCTGAAGCTCATTTGCCTTTTGAAATTCTATGATGTATTATATATTAAGGTGTAGAGTTTTGCCTATTTTGTTGTATAAATCGAAAAATATGTTTTATTTTTGAATTTTCTTCAAAAAAGTTTTGGTGTTTGTTTAGATTTGCATTACCTTTGCACTCGCTTTTGAGGACAAAGGTTCTCAAGTAGCGTTTTCTGCGCCTGTTGAAACGGGTGTGAGGAATAAAGAGAGCGATCTTTGACAAGATTTTCATAGACAGAGAAGTAGTACAAGAAGCGAGTGCTTGTCTTGTTTTCGAGATGAGTGCTTGGGTAAAAAGAACGAACCGTCAGAAGATGGTATTCTTTGAGACGTACAGGTGAAGACTTCAATAAAGCGAAGGATGTTGTTCTGAATCAGATAGACTCATGCCTTTCTATTCCGGGCTTATTTTTAATGTTTCGGTTTAGTGGGCAGAAAATAGATATTTTACAATGGAGAGTTTGATCCTGGCTCAGGATGAACGCTAGCTACAGGCTTAACACATGCAAGTCGAGGGGAAACGATGAGAGAGCTTGCTCTCTCAGGCGTCGACCGGCGCACGGGTGAGTAACGCGTATCCAACCTGCCCATTACAGGGGAATAACCTTGACGAAAGTAAGAACTAATGCCCATGGTATTCTCAGCAGACATCTAATG
>NZ_JH114217.1:0-402069 GCF_000224615.1 Segatella oulorum F0390
CGAAACTTTCTTCTCTTCCCTCGCTTCTACTTTGAGTTGTTCAAGAAAAAAAAGGAAAGAACACAGAAGAGTTTACACCACAGTTTACAGCTTGTGAAAATCATGTCAACCCCTTTATCAGGTGGTTATTGCGGTGGGGTTCCACCTCTTCCCATTCCGAACAGAGAAGTTAAGCCCACTTGCGCCGATGGTACTGCAATGCAATGCGGGAGAGTAGGTAGCCGCCTTTTTTCAATCAAAGCGTTCATTTGAGCAATCAAGTGAACGCTTTTTTAGTTGTTATTTTGTGCAATATGGAAAATTGCTGTCACCGTACCGTCCATACACCATGGTACACCGTGTTCAATAGGGCAATGCGGGAGAGTAGGTAGCCGCCTTTTTTCTTAACGAAGCGTTCATTTGAGCAATCAAGTGAACGCTTTTTTAGTTGTTATTTTGTGCAATATGGAAAATTGCTGTCACCGTATCGTCCATACACCGATGGTACACCGTTTCAAATAGGGCAATGCGGGAGAGTAGGTAGCCGCCTTTTTTCTTAACGAAGACCTTGGAGAGAAATCTCTGAGGTCTTTTTCGTTTTGAGAGGTCTTGAAAATCGCTGCCACCATGCTGTCCATACGCCGATGGTACACCGTGTCAAATAGGGCAATGCGGGAGAGAGGTAGCCGCCTTTTTTCTTAACGAAGCGTTCATTTGAGCAATCAAGTGAACGCTTTTTTAGTTGTTCATTTTGTGCAATATGGAAAATTGCTGTCACCGTATCGTCCATACACCGATGGTACACCGTGTCAAATAGGGCAATGCGGGAGAGAGGTAGTTGCCTTTTTTTAAACCGAAGCGTTCATTTGAGTAATCAAGTGAACGCTTTTTTAGTTGTATACCGTTTACTCATTCTTACCTAATATTGCCACGTCCTCTCCTGTTATGAGGATGGCTTGTTGATTTGAAATGGGTTTTAATGGCAGGTTGCTATATTCTTTGATGATGTTTTGCGTAGCCTCTTCAAAGGGGAAGCTGTTGAAATGTACGACAGGATAAAAATCGATGATGCCCAGTCCTGTAAAATCATTGAAGTTTGGAGTTAGCGCAAGGTGATTATCCATTCTCTTTGCATATTCTATATTAGGTGCGAGAATCATGGCACCAGCAGATTCTCCAATATAAAGTTTGCCCCTTTCCACTTGCTCTTTAATCAACTGATCTGTTCCGGTCTTTTTTAATTCCTGCATAAGGAAGAATGTGTTTCCGCCCGAGACGTAGATACAGTCACAATCACTCAATATTTTTGCAATTTTATCTTTATCGTATTGGGTAATTTCTACTTCCTTTATGCGGAGGCCAAGTGCACGGAGTGCATTCTTTCCGTCTTCTACATATTGGGTATATTCTTCGTGGATACTCGCCGTGGGTATAAATGCTACGGTGTTTCCTCTTAATGGTGAGGAAGCAGTTTTTGATAGAATTTCAGCTACATCAGCGAAAGATGAGCATAAAAAGACTCTTTTCATTGTTCTATTTTGTTTTGATGAATATGGTTGCATCTTCTCATTCCACTTACAGTAAGCCATTTGAGCAAAGATGAACGAAATCACTATCCATAGCAGAGTTCTTAACCAAAGTTTCATTCTCTTTCAAATTTTGACATTACAAAGGTATGACTTTTTTCTGCATTTTTAGCTGTTCCCAAGATTGGGATTAGCCATTTCCAGTATTTCTCTATGTGTTTTCCACCTCTGAGAAACATTGTTTTTGCCTTTATCCGGCTGTTTTACCGCAGACGGCCCATCTTGTTAGCGTATGCTGAAAACGGGGGGGGGCGAATAACGAAGCACTGATGATGTTGTAGCAGGGTGGCCCATTGTTCAAACCAAGTTGCCAACGACGATGGGGCAACTTGTCGACATGTGGGTGGCAATTTCTGCCGAACGGCTGCTTAATTCGGGGTTTTTATGTAAATTTGTAGCCATGAAACCCCGAAAAAGATAAGCTGCCATCCCACCATGTTTGACTTCGATTCGTTTTATAGTGTGTGGTACACGCGCGCCCGAAATTTTGCCGCATTTTATCTGAGAGATGCCGAAGAGGCCGAAGATGTGGTGCAAGATGTGTTTCTTAAAATCTATGAGCGGCGCCACTTGTTAGATGAATCCAAAACCGAAGTGGGCTATCTCTTCACAGCCTTGAAGCATGCTTGTTTGTCGGTGTTGCGTCAACGGTTGCGCACGCGCCTTCCAACGCCTGTCGAAAACCTCAGCGACCGACAAGAGCTGCAACTCTATGAAGCGGCGCTGTCGCAGGCTTTCACCGATTTTCAAGACGAAAACCACCTTCAACGTCGCATAGAAGCGGCCATCAACCAGCTGCCTCCGCGTTGCCGCGAGATATTCGTCATGAGCAAACTCCATCACAGGTCGCAGGCAGAAATTGCGGAATCGCTCGGCATTTCGCGCCACACCGTGGAAACCCAAATGGGCATTGCCTACGAAAAACTGCGTAAAGCCTTGCAAAATGCACTGCCATTGTTGGTGCTGTTGTGGGCATAGCATGCCCCGTTCGTATAGGCTCTAACGAACGATTGGGATTGAATGGGCCATCGTTTATCGCATTGTCATTTTTCAAAAGCAGACCGCTACCCCTTGGAAGCCGTTTTTTCTCATCGTCCAACTCTTTTGAAGGACATTTTTCTTAAAAACAAGTGTTCGGGGAGTCCCGCTGAAGCATTTTTCTTAAAAACAAGTGTTCGGGGAGTCCCGCCGAAACATTTTTCTTAAAAACAAGCGTTCGGGGAGTCCCGCTGAAGTATTTTTCTTAAAAACAAGCGTTCGGGGGGTCCCGCCGAAGCATTTTTCTTAAAAACAAGTGTTCGGGGAGTCCCGTCGAAGTGTTTTTCTTAAAAACGAGCGTTTAAAAATGCAAATGGGAACAAAGCCAGCAAAAAGGGCTGGCAAAAGCCAACCCTAAAGAGAAATAGAAACTAAAATATCCACGTATGGATGAAGTTTATTGTTACTTTTTCTGCCTTTATAGCAGTGTCATCGATGCCTCGCCTATTCGCCGCCTGCCCACCAAACTTTCTTGGTGAAGATATACATACCTCCTTCGTTTCCACTGCCGAAAGCGGCTGCTACGTTGGGGTTGGAGGTGACATCGCTCTCACCGTAAGGCAAACAGAGTGGCCAACGGTTGGCACCCCCCAGCGTGTTGTTGGGATTGGTCATGGCAACGGGATAGCTACCGTCAATGTAACGGCAACGGCGCATGTCGTTATAAGTCTCCAACTGTTCATCACGCGTTTGGGCAATATACTTTTGAATGAGGATTTCGTTCAGCGGATTGGCCGTGTAACGCGTGCTCAACGAGGCAACGTAGGTGGTAATCTGCGCGTCGGTCACGTTGGCTTCAATCACGCTTCCGCCAGCCGCATAGAAATCTTTTATAGACGCTTTCACGCCCGCTTCGAACGCTGTCTGTGCATTTTGTCCTAAACGTGCCTGTGCTTCGGCCTGCACAAAATAGAGCTCTGAAAGGCTCAACACATGCAAGGTTGCGGCACCGTTCTCCAAATAGGCCGGCCAGTTGACCACCTCCGTCTGCGCTGCCATGGCATCATCTCCGGGATTGGCCACAACGTTTTTGCCAAAGCTGTTGAAGTTATAGATGGGTTCACGGGGGTCGTTGCGTGCCGTAAGCAAATTTTCAACCGTCGAAGAGCAACCTGTGTACTTGCGGCTTTGGGCATAAGCATACCACGAGTTGTCGGCCGTCTGACCGTTGAACACGGCCAATTCACAGCCTGCGAAGCCGGCGTTGAGGGCAGCCTGTGCCTCGTCGACCACCTTTTGCAACTGGGCTGTGGTGCGGTTCACGCCATAGGTGCGCAGCAGATAGCGTGCTTTCAGCGCGTGAACCAATGCCGCCCACTTCGCCTGTTTGCCGGCATAGATGACATCGTTGGAGCTGTTGTCATCGGTTCCGCGTGCAAAATTAATCTGTGCGCTGTCGAGCAATTCAAACACACGGCTGTAGACCTCCTTTTGTTTGTCAATCTTAGGCGCCGAAGTCACGAAACATTCTTTGTAGGGAATGTCGCCATGAAGGTCGGTCAGCGTGGCCCAGTTGATGGCTTCGAGCGTTTGTGCCATGCCCAACAGGTTGTAGTTTCCGGCATTCACGCCACCGGGTTGACACTTCCCGCGCATCAATCTCAGGTTGTTGAGGTTGAGATAGGTGTTGTCCCATTCGTTGCCAAACGTTGAACTTCCGGCCACTTCGGCAATATTACGTTTCTCAATCATGCGCATTTGGTTGTTGCCTGTGCCGAAGAGTTGTTCGGTATACGAGCTGACATACCATTCATAGGCACCGCAAAGGGTAGAGAAGACCGTTGACACCTCGGTTTCGGTGAGTTGCAGTTTTGCGTTGATATTTTGGCCCGGATGCGCCTCGTCGGCGTTGATGCGATCCATCGTGTCTTCCGAACAAGCCGTGAAAAGCATTGCCGTCAGCGCAGCTCCGAATATATATTTCATTTTCATAATCAATACTTTTTTCGTTTATCAAATGTTTGTCGACGCTTAGAAAGTGACTTTGAAGCCGCCACCGAAGCTGGAAGTGTTGGGCACTGAGAAGCGCTCAAAGTAGCCACCCATGTTGTTATTGCCTTGCGAACTCTCGGGATCGAGGTTGGGCATCTTTGCCCATAGCAAAATGTTGCGTGCAAAACCGTAGACCGAAAGGTTGATGCCGGCCAGTTTGGGGAACTGATAGCTCAGCGTCACATCGCGCAACTTGAGGAAGCTGGTGTCGAAGATGCCGGCTTCGGTCACGTCGTTATAGGCCTGATAATAGGCTTGCTTGCTCACCACTACCGTGTTCTTTGCCCCCGTAGCTTCGTTGATTCCTTCGGCCACCATCGTCCCTTCGTGATAGGGGAGCGACTCTTTCGTAGCGCCGAAATAGTTCATCGTCAAGAGGGTTCCGTTGTACATGCAACCGCCTTTCTGCCAATCCATGGTGGCCGAGAGCGATAGGTTTTTATAGTGTGCGTGGAGATTGAAACCCATATTGAAGTCGGGTGCACACTCACCCAAGTTCACATTGGCTGCCGTTGACTGGGGCAACCCGTTGGCATCGAGCAGCAACTGGCCGTCGGCGGTGCGCTTAAATGCCTTACCATAGATGTTGGGATAGGTGTAACCTGCCTGTGCTCGTATCTGTGGCGTAACGAAACCGCCAAGCATAATGCTCTCTACGCCGGGCGCAAGTTTCTTCACCTTGTTCCTTACCTTGGTGAAATTCACACCCAAGTCCACACCATAGTCCTGATGATTGAGCACAGTAGCATTCAGCGATAACTCGTGCGACCACGTCACCATCTGTCCAGCATTGGTGCGAAGTGACTGATAGCCCGTCGTGCCTGCTGTGGGAACATCGAAGATTTGGTCTTTCACATCCTGATAGCTCAGCGTGTATTCCAACTTCACAAGGTTCTTAAACAAACCCAAATCCAATCCTGCTTCCCAGTTAGAAGTGTTCTGAGGCTTGAGCTTTTCATCAAACTTCACGAAGTAGGGCGCATAGCCGCGCGCACCACCGAGGGGATAACTGATGGGGGTGTAGATATACATGCCGCTGCCATACACGGGCACATACATATAATTGTTGTAGAAATGCCCGGCTTGTCCCACCTGTGCGTAAGACAGACGGAGCTTTCCATACGAGAGTGTCTTGTTTTCTTTCAATGCCGGAAGCTCGGTGAAAATCCAGCCCAATGACACGGAAGGATAGAAGAACGAGCGGTGACCGCGGGGCATAGACGACACTTTGTCGTTGCGACCCGTCACGGTTAGATAAAGCATGTCTTTCCAAGAGAGCGACAACTGACCGAAGGTTCCCACCGTGCGTTCTTGCTGATGATACTCTTTGTGCACATCCATCGACGACGTGTTGCCAATCGTAGGCTGACCGTAGAAAGCCAATCCCGAACCGTCATAATCCCATTTGCGGCGATATTCGTGGTTGAACTCGTTACCGAGCACAAAGCCAAAGTCCCATTCTCTATCGGCACCCCACTTGGCAGTAAAGTTGGCTGTGATCAGGTTGTTGAAGATATTCTCCTGCACACCGGTGTTCTCCACCTCACCTTTCTTGTTGTAGGCCGATCCAATCTCGGCAATAGTAGCGTTGTTGGTGGTATACATATCCATGCCCACCTGCTCGCGAAAGACGAGATGATAGCGGTCACTCCAGTTCAGTTTCGGAGTAAATTCGGCGTAGGCATTGCCAAACAAACGGTTGGTGTGTTGCGAATATTCATCGTTTGCAGCCCACCAATAGGGATTGTTGAAGCTGGTCGCACGGAAAAGCACCTGCGCAGTGGGGTCGCCGGGCTTGTGATAGGGCGTGCCTTTGAGGTTATATTCCGACGGAGCCGAGTACACCACGTTCACAATACCGCTGTTGGCACCCGGCGCAGAGGTAATCTTTACCGAGCTGTAGTTGGCCGAAAAGCCGGTCTTCCACTGCTCGTTCACCTTCCAGTCAACGGCACCGTGTGCCCCCGTGCGGGTCATACCCGTTGAAGGAATGATGCCTTTCTGATAGGTATCGCTGAGACTGAACGAATAGCTCACGTCGTTTTTGCGTTGCGAAATGTTGAACGTTGAGTTCTGCGTGAAGCCCGTTTTGAAGAAATCGCCCACGTTGTCATAGGTCTGTGGCGTAGTCCAACCACTCAAACCTGCGGCAGCATACTTCGGGTTGTAGTACATACCCGCATGCGAAGTGAGGTCGCCGTTGGTATAAGCGTTGTTTTTATTGCCGCCATAAGTAGCGTCATTCGGCAGGTCGGCAATCTTCGGTCCCCACGTCATCGAAGCATTTGGATTATATTTTGAGAGTGTTGTGCCCTGCGCATACACATCTTGTCGTTCAAACTTGCGGCTCAAGGTCTGTGCACTCAAGTCGGTTGTAAAGGTGATAACAGGCTTGGTCGACTCTTTGCTGCCGCGCTTTGTGGTAATCAAGATGACACCGTTTGAAGCGCGAATACCATAAAGTGCCGAGGCTGCTTGCCCTTTCAGCACGTTGATCGATTCAATATCGTCAGGGTTGAGGTCAATGGTTCGGCTGGCATAGTCAGAACCTGTCACTGACTTTTCCGTGTCAAAGTCGGGCCTTGAAGCGATAGGCATGCCGTCAACCACATACAACGGTGTGTTGTTGCCATCGAAAGAACGTGCGCCGCGAATAACAATTTGTGCCGAAGCACCGGGTGCTCCCGAGGAAGTGCGAATGTCAACACCCGTAAGTTTGCCCTGCATAGCATTGGCCAACGACGAGGTTCCGGCCGTATTCAAGTCCTTTGCGTTGAGCACTTGTGAGGCATAACCGAGAGCTTTCTTCTCGCGCGTGATGCCCATTGCCGTGACAACTACTTCATCAAGCACCTTGTTGTCGGGGTCTAACTTAATTTTCAACTCGCCCGAACGGGGCACGGTCACCGTCTTGGGGTGCATGCCTAAATAGGAAACCACCAATTTTGTGCCTTCGGGTGCGCTTAAAGCAAACTTACCATCTGCGTCGGTAATGCTACCCGTTTTCGTTCCTGAGACCATTACAGAGGCCCCAACTACAGGCTCTCCGTCTTCACTTGAAACCACAGTTCCTTTCACTTGCGTTTGCGCTACGGCCATTCCTATGCTCAGAAATAGCCCTGCGAGAAACATCAAAAGTCTCTTTTTCATAAACTTCCCTCTTTAGATTAAAAATAAAACGATGATCGTTGTACGACGATTACGTTCAGCAATATAAACTTAAAAAACATCAATACTATTCGGCTGCAAAGTTAATAGATATATAATTTATTCGCAAACATTTTGCATTAAATTTTTCATTTTATAGCAAAATAATGCGTTTTTATTTTATTTTGATTGTAAAATGAATGATTATACAGTTATTTTATAATCTTTTTAGGCATGCAGTTTGTGAAATTGCAAGCCTTAAAGGATGTAAATGTCTAAGAGGGTTTAACGCCGCACAATCTGTCTTTTGTTTGAATGGTGGTTTGCCTATCTTAAAAGGTGTTATGAAGCGTCACCTCTTGCAGCACCCTTTCCAGCCACATGCACCGTCCCTTCATGGTCACCCTCTTTTGAGTGCATCTGTAAAAGCGGCGGTATTGTGCGGCAATCTCTACCGTTTTTCCCTATAATCTCATTGAGATTATCCCGCAATCCAGTCCACTTTTTAATGCCAAGAAATAGGCAGACGGGCGTAAAAAGGGCGAACAGGCGTCGCGAGGGGCTGTGGAACACGGAAAAGTATCCATCATAATACTGTTTTTTAGGGCGGAACTTGCTAAATAGTATTCTTTTTAATATCTTTGCAAGGTGTTAAAGTGTGCTATGGGATGAGACGGTACAAAGTCAAAGAGGTGATTAAACTGTTAGAAGCCGATGGATGGGTGCTCTTTGCAACCAAAGGCGATCATCGGCAATTTAAGCATCCCACGCGACCCGGGAAAGTTACGGTTCGGGGGCAGCAAAGTGAAGTTCTGAGTCAGTTTCTTTTAAATAGTATATGGAAACAAGCGGGATGGAGATGACATGCTGCTTGCATGGCAAAGATAAATGGTTTAAAATAGGATGGAAATGGAAAAAATACGAGTTGAAATTCAGTGGTGCGGTCACAATTTTGGGGCAACCTTGAGCGACAATGTGCCTGGAGCCATCGCGCTGACGGCAAAGACCTATCAGGAATTGATGAAGGCCATTCCCGAAACACTCCAGTTTCATGTTGAAGGATTGCTGGCTGATGGCGATGCTGTGCCCGAGTGGTTGGCAAAGGGAGCGTATGAATTTGAATACCATCTTGACACGGCCGCATTGATTCGGTCGTGCGAACAATATGCCAGTCTTGCCGCCATTTCTCGTGCTTCGGGTGTGAATGCACGCCTGTTGAGCCACTATGCCAACGGCCTTAAGAAACCACGTCCGGCACAACGCCAACGCATTGTTGAGGGATTACATAAAATTGGGCGGCATTTGATGTCTGTTGTATAGCGTTTCATCGCCCGATTTCCTCAAAAAACAACATGTGCCGAACAGCTTTTGAAGGCTGTTCGGCACATGTTTGTTTTGCGGTGTTGTCACCGTGACTGCTCTATTTGCAGCAATAGAACCGCATTTCGGAGAATTGCTATCCGCCAAAAATAGATTTTTGCGGCATTCAGAGGCGCTCAAAATAAGGCAGACGCCAGAGCGGCACCTGCTGTTGAATGGTGCGACGCCCACGGAACACGCGCCCTTGATCGTCGCGCCAGCGGCCGGGAGGCAGCAGAATGGTGCGCGAAGTGCCCGGCGTTGTCATCGGAGCCACCATCAAACGGCTGCCCAACATGAATTGGTCGTGCACCTTTTCATAACCCTGATGGGGAAATTCATATTCCAAACTGCGCACGATGGGTTCGCCGGTGCGTGCCGTTTCGCGGGCGCAGGCCAGGATGTAGGGCGATTTTTGCACGTGCAGTTGCGCCATGGCCCGGATAATCTTCATGTTCTCGGCACTGAGAATGCGCCAGGGTGCCACCGAGAATTGCATCATCGGCATGAGCGCATGCACCTGAGCCGAGCGCACAATGAGTGCTTGGTCGAACTTGTCGGCGTCAATATCGAGGAACGAAGCAAACGAACCGCCGCCAATCATGTCGGGACATGCATAGCCATAGCCCAGCAAGCCCGCGGCAATCATGTCGGGAACGAGCTGCTGCACCGCCTTCCACGAATAGTCTTTGTCGCCCAATCGTTGCACCAACGGACGGTTGCCCATCTGCCAGCACGCGCGATATTCGTTGAAAGCGAAGCGGCATCCCAATTCGGCCCAGCCTTTCGTTTGGTCAACCGAGCGCGCATCTTTGCGATAAGGGCGCAAGTCGGCACGGTCATAGTAGATGTTGTCGCCGCCATCAAACTTGAAACCGTCGATGGCATAATCGTGCATCATGCCGCGCAACGTGTGCTCCAAATAGTCGAGAGCGGCCGGATTGGTGAGGTCGAAGCAGGCACTTTGCCCGTTCCACCAAGGAATGATGGCCGGATTTCCTGTGGCATCGCGCAGCAACAGCCCTTGTTTGGCCAGCGCACGATATTCGGGACTGTCGGCCGTGACAAACGGACTGATCCACAACATCACCTTGAAGCCCTGCCGATGTAGGCTGTCAACCATGGCGCGAGGGTTGGGAAAGCGTTCGCATTTGAAATCGAAATTGCCATAATAACGCTGCCAATTATCGTCGATCATCAAGATGCCGGGGGGCAAACCATTGTCGAGCAAGTGGCGGGCATAGGTCAAAATGTCGTGTTGGTTTTGGTTGTACATCAGCTCTATCCACGTGTTGTATTGTGGATGTGAGAAAAACAGGGTGTCGGGCAGTGCTCCTTCGGCAGGGAAATGCTGTTGCATGAGTGCCCGATAAGCGTCGCGCAGGGTCGTGCCTTGCTGCTTGATGCCCACCTTTTCGTAGCGCGAATCGATGTGAATGCCTTGCCCGTCGACCGAGAATTTGAATGGGCTATCGCTCCAGATGGTGCGCCCACGGTTGGAAATGAGCATGCCCGACACCTGGTTGTTGTCATTTCGGCACGAGAGGTCGAAGGGCGAAAGCGACGTGAATGGCATGGATGTGCCTAAAGCGGTGGCGCCTCCCCACCACGATTCGCCCGCCAACACGGGAATGTCGCTGTGGTGTTGTGCCTGCAACGCGGTGCAGAAAAGCCCTAAAAAGAATAGGAAATAAGAACGTAAATACATAAATTGAATGTGTAATGCCCCCATGGAGGGCGTGAAACGGATGTGGCGCGGGGGAGAAGTTCGCCCAAAAGCGCCATCGAAAGTGAAAACAGCGTTCGGGCGTTCCCGAAGAGCTGATGCGCGATGCAAAATGTGTTCGGGCGCGCCCGAAGCCCTTTTACATCCTTGCAAAACATGTTTGGGAACACCCGAAGCGTTGTTGCGCCATGAAAAACGTGTTCGGGCGCGCCCGAACAGCTATTGCAACGCTGCAACAACTGTTCTGACTTGCCGGAACACCTTTATACATGAGAAAGAGCGTTTGCTGTGCATGTGGGGCTATTGCGCCACAAAGTCCATCGCGAAATGGTTATCTCCCTTGGCCGTCACCGTGCCGTCGGCAGCCACATGGATGCCGTCTTTCAAATCGATGACCACCTTATAGTAGCCCGCTCCGGATGGAATGTGGAATCCATCGGCGTCTTTACGCAAGCTGGCTGGGAAGAAAGCGTTGGGCAAACGATATTTGTGTCCGGTGGAAGGATGCACCACATAGAAGGCCACATCGCCGCCCCAACCAAAGTTATAGAAGGTGGCTTCATAGCGTTGGCCGGTGGTATGCACCACGGGCAGCACGTTGTCGTCGGACCATACCACAGCCGTAGAGTTTTGAGTGGGTGCCCAACTCCAACCATCCATATAGAGCACATCGGGATAACCCGCAACAGGACACGCATAGAACGCGCCGCTGAACACATCCATACGCACATAGTAGGTGCCCGTGTTGGCCTTCAATGTCCAGGTAGCGTTGCCGCCTCCGGTGAACAAATCGGGGTTGCATGTGTAGGAAGAGAGGTCGAAATCCGACGAAATCTTCTGTCCCTTTTGCAGCGTCATCGTGCCTTCATAGATATAGGCCGTGCCTGCTTTCAAATGCAACTGCTGGCCACAGAAGCCGATAGTTGGCGTAACAGCATTGCCATTGACCACCACTTTGTTGTTGGTGAAGAGCAACGACTTGCCACTTCCCGTCACTTCGACGCTCGTACACGTGCCCGCTGTGAAGTTGGTCTTGATGGTAAAGGCGCCACCTGCTGTGAGAGGGAAGCTCTTTGTCGCATCATCGGTGGCCGATTGCACAATGTGTTGGCCGTCCCAAAGGATGTAACCTTGCTGGGCACCGCGCTTCATGCGGAACACACCTGCGGCCGTTTGTCCCCACATCCCCACGTTGGGGTCGTCGCCTTCGGGTGCTGTCCAGGTGTAGTAGCTGTCGTTTTGACTTTCGAAGCCCTTCATGCGCATCTTGTTTTTCTCGGTCTTAATCTCGCCATCTTGCCAGTGTCCCGAGATGGTGCCCAACAGATAGTAGCAATCGGCGGCAGGTAAGGGTTTCCAAACGTGGCGCTCGCTGAAGCTAAGCTCAAAGGTTTTGGGATTGAAAGTGACGGTGAACGATGACTCGACATCGCCGCCAATCGTGATCGAATCGTTGGTCATGGTGGCAATTTCGCCATGCTTCGTGCCCCAGTAGATGCCGTTTTTGCTCGTGGTGGTCGAGATAATACCCTTTACTTTGGCGGGAAACACCTGCTCGGTGGGCATGGTGAAGACATCGCCTTGCTTGGTAAGCTCCACAATACTGCCATTGCCGAGCACCAAATTGAGCGTCTCAAACGAGGGAGTTGCTACGGCCGGCAAGTCGAATGTCTCAACCGCTTCGCCGTTGCGTGTGTTGTCTAACTTCGCCACCAACCGCAAATCGTCGGTCGATGCATTCTTCGGCAGCGGAATTTGAATGAAGTCATCCATGTTGAATTGCTTGCCGAGCAACATCTGATACTTTGTGGCTAAGGTGTCACCCTTACTGTTGAGCAGCAGAAGCTCGTAGTGTTCGAGGTTGCGATCGTCGGTGAGCAGGCCGGTGATGCTCACTTTATCGCCATATTTATAGTTGTCGGGAACGACCATCAGGTCGATACCTGGCTTCGGACCTGTTTTGTCATTGGACACAAACTTGTCGTCGTCGCTGCTGCAACTTGTAAGCCCCAACAGGGCAGTTGCCAGCATGATAGTTGATAATTTTTTAAACATAATCAATGGGTTTTAAGCTTTAATATAAAGGTTTAAGCGGAACATGAGTTTCAAAATGAGCAACACCCAGATGCCGTGCATCGTGACTTGCAACACGGCATAGTAGTCGCCCATCCATTGATGAAAGCCAAAGAAGAGCGAGTCGGTGATGGATTTGAAGTTCATGTAGTCGCCAATGAAATAGGCAGCGAGCGAATTCATGCCGTAATAGCGCAGCCACATCCAGCCACGACGGCAGCCTTTCACGTCGATGATATAGTAGAAGAGGCCCATCAACACAAAGCAGATGCCACCCGCAAAGAGCGTCATAGAGCTCGACCAGATGTGCTTGATGATGGGAATCCAGGGGTGCATGAGCAGCGAAACAGCAATCATTGCTACGCCACCCCACATGAGCCAGCGGAATTTCTGCATGGCTGTGCGCGTGCTTTTGAGCAGATAGCCCGCCAAAGTGCCGAGGTAAACGGTGACAATGAAGTTCAAAGAACTCATGATCCACGTGTAATGATAGGTGGGATCCCAGTGCCATGTGTCGCCTTGCCATTGCACACCGTCGCGGAAACGCCCTAACACTGCGCGGTCGATGGCCTCGCAAATGTTGGCATCGATGGTGAAATCGAAGTGGCCCCAAAGGGCAAAAATGGCGATATAGGCTATGAACGAGAGGCTCACAGCCACGATTTGCGTGCGCAACGAGCAAAATACAAAGAGGAAAGCCACCGCAACATAGCCCACGGCAATGCTCTGCAAGGTGTTGGAAAAGAGGTGCAGTTGGCGCAAATCGAAGGCCAACAAGTTGCCTTGCACCACCATGCCTAACACCCAAAGCACCACAAAACGCTTGATGATGCGCCAATAGAATTGTCCGTCGATGCGTGCCCCACGCTTGTAACGCGACATGGCAAAGGGGATGGTGATGCCCGACATGAACATGAACAAGGGCATGATGATGTCCCAAAAGCAAAATCCTTCCCACGGCAAATGGCTCAGTTGCCCCATGATGAAATGCCCAATGGTGCCCTCAGCCGGGTGTGCTGTCTTGAGCGCCCTGAACAAAATGGGCTGTATGAGCACCAACATAGCCAAGTCGGCGCCGCGCAAAATGTCGAGCGAAAGCAAGCGTTGCGGTTGCGAGGACTGGGTTGTTGTCTCCATAACTATTGTTTGATGAATTGGATGTTCGACGTGCTTTGTGGCAATTTTGCCGCTGCATCGACCTTAATCTTCACACCAAGATTGTTGTAGCCCGTGGTGGTTTCCCACATATTTTTATTGGCTAAGCGCACAGCATAGTCGGCACGCGCCGCCAAGGAAGGCTCGGCATCGGGCAAGAAGAGCAGCAACTGATAGTCGCCGGCAGGGAGATTGCCGGGCAAAGCTACTTTAGCGGTGAGCGTAGTTGCTTGGCGTGGCTTCCAAGTGCGTGGGTCATCGGGCAGCGTTGCCACGTAAACATCGCCCGAAGTGGAGCGCAAAATGAGCTGCACTTTGCGGGGATTATACATCGCAGCAAAGCCGATGTTATAGATAGAAAGCTTGGCCATGAGCTCACTTCCTGGGGCATGTTGCGTGGAATATTGGCCACGCATGAGCACCAAACGGTAGCCCAACTGGGTGCGAATTTCGTCCATCACACCGTCACGTTCCCATTGTTTCAGCACCACAGGGTCGTAACCATCGTGCAAGAACGACCAATGCAGCGTCTTCAACTCTTGCAAAGCGACCGAGCCTCTGCTGGGAGGTGTGCTCGAATTGGGGCGTGCTGTCTCGCCACCTAAAGGCGTATAGAGCGCTTCTTCGGCCACAAACGCCTTGTCCTTGGCCACATCAACATAGGTTCCCATGTTGGTTTCGTCGGCCATAAACGCATCGTTGTGCTGGGCGATGCGTGCTTGTGACGTGCCTTTATAGGCTGTTGTGGCGTTGAGTGGCGCAGCAATGCCCGTGAAAGTTTGCTTATAAGCCGGCGTACGCACTTGCACACAACGGTCCTTTGGCAACACTTCCAACCACTTTTGCAGCACGGCATTGCGCGCCGCGGTGTTGTTTAAACCGTTGGTAGAGTAATACCATTCGCCCCAAGCACCAATGAAGCCGGCTTGCACGCAGGCGATTACGTCCTTGTTTTGCACGAGCACGGGCTTCAAATTGTTTAAATGTTGCTCGATGATGTTGAGCGGAGCGTCGGGCTCTGTGGCTGCCGAAGAGTAGGCAAAGCGCAGAATAGCCTTCAAACCTGCTTGGCGAACGGTAGCCAAATCGGTGGTGATTTTGTTTAAATCGGCTGTCGAGAGTGCCTGATTGCGGCGGTCCTTTAGGTAGTAAACAATCTGCACGAGCGACTCTTTTGCACTTTTTGCCGTGTTGAGGCGTGCAGCCGAGAGTGGCGTTGTCAGGTTGCTTTCAACCATGGTGTACATGCCTCGCTCGGGATTGAAGAAATCTTCTTTCGTCGAAGTATATTTCACCGTCTGCAAGTTTTGGCTCCCATCGCCGCCATTGGGCGTAGGATTGGGGTCGTCATTCCCGCTACTGCTGCACGAAACCCACGAGAGTGCGAGCAGCAAGAGCGCTATGTTCAGCAATTTATTCATCTTGTTATGTTTAAAATTAATGTTGTTCCATCCGCCCTTTCGAACGAATTTCGCTTAAAATCTTTTTTATGTCCTTGCCCAAGGTTGGGCAAATCTCAAAATCTTTTTTTGGCCTTTGCCCAGCTTTGGGCAAGTCTTAAAATATTTTTTTGACGTTTGCCCAGCGTTGGGCAAGTCTCAAATTCTTTTTTTGATGTTTGCCCAGCTTTGGGCAAGTCTCAAAATATTTTTTTGATGTTTGCCCAGCTTTGGGCAAGTCTCAAAATCTTTTTTTGTCGTTTGCCCGATTGTCGGCAAGTCTTAAAATATTTTTTTGACGTTTGCCCAGCGTTGGGCAAGTCCCAAATTCTTTTTTTATCGTTTGCCGAAGCGTCGGCAAGTTGCAAATTCTTTTTTTGAAGTTTGCCGAGTGTTCGGCAAGCCTTTCAAAATATTTTTGCGTCCTTTCCGTCGCAACGGCATGTGATGGATGTGGCCAGGGATTAGTAACCGGGGTTCTGTTTCACCTGTCCTTTGCCATCGGTAATCACCTCTAAGGGCAGCGGATAGAGCTCTTTGTAATCGGCTGCGTAGGGAGATTGGTTGATGGCGCGCACCAATGGCACGAGACGATGATAGCGAATCATGTCCGAACGATACTGCCCATTCTCACACCAGAACTCATGCCAGCGCTCTTTCAAGATGGCATTGAGCACATCTTCGGCCTGCGTGTAGTTGGCATAGCTTAGACTTGGCAGCCCGGCACGGTTGCGAACGACGTTCACATTGTCGATGGCTTCGTGCAAATCGGCAGTTGTTGCGCCCTGCTTTTGGCAGAGTCCTTCGGCCAAAGAGAGGTAAACGTCGGCATAACGGAAGAGCACTATGTCAATATCGGTGTAGCCTCCCGAGCCTTTCACGCCGGGATCATAGCCTATCTTCAGAGGAATTGGCCCTGCAGCCAATGGTGATGATGGTGTATTGCGGTCGACAGTGGCTCCACCAGAGGTTGTATAGGAGGTGAGAAGGCCTTGTCTACGCACGTCGCCAGACTCAAATGAGTCGTAGAAATACCACGTACTGGTGACCGTTCCCCAACCCGAGCCCATGCCATGGCCGGCATAATCGGTGGGCAACACCATCATGTGCCATTGGTTGAGCGACGGACCTTCATACGAACATGGTAGCGCAAAGATGATTTCCTTGTTGTCTTTGCCCTGTCCTCCGCGTGCAAACATCGCATTATAATCGCTCTGCAAGGCGTAACCATATTGCGGATCTTTCAGCTCACGCGTCAACGTCACCACCTTGTCATAATTGGTTTTGTCGCCATGGGTCAAGCCTTCGGGATAGTTATAATCGGCCGTTTCGTGCAAATAGAGTCGAATGAGCAACATCTTGGCTAAGCCACGGCTAAAGCGTCCATACTCGGTGTTGGCCGGAAGCGGAAGATGTTGGCCGGCAAAAAGCAAGTCATCTTCAATGAATTTGGCCATTTCGGCGCGCGAAAGACGTGGAAGCGGTTTCTCTTCTAACGGATTTTTCAGCACTTCTAACGGTGCTACGACCAACGGACCATACATGTCGTAGAGAATATACGAGAGGAAAGCCCGCGCACAACGCACCTCAGCTTCGTAGCGTTGCTTGGTAGTGTTGTCCAAAGTACTGTTGGCAATGGCATCAAGCACCAAGGTACAACGGCTGATTTTCTGCGAATAGCCCTCGGCATAGGCCTTGCTTCGGGTGTAATAGAACCATGTAATGCCCGTCGATTCGGGGAAATAGTTCAGTTGCGAGCACATCTTTTGTTCGCCAAAAGTGCCTGTTAGAATGCCCGTTGTGGCATCGTTCAAGAACATGACGCCGCGCTCTGAGGTCGAGAAGATGCCATCCCACCAGCTGCCGCGCAACGGAAAGTAGCACGAAAGCACCAGCGATTGGATGTCGCTCTCGGTCTTTGGAAAGTTAGAGGGGTTGATTTCCGAGTAGTCTACGGGCGTTAAGTCCGAGCAACCCGGCAGCGTTATCGACGCACAAGCCAGCAACAACGCATATATTATTTTCGTTCTTTTCATATTTGGAATACTTTAAAGTGGTTTAAAATGTGATATTCACCCCAAGACTATAGGTGCGTGCGTTGGGATAGGCCGCCGTGTAATAGTCGGTTTCGGGATCCAATCCTTTATAAGGTGTCATGCAAAAGAGGTTGCTGGCACTCAAAGAAAGGTGTACACGCGAGATGTACTTTGTTTTCGTCAGCCATGCTTTGGGCATGCTCCAGCCCAATGTGATGTTTGACAGGCGTACAAACCATGCCTTTTGATAATACCAATCGCCGTGCGTGTAGGTGTTGTTCCAACCGTTAAACGAGCAAGGGTATTTGGTCGAAGGGTTGTCCCAGGTCCAGCGTTTCTTAATAATGCTCAGTGCATTGTAGCCATAACGTGCCACATCGCCGCCGCCTAAGCCGTAGGTCATCTCGGTAGGATCTTCCATTCGGCGGTCGAACATGCCATTGAGTTGGAAGCTAAAGTCGAAGTCTTTATAAGTAAGCGTGTTGACCATACCTGCCATCCAGCCCGGATCTTGTGAGCCAATCAGCTCCGTGTCGGCATCATCAATCTTGCCATCGGGTGCTCCTGTCAGGATGAAGCGGCCGTTCTCGTCGACCATGGGCTGCCCGTTGCTGTCGCGTTTGTAGCCATTGAGGTCTTTAATCACCAACTCTCCGGGGCGCAAATCGGGCTGTGCTGCCGGCGCAGCTTCACCAATTTGCAAGATATGATCGGCGCGACGTGCATAAATAGGACGTATGGGATCGTCGGCTTTTTCATATACTGCGGGCTTCCAATCGGGTGTACGCTCTTTCCAACGGTCTTTATATGTGGTGAAAGTGAGGTTGGTTGTCCACTTGAAATCGCGCGTGCTGACGTTCGTTGTGTTGAGGGTGAGTTCCAATCCCGTGCTCTGTGTCTTCCCAATATTGGCCATCACCTGCGAAATGTCGTGGTAAAAGTTGAGCGGTTTGTAGTTGAGCAAATCGGAAATCACACGATGATAGAACTCTACGCTGGCCAAAATTCGATTGTCAAGGAAGCCAAAGTCCATACCAAGGTTCCATTCAGTGGTCGTCTCCCACTTCAGGTTGGGGTTCTCTAATTTACCTTGGAACACGCCAATGAGCTTCGTTCCATCGCCGCGGTTGTAGGCGGGTTGGGCATAATAGCTTGCAAAAGCATTCGCACCAATGTCCGAGTTACCCGTCTGTCCCCAGCTGAGGCGCAGCTTACCCATCGTCAACCACGATGCAAGAGATTTCATAAAGGGTTCTTCGGAGAAGGTCCATCCAAGGGCAGCTGATGGGAAATAGCCCCATTTGTGGTTCTTGGCAAACACAGAAGCACCATCTGCACGAAGCGTTCCCGTGAGATAATAACGGTCTTTAAGGATGTAGTTCACGCGGAAGAAATACGACTCCATCTTGTTTTTCGAGAAGCCTGAGCCCACTCTTTTTGTGCCCGTTCCGGCATTTAAGTTGTTATAACCGAAACCATCAAGCAAGAAATTGTTGTTGCCCGAGTTCACACTCTCCACATTAAATTGCTCGTATGACGTGCCGGCCAGCAAGTTAACCTTGTGTATATCCTTAAAGGTTTTGGCGTATGTGGCTGTTGCCTCCAACAGATATTGGTTGTTGTCTCGGGTGTAGATGTCGGCATTTCCCTGCAAGTTGCGACCATACAAGGTGCTCTTTGGCTCGTAAGTCTTGCGGCTGATGTTCGCTCTGTCCAAGCCGGCATTCACGCGTAGGGTCAAACCGTCAATCGGTCTGGCCTCCACATAGATATTGCCTAAGAAACGATCAGTGCGCCCTTTGTCGATGTTGTTCAACAAAGAGTAGGGGTTGGGCTGCGTTCCTAAGAGCGGATTGACGGGATAAGTGCCCGTCGCAGGGTCGTAAGCCAAGATGTTTGGACCCATTTGTACGGCCGAACGGATGATGCCCGACTTCTCATATTGTGCCGAACCCAACTGTGTATTGTCGTTGTCGATGCGCGTGAGTGTCAGGTTTACGCCCGCTTTAAACACGTTGAGGAAACGCTGATCGATGTTGCTTTTCAACGTATAGCGGCTCATTCCCGAGTTGCGTATGATGCCTTTGTTGTCATAATAGTTCAGCGAAATCATGTATTGAGTGTCTTTCGAACCGCCCTGAATGCTTAGATTGTGCTCCTGCACATGACCATTGCGTGTGATTAAGCCCACCCAATCGGTACCTTCTCCTGCGGCAGCAATCTGCGCATCGGTATAAGGACGCGCGTAAGCCAATCCGCCTTTCGGAGCGGCCAACGCTGCTTCGAGGGTCTTTGTGCCCCAAGGTCCCACCTCGTTTTCCCATATCCAGTACTCCCAACTCGACTTGTTTTTCTCAATCATCCAGTCACGTAGCGAGAGCACATCATATTTATCGCTGTAATGTTGATAGCTATAGTTATAGGAATAGTTCACCACAGCCTTGCCTTCGCGGCCGCGTTTGGTGGTCACAATCACGACACCATTGGCCGCACGTGCGCCATAAATGGCTGTTGCCGAAGCATCTTTCAGCACTTCAATGCTCTCAACATCATTGGGATTGAGGAAGTTGAGTACGCCTTGTGTGCCGGGATCCATGCGGTCGTTTCCACCCTTTTGTTGATCGAGTTTCGCAATAGGGAAACCGTCAACAATATAAAGTGGCTCGTTGCTGGCATTCACTGAGCCGGCACCACGAATGAGAATATCGAGTCCTCCACCGGGTTGTGCCGAGTTTTGCCGCACATAAAGTCCAGCAGCTTTGCCCGCAAGCATGTGGGCTGCCGATGCAACTCCCGCCACAGCCAAGTCGGTTCCTTTCACACTGGATACTGCTCCCGTGAGGTCGCGCTTCTTCATCGTGCCATAACCCACCACCACAACTTCGTCTAAGCCTTTCGCTTCTTCGGCCAGTGTGATGCGCATGCCGTTGTGCGCTTTTACGGTTTGCGACGAAAAGCCCACGTAGGAGATGGTCAACATGCTGCCGGGTGTGGAGGCAATCGAAAACACACCGTCGGCATTGGTGATGGTGCCTGTCTTCTTTCCCCGTTCAATCACGGTAGCACCCACAATGGGTTCGCCGTGCTCATCAGTCACTGTTCCTGTGAGGGTGCGTTGGTTTACTTTCGACGATTGCTGTTGCATCGTGCTGATTGTACCCACGTTTGCCACCTGGTTTGGCGTGAAGGGCGATGCGAGCATGCCCAAAGGAGCCAGCAGTAGCAAGGTCGACAAAGAGCGATGCATCATGTGCCCGCGTCTTGTCTCTTGTCTTCTTTTCTTTAGCATATAAGTTGGTATAAAGTTTAATAGTCTGAATAAAGTAGTGCCGCTTTGTGCCCTATGGGCGCAACAGCAACAAAATGCCGCATGAAGGATTAGCTTTCGGCGCGGCGTTTCAGATGAATTTGGTGGGCACCCACCTGCATTCGTGCATCGGCGATGGTGGCTAAATTGCTGATGACCGTCGCTATCGAGTCACGAATGATGAGCTTTCCATAAAGACGTTGATGCTGCAAGCTGCCATCTACCACAATCTTTTGCCCGAAATAGTGGGTCAGGCGCGAGGCTACGTCGCCCAACTCGTTGCCATTTAAATGCAAGATGCCTTGCAGATGGGCGAAATAATCGGCAGGCGAAACTTGCTCGCGCGACACAAATTGCTCGCCCGAGATGTTCAAACGCTCGTTGGGATGAATGCGCACCCGGTCGTTGTTGCGCGTCTCCACCTCCACCAATCCCTCTAAAAGGGTTACACCTGCTGCATGACTGTCATAATTGTCGACGCTGAATTTGGTGCCCAACACCTTCACATCAAAGTTATCGGTGTGGATAATAAAGGGGCGCTTGGCATTGTGCACCACCTCGAAATAACCTTCGCCTTTAATCGAAACATCGCGTGTGTGCCCCCGAAAAACGGAGGGATAGGACAGCTCGGTGCGCGAATTGGCAATCACACGGCTGCCATCGGGCAAGGTTACGTGCAACGTGTCGTTACGTCCTACGACAATCTGCCGCATCACTGGCAGCTGTTCGGCCACTTGTTGCACGGGCTTTTGCGCACGCTCCATCCACACAATGCCGCTCCACAGGGCGCAAAGCAGCAATGGAACCACCACTGCAGCCACGCGCAGAAGGTGCCTTTTGCGCAGATGACGACGCTCAACCGACACCTTGGCATAGGTCTTTTGCATGATGTTTGCCACATCTATCGCCTCGGGTTCGCTACGCAACACAAAGTCTTCTAACACCATTTCGTCGTTGGTGCTTTCAAATTTGATGTCATCAATCTTCTTGTTCATCGTTATCGTTAAGTATTTGTGGAGAGAAAATAGAGCACCATCTACCGTGCCAACGCAAAATGTTGCGTGCGCATCAGCGTGCTGCGGAGCGTTTTAATGGCAAAATTCACGTGATAATTCACCGTCGAAACCGTGATGTCTAACAGCTCGGCAATCTCAATATAGGGCATGTGTCCTACCTTTGCCAAGAAAAACACGTAGCGGCATTTAGGCGGAAGACGTTCGATGGCAGCATTCAGCAAAGTCAAATCCTCGCGGGAAATGAGCGTGTCGCAAGGCGTACACATCTCGGGAAACAAGAAATCTTGCATGCCGAAATAATCCACACTGATGGTGTTTCCACGCCGTTTCTCGCGCCGCAAGTAGTCAATGGCTTTGCGATGCACCACCCGACACAGCCAACTGCGCACATTGTTGAGCTCGACCAACTGCTTACGCCGTTTCCAAGTTTCAAAGAAAACGTCGCTCACCACTTCTTCGGCCATCTCCTTATTGCCCAAAATGCCATAGGCATGGGAATAGAGCATGCTCGAAAAACGTTGTATCAAGCTATTAAATCCCAATTCGCTGCCGGCAGCAGCCAGCAACAGTTCATGATAAGGCGCATCCATAGTTCTCAATAGTTTTTTGCTTTTTGACCAAAAGGTCGATCTCTGTGCCATCTTCTTTCCGCTGTGAGAGCGTTGTCTAACAGGCCTTAGTCGATGGTTGTTCACTTTTAATGCACATGCAGATTGCGCTGCATAGCTTAAGTTAGCGATGCAAATATAAATAAAAATTTTTATTTTATAGCATAAAAGTAAATTATTTTTGAAAAGAATAAAAAGACCTTGCCGTTCACATCCACCCTCACATGGGCGCATTGCATGCTTTCATGACGCTGCAAATGCGGAAAAGCGACCCCATTTGGGATTGATTCCGTGCACGCTTCTCACCCGATGTAGCCGCATTGCATTCGCCCACATGGCGCCATCAAACGCACCACTCATGCCGCGTTACTTCCCTATCTTTCCCTATGATTTCACCACTCGCCCAGTTATCATCAAACAAAATGATGGAGATTGCCACACAAAAACGTAGAGATTACAGAGTAAAGTGGTAGAGATTGCGGAGTAAAGTAGTAGAAATTGTGGCATCATTCAGTAGCAATTAAAAAGCATTTACACCTATTTATAATGAACAACCGAAACCGAATTCTTCTTCAGTTACTTGTGGATGGTAGGAAAGCAAGTGGTTGCAGGGAGGATTTATCTATTCGGTTCGGGGACAGGGAAGAGCGCTGTGCTCTCTATTCAAAACGCTGATGTTGCAAAATAAAGGGCCATTGATGGCAACCTTTACTTGCCTTTCCCTTTGAATTCGTGTATCTTTGCAGGCACAGAAAGCTTGATTTCGTGTAAAAAACAGTCCATGAAGACCTTGATTTTGTGCTAAGGGTTAAATCGATTTAACACTCTTCCGGCAGGTAGTGTGCACCTAAAATGAAATTAAAGTGTTAAAAATTGAATTGTAACCTATAGATTTTAAAAAATGGTTCGTCTTTCATAGTGTATTGATACTGTACAAAGCAGTACTCTTTCAAAGGTCTATTAAACCACATTTTATTATATGCGTGAGAAATCAAGACAAAAGACAAGACGCGTGCACATGATGCAACGTTCGTTGTCGGCTTTGTTACTGATGGCACCTTTGGGTATGCTTGCATCGCCTTTGGGTAACTATCGGGTGACAAATGTGAATTATTCGGTTGCTGCTGAGCAGCAAACAGTGGGTGGCGTATTAAACTTTATCGAGAAAAACAGCAATTATGTTTTTCTCTATGGCGCCGATGTTCAAAAGCTTTTACAAAACAAAGTGTCTGTCACTTTGGGCAATCGTCCGATGTTAGACATTCTGAACGACTTGTGTAAAGCTGTCGGACTGAGTTCGCATACGTCAGGTAATCAAATTACTCTAACTGCAAGTGCATCAACAACAACGGCTAAAGCGGGTCGCAGAGCCATCTCAGGAAAGGTGACCGATGCCGCAGGTGAGCCGATTATTGGTGCGACAATCTCTGAAAAAGGTGGACGCAACGGGACAACAACAAATGTGAATGGTGAGTTCTCATTAGAGGTTAATCCGGAAAGTATGCTCACCATCTCCTATGTAGGTTTTGCACCACAGACGGTGAAAGCACGCAATGCGATGCACATCACCTTAGCCGAAGAGGCCAAAGGATTGGACGAAGTGGTGGTGATTGGTTATGGCACGAAGAAGAAAGCCAATTTGATTGGTGCCGTAAGCACAGTTACCGCCGATGAATTGAAAGACCGTCCGGTGAGCAGTGCTGGCCAGATGTTGCAAGGACAGGTGCCCAACCTTAACATTTCTTTCTCATCAGGAACACCTGGAGAAAGCACAAAAATGAACATTCGTGGTGCGACTTCAATCGTGAATAGCGGTGCGCCCTTGGTGTTGATTGACGGTGTTGAGGGCGATCTCGACCGTGTAAATCCAAACGACATCGAGTCGATTTCGGTGTTGAAAGATGCTGCTTCGGCCGCTATCTATGGTGCCCGTGCCGGCTTTGGTGTCATCATTGTGACGACAAAATCGAATAAAGACGGACAGGCACACATTACTTATAACGGGCGATTCAGTTGGTCGGCTCCAACCACGAAGACAAATTTTATGACGAATGGTTATCAAACGGCTAAATTAGTTGATACCTTTTTTAATGCAACATCGGGTGGTAGTTATTCAAAACTAACCGTTGATGATTATAAGGAGTTAGAGGCTCGCCAGTATGATACGACCGAGACCCCAGCTCGTCCATGGACGGTTGTTGGTTCGGATGGCCGTTATCACTATTATGGAAACTTCGATTGGTATAACTATCTCTTTGATTTTACCCAACCAACTTGGAATCACAATCTGAGTATTAGTGGTGGTAACGACAAGATGAATTATATGTTGAGTGGTGGTATGAACGATCATGATGGCGTTTATGCACTTAGCACCGATAAATACCGCACACGAAACTTGATGGCAAAGTTCAATGCAGAAGTAACTCCTTGGTTCCATATCTTCAGTAGTGCATCACTCTTTAAATCAAAATATACACAACCGGGTTATGATTTTGAAGATGGTGGTAATGTGGGTAACCTGACATTCCATGCGATGCCGTGGATAGTTCCTGTCAATCCTGACGGTACGAATGTTTATACATTGCCCAACAGTGGCGATAAACCTGCGGATGGTTTTGCAGCAATGTTGCGTACAGGGAATGGATTTTCGACCGTTAAGAAGACAGAACATACTTATGCCATTGGTGGTGTGCTGAAGTTAATGGAGGGATTAGAACTGACAGGGAAGATGACTTATCGCACTTTCATCAAAGATAAGTTGTTCCGTATGGCGAGTTTCCAATATTCAGAGCGTCCTAACGAAATGAAAACAGCCAACTCTGGCTTCTTTGGTAATCGCCTGAAAGATGGTCGTGCGACGACAGATGTGTATGTTTATGACCTTTATGGCAATTATCATAAGACATTTGCTGAGGCACACAATCTTGCCATTATGGCTGGTATGAACTATGAAAGAGGTTCTTATAAATGGGTTGAGCCTTCAGGAAAAGATTTACTTTCAGAAACACTTAACGATTTGAATCTGTCGGTTGGTGCCAAGAGTGTAAAGGGTGCACAGCATGAATATGCTTTATTAGGCTACTTTGGCCGTATTAGCTATGATTATTTAGGTAAATATATGGCTGAAGTAAACATGCGTTATGATGGGACCTCTCGCTTTAAGAGTAGTGACCGATGGGGTTTCTTCCCCTCAGTTGCCTTAGGTTGGCGCATTAGTGAAGAAAAATTCTTCCATCATTTGCTTCCTGTTGTCAGCAATTTAAAACTCCGTGCTTCTATCGGTTCTTTGGGAAACCAAGTAACAGATGGATATAGCAATCCTTACTATCCCTACATTCGTCTTATTTCATTGGATAATATGACGAAGTTGAATTACATTTTTAATAATGCACAAGCTATGTATGCTAAGATTGGTTCGCCTGTATCAGGCAGTTTGACATGGGAGAAAGTTGTAACATCTAATGTGGGACTTGACTTAGGGTTGCTCAATAACCGCCTGGCATTGACACTTGATGTTTACCAACGTAACACTAAAGACATGTTGGCAACGTCGCTCACATTGCCTGCTGTCTATGGTTATGCTGTGCCTTTGGAGAACAATGGAGAGCTTCGTACACGCGGTTTCGAGCTTAGCCTTAGCTGGAATGACAAGTTCCTTTTGGCAGGAAAACCTTTTTATTATGGTGTTACAGCGTCGCTTGCCGATAGCAAATCGAAGCTAACCAAGTTTAGAGGCAACGAAACGAAGATATTGGGGAAGAACTATGAAGGCATGGAATGGGGTGAAATTTGGGGCTATAGAGTCCAAGGCATCTATCAAACCAATGCTGAAGTAGCAGCTCGTGGTGTTGACCAATCGTTCTTAGGTAGCAAATTTTCAAACCAAGCTGGTGACTTAATCTTTGAGGATATCGATGGTAACCATAAGATTAATAATGGTAAAGGAACGCTTGATGATCATGGTGATTTGGTGAAATTAGGGAATACCCAAGCAAGATACCACTATGGTTTCTCCGTTAATTTGTCATGGTATGGAGTTGATATGTCTATGTTCTGGCAAGGAATTGGTCGTCAAAACATATATCCTGGTGATAATAACATGATGTTCTGGGGACCCTATTCACGCGCGTATAGTTCATTTATCCCTGCTGACCTCCTTGGAAAAGTATGGTCAGAGAATAATCGAAATGCCTATTTCCCACGTGCAGGACAAGACCAAGCACGTTGGTTTGCTATGAGTAAAGTGAACGATCGCTATTTGCAGAATTTGGCATACTGTCGTTTAAAGAATTTAACTATAGGTTATACACTCCCGAAGATGTTAACGAAAAAAATCTATCTTGATAAAGTTCGTTTCTACTTTAGTGGGGAGAATCTCTTTACAACAACAAAATTAAAGAGTGATTATTTAGATCCAGAGCAGATGACAACCGATAGAAATGGTCGTGTTTATCCTTTCTCTAAAACATTCTCTTTTGGTGTTGACGTTTCCTTTTAACAAGATCTCATTATGAAAAAGTTATTCTTTATACAATATGTAGCCGTTGCAGTATTGGTGACAAGCTGCAATTTGGATTTGGATCCGCAAGATAAACTTGCTGATACCAATTATTTCAACAATCGAACGGAGTTAGAAGCTTTTACAAATGGCTTTTATGGTAACTTCCCAGCTGCTGCAACACTCTATGGCGAAAGTGCTGATATTATTATTCCAACAACCCTCACTATGGAAGTGTTGGGCACACGAACGGTGCCCGAATCCGGTGGTGGATGGAGTTGGAGTGCACTCGCTGATATAAACACTTTCTTGCAAAGTTCTAATCGATGCACAGATGAGGCTGCCCGCAAAGAGTATCAAGGATTGGCACGTTTCTTTCGCGCATACTTCTATTTCGATAAAGTAAAGCGTTTTGGTGAAGTGCCATGGTTTGATGCTCCCCTATCCTCTACAGACGATCGTCTCTATGAACCTCGCACATCACGTGATGAGTTAATGGCAAAAATACTTGATGACTTGAACTATGCTATCAATAATTTGCCAACAGCTCAAAATACGTATCGTGTGACAAAATGGACAGCATTAGCACTCAAATCAAGGGTGTTCCTTTATGAAGGGACTTATCGAAAGTATCATGGCATTGCTGGTTTTGGAACCTATCTTACAGAAGCGGCTAATGCAGCAGAAGACTTTATAGATAACAGTCCTTATACTATTTACGCTACAGGGGCACAGCCTTATAGGGATTTATTTGCTGCTGACAATGCAAAGAGCACGGAAGTTATCTTAGCTCGCAACTACAACTTGGGTCTTAATATTGTACATAGTGCCAATCAATATTTCTTTTCGGCAGGTACTTCTCCTGGTATGAATAAGAAGATTGTGGATAGCTATTTGATGAATGATGGGACAAGGTTTACAGATCAACCCGGTTATCAAACCAAACAGTTCTACGATGAGATGCAAAATCGTGACCCACGTCTTTCACAAACTATTGTGACTCCAGGTTACAAACGCATTGGTGGAGCTACTGTTCTCTCCCCAGATTTCTCTTCAGCAACAACTGGTTATCAAATAACGAAGTGGGTTACCAGTGCTGCTTCGGACGGTTATAACAAGTCTTCTAACGACATGATACTTTTCCGTGCAGGTGAAGTTTATCTCAATTTCGCAGAAGCTAAAGCCGAGTTAGGTACATTAACGCAAGGAGATTTGGATAAATCTGTAAAGAAGTTGAGAGATCGTGTGGGGATGCCCAATATGAATCTTGCTGCAGCAAATGCTAATCCTGATCCTTATTTAGCTGCTGCAGAGACAGGTTATCCTAATGTGACGGGTTCTAATAAGGGAATTATCTTAGAGATTCGTCGTGAGCGTACAGTCGAGTTATTTGATGAAGGTTTCCGTTATGATGACCTTATGCGTTGGAAGGAAGGTAAAGCTTTCGAAAAACAGTTTAAAGGAATGTATATTCCAGCTTTAGATCCCGTAAGACATTATGTGATATGTGATTTAAATGGTAATGGCATTATTGATAGTAAAGATGTATGTGTCTACGATGGTGCGACGCCAAGCAAAACTGTTTATACAGAACTTCTACCTATTAGAACTTTCTTAAAATTGGGTTCTAACCTTCAACTTGCCAATGGTGTTAGTGGTGGAAACATTATTGTGCATGACATAGCAGGTAATAGTCGCTCATGGAATGAGAACAGAGATTATCTCTATCCAATTCCACAAGATCAGATTACGCTGTATGGTGGCAGAATACAGCAGAATCCAAATTGGTAGGCTCATAAGGTTAAATTAGTATTTTGATAAGACACTCGCTGACATTTCTCTTCGAAGGGAATTCGTCAGCGAGTTATTTAACTCGGTTTATCATTTTAAAATAAGCGTTTGTCAGTTATTTATTGTTACTTTGTTGCTGACAAAAGTATTGAAACAATAAAATTATAAAATAATATGCGATATTCTTTTCATCATTTATTGGTACTCACAGCACTTGTCTTCAGCACACTGCCCATATTGGGATGTGGTGGAAACAACGACCCCAATCCCAATATTCCTGACTTTAAGCCTCAGCCACAGCCGACAGAAGATTATAAGTATGCAAAGGCTCCGGGCACGATTCGGCTGATGACCTATAATAGTTTTTATTGTAAAAGCCACACCAGTAGTGAAACATTTACAGAAGAGCATACACGCAATTTTGGTGAAGTGATTAAGGCTCTCCATCCCGATGTGATTGCCATTCAGGAGCTTGACAGTGCATGTAATGGGCGCTCTCAACGCTATCTGTTGCAAGAAATTCAGCAGGCTGCAGGAGATGATTATAAAATTGTTTTCGGTTCTGCGGCTCCTTTTGATGGTGGAAAAATTGGATGTGGCGTGATGTATAAGAAGACTTTACAGCCTACTGCCATTCGTCAAGTGGCACTCCCGGGGCATGAAAAGCGCAAATTGATTCTTATTTCATTCCCACAATTCAACTTTATTGGGACACACCTTGATTTGGAAACACCTCATCGTCAGAGCAGTATTGACCTGTTGCTGCACGAACTTCCATCTCTTCCCAATGCGCCTGTGTTCTTTGCCGGCGATTTAAATGACAGTCCAATGTGGAAAGCTGAGGTCTCGGCCTTCCCTAAATTGCTTCAAAACTTCACCATTCTCAGTGCGACAACAGGCAGTCTGCCCGATGAACCCAATGAGACTATTGATTATGTGCTGGTAGACAAGGCACATCAAAACAAGGTAGAAGTGAAGCAAACACATGTGGTAAAACAGCTTTATATGAATGGGAGCGTGAAGGAAACAAAGACCGTTTCAGACCACTATCCTGTGTTTGTTGATGTGAAACTAAAATAAAAGATTTATCCCAAGCGTCTATAAACAATGATAAAACAAGCCAAAAGATTTTGCACACTGTTTGTGCTGTGCTGGATAGTTGTACTATCTGTGTCGGCAATTGACTTCACAGGTGTTCGCCAATTGGTTGCACGTCGTTTCCCCATGCTGACGAATAAGGTGGCGTTTGCACCTTTGCTGCATTCCGACAAAGAGGCCTTTGTGCTCACAATGCAAAAAGGGCAGTTGCTGATTCGAGCCAATACGACATCAGCAGCGGCCATGGCTTTGAATCATTATCTCAACACCTATTGCCATGTTAGTTTGTCACACAACGCTGACAACTTGCCTCCTACCTTCCAACTGGTGCCCATCAAGGGCGAAGTGCGCATGGAAACGCCATTTAAATATCGTTATGCGCTCAACTATTGCACCTACAATTACACATATTCTTTTTACAACTGGAGCGATTTTGAGCGTGAGCTTGACTGGATGGCACTCAATGGTATCAACTTAATGTTGGCACCCATGGGAATGGAAAAGGTGTGGATGGAGACGCTTACGCAATTAGGATTTAGCAAAACTGAAGCGCAACGCTTCATCCCCGGGCCAGGTTATACGGCCTGGTGGCTCATGGGAAATCTCGAAGGATGGGGCGGACCGATGAGTGAAGCCCTCATAGAAGCACGCTATCAGCTGCAACGAAAGATGCTACAACGCATGCAAGCGCTGGGCATTCAACCCGTTGTTCAAGGCTTCCCAGGTTTGGTTCCGTCTTTCTTCAAGGAGAGATTCCCTGCCGCACAGCTTGTTTTGCAGGGGCGATGGGGACATTTTAATCGTCCACCGATGTTGCTTCCGTCTGATAAAGACCTGTTCCAGCAAGTGGCAAAGGCCTATTATGAGAGCCTAATACGTTGCTATGGACGCGATTTTAAATTCCTTGGTGGCGACCTTTTCCATGAAGGAGGCAACACAAAGGGTGTGGATGTGGCAGCCACTGCCGCAGCTGTTCAGCAGACCATGCTTCGTTATTTCCCCTCCGCAAAATGGGTGTTGCAAGGTTGGAACAACAACCCTTCGCCCACGTTGCTATCGAAATTAGACAAGCAACATGTGTTGTTGATTAATCTTAGTGGCGAGATTGCTGCTTCATGGGAAAGCTCAAACGAGTTTGGTGGCACGCCTTGGTTGTGGGGAAGTGTAAATCATTTCGGCGGAAAGACCGATATGGGAGGGCAACTTCCGGTGTTGGTTGCTGAGCCCCACCGTGCTTTTTCGCAGACAAAGAATGGTGTGATGCAAGGTATAGGCATTCTGCCCGAAGGCATTAACAGCAATCCTGTGGTTTATGATTTGGCGCTCAAAACAGCATGGTATACCACTACACCCGACTTAGATCGTCTGTTGCGCGACTACATTGCCTATCGTTATGGGCATGTTGATGAGTCGCTTGTGCAAGCTTGGCACATCCTTTCGCACTCGGTCTACGGCGAGTTTAAAATCAAAGGCGAAGGTACTTTCGAGTCGATTTTCTGTGCACGACCGGGACTTCATGTCACCAGTGTGTCGACATGGGGGCCAAAACAAATGCAATATAATCCCAAAGACTTAGAGAAAGCATTGGGACTTTTCCGTCGAGTGGCCGACCAATATAAGGGAAGTGCCACCTACCAATATGACTTAGTTGACCTTGCTCGGCAGGTAATGGCCAATCATGCGCGTGACGTTTATGCAGCAGCTATGCAGGCTTATCGCAACAAAGATGCCGCGCTGTTGCACGAGAAAGGACAGGAGTTTATGCATTTGCTGCAATTACAAGACCGCTTGTTACAGACCGACACCCACTTTTTGTTGGGTAACTGGTTAGCGCAGGCAGCAAATTATGGTGTCACCGCTGCCGACAAGCAGCAGGCATTACACAACGCCAAGATGCTCATTACCTATTGGGGACCCGATAGTGCGGCCACTCGTGTGCACGATTATGCCAACAAAGAGTGGGCGGGTTTGCTGAAAAGCTATTATGAACCGCGCTGGCAAAAGTTCTTCTATGCGCTCTATCAATCGGTTAACACAGGCGAAATGCCCCACATTGATTTCTTTGCGATGGAGAAACAATGGGCCGATTCTCCACAAACAGCATCTACAACACCCACGGGAAACTATCTCGAACAGGTAGATAGTGTGCTGAAAGCTGTGTTGCTTCCTTATCAAAATGCGGCGCTACCATCTGCTATTCGCGTACACGATTTGCTCCAACGCATGACGCTTGACGAGAAACTTGCACAAATGCGCCACATTCATTTCAAGCATTATAACACCGACGGGCATGTTGATTTAACCAAGTTGCGCAACAACTACACCCACAGCATGTCCTTTGGTTGTTTTGAAGCCTTTCCTTATAGCTCCACACAATATCGGCAAGCAGTGAGCACCATCCAACAAAATGCCGCCGACAGCACGCGCTTTGGCATTCCTGTTATCCCCGTTATCGAGGGTATTCACGGCATTGTGCAGGACGGTTGCACCATTTTTCCACAAGCCATTGCACAGGGTGCCACGTTCAATCCGCAACTCGTTTTTCGCATGGCACAGCACATTGGTACCGAAATGCGTGCGATTGGTGCAAGGCAAGTGTTGGCACCCGACCTCGATATTGCACGCGAACAGCGCTGGGGCCGTGTGGAAGAAACGTTTGGTGAAGACCCTTATCTCATTTCGCGCATGGGGTATAACTATGTGAAAGGTATTCAAAGCCGTGGCGGAATACCCACATTAAAGCATTTTGTTGCCCACGGAACACCGCAAGGTGGACTCAATCTGGCTTCCGTAAAAGGTGGACAGCGCGAGCTGTTCGATGTGTATGTCAAGCCTTTTGAATATGTCATTCGCCACACAAAAGCCGGCTCGGTGATGAATTGTTACAGTGCCTACGACAACGAAGCCATCACTTCTTCGCCCTTTTTTCTGCGCACATTGCTGCGCGATAGCTTGCATTTTAAAGGCTATATCTATTCAGATTGGGGCTCAATTCCTATGCTACGCTACTTCCATCACACAGCCGACAGTGAGACTGAAGCAGCACAACAAGCCATCAATGCGGGGGTAGATCTCGAGGCAGGGAGCGATTATTACCGCACGGCTCCCACGCTCATTGCACAAGGACTGTTGGATAAAGCGCGCATTGACAGTGCTGCAGCGCATGTGCTCTACACGAAATTTGAGGCAGGACTTTTCGATGAATTGGCAAGCGACACACTGCATTGGCGGCAACAAATCCACACACCCGAGGCCGTAGCTGTAGCCAAACAGTTGGCCGATGAGAGCCTTGTGTTGTTGGAAAATCGCAACCATTTCCTGCCGTTAGACCTCAACCGTCTGCACAGCATCGCAGTGGTGGGCCCCAATGCCGCGCAAGTGCAGTTCGGAGATTATTCATGGACGGCCGACAACCGGCATGGCATCACCCCCTTGGCCGGCATACAACAGGTGGCTGGCATGCGAACAAAGGTGCGCTATGTCAAGGGATGCGACTACTATTCGCAAAACACTGACTCTATAGATGAAGCGGTGGCGTTGGCCAAGCAGAGCGATGTTACCGTGGTAGTGGTAGGCACACAGAGCATGTTGTTGGCGCGTCCGTCGCAACCTTCAACGAGTGGTGAGGGCTATGATTTATCCGATTTGATATTGCCGGGTGTGCAACAACAACTCATTGAACGCATTGCTGCCACGGGGAAGCCTTTCATTGTGGTCATGGTTACGGGGCGTCCGTTGCTTACTGAGGCATTTAAAAATAAGGCCGATGCGCTACTTGTGCAATGGTATGGCGGCGAACAAGCCGGCCTTTCCTTGGCACAAGCCCTGTTTGGACAGCTCAATCCCTCGGGACGTCTGCCTATTTCGTTCCCCAAAGCTACGGGACAGTTGCCCGTCTATTACAATCATCTGCCCACCGATAAGGGCTATTATAATAAGAAAGGTACGCCCGACAAGCCCGGACGCGATTATGTGTTTGCCGACCCTTATCCTGCTTATCCCTTTGGCTATGGCCTTTCTTACACTACATTTAAATATAGTCAGCTTGCCCTTTCGAAGAAACAAACCAACGAGAACGATACCATTGCGGTTACATTCCGGGTGCAAAATACGGGTAAACGCGCTGGAAAAGAAGTGGCACAGCTTTATATACGCGACATGAAGAGTTCGGTAGCCACACCCATCAAACAGCTCTTTGGCTTTGAAAAGTGTGCGTTGCAACCGGGAGAAACGAAAACCATCACGCAGCAACTGCCCATTGCCGACCTCTATTTGCACAATGCTGTCATGCAACGTGTGGTTGAACCCGGCGATTTTGAAGTGCAGATTGGGGCTTCTTCGGCCGACATTCTGCTGCGCGACACGCTGCATGTCGGGGCGGCCAATATGCCGAAAACTTCAGAAAATAAGAACGACACGCATCCACAACCCATGGGAAAACGCATCAGTGTGCAGGGTGTGGTGCGCAATGTACAAGCTTTCTTAATGGCAGGTGTCAAGGTGCAGGCCGGTAAACAAACGGTCTTCACCGACGCACGCGGTGTTTATCGCATCACAGCCCACGAGGGAGAGCAGTTGCGTTTCTCGCTGAAAGGTTATCGCACAGAGACACTTGTCCTTCGCAAGGACGGCATCTTCGACGTAGAACTTTCGGCCGAAACGCCTTGATCGTATAGAACTTCGAACGCCATTTAAATAGGATTGAACCATGCAAATGAAACATCTTTTTATCATTCTATGGTGTGCGGTGGGTCTATCTGCGAGCGCTCATCAGGGAGTGTCCTTCCGCATGCCGTTCCTTTTGCCGCAACATCCCTCAGGACGTGCTGTGCTCTATTGCACAACGGCGCCCCATACGACGGTGTTTACACCCGAAGAGCGCCACATGGCCGTCTATTTCACGCAACGAGGCATTGCTTTCTTTGTGCTCAACAACAGCCAAAGCACGGCTGATGTCGACTGTGCCATGCAACTCATATGCGATAGTTCGCGCGTGTGGCATCTCAATCCCGACGACATTGGCATGATGGGTTGCGGGGCAGAGGGCGCTCTTGTGGCGCGCCAATCGTGCGAAGCGCCGTGGGCTGTGCGACCAAATTTCACCATCATGCTGTCACCCCTGTTGGCAACACCACCGCAGAAAAAGTTGCCGTTCACAGTGCAAAACCATCTCACGCCGCCCGCTATTGTGTTGGTAGCCAACGATGATGCCGAGGTTTCGCCTGTTAACAATGGTGTGGCTTATTACACAGCCATGCGAAAAGCAGGCAATCCTTGTGCGTTACATATCTATCCGGGACAGCGCAAAGCGTTGCTGCAAGCGTTTGCCGACACGTTGCATAGCGAGCTCATCGCTAACCTTTCGGCTTGGCTCAAAGCCCTTCCCTCACCTCAAATCGGAGCCATCCGTGTGGCTTGCATTGGCAATAGCATCACCGATGGCATGGGCATCGACCTCAACGATGTGCACAGCTACCCCGCACGCCTGCAGCAACTATTGGGCAAGGACTACTATGTGCGCAATTTTGGCGTGAGTGCTCGCACGCTGCTCAATAGCGGAGATCGGCCTTATATGCGTGAACAGGCCTGGCAGATGGCACGCGATTTCGCACCGAACATCGTCATCATCAAGCTCGGAACAAACGATAGTAAACCCGAAAATTGGCAACATGGTGCTGCCTTTGAACATGATTTGCAAGCCATGGTCGACACCTTGCAGCAACTTCCCTCGCATCCCCGTATCCTCTTAGCCACACCTATCCCCGCCTTCAAACCCACATGGAACATCAATGACAGCGTGCTCGTGCATGCTATCACGCCCATCATAGCCAAAGTGGCACGGAAAAAGCATTGCGATTTCATCGATTTGCACCAGCTTGCAGGCCTCACCCCCAACGATGTGCAGCCCGATGGCATCCATCCTACAGCCACAGGAGCCGCCCGCATCGCCGAAACAATCTATCCATTCATCAAGCAAGAACGCCATTCTACATCCACACGCCATCTGCCCAAATGAAACCGTAGGGGCGAACATCCACGCGCAATTCTCTCAAGCAAAATGCGTAGGGGCGGCGCCTGTGTGCCCACCCGAACGTCCGCGTAGCGGCGTTTCCATACCAAAAACACACACATTGTGTGCGGGGAATTTAACGATGAATGCGCCCTTGTGGGGCGACACGGGCGGGCACATAGGCACCGCCCCTACCAATCTCCATCATATTTTTCCACACAAACAAAATAACCATTTGCACACAATCCATCCAAACGAAATCAACCGTCCCATGCGCAATCCACCCAAACGAAGCCGTAGGGGCGGTGCCTATGTGCCCGCCCGAACGTTCGCGCAGCGGCGTTTCCATACCCAAAAATACACGCATTGTGTGCGGGGGATGACGATGGATGCGCCCTTGCAGGGCGACACGGGCGGGCACACAGGCACCGCCCCTACCAATCTCCGTTATACATCCGCATACAATCCTCCCCAACGACATCAACCACCCAAACGAAACGCGTAAACAATCCACACACACATCGGGGGCGGAAATGCATCGCGCACTCCCGCCCCCATTCTTAAAATAAAAAAGTGTGTGTATCGTTATTCTTTCGGCATCACCGTAGATGACGCCATTTGCTTTAAAACAAGTTATTCTTTTGGCGTCACCATGGATGACGTCATTTATTTTAAAACAAGTTATTCTTTCGGTGTCACCGTGGCATCGCCCTGACCTTTGCCACCCGGCTTATCCTTGCCGTCGCCACCGTCGCCCGGCTTTGCAGCACCGTCACCCGGCTTTTTGCCATCGGGCGTCTTCCCGCCGTCACCAGGTTTCTTCCCCTCTCCGGGTTTCCCACCGTCGCCGGGCTGCTTGCCGCCGTCCTTTTTCTTCGCTTTGGGCAGCACCTCCTGCTTGTAGTGCTTCACCTGCTCGTTCATCTTGCTGATGAAATCGGCATAATCGGCCTCGCCCTCGACCACCGCCAAGGCATTCACCTTTTGCACCAACGTGCGATAGGCCTCGTCGGAGGCGTGTTGCGCCTGCTTCAACTGACCCACAATCTGCACCGCACGGTCGTTGGCACGCGCCCGCGTCACCTCGCGCAACTTATCGTTGGCCTGCTTCATGGCCTGCACCACGGGCGTCAAAGCCAGGGCCGTGACATCGGCAGCCGATTTCGTTTCCAAATCGCTGATGAGATTGAGCAACAGGCCCGTCTCGCGGTCCAACTGCATCTTGGGGTCGATGTTGTAGTCCTTCAGCAACTGTTCCAACCGCGCGGCGGCCTTCACCAGCTGGGCATCGGGATGGTTCAGAAAAAACGTGATGGCCTTGCGCAGCGCCTTGTAGTGCTTGTCGCGCTCCGTATCGAGCGTTTTGATTTCGCCGCTCAGCAGGTTGGCTTTCGACAACGCCAGCGCATCGTCCTCGGCCTTCAGCGCCGTTTGCAAGGCTGTCAACTCGGCCGTCACTTTTGTTTTTACTTTGGTATCGGCCGTGGCGAGCCCCACCGTGTCGGTGATGAACAAAAAATGGGAGCCATTACTCATGCGCTCCAAACTGATTGAATTAATTTGCTTCATTTTTATTAGAATTTAATTATACATGTTGTTAATGAAATAGTCTTTTAAAACGTATCGTTCTGAAACCGTTTAGAAACACTGTATCTAACGTAATTTTGCTCTGAAAATGATTAGAAACAGTGTAACTAACGTGATTCTGTTCTGAAAACGATTAGAAACACTGTATCTAACGTGATTCTGCTCTGAAAACGATTAGAAACAGTGTATCTAACGCAATTTTTCTTTGAAACAGATTAGAAACACTGTATCTAACGTGATTCTGCTCTGAAAACGATTAGAAACAGTGTATCTAACATGATTCTACTTGAAAAACGATTAGAAACACTGTATCTAACGTGATTCTGATAGGCAACGACTTTACCATGTGCATCATCTATTAATAATGAATGAACGGACGAACAAAATAATACTTACTACCACCATCATAGGGAAAGTTTTTGTCAGCAGATCGCATACCCCATATTTTTGAAATCCAATAGTCAAATGTTACTCCGTTATCTATTCTCATTGCATTCGTATAATATCCCCAAAACTCATTGTAGCTATATTCTGATGATGAGAGATAGCAGTTTGTTGCATACATGTAGTCTCGGAATTGATAGTGGAATGGCTCGCCGCCGCCACGTGCTATGCCATAAGCATCTGGAAATACTAAACGCCTAATGTTTCCATCATACGAATGCAAATCGTCTGTAGCGCTAGTTGTCAAATCGTTATTACTTAACCGGACATTCTTATGAAATAAATTCCATTCACCAGCCGAAGGTAAGAACCAGCGTTTGCCAGCAAGCGTCCCCGTGAGTATCACGCCGGGATTATAATGGGCAGCCACATAAAAGGCTTTGTATTTTGTTTGCTCATTGGCTCTCACCAAGCCGTCCGTGCTATAGGTGGTGTTATAGGTGTAGTCCTCTCCGTTGAAATCATTCAGCGCGTCGGCCAAATTGCTACTTGCTGTGGTGTTGCTATATTGCGAAGAGGGTCCCCAGGGTCTAATATTGCTTGCATCGTAGTCGGTATTTGCAGCATCATTTAATGCTACAGCCAACCGTTTGCTGCGGCTCACCACTATGCCAACCGGTGTGTGCGAAGCAAAATCGGCATCCGTATATTTTCCGGTTGTGCCATCACTATAAAGATAGAGATAGTTAAAATGAAAACTGACGTTAAGCCGGTACGATGTGTTCATTTTCGCTACGGGTGCCGTCGGGAATGTCCAATAGCGTGTGGTAAGCGGATAATGATATTTGGTGAGTGTGCCTTCGGTGAAGGCCAACTTCAAATTGGCGAGGTTCGTCTCCGGTAAAAAATAGTATGCTTTATAGAACATGCCCTCTACGCCAGTGAAAGAAGTAACTTGTTCATTTGCTGAAAAGGGTGCCGCATTGCTATAGGTAAAAGCATGGGTCAAAGGATTGAACGTTGCTTGCTGCACAATATTCTTTGTTGAAGCAAATGTGAATTTAACGGTAGGAGAAACCGATAAAGCTTCGTTATTAATTGATAGGGTCACTCGACTTCCCAGATACTTCATCGGAAAATCGATCTCTCTAAGTTTTGGCGTTGCACTGATAACTAAATTCTCGACGATACCGATTTGAGCATTTGAAATGTTTTCACGCGAAACGGTCCATAGTGGCCCCGAGGTGTTTACATAGCCATTGGTACAAATAAAAGTGTAGGTGCCGGGATCAAGTGGTAAACCGTCGATCCCACCATCAAGCGTAAAGTTGCCGCCTTCATACGTACCACTAATACTACCAATCAACAAAGAGCCCTGATAGGCAAAAATTTTATATCGTTTATCCTCATCAGCACGCGTTTTGACAACTTGCTTTTGAGCAGAGAAGTGTGTAGTGTCGCGCTCAATGCTTACTTCTGCAAAAATGTCACCCATAGGGATGATCGTTTTCTTAGGCGGAATTGTTGCAGCACGCGTTCCTTCAATGGTGTCTTCGCTGTTGTAGTCGACGAAAGTGAGTTTAAAGAGAGTTCGTTTGGTAATGTCTACTTTTTGGGGGCTGCCGGCTGAGTCGTCGTGGCTGCAAGCTGTCATTACGGATAATAACATGGCATAAAAAAGTGTCACTAAAATTAATTTATATTTCATTTTCTGCTGTTTTAATTTCGTTTCTTATTTCAAGTTACGGTTAAGTGTTATGGTGCGACATCAGCATCTTCTCCAAACCAGTCTCCGTCACCATTTCCTGTGCCATTATAATCGCCACCATCCTCCCATGGAGAATATAAATTATGCTTATTCGCCGTTACATGTGGCGAATTCTTTAAAAGATGAAACTCTGTTTCGACGGTCACAATCTGGCTGCGAGGAGCCTCATACACTTGTTTCTTTTTCATTTCCTTTTCGCTTTAAATGATTCATTTACGACTATCTTTTCCTTGTTTTTTCGTTCATTTATAGGCACGAAAAAGGTGTGCAAAAAGTTTATGAAAAACTTCTTGCATGCCCTTTGTTTATAAGAGATTATATTGTATATTACGCGCGCGTCGCGCGTACCTTTATATTGGTCTCGCTCCTGTGTGTGTGTGTGTGTGTGTGTGTGTGTGTGTGTGTGTGTGTGTGTGTGTTTACACAATTATTTGGATTGACCAAATAAATAGCATAAAAAGATGCAAAGAATTTTGGATTTCTTTGCGACGTCTGTATACTATATGTTATGTTGTGTAACTCCATCGGGTGCAAAGTTATAAACTTTTACGCAAAACAACAAATAAAATGGTCAAAAACATGTTTTATCTTTGTACGGAATGCTTTCATGGGTTCGCGCAAACGAAAAACGTCGACAACTTGCTTCACTGCAAGTGCCGACGTAATTTGTTGATAGGCGCGCTTTAATATTCGATGATGGTGGTGTCGTTGAGCTCGGGGTCGATCACCTTTTCGCGCACTTTGAACACCTGCCATTCGGCCAAAGCCACCCACTGTTGGTTGCTGGTAGAACCATTAATCTTGAACCACACGTAGCGGAACGGTGTCTCGCTCTTAATAGTTCGGTTGGTTTCATACGTCGCATGCTGATCAGCAGGCAGGTTAGTGAACGAAGCTAACTTGCGCGTTCCCGTTTCGTTGGCATAGGTAGCAGCGCTTTCGGTGAAGGCATCACTCACCAACACATCGATGGCTTTGGGGTTGTCGCGGCCACCTCCCTTGCGACATACGTAGCGAAATTGCAACGCTTTGCGCGGTGTGCCCAAGTCAAACACGATGTAATGGGGGAAAGGCTTCGGTGCAGTCCAGCTCATGTGGAAGAAATTGTTCTCGTTTCCATCAATGAGTGCCGAGAGTGGTCCTTCGCTTGTTTCGGCATCATCGGTCCACACGTGGTGAATATCGAAATCGATGCGGTCTTTATAGGTTTCGAGAATGGTCTTCTTTGCCTCACCCGCTTGTGCTGTGATGCTGACGGTATTTCCTTCAGCACCGCCAGAAGAAACGGGCTGCAGCTGATAGACAATGTCGCCATAGCGTGCCAAAAGGTTGTCGATGAGAATGGAATCGCTATAGACACTCGCCAAACGCATGCGCTGTGTGGACTCACCTGGTACCTGATAGGTCACCCGAATATATTTATAAGTAGGATTTTCGGGGATGGTCCAACGAATGACAAGGCCACCGGGGCGCTTGTCATAGGTGAGTGTTTGACCATCAATGTTGGTGGGTGCAGGCCCTTTGTCGTCGTCAGAGCAGGCCGAGAAGCAAGCTGCGACGCACAACATCATGAGCGAAAGTTTTATTTTTTTCATATTGTTTCGTTGCTTTAAGTGATTACTTTCGGTGGTCGCCCGTGTAACCGGGGTTATTCACCAAGTGTGGATTTTTATTGATGTCGTCGATGGGGATGGGCAAAAGATATTGCGTGGGCGCTTCGAATTTGCGTTCAAACTGAATATCTTTCAGCGTAGCAAACTGTGGCATGGTTGTCGCATCAATGTTCAATCCCTTTGCTTTCACGTTGAAATATTGCTCGGCTAACATCCAACGACGCATATCCCAGAAGTTTTGACACTCCAAATAGAACTCGGCCATGCGCTCCTGTCGCACGATTTGCCGCAATTTGGCTTGGTTAAGGGCAATGCCTGTGGGTGCCCATGAGGTCTCAACCGTGGGAATACCGGCCCGCACACGCACTTTATTCAAGTAGGTTTTAGCGGTTTGCAGATCGCCCGTCTCCACACATGCTTCGGCATAACCTAAGTAAAGGTCGGCCAAACGAATGACCGGGAAGGGAGCATATTCGCGCGATCCACCACCCGATGAGGCAACAACAGTGTTGGGACTCACAAACTTTTTGTTGAGATAACCACCGGGTGAATAGTTACCCGGGCGACGTTGTGACACAGTTCCGCGGCTACAGTTGCCTCCTAACAGGAAGTCGCACACCAAACGCGAGTCAGAAGTGTTCTTTTGTCCATTGCTCATGGTGTAAGCAGGGTTAGTAGGATCGTTTTGAAGCTCATAATAACCACCTTGGAAAGCTACCCAAGCATAGAATCGTGGCTCGCGATCGAGGTTGAAAGCGATGGTCTGTTCGCCCACTTTCCCTTCGTCTTCGTGAGCCGCATCAATCGTCACTACCTGCAATTTGTCGTTGTTTTTATAGGCAGGGTCTTCGTCCCAAGGCAGTCCATTCTTGGTATAGAAGCGATTGAGCATTGCCCATGTGGGACAAATGCCATTCCAAGCCGAGCCCGAGTTGTTGAAAGGCATCGACTTGTTTTGCACACCATACCAGCCCTCGCCGCGCGTTTCAGCCAGCAACACTTCGGGGTTCACCTCCTGATAGTCCAACGAAAGCAAGCGCATGCAGCGTTCGGGACCGGCAACAGGATAAGGATTTTTGCTCGCATCGCCGATATATCGGTCTTGCTTGGTGTAGAGATGATAGCCGTTAGCCTCGGCCAAATCGATGGCTTCCTTCATGGCATCGCGCGCCTTCACCCATTTATTGGGGTCGTAAGCTGCGGGCATGAGTGGCGTACCATCGTCGGGATCTTTCATGTTACCAAACAAAGTGGGCGCCTGTTCGTTGAAGAGTGGCGATGCCGCATAGAGCAACATCTTCGCCTTTATCGCCTTGGCTGCCACATTGGTTGCCAATCCATATTGCACTTGTGGGCGGCTTGCGGGCAGGTTAGCCGCCGCTTCGTCGAGCTTGTTGCATATCCATTCCACACATTCATCATAGGGTCTGCGATGTGCATAGTTCTTCACCGGGGTCTCAAAATCAGGTGTTTCGTTCACCAAGATAATCGGACCATAGCAGCGTGCCAACAAATAATGATAGTAACCAATGAGAAATTTAGCCTGCGCTTTGTAGTCTGTGCGCATGGCATCGTCCAATCCCGGGGTCTTATCGATAGCGTCTAAGAACATATAGGTTTGGCGAATGCCTTGGAAAAACCAATTCCAATAGGAGATAACAGGGTTACTGGCCGTGAAATTTCCTTTCGGAAAAGATGCAAATGTCTCGTGCTCAAACGACGAAACCACCTCGTCTCCCGTGAGCAAGTCGAGCGAGTTTTGCGCTATGTTGCATTGAGGCAAGAAGCCATAACAAGAGTAAAGATACTTCTCGGCCTTGTCTTTATCCGAGTAAGTGTCCTTCTCTGTAGCATTCTCATCGGGCACAATATCTAAGAAGTCGCATGCCGTAAAGCTGCAAACGGTTGTTGCGGCGATGAGAAAACGATAGAATAGATTTATTTTAGACATAAGAATGCGTTATTTAAAAGTTAGTTGTAAACCAATGTTGAACGTGCGTTGCAGTGGATAAGACATGCCTGCGCCACCGCCAGCCTCGGGATCCCAAAGCTTGAAGGCTGACAAACAGAACACGTTGTTGGCACTGGCATACACACGACCAAATTTAAATTTGTAGCCCACCTCGAGGTTTTTCAACCGCAGGAAAGCAGCATTGCGCAACCAATAGGTCGACCATTGCATGTTGTTATTGTTGTTGTATTTCGTCAAGCGTGGATAAGCAGCATGCGGATTTTGATAGTCTTTGCGCCAATAATCGTCAGCAATCCATTGCAACACGTTGTTTTTGCTTTGCGTACCAAAAGGCTCAAAGCCCGACATCATCAAGCTAACGTTGGCCTGACCTTGGAAGAAAAACGACAAATCCCATTTCTTATACGCAATAGAAGGGCCGAAACCATAGAGAATTTCGGGCACGTAGGGGTGGCCAATCTGCACGCGGTCGTTGGCGTCAATCTTCCCATCGCGCTCGCCATATTGGTCGGGTTGGTCAACATATTTCACGTCACCCGGTGCCACTGTGATATTGGCCAAGGTCGAACGTGGGCTATTTGCAATGTCGGCCTTATCGATATAAAGCCCATCAGCCGCATAACCTAAATAGGTGTTGAGGCTTCTTCCCACCTGACGCAATGCAGGACGCGTGTCGGCTGCCTCGTCATATTCAAGCACTTTGTTGCGGGCAAAGGTGAATGTGCCACGGAATTCCACCGACAAATTCTTGTTGATTTGCTTGCCATAATCCACTGCAAGGTCAACACCCCAGTTCTTTATCTTGGCCAAGTTGCCATAAATCACGGTATTGGCCGTGCCGAAATAGTTAGGAATAGAGCCTTTGGCCTGGAAGATGTGACTGCGTATTTCGCGGAAAGCATCCACCGTGAGGCGCACATCAAAGATGCTTAAATCCACACCGAGATTAAGTTTGCGACCCACTTCCCATGTGAGGTTCTTGTTTTCAAAGCGCGTAAATGATGGGCCTGTCAACAGTCTTTGCTGGTTACCATAGCCCGTATTGTAGCCTGCACCACCTGTTAAGTTGACGATTGCCTGATAGGCAAAGCGGGCACTACCCACTTGATCGTTACCCACCAAACCATAAGAACCGCGTAGTTTCAGTTGTTGCACCACTTTCTTAAGCGGCTTAAAGAACGGCTCCTCGGCCACATTCCAACCCAAAGAAGCGGCGGGGAAGAAACCCCAACGATGGCCTTTGGCAAAACTCTCTGAACCATTGTAACCCGCATTAAACTCAGCCATGTAGCGATGCTTATAGTCATACGAGAGTCTTCCGGCCCATCCCATGCGACGTTTGGGCAACGAAGACAGGAAGTTGCTGTTGACATTCTGGTTATACTCGTCGATATTAAACAGCACCATCGCACTCACCGTGTGGTCGTTAAACGTGCGATTGTAGTCTAAATAGGCCTGAAAATAGTATTTGCGGTCGCCATTCGTGGAAAAATAATTACTTAACAAGTATTTCTGTGGCACACCAATAGGCGCAACCGTGTAGTCATAGCCACCCTCTGCCGCAGGGTTGGGAGCATAACTCGTGAGCTGATAGTGGTTGTAGTCTTGCACTCTGTACTTTGAATTCTGCGTCCAGTTCTTAAAAGAGAACAGTGTTTTGAATGCCAACCCTTTGGTCAGCCAATCCAATTTCTGCTCAAAGTTCAAATTAGCCACTACAGTACTCTCGAAAACATCTTTATAACCTGTCGTTGCTGCGGCCATAGGGTTCGCGGGATTGTAATTGCCTGCTTGCAAAGCACCCCAATGATACCAATCATCATCGCCCTTCGGATACATAATAGGGAAATCAACAGGGTTGGTTCCCATGATAGCTCCAAACACTTGTTGCACACCACCGCCATTCGAATTGGTGAGCATGCCGTGCATGTTGCTCATTTGTACGTTCAGATGTAACGACAACAACGATTGCTTCGACAGATGAAAATCCACGTTGTTTTGAAAAGCATACTTCATGAAACTCGTCGTGTTGTCATACGAGAAATATTTCTTCGACACGTTTTTCAGCATGCTTGTCTCGTGGCTGGCGTTGATATTCATAAAATAAGTAATCTTCGCCGTTCCGCCACGCACATTGAAATTAGCACGTTGGTTCCATGTTGCCGACTTGAATAGCTCCTTATACCAATCCACATTCGGATAGACATAGGGGTTAAGCCCTTTGAGGGTGCCGTTGATTTTGTCTTCCGAGTAGAGCAAATCGCCCGACTGCTGGTTGGTCACAGCCTCGTTATACATGCGCATAAACGTCACGCCATCGACAATCTTCGGGCGTTTTGTCGGCGTGTTAACCCAGCTTTCCACGCGCAATCCAATGATAGGACGGTCGAGGTCGGCACCCGATTTGGTTTTAATAATCAGCACACCATTGGCACCACGCGTACCATACATGGCGGTGGCGGTGGCATCTTTCAGCACCGAGAAGCTCTCAATAATCTCGGGGTCGATAGCGTTGAGGTCGCCTTGCGAAATCTCTACGCCATCCATCACAATCAAAGGCGAGGTGGCACCACTCATGGTTGAAATACCACGAATGAAGAAATTGGCGCCATTGTTGCCGGGCTCGCCACTGCGTTGATAGGCTATCACACCCGAAAGTCTACCGGCAAAGGCCGTAGAAAGGTTGGTTGCGGGCACTTTCAGGTCGTTTGGGCGAACGGTTTGAATCGATCCTGTGACGGTTTCTTTCTTTTGTGCCGTGCCAAAGGCTGTGACTACGGCACCCTCCAACACTTGCGCTTGGTCTGAAAGGGTGATCGAAAGCACCTTCACATCGGTCACCTTCACCTTCTTGGAGGTGTAACCTAAGTACGAAACTTCGAGCGTTGCACCCTTCGCAGCACGAATTTCAAAGCGCCCATCAGTATCGGTTACAGTGCCGGTAGTGCTGCCTACCAACTTAATGGTAGCGCCAATGAGCGGTTCTCCCGTACTTGAATCGGTCACAATACCTACAATTTTCGGCACCGTGTTGTGAGGAGTTGATGATAAACTGGCCATATCGGCAGGCGAAATGGCGTGAATAATAGTTGAATGTGCATCCAATCGCGGCGTAAAAGCGTACACTTTAGCGGGTAAAGTGGGCGATAGGAGCAAAAAAGCTGCGCCCGAGAGTGATCGGAACAGCATCTGATTTAAAAGATCTTTTGACTGCATCGTTAGATTTTAGGCAGATGGATAGTTCTTTGTTGTTGATTAGTGGGGTGTTGGGGGCAAATCCATGTTGGACACAGATGTGCCACATCAGGCTTCTTTTAAGAAGGACTGCTGTCTGTTTCCATCCAAATGAACTGCCCGTTATGCAGGAAAGTTCCTTTCATGATGTTTCCTTTCATTTTTCTAAAGGTTGACAATTAAGTTAGTAATATGGGTGTAAAGCTATACAATATTTTTAGCATTACAATAATTTTAAATTATTTTAACTCGGAATATTCTCTTCATCGCGCCCTGATGGGGTAGAAAGGCTCACACAATATAGCATAGATTACCGCGCAATCTCATGGTGATTACTTCACAATTTGGTGCTAATTGCGGCGTAATTACGATGCTTTTAGGTAGCAAGGGTGGTATAAAACTACAGAAAGGCTGCAATGAGTGTGCTGAAGGTCAGGCTGGCTGACTGCGATAAAACTTGGGTGATGGGGAGTCTTATCACCCTAAATAAAACCTATACATACCAGCCCGACAGTTGCAAATAGCATCGTTCCTCGTCGCTATCTCCTTTCTTCCACCAGTTGGCTAACGACATTCTAAGCACTGTTCCTTGCGGAATGCAGTCTAAAGGCGTTTGAAAACCAACGTATTTGATGCGATAGCTGCCATACAAATAGTATACTCCCGGCTTACCTTGAAAGGAGTTGTCGTGCTTCATGAGGTCTTTGTCGGCCACCCAAAAGGCCACACTGTGGTCGGGAACATGGTCCTTTCCAACAGACCCCGTTAAGAAGTGAGGCCCGGAAAATTGAAGTGTGTGATTGAATAACTGTGTGATGCAGCCTTCGGTGATGCTGCAATGTTGCCTGATGAAGTTGGCTACGCCTTGCATGCCAACATTTTCAAGATGTTGAACGGCGGTGGTTTGTCGGTCTTCGACATGTGGCTTCGGGCGTGCATTCCATGCAGGTTCAACCAGCATGTGCCAGCGGTCGCCAATCTGATAAGGTGCTTCTGTGGGAAGGTTGCCACCAGTATCGGTGTGCAAACGGATAAATTCGTTTGTCTCTTCCACGATGCCACCCACACAAACACCATGCGACATTTGTGTTCTTGACACGATTAATATGGTGTTCATATTTATAAGTGTTTAAGTTTTAAATGAAATTTTTGCTGTAGTTCGGTTGCAACGAGCGAGCGATGGCAGGCCTCTGGCCATTCTTCTATGCAGAAAAAGACAACGTTTTGTGCATGCGCTGCTTTTAAATCGGCCAATAGAGCCTCGCAATCAAAGGGCTGCAAGATGAGCGATTGATAGGCATGGATGAATGCTGTGCCTAATGTTGTGCGGTCTTTCTTCACAACACCCTTTGCAAAATCGTCGGCATGTTGCATGCTTCTAATCTCATTTGTTGGTGCAAGTGCCTTCACATAATGATAAGCAATGCCCATGGTTTTGAGCTTCTCTTGCAGGTATAAGCTGTTGACATAGCGATATTTACTCCCCCTTACGCCACGCCTTTGCCGAATATCACAAAAGGTGTCGATGTTGTTTTGCCCCAATTTCTTAAAGAACGACGCTTCGGTAGAGCCATAAACGCCCATGGTATAGAGGGCGAGGTCAGACATATTGTTTCCGTGAAGTGAGGTTTATCTCTTCGTCTTGATGGAATAAGTCGGTCTTTCTGCCATCATTGTTGAGCACATTGGCCATCGCTTGCGCCTGAGAAATCAGCATAACTCGTCCGTCTTTGGTGCGATAAATATGTTGCAGTGTGATGCCAAACTTTCGCAATTCCTCGCCAATGAGCTTCGTTCTGTGGCACATGCAGGGATCGCTTTCGCTGCACATGATACAGGTTTTATAGCCTTGTTGATGGGCATTCACTAATCTTTGCAGCCCTTTTTGAAAGAAATCCATCTGTGCTAACTTGCTATAATCCACTTTTCCATCGGTATAACAACCGCAATCCTCCTTGGGTAGCCCTCCAAGAACGTCGCCCATGTAGGCATAAGTAATCTGATGCGTTTCAGAGATAGCATGCTTTAGTTCGTAATGATTGAACCAAGGATAGAACTTTGAATAGGGTTTTGAACGGATATCAATCAGATATTGAATATCAAATTGCGCCAACTCAGCAATAAACTCCGCGATGCTTTTATTGCCATGTCCGATAGAAAATAGGTAGGATGATTCCATATCAGGCTATTTTCCAGCAAAAATACAGAAAAAAAACAAAATGTCTTCCCCTTGGAAAGATAATTTTGTTTTTCATAGAATAAAAGTAAAAAGGCTTGTCGTTTTGAGCCTTTATGGTCGATTTTAGCCCCATCAGGTTGCCATGTGAACGGCACATGTGGGGCGAAAGAGCCCGTCATGCACGCGCATCTGTAGTCATTTGCCTGATATTGTGCCGTTATTTGGGCACCAACAGCACGCTGACTTCATATAAAAGCCAAATGGGGAGGGAGACAACCGCGAGGGTGAAGACATCGGAAGTGGGGGTGATGATGGCTGCAACGACCACGATTGCTACCACCGCATGGCGGCGATAACGGCGCATAGTGGATGCTGTGAGCAGCCCACAACGCCCCATGAGCCAGCAAACTAAAGGTAACTCGAAGAGAATGCCCATCAGGAGGCTCAACACTAACAGCGTGTCTACATAGGAGTTGAGCGTGATGAGGTTCTCAACGCTGCCACTTACCTGGTAGGTTCCTAAGAAATGGAACGTTAAAGGGAAGATAACAAAATAGTTAAACGCAAGACCTGTGCAGAACATCACAAAGCTACTCACCACAATAGGCACCACACGTTGTTGCGTAGCGGGCTCGAAAGCGGGCGCAATGTAGCCGAAAAGCTGATAGAACACATAGGGCGATGCCACCATGAAACCTACATAGGCCGACGCTTTCACATGCATAGCAAACTGTCCTGTGAGCGTGGTGTTGACCAACTGAATGGCAGATGCCGTGGTGGTTATGTCGTTTTGCGACAGCAAATGGAGCTGTTCGCAGAGGCGATAAGACAGAAAATCGGGGGCATGGGGGGCTAAAATCAGGCGAAACACCTCGTCTTTCAGCAAGAAAGCCACGAGACCACACCCAACGATGGCCAAGATGATTTTGATGAAAACGCGTCGGAGCTCCTCCAAATGCTCCCAAAATGTCATCTCATCGCGTGGGCTCATCGTGCTGCGTCTCCGCTGGTTTGTCTTTTGAAGAGTGCTGCTCTTCAGACGCATCCACGCCGTTCACGCTGTCTTTAAAATAGCGAACGCCCTTTCCTAAGCCCTTCATGAGTTCGGGAATGCGCTTGCCTCCAAACAGAATGAGAATGATAATGGCGATGATAATAATTTCTTGTGTTCCTAACATAATGTGTTGATTTTGAATGATTTTTATTCTTTTGAGGGTTGTTGCATGTAGCCTTGCAATCCTTTCTCCACCTCGTTCCACCATTGTGGATGGGCAATGAGATGGCTAATGTCGAAAAGCATCACGCCATCGGATAGCGAAAGGTTCGTTTGAATGGCGCGACTGATCTTTTCAGGTTGTGGCGCTAACTGGTCGATGAGCACGCTACCATAGAACGGATGACCGCATAAAAGGCGGCGTAGTTGACGGCATGAGCCTTCAACAGAGTACCATTGCGCGCCCTCATCGGTGGCATTCTTGGGCTGTTCTATCGTGGGATAGTAGTTACCCGCCATGTAAAAATCGATGAGAGGCATATAACCTGTCGTGTGATAGCGTGGTGTGGCCCATGCAAAGTCGCGCTCGGGATGATAAGAAGGATGGGCAAAGTTCACGCCAACCTCATAATAAGTGGGATACCAAGCGCCGGTATAGGTGCCGAAAAGCGCCTCGGGACGCACTTGTTTCACCTGCTTTCGGAGCGCAACCATCACATCATGGATGACTTTCGCGCGCCATTCTATCCACAAAGCATACCACTTTCTGGGCCGAACCACCCACTGTTGGGCATCGTTTTTCACCCAAGTGAAGATGTCTTGCGGGAACTTTTCCACGCGATGGTGAATATATTTTTCGAAAGCGTGGCGCGAAGTGTCTGAGAAGTCGGCCTCGATACCGTCATAACGCACGCGGTCTAACACCACACCATCTACTGTTGGATAGGCCAAAAGCAAAGCCTTTAACAGCTTTTTCATGTGGGGAAGATAGCCCTTTGCCAAGGGATTGACCATTGCAGCATACTTCTCTTTCTGCTGTGTAATGGGCAATCGCCCGGCAGGCGTGTATTGAACGGAAGCCCATTCGGCATGCTTGGTGTAAATAGGACCGCGATCAAAGTAGTTATGTCCTGCTGAAAAGCAGTTCATTGCGGCGTGCACCTTCATGCCAAAAGCGTGGGCAATGGTGATGAAACGCCCCAAGTAGTCGAAGTCGGGGCGTGTGAATTGTTTCCAAGTTTGCAGCTTAGGAGCCAACGAAGTGTTGAACAACACCTCGCCACTCACAGGCCGAACGTCGACAACGAGGTCGGTAAAACCCAATAGATGGAGCTTCCTGACGTAGTAATCGATGCTGTCGGGGTGGCTGAAAGTTTGGAAATTGGCCGTCGCATCCACCCACATGATGATGTGTTTGGCGGTGTTGTCGGTTGGCTTCTCTGCATTCTTTTGCGCCATAAGCCTCCCCATCGGTGCTAAAAGCAGCACCATAAGCAGCCCTTTTTGCCATAGCCTGCGCCATGAGAGCTGCCGTTGTGGAGGCCGCTGCGCAATGGTTTTCATGCGTTTTTCCTCCAATAACGCTCAATATCTTCCAACGACATGCGCGCCGTCTCGGGGATAAAGCGCCAGATAATGAACAGATAGGGCAGACACATCAGCGCAAAGAACAGGAAAGTGCCTGCGGGAGTGAAGGCCGAAAGGAACCAAGGTGTGAGCTGACCTATTAGGAATGTGCCCACCCAAAGGGCTAAACCGGCAATGCTCATGGCGATACCTCGCACGTGATTGGGATACATTTCGGAAAGCAAAACGAACACAACGGCGCTGATACTGATGGCACAACAAAACACATAGAATAGGAAAAACGCCAGCATCATGTAGGAGGAAAGCTGCCATTGGTCGTGGAATTGGAAGTAAAGGGCAATGAGAATGAGCGACAAAATCATGCCCGAAACGCCATAATAGATGAGCTTTTTGCGGCCAATGCGGTCGATAATGAACAGCGCAATGATGGTGGTCAGCATGTTAACGCTACCGACTAACACCTGACAAAAGAGCGGATCGTCCATACCTGCATTGGTAAAGATGGACGGACCATAATACAACACGGCATTAACGCCCATGAACTGTCCCAAAATAGCAATGCAAACGCCTAAGATAATGGCCTTCAACAGTCCCGGTTGCAAGAGTGAACGCCACGATGTCTCGACGCTTTTGGCAATGGTTTCCTGCGTTTCGGCAATCTGTTTGGCAATGGCTTCACGCGCCACATAGATGCGTTGGTAGATGGTTTCGGCTTCGGTTAGTCGGCCTTTCACCACCAACCAGCGCGGACTTTCGGGCAAAGCGAGGATAATGATGAAGAAGAATAGCGCCGGAAGCGTCTCCATTCCCAACATGCCGCGCCACACTTCGTCGACAAAAATGAAGCGAAGCCAGCCCGTTTCTATTGCGCCTTGCTGCGAAATGAGCAGCAAACCATAGTTCATGGCATAGGCAACTAAGAAGCCAATCGTGATGGCTAACTGATATAACGACACCATAAGACCCCGGTATTGCGCAATAGCAATCTCCGATATATAAATAGGTGCGACGATAGAGATGATGCCTATGCCTGCACCACCAACGATTCTGAACACCACTAACATGGAGAAATTGGCGGCAACGGCGCAACCTAAGGCCGAAGTGGTGAAGAGAAAGGCCGATAAAAACATGATGGGTTTGCGGCCAAAGCGGTCACTTAGCCAGCCGGCAACGGCCACTCCGGCAATCGATCCTACAAGAGCGCTGCTCACATACCAGCCTTGTTGCACCACGTCTAAGCGATATTGCGTGTTCACTTGGTCGATAGTGCCCGAGATAACGGCCGTGTCGTAGCCAAAAAGCAGACCACCTAAGGCGGCGATGAGGGCTAAAAAGAAGAGATAGCCCATGTGTACGGTTCTTGAATTCATAGTGCAATGCAATAGAATAAGGTGAGGGTTAGAGATTAAAATATTCTTTATAGCGATCATAAAGGTGCCCGGCTTGCAGATAAGCCGACAGAGGACTCATGAAATGTGAGAACTCAAAGGTGATGGCTTTATCGTAATGGCACCGTTTAGCCGCCTCTAATTTCAGACGGAGTTTGTCGAATTTAATCGGAAGGAAGCGTATAGGCATATCGCGATCGAATGTTTCTGCGTTCGTCCAGCACTGCATTCCATAGCGATCGGCCAATTTTTTGTTGACCGAAAAGAACATGTCTAACTCGTCATAATCAATATGTCCGTCTTGAAAAGCGCAGGCATCGACCACATCATGAATGCCATCGAAGATCTCATTCCACTCTCTTTCGTGCTCTTCTACGCTCACAGCCTGCTCTTTTGTGAGCCCTTCGGTGGGCATAACGGCCTTCTTTCCGTCAATCCATGGCGAGATAAACACCGGCAAATTGTTGGAAATGTCTTTACATTGTTTGCCAATCGTGTGGAATGTTTCAATGGCTCCTTTGGTCTTTCGGCTGATTTCTGTGCTGATATACCAACCTTTAAAGCTCTTGTGGTGGCCGTAACTCTTCCACACTTCATCGATAACGTAGCGGTTATCGCGTATTTCATGCGACATATCTCCTGTGTCCCAATAGTGCCCGGAGTCGTAAAGTCCGAAATAAAACTTCATGTTATATTTATCGGCCAAGCGCAAAAAGAGGTCAATTAAATCGACCGATGGCTTGTAACATCCCTTCTTTAGCAGATAAGCTGAGGGGTAAGTGATGAACTTTCTGTAGCCCGAACGTATCACGATGACGGTGTCAATGCCGATGGCTTTCATGTTTTTGAAATCGGCATCCCATTCGCGTTCGCCCCAGTTTTGGTGGGGAATATCGTGCGAAATCTCGTCTAAGAAGGTGCCTGTGATGGGCAACCCGTTGGCTTTGGGCACGAGATAATGACTGTTGTCGGTCGACAATGCGCCGACAGATGCTGACGATGGGCGCTTGTTTTTAGCCCATAACAAAGAGGGGGCGAGCAATGATGCGGCACACCCTAAACCTAACTGCTTTAAAAAACCTCTGCGGTTAACCATGTGTTACTTGTTGTTGATTTGAAGGTTTCCACAGCTTTTGCCCAATGGGCCGTTGCCATGTTGACCTGTTTTGATAGATACTATATGGAAATGAATGGGACGTTGCATGGCCACGCTGCGTAGCTGCTGTGCCCTTCTTCATCTTATGTGCTGTGAGTGGGACGTTGTTTGGGATGCGACGGATAGTTGTCAATGTGCAAATAGCGGCTTCTTGCCGTGAGACAAGCACCCACCAAGCCGGCGCAATCGGTCAAGGAGGACAGCGCAATGATGGAGTCTTCGCTGACTTTGTTGAGCGAATATTTCTTAATGCCCATCTGAACGGGGCGCAAAAGATAATCGCCCGTCGTCGAGAGTTCGCCGCCAATGACGAGCATTTCGGGATTGAAAATGTTAATCATGCCCGCTAAGTTCTTGCCCAACTCGGCCGCTACTTCCTGCAACACATCGATACACATTACATCTTCGCGCTGAATAGCCTCCAAAATGGCTTGCAAAGAGAGCTCGTCTTCGGGGGTGTTCGACAGGATAGACACCTGCCCATCGCGCAAACGTTGCATCACTTTGCGCTGAAGAGCAACGCCGGAAGTCTCGGTCTCCATGCAGCCTGTCTTGCCGCAATGGCAAATAATGTCGTTGTTATAGCAGTGCATGTGGCCCATTTCGCCGGCATAACCCGACCGGCCGGCATAGAGCTTGCCATCGATAATGATGCCAATACCGATGCCCCAGCTCACGTTTACGAACACCACATGGCGCAAACCTTGACAACAACCTTGCAGCCATTCGCCATAAGTCATGCAGCGTGTGTCGTTGTCGATGGTGGTTTCGATGCCCAAACCCTGTGTTAAGGCGTCGGCTAATGCCCCATCTAAAGAGGTGAAAATGTTGTAAGCCGTGCCCGCTTCAGGGTTAACACGCCCGCCAACCGTCATGCAGGCGCTGCAGATTTGCTGTGCAGAAAGGGGCGTTGCGTGCAAAAAATCCAGGACAATCGACAGGAGATGGTCGAAGCAAGCGGGGCTGTCTTCATAGTAAAAAGGCACGCGTGTGTGCTCATAGACCATCGTTCCGCAGAAGTCACTGATGCGAAGACTGAGCCAATGATGCCCCATGTCGATGCCCAAAAAGTAGCCTTTGGTGGCATTTAAATAGTATAATCGCGGGGCGCGGCGTGCGTAATTCTCTTTTCGTCCCACCTCACAAACCCAGCCTAAGGCAATGAGTTCGTTGAGCGCTTTGGTGACAAAAGGCACGCTGACGGCTAAGTTTTGCGCCAATTCGGCAATGGTTTGCCGGCCACGCAATATGAATTGGTGGAGCAACGCACGTTGAGCTTCGGTCCAGGTTGCGACAGATGGGTTGCCAACTTCTTTCACTATAGTTGTAATAAATAATTTATTTTATTTTGCAAATATAGATAAATAAATAAATTTTACTATGGCTTTGCTTGTTAATTATTTTAAAAACGCCGTCTTTTTTGCAAAGGGCTTTGTGCGCAGGTGCGCTATTTGGTGGATAATATAAATAGGTACGCGCGCGTAAAAGCATGCAAATTAGGGACAAAAAGCATAGCGATTGCCCTGTAATATGCACGAGATTACAGCATAAAACAGCAGCTTTTTAAAAATAAATGATTTCACTATTATTTCTATCAAAATAATTAAAATAATTTATTTATCGTTGCTAATGAAAATAAATAGCATTTAATTTGGAACATATTTAAAATTGTTTTATATTTGCAGCGTCATGAAGTAAAGACTATTTCTGCACTTTGTGCGGTCTAAACAATGTACGTTCTATGAAAGAAAAAGCGAAAAACGAGTACCGTTGTGCTGTGAGCCGCTTCGTTTGGCTCGTGGTATTGATGTTGGCTCTCCCCGCCTTGCGTGGACAAGCCCAAACGACTGTGAAAGGTTTTGTGCATGATGCTGCCGGCGAACCCTTGGCTGGTGTAACCGTGATCATGAACAATAATCCTAAGAACGCCACCGTAACGAATTTGGAAGGCTATTATGTCTTGAATGGAGGAAGCCAAAAAGCCTCCACACTCACGTTCACATACGTGGGCATGAAGCCGCTGCAAGTGAAGTGCAATGGCCGAACCTCTATCGATGTTACCTTGCAAGACGACCACACTAACTTGGCAGATGTGGTGGTGATTGGTTATGGAACGGCCCGCAAGCAATCGCTCACCGGTGCCGTAACCGCCATGAAAGGTGACGAATTGCTGAAGGGACCCTCTACCAATGTGTCGAGTTTGTTGGGCGGAAAGATGCCCGGTGTGACGTCGGTTCAGACTTCGGGAGAGCCCGGAAACGACCAGGCGGCACTTCGAATTCGTGGTTCGCGCATGGAAGCCTTATACATTGTCGACGGCATTCCACGCTCGATTAACGACGTTGACCCCAATGATATTGAGAGCATTTCGGTGCTCAAAGATGGTGCGGCTGCGGCTGTTTATGGTTTGAATGCGGCCGGAGGCGTGATTATTGTGACGACAAGAAAGGGCACAGCAGGCAAGCCTCGCGTGGCCTATGACGGCCAGTTTGGCGTGTCGCTCAATGCCAACTTCCCCGAATTTATGAATGGTCCTGAATATGCTCACTACTATAACATGGCGCAAATGATGGACCAATTAGCCAACGGAACCATTCGCCGTCGTGAGGATTATGTGCCCACTTTTAAGCAAGGCGATATTGAAAAAATGCTCAACGACGACCCCAACGATGGCTGGGACAACGTGAATTACATCGACAAGGTGTTTGGAACGGGTCAGCTCATCAAGCATAATGTTGCCGTTTCGGGTGGAAGCAGCAACAGCAACTATTATGTCGGTGGCGGTTTTATGAACCAAAAAGGTAATATTGCCAACTTTGATTACCGCCGTTACAACCTGCGTTCCAACCTTAATTTCAAACCGAGTAAAGATTGGAACATCGCTATTGGCACCGTGGCTACCATCACTCGAAAGTCGCAACCGCGCTTCAATTCGGGCGGTTCTGATGCGTTGGGCATGGAAGAGGAGACCGGTTGGCTCTCTATTGGCCACCAAGCAATCATGATGAGGCCTTATCTTCCTGAGAAATGGAAAGGGCTTTACACGGGTACCATCCCCAACAATGCGTCGGTTGTTTACAGTCCTTTGGCTGCCATCTATGAGTCGGGCTATCAGAAAACGCGTGGAACCGACCTCAACACCAACGTATCCTTCAGTTATGATGCGCCCTGGTTGCAGGGATTAACGCTGAAGGCTACGGGGTCGTATGACTATCTTTCTTCGCGTAACAAGCAGCTAAGGTCGGCTTATCAGACCTATACACGCGATTTGGCTACGGCAACTTTCAGGCTCAATCAAGACCCTGAGAGCATCAATAAGAATAAGGTGGGCGAGGGTTCCTATACCACTGAGCAGCTCATTGGTCAACTCAGCGCAGGCTATATCCATCAGTTCGACCGCCATCATGTCGATGCTTTGCTCTTAGTTGAGGCGCGCGACTTCAAGTCTTCCAACTTTGCTGCCTACGCAGATAATGTTCCTTTTGGGCGACTTCCCGAGCTATCTTATGGTACTCCCTTAACAGCTGGCTCGCAATCGGGCAACAGCAGACACACCCGAACGGCCGGTTATGTGTTCCGTTTGAAATATGATTACGACAATATTTATTTGGCAGAGTTCAGCGGTCGCTATGATGGTAGTTACAACTTCAATGGTAACCGGTCGAACAAACGTTGGGGTTTCTTCCCCTCTTTCTCGGCAGCTTGGCGTTTATCCGGCGAGTCGTTCATGCAAAAAACACAGTCGTGGTTGAGCGATTTGAAGCTGCGTGCCTCGGTAGGTCTGTTGGGTAATGATGCCGTTTCGCCTTATTCGTTCCTCAGCACCTATACTTTCGGGGGTAACCGCATCTTCAACGGCAACGTTCATAGTTCGCTTTACACCTCGAATGTGGCTAACCCAGAGCTTACTTGGTCGAAAACGCGCACCACAAACTTAGGATTTGATGCCACATTGTGGGGCGGAATGTTGTCGATGGAGGCCGATTGGTTCTATAATCTCAACTATGACATCTTAGCAGAGATGAGTGGTAACAAGGCACCTTCTATGGGAGGCTACTACTATACCGTTGCCAATCACGACCGATATGCCAACTATGGTGTGGAATGGACGCTGTCCCATCAGAACAAAGTCAATCTGTTGGGCAAGCCTTTCCGCTACAATGCCAGCCTTAACATGACCTATGCGAAGAACAAATGGTTGCGCTATCTCGATGAACCCAACGCACAAGAGTGGCGCAAGCATGTGGGAACGAGTGTTGATGCAGCCTACGTTTGGGTTGCAGAGGGGCTCTTCCGCTCTGAAGAAGAGATTGATCGTTCGGCTTGGTACGGCAGTAGACCCAACTTAGGTGATATTAAATACAAAGATTTGAATGGCGATGGGAAGATTGATGAGCAAGATCGTGCGCGCATAGGTCGCAGCAATCGTCCCCAAATCATGATGGGTTTCAATCTCGGTGGCACATGGAATGGTTTCGACTTTAACGCGCAATTCACCGGCGGTTTCAAGTTTGATGTATCCATGTTGGGCACCTATTATAATGGATATGACGACAATACCATTTGGAGTCAGACATTCAAAGAGGGCGCTAATTCACCTTTATGGTTGGTGAAAGATGCCTATAGCATTGACAATCCCAACGGCACTTATCCGCGTTTAACCCTCTCTACCACCTCACATGGTGGCGATAACGGATTGGCTTCCACCTTCTGGATGCGCAAAGGGAATTATGTTCGTTTGAAAACGGCACAGATAGGCTATTCGTTACCGAAAGCAATTATGCAGAAGATAGGCATTGAACGTATCCGCATCTATGTTGAAGGCTCCAACCTTTTCACCCTCGATTGTCTGCCAAAGGGCATTGATCCCGAGTCGCCTGCGGTGAATAACGGATACTATCCGCAGCAAAGAACCTTCTTAGGTGGTATTAACATCACATTCTAACCTTAACGTTCACGAAAATGAAAAAGAGATATTTAGCGATAAGTTTCATCGCAACGGCCCTTGTTGCAAGCTCTTGTAATGAGTTTCTCAATATCGATCCCACAGATAAAGTGACCGAAAAATTGGTCTGGGCAGACGTTGCTACGGCTGAATTGGCCATTAACTATTTCTATGGAGATATTCCTAATTTAGGCAGTTTCAGCGACTATCAGTGCAGCATCGGCCTGACTGAGGGCTTGACCGACGAGTTTAAATACGGCAATATGAACTATAATGCCTTCTGTTTCATTCCCAATGAGGTGTCTTATGGCGGCACAGTGCTCACTGCTTCCTATGTAGATAGCTACTTAGGTGTGTGGGGAACCACCTACGAACAGATACGAAGAGTGAACGAAACCTTGGGAAAACTCTATGCAAGTGGTTTTGATGAGGCCGAAAAGCAGCGCTTAGAAGGCGAGCTTCGCTTCTTTAGAGCGATGTATTATTTTGAATTGTTGAAACGCTATCACCAAGCAATTCTCTACGATGAAGACCTCTCTAAGATTGCAACCGATAAGGCATTCGACAGCGAAGAAGCCGGTTGGAACTACGTGTTGAGTGATTTAAACTATGCCGCTGAGCATCTTCCGGTGCAGCAATCGGCTACAGGTCGACTGACAAGTGGCGCGGCTTATGCCCTCATCTCGCGTGCCATGCTCTATTGTAACAACTGGGATGCGGTGAAAAAAGCTGCAAAGAAAATCTTCGCCATGGGCTATAAGCTGACCGATCAGTATGCCGATGCTTTTAAAGGTGACGGAAATACCGAGGCCATCTACACCTATGTCTATGGGAATGCAGCCAATACAGGCCATTCATTCGATAGCTATTATGCTCCGGGAGGCGACCATTCGTTGGGCATGCCTACGCATGGTGGGTTTGGAACGCCTACGCAAGACTTGGTTGAAGAATATGAGTTGAAGACCGGAGGAAAAGCCGATTGGACGACATGGCATGCCTCTTACGGAACCCTTCAGGCACCACCTTATGACCAGTTGGATCCTCGTTTTGCAGCTACCATCCTCTATAACGGAGCCAAATGGCGCGACAGAACCATCGAACCCTTTGTTGGTGGAAAAGACGGATGGGCCACATGGATGACCGATGCCATCACAGAAGGGCGTACAACCACGGGCTATTATCTGCGAAAGTTCTTGGATGAGAAGCGCGATTACAAGGCAAACAGCAAGAGTACACAGCCTTGGATTGCCTTCCGTTTGGCCGAAGTTTATCTCAATTACGCCGAGGCTTGCCTGCGAACCAACGACCTTACCGAAGCAGCCACCTATATTAATAAGGTGAGAAAGCGCCCGGGTGTCAACCTTCCTGAATTGCAAAACCTCACAACCGTCGAGAAAACGTTCAACGCTTTGCGCCATGAACGCAAGATAGAACTGGCTTTCGAAGGACTCTATTATTGGGATATGCGCCGCTGGGGATTAGCAACCACGCAACTTTCAGGCATCCGTCGCCACGGTTTGAAGATTGTAAAGAGTGGCAATGACTATCGTTATCTGTATGTTGAGGTCGACAATGAAGACCTGAATTACCGGCAGAAGATGAACCGTTTCCCTGTTCCTCTTGCCGAACTCAATACGAACAAAGAGATGAAACAGTTCTCAGAATGGAAATAATTAGAAGCATTGATTATGAAAACAAAGATAAACTTAATATGTTGCTGTGCGGCATTCGCCTCGCTATCGCTCTTAACGAATTGCGCAGAAGAAGAACATGTGGCGCCAACAGCCCATCGGGCGGGCATCACAAGCCTTACAGCTTACTTCACTTCGGGTGAATATAAAGACAAAGTGGCCAAGGAATGGATCATCAATAGCAACGAGGAAAAAACAGACTATGTTATCCCCATCCCCTATTATTATCCCGAAGAGAGCGACAATTCAACGGCCGATGCTTTGAAAGCCATGAAGGTGACGGCGAAGTTGGAGAATAATTGCTCGATCAATCCGGGCTTAACGCTGCTCGACTTAACGAAGAAAAACGCTTTCACCTATACCGACCCCTATGGCAACGAGCGTCACATCACCATCTCGGGGCAACAGACACGCTCCAACAAATGTGCCATCAAGAGCTTCATGGTCAACGGAAGTATCCCGGCGGTGATTGACGAAACGAATAAAAGTGTGTCGGTTATCACCCTCGATGACCTCTCACATGCCACGGCAGAAGCGGTGCTTGATGCCCATGCCACCATCTCTCCCGACCCCAAAGACGTGCACAACTTCAACACCCCCGTGCCGTTTACGGTGACAGCCGATAACGGAGTCGACAAGGCTGTCTACCAGGTTGTGAAGCGCATTCCTACAAAAATCAGCGTAGGTTATACCGTGGGGAGCGAGAAAGAGCTGTTCTCTCACGACCTAAGACTGTTGGGTATCACGCAAACACAAGAGAATATGCACCCCACTTTAGCAGTGATTGGCAAACATGTTGTCCTCAATGTGGGCGACGGTAGCGCGCCAATCTATTTCCTGAAAGCAACCGGAAGCAAGGTGGGTACAATCAATTTAGGCAGCGCAAGTGCTACGGGTGCCATCACAAGCGACCATGCAAACCACATGCTGATCTGTAACCTTGCCGACGATGGACAAACATTAAAGATCTATAAGACGGGCAGTGTGACTGGCGCTCCCACACCGTTTATCACCTATCATAACAGCTTAGGAGTTACCCTTGGCGCCCGTTTAAGCGTGCAGGGCGACCTCAATCACGATGCCGTTCTCGTGGCAACGCCGCTGAATACCAAGAAAGTGGTGCGCTGGAAGATTACCAATGGCACCGTGGGTGCACCCGAAGTGCTGGAGCTTGGCATCAATCCTTGGGGCGGAATGGGTGGCAATGCCAAGGTTGTGGCAGCCGATGCGCAAGGCAATGCAGGCTGCGTGGCCGATTATTATGCTGATGGTGCCAACCAAATGTATTATTTAGCCGATTGGCAAACGCCCACAAATTTGGTCAAAGGAGAGTCGTGGGGACACACCAGTGCGGCCCTCGATATGTGCACCTTTAACCACAATCGCTATTTGGTGAACTTCAAAATAGGCTATTGGCCCACATGGGGTTTGCCCGGAACCGTCTATCTTTTCGATGCAGCCAATCTCAATAGTGTCACGGGAGAGGACAAGTCTTCGGCAACATTGCGCTATGCTTTAGGAATAAAAGACTATTGTGAGGGCAACATGGCATCACCGGGTGACTACGGATTTGGCGATGTTCTCATCACACCTGCTGATGATGGCTACTTTGCCCACATCTTCTATGTGTCGAATACCCACCTCTCGTTTGGCGGCATCCAAATCGATTGCATTCAAAAGTGATGCAGTTTGCACAACAATATAGTGCATTTTGATGAACAATATAGCACACTTTACACACCAAACTATGCGATATTACTTTCCAAAATACAATGTGTTGTTTTTCATGTTCATGCTCATGGCTCACGTTTCGTGTAGCCCTGAGCAGCATGAAGACATTCTAAACCAATGGAATTGGGAGAAGAAAAAAGACCCAACACCAAGCCCTGACAGCGAAAAGCCGCGCTTCATCTGGATTGATGCAGCGGCCAACTTCCCCCGTTATGCCAACAGCAAGGAGAACATCCAGGCCGATTTGGAAAAGGTTAAAGCAGCCGGATTTACCGATATTGTGGTGGATGTGCGCCCATCGATGGGCGATGTGCTCTACAAAACCGATGCTGTGGATCAGGTGAAGAAGCTCGATACCTGGGAAGGCAGCACCTATACGTTTTACGAACGCACGGCCACTTGGGACTATCTGCAGGCCTTTATCGATGCAGGTCATCAGTTAGGACTGAAGGTTAACGCAGCCATCAACACCTTTGTGGGCGGCAATCTCTACCCTTATGGGCTTGGAGAACAGGGAATTGTGTTCCGCGATGCCACGAAACGTGCGTGGGTAACGACACTAAGTCTTGAGCAAGGCTTGGTCAACGAGATGGACCTCACGAGCACCAATCCTACCGATGCCGACTTCTATGGCACGAAATTCCTCAATCCTTCCAACCCCGATGTGCAGGAGTTTCTGCTCCATTTGCTGCGCGATTTGAGTCAATACAAGGTCGATGGCATCTTCTTAGACCGTTGCCGATATGATGATTTGCGGGCAGACTTCTCGGAAGAGAGTCAAAAGCAATTCAAAACGTTTGTTGGAGATGAGCAAGTTCGGTTCCCCGATGATGTGGGAACGGCGGGCATGCCCGACAACAAAGCCACGCGAAAGGCAAAATATTTCAAGCAATGGCTGGCCTTTCGGGCGAAAACCATCCACGACTTTGTGCAGCGAGCCGTAGCGACTATCCATGGCGTTAATCCCAAAATCAAGGTCGGAACCTACGTGGGTGCGTGGTATTCCACCTATTATCAGATGGGAGTTAACTGGGCAAGCACGAGCTATGACCCCGCCATTGACTATCCTTCGTGGGCCAACAGCGACTACCATCAGTATGGTTATGCCGACTTGCTCGACCAAATGCTCTTGGGATGTTATGCAGCTGCCGACAAAGTCTATGGAACAGGCGAATGGACAATGCAGGGCTTTGCCCAGCAAGCACGCAAACTATTGGGTAAAAAAGTGAAGTTTGCGGGCGGCCCCGACGTAGGAAATCCCACGGGATTTGAACAGGGCAATCAGCACGAGGCAGTGAAAAACAGTGTCGATGCCTGCGCCAATGCTGCCGATGGTTATTTTGTTTTCGACATTTATCATGTCAGAACGTATAACTATTGGGACGACTTGAAACAAGGATTTGAACAATTAAAGAAGAAATAAGATTTCCGAAAACAACTTAAAACACGAAACAACAAATGATGAAAAAAATGATGGTTGCACTGCTTCTCGTAGGCAGTGCAACCTTAACCATGGCGCAAACGCTGAAATTTAACAGCGAAGGACGTTTTAAAATCATGCAAATCACCGACGTACACTATAATGGCAGTGCGGCTTCGGTGGCTGCTTTGCCGGTGATTGACCGCCTCTTAACGGCCGAAAAGCCTGATTTAATCGTGCTTACGGGCGACATTATCTGGGGGCCTCCGGCTAAAGAAAATCTCCTATCGGTGCTCAATCGCATCGCCAAACATCACATTCCGTTTGTCTATGAATTTGGAAATCATGACTTTGAGCAGGGACTTTCCAACCGAAAGCTCTACGAACTTGCGCGCCAAGTGGATGATAACATCTGCCCGGAAATCAAAGATGGACAGGAATTAGACTATGTTTTAACCATCCAATCGTCGCACGATCAGCAGCCCGCAGCCCGTCTTTATTGCTTCGATTCGCACGCCTATCCCAAGGGATTTCCAAAGGATAAGAGCAAAGGTATCTATGCTTGGCTCACCTTTGAGCAGGTGGATTGGTATCGAAAACAGGCGCAAATGGCAAAGCAAACGTATCGAAACAAGGTGCTTCCCGCGCTGGCTTTCTTCCATATTCCGTTGCCCGAATACAAGCAAGCAGCCACAACTGAGACGGCAACGCTCATTGGTACGCGCCGAGAAGCGGTGTGTTCGCCCGATTTTAACTCAGGCATGTTCACCGCAATGGTTGAAGAAGGCGACGTAATGGCTATCTTTGCGGGGCACGATCACGACAATGATTATGCCGTGATGTGGAAAGATTTGCTCTTAGCCTATGGGCGATATACGGGCGGAAACACCGTGTATAATCACTTAAAGCCCGGTGCTCGTGTCATTATCTTAGAGGAAGGGAAGCGCCGTTTCACCACTTATATCCGCGAATGGGATGGCAATCGCTGCGACTTCTCCACCTATCCCGACAGTTATGTGATGGATGATTGGACGAAACGCGCCCCCGTTCGCTATGAATAGGCGGTGGGAAGACGACAAAAAGCAGATGAAAAAAGCCTCGTATCCCTCTCAACTTGCCACCTTTTTTGCAGGAGGTTGAGAGGGATACGAGGGTAAAAAGAATTTTAAGAGGAGCTATAAAACCTGCTCTTTAGCCATATATCAGGCCTTGGCTAATATCATTTCAACACTCATTTTCCCACTTCAAACGTCACGAACAGGCCGCGATGGTCGGTAGGCCAAATGCCTTTTGGTGGGAGATAGGGGTCGTTCCATGTGTCTTTTTCGGGCTTACAACGTGCCACACACGTATCAGGTCCGAAGATTTTAGCGTCTGTTGCGCGCATGTTTCGACCTTGATAGTAGATTAAATCGATGCGTTCGCGCTCGTCAGATAGCGGTGCCCACGTGAGTTTATGAATGTCGGCGAGGGGATTATAGCATGGATAAGTGAAGCCGGGATGCGTGAGTGGGTTGGGAAACAGCACGCGATAGGCATCCCGATAGCCCGCTTTGGCGAGCATAGTTGATACGGTCCAGGGCACAATCATGCCGTGATGGTCGAAAAGTTGCGCGGTGGCGGCCGTCCAATCTAAATGCGATGGCTCGTTGAAATCGCCGCCAAAGATGACACATCGCCCTGCTTTTAGGTCGTGTTTTGCTTCATTAATGAAGATTTGCGCCGCGTTATCGCGCCATGAAAGGTCGTTTTTCTGCAGCAATTCATCAACGTTGGCGGAACGATTGCAGGGCTTAAACGTGTTGCCATCATAGCCTCTCAGCTCATAATAGCTGCAATCTAAATAGTCAAGGTGGCCGGTATAGACGGCAAACTCGCGCCCTTTCACCTTCGTTACCAGTTTATAAATGCTGCCATGGTCGCGATTTTCGGGGAAAACATACACCGAATCGCTGATGGGATGGGCGCTCAATAGCCCCGAGTCCTTCGATTTAAACGTGTAATACGTAAGACCTCGTTGGCGCAACGCCGACACAAGGCGCAGCAAAAAGTTGGTGTTGTGGTAGTTTCTCACCTCGCTAAACGTCACGAAGTCGGGGTGAAGGCGAGCCAATTCGTCGACGATGGCCTCGAAACCACCCGGAATAAGTGTGCCTTCTTGCCAGATATTCCATTGCAAAACCGTGATTTTCTGTGGCGATTGTGCCATTGTTCCCAAGGCAAAGCAATGGAGCAGCAGAGCTAAAATGATTTTCTTCATCTGTAAAAAAGTTTATGTTATTGATGTTGTTTCTGATCGATGGGGCGACTGTTGAGCGCAGGTGGCTCGGACAACACCCATCCTTCGTTGTAATGTTGATTATTGGGAAGCGCCGAATGGCCTACACCTTGCAGCATCAACTGGCGCAGTTGGCCGAAAAACAGCTGGTAGACCTGTCGCGGCAACGCATGGTTAGCCTTGCAAACAGCGGCAGCCATGCCCACCACTTCGCCCATCATGCCCGTGGTTCGCATCACCCTTGTCGAGCCAAGTGCCACATGTGTGACGCTAATGTTGCGCCCTGCCATGAAAAGGTTGTTGACATTGCGTGAGTAAAGGCAGCGAAAGGGCACGGCATAAGGATAGATGACGCGCTGATGGGAGACGGCTTTGAAGGCCGAAAACGGGAAGATTTGCTGCTGAAGGCTGTCGGGATAGTGCAGATCGAGGCTCCAAGTAGTGGTGAAAGTGGCATCTTCGTGGGGCATGTTGCGCATGATGTCTTGCTCGCTCAGCACATAATCGCCTAACAACCGACGCGACTCGCGCTTGCCAGCCACATAGCCTACCCATGCCAAACGCCATTTTTCGTAGCTCTTTCGCCCTTGATAAGCATGCTTGAGAAAGCTCCAATTAGCATAAATCACGGCCAAGCCATAGTCGCGAATGGCCTCGATTTCGTTGATTTTATGGTGCCAAAGCCCTGTTTCCCACGTCCATTCGCCTTTGAAAACAGGCTCACATGTGTGGCGATTGATGGGAATACCGTAGTCAAAACGGGGAAACGACACGGCTTTGTTACGCTTTTCGGCGCGCCATTGCATGGAAACGCCTAAGGTCATGCTATCGGCTTGCTGTGGCGCCAAGTCCTCATGGAAGGCCGATTGCGCCTCTCTGCCCATGCAATAGTGTGCACCTGCGAGGAAACCCACCGTGCCATCGCCCGTACAATCGGCAAAAAGAGGTGCCGAGAAGCGCAGCCTTTGCCCTGTTTCTACCTGCTGTGCCACGACCGCTTTGATGCAATTCCCCTCGTTGTTGGTAGGAGAAGCAGGCGCCATCTCCACTCTGTCGACATGGAAATTCAGGTAGAGGCTGATGTTTTTCTCGGCTTTCACCACGGCCAGCTTGCACGCATCGGCATAGTTTTCGGCCGGCATGGCGTTGCCTTCTTGCGTGGGTGCAAACTCTTTTTGCAGGTCGCCGAGCCGCGGATAAGGCTCCATGTTGATGCGACCGCCAAGGTGTACGCGCACTTCCGAGCTGTTGTTGCCACCCAAAACGGGACGGTTTTGCACCAAAGCCACGCGCAAACCCAAGCGAGTTGCCGCCAAAGCCGCACTCATTCCGGCCACTCCACCACCCACAACCACAAGATCGAAGGGCGTTGTTGAGGCTTCTTGGATGGGCGATGGATGTTGCTTTTCGCGCCAAGTGGCCAGTGTTTGTGGTGCGTGGGGTGGGGGATTGGGCGTGGTGGAAAGGTAGATGGCATCGCAACGGCCGTCAAAGCCCGTAGCATCGTACAACGAAAGGCGGTTGATGCCCTGCTTTAATTGCGCTTTTCCGGCATATTGCCACTGCCAACAGTCGCCTGCATCGCCCACCATTTGCCCCAACTTTCGACCATTCACGCCTACGAAAAACCGGCCGGGACCACGTCCTTTGTGCCACGGTGACGTCCAGTTGTACGTGCGAACATAAACGAAATAGGTGGCCGCGGCAGGCACATTGACCGGCGTTTCGGCCATCTTCACGGGCGTTCCCATGCCATGTGCCAGCAAATAGGGCGAGCCCATCTGCTCAATAAACTGTGCATCGACCACCCAACCGCCTTTGTTTTGAAACCTTTCGGCCTCAACCAATAGGCTGTGGGCAGCGAGATGGAGCGCCATTATCAGCAATATGGCCAGCGTTGTGATGCGTTGTTTTGTCATTGTTGGGTTGTGTTTGGTGGTGAAAAGTCCCATTCTGACCCTCCGAAAGGGTCGCCGCACGAATAAAACGACCGTTCAGACCCTCCGAAAGGGTTGCCGCAAGCAGGAAAAGCCCATTCAGACCCTCTGAAAAGGCTGTTGCAAGAGTGAAACAACCATTCGGACCCTCTGAAACGTTTGCTGCATGATGCAGGAGCCTTTTCGACCCCTCCGAACGGCTGTTGCGTGGTGCATGAGCCTTTCTGACGCGTCAAAACGACGGTTATCAGCCTTCGTATGTGCCTGAGTTGCACTGAGAACATTTCACATTTGTTTGGCCCTGCTTAGCAAAGCGAGTGGGATGTGTTGTGAAAAATGGTGCAAATTGTCCCACAAAATGATGCATATTGCAGTCGGATATGCACCAAATTGCGAGACAAAATGATAGTAATTACTTCACGAGCCAACGCCTTTTAACGGCGAAGGTGTGGGTTGAGCTGCGCGTCTAAAGCCGGATAAGGCAGATAAATGCTCTTTTCTCCTTGCCAAGTGAGGCCGTTGGGGATGAGCACTGTCTCTTGCAATGTGACGCCAGATGCTACGGTGATGGGCGCATTGAGTTTGCGTTGGTTGAACACTTGCTCTAACCTGTTGAGCCGCATGAGGTCGTCTCGGCGCGTAACCAATGCCGGCCAATAGCCCGCAACCTCCCAACCATGCTCGCGAATGCAGGCTTCTACGAAGTCGTTGCCGCTCATTCCGGCTGGCAAAGCAGCTAATCCTGCCCGCTGACGCACGCGGTTGATGCACTGATAGGCCATGGCATTGGGGCTTCCATCGGCACGACATTGGGCCTCGGCATACCACAACAGCACCTCAGAATAGCGGATTAAACGGTGGCGATGGCTGTTGGATGAGATGTAACCGGCAGGCTTGGTGTAGTCATAATCCACGTTGTCGGGACCCACAGTGAAGATAGAAAACATGGGATGTTTTTCTTCTACCTGCCACCAGTCTAAGAGATCGGTCTCGCCTTGACGCCCGTTGTTCTTCAAAATCTTGGGATTGTAGATGGCATCTTTGCGTGGCCCGGCGGGAAAATCGTTCCAAAACTTGATTTCACCCCAGCCGTCTCCCCAGCCACCTAACGACTCAAAGAGATTGCTTTTAGACATTTCGGAGTCTTCATCCCACATGAATGTGCCCGAGAAGTTGATGCCAACAACCGTTTCATTGGTGTAGTTGTGGCTCGGTGCATACACGTGTTTGAAGTGGGGTTCTAAGATATACTCATAAGTTCCTGCGTTAACGCCGTCGATAACGGCCTTGGTCAGCGCGGCAGCTTCGGCATATCGCTCGGTTTTTTGCAACGGCCAGCCCGCCATCGCCATATTAACTGCGGCCAAAGTGGCTTGCGCTGCCTGCTTGGTGATGTAGATGTTGGCACCATTTATAGCGCGTGGTGCGGTGGAATAGCGTGTGGGAAGCGTGGCGATGCAGGCCTGAAGGTCGGCCACAATCTGCTGATACACCTCTTCAACCGACGCCAAAGGTCGGCTATAGTCCACGTCTCCGGCCAGATTCATGGGCACAGGTCCGAAGCGTCTTACCAAGAAAAAGTAGTTCACGGCACGCCAAAAGCGGGCTTGTCCGATGGCGATGTTCTTCTCTTCTGTGCTGGTTGGCGTCTTCTCGGCACTGTTAATGATGTCGTTTGCCGCCTTGATTGCCACAAAAGAGGTGCGCCAAGCCCATGAAGCGCCATTGTTTCCGTCGCTGGGATGGAAAGCATCTACCTCGGCCACATGCTGCTTATTGCTGCCAGGATTGGTGGTAATGTCGTCGCCTTGCCATGCAATCATCATGGGATTGGTGTTGGTTTGTGTGTCACACACCTTACTATACAGGGCATTTACGGCCATGTCCAATTCCTCTTGCGACGTGAAATAGTTCTCAGGTGTGAGGCGTCCTTTCGGATTTTCGGTGAGAAAATCGCTGCAAGCGGTAGTCGTTACCGCCAGCAAAAAGGAGGATAGGAGTATGATTTGAGTTTTCATCATGTTGTCTTTTGAAGTTAGAAATTGATTTTTACGCCGAAAGTAAAGGTGCGAGAGAGCGGATAAGCACCCATATCAATGCCGTCGTTGATGTCAACATTGCCGAGCGATGTGTCCATGAATGAGGTGCCCGAAGGGTCTAATCCTTTATATCCCGTGAGCGTAAACACATTCTGACAGCTCAAAGATAGCTTCACATCGGCAAAGCGAGTCTGCTGTTTGGTGAGGTTATACGACAGGGTGATGTTGTCCAAACGGAAGTAATCGGCCTTCTCCAACCACTTGGTTGAGGCGCCTTGATAGTTGTTATTGGTGACGTTTACAGCGGGATATATGGGGTTATCGGTCTTTCCAAACGACTGATAGTAGGCTTCTTTCAGGGTAATGAATTTTGAAGCGCCATTCATTGAAGCCGCGAAATAGCGCATGAGATTGAGGCGTTTGGCACCAAAAGCACCCGTAAAGAAGAGGTTTACATCCCAGTTTCGCCAAGAAAGCTGGTTGTTCCAGCCCAAGGTGAAGGTGGGATTGGCCTTTCCACAGAACGTTCTGTCGCCCTCAGATAGCGTGCCACTGCCGTCAAGGTCGGCGTAAGTGTCGTGACCTGTAGCATCTAATCCCGTCCATTGATACAGATAAAATGCGCCAATGGGTTGGCCAACGACGATGCGTGTCACATCGCCCATCAGGCCAACCGCAGGCGAATAGCCCTGAACGAAGGGGATGTTATCCAATGAGGTAACTTTGTTCTTGAGGTAACTGCCCGTGAAAGACGAACTCCAATTCAAGTCTTTCTGATTTAAGATGTGAGCATCGATGGTGAAATCAACGCCTCGGTTCACCACTTCGCAGGCGTTAACCCAATAGGTTCCGCCGCCATCATATTGCGGAAGCGTCTTCTTCAGCAGACCGTCTTTGGTGGTTTTGTTGAAGTAATCGATAGAGAAGCGCAAACGATGGGCAAGTGTTGCGAAGTCGATACCAACGTTGAATTGGTGTGTTTTCTCCCAAGTGAGGTCGGGGGTAGCGCGACTTGTGCCCGCCCAGAAGCCCGTATACTTGGTCGATCCGCCATAAGCATAGCCCACTTGTTTCATCAATCCCAAGGTCTCATAAGGCGAAATGGCTTGACTTCCCACTAATCCATAGCTCACTCTGAGCTTGGAATCTTGGATGATGTCTTGCTGCTGCATGAATTTTTCGTTGCCCAACGACCACGCTAAGGCCACAGATGGGAAGAAACCCCATTTGTTTTTGAAGAACTTTGACGACCCATCTGCACGGAAAGTTGTCGTGAGTAAATAGCGGTTATCGTAATTATACATCAATCGACCCACACCGGAAAGCAACGCCCAAGCTTCGTAACCATTGTCTGATGTCTTGCTTTTAGCCAAGCCAATGTTCCACCATCCAACGCTTTCGGTCAGCAGATTATCGCCCGAAATGTGCATCATGCGATATTTAGATTGCGTAGTTTCGAATACACCCGTAGCCGTAAGACCATGCAATCCCCATTGCCCTGCATAGGTAAGGTTATTGGTTGATTGCAGCATCATGCGTTGTCCGTCGTGGTTGGTCATACTGCTTTGTTCGGCAACCCGCTTCGAATGGAACCAATAGTATTTGGTATCGTTGTAGTCTACGCCGTTGGTTGTGGTGAAAGTTAGGCCCGGAAGAAGGTTGAATCGCAAATCAATTCTGCCGTTAAAGATGTCTTGTCGGCTCTGACCACTATTGAGTTTCAGGCTCCCAACGGGGTTATCTGCCGTGATGGCGTTATAGAAATCGTGGCTATAGTTGCCCGCATTGTCCATCACATTCGTCACAGGTGAGTAGTTTAATGCGAGCCATAGGATGTTGGTTTTGGCTGCACTGAAGTTCACCATGTTCCTAACATTGTGCGAAGCATTCACATCTGCGGTGATAGTGAGCCATGGAGTGATGTTCGATGTGAGATTGAGTTTCGCCTGATAGCGTTCGTTCTTCGTGCTAAGCACCGTTCCTGTTTGGCTCAAATAATTACCCGATAGGTAATATTGTGTGTCACGATTCCCATTGGTGAGCGTCACTTTATAATTTTGTGTGAAGCCCGTTTGCGAGATTGCCCGCTGCCAATCGGTGCCTTTTTCGCCATTTTGAAAAGCAGTTAAGTCGGCTTGACCGAACGTTCCGGGATGGGCTTCGTTATAAGCAGTGGCAAATTCGTAGGCATTCAGCAATGGATAACGCTTGGCAATGTTGCTGAAACCAAACTGAGCATCAAAGGATACTTGCTTCATATTGGCTTTTCCCGACTTCGTTGTCACTAAAACCACGCCGTTAGAACCGCGCGAACCATAGATAGCTGTGGCTGAAGCATCCTTCAAAACCTGAATGGATTGGATATCTTCTGGGTCCAAACCGGTGAGTCCACTCTCGCGAACAATACCATCAACTACGTAAAGAGGGTCGTTACTTCGGTTGATAGAGCCAGCGCCTCGAATGCGAATTTTCATCTCACCGCCTGGAATTCCGCTGTTCACAACGTGCACTCCGGCAATTCTTCCCTGCAAAGCATCGTCAACACGCGTGATGGGTTGGTCTTTAAAAGCTTTGTTATCGAGCACCGAAACCGAACCGGCTAAGTCGGCTTTCTTCACGGTTCCATAGCCCACCACCACCACTTCGTCTAATGCTTTCACGTCGTCGCTGAGCGTGATGGTCATGTTTGGCGAGGCTTTGAGCTCTTGATCTTGCAGCCCTATGTAGGAGATGACGAGCGAAGTGCCTGGCGATGCGTTGAGCGTGAAGCGTCCATCGGCATCGGTAATGGTCTTGTTGGCGGTGCCTTTTTGTTGGATTGTCGCACCCACTAAGGGCTCTCCGCTCGCATCTTTCACCGTTCCCGACACCTGTTTCGTGGCAGTTGGCGTAGCTGTTTTTCGCGAAAACACAATGTATTTGCGGTTGGTGATGTCGTAACGCAGGGCATGTGTTTGCGCAAAATGGTCGAGAAAATAGGCGATGGTACCGGTAGTTTGTCCAAACGAGACACTGCTTTTGGGGTCGATATCGCTGTCTTTGTAGACAAAGAGGTAGCCACTTTGTTGCTCAATCTCGTGAAAGAATTGTGCAACCGCTAATGTTTTGTTGGATAATTTCACATTTTGTTGCTGTGCAAAGGCGGGCTGAGAAAGCAGGAATAGGCCCAAGAAAGTGCAACAAATGAGTTGCCATCGTAGCGCAAATGACTTGCGGCTACCTGTGGCTTGCTTACGATTGTAGGATAATTTGTCCATGTATCAGTTGTAAATGAGATATAGTTTGGTTGTTATTTTTTATATACAGACGTTTGGGTTGGCATGTCCTTACATGCTGTTAACCACGGGATTGTTTAGGTTCTATGTGCCGTTCGTGCCTCCTTTCTGTTCGATTACCGGATGATAATTTCATTGTTTCTCTTGTTTTCGCTCATCTTAAAGCCCTGCATGCAGCTCAATACGCGCAGTATTTCGGCCGCCCCGTCGCTTGTTCTGAAGCGTCCTGAGTAGCGGGTTTGCAAGATGTTGCGATTTTTGATGCTGATTTTTACACCATAATACTGTTGCAATTCTTGAACAATAGCTGCCAAAGAAGCCGATTGGAACGACAAGATTCCGCTTTGCCATGTGCTGATTTGGTCGTTGAAAGCGATGCGTTCAAAACCCGTGTTGGTGGCAACAACGCTTTGATGAGGCAGTAGGATGACACCCTTTTGGGGCGCTTCGGGGCGATAGACCTGCACACTGCCCCGCAAAAGCGACACACAGAGTGGCGTTCCGGCATAGTTTTTTACATGAAAACGCGTGCCCAATGCCTCGACATTCACACCATTTGCCGCCACCACAAAGGGTAATTGCTTGTTTTTTGCGACTTCAAAAAGTGCCTCTCCCTGCAAAAATAGGCGGCGTTCGCTCACAAAAGGTGTGGCGAAACGCAGGGTTGTGTTGGCGTTTAACCACACTTTACTGCCGTCGGGGAGCGTCATTTGGCAGTGTTGCCCATAGGGAACATGCAGCGTTTGCATGCTGAGCGTGGGCTTAGTGGGGGCTGGTTTCGGCAGGAAGAACCACATGGTGAGCATGCCAATGAGCAAAACGGCGGCATAACGCCAGCTTTGTTTGGCGGCATGGAGCCATCTTTTGCGCCGCAACCTCGTTTTAAAGGTGCGAAGTTGCCGCTCACCTTCCTCCATGTTGGTTTGCGATTCGTGGAGCAACAGCAAGGCGTTGGCTTCCATTTGTGCCATGATTGCCGTGCGCAAAGCCTCGTCGTGCTGTGCTTCTTCCAGCAAGGTTGCCCGCTCTTGTGGCGTGAGTTTCCCTTGCAAATAGGCGATGATCTGTTCGTTAGTGTGCGTCATTGTCTGCATGTAATACGCACATAAGGGCGAAATCCGCTAAAGAAAGGACAAGAAAAAGCTTGTTTTTAAGTTCTTTTAAGAAATGAAGCGTTCTGATTTATCGCCCTAACAGCACGAGCGGTGGTCTTATGTTTAGCACGGGCCTACCACCAAACATAGAATGTATCGAAAGCGAACATGGTGGAAGCGCTTTTTAAGTGTTTCTGCATTTTGTGCTTACAAAGTTGCACAAAATAGTGGGTGTGCATATCATTTGATGGCTATTCCTTTGGTATCTTTTTGTGACGGAAAAGAAAAAGCGTGGAGATTGCGTTGCAATTTGGTGCAAATTAAGTCATCATCTCTATGCTTTTGCAAGCCAAAATGATAGCTTTTATCACGCGTTAGGGCTACGGTTGCACAATAATCCTTTGGCGATGGCCTATGCTTCATAGTCATTTCCTTTCAAGAAGCGGGCTAAAAAGTCCCAGTTTTCGGCCACTAATTGATGAGCAAGGGTAGCATCTCCTTCTAAATAAGGGAAACAGATGTTGGGCAACATGTTGTGTTCGAAGAGATAACGCAACAGGGGTTGTGGCGCTTCAAAGATGAAGAAGGTCCAAAGATGCGTTAACTGTGCCTTGTCATTATAATAAGGATTTCGCACATCGCAAATGAATTTTGCAGCATCGGGCAAGGCTATTAGTTCGCCATCTTCATGGGATGCGAAGGCCAGCAGGGGGCCTCTCAGCGTCGTAAAGGGCTTGTCGTGGTCGTCAATGAGCTTTAACTTAAGGTCATTTTTTAAGAGATCATAATAGACTTGGGCGTTTTTGAAATAGAGAAGTGGGCTTCCTCCCGATAGTTTCATAAGCTCTTTATAGTGAGGGATGCCTAAGGTTTTCGACTTTTGCGGGGCTGTCTTTTGCATCAGCTCTCCGAAACTGTTAAACAATTCCTCGTTAGGCATCTGGCTCATGATGCCATTAAGCTCCCATTTTCCTTGATAATAAACCAACGACATGAGAACAGTTCCTGCTCCATAGAGCGCTCCTGGCAGGAGGTTGAGCTCTTGATAGCCCACAAAAAGTTCCTCCTTTTGATAGGAAAGGAAGTGGATGCCCTGTGCTTCTTCTGCGATAATTTTATAGCATTGAATATCTCTAAACTTGATTTCGTTTAGGAGTTGAATCTTTTCTTCTAAGCCATGCAGTTGTAAAATCTTTGTCAACCACTCGCGAGGAGTTAGCGCTAAGGGGCCAACCTTTTGCGAAAACGCCAACGTACATTCGGCCATATACTTGCCTAACTTGGCATCATCGCTATAAAATGTCTTTGCATATTGGTCTTGTAACGCTTCAAATTGCTCCTTCGTGTGGAGTGAATTGGTGAGGTAACAGCGCAGTGTGAGCCACTGAAGGGTGAAGCGCATGGAGGTGAAGTCGTCCATAAAATCTCCCTGTTGCAGGTAGTTTTGCAGCGCTTCATTGATGGGAAGCAGCTCGAAACGCTCATCACAATAATCGAAAAGGTCTTTCGAAAGCTCGTAAATATAGGGGTTTACGGGGTGAACAATGTGCGTAGGGTCGGCTGAGAGCGTTTTCCAAACCAAGAATTGAATGTCTTCTATGTTGGGCTCATTGATGAAATAGGTCTCTTCATTGACCTCGAAAAAGGGCAGATAGCGACCATAAAGCTGCTTATGCAGGGTGATAAAACTTTGCCAAATGCCCAATTCACCCACAATATCTTCCATATACAGGGCAATGGTGCAGGCTATTTCAACGATTTTTTCAGGCGATTTGTCGGCGATATGTCCCTCAATAATCTTTATAAGTTGGTTGGCAAACCGCGCATACGAGAGGTTGGTTGAATCGTCTTTCATGTGGGGATGCCATTTGATAAAGTCTTTTCCTACGATGGTTCTTTTCATTTTCTTGGGTTGTTTAGTGAAATCATGCTGTGTCTTTGTTGCCAAAGATGGTGGCGAAAGGCACTACAAAGCCACAAAAAAGAGGTGGTGTTGGGGTGCTGTTGGGTTCTGTTTTTGGGGTGAAAAGCTACATTCTTGCGATTTTTTTGTTGAAAACGGCTGCCGTTAGGGTGGGATTTTGAAGCGGAACAGGGCGCAAAGGGGTTAAGGATTTTCGCGGATATACTGTGCTTGTGTGGCACGAATACCGTGCGGATTGGATGCGTCTGTCAGGTCGTCAATGCGCCATTGCCCCTGTTCTTTCACCATTTTCAGTTCAAGGGGCACGTCTTCGCCGTTGTGAAGAATGAGCTTCACGCGTGCCGTTTGATGATTTTCGATAGAAACGACGCGCACATTGCGGAAGGAAAGGCGGACATAATCTTGCGCTTGTATCCAGTAATCATATTCCCAAAGGCCTATATCTCCGGGATGACGCGCATCGATTTGGGCCACCTTTTTGCCTTCTTCGTTCCATGCTCGCGAACAAAAACGTTGTTCAAAAGCAGCTCTGTCCGGAGCTTCTACGTTGGAATCGTTCATACTTTTGCAAAGAAAACCATAGATTTCGGTAACGCGTTGAGCGACGATGGCGCTGTCGTTGGGGACGTTTATCCGTGTGATGGGCGCGTTTTGAATGGTCCTTTGCGGCTGCTTGGGATGTGAACAACCCAACAAAAGGGAGGCTATGCCGCATGAAAGCAGTCCCAAGAATAGCGGATAACTGTGCAGAAGGTGCATGTGATGTTGCAATTTTGGGGGATAATCCGAACGGTAAAAATGGATCGAAAAAAGGGGAAACACACCCTAAGCGGTGCGTCTCCCCACACTTTGAGACTATAAAAAGTTAATGATTCCAAAGTCTTCGGGACGATGGAAATCGGGTTTTTCGGAGTGAATAGGGCTCCATGACAGGAAATGGGGCTGCAAAGTCTTGTCACCACACTTATAGAAATTGGCCCGCATTGTGCGTCCTGACAGCTCCGTTATGTTGTCATCGAAGAACGATGTCGTGGGAATGACGAGCGCAAGTTGCCAAGCTGTGCTGCCTTCTCGTGCAGAAAAGGGCGCAGTTCCCAACGAAGTCCACCGCTGAATGGCCTGCATCACGTTGTTAGGGGCAGGCTTTCGTCCTTCCCTTCCTGTGCCGTGACAGAGCAAAGCGCGGCCAATGCAGTTGGTTTCTAAGTTGTAATAGCCCGCTTTTTCATCGGGGCTCACGAAAAATTCGCAACACGAATCTTCCCAAACGTGGCCACCATTGGCATCAACCACCGCACGCACGTGGTCTTCTTGCACACAGAAATGCAAGAAAATGGCGTGATTGTTGTGGGCTATCGCAAAGCGCACTTCGGGCTGATAGGGATAGGTTGCGTGCCAATTAGCGGTGGCAATGAGCTGATAGGGAACGTGTTCGCTTTTGAACAACGCGGGAATAGCCTCGGCTTCGGTCTTGAAACAGGCTATTTCGGGCACTTGAAGTTCTTTCATTGTCGGATGGTTTGGTGGATAAATTCGGTCATCATGTGTTCCTTGCGGCGCGCATCTTGGAAGAGCAACAGCTGATTTTTGGTGCGCACATAGTTGTGTTCGTCGTATTTTATCTTATAATAGGTATCACCATTGAGGTAGTCTGTCAAGAAACGTACGCATTGCATGTAGGGGAAAAGCGCCGCTGCAAAGGGCAAATGGCTGATCTCTACGGGGGTTAGGAAAGGCAAAGCGCTGCTTAAATAGCCCTCGGTGAAGGCTTTAAAGATAACGTCGTTGAAGCCCACAGCCTTGAAATCATCGCTGTCTTCGGCCACAAAGTTGGCGCCGGTGCGCAGAAAATCGCCGTAATCGGAGAAGACAAAGCTCGGCATAACGGTGTCTAAATCGATGACACACAGCACATTTCCTTCGGCATCAAACATCATATTGTTCACCTTTGTGTCGCAATGGCACAGGCGTTTAGGCAATTTTCCTTCGCGATACAGGCGCTCTGCCTGGCACATCTCGTCGCCATCGCGCAGCAAAGTGGTGATGATGTCGTTCACTTGGTGCACTCTTTTTGCCTTGTCTGCCGCAATAGCTTCCTTAAACTGCTGCAAACGCAGCTCCATGTTGTGGAAGTTGGGGATGGTTTCGCCAAGGGGTTCGGCCAAATCGACCAACATTTTTTCGAAGTCTCCGAAAGCTTTTCCGCACGAGAGAGAGCTTTCTGCGTTCACTTCTTCGTGGGTATAGGCATCGGGAATGAACACACTTACGCGCCAATATTGTCCTTTGGCGTCGCGATGATAGGTCTTTCCGTCGGTTGTTGCAATGAAACGCAGGCATTTTCTATCCACATCGGTCTCGCCTTGTGCCAGCAATTTCTTGCGGATGTGTGCCGTGACGGCCTCGATGTTGTGCTGCAACAGGTCGACATCTTGAAACACATGATGGTTGATGCGTTGCAAAATGTAATCGGGTTGCACCGCTTCGGCCGTTGTTACTTTGAGGGTTTCGTTGATGAGCCCGTTGCCAATGGGAGCTACTTTCTTAATGGTGCCCTGCAATTGAAACACCGAAAGGATGTCGAAAATTTCTTTTTCGTCTGTCATAACTATGATGCTTAAGATGATGAATGGTTCTGTTTTATGGGCGATCGCTGGGCTTCACGCCGAAGTTTGAGGGCTTGTTGCCCATGAAAAATTCTAACTTTCCGCCACGAACAATATCTTTAAAGTCGATATAGGCGCGTGAATAGGGTTTGCCATTGAGCGTAGCACGCTGAATATACATGTTTTCTGCGCTGTTGTTGTGGGCTACAATCTGGAACGTTTTGCCCTCGCCCACCTGCAAAGTGGCTTCATGAAAGAGCGGCGAACCAAACACATAGCGGCCGCCTGCAGGCTCAACTTGATAAAGACCCAAAGCAGAAAGCACATACCAAGCCGACATTTGGCCCACGTCTTCGTTGCCACTTAGGCCGTCGATGTTGTCATGATACATCGTTTTCAGCACCTCACGCACACGCGAAGCCGTCTTCCAAGGCTGGCCGGCGTAGTCATAAAGGTAGATGATGTGGTGGCTGGGCTCGTTGCCATGCGCATATTGTCCAATCAAACCGGTGATGTCTGGCGAGGCATCCTTGCCCATATCGCCTTTCACAATGAACAGCGAATCGAGCTTGTTGACAAAGGGTTTGTCGCCACCAAAGGCCGAAATAAGCCCCCGAACATCGTGGGGAACGAGCCAAATATATTGCCATGCCGTGCCTTCGGTGTAGTCATCGGCGCGGTGAATGACCTTAAAGGGGTCGAAAGGTTCGCGGAAATGGCCTTTAGAATCAACGCCCCGCATGAACTTTGTCTTCTTGTCGAAGTAGAAATCGCGATAGGATTGGCTGCGCTTGTGGAAATATTGGTAGTCTTTCTCGTCCTTTAATGCTTTGGCTAACTTCGCAATGCTGCCGTCAGCCAAGGCATATTCCAAACCTTTGGCCACGGTTTCGTTGGTGGGGTCGAGGTCGAATGGCAGATAACCATATTTCTTTAGCAGGTCTAAACCGCGGTCGCCGTTGAGCTGGGTCTTCTTGGCTGCCTCCAAAACGGCACGCTTATCCACAGCAAACCCTTTCAAAGCAATATCTACAATCACCGGAACTCCGGGGTTGCCCACCATGCAATCGGTCTCGTTTCCCTCCAGGAACCACACCGGAAGGCGCCCCTGCTGCTGCGCAATGTGCAACATGGTTTCGGCAATGTCGCGCTGCTTTTCGGGATGAATGAGCGTCATCAAGGGGTGCGCTGCACGATAAGTGTCCCACAGTGAGAAGGTGGTATAGGGCGTAAAGTCGCCGCGATGGGTCTTGCCATCGGCACCTCTGTACTCGCCATTGACATCGTTAAACACCGAAGGAGCAGTCATCGTGTGGTACAAACTGGTGTAGAAAATGCGTTTGTCGGTGGCGTTAGCGGTCCTAATGGCCACCTTTTCTAGCTCTTTGTTCCAGGCAGATTTTGCCTCGATCACCATGGTTTTGAAGTTCCAACCGGGTGATTCTTGCTGCAAATTCAGGCGCGCATTGTCGATGCTCACACTCGAAATGCCCACCTTCACCATGAGGGGTTGCCCTGTGGGTTCAAAGGAAAGCACGCTCAACGAGTCGCCTTCTTTGGTGCGATGGGTGATGGGTTGCGAGAATTCGGCCACGAAAAACACGCGCTGATCCTTTGCCCATCCCGTTGAAAAGCGCGAACCTACGATGGTGTTCTGCCCTTCTTGCTGTAGGGTGCAGGCCGTCATCTTGTCCCAACCCACGCCTTGTGCCAAGTCAACCACCACTTGTTCTTGTCGTGCATCGGCCGGAAACGTGTAACGATGAAAGGCGGTTCGTTGTGTAGCAGTGAGTTCAACGCGCACGCCATTGGCTAAAGTTACGGCATAATAGCCCGGCGTAGCATATTCGGCTTTGTGGGAGAATTTCACCTCACGCACATCGCTTTTCGTCACGGGCAGCAGGGCAATGTCGCCCAAATCGCCGATGCCTGTTCCGCTAAGGTGCAGCTGTCCGAAGCCGATGATGATGGAGTCGCTGTAGTGATAGCCCGAACACCAGTCCCAACCCTGCTTCTTTTGCGTGGGACCTGCTTGGATATGGCCAAACGGAACGTTGGCTCCGAGGAACACATGTCCGTGTCCTCCCGTGCCAATAAAGGGGTTTACGTATTGCGTATAGTCTCGTGCGACGGGCTCAGGACAAGCCCATGTGCCCACAACGGCTATGAGTGGGAGCATGAGTCCCAAAAACATTTGTTTCATTGTCAATCGGGTTTAATCATTGATTTCTCTGCATTATTTTTTCCTTCTTGTTGTGCGGCTTGAACAAAGTGGACTATATTGCGGGGCAAACTGTGCGTTATTGCGGCACAATCTGTGCGACATTGTGGTGCAATCTGCACCATTTTGTTCAACCGTTGGCGTGGGTGCGGTTGGCCAAAGCTTATGGGCTGTTGCCCCACTTGCCTCATTCCGTCAGACAGACGGGGCCTCGCTTCCGCATGATTCGTTGGGCCTTGATAATCGTTTTGCCGCCCACAAAGTCTTTGAGCGGGATGGCTTGGAAAGTCATGTGGGCCACACTGCTCTCGTAAAGGATGCCCACCGTCTCGCGATCAATCATCGTCAGGCACGAATAGCCCCATCCATAGTCGTCGTCAAGCAGCACCTGATGCGAGGCTTCCCATGTTTTTCCGTCGTCGAAGCTCAGTTTAATGGTGATGTTTCGGCGGTCTTTGGGGTCGTTGGGATTGGAGAACAGCAAGATGTTTTTGCCCAGAACATTGTCTTTTGCGGGCACACTGATGAGGCTTGCCATGCAGATGGGCTCTTGCAAGGCCTTGATATTCGAGGAGTGTTCCTGCCAGGTTTTGCCCCAATCGCGCGTGGTGTAAACGGCTCTTCCGCCGCCACTTTGGTTGCGCATGTTGAGCATCAGTTCGCCCGAAGGCAGCTCTGCCACCTGTGCTTCGGTGGTATTATAGCATGCCGGTGAAGAGATGGCCCACGTTTCGCCGTGGTCTTTGCTATATAAGATGCCGGCATGGGGCACGCGATCTTTGTCAATAAACTGCATGGCAAACACCAATGTGCCGTCTTTGCAGGTGATTCCGCGCCCCGGTCCCTGGAAGAAAAAGTACCATTCGGGTTGCTTTAACAGCGGTGTGAGGTTGATAGGAGCCGACCATGTGCGCCCGTCGTCGGTGCTTTTTGCCATCACCAGCTGTGCCGTGTGGTCTTTATCCATGCCGGGTTTAGAGCTAACCCATGCGCGTTGGTTGCCCATTCCGTGGGTCCAAGCGGCCACAACCCAACACGTGTTGTTGGTTTTGTCCACGAGAATAGCGGGGTCGCCGACACCATTTTGCGCCGCCGGAAGGCCGCCATTCTCACCAAAAGCTAAGGGCAAGCGCATGGGTTCCCATGTCTTTCCACCGTCGATGCTGCGGCTAAGTCCCACGTCAATGTGCTCTTGTAGGTCGGTACTGCTGTTGTAACGCACATCATAGACGCCCAAAAGCGTGCCGTTGTTTGTCGTCACCAAGCCCGGAATGCGATAGGCTGTCACGCCATCGTCGCCGGCATGTCGCACACCTATGCCCATTCTTCGCTCCATATCGGGCTTCGAAGTGTTGACGAGTGGCAGTGCTTTTCCGTCGGCAATGGCCTTGGATAGCGCGGCTTTCAAGGTTGCTTTTACGGGCACATTGGGTTGCATTTCGATGCTCACCCAAAAGTAATTCACGCCCGGAAAGAGCGATTGTTTGGCCGCAAGGGTGAGGTGATGGGTGGTGGGTTGCAGCTCACTTCGCAACACTACATACGACGGATTGGCGCGCAAGGTCTTGCCAGGTGTGAAGCCCGAGACGTAATCTACGGGTGCAAAACGCAGTTTTTGATCGAATTGTCGCGCCTCGGTGCCGCCATAATAGAGGCGAAGGGCTTTCACTTGGTTGAGTGGAAGCGATGGGTCGAGGTCGAGTTCCACTTGGTCTAAAGCCTTCGTTTCAGTGGCTTTGAGCCGCATGAGCAGCAACACATTGTCGTGACGCTCAATCAAAATGGGTACTTGGGGCTGCTTTATAAATAAGGTGTCGGCTGCTTTTGCGTGAAAAGTGCTGAGCAAGAGCAGCGCAAGAATCATTTTTTTCATTTGCAATTTATTTTCGATTAATCATAATTTCGTCGATAAAGAGCCAGCTATCAGGCTCATATAATGCGGCTTTGACATGCACATAGCGGCCTTTTGCCGTTCCTTTCCATTGGTAAGGATAAATGCGATAGCGCGCAGAAGGCTCGACATCGCAGGTGGTTTTATCGATTTCTACGAAGTTTTTTCCATCGTTCGACACCTCAATCTGCACCGAAGCGGGCGTATAGATGCTGGCAGAAGCCTGTTGCAAGAAGTTGATTTCAACGTCTTTAATGTCGGTGATTTTCTCCATATCAATGATGACATCGATGCCTTTGGGGTCGATAAAACCTTGCCATCTGCCGTCGAAAAAGCCCCAGTTTCCGCCGCGTCCGTTGGTCAAAGTGCTATCCCCTTCGGCACGATATTTCGGAGCATACGAACTTAAATAGGTCACTTTCTTGTGCAATGCCTCGTGCTTCATGCCATAACGGAACTCCTTTCGATCACCCACTTCATGGGCTAAATCGAACGTATGATAGCCTTTTTGTTGCAGAAAGTCAACGGCATAGAGCGCGCGTTTGCGAAACTTGGCATAGTTTCTGTGTCCACTTGTCCAGCCCACTTCGGCCAAAGCCAGCGCCCGTGGATAGAGCATATATTCCAAATGTTGCGGCGTTGGCACGTATTCGGTCCACAGATTGCCTTGCAATCCCTCAACACAAGCCTCGGTTTGTGGCGTCCGGCAGCTGTCAGGAAGGGGCTCATAGCTGTACGCTTTCTCTAAGGTTACATAGCCACCTTGCGCATTAGGCTGCGTGATGGGGGCGTCTTGATAATGGTCAAGATAGCAATATTTCCCGGGAGTCATCACCACTGCGTGGCCTTTTCGCGCGGCTTCGAGTCCTGCTTCAAAGCCTCTCCACGACATAACGGCGGCATTAGGTGCCAGCTTTCCTTCCATAATCTCGTCCCATCCCATGAGTTTTCGGCCATGGGCGTTGAGGAATTGTTCTATTTTCTCCGTGAAATGACCTTGCAATTCGGCCGTCGTTTTCAGCCCATTGGCTTGCATTTCGCGCTGACAATCGGGGCAAGTCTCCCACGTTTTGCGCCCCGCTTCGTCGCCACCAATATGGATATAGGACGAAGGGAACAGGTCCATGACCTCGTTGAGCACATCCTTTAAGAACTGATAGGTGCTGTCTTTGCCCACACAGAAGTCGGATTGGCCATGCACTTTGCCCTCACAGGCGAGCGAAGGATAGGCCCATAGCACCTCATTACTATGTCCGGGCATCTCAATTTCGGGTATAACGGTGATGTGACGAGCGGCAGCATAGGCCACAAGGTCGCGCACTTCATCTTGCGTATAATAACCTCCGTATGCGCCGGGAGCATCTTTTCGGCAGAAAGTTCGGTCGCCACCGCGCCACCATTTCGTCCAATCTTCCTGCGTTCGGTAGGCAGCTTCCTCGGTTAAACCGGGGTATTTCTTGATTTCTATGCGCCATCCGCCGCCATCAACCAAATGCCAATGGAAGCGATCGAGCTTGTAATAGGCCATCGCATCAAGCTGCTTTTTGAGCACATCGATGGGGAAGAAGTGGCGCGAACAGTCGATCATGATGCCGCGATAGGGATATTTTGGATAGTCGGTGATGTGCACATGGGGCAGTCTTCCGTTCTCTTTGAGTTGCTGAAGTGTCTGCAAACCATAGAAAAGGCCCATCGGTGTGGGGGCTTTGATGAACACTCCGCGGTGCGAAATGGTGAGCTTATAGCCCTGAAGGCGCACACTGTCGGCCGCCATACGTGCCTGTTCGGGCGTGCCGGTGCAGAATAATCGCAGCGGATAGAGATGGGTTTTGCGCACGATGCTGTTGTTACCGCGGCGCAACTGAATGCCCATCGTCTGCAAAAGATAGCTTTGCAACTGGGCAAAATCTTCGCCTTTGAGGTTGGTTTGCGCAGCGTTGAGCTGACTGACTGCAATCGATCCTTGCCCCATCACGATGCTTTGGGGCTTGGGAATGATGTTGTGTGCGCGTGATTCGGTGAGGAAACAGGCGCTCATCAAGAGGCTAAAACCAAATTTTATCAAGGTCTTCATTTCATTAAGAATAGGTGAGCGTGGCACCTTTTGGACTCGATGCCACGGCAAAGATAATTATTTTAAGATGAATTTCAATGTGCCTGCCTTCACCAAGTCGCTGTGACGGATGCGGTAGGCTGTCCAAGGTTGGCCGCCAACCTCCATCTTTTCGATGCGCACGGCTTGCGGATTGCTGCGCCGGGTCTCAATAACGAGCTTGTCTTTGCCCCATTGTTGGGCATCAAGGTGCAGCGTAATCTTGTCGAAAACGGGCGAGGTGAGGGTGTAAGCCGGCTCACCCGGGCAGTCAGGATAGAAGCCCATCATGCTGAAAAGCGCCCAAGCCGACATCGTTCCCGTGTCATCATTGCCGGGAAGTCCCTCGGGACTGTTCTTGAAATAGGTTTGCAACAGCTGATGAGTGAGTACTTGTGTGCGCCATTCCTCCCCTTTAAAATAGGAGAAAAGGAATGGATAAGCGATGTTAGGCTCGTTGGTTGGGTCGTAGTTTCCGCGGTCAAACACCGACTGAAGCTGCTCGATGAAGCGCTTTTTGCCGCCCATGAGCTTGGCCAACCCATAGATATCGTGGGGCACATAGAACGTGTAGTTCCACGCATTGCCCTCATGAAAGCCCGGAGAAGGTTCCCAGTTGGCACCTTGCAGCGGGTTGAATGGGCTATAAAACTTTCCATTGGGCAGGATAGGACGCAACATATTGAACTCCTTACTGAAGTAATGTCGGTAGCCCATCGAGCGGTTATAGAACAGCTTTGCATCGGCTTTGTGGCCCAAAGCGGCGGCCAAGCGCGACAAAGCATTGTCGGCAATGTAATATTCCAACGCGTGCGACACCGAATTGTCGAACGAATCGCGCAGCGAAATATAGCCTTTTTCCACATATTCGTTGTTGTCGGGGCGCAGCGGATTGCTCTTTTCGTCGGTCGTGGCACCCTTTTTCATGGCCGTGTAGGCCTTGTTGATGTCGTAACCGCGCAGCCCTTTCAGCCAACAGTCCACGATAACGGGAATCGAAGGGTCGCCTTCCATCGTGTAAGTCTCGCGTCCAAAGAGCTCCCATTTGGGCAACCAGCCGCTCTCATCATACATACTAATCATCGATTTAATCATGTCGCGCTGGCGATTGGGATAGACAAGCGTCATGAATTGATGCAGGTTGCGGTAGGTGTCCCACAGCGAGAACACCGTGTAGCGGTTGCCTTCGTGCTGCGTAAGCACGCGGTTGCTCTCCATAGCCGGATATTGTCCGTTGACATCTTGGAGGATGTTGGGATGGATGAGCGTGTGATAGAGTGCCGTATAGAAAATGGTTTGCTGGTCTTTGGTGCCGCCTTCGATTTCTATTTTCGACAGGTCGGCGTTCCATTTCTGGTGCGTTTCTTGCGCAATGGTGTTGAAATCTTTGCCCTTTTGCTCGGCGTTGAGGTTCTCACGTGCGTTGGCTATGCTGACAAACGACACGCCCATTTGCACCTCAATCACCTCGTCGTCGGTGGTGTTGAAGTTCATATAGACGCCAATATCGTCGCCGGCCATCTCTTTTTGATAGGCCGTGTAGAGCTTATATTGTCCTCTGTCGGGGAACCATTCAGCCTGTTTGCCCGTCCGTTCGCGCTGCTTTTTCCAGTAACCGGCGCTTTGGGGCACCTTGTTCACACGCATCACGAAGTAAATAGGGAACACGGCTTGGGCATAATAGCAAAAAGCGCCTTGCAGTTTCATGCCCTCATACTCGGTGGGGCTCACCTGTTTCACCATCGCTCCCGACTCTTTCGTGAGACCTTCACCAAGGTTGAGCAGCAAATGGCTTTCGCCTTTGGGGAACGTAAAGCGCTCGCAGGCGGTGCGAAGGGTAGCGGTTACCTCGGTCTTCACGCCGTGTTTCACCAAGAAATTGCTGTAATAGCCCGGACGAGCCACCTCGTCTTTGTAGTGACTGCCATATTCTTTATAATCGACATTGAGCTTGCCTGTGGTGGGCATTAGCAGCAAAGAGCCCACATCGGGGCAGCCAACGCCGCTGAGGTTGACATGGGAAAAGCCTGTGAAAAACACGTTGTGGAACTCGTAAGGCGTTGACCACCAGCGCGAATCTTTATCGCATTTGTTCTCATCGGAACCCATAACATTGAACGGAACCACGGACATCAGCCCGTTAGGACAGATGGCTCCGGGGTTGGTAGTGCCCAAATTCGACGTGCCAATGAACGGGTTGACCAAGTCGACCGGCTCTGTTTTGGGTGCATACGTCGCTTGCAACGCACCGAAATGGCACGCCATGCACAAGGCAATCATGAGGTTCTTTTTCATTTTTAAAAGGGTTAGTAGGGTGATGACCCTTGCAGGTTGGTTGCAAATATACGAATATTATGCGAGAAAAGCATGCACTTTGCCCCATAATCTGCAATAGATTGCAGTGCAAAGGCATGCAAATTGCGGGGCAAAGTCTATGCTTTTACCCCGCAAGGCTGCGGCCTACTCGGCACAGTTGTTGGCTTTGATGAAGTCTACAATCTCGCGAATGTAGCCAAAAGCCATGCCCACAACGGTGTCGGCAGCACCATAATAGACGGCCACACGCTCGCCATCGTGGAGCGCTGCGCAGGGGAAAATGACGTTGGCCACGTCGCCTTGCAGCTCATAGGGGGCGTTGGGTGCGAGCAGATAGGGCTGTGTGCGATAGAGAACGCGCTCGGGATGCTCCTTATCCAAGATGGCAGCGCCCATGGAATAGCGATAACCATTGCACGTAGTGATGACACCATGATAGAACAAGAGCCAGCCTTCGTCGACCAAGAAGGGCACGGGTCCGGCGCCAATCTTCGTGCATTGCCAGGCACTTTGTGGGAAAGGAGTGGGCGACATGACGCAACGATGCTCGCCCCAATACTTCATATCGGGACTGAAACTGAGGTAGATGTCGCCGAAAGGTGTGTGGCCATTGTCACTGGGACGGCTCAGAAGGGCATACTTGCCATTGATTTTTTCGGGGAAGAGCACGCCATTGCGGTTGAATGGCAGGAAGGCATTCTCGCACTGATAGAACGTTTTGAAGTCGAAAGTGTAGCCAAGACCAATCGTAGGACCGTGGTAACCGTTGCACCAAGTAATCCAATAGCGGTCTTCAAGCCATGTCACCCGTGGGTCGTATTTGTATTCCGAGGCAATCATCTGCGTGTTGCCCGCCTCGAAAACGATGGGTTCTTCGTTGATTTTCCAATGGATACCGTCGTTGCTGAAGCCTGCAAAGATATTCATTTGCACGGCTTTGTTGTCGCAACGGAACACACCTGCGAAGCCGTTTTCAAACGGAACGATGGCACTATTGAAGATGCTGTTGGACGTAGGGATGTTATATCGGCCGATGATGGGGTTGTGGCTGTAGCGCCACATCACGTCTTTGCTGCCTTGAGGGCGCTCCTCCCAAGGGAGTTTCTGAGCTGGAATTTTTGTCATGTTCAACTGTTGTTATGTTGTTTTTATTTTTCTTTTTGGGTTTGCATGTGGATTTTTCGCGCGGCATCAGCGCCGTTGTTGAAAGAATTGCTGCATGAGTTGACGGCATTCTTCGGCCAAAACGCCCTGCGTGACAGTGGCTTTGGGGTGCAAAACGCGGGGGGCATAGCGGCGATAGCCGCGCTTCTCGTCGGGCGTTCCATAAACAATGCGCCCCATTTGTGCCCAGCCTAAGGCCGCCGCACACATCGAACAGGGTTCCACGGTGACGTAGAGTGTGCAATCGGGGAGGTATTTTCCGCCCAACGAATCGGCTGCAGCAGTGATGGCTTGCATCTCGGCATGGGCGGTAACATCGTGCAAAGTCTCGGTGAGATTGTGTGCACGGCTGATGATTTTTCCGCGACAAACCACCACTGCCCCGATAGGAACTTCGCCGGCTTCGGCAGCCTTTTGGGCTTCGAAGATCGCTTTTTGCATGAATGCCTCGTCGATTCTCTGCTGCGTTTCGTCCACCATTTATTTCAGTTTGACGCGCCCTTTCAGGCCATCTAAGGTCACAGAGGAAGGCGCATTGCCGGTACCTTCAATCATGATGTGGCCATAGTGCGAATAAGTGAATGAGCTATTGCAGCTCCCTTGAATGAGCAAGTTGTCGACAAACGAGTGGTCATCGTCAGCATAAAGCGTTTGATTATCATTCTCTGTATCATTCAACATCTTGATAACCATGTTGTTTATTCGGGTGCCTTGCAATTCAAACTTGTTGACTCCCACATTGATTTTGGCGTCGCCGATGCGGCATTGCGTGAGGGTGACAGAGAAGTTTTGTTGCAGGGTGAGGCTCTTGGTCACCAGATGTTGCACGCCTACCGCGCCCAGTTGGCTTAGTGCGTTGGGCGATTGCAGCAGTTTGAGCGCTTGAGCTGTGGGCATATAGAGCCGAACGACGATGTATTGCCCATCGGATGCGGTATCAATGGTGTCGAAACGGGCATCATTCTCGGTCCATTTGGCATCGGTAAGCTCGTAGTTTCCTTTCGCATGTGCTGCGGCAAAGCGTGGCGAAGGCGAAAGGATGAGCTGTCCGTTTTGCATTTTTGTTTGGAGGAGTTCGCGCGGATAGTCGACGAGAATATCCGTTCGTTTGTCGTCAACAATGAGCAAAACGCTATCCAACGAGTAGTCGTCGAGGCTTTCATTGGGGGGTGCAACAAACTGGATGCCCTTCAAATCATGAAGGTTGAGCGTCTGACGGACAGCTGTATAGAATGTGATTGTCTCAGCTTTGATGTTGTATCCTATGCACAATCCCCACACCACGTAGCTCAAAACGATGAGGGTAAGGATGATTTTTGTGGTTGTTTTCATTTGCGTTTCCTCCTGTTATCTTCGGTTTTTAATTTCCATTTCACACAATCGACGGTAGGATAGCCATAGGTTGGCCACCGAAAGGAAGGCTAACCAATAGAAGAAGTGAAGGCCGTTTTCGATGCGTCCGACGCCAATAAACAGCGTGAAAATGCCGCCAATGAACAGCAAAATGAGCAGGGTGATGGTGGTGAGCAGCAGCGATCGGCGCAAAAACACCACGCTGCCGAGCATGTAAGTGGTGATGAGGAAAGCGTAGAAGGCAGTGAAATAGAACCATATCTCCCAATAATGGTCGGTATAAAAGCTGATATTGGCGATGCCACCCCACAGCATTGGGCCCTCATAGTGGACGGTGGTCATGAGCAAGGCGCGCAGCAATTCGACGACATTGAACACGACATGGAACATGATGATGTAGGCCACGACAAACAAACAGACGCGTGCCAGCCAGTTTTCGAACATGCTTACGGGGGTGGTGAGCACGTGGATGCGACCCGATTTGAGCTTGCCGTCGCTGAAAAATTGTGAGGCAGCCACAATCATCACAATCGTATAGATGAACGATGCCCAACCACTGATGGTTTCAGCCATGCTGATTACCTGATAGTTGGCGAGCGCTTCGCCGTCGTTATAGCTGCAAGTGAGGAAGAAGGTAGCGAGCATCACCATGAGCAACACACCGAAAGTGATGCCCGTAGCGATATAGAATTGGCTGCGATGTTCCATCCACAGCTTTTTGAAATAGCACCAAAAACGGTGCCAAGCGAAGAAATTGTTAGTCATGATGGGCCTCCCTTCCTTTGGTTGCTTCAATGAAATAAGTTTCTAAATCGGTGGTTCCGTCGATGGCTTCGTTGCGGATAATTTCGCTTCTGTCCATCAACAACACGTGATTGAGGATGCTTTCCACGTCTTTCACCTGATGGGTGGAGATGACGATGAGCTGACTTTCGTGGCTGCCTTGGCGGATAAAGTCGCGAAATTGCTGCTTGCTCGTGATGTCAAGACCGTTGGTTGGCTCGTCCATCAACAACACTTTGGCGTGCGTAGCCATGGCAAAGGCCATGAAAATCTTTTTGCGTTGACCGAGCGATAAGGCCGAGAGTCGCACGTCGTTTGTCATGCCAAAGGTTTGCAAATAGGCATTCATGTCGTCTAAAGAAAAGCGTGGATAGAACACACTGTTGGTCTTGACATAGTCTAAAAGCGACACGTTGGGCAGTTCAAACTCATCGGGAACGAGGAAAATCTCGCACATCGTGGAGGGCTTTCTGCGCCGCACATTCACCCCATTGAGCGTGGCTTGCCCGGTTTGGGGCGCCAACAAACCGGCCATTATATATAATAAGGTGGATTTTCCCGCGCCATTTGGCCCCAACAAACCATAGATTTTGCCGGGCGAAAGCGTGAGATTGAAGTCGCTAAACACAGGCGTTGACTGCCAAGGATAGCTGTAACTGAGCTGTTGAATCTCCATTGCTATTGTGTGATAAATGTTTAAGTCTGAAAAACGTTGATCTCTTTTCGGTTGCAATAATAGCAAAAAAATGTGTGCCAAGCAAGTAAATGGTGAAGTTTTTTTTATGGGTTGCGTGGGCTATGGATGACAAAAACGGCTGCTGATGTTCACACATCAGCAGCCGTATATGATAGAAATTAAAACCTTAGTAATTTTTCTTATTTACGCTTTTGCATCGGCTATCTCTACATTTCCATCCAAATACTGGATTTTTCTGCCCATCACTAAGTAAGCAATCGGGCTGGCAATGAAGATAGAAGAGAGCGTTCCGAAGACAACACCCGACGTCATGGCGAATGCAAATGGCTGGATGCTCTTGCCACCGAGGAACAAAATCACGAGTAACACAATCAACGTTGAGAACGAAGTGTTGATGGTTCGTGCCAGCGTTTGGTTGATAGAGTCGTTGAATTGCGTCTGAATGTCGCGCTTAGGATGCAGCTTCAGGTTCTCACGAATGCGGTCAAACACCACCACTTTATCGTTGATAGAGTAACCAATGACGGTCAACACGGCACCGATGAAGGTTTGGTCGACCTCCAAAGAGAACGGCAACACGCCTTGAAGCAGGGAGAACAAGCCGATGACGAACAAGGCATCGAAGGCCAAAGCCACGGTAGATCCCACCGAGAACGCTACGTTGCGGAAGCGCACTAAGATATAAAGGAAGATGGCAATCAGCGCAATAAGCACGCTGATGATGGCGCCATAGGTGACATCTTTGGCTACCGATGGACCCACTTTTGAGCTGCTAATGATGGAACCTCCTGCGCGAACGTCAGGATTTTTGAACGCTTCTACACTCTTTTGGCTCACCATTCCGGCTTTCTTCAAACCGTTATAGAGCAGCGTTTCAGCCTGATCGTCGATGGTAGGACTGTTGGATTCAATCTTATAGTTGGTTGAAATACGAATCGTTTTGTTGTCCGTTCCCAACGAAAGTGCATTCGATGTGCAGCCGGGGAAGATGTGATTGAGCACCTCTCTCACCTGTTCGGGCTCGGTAGGTTTCTCAAATTGCACCACATAGTTACGACCACCTGTGAAGTCAATGCTTTGTGCTAAGCCGCGAACAAAGAAGCTCCCGATGAAGACAAGCGCCAAGATGATGGTCACGCCAAAGGTGCTTTTGCTCATGGTCATGAACTTATAGTGCTTGTCTTGCATGAGGTTCTTGCTGAAAGGTGTCCAATATTTGAGGTGCTCCCAGCGTCCTTTGTTGAGTTGATTCTCGTAAACCAAGCGGGTTAAGAACACTGAAGTGAAGAACGAACAAACGATACCGATGATCCAAGTGGTGGCAAAACCCTGGATAGGTCCTGTGCCAAAGATATACAAAATGACACCGGTTATCAACGAAGTGAGGTTGGAGTCGAAGATAGCCGAGAAGGCATTGCCATATCCTTCGGCTACAGCTTGCTTCATTCCCTTGCCCAATCGCAACTCTTCTTTAATGCGTTCGTAAATCAATACGTTGGCATCTACGGCCGTACCCAATGACAATACCATACCCGCAATGCCCGACATGGTGAGCGCTGCTTGGAAAGATGTGAGGATACCCAGCGTGAAGAACACGTTAACCACCAATGCAAGGTTGGCAATCATGCCAGGAACGAAGTTGTACATCAGCACCATGTAGACAATCAACAACACGAAAGCGATGGCAAACGACTCAATACCTTGCTGGATAGATGCGGCACCAAGCGTAGGACCTACCACCTCTTCTTGCACAATTCTTGCAGGAGCCGGCATGCGACCCGACTTCAAAGTGTTGGCCAAATCCTTGGTGGTTTCAACGGTAAAGTTACCGGTTATGGCACTCGAACCGCCGTCAATCTCGCCGTTTACACGTGGAGCGGAGTAGACAACACCATCCAAAACGATGGCAATGGCGCGGCCAACGTTGGCCTTTGTGAGGGCAGCCCAGCGACGAGCACCATCACTATTCATCGTCATCGATACCTCGGGCTGACCCGAAACATGGTTAAAACCGTCCTTAGCATCGGTCACTACGTCGCCTTCTAAAGGCGCTTGACCATTAGGAGTGTTCACTTTGATAGCATAAAGACCATAGATATTCTTGGCTGTTACGCCGTCTTCGGGGGTCGCACTCCACAACAATTTCATGTCGGCCGGCAGCACTTGCTTGGCTTCTGTGCCATAAATGCACTTGTTAATGGCGGCGGTGTCGCGTACACTTGCATAACCTACGAGGGCCAAAGCGTTGGCTCCGGTGGTTTGTAAGCGCGACAACAGGGGATGTTCCTTGTGGGCTTGTTCCAACAAAGCTTTGTCTTGTGTAGCCGAACCTTTATCGGTTGCCTTGCCTAATTGTAGCTTTGCAGGCTTTTTCGCTGCGGCTTGCTGCGGCTTTTCAGCTTTTGTTTGTGCCGTAGTGTCGGCCGATTCGCCAGCCGCTAAGCGAGTATCTAACTGTTGGAGATAGGGGATGGCCTCTTCAGCATTGTAGGTTTCCCAAAACTCTAAGTTGGCACTGCCCTGCAACAGCTTACGCATGCGCTCGGGTTCTTTGATACCCGGCATCTCAACCATGATGCGACCGGTCTGTCCTTCGAGCTTTTGTATGTTGGGTTGTACCACACCAAACTTGTCGATACGTGTGCGAACCACGGTGAATGCGTTGTCGATGGCGGTCTGAACTTCCGCTCTCAGCACGCGTTCCACTTCAGAATCCGAGCTTTGCGGGTTCACTTTGCCTTGCAGTTGCTGCGTAGCGAAGAGCTCGGCCAAGCGATGTCCGGGCGCATTCTGATGGTAATACTTCACGAAAAGCGAGATGAAATCGCTCTGACTCTTCTCTTCTTCCGCACGAGCTTCAGCCATTGATTTCGTGAAAGCGGCGTCGGTTTTGTGATCGGCCAACGTCTCTAACACATCAGGCACCGAGACTTCGAGAATCACATTCATACCTCCTTTGAGGTCAAGTCCAAGTCCTATCTGCGTTTCCAAGCACTTTTGATACGAGTAAATGCCCAGGTATTTCACCGAATCTTTATAATCCTGTTGGGCAATAGGGTCTTTTATCTTCGCTGCCTGACGGTCATAATAGGCCGTTGCAAACGAGAACGAGAGATAAAAAATGCTTGCAAGCGTCAGCAAGACGGCTGTACAAATTACAATTCCTTTGTTTTGCATTTTCTTGTTTATTATTTATTCATTGTTTTTCCGCGCATCCGTAGGCCACATCTTTTATAATATAGCCGTGCAAAAATAGTAAAAAAACCGCACTCCATAAAATTTATTGTTGTGAAATTGCGATTTTTATGGTTTCGTTACCCGTTTCATCCAGCAAATGATGGGGTAGTGGTCGGAGGTTTTAATGCGATTGTCCACCACGCAACGATAGGGTTTCCAGTCGGGCGTCACCATGATATGGTCGATGCGTACATACATGCCGGCCTTGTGATAGCTCACTCCCGGCCCGTTACCGGCAGCGATATAGCAGTCGGTAAGATGCCGTCCGATGGTGTGATGGGCATAGGAAATGGGTGTATCATTGAAGTCACCGCAGAGGATGATGCTGTGGTTTAAATGCCCACTCACATAGTTTGCAACGGCATTGGCTTGCACAGCGCGCTTCGATGAGGCCTCGCCGAGCTTGTCAATGAGCCTGTAAGACGTGCGTTTGGCAGCGTCGCCGTTCAACTTTCCCTTCATCATCGAGCGAAATTCGCGCTTGTCTTCGCTCGAAAGTCCCGTGGTTTCCAAATGGTTATTGATGACCAACACCGTGTCGCGCCCCATTTTTATATAGAAAGCCCCACTGAGATTGCCGCGCGAAGGATAGGCGATGCGCTCGTGGGAGAGGATGGGATACTTGCTATAAACCGCAATCACATCGCTCTGTGCCGAAAACTTCAGCGTGTCTTTATAGGCAAAAAGCTTGTCCAACACCGAGTCAACACGCGCCTGTCCTATCTCGTATGTCATGGCTTCTTGCAGACAAAGCAGGTCGGGATGCTGCGCTTTGATATACTCCAAGATGGGAAATTTGCCGTTGGCATGGCGCTCCCAGCCCGCAAAGCTCCACACATTGTACGACATCACCTTGACACTTTGGGGCGGAACATCTTGCGGAATGTTCACCGGGCAATAAGCTCTGATGGGGCCGTAGCACACCACATAGCCCGCAAATGGCAGCCAAGCCATCCGCTTTTTGGTGCAAAGCCAAAACACCAAGAACACGAAATTCGCCAGCAACACCACCGGAAACACCAGGCCGGCATTGGCCAACAGCTGATGTTTCGTGGGGTCAAAGCGGTCGGAATAGCCGATAAACAGCATCAGCAGAATGGTGCTGAGGTTGGCTCCCATGAGGAGTTGCACGGTGATGCGCTTGAGCTTTACGAGCATCGTGTGGGCGTTTATGATCGGTTACTTTGTTCAAACAGACGGCGTTTCTCGTCAGCCGACAAGCTGTTGTAGCCGCTTTTCCTGATTTTATCTAAAATCCGGTCAATCTCTTCCTGCGCCTTTCGCTGGCGTTCGTTGTCATCCCAGTCGGCTTTTCGGTCGCCCATGGCGCTGTTTTGCGACGAATGGGTCGGCCATCCCCATCGGTTTGTGCCGCCGTTGTTTTCCATTTTCTGTTTCCATTGCCCAAACAACGAATGGCCGTTGCCATAGCTTTGATGGCCTTGAGTGGGATGTTTCTGCCAATAGCGAATCATGAAAAAGCCTATCACCATGCCGCCAATGTGGGCCAAATGAGCCACGTTGTCGCCCGTCATAAACAGGGCTTGCAACAGTTCTACCGCGGCATAGCCACCCACAAGATATTTGGCTTTGATGGGAAAGGGAAAGGGAATGATGAACATGCGCTCGTTGGGAAAGAGCATTCCGAAACCTAAAAGCACACCAAAGATGCTGCCCGAGGCGCCAACGGTGGTCCAAGTGTTGAGCGCTGCGCCCGCTTCCTGGGCATAGAACAGCAGGTTTGACAACGCAAAATGGGGCACTTGGCTCGACATGATGGCATAGAATTGCACTAATTGTGCCGCCTCTTGAAACAAACCGGCACCCAAACCGCACGAGAGGTAATAGAACAAAAAGCGGCGGCCACCCCACACTCGTTCCAAAATGGGGCCAAACATCCACAAGCCAAACATATTAAATAGGATGTGGGTGAAGCCGGCATGCACAAACATGTAGGTGAATATCTGATAGAAATGAAAATGAGGGGCTAAGAAAAAATGCAACCCCAGCATGTCTTCTAAATCCTGAAAGTCAAATAACGGAACCAGTGTTGAAAGCGAACTGGCCATGAACAAAAACACCACTACATTGACTAATAAAAGAAATTTCGTAACGGGTGTGATACGCATCATAATGCTCTCTTGTTTAAATGCTATGTAATTGCTTGATAATGGTGCAAAATTACGAAAAATATCCCTTATCACATGGCAAAACAAGCCTTTTCAAGTTATTTTTCAGTTTTCAGTGCATTTTTTTCGTGTTTTTGTTTGCTGAATGAAAGGAATAGCCTATATTTGCCGGCAGAAAAAGAGAATTTCATTAATAATATTCATTTTTTTAAACGAGAAATTATGAACAAAACAGAGTTAATCGACAAGATTGCAGCAGGCGCAGGCCTCACAAAAGCAGACGCAAAAAAAGCATTAGACGCAACAACCGCAGCTATTAAAGATGCACTTGCTGCTGGTGACAAGATTCAATTGGTAGGCTTCGGCACATTCAGTGTAAACGAAAAGCCCGCTCGTGAAGGTATTAATCCTGCTACAAAGCAGAAGATTAAGATTGCAGCTAAGAAGGTTGCTAAGTTTAAAGCTGGCGCAGAGTTGGCCGATGCTGTAAACAAATAAACGCGCTTCATTGGTTTCCAATATAAGTGGGAGCGTTCATCCGTCGGGTGGACAGCTCCCTTTTGCGTTTTAATGAGTGCAGATGTCGGCAAAGCGAGTTGCCTTTTGGGGAACGCATGATGACCGTTGCCGGCACAAAATGAAGTAAGGCATGTCACCTTGTCCGAGAAAATCGGCGTCGGTGTCATGCCTTTTTGTTTAATCCAAATCAGCCATCAGGCGGCTCGTTAAATCATTTCATGCGGTTCTCACCGTTTCTTTTTCCTCTTATCATTGTCTGTCGGCCGCAGGTTTGCCACCTTCTTTCGACGTGGTTGGCTGTGCCTTTGAGCGTAGGAAAGCCCATCTGAGCAACCCTTAAACACGGTTTGTGCAGGCGCTGATGGCTGATTGGGGTTCAAGTGCGGTTATGTTGATGAATCGAAAACATCTTTTCTTGCGATTTGGAGCGATGCAATTGGTTGACCGTTAGTGGCATCTCGCGGACGAGATGATGGGGCTTTCGGCCAGGAATGGCTTCATGCGGTGGCCCACTTTGTCGTGGTCAAGTCCTGAAAGTTTGGCCGTGTGTTCGGCATTCAGCCGTTCTCAAGCCTGTTACATGGCTGTTGAAACGGAGGTCTTGTTCTCCATACGCCATGTGGTTTTATCTTTTTCAAGCCTTGTGTCGTGTTGCTTTTACGAAGATAGTGCAAAGATACGTTTTTCCGAAGAGCACTGCAACAGCAGGCGTCTATATTTAACGTCTTTTATAAAAACATCGCACACGACGAGGAAAGACATGCGTTGGCCGCTCTCTTGCTGGGCGGTTTCTCGGCTCTTTGCCCTTTCAGGCGGAGGCTCTGCCGTGTGTTCGCGTCTTGTGTGCTTGGCGATTGCAGCGCCTGTTGTGCAGCATGGTCGGTGCAAATCGGCAGTGGGGCTGTGCAATGTGGGCGACTTTTGTCGGCAAAGTGCATGGGTTTGCACGGTAATTAGGTAGCCATTGCCGCGCAATCTGCATGCTTTTGCGTGGTCATTCCTGCTTTCCAATGCCGGCATCGGTGCAAAAAAATGAAGGCACACGCAGCATTTCACCACTTTTTTTATACCTTTGTTGGCCTAAAGTCATCTTTAAAAGTATTGCATCATCTATGAATAGCAAGGTAAAGCTGGCCTGCATGGCGGTGGCGTGCACGTTGTTGAGTTCCTGTTTTAAGGACGAAGCGCCCAATGCCGAGGCCGATATTGAAAAGGTAAGCATAGTGGTTGATTATCCTATGCAGGTGTTCTACAACGTGCTCGACGCGCTGGTTGAAGTGCCTTCTGCACAAAGCGATATTGTGGTGGAGACGCGACGGCAGAACACCGTGACGCATTATGCCCCCACCTTTGTGCTCACTCCCGGCGCAACCATCACGCCGGCCGACGGTTCGGAGCACGATTTCAGTCAGGGACCTGTTACGTACACCGTGACTTCGGAGGATGGACAGCACCACCGCACCTACACCTTGCGCATTCAAAACGTGGCGAGGATGGTGGGCGACACGGTGCGTTTCGATTTCGAACATGTGAAGAAAGAGACCTTGGGCAGCGGTTTTCCCGATTACGACACGTGGCAAGAAGAGCAAAATGGCAGCTTGAATACGCTGTGGGCCAGTGGCAATGGCGGTTTTGCTTTGACGGCTTACGGGCAGCCTTCATCGGTTTATCCCACACAGTCGGTCGAGGGTTATGAAGGCAAAGGCGTGCAGCTCACGACGCGAAGCACAGGCATCTTGGGAGCCATGTTTGGCAGTCCTATCGCCGCCGGCAATCTGTTCTACGGGCATTTCGACACCTCTAATGCTGCTATGGCACCGCTGAAAGCCACGCAGTTTGGCTATCCTTTCGATCGCAAGCCACTGCGTTTCACGGGCTATTACCAATATACGCCGGCTAAAAAGGTGACCGACAAGCAAAATCATGAGCTTACCGACGTGAAAGATAGCGCTGCCGTTTATGCCATTTTCTATCGCAACCACGATGCAGCCGGGCATGAAGTGGTGATTGATGGCACGAATGTGAAGACCTCACCGGCCATCATTGCGCGGGCCGATATGGGCTATGTGGCACCCCAAACGGCGTGGACTGCGTTCGATGTGGCGTTTGCTTATACGAGCGAAATCGACCTCGATGTGCTTGAGAATAATGGTTATAGCTTGGCATTGGTGTTCTCATCGAGCAAGCGGGGCGACGTGTTTATAGGCGCAGTGGGCTCAACCTTGAAGGTTGACCGTGTGCGTGTGGTGTGTGAAAAAGAACAACAATGATGATGAAAAGATATTTCTTATTGTGGGCGATGGGTCTCATCGTGCTGCATAGTTCTGCGCAAGGCTGCCTGATGGATAGCCTGTCTTACAGCGCTCGTGTGGGTTTTTCAGTCGGAGGCACGTCGCCTGTGGGGCTTCCGGCTACCATTCGCAAACTCAATCGCTATCGGCTGACGCCGAGTTTCCAGTTGGGTTTGGATGCCGAACGGCACATGACACCGTTTTGGGGCGTGCTGTTGGGGCTGCGATTGGAGAACAAAGGTATGGATGTGGATGCGCAAGTGAAGAACTATCACATGGCGATGGACCGTGGCGGACAGCATCTTGAGGGACAATTCACGGGCAATGTGCGCACGAAAGTGAACGAATGGATGTTCACTATTCCGTTGCTGGCCACGGCACATGTGGGCAAAACACTGCGCTTAAAGGCTGGCCCTTATTTCTCATACGTGCTCTCTCGCCATTTTGATGGCTATGCTCATGACGGCTATTTGCGCGTGGGTTCGCCCACAGGTCCGCGCATTAACATCGGAAAGGATGCCGGACAGCGTGGCGATTTCGACTTCTCTGACAGCATGCGGCGCACACAATGGGGTGTGATGGCCGGTGCCGACTGGTGGTTTTCCAACCGTTTGGGTGGCTATCTCGACCTCAACTGGGGCTTAACGGGCGTGCACCATCGCAGCTTTAAAACCATCGAACAAACCCTTTATCCCATCTTTGGCACAGTGGGTGTGGCCTATCAGCTGTAATAAAGGTGCTGCATGGTAGCGAAAAGCATGGGTGAAGAATAGCCGTAACGTGAGTATTTGGTTGAAGAAAAAGGCTGTTACACATTGTCTTTTGATAATAAAAACAGGGACACACCACTCGTGTGTCCCTGTTGTTTATGCTTTTTCATAGCATATTCAGTGAACACTCAAGTTGTGTGTCCCTATATTTGGCACACCAACAGTTATAGGATAAAGATAGATTTTCTACCTTTTCTTTATCCTATGAATCATGTTGTTATAGATTAAATCTGCTCGGAAGCACGGCGTATGCGGTCGCTTAAATCGAAAAGAGAGCTTCTAAGTAGTGCTAATTCTTCATCATTAAAAGCCTCTTTCTCACCATTCTTGTCTCTTTCATGAAACTTATTGTAAAACCATGAAGAGGACTTATGAAAGTATCTATTCGCAAAATCCATCCATGAGACAGAAAGAAGGATGTCAGCTAAGTGCCGTTTTATGTCGCGGGAAACAATGGAATCCTTGATGTTCTTTGTCATTTTTAATTACTTCTCCAACTGTTTGCTGTCGATATAGGCATCGATAACCTTGGTTTTCTCTTCCAAAGGAATGATGTCATAGTCGGCAATGGCGGCAGGAATGAGGCAGGAATAGCCTTCGCGAAGGGTAATTTCGTCGCCCGTTGCGCGTATTTTTATTTTACAATCGCCTTCGATACAGAGTGAAATGATGAAGCTGTCATATTTCAAAAGGTTGCGATGGAAGGGCGTTTCGGTGTCGACTACGCGCACATTGAAATAGCGGGTGGCGAGCACTTCCTTGGCCTTGAGCGCCTCATGGCTGTAGGTGGTGCGATAGTTGTCATAGACATTGTAGTCTAAAGCCTCGGCAGCTAAGTCGGTATGCAGCTCGCGTGGCTTGCCATCCATGCCCAAACGGCCGTAGTCATAGATGCGAAACGTGAGGTCGCTGCTTTGCTGTATCTCGGCCAACACGATGCCTTCGCCGATGGCATGCACACGTCCGGCAGGGATATAGAACACGTCTCCGGGGTGAACACGGTGCTTAGCGAGCACGGTTGTGATGTCGCCTTCGGCAATGAGACGACGATATTCTTGCGCATTGATGGGTGTTTTGAAGCCCGCATAGAGATAGGCTCCCGGCTCAGCTGATATGACATACCACATTTCGCTTTTGCCTTTTTTGTGGAATAGGCGTGCGGCCATCTCGTCGTTGGGATGCACTTGGATGCTGAGGTTGCGCTTGGCGTCAATAAATTTCACAAGCAAGGGCAACTGGTTGTCGTAGGCTTTGGCCACGCCTTTGCCCAACACTGCGGCGGGTTGTTGCGCGATGTAGGAGGCCAGATCTATGCCTTTGGCCTCGCCATTGGCAATGACAGACACCGATTGGGGCACACAACTCACCTCCCAAGACTCGCCTACGGGCTGCTCATGGGCAGGTAATTGTTTCCACTTCGTTAGTTTCTTTCCGCCCCAAACCACTTCATGGAGGTTGGGTTCAAATAATAAAGGATAGAGTTTCATACGATATGATGCTATTTGTTAATTCTTTTCATCTGTTAAAATGGTTGTTCCAAACTGCGTTTATACCATTGATAGAGGCGCGAGATGCCCTCGTCGATGTCCACTTTGTGGTGCCATCCTAAGCGATGTAGCTTCTCTACGTCGATGAGTTTGCGGGGTGTTCCGTTGGGTTTCGTGGCATCCCAAACGATGGTTCCTGTGAAATCGACCGCCTTTGCCACCTTCGTTGCGAGGTCTTTAATCGTGAGTTCCTTGCCCGATCCGACGTTGATGTGGCAGTTTCTTATCTCACCTAAGGCGGGAATTGCGCCGCCACGACCTTCGGAATTGTTGCGGTCTACGGCGCCATCGACCTTTGAACCATAGAACACCGATGAGTATTTCTCGATGCCGATGATGTCTTTGAAGTCGACATGCAGCAGCACATGCACGCTGGCATCGGCCATATCTTCGCTCCAAAGGAACTCCCTGAGCGGACTTCCATCGCCCCAAAGCGTCACTTTGTTATCTTCAATGCCATAGAAAGCCAATGCTTTCAAGATGCGTTCCTGCGGGTTGTTGCCATCCACATTGCCCTCACCAATGATGCTTCTCAGCGCATCTGTGGGATTAATGGGGCGCTTGTTCATGTCGGTTTTGATGGCCTCCCAATCGCCATTGTGAATGAGTTTGGCCAAATAAATCTTGCGCATCATGGCCGGCATCACGTGACTATTCTCCAAATGGAAGTTGTCATTGGGACCATAAAGATTGGTGGGCATCACGGCAATATAGTTGGTTCCGTATTGCAAATTGTAGCTCTCGCACATCTTTAGTCCTGCAATTTTCGCGATGGCATATTCCTCATTGGTGTATTCTAACGGCGAGGTGAGCAGTGCATCTTCCTTCATTGGCTGTGGCGCTGCTTTGGGATAGATGCACGTTGAGCCCAAGAACAGCAGCTTTTTCACACCATGGAGATAGGCATTCTCGATCACATTGCATTGCATTTTCATGTTTTGCATGATGAAATCGGCGCGATAAATGCTGTTAGCCATGATGCCTCCGACGAATGCTGCGGCCAAAACAACGGCATCAGGTCGCTCACTATCGAAGAAGTTCCGCACCGCTATCTGGTCGGTTAAATCCAACTCTCGGTGACTTCTCCCCACCAAATTGCGATAACCCCGTTGCTCTAAATTGCGCCAAATGGCCGAACCTACGAGCCCTTTGTGCCCCGCAATGTATATTTTGCTGTCTTTGTTGAGTGTCATAAATATGCTGTTTATTATAAAATGATTTATTGTTTATTGATTTCTTTCATAACCATTTGGTTCCATTTTGTGCGTTCTTTGTCCACCAACCACCCCCATTTATTGAAGTAACGGATAGCACTTTGGATATGAATTTTGAGCAGTCTTCGATTCTTATACGATGCTCTTTGGTGGTTGTGCACAATGGTTATTGCTGGCCAAAAGAGTGTTTGGGCCTTTCGATGCACCCTCCTGGTGAGGTCAATATCTTCCATATACATAAAAAAGCGTTCGTCAAAGCCACCCACTTCTTGCAATATGGTATTGCGAAAAAACATGAAACAGCCCATGTGAAACGGCACATTGAGCGGTTTGTCATGCTTCCAATCTCTTAAAAGAAATTGGTTGTTCTGCTTTTGAAACCATGTTTTAGGCAGGAATCGTCGCAAGATTTGTATTGCAGGTGTGGGTAACAATCGCACAACATGTTGTAATTGTCCATTGGGATAGATGGTGTTGGGAATCAATTGTCCCACATCAGGATGCTCATCCATATAGCTTTCGATGGCGTTAATGCTATCGGGTGCAAAATAAACATCGCTGTTGAGTACCAAATGATAGGTGGCATGGCGTGCAATTGACTTTGCAATGGCGATGTTATGTGCGGCACCATAACCGATGTTGTCTTGCGGAATATATTCAACTTTGGGCTGCGTTGCACAGAATGTTCGAATGTAATCTTCCTGTGAATTGTCAATAATGAAGATGCATTCAATGTGTGAAGACGTGAGCGATTGCAAGCATTTTTGAAGCTCTTCTATTGCGGTGTGGAAGGTAACGATAGATACTGTTATCATAAGGAACAGGTGTTTATAGCGTGCTGAAGATGCGTTCTACGTTTGAAAGATAGGTTGCCATCGAGAGATTGGGTAGCTGTTGTGTTGCCATTCGTGTGGCCCACGTGGCTATTTCGGTTTGGTTGAATTGTTCAACGGCTGCCTTTAAGCCATCATAATCACCCATTTTATAGGTCAATCCATTGCCATGTGGCCGAATTAATTCGGTTGCACCACAACCTAAAGGCACAATGCACGGCACCCCAATCGACAGCATTTCGGCCACGCTCAGCCCAAAAGTCTCATTCACTTTTGACGGAAAGACGAGGCATTTAGCCTGTTTTAAATAGGCCATCTTGTCGTTTCCATTCACCCAACCCGCAAAGGTGATGTTGGAATATTGATATTTTAAGGCATTAAGTAAATAGCCATCGCCCAAGACAATACCCTGTAATTGCAGTTCAGTCATCACCTTACAAAAGTCATGGATGCCCTTTTCTTCGGACAACCGCCCAATGTATAAGAAGGCGTTATTGCGAGAAATATCTACGGGATGGTCTAAAAGGCGTATCACCGGATTATAGAGCACGCCGCTTTTCGTGGCAAACTGCGTTACATAGGGGCGCAACTTTTCTTCGCATAACTTCGAAACGGCGTAGGCATGGATATATTTTTTCGCACGACGTAGGCAATGGTTTAACACGCTTTGGCGCACACATCGATAGAGCTTATAGGCGTAATTGCGCGAATCACAATGGGTTAACACGCAGCGAGTGGACATGGCTTTGCAGGTGCAACATGCATTCTTTTGGTAGTTAAAGAACCCACCATTGGGGCAAGCCGTGAAGTAATCGTGCAGGGTCAGAATGGTTTTGAACTGCCGTTTTCTAAAGGTTGAGAAGATAGCTGCCGACAAAGTCTTTACATAACCATGCACCATCACCACGGTGTCCTGTGGACTATATTGCGCTAAACATTTGAGACTCTCGCGATAGGCCTTGCGGTTCCAAATGTTTCTACATGCAGAAGCAATTTTATTTTTATCGGAAAGGGCATCGGCTTGGTTTAGGAAAACCACCTCAATGCCATGTGCTTCGAGCTGCGAATCAACGGGACCTGTGGCGCAAAAGAACACCACATGATAGCCTTTCTGCGCCAACGCAAGGGCGCTATCGAATGCAATTTTGCCCGCACCCCCATAAATATGTCCATAATCATTATAGACAATGATATTTTTTACTTGCATGCTGGCGTAGCGTTAGTGCATCAATCGGTTGCGGGTAATCGCTCCTATGCCTTTACAAAAATAGAAAAGGTTGAGCGGAAGCGACAAGGAATGGTGTAGCTTGCGCACTTGAAAGGCCTGAAAAATGGCTTGATAAGTGGTGCTTGCACCGCCATCTTGCATGCAAAGGACGGTCTCATTGACAAACAAACTCTTGAGCTTCTTTCGTAAAAGAAATTCATAATCGGCGCAGATGGAGTAGTGTAAGCTAAACAAACCCACCTCTTGAAAGAGTTTTTTGTTGTGAAGTGATGCCCCGTGGGCTATCAACATTTGCCTGCGAAAATCGTCCCAATGATAGGGTTTTCCAATGGTTTTGAGCACTTTCCCCGACGCATCTACCAATAGTTCCTTGGCGCAAATGAGGTCGTATGAGGTATAATCCTCTTGTGATAACAGGCTTACATAGGTTGATAGCCCGCCATTCATCAGATAATCATCGGCACCGATAAACATCATCCAATCGCCTTTGGCATGGGTAATGCCCTTGTTCCAGGCATCATAAATACCTTTGTCGGGCTCGGAGCAGCTATAATTGATGGTGTCTTGATAGGTGTTGATGATATCGAGGGTGTTGTCTTTCGACCCACCGTCTATCACAAGGAGTTCAATCTCGTTGGTCTTTTGTTCGCGAATGCTTTGCAAACAGCGCACAAGCGTTTTGCCTGCGTTGTAAGTTGCAATGATAATTGAAATCTTAGGGCTCATTTCTTTTCGTTTCTTAGTCGTAATCGTTGTGTTATTTTGGTTTCTTTATAGGAGAAATAATAAAGCATATTGTAAAAAATCATGCCATAAACAAAGTAGTTCCCTCCACGGATAAAGGTGCCCAACAGATAGAAGAGCACGCAGGTGTTAATCATAGATTGCTTGCTCCTGCATTTGAATAGGAACACGATATACACGAGGAGGCCGAGAATTCCCGTCTCCGATAGCAAGCGATTGAACAGCGAATAGCCATCCTCATCGTTGAGACCATAGAGTGGTCTGTTGGATTGATACACCGCATGGTAGTTGAGTTTGTGGGTACCTAAGCCTGTTCCCGTCCATCGCAGCGGTGCATGTGTGGCCACATAGGTATTGGCTAAGAGGGCATACGACGAGTTATTCAAACTCTCTATGACATAAATGTTGTTCAAACTCGACAAGGCTGTGGCCGTTTGTTGAAGCCTAAGCATGATGCCACTAAATCCTTTTTCAGAATCGCTTTGCTTTGTTGTTGAAAGAAAGAAGATGACGATTCCTATAGCACAAGCACCAATCATCTTGAACAAAATGCCTTTGTTCACCCGTTGGTAGAACCATTTGAACAGGCAAATGGCGGCTGTAATGAATGCAATGGTCGATAAAGAGCATGCTAAACTCGTGAAGATGAGCACCAATTGCCACCGTTTGAAAAGATGGAATTTATCTTTATAGAGGATGATATAGGCGATAAATGGGCTTAGAATGGTGCCATAATAACCGCCTTCGGCTAAGGTGCTATGCACACGAATGATGTGTGATGCCACCTCGGTATTGGTTTTTGCCCACAAGGTGAACGAGAAAAGGTCGATATGTGTGGCAGCATAGGCACAAAGTTCGATGAAACCGAGCAGCCCAACCACCTTGGCTACCTTCAAATAGACGATGAATAGCCCCTCGATGTTGGCCTTTTGCTGTGACAAGAGACTATAGTAAATCAGGATGTAGAGGGTGAGTAGCACATATTGCTGCAAGCCCTTGCTCATGGGATAGCCCAAGATGGTGGTTGCCACCACGACAGAATAGGCAAAGAACAGCGTCAGATAAACCAGCACATGGGGCGCTTTCACCAGCGAATGGCGAATGAGATAAAGCAGCGTCAGCAACAAAACACCAAGTTCTATAGTGCTATAGCAGAAGGTGCTAAACACCACAATATAGAGCCAGTTGGCTTTGATTTTACGTAATAACATCGTTGGTTTCGCTGCTTTTTGTGCGTGTCTTTTGTAGATTATACGTCCAACGGCTTAATCACCCGGCATGGATTGCCGCCCGCAATGACGTTTTCGGGAATGCTTTTGGTCACTACACTGCCAGCGGCAATCACACTTCCGCGTCCAATGGTAACGCCTTTGAGGATGATGCAGCGTGCACCGATGAGCACATGGCTACCGATGTGGATGGGTTTACAAGCGGCTGTGTGCACATCCATCGTGGTGGTTGCATCGAACATTTCGCCCGAATCGCGCACGTGCCAGTCGAGATTGTGGGCATCACTATCCATAATGATGCAGTCGCCACCGATGTTCACGTGGTCATCGATGATGATTTCGCGCTTTGCCCACAGGCAAGTTGACGACATTCCCACGTGATTTCCAATCTTAATCACCGTGTCTTCGCGTTCCGCATAGATGGTGCCTTGGATGTTTCGGCATAGCGGATTGAAGTTTTCCCCACTCGTCATCGTGAACGAATCGCCTATCGTCACGCTGCTTTTGGGGTGCACATGCAGATAGACATGGTTGCAGATGCGTGGCTGCTTACCCAATTTGATGCCATAAAGGGCGAACTTGATGGGATTGATGTGCAACATCACTATTTGCATCATCTTGCGTCTCAGTTGGAAAAAGCGTGTGAATTGATACATAAAAGCTATTCTATTTGCAGGCAATTTATAGGATAAAGCGTGATGATTATGCGTGAATTATCTCACCCTGTGGTGCGGCCTTTGCGGCATGATGTTCTGCTTGGACCCACAACTTTGTCACTTTTTCTCCGTTAGTGACTAAGAAAAGTGACTAAGTTAATTTTGCTAACTGCTTTGCTTTCAGTATTTTTGAATAACTTAGTCACTTGAGTGACTAAGTTAAAGTGACTAAGTTAAAATGCTTTTGTACTTTTGATTGCGGCTATTGGGCTTATCTGGGCTTGTCATTTCTAAGAAACCGCTCTCAATAAGTGGGTTTATATATCTTGTTTTTATATAGTTACGGTGCTTTAATCCTAATTGTTCCATGACCTCTGTGAGTGTTCTTGGCTGCTTACAGAAGTCTATTATTTCGCTCATTTTTGCCGTAGAGCGAACGGCTAACTTTGTCACTTTTTCTCCGTCAGTGACTAAGTTAAGTAACAAAGATGGGCGGATGACGACCTCAAAGGCTGTTAATTTATTAACATTGAAATCGGCTTCAGGATTTCCATTCTCTTGTAAAAGGACCTTTACGCGCTGAATTCCTCGATTAAACATATTCACATATTTTAATCCTTTCATTGCTTCGGCAATAATAGGATTACGATAATCATTTACCAGAGGAAAGTTTTCTGGACGGGCTTCACCATATAGCCCTCCTGCATTTAGGATCTCTATGCGGTCAGAGAATTGATAAATGCGTATGGGCATGTTTGACTGATAGTCACGATGCATGCAGGCATTCATCAATAATTCGCGTAGAGCCAGTTCGGGGTAGTTATAAACAATTTGCTCACGCAACATGCTTACAGGAAGCGGGCGCGCTGTTATGATAGCGTCTTTTACGAAGCTTTCCAACTTGGGGAGCATTGTATAGAGCCCACCTTTTATTAGTCGTTCATTCAGAATAGCTGTGCCTGTGTCCTCTCCAGCGAATTGAACGTATTGAACATAGCATCCATGCATGAAGAATGATGGATTCTTTCCAAATAGAATAATAGCTGCATTGGTGAGGCAATTATGCGATGTGTCGTATAGATGAATAGAAGAAAGTTGTTCTTCCAGTGTGCGCTTATCAGTCCGTAACTCCATTTTGTCGATGATTTGCGGTAAATAGTCTTCTGTAATAAATCGCGTATCAATGTCATTTAATGAAGAACCAAAGCAGGGCATTGCATCAAAAGTGGCCATATAGGCTATTCGTTTTTCTTGCAAGATTCGTTCTTCAGCCTCGGAAGCAATATCTCTTCTTGGACCAATGCGTATGAAAGTGCGTCCACGATAGCGTACGGGGGGAATCAAAGCTGGTAGAACTTCCACGACCAAGACGTCACCTTGGTCGAATTTAAATCGTTCAACCGACATGATAGGCAAAGGAAGTATATTTCCGTTTGAGCGTATGGAAGACATTTTCTTCATCAGTTCGTCGCCTACTTTCAATCCAGATAGTCGGCCATCATCGTGTACACCGAGAATAAGATAACCCTTTTTCCGTGAGTCAGGCAAATCATTTGAGAATGCACAAATGGCCTCTTGGAACTTATCCATGTCGCTTATCGAAGTTGTTCGCTCTATTCTATAGGTCTCTGTGCTATGTAATAGTTCTATTAATTCAGCTTCTTTTATCATATTTCTTTTGGCTTTATGCTTTATCTTTGTCACTTTTTCTCTATCAGTGACTAAGAAAAGTGACTAAGTTAATTTTGCTAACTGCTTTGCTTCCAGTACTTTCGAATAACTTAGTCACTCGAGTGACTAAGTTAAAGTGACTAAGTTAAAATCGAATGTGTGTGCAAGAATGATCGTTATGCGGTGAATCGTGTAATCTTTTATGCTTTATCGTAATAGGCTTTGAGCTTATCGATGTCGCAAAGCAGTGACCAATGCGCTCTAAACCAGGCAATAGGATTGTTCCACCATTGCACGTTGAGCAGCCATTTTATCGTTGCTTCGTCATAGCGGTAGCCGATGATTTTAGCAGGAACACCGCCAACGATGGCATAGGGTGGAACATCTTTCGTGACAACGGCGTGGGCAAGCACCACCGCTCCGTCGGCAATGTGAATGCCACCATTGATGAATACTCCCTCGCAAATCCATACATCATTCCCTATCTCGCAATCAAACAGACCTTTGTTGTTTATTGTTTTGCATTCAGTAAACATTTGTTGGGTAGCGAAAGTGGCTCCGTTTTGCTTACGAAGAGAGAAAAAACAGGGCGAAGTGGTGGCGAAAGGTACTTGGAAAGGGTGGATGCCGGCGTTGCAAATCACATGGTTGGAGATGGAACAAAAGCGGCCTATTTTGGCCGTTAGGCTCGAATGATGGCCAATATACGAGCCGTAACCGAGGATTCCGCCAAAGGAACTGTGGCTATAAATCTTGTTCATGCCTTCGAATTGAGCCTGTAAAGCAATGTCGCAACCCTGCTCAAACTGAAGTTTCCCGCGCCATTTCAGACGGAGAACCCACCGTTTGAGCAACTGTTTCATCCAGCAATGCATCATTTTATGAGTTTCTTACACCATCGTTTGCACACCATCATGACGAGATTGGCGATGCCAATGGCCTTCAATAAAGATAGTATCTTGAACCGATAACTATATTGCAGCAACGTAATGGGCTTTATCGCTTTCGGTTTTTTGCCTTTGGTGTGCGTGTCGTAAAGATAGATTTCTTGCCCTTTCTCTTGCAGCATGATGTTTGTTTCCATCGGGTGATAGCGCAAACCAAAACTGTTGACGACCTTAAAAGGAAGCGACCGGATGGTTAAAAGGTAGTGCTTGACATGCTGAAGTTTGCGCTTCCCCCAGAAATCTACCGTCAAATCGTCTTCTGAAAGCTGGAGATAGTGGGCTAAAAAAGTGGGCGAAAAGAAACCATCATATTTCACTATGCCCTCATCAAACGCAGGCAATCGGTAGGCCTTTTGGGGCAAAACCTGCAGCGAACTGGCGAAAATATTGGCATCTTCTTGTTCAACATGTGTGCCTGCATCATTGTTATTGGAGGACAATGCTTGATAGGGATAGACGAAATATTTATTTTCTTCGATGCAATAGCGCGTGTGGTATTTCAGCCAAGAGCTCTTGGGCCAGTCGTTAAGTGCCTGTGGAAGGTAATCGAGTTGAAATTCATCGTGATGCGTTTCATACCAGATCATGAAGGTTTGCCATTGCTTTTTCAGCCAAATTTGTCCCCACGATTGTGCACAATTCATGAAATAAACATCGGCATCTGCCTGCAAAGGGGTGAACGGAAGACCGTTCTGATAGTCCACAGGGAAGCTGTATAGGCTGATACCCGCTATTCTTTCATCATCCTGATACTGGGCAATGGTTTGGCAAGCATATTGATAATAATAGGGCGAAACGGTGATGTCGTCTTCTAAAACAATGAGTGTGTCATAATCATTCAGCAGTTTTCCCACCTCCATGACGTGTGCTCGGAGCCCTAAATTGTGTGGATGCTTGATGGCTTTGAGTGTTCCATGTGGCCAATGGTAGGCCTCAACGAAGTCTTCAATGGCCGTCGTTTCGCTCTTGTCAATGCTGATGATGAGTGGAATGGGGGCATCATAATGTGCCGCTTCCAACGATTTCAGCACGCGTTTTAAGGGTGCTATGCGATTATAACAGATGACGCAGATGGCTAAAGACATGCTGAAAAGACCTTATTATTCACGTGATGGTGAATGGAATGTGAAATAATGATATTTTTAATCAAAACTAAATGTTTGAGTCTTTATTGTTTCTTCTAATCTCTTCTGAACAAATCGCGGGTGTAAACCTTTGTTCTTACGTCGTCTAACGCGCTGTCGTAGCGGTTGGAATGATAACGTTATGCACCATCTTCTATGAGCGCATCATCATAAAGGAAGCTAACAGAATAGTGTATATCATGCTTGGTGAAAAACTCAAAAGCCATTCCATCAGTCATAGGAACGACCGTATAGGGGGCTGTTTTGTTGATATTTTCAATCAACAAGCTATTCATAACACTTCGAAATGACAGTCTTTTTGCCCCGTACGTTGCTCGTATTCGGCCTTCATCCGTGCTTCTAAAGCCTGAAGGTAGGCCTGTTTTTTATGTTTAGCAGCCATGAAACGAGCCATGGCCTCTTCTTTTTTGCGTTCTGTTTTTTCCATATTGCTATCCTCCATTATTATAAGGTGCAAATATAATCCTTTATTTTGAGCATCACAAGCGATTGGAAAGGAAAGATTTGCATTCGTTATCAAAGGGCAAAGCGGGATGTGAAGAAGGGCGTTCTGCCTCTCTTTCTAATCTCTTCTGAACAAATCGCGGGTGTAAACCTTTGTTTTTACGTCGTCTAACGTGCTGTCGTAGCGGTTGGCAATGATGGCGTTGGCTTGGGATTTGAATTGCGAGAGGTCGTTGACGACGCGGCTTCCGAAGAAGGTTGTGCCATCGTCGAGGGTGGGTTCGTAGATGATTACGCGGGCACCTTTGGCTTTGATGCGCTTCATGATGCCCTGGATGGAACTTTGACGGAAGTTGTCTGAGTGGCTTTTCATCGTCAGACGGTAGACGCCAATGATGACTTCTCGCTCGTCGTGGGGCGCATAATTGGTCTCTTCGCTGTAGTTATAGTAGCCCGCGCGCTTGAGCACTTGATCGGCAATGAAGTCCTTTCGGGTGCGGTTGCTTTCGACAATGGCCTGAATTAAGTTCTCGGGCACGTCCTGATAGTTGGCCAACAGCTGCTTCGTGTCTTTGGGAAGACAGTAGCCTCCGTAGCCAAACGAGGGATTGTTGTAGTGATTTCCGATGCGAGGGTCTAAGCAAACGCCGTTGATAATGGCTTGAGTGTCAAGGCCTTTCACTTCGGCATAGGTGTCTAATTCGTTGAAATAAGACACGCGAAGTGCCAAATAGGTGTTGGCAAAGAGCTTCACAGCCTCGGCCTCTTTCATGCCCATGAAGAGGGTGGGGGTGTCGGTTTTGAGGGCACCTTCCTGCAACAGACGGGCAAAAACCTCGGCCTGTCGGCGCATGTTGTCGGGATTTGTTACCTTTTTGATGGCCTCGTTCTCCGTTGTTTCGCCGGGGATGAGCTTGGGATAGCCCACGATGATGCGTGTAGGATAGAGGTTATCGTAGAGGGCTTTGCTCTCTCTGAGGAACTCGGGTGCAAACAACAGGTTGAATTGCACCGCGCCTTGCTGTGCATATTTCACATACAACTGGCGCGTATAGCCCACGGGAATGGTGGATTTGACCACCATCGTGGCCGACGGATTGACACTGAGCACCTTGTCGATGACCTCTTCTACGTGGGTGGTGTCGAAATAGTTTTTTGCCGGATCGTAGTTCGTTGGTGTGGCAATCACCACGAAGTCGGCATCTTTGTAGGCCATGTCGGCATCCAATGTAGCCGTCAGTCGCAGGGGTTTCTCGCGCAGATACTGCTCGATGTAATCGTCTTGAATGGGCGACTGGCGATGGTTGATGAGGTCAATCTTTTCGGGAACGACGTCAACGGCCATCACTTCGTGGTGCTGTGCCAGCAGGGTGGCCATGCTGAGGCCCACATATCCGGTGCCGGCGACAGCGATTTTCAGGTCTTTAAAATCTTTCATTGCTTGATGTTAAGATGGTGGAAATGCGTTTGTTGCGCCGTAAGTGGACATACTTCTGCCTCCTTCCGACGTGTGTAAACATTGGAAGCGGCCTGTAATCCATGCGCAACCCCACCGCTTTGAAGCAAATGCTGTTCCACTGACAGGGCACGATGCGCAGGTCGACGGGGTGCACTTTCTGATTGAAACGTGCGCTGCGGTTTGTTTTTTACGCGTCAAAAGTGAGCATCATGCATCGTCAATGTCTATTTGCCTACAGTTTGGTTCGTAGCATTTCCGTTCTGCATGTGCAAATGTATAAAAAATAAACGAGAAACAAAGGCTTTTGCTTTGAAAATAAAAGGAGTAGGCGAGGAGGCACACTCCATGGGGAGATGGCGAACCGAGGACGGCCTATCTGCGTGAATGGCATACTGCTGTATGGGGCTTATCCGCATGGGGTTCGCGGCTTAGCATTGCTGTTTCCCTGAAGGTGGATGGCCATCACAACGTTTGTTTTTCTGTTTTAGACGCTGTTTTCAACGGTGTAGCAGCAGGAACGCCCCAGCACAAAGTGTGTACAGCGGCGCTCCATGCGCAACCATCAGACGGCACATCAAATCCGATCTGCTGCTTGCCTGATGCGTTCTGCAATGTCTTGGAGCGAACTTTTCAGCTGTTCGCGGTCAACATCGCTAAAGTCATCGGCCGCACCATTGTTTGTTCCGCTGAATTTGTGATAGAGCCATGAACGCGATTTGCCGAAATAGTTCTTGGCCAAATAGGCCCAATTAATTTCCTCATAGACATCGGCCAGCACCTGGCGGGTTGTCGTTTTCTGCTGTTTTGCAATGATTTCCATCTTGTTCTTTTGTTGTGCCCTCGCAAGGAGAACGGTTATTTACGCGTGTTCCATGAGCTCATAAACCAGCTCCATGATGTAGATTTCAAGATTTCGCTCACCATTTGGATAGGCTTTTCGGTAGTTCCTGAGCGCTTGTATCAGCTCATCTTCTTTTTCGGTGTATTGCATAGCTTCTATGGATGGGTATTGCAAAAGTAATACTCTTTTGCGTATTGTGCAAATAAATGAAGCTTAAAATCAACAAAAGATAATGGTTTGGCCTTTTTAAGTTGTTCTTTTTTTGTGTGCGGAAGACGGTGTGCTGTCCCTGTTCAGGACAGCTCGGATATTGCTATCATCGCATTGCGAAGGCAAAGGCGGCACATTTTATCGGTAATGTGGACTGCTTTTGCCAGTGATTGCTGCTATTTTGCGGGGCAATAAGGTTGCTTTTTGCTCGGTAGGGCGGAAAAACCGCCTACATTCGCATGCAGACGGTTTAAAGAGTTCTTTTCAAACATTGAAGTATAGGGGCCTTCAATCGCCCATTAACTGACGCTCACCGACTCTATTTTCTTGGCAAGCGCCTTAATTCCTTTTACGATTTGTTCCTTTCGTTCTTGGCTTGGCTTTCTTGCTCCTGTGGCATATTGGCGCATGACTGCAGAGCTGATGCCTATTTCTCTGGATACGCCTGCAACATTGATGAAATCGTAATAATTGAACAAAGCTCCGATATCGAATTTATATTTAATGTCAATGGGTGGGACTTCGATGCCACACGCTCTCAAATCGTCTTTCGTATCTTCCCACCCTTGAAGCATATCGGCCATGGCTTCCCTTGCAGAATTACCTTGTCCCAATACGCCTGCACGGACACTTTTTACGCTCATGTAGCACGAAAAGTTTCTTTCGCCAACCTCTCGCTCGACTTTTGCAATTACCTTTTCCATATCGTTTATCGTTTTATACATTAAAAGCTCTATTCCATCCGTTCTCATTCATTGGAGAGATGCCTCCACCGATGAACGGCGATGACACCCTTTTACTCATTCAAAAGGTCATCAAGAATTGACTTTGCAGTCTTTTCTTTGATTTCTTTACTTCCGTGTCTCGACACACTTGCTCTTGCTCCCGTCTTGGGATTGATCCAAATGTCATGCGACGCACCATGCCGTTTCAATAGACACCCCGCCTTTTTCAAGGCTCGAATTAGTTCAGAATGTTTCATGATGTAAATGAACTCTTTGTCTTAATGACTATGCAAAGATAACAAAAAAGTAATCACGTGTCAAGGTTTGTGATAACTTTTTTGTGAGCATCTTGATTTTTTTAATCATCCCACTGAGACCTCTGCAAAACCTCATATAGATAGCGAAATCATAAATATAACTCATTGATTATCAATAGTAGCTTTTAAGTGTAAAAAGACTTTTGCAGAGGTCTCAAACTGTGTAAAACTAATTTTATTGTAGCATGACACAGTTTACTTTACACTCTCGCGAACGATGTCATTATTGAACCGTATCGGATTTTGGGCGTAATAGACATTCGGGAGGTTATTTACTTGCCAAACATCTATTATCCCAGCCGGTTTATTCCCAATATTCCTTATCAGTCTTGATGTCAAGCCAACCGGGAATGCCATTTTTGGTGATGTGATAAAAAGAACGGGTGGTTTGTTTTATCTCGTCATAGACGGGGGCTTTGTCACGGGGGAAGATCCCTACTTTATTATCTTTGTAGAAATAAATCAGACCATCGGACTGCATGACGATAGAGTCGTTGTCTATCGGAAAGATTATTTTTCCCGTGACTTTAACGGTTGGGTAAATCTCTGTTTTCTCATCCCAATCATACACACGTTTGGTTATTAACTTCGGTCTCGCAAACTTCGGCTGCTTATATTCATAGGCCACGATGCCGAATTTCCCTTTTCTGCCTACTCTTATCCATTCCGGGTGCATGTCAATCTCGCCGACAATCCAGCTGTTTCCAGTGCGGTGAAATGATTTCTGGCCATCAAGGAATGCCACAGAGTCTGTTGGTAAAAGGTCAGAAAGCCAATAGCGTTCATCTTTATCTATTGGTGTTCCGGGGCCGTTGGTGTAGATTTGCAGTTGATAGCAGCCTTTCTTTTTGAGAATGGTATGTTCCCAGTGAGGCACCGTTCCGCACAGTCCAATCCACCTCTTGTCAGGCCTTCCAATCTCTTGCCCCATTTCATCATAGTAGAGGGCTCCCTTTTCGTTCAACACTTCGATACATCCAACCTGAGTATCTTCGACTTCTTTTACCACCTTTGGCTTTCCTATATTTAGTTTGTCAAGGTAGAGATTGAAAACATCAAACTCGTTTCCTCGCTGTGCAATGATAAAGCGGCTGTCGTATTTGATAGAGTCATACTCTTCTTTCAGCACATTCTGCCCCAACCGATTCAATAGTATGTATTTCCCAGTTTCGGTCTGTTGGACACCATAGTGCCTTTTTATGTTGAAATACTGAAAGTTATATGGTTTGGAACCGTCATATTTTTCTCCTGCATCTTCTATCGCTACGGGGTTAAGTCGATCAAGGGAACTATATATTATCCCACCTTCCGGACTGGGAAATATCATATATGGAATGTAACGGTCGTAGAGCAGGAATATCTTCTTTCCTCCTTTAATTTCCAAAACCAATGGTATGAGTTGGTCCGTATTCATGGAGCGCCAGGTTACAACCGAGTCGGGAATGTCGCTTGACAAGGTGGAGTAGTTATATATACGCTTCCCATCTTCATGAACGAGCTGCTGTATGATAGCAAGCTCTGGTCTTAAGAACTTCAGCACATATGTAGACTTCTCTTTTTTCCGTTTCCATTTTCCGTTGTCGTTGATAGTGAAAGCCTTGCCAATATATGAGTTGAAATCTGCTGTATGCAGGTCTTTAGCCTCAATAAATTTTTCTTGAGAATCATCGATATCTTTTCTGCTCAGGGTGTCTTTATATGAATTTAGGTCCCACTTTATCAGATTCATGTTCGAAGATTTATCCAATATTGTCTCTTTGCTTTTTAACTGTAAGATTTTTCGGCTATATTGATCGGGGCCAATCTTGGTGTAAACGTCAATGTTATAGCCTGAACCGTTAAAACTGATGGCGTCAATATCGGGCAATGAGAAATATTGTTGCGCATGCATATTTGTTGCATGGTAACAGCAGAGAAGCATGAGAACGAATAGCTTTTTCATAAGTGTTTATTGTTGGTTTTGTGAACAAAGATAAGGGTTTCAATGGGAAAATACTAATTTTTGAAAGGAAAAATGAAGAAAATAAGAATAGGAGTAGTGTTAGAAAAGACAGAAATACAGGTTTTGAGACCTCTGCAAAACTCCTCCTACAATTTGTCTTTCTTAAATATTTTTTGTACCTTTATGGTATGAAACAGAAGTTATCCTCTCCCAGTTTTGCTGACCTGTCCCTTGGTCAAAGAAAGGTCAAGCAGACATTCTTTTCACAAATAAACACAGTCATTGATTGGGCACCTATTCGTGCTATAATAGAGGTGGCTTATACAAAAGGCTATAAGTCTACAGGCCGGCCCAGCTATGACAGCCTTGTTTTATTCAAGATTGAATTACTCCGTACTTGGTATGGTCTGAGTGACGGAGAAGTTGAAGATCAGGTTAACGACCGCCTGTCTTTTAGCCGTTTTGCAGGTCTTGGCATGGAAGATATTGTTCCTGATAGTACTACTGTGTGCCGTTTTCGCAACATTCTTGTTGAAGCAGATTTGTATGATACGCTTCTTGCGGAGTTTAATCGGCAATTGGAAACTAAAGGAATCATAGTTAAGCGTGGTGCCATTATTGATGCCAGTATTACGAATACTCCCCGTCGTCCCCGCGGACGTAAGAGCTATGAGGTCGTCGAAGATAGAAAAGAGGATGAGAACACGGAGGCTTCTGAGAAAGCCATGCTCAAAGAAGTTGCCAAGCCTAACGTAGATACAGAAGTTCGTTGGGTAAAGAAGATGGGAAAACTCCACTTCGGTTACAAGCGCCACACGGTAACGGATGAAAACGGAATGGTACTTGCCGAGGAAACGACAGCTGCCAATGAAAGTGATATGAAACACTTAGAAACACCCCGGAAGAAAGCTGAATTGCCACGGAAAGCACTTGTCTATGCCGATAAAGGATATGACTCGATGGAGAACAAAGAAACCCTCAAACGTATGAAACTTAAAAGTCGTATCATGCATAAGGGAACAAGAGGACATGAAATTACAGAAAGGCAGCAGCGTGTCAACGTTGCGATAAGTAAGACACGCTACAAAGTAGAACGTACCTTTGATTCTATGCATAGATGGTTTGGTGCCGGAATAGCAAGATACGTCGGACTTTCAAAAACACATGCGCAGCATATTATGGAATCCATTGCCTACAACTTATACCGAACGCCAGGGATTATTGTGTCAAATTCTATCAGATAATATGAAAATACACCGATAAAAGATTATTATCTACTTAAAAAGTAACCTCCAACGGCAATCTTTTGGTCAAAAATATTCATTCTTCTAAAAGTATATGGGTGAAAATTGAGAGGGTGCAGGTTTTGCAGAGGTCTCCCACGATGAAGAAAAACAACACTTACGTATCGAAATGGCGTTAGCCAGTGTCTTTGGTTCGCTTGATATGCACAGCTTTTACCGGCGATTACGCCTGCTTTGCAAGGTAATTGCGCGCAAATCTCTGTCATGCGGGTAAAGGTTACAAATGGTAAATTTTAGTGCTTTTTATCTTTGGCTACCGCGATTGGTGCGGCAGGGTACAGCTCATTTAGTGCTTTTGATGTTGTTTCGTTCATTTATTTTCTTTATTTTTGCAACATGAAGATGCTTTCCCGAATGGCTATTGATGCTTCATGATGGCGTTTTTGTGTGTGAGGAGCGATGGGAATAAGGGCAACGACTTCTGCTTTTTACCAGTATAACCCATAAAACGAATAAAATATGAAGCCAACAAAAGAGAACACCCTCTACCTCACTATCAAACAAGTGTATTTTGATGCGATTGTAGCAGGGCTGAAGAAAGAGGAGTATCGCGAGATTAAAAACACCACCTATAAGAAATATCTGGAGGTGGACGAGGAGGGATGGCCTTTATATCACTCGGGATTGATTGATGCAGAGAACCCTTTGCTCGGCGATCTTTGCATTTGGAACAATGGTGTCTATCCCTATGTTGCCAATCAAAAGTGGGAATATCTCTCGCTTGCTGTTGGCTATGCGAAAGCGCGTGACACGGCCATTGTTGAGATTGAGGACATCACTTTTGAGCCCTTGACAGATAAGGAGGGCCATTTCGCGCGTTTTTCGGTGAGCGATGATGATGAAGCTAAGTTGGATGCAAATGGCGAATACTGCTTTTGGCTTGCCGTGTTCCATCTTGGGAAGGTCGTCGAAGTGCATAGAAAGTAAAAACTTTTGGTAGCCTTTCGAGCGGTTTTCAGTAGGTGGTGGCAACTCTTTCGGCTGCGTGTGGCGCATATTCCAGTTAATATTCAGGCAAAAAAAGACGAACATTCCATTACGAAATGCCCGCCTATCTGCGAAGAAGTGACCCCGTTGGGATTCAAACCCAAGACCTTCAGAACCGGAATCTGACGCTCTATTCAGCTAAGCTACGGAGCCAAAGTCGTGCAAATTTACGAATAATAATTGGGTATTGCAAATGTTATTCGCTCATTTATTTTGTAAATAGCTTATTTTGTCGTATCTTTGCCTATGCACTTGGCGTTGTAGAAAGGACGCAGAGCGGTGCGAAACGAAATTTAATGGAATGAAGATAAAAGCAAATGGAACTTGCAGAAAGATTTATGAATTACACCAAGTTTGACACACAGTCGAACGAGGAGTCGGAAAGTGTGCCCTCCACGGCGAAGCAATTAGACTTTGCCCGCTACCTGAAAAAAGAGCTCGAGAACGAGGGTTTGAGCGATGTTGAGATGGACGAGATGGGCTATATCTATGCCACCTTGAAAGGAAACACCAAGAAAAAGGTGCCCACCATCGGTTTTATTTCGCATTATGACACGAGTCCTGATGCCAGTGGCAAGGACGTGAAGGCGCGCATCATTCGGAATTATGACGGCAACGACATCACGCTCTCGCCCGGAAAGGTCTCCACGGTGGCCAAATTTCCCGAGCTGAAGGCGCATGTTGGCGAAGACATTATCGTTACCGATGGCACCACTTTGTTGGGTGCCGACGACAAAGCCGGCATTGCCGAGATCGTGCAGGCCATGTGTTTCTTGCGCGACCACGACGAGATTAAGCATGGCGACATTCGCGTTGGTTTCAATCCCGACGAGGAAATTGGGCGCGGTGCCCACCATTTCGATGTCGAAAAGTTTGGCTGTGCCTGGGCTTACACGATGGATGGCGGCGATTTAGGCGACTTGGAATATGAGAATTTCAATGCGGCCGGTGCCAAAGTCACCATCAAAGGCGTGAGCGTTCACACGGGCTATGCCAAGGGAAAGATGGTGAATGCCAACCGTTTGGCGTGCGAATTTAACAGCATGATACCCGATACCGACATCCCCGAAGCTACCGAAGGCTACGAGGGTTTCTATCATTTGTTGGGCATAGAGAGCCGCACCGAGGAGGCGAAACTCAACTATATCATTCGTGATCACGACCGCGAGAAGTTCGAAGACCGCAAGGATTTCATGGAGCGTTGCGTCGAAAAGATGAACGAGAAATATGGCGAAGGCACCGTTTCCATCGCTATTCACGACCAATATTACAACATGAAGGAGAAAATCGACCCCAACATGCACGTCATTGACATTGTGCTTCGTGCCATGCAAGAGAATGGGGTGGCGCCCAAGGTGGAACCTATTCGTGGCGGAACCGACGGTGCACAGCTCAGTTTCAAGGGGCTTCCTTGCCCGAATATCTTTGCCGGTGGCGTGAATTTCCATGGTCCTCACGAGTTTGTGTCGATTCAAGTGATGCAGAAAGCCGTCGATGTGATTGTGAAAATCTGCGAGATTACGGGTAATTTCGAAGATTAATCGTGTCGGGCAACAGACTTCGTCGGGGTGACATGGCGTCGCTCCTGCCCGCCGTTTGCTGCCTGGTTAGCTGATGATAAAACAAAGGCTTATGCCCATTTCGGTGGGCATAAGCCTTTGTTGTTGTGGTGGATGGTGCGTGTGCAGCCTACTTTCCCACTTTCTTAAGCGCTGCCTTCAACGCTTTTCCACAGGCTTTCCCTGCACTTTCTGCACCCTGTTTGATGAGGTTGAGCTTCGTTCCCCACACGCCGCCGCGCGTTTTCAGTGCGTCAATGCGTGCTATTTCGTGTTGTTGCGCGTCTAACAGCAACACATCGCAGAGGTAATCGCCCTTTGTGCTCACACTGTTGACCACCACTTTCAGGGTGTAAGGTGCGTCGGGAAAATGCCCAATGGTCAGCCCATCGCCCAATGTGCGGTTGGCATCATTCGTGAAAATGCCCACCACCTCGGGCTTATCCTTCTGCCAATCGGTCTCATAAGTGCTAAAATCTGCCTCCGACATGCCGTGAATATTCATAAACACCATATCGAAATTCACGCGACTTTCTCCCTTTAGTGGGGCAAAAGAGCCTTGCACACGGCCTTGTGCTGCCATGTTGAGCACGCCCATCAGAGCGAATGAAAGTAAAAATAAAATCCGTTTCATCTTGTATTTTTTTAGTTTTTATGTTGACCTAATTCATGCTTTTTATTGTTTTATGGCGTAAAACTTTATTTTGTGGTTTCTTTATTTTCCTCTTTCTTTCTTTTAAAAGTATGGTGTGAAATCTTTTGTGCATGGGAAGAATCTTCCAAGCCATCAATATGTTCAAACAATGTTGGGTCTATATTGGCCCCCATAGGGTCGAGAATAAAATCGATTCCCTCTCTACGTGCCAATTTAGCTGCAGGGACAAAGTCGGAGTCTCCTGCGATAAGGACAATGCGATCAACAAACTTTTTGAGTGCCATTGAAGCAATATCGACCCCAATTTTCATGTCAATACCCTTTTGACGCAGTTCGATGAACACATCGTTTTCTTTTAAATCATCGACTGAAATCGTCTTTTTTAGGAGTTCTTTTACTTTGTGTGGATGAATATTCCATGTTTTATTATCCTTTAATTCGCCGAGGCGAAGGGCGACTTTTCGCTTTTGTTTTAGTGCTTCAAAGAGTGATGTACGAAAGTTATATTCTGGAGTTTGTGTGAAGTCTATTGCACGGTTTGTAATGGGATGGTGCATTTTCTTTTTAAACGGGTAGCAATCATAATAGAATATACGATAGAGTGTGTTCTCGCGTCCAACATGTTGGTGGGCTAGCGTATAAAGTTCTTTGGCTACTTGTTCCCCAGACATCCCTCTGTCCTTATTATAAAGGAAATTAAAGCGTTTAATAAAAAAGCCTCCATCAATAAGGACTGCTACTTTAACGGGTGGAAAATTGTTGTACTTTGTCATTGGGTATAATAAAAAAAGCTCAAGGGTAGGCGTGTTCGCTATCGAAAGGGCAAGCAAAAATACTTAAACTTGCCTTAGAACACACGTGGCCATGAGCATAATCGTGGGGCAAAGATAATCATAATACGGCTACAAAGCAAGTATTTCTGTAATTGTCTTGTGGGAAATAGTGTTTTTTAACGCTTATGTCTATGTCAACTTTACTTGCACTTGTTGTTTTATATGCTACCCCTCCTCTTTCTCTTCACCGTCCGTTCTGAACTCGAATACTAATTCGGATGCAGGAATATTGCACTCATCGAACATACCATGCAGCGTGTTTAGCTTCTCTGCTGTGCGTTGTTAGCCATCGATAATGAGCCGATCTTTGGTTCCTGGCTGAATTTTCGACACAATACTTCCGAAGAAATGGTTCTTACTTTATATTGTAATAGAGGGTGTGTCGAGGAGCAATGCGTCCAAAGTTAGTGTTATAGCATTTGTTTCGGCACTGCAAATTTATCATTTTAATCTCATTCTAAGCCTTGTTTTATGCTGTTTTTGCTTATCTTTTATTTACTTTTCCCTCAGCTGCCTGGTGAACTTCTTGGGGAGTTGAGGCATCGCTCCATTCTGTGTGCAAACATAGGCACTTACTTCAACAGCAAGTTTATGTGCCTGTTTAATCGATTTTCCTGCCAGAATTGCAGAACAGAAAGTGCTCGTAAAACTGTCTCCGGCGCCCACAGTATCAGCAACTTCAACAGATGGGGTCTCTTGGAAAGACTTTGTTGCCGGTGCGAAGACATAGCTTCCATTAACGCCACAGGTGAGGACAAGCATCTTTAGATTGTATTTTCCTAAAATGAGCCAGCATTTGTTTTCGATATCCAGACCGGAATAGCCGAAGAGTCGCCCCAGCGTGATGAGCTCTTCATCATTGATTTTTAGGATGTCGCAGGATGCAATGGCATCTTGAATGATTTCTTTTGTATAGAAATTCTGACGCAGATTAATGTCGAAAATTTTCAAACAATCCTTTGGTGTGGCCTCAAGAAAGCGGTGAATGGTGGTTCTGGACACACTGTTGCGCTGTGCTAACGAACCAAAGCATACTGCACGAGCGTTCTTTGCCACGCTTTCAATCTCGCTGTTGAAGGGAATATTATCCCAGGCCACGTTTTCCTTAATGTCGTAAGTGGGCACCCCCTCATCATCAAGTGTCACCTGTACGGTCCCTGTGGGGTAATCGACAAGTGGCATGATATAGTTAAGCCCTTTCTCGTTGAGTTGTTTCCGTGTTTCATCTCCTAAGATGTCGTTGCCTAAAGCGCTGATAGCCATGGCATCGAAACCAAACTGATGGACGTGATAAGCAAAGTTGGCAGGGGCTCCACCAAGTTTTGAACCGTCGGGTAAGCAATCCCATAATGCTTCACCAAGACCTACTATAAATCTTTCTTGCATAAGTTAAAAATAGGAGCCTCGCCGCCGCTTTCTCTCCATGGAGCAGCAAGTGGGCCGTCGAGGCTGGTTGAATGATTTTTGTTTATATCTTCTTTATACTGTAACCGTTTGTTCTTTTGCGTCATTTCCTCTATCAAGAGTGAGGCTTTTTTTTGCAGTCATGCTACTTCTCGCTCTCAGAAGACGGGACAGGGATGAGTCTTTTAATATAGGTGAACAGGTAGATGACGCCTATAGCCATGACGAGGATGGCTCCGGATTGTCCCATGCGCACGCTTGCAAGGCCCATAATTAATGGGAAAATGGTGCCACCAAAGAGCCCCATAATCATGAGTCCGCTCACTTCATTCTTCTTTGTGGGCACGCCTTGCAGTGCTTGGGCGAAAACCATTGAGAACACATTAGAGTTTCCATAGCCCACCAGTGCAATAGAAGTATAGAGCATCCATTCTGACGTTCCGAAATAAAGCCCCACCATACTCAATGCCATCATTGCAACACTGATGATGAAGAATGTGCGTGTTTTCAAAAAACGCAAGATGATGCTTCCCGTAAGACAGCCCAATGTGCGGAAAAGAAAATAAAAGCTGGTCGACTGTATGGCATCATTCAACGGGAGATGAAGTTTTTCTTGCAGAATTTTAGGTGCAGTAGTGTTTACACCAACATCAATACCCACATGGCACATGATGCCCATGAAGCTCAACAAGACAATTGGAATGCCCAAGAGTTTGAAGCAAGCGATGTATTCATCCATCACATTACGGGCAGGGAGCTGATTTTCAACGATAACCGTTTCTTCCTCAATGGGCGTGCCCAGAAGCAACAAGGTTGCTATAATGCCCACTACCATATAGATAGGGAAAAGGACACGCCATCCTAAACCAAAGTTAGGCAGTGTTGCTGTAGCGCCCCAAGCTGCGAGATAAGGCACTAAGAACGATGCAATGGCCTTGATGAATTGGCCGAAAGTGAGGGTGCTGGCGAGGTTTCCGCCTTTAATTACGGTTGAGACCAGCGGATTGAGTGAGGTTTGCATGAGTGCATTACCAATGCCAAGCAATGAAAAGGCAATCAACATCAAAACATAACTTTCGCCGAAGAGGGGCAGAAGTAAGGATATAAAAGTAATAACGAGTGATAACAACACTGTCTTTTTGCGTCCGATCTTATTCATCAGCACCCCTGTAGGCACAGAGAAAATGAGGAACCAAAAGAAAACAAGAGACGGGAATATATTAGCTTGCACGTCGTTTAACCCCAAGTCAGACTTTACATAGTTAGATGCTGTGCCCACAAGATCGACGAAGCCCATCGCAAAGAAGCAAAGCATCACGGGGATAATCGTTAGTTTGTTGTTTTTTTCCATATTGAGAATTGATTTTTATTTTTGATTGACTGTTTGTTGTTAAATTGGAATTGACAGAAGGAAAAATCGTTCTTTTATGGAGAACGATTTTTCTTTTCACTTTATTTTAAAGCATAGATAGTTGTCTTTGCACCTCCCTTTACCACAAGGTTGTTATAGGGTTGTGTTGGGAACACGAGATTGGTCATGGCCATTTTCCCTGCAGCGTCGAAAGCCTCAATGCTACATTTATCGATGAAGAGCCGCAACTGTGTGATTGTCCCGTATGTAGGGGCTATGCTTACGGTCTTAAACATATTGCTGAAATCCGTCATTCCACTTAGTGTGCGGTCCATGCTAAATGTGCGATTCTTAGGGTTGTAGGTCATCACAACACGCTCGTTCTTATCGTTACTGAGCGTGATGACCGTGGGCTTAGACTGCGAACGAATATCCATCACAATTTCACAGGCTTCAGTTGGCTTCCCAACCTTTGCACTACGAAGTGCCAACAGCTCTTTAGAAGGCGTCACACTCACGTAGGTTTCATCGCCAAAAGTAAAGAGACCGAGATCGCGCGGCACTGAGTTAGCGCTGCGATATTGCATCGTTGGTACTTCATTGGCATATTGCCAGTTGCTCATCCAAGCCATAACAACATGCCTTCCATCGGGTGCATTATCGAAACTGACGGTAGCATAGTGGTCTTTACCATAATCCATCCATTTCGTTACTTCCGGTTTGCTCTCGCAAGTGAACTTATGGCCATCGAAATCACCTATAAAATACTGTGTAGCGCTGCCGCCAAAAGGTCCACCGGGATTGATGTTGCAAATGAGTAGCCATTTTGTTTCATGGGTTCCGCTAACCGGTAACTTCATCAGGTCAGGGCATTCCCAAACCCCTCCATGGTTACCATATTCATGTCCGAACTTACTTTCGAGCACCCAGTTCTTCAGATTCTTGGAACTGTAGATGTTCATTTCCTGTCCAGCAGCAAGAATAAGGTTCCAAGCCTTGATATCTTCATTCCAAAACACATGTGGATCACGGAAATCTGGCACATTAGCTGTAATCACAGGATTATTGTTATATTTGGTGAAGGTTTTTCCATTGTCAGTGCTATAAGCCAAACTCTGTGTCTGATTTGTGCCGGCTGAGGTGTAAAAAGCCACGATTGCCTGGTTACCAAAGCCTGCTGTGTTCTCTTTATCAACTACAGAAGAGCCGCTAAAGATTGTTCCAAGAGCATCGGGAGTGATGGCATCGCCCTCAAATGTCCAATGTGCAAGGTCTTTGGAAGTGGAGTGTCCCCAGGTCATATTCTCCCAATACGAGCCATAAGGATTGCGTTGGAAGTAGAGATGCCACACTCCATCCTTATAGAACATGCCGTTGGGGTCGTTCATCCAGCCCCAAAGTGGGGTGTGATGATAGACAGGACGATATTTCTCACGGTTGGAAGTGTCGAACTGATCGCTTGTTTTTAGCATTTTCCAAGCTACGAAGTCCTTGACTGCTCCGGTAGAACGTCGATTGCTTTGGAATGTAATGTCGAGCAACACGTCGCTATCTTGGTGTGTGTCGAGTTCCAAGGGCACGCTATAATCAACGTTGTCAATGGCCAAACGGCAGTTGAGTTCTTTCACCACTTGATTATCTCTAATCACGCGTAAATGGGCATTTTCCTCCTTTTCTTCGATAGGTAAGATGAGGAATTTGTGCTTTGATTGCAAGCGATAAATCACATGATTGTCGCCAAGTATGTTGAGTGTCCCGGGAGCTTGCGCCTGAACAGCAAGTGATGAAGCGGCACAAAAGGCCGCCATCACGAGTTTATGGATGTTCTTCATACCGTTATTTCCTATTTATCGTAACCCTTGTTCTGTGTGTATAATCCTGGGATATAATACAACTGGTTGTAGGGGACTGGGAAGAATTCGTTCTTCTCGGGTGTGAAGTGCGCATCCTTATAGTATTGTGCAAACTTCGTTCCTTCATAATTGTCATTGACTTCGGTTTGGAAGTAATGATTCAACGTTTCCGAAGCAATGCCCCAACGACGCAGATCAAAGAAGCGTTCGTGCTCCATGCCCATCTCTAAGCGACGTTCCCAACGCAGACACTTGCGGGCAGTTTCTTTGTCGGCGAAATAGGAACTTGGATAAAGTGCTATTTCACATTGATTGGCAGCATAGGCAATATGCTTGTTGATTGAATTGGCAGCACGCTGACGAATGGCATTGATGATTGTGCGTGCTTCAGACAAGCGGCCAAGTTCGATGAGTGCTTCTGCACGCATGAGCATTACATCCGTGTAGCGGAACACATATTCATTCATGGCAAAAGCCTGCCAAGGAGAGTTGTAAGTTTCGCCCTTACTGCGCTGTGGGACTTCCTTTAACGAGGTGTAATAGCCATAATCATTTGGATTGCGCGAATTCTTTTTCGTGAGCGTGTACTGATCTTCATACTTATAGGGGAAGGTTGGCATGCCCACGGTATGGAACAAACGTGGGTCCCACTTTTGCGTTGTAGGATGTCCATTTACAGGATGAGCCTGTGTTTGGTCGAAATCATCAAACTCAGGAAGCCCGTTCTTCGTTTTGAAAGCATCTACAAGATTCTGTGAAGGTTTGTGGAAGTCCCATCCACAAGACCATATTCCCCAACAACCATTCAGTGTGTTCGACCAGTTTGCACGGCCGAAAGTGGTGTTATCTTCTTTATAATCAGAACATTGTACGGCAAAGATTGATTCTTTACTATTCTTATGTTCGGGCAGGAAGATGTCGCCATAATCTTCAAGATAACCATAATTTGAACCGACAACGGCATCGGTATAGTCAATTACCTTCTGCATATCAGTGGGGTTGATGTGCGAAACACCCGTTGTTTGCTCATAACCATCGCCCCAAGCCAGATCCAGATAGCACTTCGCTAAATAGGATGCAGCTGCAATCTTATGGGCACGAGCCCTTTCGCTTTGCGTTTCAGGCAAGACATCATAAGCCGTTTTGAAATCAGCGATAATCTTTTCATAGAGTTGTTGATAAGTGAGTGCATCATTAGGCGTTTTCTCCTGTGTGTTGTTTTTGAACACTTCTTCGTCAATCCATGGCACTTTGCGGAACACCGTAATCAGCTTGTAATAGAAGTGTGCACGCAAAAACTTCACTTCAGCAATGCGTTGTGCCGTGACGGTCGCGCCTAACTTACTGTTTCCATACTTCTCAAGTGAGGCTAAGGCACGGTTACAGCGTGAGACAGCTGCAAAGAGTCTGTACCAAAGTTCATCTAACGGACCTATCGTTGAGGTCATGTTCGTCCAAATTTCAAATGGATGATAATCTGTGTCGTTTACTCCCGACCCACCTTTTAAGCAATCGTCTGAAGTGACATCGCCATAAGTCCAAAGATTAAATGGATACTGATACCAGCAATCGCCCAACATCGCATAGGCACTATTGGTCATAGCCTCAGGGTCAGAGAAAGCCTTCTCTTCATCAACTACAGCTGTCGGCTTATAGTCAAGGAAATCATTGCAGCCTGAAAGTGTGAAGCTGCCTGTTAGCAATAGAATTGCAATATATATATTTTTCATTTGTCTGTCAATTTAAATTAAATCGTTAGAAACCAACTTGTAAACCAAATGAGATTGAAGTTGGAATAGGATAGTTCCAATTTGGGTTCTCAGGATCTGAACAAGTCAGACTGCTACTCTTGATAGTCAAGAGATTTTGGCCAGAGAGATAAATGCGAGCATTGCTCATCATGAGCTTTGAAAGCACAGCCTTAGGCAGATTATAACCTATTTGCAATGTGCGCAACTTTAAATAAGAGCCATTCTCAACATAATAAGATGAGGCACGACCTTCATCAGCACTGTTCCTGATGGTCAATGCAGGAATGGTTGACGAGGTGTTATTCGTTGTCCATGCATCCAGCATACGACTTCCTTTGTTTGAACCTGGGTCGGTGATGCTCCAGAAATCGGTTTGGAACTTCTGATTATTGTAAACATCCTGGTTGCAGACACCTTGCCAAAACATCGTGAGATCAAAGCTCTTATAGGCGAGCACAATGTTCAAACCATAAGAGAAAGCAGGAACAGGATTGAAGATCCAGGTTTGATCAGCTGAAGTGATTTTGTGGTCACCATCCAAATCTTTGTATTTCAAACCACCTACGCGTGCATTGTCTTGTCCCGACAAGTTCACTTCGTTCTGGTTCTGATAGAGCCCATCTACAACGTAACCCACGATAGAGCCGTAGGGCTTATGGGATTGAACGAGATTTTCCTTTGTCGTGTGGGCATAAGAACCTGTTGTTGAAGGAGGCAGACTGGTTACGCGGTTACGGAAGAAGTCAAGACTTCCGTTGACGTCGATGCCTAAGCCATTGGCTAAGGTCTTGCGATAACCTAAAGCAAATTCCATACCCCAGTTACGCAATGACGGTCCGTTGCTCCAGGTTGCTCCACCTTCGCCCATAGCACCAAGATAAGCAGGATTGATCAACATGTCGCTCACATTCTTAATGTAGGCATCGACACTACCATAGAGCGAACCAGCGAGGAGCATATAGTCAACACCAAGATTATATTGTGTTGCTGTTTCCCATTTCAGGTTTGGATTAGCTGTTTGAATAGCCCTATAGCCCGAAGGGTACGTGCCTGAACCAGCCATGCGAAGGTCATAGGCAGTCGAACTGACGCGATCCAAACCATAATCGCGAACGTAAAGGCCAAATTGTGCATTATTGTCAATGGCCTGGTTACCCGTCTTACCCCAAGAAAGACGCAGTTTCAAATCGTCAAGCCAATCTTTCTTTAACAGCTGAGATATGCGAAAACCTACTGATGCTGCAGGGAAAGTACCCCAGCGATGATTAGCGCCAAAGCGCGAAGAGCCATCATAACGAATAGTGAATGAGGCCAACAGCAAATCCTGGAAATTATAATCGAGTTTGCCAAAGAATGAAGCTAAGCGATAACCCACCTTGGCACCACTATTGCGCATGGTGCCGGTAGCGGCATTTGGCCACATGTAATCAACATCTTCTAAGGCATAATCTTCTGAATAAGCACTGAAGTCAACAACACTTTGCTTATTGATTTCTGAACCTGCGAGAATGGAGAATTTATGCTGTTGGACACCAAAATTATAGTTTAACGTGTTCGCCCAAGTGTAGTTCACATTGTTGGTCTGACCGAGGTTCGTTTTAGCGAGATTGTTTTTCACAACGTCTGAAGTGAAAGTGTGGGTGAGTGAATTGATGAAAGAAGTGGTGAAATCAAGTCCGAAATTAGAGCGGAACACCAAATTCTTCATCGGTTTAATGTCCACGAAGGCATTACCAAATACACGCCAATAGTCCAAATGGTTGTCTTTATTATGGAATTCTTCGCGAACAGGGTTCTGTCGGTCGCTCATTCCCCCTACTGGACCTGCAAAGGTGATGCCATCAATTTCGTAAACCGGCACGGTTGGTGCCATTTTTAGTGCATTTTCCATCGGCGCACAATCCACTTGCTTGGTGTAAGTGAGGGTAAAGTTCTCACCGACGGTAACAATTTTGTTCACATTATAAGTGGCATTCATACGTGCCGAGATATTTTGGAAATCCGTATATTTCAAAATACCATCGTTCTTCTTATATCCTAAAGAGAACATCGCCGAATGTTTGTCGTTTGCATGCGATAAAGAAACATTGTAGTTGCGTGCAAAACCCGTTCTGGATATTTCATCTACCCAGTCGGTGTCCGAGAAACGCATCGTCTTTCGGCTATTGATGAAGCCATCGTAACGACCATTTACCGTGTAATTCACATATTTAGCTTGTGCCGGATCCCAAACCCTAATCGGCGTTCCGCTTGTGGCATTGATGTCCAGTCCATAGTTCTGCGCATAGATAGCGGGGTCTATTCCGTCATTAAGAGCTGCCTGAACCATGGCTGTGGCATATTGCTGTGTGTTGCTCAACTTCATCTTCGACTGACTGGTATAGAATTGTGCGGTGAGATTGGTTGAGAAATCCACCTTCACTTTATCCCCCTTCTTTCCTTGTTTGGTAGTGATAATGATAACACCATTCGCAGCACGCGAACCATAGATAGAGGCCGAAGCCGCATCTTTCAACACTTGCATGCTTTCAATGTCGTTGGCATTGAGCGAGTTGAGGGCTGAATTCGTGGGAACACCATCCACAATGTAAAGCGGATCTTGCGAAGTGTTGAATGAGCCGATACCGCGTATTCTCACGGTCCCGGCACCACTGGGCGAGCCATTCACGGTGATGTTCATGCCAGGCACCTTTCCTTGTAATGCACGCATGGGGTCTGTGTCGGACGAAGTCTTTAGCGCATCAGTCGAAACCACGGCAACCGAACCTGTTAAGTCGGCCTTACGTTGCTTCGTGTAACCCGTCACCACCACTTCATTCAATTGCTTAGCATCTTCTTTCAAGATGATTCTCTGATTCGGAGAAGCCTTCACTTCCTGATGGGCATAGCCAATGTAGGACACCACGAGTGTCGAACCTGCCTTTGTCTGCAGTTTGAAGTTACCATTAATGTCGGTGATGGCGCTGTTCTTCGTACCTTTTTCCATAACAGAGGCACCAATAATCGGTTCGCCATTCGCATCGACAACTGTTCCTGTAAATTCTGTCTGCGCATAAATCAAGGCGCAACAGAACGTGAGCAATGAGCTCAAAACGAGTCGTTTCAGATTGTTCATTATTATAAATATTGATTGTTAAAATTGACTTCAGCTATTTCTTGTCCCCAGTAAAGCTGTTGATCTGGAGCATGGAGCTTCATGCTTAAAGCCGACGGGGTGTTTTGATAACACTGCAAAGATAGCAGATGGCAAAAACAATGATTCGCAATAATAGTTCAAAATATAAAAAATTCGTTACATGTAACAAATGTTTCATCATTTGTTCTAAATGTGCTAAAAACTTATTCCGTCTACGATTGCAGCAGCACAGATTTCCCCCTGATGGCCCGTTAGTGGGATTTCATGCCGAAAGAAAACAGACTTTCCCCCAAGTTGGTGGTTAGAATTTTTACAGATATGATTTGCTTGTTGGACAAATTGGACGCCGTCTTGTCCAAGGCGCAGCTGTCTACTTCGAACGAAGAAAGCCTACAATCTGACAACAAGAGAATGGAAGATCAACAGACAATAATCGTTTTCCCTTGCATCCGCAGACACAAGGAAAGATAGAACGATATCATCGATCAATGAAGAATGTGATAAAACTAAATCATTATTTCTGCCCCCCAGAATTAGAAAAGGCTATTGATGAGTGGGTGAAATACTATAATGAGAGGAGGTTTCATGAATCGTTGGATAATCTTACACCAAGAGATGTATATTTAGGCCAAGGGGAGAAAATCAAAAAGATAAGAGAAATAATAAAGCAAAATTCAATCAACAAAAGAATTTCTGAGAATAAAAAAATGAAATTACAGCATAAATAACTACATTTGCAGTTGTGCACTTTTATTTGACAACGTACAAAGCCAATCATCTTGATAAACTCTCATGTGAGCATCAAGCATAAGTACATATTCTGTCTGTGCTAACAATACGCCTTCATCCCTAGATGACGCAACCCCCACCCTGGTCTTATGCGCACGGTAAACACAATTGTAGGTCTGGGCAATCTTCTCATAATCGTACTTATCCGTAGATGCATCGTTTATCATAATAATATCGAAAGGTATCGTTGCATGCGATTTTATACTTTTGATAGTTTCTCCCACTTCGGATCCTTCATTTAAGAAAGGAATAATAAAAGTAATCGCTTTAGTTGACTCCATCTTTTATGATTTATCTAAAATACTCTATTTGGCAGATATTCCTTCTTTCCAACCTTTTATCTTCATCTGCTTAAAGTCAAAGACTATAGTTTGTCCTATTGATTGGAAGAAAGTCAAGCCTAATAGAACATCATAGCTAGTTGTTGTTTCTGGTACAATGTCTATTTTTTCCTTTGTATCTATTGGCCTACCATTAATAGTCAATGAAGGTGATTTTAATATTAAATTCGGAATAGAAACAGCATTACCATCAGTTGTTACATACATGCTCTTATTCCAATTTTCCGATGGAAACTGGTGCTTCTTATAGAACTTGTCACACATCTTAATATAAACAACATCACCTGTACTTATCTTTCCAATAGCTGTTTTTTTACTTATCGTAATTGGCATAAACAAATAAGGATAATCGACATATGCAAAATACATTTTTTCTTCTACATCTGCATTTGGAAGACTATCTACAGGAAAACTAATCTCCTGCCGTTTCCAGTCTATCGCTATCGTTTCTAACTGCCTGATAATAGGAAGTCCTATCTTTGGTTTATTTGCTTCAGCATAAATCTCCTTTATTCTTTTTGCCTCTTTCTTTGACAACTTATGCTTATCAATGCCTTTTGTAGGGGTGGCAACCTTCGAAACTAACGCAGGTACATTCTTAAATAGAATACTGCCAATACGAATAGAATCTAAGTAAACAACAGGGAAACCTGCTACACTATCCGCACCCACCACCAATCCCAATTGCTTAGCAACCTGATGCGTTATTATCATTGGATAAGGTGTCGCAGTCATCCATAAGCCTTCTAAAGATTTGTCGTTGACTTTAATCGGTGTCTTGAGAAGTGGCACTGCAGTAAACTTGATGGTTTGGCTTTTACCTTTGCGAATTGCATGTACTGGCGGTAATAAGTTCCGCTCTCTTAGGCGTTGTTCTCCGCTTGAGATTAGCTTTTCAACCGATTTATTATATTCCGCATCATTATAATAAGCCTTTTGGGAAAGATAATATTCTCGTTTCAGCCATTCTACATGCGATGCAGCCTTATCATGCATTCCTTCTGCCTTACAGAGGTTTAGGAGTTCACGAGAAAGATACAACACATCAGCACCATATGCCATCCAGTTATACCTTAAATTTTCATCTATCAAGCTGATTGCCAAACGATTTTGATTTTGGGCGATTGCTGCCAGTATTTGCTTATGAAGTTTGATAAAAGGTGAAACTGAATCTGTGTCAGTGAACAGCTGACACGCTTCCAAAAATCTTCCCTCAGTGATGAGCCCACCATATCGTTCCATTTTAGATTGATAGCTTTGTGCCATCGTGGAAATTGTACATAAAGCCAACAACCCTAATGTTAGTAAGCTAAATTTCTTCATACTCTTTATTTATAACTTATTTAAATTCCACTCGAAAACTTTTATTCTTTAGTGCAAGTGAATAGCATCACTTTTTCTCCAGATCTTTAATTTCATCTCTTTAAAATCTAACACCATTACTTCTCCCAAGGATTTGAAAAAAGGGTATCCCAATTGTACATCCCAGGATTTCATATCTTGGTCTTCATCTCTATAGCCTATTACTTTTAATCTTTCCTTAGGCAACAGTAATTGATTGGCATAAGTTAAAGAAGGTTTTACTAAGAACACATTTGTCGTATCACTCACCCCATACAAAGTAAGGCTATAGGAATGAGCATTTACATCTTTTATTGTAGAAAACCGCTTGGGATAAGCGTTTACCAAATTTTTATGCATATCTGCAAAGGTTGTACTGCCTATGTCAATCATTGCTAATGCCCTTACAGAATTTATGGAAAATGGTGTTATCAACTTTGAATACTTGACACCGGTAACAAACATTTGTTCTTGCAAGGTAGGGGCCGGTAACGTCTTCTTGGGAAAGAAGAAGCAATTATTTTTCCAGTCTATCCCTAGCTTCTCCAAATGCTTAATGACTGGCAACCCTATTATGGGAATATTCGAGGCCTCATACACCATTAAAGCATCATGAAGTTCTTTTTCAGATGCACGACGGTCATACAAGGCTGGAATAGGATTTACCATATCATGAATAAAAGCCGGAACATTGTAAAGGGTGAAATTGCCAATTATTAGAGAATCTACAATAATAAGCGGATCCTGTGCGTCCTTAGAATTAACGCTCTTATTTCTGTAATCAAGACCTAAGGCATCTGCATATCTATGAGGTATTAGCAAAGCGCCCTCTGACCCAGTATCCCATAAAAACATTTCCGAAGTCTGATTGATTTTCAAACGCGTTTTAATATGACTGTCAAGGATGAACTTTATTGGCTTAGGCTCACCCTTGCATACGATGCGCATTTGTGGTATCTTACGATTTTCTTCTAAGAACTTATATGTTTCTTCGATACATTTGCTAACCGCGTTATTAAGTGTTAGGTTCTGATAATATTGTAGCTGAGCAGGTGCATAGGTATTCTTCAGCCAATCATACTGACATTCTGCATCATCATACCTCCTTTCAGCAACATACAAATTCATCAAAAGGTTTGAAAACGACAGTGCTTCATCACCATACAATCTCCAATTAGTCCTAAGGTTTTTACACAACAGATCAATTGCCAAATCATAGCGATTCTTACCTACCTCTGTAAAAGCTTGAATTGCTAACTTGACGGAAGGGGCCACTGAATCCGTTGGGGCATATATTTGCCCCAACTCTGAAAATCGGCCAGAATTTAAAGCATCGAAAAATCGACTTAATTGTGCTTGTTTTTGCAATTGTGCGAGGCTCGGTCGAGATAATGCAAGAGTGGTCAATAAAATAAATAGGCGTAAATATTTCATATCCTATGTTTATGTACGTTGTCAAACAAAAGTGCACAACTGCAAATGTAGTTATTTATGCTGTAATATCATTCTTTTATTCTCAGAAATTCTTTTGTTGATTGAATTTTGCTTTATTATTTCTCTTATCTTTTTGATTTTCTCCCCTTGCCCTAAATATACATCTCTAGGTGTAAGATTATCCAACGATTCATGAAACCTCCTCTCATTATAGTATTTCACCCACTCATCAATAGCCTTTTCTAATTCAGAGGGACAGAAATAATGATTTAGTTTTATCACATTCTTCATTGATCGATGATATCGCTCTATCTTTCCTTGTGTCTGCGGATGCAAGATTTATCTAAAATAACCAACAAGCAATCTAATGACCGATTTGGGGGTAATTGCACAATTAGTTTTGATTTTAGCCATTTTAATGTTATCTTTGCCACATTCTTCTATAGCATCATCATCTAATGAAAAAATTATTTCCCTATATTCTTAGTTTCATTTTTGGTTTCACATCATTTTCTTGTGACACCAACACCCATCAACACTACGTCATTGGTGTGTCGCAATGTTCGGAAGATATTTGGCGCGACAAACTAAACCAAGAGCTCCAAACGGCCACCTACATGGAAGATGGCATCACAATAAAGTTTGCTTCGGCCGATGATAACGATAAACGGCAAATTCAACAGATAGAGCAATTCATCAGTGAGGGCGTCAATCTGCTCATCATCTCGCCCAATCAGGCCTATGCCATTACGCCTGTTGTCAACAAAGCAATGAAGAAAGGGATTCCTGTAATTCTCTTCGACCGTAAAACGGATGGTCACTACACCGCATTTATAGGTGCCGATAATGTGGAAGTGGGACGCCGAATGGGCGACTATGTGGCACGATTGGTGGGCGATCACGGAAAGGTGCTCGAGATCATGGGCTTAAAAGGGTCATCACCAGCGATTGAACGTCATCGAGGATTTATAGAAAGCCTCAGCAAGCATCCTGGTATTCAACTCGTGGCGAGCTTGCAAGGAGACTGGACGAGGGAGAGTGGAACGCGCGTAATGAAGCATTTCAAGCAACATGCCGAAACTGCCTGTGACGCCATAGCCTGTGTTTTTGCGCAAAACGACCGCATGGCTATGGGGGCACGCGAGGCCGGAGTCCTGCCTAAATCAACTGCATTCTGTGGTGTCGATGCACTTTCAGGGTCCAAAGGGGGCTTAAAACTTGTTGCCGACAGTGTGCTTTCGGCCTCTTACATCTATCCCACACGTGGCGACCTTGTGATGAAATTGGCCATGAACATCCTTCGCCATCGTCCTTATCAGAAAGAGAACGTCCTACAGTCGGCGCTCGTTACACCCGAAAAAGCACCGCTGATGCTCATGCAGGCTGATGAAATGGATATGCAACAGCAACGCATCAAAGACCTGCATCGGCGTCTCGATACGTTCTTCATGCGCTATCATCACCAAAAGGTGTATTTGCTCCTCACCATCATTATCCTTGTTTTGCTCATCGGTATCTTCATTTATGTCTATCGCATGACCCTTTACCGACATCGAATGACTGAAAAAAGCATCACAGAAAAACTGCATCACTACATGCAACTGCACGAGCAACGCAGTCAATTAGAGCGCCATCTCCACCCCAATGAAGAAGTGAAAGGCACTGAAGAACTTGATGGCGACACGGCATTCATGAATCTTCTCTTTGAATGTATCCTTAAGCATCTCGCCAATTCTGAGTTTAATGTTGAAATGTTGGCTTCGGAATTGGGCATGAGCCGTGTGCAACTCTATCGCAAGGTGAAAACAATCACAGAATCATCTCCTGTGGAAATCATTCGCATCACGCGCCTGCAACAGGCCGAACGACTGTTACGCCGAGGTGGAATGAACGTTTCTGAGGTCTCTTATCGCGTTGGCTTCTCGTCGCCTTCCTATTTCTCAAAATGCTATAAAGAGCACTTTGGCCACCTCCCAACAGAGTCAAATGTGAAGGAGAAGAAAATGGATGTGAGAGAATAAAAAACGGTAGTTCACCGATTTAGACCAATTTACCTTAGCACGCAATCCTGAGAAGAGGTCAACACTGTTCAATACTAAAACAGATGACGCTTGACTTCGTGTGGCGGTGATGCCTGTCTCATGCTATACCGGGTCGATAAACGCGCAGCACAACCGGTTGGTTCCGCCCACAACAATTTGGGGAAATGCAGCAAATGGGTGTAAAACAATTTGGGGAATTGCTACATTTCGTGTCGAAAAATTTCGGGGAAACGGTGCAAATCGGCATAAAACAATTTGGGGGAATGCAAATAAATGCCTATTTTTGCCTGAAAATAAGCATAAGACAATGGCACTACAATTCAAGAGAAAGTTATATCAACGCATGCTCAAGTGGAAGCAGGAGGAGCAAGGAGCTTCGGCATTGCTGATTAAAGGTGCGCGTCGTGTGGGCAAATCTACGCTGGCAGAATCCTTTGCTAAGGCTGAATATGAAACTTATTTGCTGATAGATTTCTCCATCGCATCGGCCGAAGTCCACGGTCTTTTCAGAGATTTTCCGGACATTGATTACCTTTTCCTGCGGCTACAATTATTATATGGTGTGTCCCTAACACCGCGGAAATCGGTCATTATCTTCGACGAAGTGCAGATGGAACCCTATGCGCGACAAGCCATTAAGCACTTGGTTAAAGACCGACGTTATGATTATATCGAGACAGGGTCGCTCATTTCTATCCGCCAAAACATCAAGGATATTGTGTTGCCGAGCGAAGAAACGCAGGTGTGTTTGTACCCCATGGACTACGAAGAGTTTCGATGGGCGTTGGGCGATGCTGCCACAATCCCTTTGTTGCAGCATAGTTTTCAACTGCAATTGCCTTTGGGCGATGGCGTGAATCGAAAGTTGATGCGCGACTTTCGGCTGTATATGCTCATCGGAGGTATGCCACAAGCCGTCGAGGCCTATCTGCAACACCGTGATTTGTCGCATGTTGATGACGTGAAACGACGCATCCTCTCACTCTATGAAGACGATTTTATGAAGCTCGATCCCACGGGGCGTACCTCACGATTGTTCCGGTTTATCCCACAACAGTTGGCGCAATCCTCCACCCGTTTCAAGGCACGTGGGGTCTTGGGCAACAGCGTTCGCCCCGCTATCTTGGAAGAAACCATTGCCAACATGGCCGACTCGATGACCGTCAACATCGCCTATCATGCCAACGACCCGCATGTTGGGCTGGCCATGCACGGCAGTATGGAGGCCTATAAGCTCTATATGGGCGACACAGGACTCTTTGTTACACAGGCATTTATGGATAAGGACGTGACCGAAAATGTAATTTATCAGAAGCTGTGGAGCGACAAGTTGAGCACCGATATGGGCTATGTCTATGAGAATGTGGTGAGCCAAATGCTCGTAGCTGCGGGCAACAACCTATTCTATTACACGTTTCCGAAGGACGCAAAGCACAACTATGAGGTGGATTTCATCTTGAGCCGGGGAGCAAAAGTGTGCCCCATCGAAGTGAAATCGTCTGGCTACAAGGCACACACCTCGTTGGATGCCTTCACCAAAAAATATGCCGATAGGGTGCAAAACCGCTACTTGCTCTATACAAAGGATGTGCGAAAGGATGGTACCCTGCTCTGCTTGCCCGTTTATATGACACTGTTTTTATAGTTCAGGTGTGTAGCCCACGAGCTCTTTCACATTCTTTATTTGTCCTCTCTACTGAAAAGTAGTACTTTTGTTGGTGCAATAGTTTTGTGACCGTGCGCATGTTTCGCCATGTCACACATGAGCGCATAACGGATAAAAAAATGCAGAAAGACGAGAATTATGTATTCCTCACGTCGGCACCCATACCGAAAGTGATTGGCACAATGGCCGTTCCCACCATCATTTCGATGCTGGTGACGAGCCTTTATAACATGGCCGACACCTATTTTGTGGGTAAAATCAACACACAAGCTACGGCTGCTGTGGGCATCGTGTTTTCGGTAATGTTTGTCGTTCAGGCCTTCGCGTTCTTCTTTGGCAACGGTGCCGGCACCTATATTGCACGCGAATTGGGTGCCGAGCGCAAGCAGAATGCCGAGCGAATGGCCAGCACGGCCTTGGCCTATGCCTTGTTTTTTGCCGCGATGATAGTGGTTCTCGGCCTGCTGTTTCTTCATCCCCTGTCCATCCTTTTAGGCAGCACGCCCACCATTCTGCCCTACACCAAGGACTATTTGGGCATTTCTTTGCTTGGCACACCTTTTATTATGGGTACCCTTTGCATGAACAATCAGATGCGCTATCAGGGTTATGCGCGCTACTCGATGTATGGGGTTGTGGTGGGAGCCGTCGTGAACTGCGTGCTCGATCCGGTGTTGATTTTCACGTGTGGCATGGGTGTTTCGGGTGCGGCCTGGGCTTCAGTGACCGGACAAATGATAGGCTTTTCGGTGATGTATCGCATGAGTTTGCATCCGCATATCATTCATTATCATTGGCAAAATGTGACGTTTCGTGGGAGCTTGGTGCGCGAGATTATCGCCGGAGGCACGCCCTCTTTGCTCAGACAAGGGTTGGCCAGCCTCTCCACTATCGCGCTGAATGTGGGCGCAGGTGGTTTTGGTGATGCCGCCATTGCAGGCATGAGCATTGTCAATCGCCTCACGATGTTCATCTTCAGCATGGTGGTTGGCTTGGGACAAGGCTATCAACCCATGTGCGGTTTCTGCTATGGTGCCCGACTTTATGACCGGGTGAAGGGCGGCTTTTGGTTCTGTGTGAAGGTGAGTGCCGTGTTCCTTGTGTGCATGGCCGTGCTGCTTTCGTTCTTCAGCAGCGAGGTCATCACCCTCTTTCGCGACGACATTCACGTGGTGAACGTGGGGGCTGCCGCCCTGCGCTATCAGCTGTTGACGATCATCTTCAGTGCCATCATCATTCCAGCCAACATGGTTACGCAGACGTGTCGCATGCCCATCCGTGCCAACATCCTTGCTGCGGCGCGCCAAGGGCTGTTCTTTGTGCCGCTCATCTTGGTGCTTCCCCACCATTTTGGGCTGTTGGGTGTGGAGATTAGTCAGCCCGTTAGCGACGTCGTTACCCTTCTTGTCACGCTGCCTTTGGTCTATCTTTCGTTGCGCGAAATGCCTTCCAGCAACGCCAACTGATGGTGCAGGATAGGCCAAAGGCACCCAAACCTATTGCCCAAGCTGCGGGTCCTGAACCCCAAAGGCAGCTCCATAGCGTCACGAGGAGCAGCAGAAATTGCACGCCAGCCCATCGCCATGTGGCACGATGCAGCATGAAGTGGTAGCGATGGTGGGTGAGGGCGAGCACCAACAGCGCCTCCAAGGCGGTGGCAAGGGCAATGGCATAGCCCACAAAGGTGAGGCCACCGAGCGCAAAGCCCATCGCGACGGCCGACACAAGCAGCACGGCCGATGCCCCTTCTTGCACGAGATAGAGCGCCGAATGGCCGCGCGAAAGGGCGATATATTCGATGGAGAGCGTGAAAATGCGAAAGAACATGGCCACCAAGCAGCCCCGCATCATGCCCATCATCGGCAGAAAAGCCTGACTGAAGAGCAGCGGAATGAGCCATGGCAACGCCATCATGAACCCCAACAGCAGGGGCGAAAGCAGCAAGATGCAAGCATTGATCTGCCGATTGACCAACAGATTGAGGCCTTTCCCGGCATGGCTCACGCCCGAGAGGCGCGGAAAATAGTCGGTCTCCATGGCATGAAACACCACCCCGGCATAGGTCATGGCCAGCATGGTGGCGGCATTATAGAGCCCCACCACGTGCACATCGCCTTGCCATTGCAGCCACCAACGCACGAGAAAGGCCGCCCCATTGGCCACCATCCCTGCGGCTACGAAGGCCAATCCCAAACGAAGGGTGGACCAACCGCGCCGCAACACGTCTTTGCTGAATGCCACCTTGTAGCCGAAACGCCGACAGCTGCAGCCCACAACGAGCAGCATTTGCACGCACGCTGCCACCAAAAGCACGGGCACAATGGCGCGCAACCCCCACTGATAGAAGCCAATGGCTGACACGATGACCATGAGCAGCATGTTCCAAACCGACAGCTTGGCCACGGCTTTCAGCTGGCGTGTGGCTTTCAGCACGGCCATTTCGCCGGCCGTGAGCACCGTCATGGGCACCACTACTGCCAGGGCAACGAGGGCAAAGGGTGGCAACAGGCTGAGCCAAGAGGCGTTGTGCCAGAGCAAAGCACCAAAAAAGCTCACCGCAAAGGCAAGGCCTGCGGCGAGCAAAGTCCAGGTGCGCAACGTGCAAAGTTGCTGCAAAAAGGCGGTTGGCTGCGGTTGTTCATAGGCCGAGGACAGCTGCTTCACGGCACTCATTGGCAGCCCTAAGCTCAAGGTGTCGCTGAGCAAGCTCACCCATGTGTTGCACATCGAGAGCACGCCCATGCCCGTTGTGCCGAGAAGCACGGCCACAAGTTTCGTGCGCACCACACCCATGAGGATGTTAAGGCTTTGCACACCGCCAAAAAGGGTGGTGGCTTTCAGGATGTGACGATAGCTGTTTGGGTTGCGCATGCGTTGGTTTAATTCACGATAGCCACCCGGCACACCACGCCTTTCGCACCATCGGGTGTGGCCACCTCAACGAGATAGATGCCCGAAGCCACGCGCTGTCCGTGCTGATTGGTGCCGTCCCAGCTGAAAAGGGCGCCGTTGCTGCGGCCTTGTTTCACCAATCTTCCGTCGACGGTGGTAATCTTCACGTCGCTGTTGTCCATCAGTCCCACGATGTTTATCGGCCCTGTGTAGCCCGGTTCTACGGGGTTGGGGTAGGCATAGACCTGGTCTTTTTGCAGCGCATCGGCCGAGAGAAAGGCCTCACTCTGCACCGAACAGAGGCCGGCTGCGGTGCCGATGTAGAGCGTTCCGGTGGTGTTGTCGAAGGCAAGGCTCTCAATGGCGTTCGAAAGGAGAGGGCTGTTTTCGGCCGTGTAGTGGGCTAATTGGCGTTGGTTGTCGCTGCTCACGAGGTAGAGGCCGTTGCTTTGCGTGGCCATCCACTTGCGGTTGGCGTTGTCGATGACGATATTTGTGATGTCGACACCGCTGAGAAGATAGTCGGCAAGGGTAGTTCCGTCGTTGCGAGGAATTTTGATTTGCTCGAAGATGGGGTTAGCCTTTTGCGCTTCTTCGGGCGAGAGAACGAGCGGCCCCACATTGGTTCCCACCCAGAGGTTGCCCATTTTGTCGCGGGCTATGCAGCGCACATACCACAAGTTGTCCACCGTTTGCCCATCCTGGTTGACGAAAGTGGTGAACGAGGTGATGCGCTCGGTGGCCGCATCAACGCGATAGAGCGACGGACGTGTCCAGTTGTCGTTGACCAACCACAGTGCGTCGGGGGTGAAAAATTGCAGCTGTCGGCCGTTGGCTAAGCTGCGTTGGCCAAAAGTCATGAAGGCATTGAGCTGCGGATGGTGCCACTGTTGGCCGTCGAAACGCAGCAAGGAGGCCGTGAGCGACTGGCTATTGAAGAGCCAAAGCTGCCCCGTGGCATCGAATTTCACGCCCGTAACCAACTGATATTCGCGGTCGTTGTTGGCCGTGGCGGTGCCGATGGGCGAGTTGCTGTCGTTATAAAAAGCCTTCAGACGGCCGTTTTGAAACTCGTAAAGACCGTTGCGTGCGCCGGCAAAGAGATGGTTTTCGTCGCGCGGATCGATGTCGATGGCACACACATCCTGATAATGTAAATGGGTTAGGGGTTGAATGTCGGTCTCACCTGCATACACCTGCCAGCGCCCTTCGTGCATCACTTGCACGCAACCCGGTCGGAAGGGTTCGCTTTTGCCGCCGCAGGTGTAGAGCCGTTGGTTGTGAAAGCGCATGAACCCAAAGTGGTTGTAGGCCGGACCATCGGGCGAAACCTGCGCCACCTTCGCCCACAATGCCGTGTTGTCGACGGGTGTTTGTGCCACGAAAGTGCCCGTGTGCTGCCACGAGAGCGGGTCGGCGAGGTTGCTGTTGAGCGGGCATTGCAACATTCCTGCCGTGGGACTGGCGGCCTTGAGCAGCTGTTGTTCCACCCAACAATAGGCCACCGGGAGCGAAAGGTTGTAGGTGTCGCTCACCTCGGCGCGTGCCACATTGAGGCGAACGATGCCAAAGCCTGTGGCGAGGAAGGCGTCGTTGCCGTATTGACAGATGCTGTTCACGGTTTTATCGGCCGTGAGCCGGGCATCGCGATAGGCACTCAAGTGGGTCACTTGCCCATCGTCGTCGAGCAAATCGATGTTGGCATTGACATAGACCACCACGAGGCGGTGGGCCGAAGTGTTGTAGCTGATGTGGGCAATGGCGGCATCGGCGAGGCCATTCACCTTGTCGAAGGTGCGGATGCTACGGTCGTTGGGGTGATAGGCATAGAGCCCTTGCGAGGCCAACACATAGAGGAGGTTGCGATGTGCCTGCGCTATTTCTTGTTTTTGTTGATAGGAGAGGTAGTTTTTCCAAACGGGTGTCTGGGCAAAAAGCCCGGCGTTGAGCGAAAGAAAAACAAGGAGATTGGTGAGCTTTTTCATCGTTTTTAGCCTGCAAAGTGCATCGTTTTCGTGACTTTATCGGCCTGTTTTCAAGAAAAGAGCCAGCTGTTCGACGGCGCGTGCACGATGACTGATTTTGTTTTTAATGGTTTCTCCCAACTCGGCAAAGCTCTGATCATAGCCGTCGGGGATGAAGATGGGGTCGTAACCGAAGCCCTCTTGCCCGTGTTTCTCGGTGGCAATGTGGCCTGTGACGATGCCTTCGAACTGATGCTCGATGGGCTTTTGGGGATGGTTCTCGTCGACTTGCAACAACGAGATGACGGTGCGAAATCGGGCGTTGCGGTGGGGCTCGCCGGCCAATTCACCAAGCAGTTTGCGCATGTTGGCCTCGCTGTCGTGACCCGCTCCGCCTGCATAACGTGCGCTGTAAACGCCGGGTGCGCCATGGAGTGCCTCCACTTCCAGGCCCGTGTCGTCGGCAAAGCAGCTCAATCCATAGTGTTCGAACACATAGGCCGCCTTGATGCGGGCGTTCTCTTCGAGCGTTTTGCCCGTCTCGGGAATGTCGACTGTGCAGCCAATGTCGCTGAGTGACACGATTTCGATGCTGCTGCCGAGGATGCTTTTAATCTCGCTCAGCTTGTGGGCGTTGTTGGTTGCGAAGACAATTTTCATGCTTGTTCCTTTTGTTGTTGCTGCAATCGTTGCTGATGGAGCTTTTTATTGATTTTCACTTTCATCTCGTCGAAGCCTTCACCATAAACGCCGACGACGCTACTTTGGCTGACGAAGGCGCGCGGATCGATGAATTTGATGAGGCGGAAGATGGTGGTGCTTTCGAATTTCTTGGCCAGCACGCAGAGCACTTTCACTTCTTTTCCCGTGTACCAGCCGTGCCCATCGAGAATGGTTACGCCGTGACCGGTCTCGGTTCCGATGGCTTCGGCCAGCTCTTGATACTTGCTTGAGAAGATGAGAAACTGCACACTCTCGCGCCGGGCATTCATGATATAGTCCAAAGAGAAGTTCTCAAGGGTCATCACACAGAGGCCGAACATCACTTTGTGGGCACGCTCTAAATAGGTACCGAAGGCCGGAAAGAACATGCAACTGCCGATGATGCAGAAGTCAATGGCAATCAAAACGCGTCCCAACGAGATGTCGTGATACTTGTTTACGGAGGCGGCGATGATGTCAGATCCGCCGGTTGAGCCGTTATGCAGGAACACTGTGGAGAGCGCTACGCCTGTTAATACGCAACCAATGATCATCGACATGAAGTCTTGTCCCGGTCCAAGCAGCTGAATAGGTAGCCCATTGGGTTGCTTGGGCACGATGGCTTGCATGAGGGTGATGAGGATAGCGAGCAGCAGAATGGCGTAGATGGTTTTCACCATGAACTTAAATCCCAAGATGAACAGCGCCATAATGAGCAACAGCCCGTTGATGATGATGTAGGTGTATTGCATGTGGAAGCCGGTGGCATAATAGATGATGGCCGACATTCCGGTGGCTCCTCCTGCCACAATCTGATAGGGCATGAGGAAGAGTACGAATGAGATGGTGTAGATGAGTAGGCCTAACGAGATGAAAAAATAGTCTTTCACCTCGCTCCATACTTGTTGTTTTTGCAGGTTGCTTGTCATTGTTTGAGGATGTTCAAGGGGGAATGATGAAGCCGTGAAAAGCCCGTTTGTGGGGGCTTTTCACGGCAAGGATTATTTCATTACGATGTTTACGATTTTCTTGGGCACGATAATCACTTTCACAATGGTCTTGCCTTCTAAATACTTTTGGCTGCGTTCGTCGGCCTTTGCCTCGGCTTCGATGGTGGCATTGTCGGCATCTGCGGGGAAAACCTTTTGGAAACGTGCCTTGCCATTGAAGCTGATGGTGAGCTGTATCTCGCTCTCTACCAAATAGCTTTCGTTGGCTTTGGGCCACGAAGCATCGCAAACGGTGGTCGAATGGCCTAAGGCATGCCACAGTTCTTCGGCGATGTGGGGAGCGAATGGTGCCAACACCACCACCACATCTTGCAGCACTTGGCGGCTGTGGCATTGCTGTTGGCCCAGCTCATTGACGGCAATCATGAAGGCCGATACAGAGGTGTTGTAGCTGAAGCGCTCCATATCCTCGCTCACCTTCTTGATGAGTTTATGCAAAGTCTTGAGGTTTTCCTTCGTGGGCTGGCTGTCATCGGCGAGCAAAGCATCGCTGTTGCGGCCATAGAAGAGTGCCCATAGCTTCTTGAGGAAGCGGAAACAGCCGTCGATACCATTGGTGTCCCAGGGCTTACTCGCCTCTACCGGACCGAGAAACATCTCGTAAAGGCGTAGCGTGTCGGCGCCATATTCGGCAATGATGTCGTCGGGGTTGACCACGTTGTGCATGCTCTTCGACATCTTTTCAACCGCCCATCCGCAGTGATATTGTCCTTCTTCGAGCACAAACTCGGCCTGTTCGTATTCGGGTCGCCATGCTTTGAAGGCGTCAACGTCGAGGATATCGTTCTTCACCAAGCCCACCCACACGTGAATGGGCGTGGTGTCGTATTGGTCTTTCAGCCCCTTTGACACGAAAACGGGTGCCTTGTCTTTCGCCATGTCGTTCACACGATAGACAAAGTTCGACCGGCCTTGTATCATTCCTTGATTGACTAACTTCTCAAAGGGTTCCTCTTTGCAGCTCACACCATAGTCGAAAAGGAACTTATTCCAAAAGCGACTGTAAATCAAGTGGCCCGTAGCATGCTCCGTTCCGCCCACATAAAGGTCGACATTCTGCCAATAATGGTCGGCTTTCTCGCCCACAAGAGCCTGCGTGTTGTGCGGATCCATGTAGCGAAGGTAATAGGCTGAGCTGCCTGCAAAGCCCGGCATGGTGTTCAATTCCAAGGGGAACACCGTCTGTTGGTCAATCCGCTCGTTCTCCACCACGCATTGATTGGCCTCGTCCCACGCCCATTTCTTCGCACGTCCCAAAGGCGGTTCGCCACTTTCTGTGGGTTGATATTTGTCGATTTCGGGCAGTTCGAGGGGCAGACAAGCCTCGGGAATCATGTAGGGAAGTCCATTTTTATAATAAACGGGGAAGGGTTCGCCCCAATAACGCTGCCGTGAGAAGATGGCATCGCGCAGACGATAGTTCACTTTTACGCGGCCAAGACCGTGGCGGGTGACATATTCTTTGGTATAGGCTATGGCCTCTTTCACCGTTTTTCCATTCAGGGTGAAGTCCTCAAACACGGCTTTTCCGTCGCGGGGCGAGTTCATCACGATACCTTCTTTTGCGTCGAAGCTCTCGTTTTCCACATCGGCGCCCTCAATAAGTGGCACGATGGGCAGGTTGAAATGCTTGGCAAAGGCATAGTCGCGACTGTCATGTGCGGGCACAGCCATCACGGCTCCGGTGCCATAGCCCGCCAAAACATACTCCGAAATCCAAATGGGTATCTCCTCACCCGTGAAGGGATTGACGGCATAGCTGCCTGTAAACACGCCCGTCACCTTGCGATCACTCATGCGATCGAGCTCGGTGCGCTTCTTCACATAGTCCAAATAGGTGGCCACTTCGGCCTGTTTCTCGGGCTTGGTGAGCGTGCCAACGAGTTCGCTTTCGGGTGCCAACACCATGAAGGTGACGCCAAAGATGGTGTCGACGCGGGTGGTGAAAATGGTGATTTCGCGTGCCTCGCCGGCCACTTTAAACGCAATCTCGGTACCTTCAGAGCGCCCAATCCAGTTGCGTTGCGTCTCTTTGATGGCATCGGTCCAGTTCACTTTGTCTAAACCCTCCAACAAACGCTGGGCGTAGGCCGACGTGCGCAGACACCATTGCTGCATCTTTTTCTGAATCACGGGGTAGCCCCCACGCTCGCTAACACCGTTAACCACCTCATCGTTGGCAAGCACTGTGCCCAATTCGGGGCACCAGTTGACCATCGTTTCGCCCAAGTAGGCGATGCGATAGTTCATCAACGTGCGCTGCTGTTGCGCTTCATCATAGGTTTTCCACTCGGCAGCCGTGAACGAAAGTTCCTCACTTTGCGCCACGTGTAGCCCCGCAGTGCCATCAGTTTCAAAATGCTTCACGAGCAAATCGATGGGCAATGCCTTTTGCTGGTCGTTGTCGAAATAGCTCGAAAACATCTTCTCGAACGCCCATTGTGTCCAGTGATAATAGGCCGGATCGCAGGTTCTCACCTCACGACTCCAGTCAAATGAGAACCCAATCTTGTCCAACTGCTCGCGATAGTGCGCGATGTTGGTCTCGGTAGTGAGTGCAGGATGCTGCCCAGTCTGTATGGCATATTGCTCAGCAGGCAATCCATAGGCGTCATAACCCATGGGGTTGAGCACGTTAAAGCCTTGCTGCCGCTTGTAACGGGCATAGATGTCGCTGGCAATATAGCCTAAAGGATGGCCCACATGCAAGCCGGCTCCCGAGGGATAGGGGAACATGTTGAGCACATAAAACTTGGTCTTCGAGGCGTCTTCAACCACCTTATAGGTCTGTTGTTCGCGCCAGACTTTCTGCCATTTTTTCTCTATTTCACTGAAGTTATAATCCATTCTTCCGATTGTTTGATGGGGCTTGTGGCACCTTCGCGCCTTCACCTTAATATAATATGTTCGCAAAGGTAAGGCTTTTCGTGCATAATGCAAAAGTAAAGCGCGAAAAAGCGCAAAAAAACCTCCTTTGCTCTCTGTTGTTCTTGCACTGCTCTCATGCCGGGATGAGTGTCCCATGGAAATATAAATCGCATGCTTCTGCTGCGGTTATTCCGGTTTAATCTTCGCCAATATCTTATGCGGTGTTTGTTGATTACACGAAAAAAGATTATCTTTGCATAGCTATTCATCGTTATGATTAAACTTTTTATAGATGAAACAAACGATAGATACCTATAGGCTGACAAGCATGGAGGAACCCACAGAGGCTTTCTTGTCGCAGATTATGCGCGAAGCTGCTGAAGAAGCAGCACAATCAAATCATGCTGCCACGCGCTTGTTTTTTGATCAGTTGCGACAGGCTGCCGCAAAAGTAGATGCGTGATAAAACGCCATTTCAGTCGAATCTTCTCGTCAAAACGTATAAGTGCATGAGGGAGAAGGTGGTATGAAGGCGGCTATAGCCCGTAGTAGGAGCTTATGGTCACACTTTTATTTTAAAAACCTCCCCCACTTTTAAACCTTAAAAGCAGGGGAGGCGTTGTTATCGGCTTGCGAAAGGGATTCACTCGCCCAACTCTTTGGCTCCCAAAGCGCCTAAGATGGCGGTGGCCAAAGTGATGATAATCTTGATAACAACTTTCCAATCGTCAGTTCTAAACTTGCTCATTTCTATTTGATTATTAAGGTGAAACATGATTTTAAGAAAGGCTTTGCTCTCCAATGACGGTGCCCTGGGGAGCCGAAGCAAGGGGAAGGCTTATCCGCCTACGGCTGGAGTGCCCGAGGGTTTCTTGTTGATGACATAGGTGCCATGCTCTTGCAGGGCCACACCGCGCAGCAACTCCTTCACGTGTTTGTGGGCATCACGGTCCAAATTCGACGCAGGGAGGAAGTTCACATGCAGGCTCTTCACGTTCTTCACGGGATTAAACTCGCCCGCAGAGGCTGCCGGTTTGCAGCGCAATCCCACTTTAAACGTGCCCAAACCGTCGATTCTCACGCGCTTGGAGTCTTGCAAATGTGCGGTCATCACTTCTACCAACTCAATCAAAACGGCCGTCACGTCGCTGCGTTTGAGCGAACAGTTGCGCTCAATCTGGGCCGAGATGGCTGCTAAGTCAACAACGCCTTGGTGCACGGCACGCGCATAAAACTTTTTGTAACCGGCACTCTTCTTGTTTTTGTTCTCGTAGATTTTGTACAATACAGACATAATTCTGTTCCTTTCTTTTTGTTAAATTGTTAATTAAATTACTATGGTCATTCTTATAAAAATAAGATAAAGCGCTTACTTCTTGGCGGTAAGGTGGAAGGCTTCATGGCGATTGTGTTGCGGTTGTCGCCGATAGCTCACGTGCAACCAACAGCAGCCATTGCGCATGGCATGCTCAAACAGCAGCTGGTCGAAGGGCAGGTGGTGCCGAATGTAGTCGAAATAACGACGTCCTTCGGCCTCGCTCGCCACATGAATGTCGGCCGCTTCGCCCAGCAGATGCTGTGAGTTGTGTGCTCCTCTGATGGCTTTATTTAAAGCGGTTGAGCGATAACCGCTGGCAATGATGATTCGCCCAAAGCGCAAGCGTAAGGGTTCTAAAACCATGGTGCAAAGCGCTTGCAGATTTTCTTCTTCGGCTTTCGTCGGCGTGTTGTCGATGCCTAACTTCAAAGCCACGCCCGAACGGTGCATCTCAGCTTTCGAGAAGTGGGGCGAATACATTTCTTTTTGATCTGTTTTCATTTCAATTTCTTTATTAAGGTTCAGAAGATTGGTCTTACTGAACTGATGCAAAGATACGAAATTTTGCCCCACCCTGTCAAGCTTTTTAGAAGATATTTGGTAATACGATTGTTAAGTTTCTCATGGTTTTAAAGACTATTAACGGAAAATGGGGCGTATGGAAAAAATATTTCCACGAAAAACGCTAACTTTGTAGGCGGAAATCAGCGGACGATGCTTTTGCCTTTTCTGACGTCTGTTTTGTCATTTGGCGTGTGGCGTTCCCTCTTTTCCTGTGCGCGGAGCCTCTTCTTTCTCCCGTTTCCATGGGGATAAGCAGCTCGAAGGCGGTTGGATGGCCCCTCATAGGGGTGCGAAAAAATGCTTTCTGCGCGGCAAAAGAAAACGCTATATATATAATAAGGTGAAAATTTCACATCAAACATAAACAATCATGGATATAATTCTACGGGCATTGAAAAATGAAATTTCGGCCATCTTGGCGCTTACCCCCGCCGACAACCTGCATTGGTGTGGCAGCCACACCGACCTTTTCGAGGCCGCAGCCCTCGTGTGTACCTCCTTTCCGCTCTATACTTCGGCGGGGCAACTCTATCGGGTGGGACCGCTCATTCACGAGCTTTGCCTGCGTTTGCATCTCGATGAGCCTCATAATCCGCGGGCCTATCTCTACAAAGCCAAGCACCGAAAGTATGTCCGGCAGGTGCCTTTCCAACAGCGTTATGCGCAGTGTCTGCAGCAAATGCCGCGCCCTTTGTTTGCCATGATACGGGTGGGCGAGGGGAAGGAGCCCCCTTTCTCCTCGTCATCTCCGCAGCCTGCTGCCGGTATGCACGTGGCGGATGCACCCGATGCGTTGGATGCCACACATTGTGAGGGCTGATACTGAGGGGCATCCAGCGCGCAAGGGGAAGGGAAAAGGCGATAGCGTGGCCTTGGGATTACCCCTTTCGCTCTCGTGTTGTTTCCAGCTCCCATTTGAAGAAGCCTAAGTTTACGCCGAAAGTCATCCGCTGAACGCTGATGGGCATGGGGTCGGCAAAGACCTCATCCATCAAGTTTTTGAAGGCATTCTGCTCTTGAGCGGTCGGCAGTTCGCCGCCTTTTGCAATCTCATCGTTGGCCTGTTGCATGGCTCTTGCCAACTGACGGAGCTTTGTAAATGTCTCGATGATGGCAATGGTGGCTTCAGTTGCGAGGGCCGACTTGATGATGGTGGCGAGCATGTAAAGCCCTTTCTCGGTAAAGGCTTTCGGGAGAACAGTTGAATGTTTCAGCGGATTGAACCGGTGGAAATTTTCCACCAGTTCCTTTTTCTCTTCTTTTTCGAGGGTGATGATATAGCCTTGCGGAAATTTATCAGGGTTATTCTTTACGGCTTTGTTGATATCTCTCGTCTCCACCCCATAAAGTTCGGCGATGTCTCTATCGAGGATAACCTGCGTATCGCGAAGGACAATGATCTTACTCTCGACTTGTTTTATCTGCTTGTGCTCTCCCATGAGAACAAAGATAGCACTTTTTTCTGAGGTTTCCATGTTTTTCTTCCCGTTTTTCTTTCTGTCCGTTCGTCATCCCGCTCACCCACTTTCCTTTCTTGCCGGCATCCTCTTTCGAGTAACCTTGATTACAATAGTCAAGATAGCGCGAGCATTGAAAGTAAGCAATTCACAACTAAAACCTCAATTCCGCAGCATTATTCCTTGCAAGGTACTTTTATATATTGAAGTGACATTTTTGGGATTTATCCATTGATATGGGGATTTTCCGGGGTTCTTGGTTCTTGCATAATCATGAAATCCCCCACCAAAACCAATGGGGAAGTATGAAAAGCCACAAAGAAATGATGTAAATTCCACCGAAAGGAGTGATATTCTCGATTTTAAGTGCTACCTTTGTCATGTCAGATTTTGTCTATTTTTTGTTTGCAGCACCAAGATAGGTGAAATTTCTGACATATCCAAGTGTTTTGAGAACTTTGTTTCCCAGGCACTTGGAGTTCTCATAAGAATTTATGCTGCGGAATTAAGGGTATATAATAAAAGACTCTCAAAAATGGCATGTAATCAAGATTTTGTACAGTATATCGCCGACCAATGCTCCGAAGCCGGTGAAATAACTGTCAGGAAGATGTTCGGCGAATATGGCATCTATTGCAACGGCAAGATTTTCGGACTTATCTGCGACGACCGTCTCTATCTGAAACTGACGGAGGCAGGGCGTAAACTGCTTCGGAGCGAAGAACTCCGACCTCCATACGATGGGGCGAAAAACTATTTCTACATCGCCGACGTAGACGACCGACGGTATCTCTCTTCACTCGTCCGGGCAACCTATGAGGAACTGCCGGAGCCGAAACCAAACAAGAAAAAGGCTACCCCAAAGTTCTAAAATGTAAAAGAACTATGGCCCGACCAATGACAAAGGCGCCAACACTTCTCGAATCTCTTCTTCCTTTTTGTATTATTCCTAAATATAGTAATTTTTCAACAACTAATAATAATATTTTTATGACACAGAAAGTTTTATTTATTTTATTGAACGAATATGCCGATTGGGAAGGGGCATTCCTTTCCACAGCTCTTCATGAAGGAGTTTTACCACCTGGTAGCAAGATAAAGTACGAAGCAAAATACGAAGTGAACATCGTTGCCCCGACATTGGATGAAGTTCGTTCTATCGGAGGTTTTAGAACACTACCTGATTATTCTTTCGAGAATATGCCCGAAGAATATGCAGCATTAGTACTTATCGGTGGTAACCGATGGAATAGTGCAGAAGCCGAACTTGTTGTTCCTTTGGTACAAAAGGCATTAGATAACGGAAAGATTATCGGAGCAATCTGCAATGGGGCTTCTTTTATGTGTTCACACGGTTTTCTGAATAATGTCAAACACACAGGCAATGGGCTCGACCAACTCAAACTATGGGGCGGCGATAAGTACACGAACGCATCGGGCTACATCGAAGCACAAGCCGTAAGCGATGGTAATATTGTTACAGCAAATGGCACAGGTCATTTAGAGTTCACACGCGAGATGCTCCTGCTATTGAAAGTCGATAGCCCCGAACGAATAGCTGCATGGTATGATTTTTACAAGAATGGCTTTGCAAGATAATCCATATAATAAAAGAACTATGGCACGACCAACGACAAAGGCAGCGTCGATTGGACAGGTGCTTCTACGCTCGGCGCTTATTGCGTCTCTTCCGCGTCAAGTCGTTACGACCGGGCGATAAAGAAGATAAAGATTTACATAAAGAGCTTCAGATAAAGATGAAAAAGAATTGGGAAGATGTTTTATCCCTGTATGTCGACAGGACTATCAGTCCTGATGGACGCGATACGTTTGAATCTACGCAGGTATTGAGCAATCGAATATTCGATTTTGCGAGCATCAAGACGGGAGATATGATATTGGATTTAGGATGCGGCTGGGGTAAATCCCTGCAGCCGTTCGTTTCTCGGTTCCGGTCTGTTATCGGAGTAGATATAAGCAAAGAAAATATTGCACGGGCAAAAGCTGTTTATGCACAAGAAGCTCATGTGTCTTTTATGAGCGGATGTATTCAAGACTTGGAACTGCCTAAAAACAGTGCCGATTTAATTATTTCCTCCTTGGTTCAGCATCAGGTAAACCGAGCCGATTGGTCGAAGCTGTTCAAAGCCGTAGCGCAGGCAATGAAAGCCGATGGCGAAATGGTAATGGCTGATGAGGTTATCTTATTCGATCCCGAAGCGTATCCCGAGAGGTTCGATGAGGTTTACCGTTATTTATTAGAGAGAACTACCCCGGCAGATGTGTACGAACATCATATTAAACCGTATCTGAAGGAAGAGCATATCTATACTTGGCAGGATATGAAAGAGAATACCCTACCCGAATATTGGTTCTATTCTGTCAAGGACTTAAAATCGACTTTGAAGAATGCCGGTCTGGAACTTACAGACGTTCAGGATATAACGCCTTTCTTCGGGCTGCTGAAAATAAGGCATCAGACCATTTCGTAGTCAACCTATCGAAGAACTTATAAATAAATATAGAAATGAATACACCTCCCTTAATCGCTTATTATTCATACTCCGGAATAACAAAGGCACTGGCAGAAGACATTGCCTTGATTACCGATGGGGAGCTATTGGCACTTATTCCGCAGAAGCCATATTCTTTTTCCTACAATACTGCGGTGAAAGAAATCAGACAGGAGATAGAACGAGGATATTGTCCTCCTTTATCTAACTGTTTCGATAGCGTTGCAGTCTACGATACCATCTTCATCGGTTCACCTAACTGGCTAAAAACCTTTGCGCCGCCTATACGCTCTTTCTTGAGAAGTGTAGATCTGACCGGAAAAACAATAATCCCTTTCTGTACGCATGGAGGAGGAGGATTCGGACATATGGTAGAAGACCTTCAACACGAGTGTAGCAACTGCCTGCTAAAAGAAGGTATTGCCCTAAAAGGCAACTATGATCTTGAAGAAGTGCAGAAATGGATTATAAGTCTTTAAACAAAGTTCGGCATATGCTTTATAAAATACCTCAATTCCGCAGTATTTTTTCTTGTGAGGTACTTTTATATATTGAAGTGACATTTTTGGGATTTATCCATTGATATGGGAATTTTCTGGAATTCTTGGGTCTTGCATAATCATGAAATCCCCCACCCAAACCAATGGGGAAGTATGAAAAGCCACAAAGAAATGATGTAAATTCCACCGAAAGAAGTGATATTCTCGTTTTTAATTGCTACCTTTGTCATGTCAGTTTTTTGCTTACTTGTTATGTTTGCAGCACCAAGATAGGTGAAATTTCTGGCATATCCAAGTGTTTTGAGAACTTTGTTCCCCAGGCACTTGGAGTTCTCGCAAGGGTTTATGCTGCGGAATTAAGGTAAATATGAAAAAAATAGTATTCTTTCTTATCACTTGTCTGCTTTATTTTTCTTGTAGTACGGCATCTCAAAAGCAGCAAATTAAGACATCTACTTCAAATAGAAAAATTGAAAGAGTTGATAGCTTTAAAAGTTGTGATGATAAGTTAAGAGAGTTAATTGTGTCGTCTGCAAACTTTGAGAATCCTTTTAAGAATCAATTGAAGGCAAAAATCACAGAGAAAAATGATGAAATTTTCACAATAGAGTTGTACGTAGAAGATTCGGGAGTAAATTCCATAAATACAGTCGGTTGGATAAAATTAAATACTCATGAACAGAGTCTGATTGATATCACCAATGACCCTGATGATGGAATACTCTTGCAATATAATAAAGACTTATATAATGACTATATTACAAGATGCCTTCATATAAATTCAGATGGAAAGCTTATAAGGCAGAATGATATAAATTATTGCAAGCTACCTTTTGATTTTAATGATTACTATAACTCCGGGAATACGGATAAAGTTAATAGAGCTTATCCTACTTATACTTATAACCCTAAGGATAATTTATCTAAATTGGTGAAGAGATATTTTGGAATGGAGTATTCATATAATGAGTATTTGTATCTACCACCTATAAATTCAGAGCAGCCTATAATACTATGTAATACTGAAACAGATATTGAAACTTATGATCTAGTGATAGTTGAGAGTAATAGCATTAAATCATCATTAACCATTGGGCATATGGATGGTAATGAAATTATTGATTTTACAATTAGCAGTGATTATCTTATTACTTTATACAAGTATCAGGATACTACCGTGAAAAGGAAAAAGTGGAAGACTTTTAGGATTAATAAAAATGGAATATTTTATGAGATACCTTAACTCCGCAGCATAAATTCTTGTGAGAACTTTGTTTCTCAGGCACTTGGATTTCTTAAAAGATTTTATGCTGCGGAGTTAAGGTATTACTAAAACGCGAGAGGTTTTCGGCCTAACCAAATATCTATTACGTAAAAAAGCGAATTATTGGTAAGTTTTCAAGCACAATTGGTAACAATGGTATGGAAAAGATGGGTTATTTTTGCAAAGGTAGTAGAAATAGAATATAGATGATTTACTTTTTTCTATAGATTTAATCTCAATAGGTATTAGCGACTATTTTTAAGAGTAAAAGGATTAGTGATGAGGAGGTGTCCACGGGAGTGGATGCCTCTTTTTGGGCAGCTGCTCCGGCACGGGCTATTCCTCGGCCACCTTTCGCACCAAGGTGAGTCCGTCGCGCAGTGGCAAAATCACCTGTTCGGCACGCGGATCGGCCAGCACATGGTCGTTGAACGTGCGGATACCCACGGTCTGTGCGTCGTGATCATAGGTGCTATCGACCACATGACCATCCCACAACGTGTTGTCGACCGCCATGAAACCGCCCAAGCGCAGCACGTGCATCGCCATCTCATAGGTTTCGATATAGGTGCGCTTGTCGCCGTCGATGAAGGCAAAATCGAAGGTTATTCCCAACCGAGGTGCCAGCACGTTGGCATCGCCAATGGTGAAGATAACCTGCTGTGCCCAAGGTGATTGCGCTATCCATGGGCGGGTAAAATCCTCCATTTCGTCGTTCACTTCGAACGTGTAGAGGCGCCCGTCGGGGGGCAAAGCGGCGGCCATGCAGAGCGCACTGTAACCGCTGAAGGTGCCCACCTCGAGCACCCGCTGCGGCCGAAGCATCGCCACGAGCATCTTTAACAGCTGCCCTTGCACATGACCACTGGCCATGCGCCCGTGAATGGTGTGGATGTTGGTGGCGCGATAGAGCCGATAGAGGTAATCGTCCTCGGGCGAAGTGTGTTGCGCCACATAGGCCTCAAGGGCATCTTCGGGCGGCTGCAGCCCGGGAATGTGGAGGTCGCCATGCCTGCTCATGGCCTATTTTGCCTGCCGTTTGCGGTTCACCAAGGCTTCGACGGCCAAGCCATAGCCCGGCAAACCGAGTCCCACGATGACGCCCTGGCACACGCTGCTGAGCATCGACTGGTGGCGAAAGGCCTCGCGTTGATAGAGGTTGCTGATGTGCACCTCGATCACCGGTGCCGCAATGGCACGGATGCAGTCGTGCAGGGCGATGCTCGTGTGGCTGTAGCCGCCAGCATTGAGCACCACACCATCGCAGTCAAAGCCCACCGCTTGCAGCTGGTTGATGAGCTCGCCCTCGACATTGCTCTGGAAATAATCTATCTGCACGTCGGGGAATTGTGCACGCAAGGCCGACAGATAGCGCTCAAACGAGCTGTCGCCATAGATAGATGGTTCGCGCCGACCTAAGAGGTTGAGGTTGGGACCATTGATAATCTGAATTTTCATTGTTCCGTTTTTTTCGTTATCTTTGTGCTGCTGCTGGGTAAAAGCCCATACATTCGCCCAGCAAATATACGACATTAGATGGAAAAAAGCAAGAAATCGTCGGCAAATCTGCTGAAAGTTTATCAGCGCTATTTGCAGTTGGAGCGCAACTACTCGGGCAACACGCTCGAGGCCTACCTGCACGATGTGGGGCTGTTGCTGGACTATTGTGCGCAGAACGGGTTGGAGGTGCTGCACGTGACGCTGGAAGATTTGCAGCATTTCTCGGCCTCGCTGCACGATTTGCAGGTGGGTCCGCGCTCGCAAGCCCGTGTGCTGAGCGGCCTGCGGTCGTTCTATCGGTTCCTCGTGTTGGACGGATTTATCGAAAACGACCCCACCGAACTGTTGGAATCGCCTGCACAGGCACAGCATCTGCCCGAGGTGTTGTCGACGCAGGAGGTGGACATGCTCGAGGCGGCTGTCGACCTTTCGAAGGCCGAGGGGCATCGCAACCGCGCCATCATCGAGGTGTTGTTCTCGTGTGGGCTGCGCGTTTCGGAGCTGGTGAACCTCAAACTCTCTAACCTCTACCTTGACGATGGCTTCATTCGCGTGGGCGGAAAGGGCAACAAAGAGCGGTTGGTGCCCATCTCGCCGCGTGCCATTCGCGAGCTTCGGTTTTGGTTTGACGACCGCAACCGCTTGACTATCAAGCCCGGACAGGAAGATTATGTGTTTCTCAATCGGCGCGGCCATCGGCTCACCCGCACGATGATTCTCATCATCATCAAGCGGTTGGCTGAGGTGGCAGGCATTCAAAAAACCATCTCGCCCCACACCTTGCGTCACAGTTTTGCCACGGCCTTGCTGCAAGGGGGTGCCGACTTACGCGCCATCCAAGCCATGTTGGGGCACGAAAGCATCTCAACCACAGAGATTTACACGCACATTGACACGGCAACCCTGCGCGAGGAGATTTTGAAACACCACCCCCGCAACATCAAGTTTGCCGACGAGGAGGGCGAGGAAGAGGTGTGAGCGGCGTGCGCTGTTCTATATATATAAAGTGTTGCTCGGGCGGGTAGGTTCGAAGTGGACCATTCTTTTTGAGCGTGAATGAAGTGTATGAAGGTAAACAACAATAACGACAATAGGACAATGAGCATTTTAGTCATGGTGGAATGTGGGAATGATGGCAGCTATTCTTGCTACAGTGCGGCGCCCATCGGGGATTATGGCTTGGTGGATGGCGACGGAAAGACGGTTGCACAGGCAAAAGAAGATTTTCTGAAGGCCATAGAAGAATGTCGGAAGGCTTATCCTGACGATGAACGCTATTGCAATCTGACGTTCGAATATCGTTACGATCTGCGCTCGTTTTTCAATGATTTCAGCCATCTCAATGTGTCGGATATTGCCAAGCGTGCGGGGATAAAACCCTCGCTGATGCGGCAATATATGAGTGGGGAAAAGACGGCTGACGAACAAACCTACGAGTGTTTGTCGGCCTGCATCGAACAAATCAAGGCCGAACGGTGTGCCACATCGTGATAATGTGCCGCCTTTTGGGTGCGTGGCATAGTACTGATGGGGGAGCGTACAAGCCCCAAGGGGGGAACCTCTACCATGCCTTTTCGCGCGTATGCCCTTGCTATTTGTGGGGCAATCCTACGTTGTGGAACGGTGATAAATGCCATGTCATACACCATCCTCGCGTTGTGGTGCGGTAATAAATGGGCAATGATGGGCGCAACTCCACCGCAATATTATCCTCATCCCATGTTGTGGCGTGGTGATCAATGGTTGGGGTCGATGTAACCCCATCGGGGTTGTACTCTTGATAGCCCGGGGTTGCCGACGATAGGAGGCTACCCCGGGGAGCGAGGTGGGGGGAATGCTACCCCCTTGGGGGTTGTACTTTCTCTCTTTGTGCTATTGAATGCGCCACATGTAACCATTCATGGCATCGCATCATCATAATTTACGCATCCACAAAAATGGGGATGATGGGGAAATGGCGCGGGGAATTAAATTACCATACCTCGTATTGTGGCGTGATGATAAATGGCCATGATGCACACAATCTCTATGCCATGTCGCGGTAATGAATGGCCATGCGGTGCACAATTCTATGTTGTTGCATGGGCACACCCCACGTTGTGGTGCGGTGATAAATGGCCATGATGGGCGCAACTCCACCGCAATGTTATCCTCATCCTCGTGTTGTGGCGTGATAATCAATGGTTGGTGATGGCGCAACCCCATCGGGGTTGTACTTTCGATAGCCCGGGGTTGCCGACGATAGGAGGCTACCCTGGGGAGTGAAGTAGGCGGAATGCTACCCCCTTGGGGGTTGTACTTTCTCTCTTTGTGCTATCGAATACATCGCATGTAACCATCCGTGGCATCGCATCATCATGATTTACATGGTCACAAAAACGAAGATGAATGGGGAAATCGCACGGGGAATTTTAAAAAGTACAACCCCCAAGGGGGTAGCATTCTGTGGCGAACGTCGTCAGACAGGGTAGCTTTCGCTGCGCTCATCAACCCTGCCCTCTCGAAAGTATAACCCCTTCGGGGTAACCTCTACCATGCCTTTCCGCGCGTGTGCCCTTGATATTTGTGGGGCAATCCCACGCGGTTCAATGCCTATACATCATGTTGCCGCGCAGCATCCCTATGCCGTGTCGCGGCAATGAATGTCCATGCGGCACGCAACCCCACGGGATGGTATGGTCATACTCCATATTGTGGCGTGATGATAAGTGCCCATGATGCGCACTATCCCCGGGTTGTGGCGTGGTGGTCAATGGATGATGATACGGCAACCCATCGGGGTTATACTTTTGATAGCCCGGGGTTGCCGACGATAGGAGGCTACCCCGGGGAGCAAGGTGGGGGGAATGCTACCCCCTTGGGGGTTGTACTTTCTCTCTGTGTGCTATCGAATGCATTACATGTAACCATCCATAGCGTTGCATCATTATGATTTACGCATTCACAAAAATGGGGATACCGTGCACCATCTCTATGCTATGTCTTGGCGATGGATGGCCACGCGGCACGTAACCCCATCGGAATGGTATGGTCACCCTCCACGTTATGATGTGATAATAAATGGTTGGTGATGGTGTAACCCCATCGGGGTTATACTTTCGATAGCCCAGGGTTGCCGACGATAGGAGGCTATCCTGGGGAGCGAGGTGGGAGAAATGCTACCCCCTTGGGGGTTGTACTTTTTCTCTATCTGCGCTCTCCATGCAACAAAAACCCACCGCGTGGCTGCGAAGGCGAGGGTTTCATCACGGGCAATGGAGGATATGATGGCGGGCAATGGGGGATATGACGGCGAACGATGGAGGGTGTGGCCACGGACAATGGAGGGTATGACGGCGGACAATGGGGGATATGACGGCGAACGATGGAGGGCGGGACTACGGACAATGGAGGGTGTGACCACAAGCGATGGGGGAGGGAAGATGGATAAAAAGGATGGATAATAAAAAATTATAAAAGCGTTAAATATATGTAATATATGGTGCTTTGGAGGGCGTCCCGAGTGCATCCCTGTTATAAAATATGTATCTTTGCACGCCGATTGTTGAGAAAGTGCTTAGAATTCTCAGCAGTTCAGTGGTGTTAATAGCGTTCTCTCTGGCCAGATGACGCGGTTAGTGAATCTGCTGATCAGCAAAGCAAAAGCTGTGGATGGTCTCTTTTAGACTGGAGGCGCCGCGAGGTCTTTGTTATCGAAGGTAATTAACAATGTTTTTTAGTAGTAAAATTTTTATTCAGAAATGAACACTTTAAGTTACAAGACGATTTCCGCAAACAAGGAAACAGCGAAGAAAGAGTGGGTCGTAGTAGACGCTACCGATCAAGTTGTTGGTCGTTTTTGCTCTAAGGTAGCAAAGCTTCTTCGTGGAAAGTACAAACCCAACTTCACTCCAAACGTAGACTGTGGAGACAACGTGATTATTATTAATGCCGACAAGGTGGTATTCACGGGAAAGAAGGAAACCGACAAAGTCTACACCCGCTATACTGGTTACCCTGGTGGTCAGCGTTTCAATACGCCCGCAGAGCTCCGTACACGTGCCAATGGTATCGACAAAATCATTCGTCATGCCGTGAAAGGTATGTTGCCCAAGAACCGTCTTGGCCGGGCTTTGATGGACAATCTTTACGTGTTTGAGGGTGCTGAGCACAACAAAGAAGCTCAGAAGCCCAAAGCAATTGATATTAACCAGTATAAATAATAGAGGATAAGATGGAAGTTTTAAACGCAATTGGTCGCCGCAAGAGCGCTGTCGCTCGTGTTTATCTCACTGAAGGCACCGGTAAGATCATTATCAATAAGAAAGATTTAACAGAATTCTTCCCATCAGCAATTCTGCAATACGTGGTGAAACAACCCCTGTTGTTGCTCGAAGCCGATGGCAAATATGATATCAAAGCCAACCTCGACGGGGGTGGCTTCACAGGCCAGAGCCAAGCGCTTCGTCTGGCGATTGCCCGCGCTTTGGTTAAGGTTAACGCCGAAGACAAGAAGGCATTGAAAGATGCCGGCTTCTTAACGCGCGACAGTCGTGCCGTTGAACGTAAGAAACCCGGTCAGCCCAAGGCTCGCCGTCGCTTCCAGTTCAGCAAGCGTTAAGACGGACTTTTGTTGCCTGAGGCCTGTCGTTGGGCTGGCGCAAGCGGCCTGATGCGCGGTGAAGATGTGCCGAAAGGCGGTCGACAGCGTGCGGCTTGAGGCAACAGAACGTTCTCGTTTAGTATCTAAACTCCACAGACTCTGCCACCGAGGCAGATTACTATGGGGCTGATTCTGAGCAAAATGTGCTCGCAGGGTCGCCTTTAAAAAGCGGCATTGTGGCATTAAGAATTTAAAAGAAAGTAAACAATTAAATTAAAAGCAAGAAAATGTCAAGAACAAATTTTGACCAATTACTCCAAGCAGGTTGCCACTTTGGCCACCTCAAACGCAAGTGGAATCCCGCCATGGCTCCTTATATCTTCATGGAGCGCAACGGCATTCACATCATCGATTTGAACAAAACCGTAGCCAAGATTGACGACGCTGCCGAGGCTTTGAAGGCGATTGCCAAGGCCGGCAAGAAGATTTTGTTTGTAGCTACCAAGAAACAAGCTAAGGAAATCGTTGCCGAGAAGGCTGCATCTGTCAATATGCCTTACGTGAACGAGCGCTGGGCAGGTGGCACACTGACCAACTTCCCCACCATTCGCAAGGCCGTTAAGAAGATGACCAACATCGATAAGCTCATGAGCGACGGCACTTTTGCCAACCTCTCGAAGCGCGAATTGTTGCAGGTTACCCGTCAACGTGCGAAGTTAGAGAAGAACCTTGGTTCGATTTCCGACCTCACCCGTTTGCCCAACGCCCTCTTCATTGTCGACGTGATGAAAGAGCATATCGCCGTGAAAGAGGCCAATCGTTTGGGCATCCCCGTGTTTGGGATTGTCGATACCAACTCCGATCCTAAGAACATCGACTTTGTTATCCCGGCCAACGACGATGCAAAAGATAGCGTTGAAACCATTTTGAACGCTGTTTGTGGTGCCATTGCCGAGGGTATTGCAGAGCGCAAGGTTGAGAAGGTAGATGAGAAAGCGGCTGCCGAGCAGGCAGAAGTTGCGGGCGAACACAAGAGACGCACACGCAAGGCACGCAAAGACACGGCTGCTCCTGCTGAAGAAGCAAAGGCCGAAGCTGCCGAAACCGCTGAAGCTGCTGCCGAATAAAGGCAACCATAGGGTCTTGTTTGAGGAATAGGATCGGCCGAGACCCTATGCCATTCACATAAGATCCTATCATTTTTTTAACATTTATAAAACGAAAGACGATTTATTATGGCAATTTCAATTGACGATATTAAAAAGCTCCGCGCCATGACCGGTGCGGGTTTGGCTGATGTAAAGAAAGCTTTAACCGAGGCCGATGGCGATTTTGACAAAGCAAAAGACATCCTTCGCGAGCGTGGTTTGGCCATTGCGGCTAAGCGTTCCGACCGCGAAACCTCTAACGGTTGCGTGTTGGTGAAGGCTGTTGATGGCTTCGCTGCCATGTTGGCATTGAAGTGTGAAACCGACTTTGTAGCCAATGGTAAGGACTTTATCCAGCTCACCGAGGACATTTTGAATGCCGCTATCGCTGCAAAATGCAAGACTTTAGACGAGGTGAAGACCCTGAAGTTGGCCAATGGCGATGACGCTGCAACGGCTGTTCAGCACCGTTCGGGCATCACTGGCGAGAAGATGGAGCTGGATGGTTACGACTATCTCGAAGGCGCTAACATCTCTATCTACGATCACATGGGCAAGCATACCTTGGCAACCATGGTGCAGTTGAACGCAGCCAACGAAGAAGCGGGTCACAAAGTAGCCATGCAAGTGGCTGCCATGAAGCCCGTATCTTTGGACGAAAGCTCTGTGCCTCAGTCGGTTAAGGACGAAGAATTCAAGGTGGCTGTCGAGAAAACCAAAGAAGAAATGGTTACAAAGGCTGTTGATGCAGCACTGAAAAAGGCTGGCATCAACCCCGCACATGTCGACTCAGAAGATCACATTGAGAGCAACACCAAGAAGGGATGGCTCACAGAAGAGGATGCAGCTAAGGCGCGTGAAATCAAGAAAACCGTGGGCGAAGAGAAAGCTGCTTCACTCAACGAGCAGATGATTCAGAACATCGCGCAAGGCCGTCTGAACAAGTTCTTCAAAGAAAACTGCTTGGTTGACCAGGAATTCCAGTTTGGTGACGGCGACAAAGAGAGCGTTGCTGCCTGGTTAAAGAAGCAAGGCGACCTGAAGATTTTGGCTTACAAGCGCTTCACCCTCGTAGCAGAATAAGCATTTGAATTTATTCATATTATATTTTAAAAGTTTAAAAAGTGGGGCACTGCATGTGAATGTGGTGCCTTTTTTGTGTCGTATGGCGCTCAACTTGCATCAGAAACGGCCGTCATCAGTAACCTTTGGCTGGCTCTTCCACCGCGCAATACGACGCGAAACCGCAGCACCATCATTCGTTTTGATGGCGATGGTGCTGCAAAGTTACCCCCGCCATCCGTCATTCCGCCACACAATACGACGCGAAATTGCGGTGCCATCATTCGTTTTGATGGGTGATGGTGCAGCAAAGTTACCCCCGTCATCCGCCATTCCACCGCGCCATGCAACGCGAAATCGCAGCACCATCATTCGTTTTGATGGCGATGGTGCAGCAAAGTTACCCCCATCATCCGCCATTCCACCGCGCCATACGACGCGAAAGCGCAGCACCATCATTCGTTTTGATGGCGATGGTGCAAGGAAATTACCCCCTTGGGGGTTATACTTTCTTTAATTCCCCGCACCCTTTCCCTGCATTTGGCAATAGTGTTGCCAGGCGCGGCAGTCGGCTTCGTGTTGCGTTTGCATGCATTGTAGGCGAAAATTCAGTCAAAGAAAAATGGACTATAGATGATTTTCGTCACCCATAGTCCATTAGCATTTATTGCTGTAACGCCTTTACCTATAAAGTACGTAGGTCAATGGCCCATATTTTAGCACTCCTTGCTCATAGCGAAACACGCCAATTCCCTTAATAGGTTGCCCCGTTTTCTCATCAATAATTTGAAAACCACCGTGCTCCTTTCTATACTCATAACGCCCATGCGCTTTTATATCATTTTGATAATCAATTACACCTGTTGTTCTGTTGACATAGGCATAAGTAGCATAACCGTTAAAAAATGTGATTTGCGCAATAGTACGATTTTCATTTGTCAAATAGTTATCAACCTCGCGCCATACGGTATGGTCTAAATTGGGAACAGAAGGCTCATCATCATCCTTTGCACACGACATGCAAACTGTTAGCAGCATGCAGTATGCAAGCATGCATACAAGGTGCTTTAAGTGATCTTTAAATATATATTCCATTGATTTATATCATATTATCGATTGATTAAACTTCTATTTACAGGTAAGATACACATATCAAAACAACCGAAAAGCTCTGTGGTCAAATAGGCTTTTGAACCTTCTATACGTTCGATTGCACTTGGTCCAAAGAAGTAATAACTATGATTTCCTGTTGAAATTTCATTATCTGTCACTTCCATCTGGATACGGTCTGTCTGTTGTATTGTGTGTTGTTTTTCCCACTCTGCTGATAGTCTTATAGAAGCAGTCCCTTTACCATCCTTAGTTATAGGGAATGAAACGGAGCCATCAACACCTGCTTTGAAGCGTGTCATATAAGTATTGACATAACTATATTCATGTGTATTCTTTGCATTAGAACCGAGAACAGAAACGTAAATTGCACGTTGTAAGGTCTGTTCAAATGGATTCCATGAGTCAAATCTAAGATCTATGCCTAAATAATGTGGGTAAATCCATTTCGCGCGTAGCTCTGCGGCATTGATACTATACCAGGCATGGCTTTTTCTAAAGAATGTCTTATGCTTCCTTTCGAGATGCATTGTGGTCGTAAATAAATCTTTTGGGCTAATCGCAAAGATAATATTCGACACATTATTTCCTGTAACAACATTAATACGGAATGTGAATTTGCCTTCACTCCATAAAAGAGGAAAAACTTCTTCATAGCCAGGATCTCCACCTTCATTATAGTAACTACCAGGTAAGATATAAGGACTTAAGAATGCACCATTGGTAGCAACTTGCTCCTTATGACGGCTAATGAGATAATAAAGGTTAGGATTAACTTTCATTCGGAAGACGACATCTTTTACCGATAAATCCAAATTACGCTTCTTTGTATTGAATTCAGTGATGTTATTTAGTCGATAAGCCATTGCAGTTCTTATCGCCCCATCGCCATTCCCTACTTGGTTGAAAGCTTTTAAGGTTTCCTTGGGGAGGCGTGCTGTTTCTATCGTATTAAGATTTGCATCCAGGTCTTTGTCATAGGCCTCATACAAGTCATAATGCCTTATTCTCCTACTACGGGTTGACACACCATAAATCGGAGTCTTTGCAGGATTATATGCATCATCAGCAAATGTGTAACTATCATTATTGATAGCGCGTGTTAATCCTTCTTTCAATTTCATCCGATGGCTGTCGTTTACTACGAAAGTATGAAATAGTGGTAATAACCCCCGTGTTTCTTGAGAGACAGAATCTGTAACATTCCCATCAACATAGAATTTTCCTTGATAATAAACTGGAATATTCGCATCTTTAGGATTCAAATTCTCTACACTTAAACTGTCTTGAAACAGAGATAGGTCAGGAATGAAAATGTTCAGTAAGGGTGCAGCGTTTTCTATTGCAGAAATATTATCAGAATTTTTAGCATACTCCTTTAATATTTCTTCAAAAGTCTTTCCTTCTTTCACAATCCGATCTTTTGCCAAAGGGTAAAAAATGTTGTGATCATTGTCATTCTCTTCAAGGGCTACATCCTTTAAGAAAGAGCGTAACTGCGGTTCCGCATAGCACGCTTTTGAAAGAGTTTTTGAAAATTCAAGCTCAGCCTCTTCTTTAGTTAGCTGATTTTTCTTAGTAATACTCTCGGAATGTTGCAAATTCTCATTCAACAGACCGTCATTTTGACAGGCACAGAGCGTTATGGCTAATGCTACCATTCCTGTAGTAAATAATGCTTTCATTTTTTATTAATTGATAAATTATAAAATCTGCGCAAAGGTATAATCCATAAGTATAAAAAGCCAAATGTTTTTAGTTTATTTCAATAATTAAAATCAATTTTTAAAAATAAAATCAACTTTGCCTGTGACATCACGCCAGTTTGCAGCACTGCAAAGACTTTGTTGTGCGCCGGAATCACCCATTCATCCTATGAGCACGTGGGGTTGACAATATGTGCTCTGTGATGGGATAGGGTTATGATAGTGGCTTTGCAGTTTACTTGCTACGGTCTGGTAAGATATTCGTTAAGGTTTACTGACAGCGTTGCTGCCACTTGCTACGACATTCTCCTGCATTTGGCGATAGTGTTGCCAGGCGCGGCAGTCGGCTTCGTATTGCGTTTGGGCATAGTGTTCAAAGGCTTGGCGCGTGTTTCTGCCCGGTTGCAGCAGGTGGTTGAGGTAGCTTTTGGCATCGTTGAGCGCGGCAATGGGTTTGGCCTGCGTCACACAATAGGTGAAAAACCAGCGCAGGGCTAAGCGCTTCCAGCGTTCTTGGCTGTAGACTTTGAGCCCCACCAAGCGTTCGAGGCTTTGCCAATAGAGGCTGTCGGCGTAGAGTTGGGCGAGGATTTCCCACGTGGTGCGCAGCGGTTGCCGCTCATCATCGGGCAGTTTGCGGGCGGCTTGTGCAAGATCGGTGAACACCGTTTCCAACCGAAAACCAGGCTGTTTTGCAACTTGCCCTGCATGTTTGCTCACCTCTTCCGCAGCTTTTTCGAGCGCATTCGCTGCTTTCGCGGCACTGTTGGTGGGCGAAGTTGTCGCTTGCTCTACATGCCGAGCGTTCTCTTCCGCAGCTTTGGCGGGCGCATTCGCAGCTTTCGCGGCACTGTTGGTGGACGATGCTGTCGCTTGCTCCACGTGCCGAGCGTTCTCTTCCGCAGCTTTTGCGGACACATTCGCAGCTTTCGCGGCGCTGTTGGTGGGCGAAGCTGTCGCTTGCTCCACGTGTTGAGTGCTCTCTTCCGTAGCTTTGGCGGGCGCATTCGCAGCTTTCGCGGCGCTGTTGGTGGGCGATGCTGTCGCTTGCTCTACATGCCGAGCGTTCTCTTCCGCAGCTTTGGCGGACGCGAGGGGTGCCACTTCTGTCAGAGGATGGGGCAAAGCATTGGTTGCCGGCGAGGCCTTTGCGGCCGAAGCTACACGCTGTTCTGCTCCCTTTACGACCGGCCGACCAACCATTTTCACCTCTTCGGTGCCCGAAGCTGCGGGCTGTTTAGCTCCCCTTGCCATGGGCCGACCAACCATTTTCATCTCTTCGGTGCCCGAGGTCACACGCTGTTCTGCTTCCTTTACGACCGGTCGACCAACCATTTTCGCCTCTTTGGTGCCCGGAATCATAGGCTGTTCTGCTCCCTTCACGACCGGCCGACCAACCATTTTCGCCTCTTCAGTGCCCGAAGCTGCGGGCTGTTTAGCTCCCCTTGCCACTGAACGACCAACGACTTCCGCCTCTTCGGTGCCCGAAGCTGCAGGCTGTTTCGCACCCTTTTCCGCTTTCTTCGCAACGGCATCGGCGGCATCGGCGGCGGTGGTTTCTTTTTCTTCGTCGTTTTTCTTTTTTATCCTTTCATCCTTTATCCTATGCAGGCTAAGAGCTTGATTATCAGATGGCTCATTTGTTAATGTTTCTAAACCGCAGGATTTTTGATTTATTTTTATTTTTTCTCCGCCCAAACACTGCCGCAGATAGGGGCTGTTGAACACCTTTCCGCCCGCTTCGATTTCGAACAGCGTGGGATAGTCGGTGAGCAACGCCATCATCGAGCGCTTGTTTTTGTGGCACATGCGCGCCAAATCGGTCACGGCATGCAGCGGCGCACGCCCCCATTCGCCGTGTTCCAGCAGATAGTTGAGCACGAAGAGTGCCATGCCCCAGCCCTCCATGCCCATCGTTTCGCGCAGGCGAAAGAGGTCGGGGCTGTTGAGAAGACGTGTGTCGAGCAGCAGAAACTTGCCCGAGACTTTGGGTTGGTGCGGCCGTTTGTGGGCGCCGCGTGTGTGGATTTCCTTGTTTTGCATTGTCAAAATTATTAAGTTGCAACGTGCTGTGCGACAGTTTGTTGCGCTTGTTTCATTCTGCTTGGGGCTACTTTTCCCGGTGGGTTGCAGCGCACTTCGCATCAGGTTGTTTGGGTGCAAATATACGAAATCGCGCATCGGGCTTGCAAGTTTTTCGGCCCAAAAAATGGCAACGGCGGCTCCTGATACCCCATCTTTTTCATGTTTTTCGCATTTGTGTGCCCACTTTCCTTTGCCGATTGCGGCGTTTCCATTAACTTTGCAAAACTAAACGCTCGGAAGACAAGGTTGATGTAAACAGCATGATGAAACAAGAAACATGGATGAAGTGGCTCGCGGTGGGCTGGAAACCGCTGAAAAGCAATGCGCTTTTCTTCGTGATGATGTACCTGTTGGGGTGCGTCAGCGCCTGGGTGACGCTGGGTCCTTACAAGGATGCCAAGCTCTATGACCACCTCTACACCGAACTTTTCTTCGACCTTTATTTGCTGGTGGCCGCCTTGACGTTGGTGCCCGAGCGGTGGCGGCGCTGGCTTCGGTTGATGCTCTATGTGGTGTTCTATGGCGTGGCCTTGGTGGATGCCTATTGCTACGTGACGTTCTCCTCGACGCTCAACCCCTCGATGCTCATGTTAGTGGGCGAAACCAACGGCCGCGAGGCATGGGAGTTTCTCACCACGCTGGTGTCGGCCGACCTCATTTTCAGCAACTTAGGTTGGATTTTGCTGCTCATCGGCGTCAACCTTTTGCTGTATTTCGCGCCACGATACCGCCTGTTTTACTGGCCAAAACAGGCGCTTTCGCTGCCCATTGAAGTAGCTTTTTCCGTGCTTGCCGTGGCGGGTTGGGTGGCCTGTGGCTGCGATGCGTGGGAGAACAAGGTGAAGGTGCATCGGCTGATGAGCGCTAAGACCATCGGCGAGGTGGAACATACGCTCACCAATAAGCACCACGGTGTGCTCTACAACCCCATGCTGCGCTTGGTTTTCAGCCTCTATGCCAACGACTTAGCCAGCCACCAGGTGGACAAATTGGTGGCGGCTGCCGACAAGGTGAGCGTCGACAGCTGCTCGTTTCGCTCGCCCACCATCGTGCTCATCATTGGCGAAAGCTATGGCAGGCATCACTCCCATCAGTATGGTTACCAGCTGCCCACCACGCCAAGGCAAGAGCGGCGCGCCCGAAAAGGGTTCTTGGTGCCGTTCACCGACGTGGTTGCGCCGTGGAACCTCACGAGCTATGTGTTTAAAAACGTGTTCTCCATGCACGTCGTGGGGCAGCAAGGCGAGTGGTGCGACTATCCGCTTTTCCCCGAGATTTTCAAGAAGGCGGGCTACAAGGTGACATTCCTCACCAACCAGTTTCTGATGAAGCCTGCCGCGGCTGTGTTTGATTTCAGTGGCGGATTTTTTCTCAACAACCCCACGTTGAACCGTGCTCAGTTTGACTTGCGCAACACCGCGCTCCACCGTTACGACGCGGGCTTGTTGCAGGATTACGACGATTTCCTCAAAGCGGGCAAGATTGATTTGCGGCAACACAACCTCATCATCTTCCATCTCATCGGCCAGCACATGAACTATCGCGACCGCTATCCGCCTGAACGCAAGAAGTTTGTGGCCGAACGCTACGAGCGGTTGCGCCCCGAACTCACGCAGAAGCAGCGCATGATTTTGGCCGATTATGACAACGCCGTGCGCTACAACGACTCGATTGTCGACCAGATTTGCCGGCGTTTTGCCAACAAAGATGCCATCGTTATCTACATGCCCGACCACGGCGAGGAGTGCTATGAGGAAAATCGCGGCTTCTTTTGTCGCAACCATTCGGCGCAAATCGACTGGCCGTTGGCACATTATGAGTTCGAGATTCCGTTTTGGATTTATTGCGCTCCACGCTATGCCCATCGGCGTCCCGAGCTGTTTCGGGCCATCGTTCAAGCCCGCAAACGCCGGCTGATGACCGATGCCTTGCCCCACATGTTGCTCTATTTGGCGGGCATTTCGGCCAAGGATTATCACGCAAAATACAACGTCTTGAGTGACGAATATGACGAGGCGCGCCCCCGATTGCTCAAGGGAACGGCCGATTATGACGCCCTGCGCACCCAATTTTTCAAGCAAAAAAACAAAGCTAAACATGAGAAATGAACTGTTGACGCGCGGTGAATGCGAGGCCATGCGTGGTCTGGCCATCATCGGAATCTTTCTGCATAACTATTGCCATTGGCTCAATCCGGTGGTGAAAGAAAACGAATACCAGTTTTTCAGCACCAACGTGCGCGACTTTCTGCGCGCCATCGCCCACCCCGATGCGCTGCTGCCGCTGCATGTGTTGTCGTTCTTTGGTCATTATGGTGTACCTATCTTCCTGTTTCTCAGCGCCTATGGGTTGGTGATGAAATATGAGAATGGCCCCGTGTTGCCACCCATCATTGCGTCGAAACCGTGGCGAGGGTTGAACACCTTCATGCTGTTTCACTATAAAAAGCTGTTTAAGATGATGATTGTGGGCTTCGTGGCGTTCACCATGCTCGACCTCATCACGCCCCATTCCCACCATTATCAGGTGCTCGATGTGGTGGCGATGCTCGGCATGTTCAACAATCTTTTGCCCCATCCCGACGACATCATCTGGCCGGGTCCCTACTGGTTTTTCGGGCTCATGCTGCAATGCTATTTCGTTTTCCGCCTGCTGGTGTGTCGCCGTTCGTGGAAAGTGGTGGCAGGGTTGATGGTGGTTTGCGTGGCGGTGCAGCTACTGTTGCCGCCCGAGAGCGAGGCCATGAACCGCTATCGTTATAATTTGATGGGCGGCATGTTGCCTTTTGGTTTCGGCATTCTCTATGCGCGTTATGGGCGAGAGCTGTCGAGTCGTGCCGTGAGCTGCCTGTTTGTGGTGTCCACGGTGGGCGTGTTGGTGGGCAGCACCACGATGGTGGGCTGGACGTTGGTGCCCCTGTTGGTGTGCATCGCCACGGTGACCTTGGTGAAACTCATCACCTATTTCCACGCCCACTGGCTGCAATCGGGACTCATTTGGATGGGCGGTGTGAGCGCAGCCCTCTTCGTTTGCCACCCCATCACGCGCAAAATCTTCATTCCTTTGAGCCGGCAAGGCGACTATTATGTGGGCTTGCTGCTCTATGTGGTGGCCAGTTTGGCCTTGGCTTGGTTCTTTCGCGAACTCATGAAGCGTATTCCTTTGCTATGAAAATCAACGACATCGAACTCTTCAACATCTCGAAATACCGGGGCGAGCTGATGGGAGCGGCCATGCTTTTCATCATCCTTTTCCACGTGAGTCTGCCCCGCAACGACCTGTTCTTTGGGCTTCGGCGCATGGGTAACATTGGCGTCGACATCTTTTTGTTTCTCAGTGGCGTGGGCTTGTGGTATGCGTGGATGAAAAATGCCTCGCTCAAACATTTCTTCCTGCGCCGCTATCTGCGCATCTATCCCGCGTGGCTCGTTGTCGCTTGCCTTTACTACATCCCGCGGTTTCATGGAGGCGACGCCTGGATGTGGCTCGACCTCGTGGGCGACATCGCCCTCAACTGGGACTTTTGGCTGCACGACGAACTCACGTTTTGGTATATTCCGGCCACGATGATGCTCTATGCGCTGGCCCCTTTCTACATGATGCTCATCCGCCGGCACCCTGTTTATCGGTGGTTGCCCGTGGTGATGATCCTGTGGTGCGTGCTCGTTCAATATGTCACGCCCATTCATCAGGCCGTCGGGCACATCGAGATTTTCTGGAGCCGCATGCCCATTTTCTTCATAGGCATCAACATGGGCGAGGCCATTCGACGCAAGGAAACCATCGATGGCACAGGCATTTGGATGATTATCCTCCTGTTTTTGATGACCTTGCTCTCGAGCATTTTCTTAGAACAGCAGCGTCATGGGCTGTTTCCTTTGTACGTTGAGCGCATGCTTTACATCCCCCTCACGGTGACGGCCGTGCTGTTGTTAAACCGCATCTTCCGTCGTTTGCCCGACCGTGCGAACCGCATCTTCCGCTTTGTGGGCAGCCTGAGCTTGGAATGTTACTTGCTCCACATCCATTTTGTCTTGGCCTATCTGCCGCGCGACTGGGGCTATTGGCCCAAATTTTGGGTGTGCCTGGGCATCACGCTGCCCGTTGCTTGGCTGTTAAATGCGGCGGTTGGCCGGCTCATCTCGCCCTTAGAACGACGCCTGAAGGCCACCTCTTGAGCGCAAATCGTGGGGGAGCGATGCGTAAAAGCCATTTGATGTGCACACCATGGCCGCATGCTTGCCCCACAACCGTTGCGATGGGAATGCGCCAACATGCTGCCCTTGCGGCATGATTGCTGCGGAGATGCTCCACACAGGGGCACCTTTCACGAACGATAACCCCAAAAGATTAAAAAAAATATGAAAGAAAAGGTTTACATTTTTGACTTCGATGGCACCCTCACCACGCACGACACGCTGCTGAAGTTCATCCCGTTTGTCGTGGGACGGCTGCGCTTCTATGCCGCCTTGTTGCTGTTTTCGCCCCTCTTGGTGCTGATGAAACTCAGGCTTTATAGCAACAGCCGCACCAAGGAACGGCTCTTTGCCCATTGCTTTCGCGGCATGCCCGTGGAGCAATTCAATGTGCATTGCCACAATTTCGCCCTGCAACATGCGGCGTTGTTGCGTCCCGAAGGGGCAGCGTTTGTGCGCGAGGTGCAGCGCAAAGGCCATTTGGTGATGATCGTGAGTGCCAGCATCGACAACTGGGTGGCACCGTTTTTTCAGAACGTTTTGGTGCTCGGCACGCAGATCGATGTGCGCAACGGCCGCCTCACGGGCAAGTTTCTCACGCCCAACTGCTATGGCGAGGAGAAGGTAAACCGTGTGAAAGCCGTGCTCAAACAGCCCCGCGAACACTATTATATCGTGGCCTTTGGCGACAGTCGGGGCGACAAAGAACTCCTAAGCTATGCCGATGAAGCCCATTTTAAACCCTTTCGCGCCTGAGCATCGCGCGCTCCTTGGCGAGGTGTTGCGCTTCGCTGTGGTGGGCATCACGGCCGTAGCGTTGCAATATGGCGTCTATGCACTCATGCTTTTAGTGGTCAACGCGTTCATAGCCAACACCATAGGCTATGGCGTGAGCTTCTTGTTCAACTTCTTAGCCAGCACGCGTTACACCTTCAAAGTGAAGGGATCGGCGCGCAAGGGCGTGGGGTTCGCCCTCTGCCATGTGGTCAACTATGGCCTGCAACAGCTCATCCTCCACACCGCTATCGCCCTCGGTATGGCACCCACGCTCGCTCCTTTGCCGATGTTTGCCATCACCGTGCCCCTGAATTTCGTACTCGTGCGGCTTGTGTTAAAACGTTGAAGCAAAGAGGAATAGCCCAAATGCCGGGCAATAGACGGCTCTTTTTCTCTCGAATAACACTTCGTTCTTCATCTCGTCTATGGTTACGCTTCCTTGGAAACCCATGTTCCTTGTGCCCATCGCACAAGTACAGGAATCATTTTTAATGCCCATTCTTGATTTGTTGCCATATATTTTCTTATTGATGATATAATAATCAGTATAAATGCAGTGTTTCATCGCCCTCAATTCACCGACAAAACGCCATAGGGGCCGGTGGTGTTGGCACGGTAACGGGTGAGCTTTTTGCCTTTTTCGCCTTGCACAATCAGGCCATTGTTGTTGAGACTATACTGCCGATGGCACACGTCACAGGTGGCCAATCCGCCTGCCTCAAGGCGCAAAGGGCGACTTCTTAGCGGGATCGTTTGCGGGTTAAAGCAGTTGGGACACTCGCGGTCGTAGGCATAAAATGTGGGTGGATCGTTGAGATTGCCATAGCCCACAATGAGTCCGTTGTTAAGGCCTAACATGTGGGTGCGTTGCAAATCGACGGCCGAAAGGGGAGTGGCTGTCGTGCGACCGGCCGTGTTGTGGCACACATATTGATTCACTCCGCCTTGCATCTGCTGGCGGATGGTGCAGAAAATGCCACTGTTGGGTACCATGGCTTCGGCCAAAGCATCGTTGTGGTGCAGACTGTTATCGAACACAAAAAAGATGCGTTCGCTGCTAAATTCGTTCTCCACGGGGCCGCATGCTGCCCACAGCAGCGCCGAAAGACCGATGAAGAGCAACCTGAAAGATTGCCCCATGCGCCTATTCATAGTGGATGAGCTGCAACACATCGGCAATCTTTTCGATGCCTTCTTGCAGCGGTTTGGCCACCATACCCTTGATAAAAGGGTTGAGGTCGGCCTTAATGGTGAGCTTCATCTTGCTGGTTTGCGCATCGACCGCCACCAGCTGAATCCAGAAATTAAACGACACCATGCTTTCTTCGCTGGCAAACTTGATGGTTTTGGGCACTTCGCGTTCCACAATGCGCATTTTGATGTCGCCCACAGGCGTATGCACCGACAGCGTGTCGGCATCGAAATGCAAGTCTTTTATCTTGTCTTCGGGCAACTTGTCGCGCACCTTTTCGATGTTGGTTAAGTCGCTCAGCATGTTGAAAACTTGCTGTTGGGGGTAGTTTATCTGTCGAACTGTACTTTCAAATGTTGTCATTTTTCTTATGCTTACATGCTGCCTTGGCACTAAAGCCAGGCAGGTGTTTGGGGGAAAAGCGGGTGTTACACGTTCCAGTGAGCCGGATCTTTGCGCCATTGCTGCAACAATGCCACCTCTTCTTCGCGGACATAGCCCGTGGCCCGCGCCTCTTCAATCACATGTTCGTAGTCGGTTAGCGTGGTCAGCGCCACGTGAGCTTCGCTGAAAGCCTGCTGGGCTACGGGGAAACCATAGGTGAAGCTGGCCACCATGCCCAACACCTCGGCCCCCTGTTGGCGCAAGGCTTCCACGGCTTTCAAGCTGCTTCCGCCCGTCGAGATGAGGTCTTCTACCACCACCACCTTCGCTCCTGCGGGCAATTCGCCTTCGATGAGGTTGGCCAAACCATGGTCTTTGGGTTTCGAGCGCACATAGACAAAGGGCAAATGCAGCTCTTCGGCCACCAAAGCGCCTTGCGCAATGGCGCCCGTTGCCACGCCAGCAATGGCCTCAACCTGAGGATGTTGCGCCAAGATGGCATGCACCAGTTCCAACTTTACATAACTTCTGAGCTGGGGAAACGAGAGCGCTTTGCGGTTGTCGCAATAGATAGGCGAATGCCAACCCGATGCCCACGTGAAGGGATTTGCGGGTTGTAGCTTGATGGCTTGCACCTGTAAGAGTTTCGATGCAAAATCTTTTTTCAGTTGATTCATGTTGTAACGCTTCTAACGATTGTTTTGCAAAGATAGTTTTTTTATGGTAGAGCACCAATTTTTAATCTCGTTTTTTCTGTTGAGGTGGGGCTAAGGCGGGCGGAAAGTGGTGCAGATTTTCGGGTAATATGCACCATTTTTCGGGGCAAAAACATGGAGGTTGTCGGGCAATCTCTACGATATTGTCTGGTGATAGGAGTCGGGTGGAAAGATAATAGGGGAGAGCAGGGGTGACGGCTCGGCCTTGTTGTGCGCCCGGGGTAGGCGCGTTTCTCGGCAATCCATTGGCTATCAAAGGCGTATTGAACTTCTGCTGCGCCATCATCGGTGTGGAATTATAAAGTGACGGACATAAAAAAAGCCAACAATCAAAAATGAATGCTGACCTTTTTTATTTTAAAGAAAAACTCTTTCAAAATATAATGGTAACCTCACGGTCCCCATTATTATCCTTTTAACAATCTATTAAACTTTACCTTTTAAATAACTAAAACCTAAACTAAATACTACTAACCTAAACAATCTATTAACCTTTTGTGATTGCAAAGTTAGGGGATTGCTGAGAAACCCGCAAGCATTTGAACGAAAATGATGCACTTTTTTGCTTTTTCTTGATATAAATCAAAAGTTTAAACGTAAAAAGGCTTAGAAAAATCCCAAAATAAGTATGTGTGGCTTATAAATTCGTTTTCAACGCAGCCGTTGCACTTCATTCCGTAAACAGCACAAAGGCTTTGAAAACAATCTTGCAGAATGGGGAAAAAGCGGAAAAGATGTGCCCACGAAGAAAAGAATGAAAGAAAAACTATACCTTTGCATAAGCAAGTGCCAATGAGCGTCATGAACATGAATGTTCGAATGGCAGAGTGCCGCCTTGCTTATGCAAAGCCGGGCAGCAAGATTGAAATTCAGGCCCTTTATATATATAAGGTGGAAAAGATGGCGCAGCGAACAGGTGGCAGCCGCATGGCTACAGACAGAAAGAAACGCATGAGAGTTTTAATTGTAAACACAAGTGAGCGCATCGGAGGAGCTGCTTTGGCGGCCAATCACCTCATGGATGCCCTCAACAACAATGGCGTTAAGGCAACGATGCTTGTGCGCGATAAGCAGACAAGTGACATCACCGTGGCGACATTGCCCCATTCTTGGCGCAATCGATTGCGCTTCCTTTGGGAGCGTTGGTGCGTGTTTTGCCACCTACATTTCAGCCGAACGCATCTCTTTGAAGTCGATATCGCCAACACAGGTGCCGACATCACGGCTCTACCCGAATTTAAATCGGCCGACATTATCCACCTGTCGTGGATCAACCAAGGCATGCTCTCGCTGAAAAGCATTCGCAAAATCCTGTGCAGTGGCAAGCCCGTTGTGTGGACGATGCACGACATTTGGCTCGCCACAGGCATCTGTCATGTCACGCTCGACTGCACACATTTCCACACCACTTGCGGGCATTGCCGACTGCTTCCGCATGGAGGTTCGCGGCACGACCTATCCTATCGGGTGTTCATGCGCAAGAAAAAGCTGCTGCACGGCGCACCGATTTCCATCGTTACGTGCAGCCAATGGCTTGCCGACGAGGCGTGCAAGAGCGGCATTCTCGCCCATCAGACAATACAAGCCATTCCCAATCCCATCGACACCCGCGTGTTTCGTCCCGGCAATCAGCAGCAGGCTCGCGAGCGAATGCGGCTGCCACAGGACAAGAAAATCGTTCTGTTTGCCGCCCAACGTGTGAGCAATCCCAACAAAGGTTTCTTCTATCTTTGCGACGCCTGCCACAAATTGGCTGCCGAACACCCCGAGATGCTGCAGACAACGGCCATTGCTGTGATGGGCGAAGCGCGCGGAAAATTAGCCGATATCTTCGACTTCGAGATTTATAACCTCGGCTATCTCAGCGACACCCAGCAGTTAGTGGCCTGCTACAACGCTGCCGACGTGTTTGTTTTGCCCTCGCTTTCCGAGAATCTTCCCAACACCATCATGGAAGCTATGGCCTGCGGTGTGCCGTGTGTAGGCTTCGATGTGGGCGGCATTCCTGAGGAAATCGACCACCGGCAAAATGGGTATGTCGCACAATACCGCAGCGTTGACGACTTAGCGCGCGGTCTTCGCTGGGTGCTTTGCGAGGCCGATTATGACCAGTTGCGCCGCGAAGCGCTGCACAAAGTGGCCACACACTACTCGCAACAGGCGGTGGCCAAGCAATATATTGAAGTCTATCGGCAAGCATTGACCCACAAAAACCCCTACCTATGATTACATTTTCGATCATCACCTGCACGTTTCAAGCCGAAAAAGAGATCCAACGCACCCTCGAAAGTGTGGCGCAACAAACCTATCCGCATGTAGAACATGTGCTCGTAGATGGTGCATCGCGGGACCAAACCACCACGCTCATCGAGGCGTATATCGCTGCACAACGCACGCAACCCGAGTCGCTTCACCGCACGGTTTACCGCTCGGAACCCGACAAAGGACTCTATGACGCGATGAACAAAGGGCTGCAACGCGCCACGGGCGATTATGTGTTGTTTCTCAATGCTGGCGACACCTTTCCCCAAACCGACACCCTTGAGCAAGTGGCCGGTGCCGTTGGCGAGGGCGAAGTGCTGCCCGGTGTGCTCTATGGCGACACCGATGTTGTGGACAATACGGGGCGTTTTCTGCGCCATCGCCGTCTCGTGCCGCCCGAAAACCTGTCGTGGCGCGACTTCAAATGGGGCATGTTGGTGTGCCATCAAGCCTTTTATGCCCGCACAGACCTTGCACAACGCACGCCTTATCGTCTGCAGTTTGGCCTTTCGGCCGACGTGGATTGGTGCATCCGTGTGATGAAAATGGCCGAGCAAAAAGGCCTCGTTTTGCGTCCCATCCATGCCGTTGTGGTCAACTATTTGGATGGCGGCATGAGCATAAAACATCACCGATCGTCGCTCAAAGCGCGCTTCCATGTGATGCGCACACACTATGGTTTGCTCACCACTTGCGCGGTGCATCTGTGGTTTCTAATTCGAAGTTTTTTGCGAAAATAAGTTTAAAATAGTTTGCTTTTTCGTAAATCCTTTCTTCAATTTGAAAGAATACACTACTTTTGCAGCAATCAATTTTAAAACAACAAAGTTATGAAGAAGATGATTTTAAGTGCAACCCTGTTGGTTGCCGCATTTAGTTTTGCAACAGCACAAAACGTAAAGAACGCCGATAAGAAAGAAAACAAGACCGAACAGTGCGCTAAAGACAAGAAGCAATGCGCCGAGAAGAAGGATTGTTGCAAAGAAAAGAAGGCTTGCTGCGACCAGAAAAAGGCCGACCAAAAGCCTTGTTGCAAGAAAGATGCTGCAAAGAAGCAGTGCGACAAGCAACAGCAATGCGGCGGAAAGGCTGCTGTAAAGAAGTGCGACAACAAGCATCAATGCAACAAATAGGTTGTTGCCAAGAGGTTTGATTAAGAGGTTTGTAAAAGCAAACAAGAAAGAACATTAGCTTTTAATGTAGGGGCGCACGACCATTTTTGATGGGGATGCGCCCCCTTTTTGTGTGCTGTTGCGTGGCAGAACGCTGCACACCGGCCCGCGTTTGCTTTCACATTGCTCACCCATCAGGCAGCTTGCGGGGCGCCATTTCGTGCCGACTTACGCGTAAGTCGCGCTGCTTTTGCTCGTTTTGCCTCGACTTACGCGTAAGCAAGCCCACTTTTTGCCATTTCAACCCTGCTTACGCGTAAGTCGAAGCGTTTTTACTTTTTTCGGCGTGACTTACGCATCAGCAGGCCCATTTTTGCTCTTTTTGTGCCGACTTACGCGTAAGTCGCTCCATTTTGCCTTGATTTAGCCCTGCTTACACGTAAGCAACACCGCTTTTTGTGGCCGCAACAGAGGTGGCTTCGGCAAGCCTTTCCGTTTTAGTAAAACAAACTTAAAAAACAAATGATTAAGCCTTAATTTGCATAATTAAGCCCACAAAACGCCCACTATTTGCAGAATTCTACTTAAATTTGCAGCCAAAAATCAGTCGAATAACAGGATTTACTCCTGATTTCCCATTAGGAAAGCAATGCAATGAAACAGAAATTATTCCTCTTCACCATATATTGCACCACACTGTGTGCGCTGACTTCGTGCTTGAAAAGTAGCGATAACGACGGCATCATCTATCATGATGCGGCCATTACGGCTTTCTCTGTGGGTACACTCAAATACAACAGGTTGGTGAACGACAAGCGTGGCAACGACTCTATCGCCCACACTACGCTCAATGGTGCAACCTATCGCTTTTATATCGATCAGCTTCGGCACGAGATTTACAATGCCGACTCGCTGCCCTATGGTGTCGATGCGAAGAAAGTGGTGTGCAGTCTTGCGGCCAAAAACGGTGGCGTGGTGGTCTATCAGCCCGCAGGTTCCACCGAGTTCAAGTATTTCTCGACCAACGATTTCATTGATTTCACGCAGCCACGCACGTTTCGTGTCTATAGTCCCGATGGCAGTTCGGCCTACAACGACTACACCATTCGCGTGAATGTGCGCCGCTATCCCGAAGGAAGATTTGCGTGGAATGCCACCGCCTACGCCGCTTCTGCCTTGCAAGGGCTCACGATGATGAAGGCCGTGGCGCTCAATCATCGTCTCTTTGTCATGGGCTTTAAGAACGGACAGGCGCACCTTTATGCCACAGCCAACAACCAACCCACGGGCTGGAGCGAGCTAACAATGAACGTTGTGATGGGCGAAACGGCCGTGAACAGCCTCACAACTGACGGGCAACACCTCTTTACTTATAGCAACGGCGGCGTGTATCGCAGTGCAGACGGGCAGACATGGCAGCTCATGGGCACGCCTACGCTGCAACAAATCGCGGGCTATGACGACGGAAAGCTCTATGCTGTGGGCGCAGGAGCCTTGCTCGTTTCGGCTGACAATGGAGCCAACTGGACCGCCGAAACGCTGCAAGACAACAGCAACGACCTACCACAAAGCTGTCTTCACCTGCTGTCTTTCGCCTCAAGAGTGAATGCCCATGTGCACAATCTCGTGCTCATCGGCAACCCGGCAACAAGTGTTTCCACCGGCGCACAGGCGCAACTCTGGAGCACTACCCTCAACAATGCCGCCGCAACCCACGCATGGAGCTACTATGGATTGGCGCAATCGACATGGCAAGCGCCACGCTTAGCACAACTGCAAGTGGTGAAAATCGGCGACAACCTCATTGCCTTTGGCGGACAAGGCCTCGGAACCAACACGCAAACCGCGTTTAAGCAGTTCTATGTCAGCGGCGATCAAGGTCTCACTTGGCATCAGAATGCCGACCTAAAGAAGCCAACCGGCTTCGAAAGCAACGAGCTTGCGGCAACCATTGCCCTCGATGATGAACAAAATGTGTGGCTCATCACCTCGAAAACGGGTAAGGTGTGGAAAACCAATACGGCTGGTTTGCGCAACCCATAAAATCGTTTCATCGTGCGAACAACCCTATTTACGCTCCTTTTCAGCCTGCCGTTTACGACCCTTGCGGCACAAACCGACGACCAATATCTCATGGAGATGGGCGGCGGAATAGGCTTATTGGGCTATTTAGGCGACTACAACAACAACCTCACTCGTTGCTTACAACCGATGTTTGCACTATCGATGCGCCGCAATTTCAATCCCTATACGGCCATAGAATGGGGCGCAGGCATCGGTCAACTGAAAGGAAAAGCGCGTCAGGCAACCACATACACGCCGACAATGGGCCGTTATCCGGCTCAGTTTAGCCACACGTTGGTCGACGCACATGCCACCTTTGAGTATCATTTTTGGCCTTATGGCACCGGCCATGACTACTATCATGCGCAACGTTTCACACCCTATCTCTTCGCAGGTGTGGGCGCAACCTATGTCAATGGCACGCAGAAAAAGCTTTTCACGGCCAATATTCCGCTCGGAATCGGTGTAAAATATAAAATCAACAAGCGCGTCAATGCGGCACTCTCGTGGGCTATTCATTTCGCCACGAGCGACAAGTTGGACGGCATAAAAGACCCCGTTGGCATTCCATCGAGTGGACTTTGGAAGAATACGGATGCCTATTCGATGCTGCAATTCGCACTCACCTACAGTTTCAAAGCAAAGTGTGCGACGTGTAATAAAGATTAGAATCGTTATGAATGAATTGTCGTTAGATAGAACAAAAATTCCACAACACATAGCCATCATCATGGATGGCAACGGGCGTTGGGCGGCAGAAAAGGGACAACCCCGCCGCTATGGCCACCAAGCTGGCGTTGATGCGGTGAAGAAAATTGCTGCCGAAGCCACACGCCTCGGTGTGAAATATTTGACGCTCTACACCTTTTCGACCGAGAATTGGAACCGTCCTGCCGACGAAATCAGTGCACTCATGGGCTTAGTGCTCACCTCTTTAGAAGATGAAATCTTTATGAAGAACAACGTGCGCTTTCGCGTAATGGGCGAGCTTTCGCGCTTACCTGAAGACGTAAGACAGAAACTTCACGAGACAGAGGAGCGCACAAAGCACAACGACACCATGACGATGGTGGTGGCATTGAGTTACAGTTCGCGTTGGGAAATCACGCAAGCCGTGCAAAAAATCGTAGCCGAACAGCAGGCAGCACGGCAAGAAGGCCGGCCTGAACCGCCCATTACCGAAGAGACTTTGGCGCAACACCTGTGCACAAACTTCATGCCCGACCCCGATTTACTCATTCGAACGGGGGGCGAACTGCGCGTGAGTAACTATCTGTTGTGGCAGATAGCCTATTCAGAACTCTATTTCTGCGACACCTATTGGCCAGACTTTAAAGAAGAAGATCTGCACAAAGCCATCGCAAACTATCAGCATCGCCAACGCCGATTTGGCAAAACGGGCGCACAAATCGATGCTGAAGCACCCACAAACAAGTAAGAACAACGTTTCGAAATAGTATCGATAATGAACAATATAAGAAAGGTAATTTTCATCTTAGCTGTTGGGTTTGCCCATCACACAGCCCTCTATGCACAAGACAAAATCGTGTTTCCCGACATTTCCTATGCCGGAACGCCGCGCGTTTGTGTGATAGGTGGCATCAAAGTGTCGGGCATTCAAGGCTATGAAGATTACATGCTCACGGGCATCTCGGGCCTGCAAGTGGGACAAGAGATAACCGTTCCGGGAGCCGATATCACCAATGCCGTGAAGCGTTATTGGCGACATGGGCTGTTTTCCAATGTGCAAATCTCGGCCGATTCGATTGTCGGCAACAAGATTTATCTCAACATTGCCTTGCAAACACGCCCTCGGGTGTCGACCATTAACTACACCGGACTGAAGAAAAGCGAGCGCGACGACATGGAGAACAAGTTGGGGCTGCTGAAAGGTTCGCAGATAACGCCCAACATGATTGACCGTGCTAAGATTTTAGCTAAGCGCTATTTCGACGATAAAGGATTTAAAAATGCCGAAATCAACATCACACAACGCGAAGATGTGGCCAACAAAGGGCAAGTCATCTTGGATGTGAATGTGGATAAAAAGCAGAAGATGAAGGTGCGCCACATCATCATTGAGGGCAACAAAGCGCTCACCCTGACGCAGATAAAAGGTGGACTGTTAAAGAAAGGTGCATTTGCAAAAATCCATGAAGCCGGCACCTTGGGCAGCTTTTTAAAAGCAAAGAAATTCACACCCGAGCGCTGGGAAACCGACAAGAAGAACCTCATCGACAAATATAATGAGAATGGTTTCCGCGACGCGACCATCTTAAAAGACAGCGTTTGGACGGCAGACAACAACCACGTCAATGTGTATGTGAAGGTAAAGGAAGGCCAACGCTACTACCTGCGCCATGTCACTTGGGTGGGAAACACGGTCTATCCCACCGAACTGCTCAAGACAAAGCTCGGCATGAAGAAAGGAGATGTCTACAATCAGAAGCTGCTTACCAAGCGCGTCAGTTCGGATGACGATGCCATCTCCAACCTCTATTACAACCATGGCTACGTGTTTTCGCACATCGAGCCCACCGAAGTCAACATCGATGGCGACTCCATCGACCTTGAAATGCGCGTCACCGAGGGTCCACAAGCCTATTTAAGTCATGTGCGTATCAACGGAAACACGCGCCTTTATGAGAATGTTGTGCGTCGAGAACTGCGCACAAAGCCCGGCGATCTCTTCTCACGTGAGGCGCTGATGCGCTCCTTGCGCGAGATACAATCCATGGGTCATTTCGATCCCGAGAAGAGTTCGAACCCCGATGTGACGCCCAATCAAGACGATGGAACCGTGGATATTACCTACAACCTCGAGCAAAAGAGCAACGACCAGGTGGAGTTCTCGTTGGGATGGGGACAGACTGGTGTCATCGGTCGCGTGGGATTGAAACTCAATAACTTCTCGATGGCCAACCTCTTCCGCAAGAATAAAGAGCATAGGGGCTTTATGCCTATTGGCGATGGCGAGGTGTTGAGCCTCGGTGCACAGACGAATGGTAAATATTATCAAAGCTATAACGCCAGCTACTCCACCAACTGGCTCGGCGGAAAGCGCCCCAATCAGTTCAGTCTTGGCGGCTATTTCAGCAAGATGACCGATGTCTCGAGCAACTATTACAACGATGCCTACCGCCAAAACTACCTCAGTTCCTACTACGGCAACTACGGCTATGGCTACAATTCGGGCAGCTTCTATCAGAATTATCTCGATCCCGACACCTATATGTTGAACTATGGTGTCAGCGTTGGATGGGGAAAACGCTTGCGGTGGCCCGACGATTACTTTGTGCTCTCCGCGCAGTTGGGCTATCAACGCTATGAGTTGAAGAACTGGAAATACTTCCTCATGAGCAACGGTGCAGCCAACAACCTCAACTTGAGCATCTCGTTGAGCCGCACATCAACCGACAATCCGCTCTTTCCCCGTTATGGTTCTGACTTCACAGCCAGCGTAACTGTTACGCCACCTTGGAGCCTTTGGAACAAAAAAGACTATCGCCACTTGGCGATGAACCCCAACTCGCCGACCTTCTCTGACGAACAACAAGAGAAATATCGGTGGATAGAATACCACAAATGGAAGTTTAAAGCCCGCACATACACGGCATTAAGCGGCGGACAGAAGTGCTTTGTGCTCATGACTCGCATGGAACTTGGCCTCTTAGGCAGCTACAATAAATATAAGAAATCGCCCTTCGAAACCTATTATGTCGGTGGTGATGGCATGAGCGGAAGCTCTTCAACCTATGCCGATGAGACCATAGGACTGCGCGGATATGAAAACGGTTCGCTCGCTTATAATGGCTATGCCTACGACCGTTTCTCCATGGAGTTGCGCTATCCCTTGATGCTTGGCAACACCACCATCTATGGACTGGGGTTTGTTGAGGCCGGAAACGCATGGGATGACACCCGCAAATTCAATCCCTTCGACATGAAACGCAGTGCCGGTCTCGGCGTGCGCATCTATCTTCCCATGGTGGGTTTGATGGGTATCGACTGGGCTTACGGTTTCGATCGCGACAACGTCAACAACCGAAAAGGTGGCAGTCAGTTCCACTTTATTTTAGGACAGGAATTTTAAAATAACTCATATAAAAAGTAAAAGCATGCAGATGGGATGACAAAAGCTATCGAATGGTGTCACAATGCAGTGCACTTTATGCCGCAATATGGCGCACTTTGCGATGCCTTTCGGTAACGCACTCATCCGCAGGACTATAAAACAACAAGAAGAAAGGATGTGAACATGAAACAGAACCCCATTCGAAAAAATGGTTTGCGCCTGTTGATGGCGCTGCTTGCCATGGCGCTCTTGCCCGCAATGGCACACGCACAGAAGTTTGCTTTGATTGACATGGAATATATTCTAAAGAATATTCCCGCCTATGAGCGCGCCAATGAACAACTCAATCAAACCAGCAAAAAGTGGCAAGCTGAGGTCGAAGCCCTCAACAACGAGGCCAGCACGCTTTATAAGAACTATCAAAACGAGATGATGTTTCTCTCGCAAGAGCAGAAAAAGGCTAAGCAAGAGCAAATCATGAACAAGGAGAAAGCTGCTGCCGACCTCAAGAAACGCTACTTCGGTCCCGAGGGAGAGCTTTTTAAAAAGCGCGAAAGTCTCATGGCTCCCATACAGGAAGAGGTGTATAACGCTGTGAAAGAGGTGGCCGATTATCGGGGCTATAGCCTCGTGCTCGACCGTTCCAGCGACCAAGGCATCATCTTTGGCAGCCCCAGAATCGACATTTCCAACGAGGTGTTGCAACGCTTGGGCTACAATCGGTAGAAAGAATGATTTAATTAGTATAAACAATAAAAATAAAACAACATGAAGAAGTTAGTTTTAATGTTGCTCATGTTTGCACCTTTAGCAACATTTGCACAACAGAAATTTGGTCACATCAACGCACAGGAAGTGATGTCACAAATGCCCGAGTTCATCAAAGCACGCGGCGAAATGGAAGCCAAAGCAAAGCAATATGAGAACGATCTCAAAGCCATGCAAGATGAATTGCAGCGCAAGAGCCAGGAGTACGACAAGAACAAGTCGACGATGAATGCTACCAAACAGCAGGAGACCGAGACCGAGCTCAACAACCTCTATCAAAAGTATCAGCAGGCTTTGCAAGACAATCAACAGTCGTTGGCCAAGGAGCAGCAGGACAAAATGCAGCCCATCACCACCAAATTGGTAAACGCTATCAAGGCTGTTGGCCAGGCAGGTGGCTATGTTTACATCATGGACACCAGCGCAGGCATCCCCTACATCAGCACTACTTTGAGCAAAGATGTTACGGCTGACGTAAAAGCGCAGCTCAACAAGATGAAATAAAACAGCGCCAACCGCGCAAAAAAGAGGAGATGCCGAGACGCAGAACACACTTCATCGTGTGCCGATAGCGTATGAGATGCAGGGCATCAGCCATGTGGACGCCCGAAAGGTGCGTCCCTGCTTTCGTATCAGGAATGTGACTCGACATGTCCTCTTCGTGTTTTTCAACGGCCAACACCATGCCGATGGCCTTGCAACGGCATGCTCAACAACCCATTATCAAGATGAAGAAAACATTTTTATTGCTCGCCTTCGCCTGCGTTTGCACGCTCGTGCAGGCACAAACCAATTTCAAATATGGCTATCTGAGCTTTACAACCGCCCTCAAAGCCATGCCCGATTATGCTGCAGCCGAACGCAATTTGGCCGACTTAAAAGCCAAGTATAAAGCCGAAGCACAGCGCGTAGAAGATGAGTTCAACAAGAAATATGAGCTCTTTTTAGACGGTCAGCGCACGTTTCCGCTACCCATCTTGCGCAAACGTCAGGCCGAAATTCAAGAGCTTTTAGAGAAGAATGCGGCCTTTGCTGCCGAGTCTAAACGACTATTAGAGCAGGCTGAGCAAGACGCTAAAGCACCGGTTTTGGCACGCTTGCGCACCATTCTTAACCGCATTGGCACCGATCGCGGCTATGCTTTCATCCTCAACACCGACAATGATGCCGTGCCTTTCGTCAACAAAGCGATGGGTGAAGACATCAATGCCTTGGTAAAGGACATCGTTAATCGCCAGCAGTGATGCCCCTTTCGCAACAACCCGGTCCCATAGGGGTGTTCGATTCGGGCTACGGCGGGCTCACTATCCTACATAGCATCCGCCAACAGCTGCCGCAATACGACTACCTTTATTTGGGAGACAATGCGCGTGCGCCCTATGGTACACGCTCGTTTGACGTGGTTTATCAGTTCACCCGCCAAGCAGTCATCAAACTTTTTGAGTTGGGTTGCCAACTGATTATCTTAGGTTGTAACACCGCATCGGCCAAGGCTTTGCGCAGCATTCAGCAGCGCGATCTGCCTCATCTCGATGCCAATCGCCGTGTATTGGGCGTCATTCGACCGACAGCTGAGGTCATCGGGACGCTCACATCGAACAACCATGTGGGGCTCTTGGCCACCGAAGGCACCGTGAAGAGCAATAGCTACACGCTCGAAATACAGAAACTTTGGCCGGCAATCAAGGTCACAGGTGTGGCTTGTCCGTTCTGGGTTCCATTGGTAGAATATGGCGAAGCCGACAGTCCCGGGGCCGATTATTTTGTGAAAAAACGAATGGATGAGCTGATGGCGCGCGACCCTCTCATCGATACTGTCATCTTAGGTTGCACGCACTATCCGCTGTTGCTGCCCAAGATTAAGAAATATGCCAGCCCCAATGTGCGCATTGTTCCGCAAGGTGAATATGTAGCCCATAGCCTTCAGGACTACCTCTCGCGCCATCCTGAAATGGAAAGCAGGGTCACCAAGGAGGGAACCTGCCACTATCTGACCACCGAAAATCCCTTGAAATTCCAGGAAAGTGCACAAATTTTCCTGCACGAAAAGGTGGGTGTGGAGCACATCGCCCTGTAAATTCTACCTTTAAAAAGAAGCGTTTGCACCCCGTTGCAGCGCATCATTGCGCATGCAACAGCACAAGACGCAAGGAAAAGCCACCGCTATTCGGCCGTTTTTCCTTGCGTTTCGTTTTCCCATTGCTGCCACTCTTCCATGGCTTGTTGCCAATCGGTGGCACCATTGTCGAGGGCTTCTTGCTGCCGTTCAGCAGCTTCGCGGGCACGAACCTGCTCCCATTTCGCCTTCATGGCAGCGATGGTGGCCTCGTCTAAAATCTGAATGGCACCGCGATCGATAGCGGCTTGCAGTTCGGTTTCGCCGAAAGCCTTGCCGGGTTGGTTGAAATCTGAGATGCTAAACCCATAGCCGACGCGCAAATCATGGCGCACTAATTTCTGTTTTAAACGGTTACCGGCGTTCTTAAGGCGCAGCAACTTCTTGATTTCTGCAATCTCCTTGGCCGAGAATTTGTTTCTTCCCATGTGCAAAAAACCTCTACTATGGCTGTTCAGAATAAATCACCTGCACCATGGTTTGCCCCACTGCACGCAGCGTTTGCTTGTCGATATTCGCCATGTTGTCGGCCATTGTGTGCCAAGTGGGGCCGAAACTACTCTGCCGACAATCGGGATAAAACGGAATAATGTCAATCGTTGGAATGCCCGCCAATTCATTTACGGGCACGTGATCGTCGATAATGCCGCCACCATCTTGCTTGAGAAAGAACGAGCCAAAGCCCACTTGCCGAGCCGCACGCCACACTTTTTTCACCACGTCGGGGGCATATTCCAGCGATTTCAACTCGCGATAGAACTGCGCTCCCATGCCACCTACCATGTCAAGCAGCACACCAAAGCGCGGCTTCACCGCGGCATCATAATGACTGGCCCAATATTGTGCGCCCAAAGCCCACGTCGACTCGTTGTCGGGTTGCGACGACCACTGCGGCGTTCCCCAATCTTCGGCATCGAAACAAACGAAATCTATGCCCACATTGGTGTTGAGCTTGCCATCTTGTTGAATGGTTCTGGCCAACTCAAGCATCACGGCTACGCCACTGGCTGCATCGTTAGCTGCCAAGATAGGCTTGCGCCATTGCGTGCTGTCGGGGTCGTTATCGGCCCAAGGACGGCTGTCCCAATGGGCGCAAAACAGCAATCTCGTCTTGGCTTTGGGATGAATGTGGGCGATGATATTCGTGCTGCGAAGTGGCGTTCCGTCATAACCTTTGAGCACAGCTTTCTGCGTTTCCACCGTACAGCCATAGCGTTCGAACTGCGCCACAATCCACTTTTCGCAGCGGTCGTGACCATTGCTGTTCATATCGCGTGGGCCAAAAGCACATTGTGCCGCCGTAAACGCATAGGCACTGTCGGCATTAAACGTGGGACCCACGGGCGAAAATTTCTCCACTTCGGCCGTCTCTTCCACATCAGCCGATGCCGTTTGATGCGTTTTATACCAGCGCAGACCACCCAAAACCACTGCGGCGACCATCACTCCCATTGCTATTTTCATTGTCTTCTTCATACGTTCGTTGTTACAACTGCCCCGCTTCCACCATCAACACCACGCGTTCGGTGAGGCGATCCACGCCCGTGGGGTCGTATTTCTTGGCCAAACTCGCACCGAAAGTCCATGCAAAAGCCTGCCAAAAGCCCGCACGCACGGGACCTAAAACGGCCTGCAACGTGCCATAAGCCGAGTTGCCTGTCTCTCGATAAACCAACTTGATGAGCAGCTTTCCCTGCTGATAAGTGAGCTTTTTCATGCGTGGCGAATACTCCTCCTTGATGCTTTTCTCCACATAGGCCAAATGCTTGTCCTTGGCTTTCTTGTTGGGCAGCGTCTGAATGTAGTCGTAGGTCTCCACAATAATGCGGTTCACCTCTTTGGCAATGGGCAGCACCTTCTTCACGTTATACACCAAACGGTTGTAGGCCTGCCGCTGCTCTTCGTTTTGAAACGTGGGCTGTGGATAAACATAGATGTTGTTGAGCTCGACATATTGCACGGAGTCTCTGCCCAAAAGCACCTTGCCCACCCGCACCATTGGCACGAAAGTGGGGTCGTCCATGTCGACAGGTCGATCCTCGGGAGCCACCGCATGCGCCGCCCCTTTCTCGTCTTTCACCTGCGCTTTCGCCTGCTGCCCCGCAACAGTGAGCATCAACAACCAAAGGATGTTCCACTTCATCATGCCGCAAAATTACAGATATTTTCGCACATTCGCCCACAAAAGCCTTTAAATATCGTGAGAAATTGCGCGGGAAAAGCATGCAGATTGTGCGGCAAAAGCATGCAGATTGGAGGGTAATTGCATGTAGATTGCGCAATAAAAGCATGTGTTTTTGTATGGGTTGGCGGTGCAATGGCCGGATTGTCGGCAACAGGCATGGGAGGGAAAGGGCAAACGAAAACCTCCAAAGCAACAGGAAACGTTGCTTTGGAGGAAAAAAATGAAACCCTTTTCATTGGGCAAACAAGTGTGGTTGCGCAGCGTTAGCACACTGCGCCGTGCCACAACAAGTCTCTTTTACCATCCGGGATTTTGCGGAAGTTCATATCCGCGGCTCTTATAAAGCGTGATTTGGTCTTGCGGTAGCGGATAAAGGTAATCCTTTTCGGCCATCGTTCGCATCAGAGCCGTGTTGGTAATGGGTTGGATATAGCCTGCCGTTCCGCCTCCTTCAATCTTCACGCCTTTCAGTGTTTCAACGGTAATGGGCGTGGTGTGGGTGGCATTATACTGTGCGACAAAGGCTGTCTTGTCGAGATAAGCACCGCGATTGGCCTTGGGATTGCGCACCATGTCGGCATAATGGAGCTTGCTCCAACGGCGAAGGTCGTTGAAACGAATGCCCTCGTAGACCAATTCGGTGCGGCGTTCGCGGCGGATTTCCCAAATGATGGGCGTCACATCGGCATCGCGTTCGGGGTCGTTGATGGTCACACCATTCACTTGTAGGTTGCTACCTGCCAAGATAAGATGCGGCATTTGTGTGCTGGGTCGGTCACGAATGGTGTTGATGGTCTTGTCGAAATCGGCCTGAGTGAGGGTGTAAGCGCCCATGTCGGCCAGTTCGGCAGCCGCTTCTATGTAGTTCATCAGCACTTCGTTGAGCTTCATCACGGGTGCGTCGGTGATGCAGGTGTAACTGCTTCCACCGGGCTTGTCGATGAGGTTGGGGTTGACAAAACGATTGCCAAAGTAGCCGGAGATGGCCCAAACCTCGTCGATACCGGTTAAAGAGAGGCCCGAAGTTCTGATGGTTGCAGCCAAACGCGGGTCGCGGTCGGTCATTTCGGCAGCGAAAGTATGGTCGCCTTGATATTGGGTGTTGCCCGCTTGATGAATGGGTAGCCCGTTCTTGGTGAGGTAACTCTCGACCAATGACTTCGAAGGACTGTCGATTTCTACCTCTGTATTTTGGAAAGTCATGAGGCTATGCATCACAACTCCCTCTACATACGAACGGTAAAGTATCACTTCGGGGTTACCGGCTAAGTCTTCAGACGTGGTGAGATCCTTGTAGTTTGCGCACAATGAGTAATGGTTTTCACTCATCAAAGTGGTGGCAAAGTCTTTGGCTGCCTGCAAGAAATGTTTCGCATTGGCGGTGTTGTTCTCGCGATATTTCTGCCAAGTGCCCTCGAAAAGCATGATGCGTGAGGCATAGGCCAACGCCACATCGCGCGTGATGTTGAGCCCCTTTTCACCGTCTGAAGTGCGGATGTGCTGGGTGGCATAGTTGAGATCGTCCAACACTTTGTTCATCACCGTTACACGATTTTCGCGCGGACGATAAAGCGCTGTATAGTCGGTGTTGCCCAAAACTTCTTCATAATAGGGCACATCGCCAAAGCGACTCACCAACTTGGCATACTCCATGGCGCGCAAGAACCGCGCTACTCCCAGCCAATGTTCCTTGGCTTCGCTGCTCAGGTTGGCACTGTTGATGCGATTGATGAGCATGTTGATGACGCGCACATCGCTGAAATCCCAACTCGATGCCGAGGTAGATGCCGGGGCAACCTTCGTGAAAAATGTTGCCTTTTGCTGTGCATTGTCATCGGTCCAGTCGGCAATATTGGTCTGTGAGAACCAGTCTGCGCGATTCCAATGATTGCGATAACCGGGGAAATAGGTGGTGTATTCGTCGTAAACGGCGGTACGGATATTTGACTCTACGTCCCAAAACTCGGGCTTATCGGCAATCTCATCTAACGGATCGCGTGTGAGAAAATCATTACAAGCCGTAAGCGTCAGGGCGGAGGCGATTACAAAATAAAATGCTGTTTTCATAACGTTGTTTCATTTTAAGGGTTAGAACACGGCTTGAACGCCAAAAGAAAGCGTGCGCATGTAGGGATAACTGCGTCCAAACGACCACCGACTGTCGCCAAATCCCGATTTATATTGCGTGCTTTCGGGGTCAATAGGAACCTTCATGTGGTCGAATTCAAACAGGTTTTCGGCGCTGAAATATACGCGGATGCTTTGCAAAGCAATCTTCTTCATCACGAAATCGGGTAGCGTATAGCCCACCGTGAGGTTCTTACAGCGCAGATAAGCCATATTACAGAGATAGCGGGTTTGCGTTAAAAAGTTACGTCCATTGTCCACCCATGACATGTCTGTGGGACGAGGATAGAAGGCATTGGTGTTGGATGGCGTCCAATAGTCCATTTGATGTGCGTAGACTGCATCCATAAAGCCTGATCCTCCACTGGGAATAGCCACGGCACCACCTACCCAAAGGTCGCGTTTTCCCACCCCTTGGAAGAAGGTATTGAAATCGAATCCCTTGTAAGAGCAGCCCAAGTTGAAGCTGTATTCGAAGTTAGGCAAGGCGTTTCCGATGACTTTTAAGTCGCCATGATTCTCAACAGTGTTGTTGCCATAGGTAATCTTTCCATCGCCATTTAAATCCTTATACTTCACATCTCCGGGGCCAAACTTGAATGTTCCACTCTCGTAGAGTGCCTGACTGGCGATGCCATCTTTCAGTGTTCCGTCGGGTTTAAAGTCATCTGCCTGGAAAAGACGGTCGGTTTCGTAGCCCCAAATCTCACCCAATCGCTTACCTTCGTAGTTGCCATAGATGTTACGATCTTCCTTATTATACTTCGTAATCTTCTCGGTTACATGGGAAAGTGATGCACCGGCCGACACACCTAAACCGTTGTTGAAGCGGTGTTGATAGTTTACGCCAACCTCAAAGCCTGTTCCTGTGAGTTCGCCATAGTTCACTTTGGGCACCTTGGCACCAAATGTTGCGGGCAAAGCCTCACCGGCTGTGTGCATGTTTGACGTGATGCGGCGATACCAATCGAAAGTGAATGTGAGCTCGTTATTCAGCAATCCCGCATCAAGACCTACGTCAAACGTCGTTACACGCTCCCAAGTGAGGGCCGGAGAGATAACCGATGGTGTGCCCAACGAGGTGATTTCCTTGCCGCCAATGACCCATCCTGAGGGATTAGCTGCCATGGTTGAGATGAAAGAGTTGGCTGCAACATCTTGGTTTCCGATAGTTCCCCAAGAGGCACGCAGCTTTAAATTGCTTAAAGAGGGGCGTGCCCAATCCATGAATTTCTCTTCGGATGTGCGCCAACCGGCCGAGAAAGATGGGAAGAACGCCCATTTCTTGCCTTGTGGGAAACGCGAAGAACCGTCATAACGGGCGTTAAATTCAAAGAGATAGCGTTGCAGGAAATCGTAGTTGATGCGCCCAAAGAAGCCCGCAGCAGCAAAGTCATTGTGGAACGAACCCCACGTGCTGGAGGAGTATTGGTCGCCCGTTGTCAAGGCAATCTCGGGCATATTTAGGCTAATCAGCCCACGCCTTTCGGAGTAATGTCCCAATGCTTCGCGCGTTTCGGCATCGAAACCGGCCATGAATTTGAAGTCGTGCTTCTCTTGAAGTGCAAACTTATAGGTGGCATAGGCCTTGAAAATGTTTTGCAAGGTGTAGCTGCTTTGCTGAATGACGCGGTCGTGTGTGCTGCCATACAAGTCCTTATAGTTGCTGAAAGGCGCTGTGGCAAACATGTCGTAGGCCGTCACTCTGCCGCCGTTTCGCTTCGTAGCATCGTTGACATAGCCGAAGGTATAGTCGAAATTGACGGTCATATTTTTCAGCGGATTAAGCTCTGTTCCGAGGTTGGCACGCAGATAAGTCGACGTGAGGCTCTCGCGATTGCCGGCCTTAATGTCGGTAACTGCCGAGCGGAAGGGCTTGCCTTCGTAGTCAGCATAGGGGTACCAGCGTGGCCAACGCAGCAAATAGAACCACGCATCAAATTGCCCTGACGTGAAACGATAGGGCTGATCGTTGACCGAACGCGTAAACAAGATGTTGCTTCTCACGCGCCACCATTTGGTGATGTTGGTGGTAATGTTGGAGTGAAGCGTGTAGCGGTCATACTTATCGGTGTTGAACTTCATCACACCTTTTTGCGAAAGATAGCTCAAACTAATGTTATATGTGGTGGTGCGGTTGCCGCCTGTCACCGAAAGATTGTGGTTTTGTTGCGGCGTCCATTTGCATGTAAACTCTTTAATGGGGTCGAAAGAGCGGAAGAAATAGGTCTTTCCGTTGCGCACTTCAAAGTCTCTTCCTGCCTGCATATCGCCCAAATCGGCCTGTGACATGCCGCCATAATTGTGCTCCCACTCTTTGATTTTCTCAATAGCATACTGGTCAATCATGTAGCCGATATTACTCTTTTGGGTGAGACCTTGGCGTTGCATGATTTGCCAAATGAAGTCAACATTGTCCGAAGCCGTAGCCAATTTGGGCATCTTTGTGGGCGTGTTCCATGCAAAGTTGTTCGAATAAGACACGCGCACGCGGTCGTTGTTTGCCCCTTGCTTGGTGGTGATAAGAATCACACCCCATGCGGCTCTCGTACCATAAATAGAGGCCGAAGAAGCATCTTTCAGCACCGAAATGGTCTCGATGTCGTCGGGATTGACCAGGTTCAGACTCGGTACTTCCACGTTATCGACCAAAATCAGTGGCTTGGTTCCACTCGCTGCACTGAGCGAACCCACACTTCCGCGCAAACGAATGGTGCTTTCTGTGCCCACACCACCAATGCGGTTGTTGATGGTTAAGCCCGGAGTGATGCCCTGAAGTGCCTTGCCCACATCGGTAATCGGACGGCTGGCGATGGCTTTGTCGACATCAACATTGGCCACAGCTCCCGTGAGGTTCACCTTCTTTTGGGTGCCATAACCCACGACAACCACCTCGTTGAGCTCACGATTGTTCTCTGCTAAGCTCACCTTCATATTGGCTTGGGCCGCCACTTCGACCTTTTTATAGCCAATATACGAGATGACGAGGGTGGCACCCGGCCGCACATTGAGCTGGAAATGGCCGTTTAAGTCGGTGATGGTACCACTGTTAGTGCCCTTCACCAATATGCTGGCACCGATAATTGGCTCGCCATTGGTGTCGGTAACTGTGCCCGAAAGCGTTTGTTGCTGTTGCGTTTCAAGACGCAAATTACTGTTTAAGTTAGCCTTGGCAGGAGGTAATCCTGTGGCTGATGCTGGCCAATCTACAGCCAAAGCCAGCACGGCTGCAAGCGAATAAAATTTAATCATAGGTATGCTTGGTTTGTTAACGATTGCACGTATGGACTGCGATGGTGTGATGTTTGCAATAGTGAAACCCTGGTTTGAGTTTATTTTATGGGTCTTGGGGCTATGCCTTCAACACACATTGCAGCTTGCCTTGCACTAAGGTTACGGTAAAAGGTTGTAGTTTTCCCCGTAACAAAAGGTCACAACAAATTTAGAAAAAAATATGAAGAAAGTGTAAATTTTAGCAGTTAATAATCTTTAAAACAAGAAAAATGCAACAGATTGTCTCCTAAAATGGTTGAGATTGCCTCACAATATGATAGAGATTGTTGGGTAAAGAAGCCTATTTTGTTACATTGAAGGGTGCAAAGTGCTCCACAATGTGGTAGCAGGAGCAACATCGAAAGATAGCGATGGTGTGGGGATCGCAAGGACTTGCGCGGACGAGGGCAAGGGACGTTGTGTTTTGGGTGCGCGCTTTCCGCGGGCGAGTGGCTTTTAAGTTCTGAAAAAAGTTCTGCCGAGAAACCCCTTTGAAATGCCAATCACTTATGCGAATAGCTTTTATATGTTGAAAAAAGTTCTGCCGAGAAACCCCTTTGCAGGGCGTTCTCGGCAGAACATCCATCTTGCTTTCCGTTGTTTTGCAGTTGCGATAGGCTCACGCTTCATGCCCCTTCATGTGCAAGGCCTGCATGAAACGGGCAATCACTTCGGGCTTCCCCGTGTGTTTTCCGAGGTCTTCCGACAGCTTACACGTGTCGTTATAGTAGGGCCAACTCTCGGTAATCTTCGCCGCAACCAACTTAATGACGATATTGAGGGGCTCGATTCCTGCGAAATCGTTGGTGAAATGGGTGCCGATACCAAACGAGGGTTGGCAAACGGCCTGCGCATATTGCTGAATTTCAATGGCGCGATCGGTGTCTAAAGCGTTGGAGAACAACACCTGCTTCGTGCGCGAATCGATGCCCAACGACCGGTATTTCTCAACAATTCTCTGTAGCTGTTCGCGGTTATCGCCCGAGTCAATGCGCAACCCTTTGAACAGGTTGGCAAAGTCTTCTGAGAAGTTTAGGGCGAAAATGTCCCAGCCAAACGAGTCGTAGAGATAGGTGCCTAAGGCGCCACGAAAGGTGTTGCGCCACGCATTCATAGCGATGTGATTGGCCATTTGCGGACCAAACATGCCGCCGATGGCGCAGATAAACTCATGAGCCATGGTGCCCACGGGCTTCAAATCGTGCTGCATGGCAATGTAGATGTTGCTCGTTCCGGCCAAACGCCCCGCCCATTCGCGGCTCGAAGCGCTGTCTTTAAGGGCGCGAACCACCGTGTCTTCGGCGGTAAACGATGCGCGACGGCGCGTGCCAAAGTCTGAAAACACACAACCTGCTGCGAGCAAACGGTCGGCCTTCAGGCGCGTCTTGGTGTATAAAGCCTCGTAGTCTAATTGCTCGATTTGGCCCGTCATGCAATAGTATAGCTCAGAGATGATGGCCAGCACCTTTACTTCTAACAGGATGGTGTCGCTCCAAGAGCCTTCAAATTCCACGTGCAAATGGCCTTCATCGGTTTGCCAAACTTTCGTCCAGTCGCTCGAAAAGCGAAAGCCTTTGAGATATTGAAAGAACCAATGGGGCATGTAGGGGCATTGCCTTTTCATGAAATCCACCTCCTCATCGGTGATAACCACCTGTTCTAACGCTTTGATTTGCTGGCGCAAGGCATCGGCAAAACCAGCGGGATAAACCCGGTTGCTGCGGTCGACAAACTGGTATTGCACCTGCGCACGCGGGTAGTTGTCGATGACGGCACAACACATGGTGAACTTATAGAGGTCGTCGTCGGTGAAATGAGTAATGATTTGCTGCATTGTTATCGTTGTCTTTTTGCCTGCAAATATACAGCTTTCGCATGGGAAATCAGCGAGAAACACTTGCAAACCTGCAAATTTTTATCTTATAAAGGTGTGGGCGAGGGCGAATATTGCTATTTTTTTGTATTATTTCAGGAGTAGACCGCTTGTCCATTCATTGAAAATGTTTATATTTGCAACGTGTTCTATGTGGAATGCATTAATCGATTAAAGCTTATGACAAACGATGTAAAAACGCAGAGAGGAATTGTTACAGACCGCAATTCTGTATCATTCAGCTACCGTTCGCCTATTGGTATGCGGCGAGTTGTGATGTCACATGCTACCATTGCGCAGCGTGCAAACGAGTCGTATGCACGTATTGTTAATGGAAAGAAATAATGGCAGAACAACCTTTCTATTCTATTTACGACAAACTTATCACGGGGAAAGACGATGTGATAGGTATGTTGGCTTATAGCATTTATAAGCAACACAAGATAGAATTCATAGAAGATTTTAAGCGTAAGAAGGGAAAATGTCCTGAGGATAGCGACTTCGAATATTTCATTATGTCGTCTGTTACCCCCAGCCAACTAAAGAAATATCGGGAGAGTGCCCGTGCAATCTTATCTGAAAATGTTGCGGCAGCCGTTCAAGATGAACTGTTAAGAATCGATATTGATTTTCAAAAGTCTATTGACAGTGTGGTGAAACGGCATACGGATGATGTGGAAAAGGTTGTGGAAAAACATGCTATATCCAATTGGAAAACGATTGGGTTGAACATTGCAAGTTCTTTTTTATTCTCTATTCTCCTGGTGATTGTTTTTATCTTTGGCTTTACTACGGAAAGTGGTTTGCGGACAAAGACAAAAGCTGTGATAGAAACCATACACGAAAGCCAAGCCGTACATCCTGTAGATTCGACATCAATACACTAAATGCGACTTGGGTTTTTCTGTAATTTTGTAAGCAAAACAGCAGTGATATGAAGCAGACAACGATTTTAGGATGGGTGATGTTGATGGTTGTTTTCGGGCTTGTTTCGTGGCAAACCCACCGCAACAACCGTGTTTGTGACGCGCGAACGGGCGCAACAGAAGTGGAAAACAACACCGTAGAAGAAGAGATTGACACCGTAGTAGGAGACGATACGTCGCGCGTGATAATCAGTTCGACCGAAGTGATCGACACGTTGGTGGGCGATTGGCAAATCTATGGCATCAAGAAGCCTAATCGTTACAAGATTAAATACTCGCCCGACGACTATGAATTGAATAATTCGGTGTTTCTCACGCTACGTTATCGCGGTCGGGTGGTGCTGAAAAACAAAGAGATTTCGAGCCGCATGCTCTCTGGAAAGCCGCGCGACTATGTGCTGTCAACGTTTGAATTGCTCCATGTTTCGCCCTCAGCGGTTTATTTTAACTTCACGGACGATGTGCCTGAGGCTTGTGGCTTTTTCAACTTCGTCTATTGTGTTCCGGCACAAGGGAAGCCCAAACTCTATAATGTTGAGGGTGATGACCGTGCCGATATCGGTTATCTGCTGACGCGGTTGAGCGAGATGTTTGCCATCTATTTCCACGAAAAAATCAATTATAAAGCTACCTTCGCCGAACTTGAGCCTTTGCTTTCGTCCTATTTCACGAAGGAAGTGATCGATGAAATGCGCAAGAAAGGTGTGCGAGGTGACGAGGAAGTGCTGTTTGGACGGCCGTTGCAAGATGTCGAACGGGTGCGCAAAACGCAGAACTTCGAAGATAACGATGAAGACCCATGGACGAAAATGACCTACGCTTTCTCGAAAAATGCAGCCGACACCGTTGCCCTTCGCTATGAATCCACCCCCTTTAAGGAGGACGAGGAACCCAAGATTGTGCGCATCGTGCCATGGAAATAAAGACTTTCACCAACGATAAAGATTTACATTCTATTTAAAATCGATAGAATATGGAGACGGTAACAACAGCGACACGCACAACAATGAAGCAAACACTTAGTGATATTTTGCTTGATATTTCGTGGGCACGTTTGTCTACAAATTACTTTGGTCGTAGCCGTTCATGGCTGCATCAAAAGTTAGATGGATACAATAGTAAAGGCAATGAAGGTGGTTTTACGGAGACTGAAAAGGTTGCATTGCGCAATGCTCTCAAAGATCTTGCCGAACGCATCAGCACAGCTGCTGACAAAATATAAGGTTTTGTTTTGATGGCTTTAGCGTGCTTTTATCACGTAAAACGCCCCAACACATCCTTTGTGTTGGGGCGTTTTGTTCGTTCTATACGTGCGAGTGTTGGCCTTTCTTCTTTAAAAGGCACCTCAAACCGATTCGCATTGCATGTTACGCCATTACCTTTGCGCGAGCAGACTATAAAATCTGCTCGGCATGTTCCTTCACTTTGATTTGCTTAGGACCAAAGATTTGCGTCACGACGCCCGCTTCATCGGTGATGAAGGTGGTGCGGAAAACGCCCATATACGTGCGGCCCGCCATCTTCTTCTCGCCATAAACGCCGAGCGCCTGCACCAACTTCAGGTCGGTATCGGCAATCAATGGGAACGGCAACTGATGTTTTTCGATAAACTTTTTGTGCGACTTGGCATCCTGTGTGCTGCAACCTATGACGGCATAACCTTGCGCAAGAAAGCGCTCATAGTTGTCTCTGAGGTTGCAAGCCTCGCTCGTACAGCCCGGCGTTGCGTCGCGCGGATAGATGTAGAGCACGAGCTTTTTACCGGCGAAATCGCTGAGATGCCATTCTTTTCCGTCTTGGTCGGTGCCAAGAATCTCGGGTAGTTTTTGTCCAATTTCCATTTTTTGTTCCTTTCATTTAATGGGTTATCATATATATAAGGTGTAATTCCGTAGGGAGATTATCCTTGTTTCCAAATAAAATGGGGATGGTTTTCGTCGCCATAATGGGGCGCAAACGCAAAACCTTCGTAGGCGAATTGCGGCAAATCGGCGGGCTGTTGCCAACCCTTTTGAAGGATTTGGCGCGTCATTGCTCCACGACAACGCTTGGCATACAAGGGCATGACGCGCATATTATCACCCTTTTCAACATAGAACAGCGGCTGCACCACACGCACTTCACGCTGCACGCGCCGCCAATCGAACAGGTGTTCGTATTCGGCTGAGGCCAAATGCACCAGCACACCATCGTCGGCTTGCACGGCACGAATGAGCATATCGGTGAGCCGTTCGCGCCAAAAGGCAAAAAGTGTTTGCCCTTGTGTGGCGGGCAAACGCACGTTACCTTCCATGCGATAAGGATGGATGAGGTCTAAAGGGCGCAGCAAACCATAGAGAAAAGAGGTGATGAAAAGGTGGCGTTGGGCCAGCTGAAACTGCGCCGAAGTGAACGTTTCGGCGCGCAAATGTTTATAGGCTTCGCCATGATAAGCCAAGATGGCGGGCAGCTTTTCGGCTGCGTTGAAGAAACTTTGAAAGCGCTGTTGATTGTCGTGCGCCAGGCTTTCGCTGCATTGAAACGCCTGCATTAGCTCGGCCACCGACCATGAAGCGATCGACAAAGCCAGCTCGTTGGCCTCGGTTTCAAACGCAGGTTGCGTGGCAAAGGGCACGGCGACATCGGCCGCAGCGTTCATGATTTTGGCTGAAGTGAGAATGATTTGCATAACGTGGTGATGGTGTTTCCGTCGATGATTTGGTGCTGTTCGCTGCAAAAATCGGTGGGCATTGTGGGTGCGGGCGTGCCCCCTTTGATCAGGATGGGTGCCGTTTCGATGCGCACTTCGTCCCACAAGCCGCGCGCAAGAAAACTGTTGAGCGTGGCCGTTCCGCCTTCAACGAGCAGCGATTGGCAGTGCTCGGCATGAAGTTGGGGCAGCAACTCGTCGATGTTGCCGGCCACACGCCATCCCGGAAGCGTCGCGTTTTGCGCCGCTAATGTGCGCGACAGCACGATGCGTTGGGGCGAAGTGCCGCTCCAATGGCGCGTGTTGAGTTGTGGATGGTCGGTTGAAAAGGTGGTGTGCCCCACGAGAATGGCATCACATTCGGCGCGCAGTTGATGCACCAGCCGCCGCGTTACGGGCGTGGAGAGCGACAAAGGCTGCCCCGAAGCGTCGCTGATGAAGCCATTTTGCGTTTGCGCCCATTTCAAAATGAGGTAGGGACGATGCTCGGTGTTGCAAGTGATGAAGCGGCGATTGAGTGCGCGACATTCGGCTTCCAGCACGCCCACGGTCACCGCAATGCCCGCCTCGCGCAGCCGTTGAATGCCTCGTCCGTGGACTTTTGCAAACGGATCGACGCAGCCAATGACGCATCGCTTCACACCTTTGCGCACGATGAGGTCGGCACAAGGCGGCGTTTTGCCATGGTGTGAACAGGGCTCTAACGACACATAGAGGGTGGCATCGCCGAGCAAAGGCTCATCCTCGGGCCGCACATGTGCAAAGGCATTGACCTCGGCATGGCCTTCACCGCACCGCACATGATAGCCTTCGCCGATGATTCTGCCGTGAGAAACAATCACCGCACCCACCATAGGGTTGGGCTTTGCCAACTGTTTCCCGTTTTGGGCTAACTGCAAACAGCGCCGCATGTAAATTTCATCTTCCATCGACCGCGAATTTACAAAGAATTATTGAATTGCCGATTGATTTGCAAGAGAAGTTCGCCCGCGCCACCTTCCCATGCAAAGTTTTAGTGCTTGCGGAAGCTCCGCAAGCACCAAAAAGTTTGTTTTGTCATTTGCGGAAGCTCCGCAAGCGCTAAAATATTTGTTTTGCTATTTGCGGAAGCTCCGCAAGCACCAAAAAGTTTGTTTTGCTATTTGCGGAAGCTCCGCAAGCACTAAAATGTTTGTTTTACTATTTGCGGAAACTCCGCAAGCGCTAAAATGTTTGTTTTATCGTTTGCCGAAGCTCCGCAAGCATTCAGCGTTATTTGTTTTGAGACTTGCGAAGCAAAGGCACCTGCTTAATATTTAAAGGTGGCCGTAAGCGTGATGTTGCGCCCGTCGGCATGTGCATATTCGGCGTTGCGTGCCATGAGCATTGAGGAAGGTGTGTAGTAGGTGTAGTTCAAAAGATTGGAAACACCTAACACGAAGTTCCATTGCTTCACGTCAACGCCCGCCGTGAGATTGAGCAGATTGATGCGATTAACAATGCCCTCGCCCTCTGCATAGTTGCCCGAAGCATCGGGGGAAAAGCGGTGACGTTTGCCCGTGTGCAGATATTGTAATTGCAAATAGGTGTGCTTGATGGGCTGATATTGCGCATACATGCTGAGCTTTGCGGCCGGGATAGACACGTTGGACATGTAGTGATCCCAGCTGGTTCCGTTGGATTTGAGCTTTCCTTCAAACCACGAAAAGTTGGCTCCGGCTTTGAGATTGGGCAGAATTTGCGCATCGGCATCCAACTCCATGCCATATACTTTCTGCGGACTTCGGTTGACAACCCAAAAGCCATGGTCGATTTTCAGGTCGCTGCCGAGCTTGGCATAGGTGTAGAAGAACGAGGCATTGAGTTGCAACCAACTGCACGGAACCGAATAAACGCCCAGTTCATAGTTGTTGGTTTTAACCGGTTCGGTGGCGATATGGCCCAGCACATCGGCCTTGGCGGCGCGCAGGGTGCGGCCTAAATCGAAGATAGAGAAGCCTTGCGAATAGGCCACGAAGGGTTGAAATGCGCGGTATTTGTTGAACGACAATCCCGCGTTGAACGAGAGATTGTTGTAGTTGAGATGCCCACCTTTCACGCTAACCAATGGGTCGGAGAGGCGATTGCGCAGCACTTGATAGTCGGGCACATGCACGTTGATGGCGTCATAGCGTGCACCTATTTTCACGTTGAGCCACTGAAAAAGCGTTGTTTTGGTTTGAATGAAGGGCGCATGTGTGTCGCTTGTGAGCCAAGGCATCCAATAACGTCCGTCGACAAGCGGCTGGGCTGTTTTGTTAAACAAGTAATCGTAGCCATAGAGAATGTGGGTGAATGCCTGCTCGGAGAACACCAAATGCGTGTTGAACTGCGCGCGAAGCCCCAACTTGCGGTCTTTGATGGCCGACTGTCCACTGGTTTCTTCCCAACGCGGTTGGGCGGGATTGGCGCGTCGGAAATCGAAGATGGTGTAGAGACTTGAACCAAAAACGGATGCTTCTAAATCGGTATGTGCGAAAATCTGCTTTGAAGTAAATTTCAAATAGCCGTTGTGATTGTAGCGCGTTCCCTCGTCAACAGCCTGCGGATCGCGGTTGCCAATGACGCCGATGGCAGGGCTTTTGAGGTATTTTCCGCCTTTGGGAATGAGCGGCGTGTCTTGCAAACTGCGATAGAAATTGTACATCAGTTCCATGCGATTCTTAGGCGAAAGCTGATAACCGAGCGTCACTAAGGCATTGCTGGTGTAGGTATCTCCAAGGCCATAGCGCGGCGAAATGAACTGTCCATCGCCGTCGATGCTGCTGCCGGTGCGGCCAAAAGTTCCGCTCACCAAATAGTCCATGTTGCGCAGTTTGCCATAAAGTTGCTGGTTAAGCCGATAGCCTTGCCCCTTACTTTGCCTGAAAAAGTTGTAGGTTGAACCGGCGATAGCGGTTTGCCCTGCCAGTGTTTTTGCACTCGAATTCTTCTTCGTGATGATGTTGATGAGTCCACCAATGGCGCCGTTTCCATAGAGTGCCGTCGACCCTTTTACGATTTCAATATGGTCGATGGCGGCCACATCGATGGTGCGGATGTCGCGGTCGGTGGAGCGCAGCGGGGTGGATTGCGGAATACCATCGATGAGAACCAGTGCGCTTCGGCCGCGCAATGTTTGCGAACGCGAGCTGGTTGTGTTGCTCGAGAGTGCCATTCCCGGCGCAAGCAGCCCCAACAGTGTCGACATGTCGGGCGCCACTTTGCTCACGGCTTCGAGCTGTTGATGGTTGATGATGGTCACCGAAGCAGCGGCATTTTGTTTCGCTTCGGGCATGCGCGTGGTGCTAATCACCACATCGTGAAGCTGGAAAGTGGAGTCTTGCAAATGGCGTTGCGCCTGCATCTGCAGCGGCATGAGCAGCGCAAAGCATGCTAAGGATTTGATAAAAAATGGTTTCATATTCAATACAATCTTTTAAATCAATACTGTTATCGGCTGCAAAAGTAACGCGAGAAAATGGGTCTTGCAATACCTAATATTAGGTAAAAAGCATGAATTTATGAGCTTTGATGGCTTAAATCTGCGAAAAAGCCTTATCTTTGCAGGGCTTCCAACCCCCCAACCATGAAGCGACAGCGAAACCAAAAAATAGGCGTTCCCGCCCCCGGGAACAGCTGAATTGGATAAAAATGACGGCTCCCGCCCCCGGGAACGACGATTTTTCTCGAAAACAAGCGTTCCCGCCCTCGGGAACAACGATTTTTTTTGAAAACGGATGTTCCCGACCCCGGGAAGCCATAAAAATGATAAAAATAAGCGTTCCCGCCCTCGGGACGGCATAAAACGACAGAAAAATGAAACGATTACGCACCTGTTTTGCAGCCCTTTTGCTGGCTCTCGGCTGTTCGGCTGCCTCGCAATCGCCCTTTGTGCAAGTGAAAGATGGGCGCCTTTGGTATCACAATAAACCCTATTATTTCGTTGGAGCCAACCTGTGGTATGGCGCTATTCTGGGCTCTCCGGGCAAAGGTGGCAACCGAAGACGCTTAGGTCTTGAGTTAGATCGGCTCAAACGCATGGGCATTAACAACCTCCGCGTGCTCGTGGGGAGCGATGGTGAGGAGGGTGTTAAGTCCAAAGTGACGCCCACTTTGCAACGTGCGCCCGGCGTTTATAATGACAGTGTGCTCGACGGGTTGGACTATCTGTTGCAAGAAATGGAGCGTCGGGGCATGTTGGCCGTGCTCTATCTCAACAATTCTTGGGAGTGGAGCGGCGGTTATGGCTACTATTTGGAGCAGGCAGGGGCAGGAAAAGCCGTGCAACCGGCCGTCGTAGGCTATCAAAACTACGTGCGCTATTCGGCACAGTTTGCCACCAACGAGCGCGCGCAGCAACTGTTTTTCAACTATGTGCGCTTCATTCTCACGCGCAAAAATCGCTACACCGGCCGCCGTTATCGCGATGAACCATCGATTATGTCGTGGCAAATTGGCAACGAGCCACGCGCCTTTTCGCGTGAGGCTCTGCCCGCCTTCGAGGCGTGGTTGCGCAGGGCTTCGTGGCTCATTCGCAGCTTAGACAAGAACCATTTAATTTCGATTGGCTCCGAAGGTGAGGTGGGCTGCGAGATGGATATAGACTGTTGGCGGCGCATTTGCAGCGACCCCAACGTGGATTATACCAACATTCACATCTGGCCTGCCAACTGGGGATGGGCACATCGCGACTCATTGGATGTGCATTTGCGGCGCGCTGTGACCTACACCATCGATTACATTGCGCGCCATCTGGCCATTAGTGAGGCGCTGCATAAGCCCATGGTGCTCGAAGAGTTTGGCTATCCGCGCGACGGTTACGCTTTCTCGCCCAAGACAACCACGCGCAACCGCGATGCCTATTATGCCTTTGTGTTCGACGATTTCCTCAAAAAGGCGAAACAAGGCAGTGGCTTCTCGGGCTGCAACTTTTGGGCTTGGGGTGGCGATGCCGTAGCCAAACACGAGCAATGGCAGCCGGGTGACCCCTATATGGGCGACCCAGCGCAAGAGCCTCAAGGCCTTTATTCGGTGTTCTTAAGCGACAGGTCGACCTGCAATATCATACAAAATATCATTAAAAAGCTACCAAATTAGCGCATAATTCATAGGCTTTTACCGCGTAAAAGCTACCATTTTAGCCGTAGAAACCAACGATGAAACGAAATGATGTTGAAATAGAGATTTGTGCCAACAGCGTGGAAAGCTGTCTTGCTGCGCAGGAAGGCGGTGCCGATCGCGTGGAGTTGTGCATGGGAATACCCGAAGGGGGCACCACACCTTCGTATGGAGAAATCAAGATGGCGCGCGAGAAGCTCACCACAACGCGGCTGCATGTCATCATCAGGAATAGGGGAGGGGATTTTGTTTACACGCCCGATGAGCTGCAACGCATGGCCATCGACATCGACATCTGCCGGCAATTAGGCGTCGACGGCGTGGTTTTTGGCTGCCTGACGCCCGAAGGCGACGTTGACAAGGAGGCCAATCGTTTCCTCTTGTCGCATGCAAAAGGCCTCTCGGTGACGTTCCATCGTGCCTTCGATCGCTGTCGCTCGCCCCGGGAAGCCTTGGAAGAGATTTGCGATTTGGGTTTTCAACGCGTGCTCACCTCGGGGCAACAACCCACCGCCGAGCAGGGCATTGCGTTGCTCTCTCAACTCCATGCTTGGGCAAAGGGGCGCATCATCATCATGGCCGGATGTGGGGTGAACGAGCAAAACATTGCCAAGATAAGGCGCGAAACGCAGGTCATGGCCTTTCATTTCTCGGCACGTGAGCCCCAACCTTCGCGCGCAAAGCTGCTGAATGCGGCGGTAAGCATGGGCGCAGCCGGTGCACAAGAGGATTGCATCATGCAGACAACGGCGCGCCGGGTGGCCCACACCATTGCGGCTTTGCTGGCAGATGGCGAATGAAAGCTGCCCCGATGGGGCTTTTCTCACCAACAGAAAATGTAAGAACAATAAAAATAAAACAATGAAAAAAAGTCTACTAACGCTGGCCTTGTGCCTTGTTTCCTTGCTGGCAACAGCGCAACATTTCATCACCGATGCCACCTATCGTGCCAAAGTGGATGCGGCCTTTCAGGCAAAAATGAAACTCATCGGCGAGAAATTCTATCGTTTGGACGGGCTGCATGCCACGCCACAAGAGCAAGAAGCCTTGCACTTTCTCTATGCTTATATGCCTGTGGCCGATGCAACCGATTATCCCACGGCCTATCATCTGGGCAATGTGCGGTCGGCTTTGCGCACACAGCGCGAGTTTTCTTGGGGCAAAAAGGTGCCCGAACTGCTGTTCCGTCATTTCGTGTTGCCCATGCGTGTGAACAACGAACCCTTAGATAGTTCGCGCGCAATCTTCCTGAATGAGTTGAAACCGCGCGTGAAAGGACTGTCGATGCGCGATGCCATTTTGGAGGTAAACCATTGGTGTCACGAGAAAGTCACCTATGAACCATCTGACGGACGCACCTCTTCTCCGTTGCAATCCATCATGACTGCGCGCGGACGTTGCGGCGAAGAGAGTACCTTTACCGTGGCAGCTTTGCGCGCAGTGGGTATTCCTGCGCGGCAAGTCTATACGCCCCGCTGGGCACATACCGACGATAATCATGCGTGGGTTGAGGCTTGGGCCGACGGCAAATGGTATTTCTTAGGCGCTTGTGAGCCCGAACCCGTGTTGAATTTGGGTTGGTTTAATGCCCCGGCCTCGCGCGCAATGCTCATGCACACCCGTGCCTTTGGCGACTATAATGGTCCCGAAGAGGTGATGTTGCGCACGAATAACTTCACCGAAATCAACCTCATCGACAACTATGGCAGCACGGGAAAGATTGCTTTCCGTGTGGTTACACCCCAAGGAAAGGCCGTAGCCGATGCGAAAGTGGATTTCAAAATCTATAATTATGCCGAATATTACACTGCCGCATCGAAATATACGAATGCACAAGGCATGACTTTTCTCTCGGCAGGCAAAGGAGATATGTTGGTGTGGGCATCGAAAAACGGACGTTTTGGCTATGTGAAAGCGACGTTTGGTAAAGATAAACAGCTCACCATCAAGCTCGCTTATGATGCGCAACACGTGCCCCAGGCGCAAGACTTGGACATTGTTCCGCCCAAGGAGCAGGCGCTTTTGCCCGATGTTCCCGAGGCGTTGCGTGTCGCAAATGCCGTGCGTTTGGCCTACGAAGACTCGCTGCGCAATGCCTATGTGGCTACGTTTCCAACGGCAGAGACGCTGAAAAACTTCCCCATCCCCGATGCTATACCTTATATTATAAAGGCTCGCGGCAACTGGAGAACCATCAAAGCTTTCGTAGAGAAGTATGCTCAGCAGTCGCAACGGGCACTCGATTTGCTCAATACCCTCACCGATAAGGACCTGCGCGATATGCCAATGGTCATTCTTGACGACAACATGCAGGCCAAAAGCAACCAACTTTCGCCTCGGGTGGAGTATGAAATGATTCTCAAACCCTTCAAACAATTCTTCGAAACGAAAGCCTTTACGCCGGAAGAGGTGGCGCGTTTCCAACATGATCCCGCGCAGTTGGTGGCGTGGATTAGGCAGCACATCAAGCTCAATCCCGACACAAGAGCCATGCGTATTCCGCAAACTCCCATCAGTGTTTGGGAGAGTAGGCTCACCGATTCGCGCAGTCGCGACATCTTTTTTGTGGATGTTGCGCGCAGCTTGAACATCGAAGCACGCATGGATTACGTGTCGTGGAAGGTGCAATATAAGAAGGATCATCAGTGGGTGGATGTTGATTTCGATGCCGAAGAGCAGCAAGTGGCCAAGACGGGGACGCTGAAACTCGATTTTAAGCCCGTGCCTTTCTTGGACGATCCGAAGTATTACAGCTATTTCACGATTAGTAAAATCATCAATGGACAGACCTATCTCATGAATTTCGACGAAGGACAAGTGGATATGGGCGGCGGCATTTCCTGGCATAATGTGTTTAAAAACGGCACAACCCTCGATGAAGGCACTTATCTTTTGGTATCAGGACAGCGCATGGCCGATGGAAGTGTGCTGGCACATAATCAGTTCTTCCGCATCGAAGCGGGCGACACTACGCAGGTGAAGCTCATCGTTCGGCAACAAGACGAGGGCGTAAAAGTGTTTGGAAACTTCAATAGCGAGAACCTTTTCAGCCACGAAGGCAAGGAAGTTTCTATCTTGAGTCAAACGGGACGCGGCTATTATGTGTTGGGAATCTTAGGCGTTGGCCAGGAACCTACCAATCATGCGTTGCACGATATTGCCAAGATGAAAGCCAAATTAGACCAATGGGGACGCCCCTTTGTGCTGCTATTCACCGACGAAGCAGCGGCAAAGAAGTTTGAACAACAGAAGAATGAGTTTGGACTTCTGCCCCAAAACACCATCTTTGGCATCGATAAGACGGGTGCAATACGCGAAGAAATCGCCACACAAATGAAGCTTGCGCAGCGCAATCAGTTGCCCATCTTCATCATTGCCGACACCTTTAACCGTGTAGTTTTCCTTTCACAAGGCTACACCATAGGCTTGGGTGAGCAGCTAACCAAGGTGATTGGAAAGCTATAATGCTGCGACAGAGCAGTGATTATGCTGTCAAGTGGGCGCAGAAATAGTTTGTTGCGCCCCCGCTTACCGCCTGTTTTCCACTTAAAATGGTGACCCATGCAGGGATAGTGAAACAAAAAATCCCAGTTGTTCGCATAGCGGATAGCTGGGATTTTTATTTGGTTTCGGCCATCATGCAGTGGCCTCTTCTTCTAACATATATATGGTGTATAGTGCTTAATTCCTAAAAATGTTACCCTAAATGTACAACCTCTTTTGTTGATTACACGACTAATAATTTAACTTGATAAAAAAATTAACTTGTAGATATATTGTTTTCTCAAACGGTTGCAAAGGTAATAAAAATTACTTACAGTGCAAATCTTTTTACCGAAAAAAACGCTTTATTCAAAATTTTGTCCCTCTTTCTATCCTGTTTTAAAGGCGAAGCTAAAGCGATATGTTTTTCATTCCATGCAGGATAAAATGCTTATGGTGTGGCCTGTGGTTTTGATTTATGTCAAAAAATAGGCGCTTTCGATGAAATAGTCTATGCCTTTTTGTGGCCTATTGAGAGAATTGTTCTACTTTTGCATCGTCGAAACACGCAAGTCCGCTATGCAATGCGGCTGCATTTTGACATGACTCAATAGGTAAGCTCTCAGGAGCAAAAGATTGTTTAGTAAGGATTACACATTTAGGTTTTTGGTTTTTAGTTATAAGGTTTAGGTTTTTAGATGAATAAAAGTGAAGGTTGAGCCAGAGAATGGCTCACCTGTTGGAATCGGGAGTGAGTGATTTACTGCCGATTTTTTTTGTGTCTTTTTTCACCAATGCCGGTGAATGTATATTAATAAGGTGGGAGATGTTCGAACCACCGATTGAAGCTTAGCCTTCAATGAGCACTGAAGCCATCTCTTCGGGCGTATTGAATGGCATGCCGAAAGCCAGTTCGTCGTCAGTGAATGTGCGCAGACGTTGGTCGGCTTCTTTCTCATCTAACCAAGGTTCACCATTGGGTTTTCGTGCCAGCAACATACATTCGCGCACTTGTTTCCTGTATTCGGCAATCGCTTCGGGGGAAAATTCTGTTGTCATATTGTTTGATGATAGAGGTGATGAACCGGGGAATTTCCGGCTTTTTGGGAACAAATATACGGAAAAAGCATGGAAAAGGTGATGCAAAAATTGTTTTTGTCGTTTCTTTTTTGTTCCTTTGTGTGAAGAAAAGAAACAAAAAAATCAAAATATGGGAAAAGGAAAAAAAGGTGGAAAGCGCATGAGCAGAAAGCAGTTGCAGGAACGATTGCAGGCGTTTTTCTCTTCGCAAGGTGATAGAACATTGAGTTTTAAAGAGATTTTCCGTGCGTTGAAGCTCGACACGCACCCCCTGAAAATGTTGGCTATCGACATGATTGAGGAGATGGCATGGGATGATTTTCTGGTGAAAGTGACCGATAGTTCCTACAAACTCAACACGAAAGGGCAGGTGCAAGAGGGGACATTCTTGCGCAAAGCAAATGGCAAGAACGCTTTTTTGCCCGATGATGGCGGCACTCCTATTTTCGTTTCGGAACGCAATTCGTTGTGGGCTACCAACGGAGATCGCGTGAAAGTGAGTTTCATGGCGCGCCGACAACATCATATCAAGGAGGCACAAGTGATTGAAATCTTGCAGAGAAAGAAAGATCAGTTCGTAGGAAAACTGCGTGTAGGCAAGGACTTTGCCTATCTCATCACGCCCGAAAACATCTTTGCAAGCGACATTATCATTCCGAAACGCAAGCTGAAAGGTGGAAAAACCAACGACAAAGCGATTGTGAAAATCACGCAATGGCCCGACGCAGAACACAAGAATTTGGTGGGCGAAGTGGTGGATGTGATTGGCCAGACAGGCGATAACGACACCGAGATGAACACCATTTTGGCACAATATGGACTGCCCTATGTCTACCCAAAAGCGGTGGAAGAGGCTGCAAATAAGATAACAGGAGAGATTACACCACAGGATGTTGCCGAGCGGGACGACTTTAGGTCGGCGTTCACTTGCACCATTGATCCCCACGATGCGAAAGATTTTGACGATGCCCTTTCCATCGAAAAGCTCGACAAAGGGCTGTGGCAGGTGGGGGTTCATATTGCCGATGTGAGCCATTACGTGACGGAAGGGAGCGTGATTGATAAAGAAGCGGTGAAGCGTGCGACGAGTATTTATTTGGTAGACCGCACCATTCCGATGCTTCCCGAGCGCCTTTGCAACTTCATTTGCTCCCTGCGTCCCGACGAAGACAAATTGGCTTATAGCGTAATCTTCACACTTGACGACGAAGCCAATGTGAAAACCTACCGCATTGTGCACACTATCATTCGCAGCAAGCGCCGCTATGCCTACGAGGAGGTGCAGCAGTTGTTAGAAGAAAATGGTGTGGTTGATGGTACGGGTGAGCCTGCTCCTGTGCCTAAGAATGGGAAATACAAGGGCGAAAATGCGGAACAGCTCATCACACTCGACCGTTTAGCCAAGGCATTGCGCAAGAAACGTTTTGAGCATGGCGCAGTGAAGTTTGACCGCGAAGAACTACATTTCGATGTTGACGAAAAGGGAAAGCCCACGCGTTGCTATTTTAAACGGTCGCACGATGCCAACAAGTTGATTGAAGAGTTTATGCTGTTGGCCAACAAAACCGTGGCCGAGAGCATCGGAAAGGCCAAGAAAGGGCGGAAAGCAAAGACGCTTCCCTATCGTGTGCACGATAATCCTGACCCGCAAAAGATGGAAACCTTGCGTCAATTTATTGTGAAATTTGGTTACAAAGTGAAAACCGAAGGCACAAAAGGAGCGATGGCTCGCAGCTTGAATAAGCTGATGGATGAGACCGAAGGCAAACCCGAAGCGAAGATGATTCAAACGGTTGCGCTCAGAGCCATGATGAAAGCGAAATACAGTGTGCACAATATTGGCCACTTTGGTTTGGCATTCGACTATTACACGCATTTCACAAGCCCGATTAGAAGATACCCCGACACGATGGTTCATCGCCTGCTTACGCGCTATGCCCAAGGTGGAAGAAGTGCGAATGAGAAGCATTATGAGGAGCTTTGTGAGCATTGTTCGGAGATGGAATTGGTGGCACAGAATGCCGAACGCGACTCTATTAAATATAAGATGGTAGAGTTTATGGCCGATAAAGTGGGCGAGACGTTTGCCGCACATATCAGCGGAATTACGAGTTATGGCATCTATGCGGAGATTGATGAGAACCATTGTGAGGGCATGATTCCCATGCGTGACCTGAGCGATGATTATTATGAGTTCGACGAACGCAACTTCTGTTTGCGCGGAAGGCGGCATCATCATCGCTATCAATTAGGCGATGCGATAGAGATTCAAGTGGCAGGAGCGAACTTAGAGAAACGGCAATTGGATTTCTCTATTGTGGAATAGTGCAGCAAAATGCGCCACTTTGCCGCATGATTGCATTGCAATTATGTGGCAAAGTGGCGCGTTTTTGTGGGTAATATGTATGTGTTTATGGCAGCTTTAGCTTGAGGGCGCGGCGCAAGGGGGCTTGCCTGTAAAAAAGATGGCTGCAAGCATGTCGGCCAATGTCGTTTGTTACGGATGGGAGTATAGCGCTCTTCTTGCTCTTTTTGTAAATTATTTTGTGTGTGATTTTAAATGTGCATGTGCTATACAAAGTCTTTCCCTTTCTGTAATTCCACCTCGGTGATGTATTTTCGGATGCGCGAAGATGAATCTTCTTTTTTGCAAATGAGTAGCACATTGTCTTCCTCGGCCACAATATAGTCTTCTAATCCGTGGATAATGGCCAAACGGTGGTGGGGCAGTTTGACGATGTTGTGGTGGGCTTCGTCGAAAATGACAGCCGAATCGAGGCAGATGTTGTCCGTCGTTTCATCGCTGATGGCTTCGTAGATGCCATGCCATGTACCTAAATCTGCCCAGCCGAAGGTGCAATTCTTGAAATATACTTGTTCGGATTTTTCAAGTATTCCAAAGTCGATGGATAGGTTGGGGTAGCGCGAGAAATATTGTTTCACATAGTTTTCTTCGTCATCAAGCGTCCAATGGGGGTGCATTTCGTCGAGCTCACGCAGCACGGGTGGGAGGAGTTTGGATAGACTCTCTTGTAAAAAGGATAGGCGAGAGACAAACATTCCCGTGTTCCAAAACCATTCGCCGCTATCTAAAAAGAGCTGGGCAAAGTCGCGATCGGGTTTTTCGGTGAAGGTTTTTACTTGGTAAATATCACCGACACTGCTGCGTTCTCCCATCTGAATATAACCATATCCAGGCTCGGGGCGCGTGGGTTTGACGGCCATGGTGAGCAGACTGGCGTGCTGTTCGACAAACGCGAAGGCCTCCATCACGTCTTTTTCGAAGATGTCTTCGTGCACAACGGTTTGGTCGGCGGGCACCATCAGCAGGCAGGCTTGTGGACAAACACGTGCGATGCGATGGGTTGCCCATGCCACACTGGGTGCCGTGTTGCGATAGATAGGTTCGGCCATGATGTGATCTGGTGCCACTTCGGGCAGTTGCTCTTCTACCAAATGGCGATAGCTTTCGTTTGTGTTGATGTAGATATTGGCCTGTGGAAGCATCCGCTTCATGCGGTCATAGGTTTGTTGAAGCTGCGTCTTTCCTGTGCCAAAGAAATCAACAAACTGCTTAGGATGGTGCTCACGGCTGCAAGGCCACAGCCTTCTTCCTTTTCCTCCTGCGAGGATAACGCAGAAGTAATGTTCGCGATTTACGGGTGGTGTTATTGATTTAAATGCTGTTTTCATTTGTTTTAACAATTTTGGTGTGTGGCAATTACGGGTGGCGTCATTGATTTATTAAATGATGTTGTCATTTGTTTTAATAACCTTAGCGTGTGACAATTATTGGTAGTGTCATTGATTTGAATGCTGTTGTCATTTGTTTTAACAACCTTAGTGCGTGGCAATTATTGGTAGTGTCATTGATTTGAATGCTGTTATCATTTGTTTTAACAACCTTAGTGCGTGACAATTATTGGTGGTGTCATTGATTTGAATGCTGTTATCATTTGTTTTAACAATTTTAGTGCGTGACAATTATTGGTGGTGTCATTGATTTGAATGCTGTTGTCATTTGTTTTAACAATTTTAGTGTGTGACAATCCTGTTCCAAGGGGGGGGGTAATTACTTGCTCGAAGTCTTGCCTTCCAACCCCTCTTGTGCTGAGAAGAACCTAATTCCAGGCCTGATGGTGCCTGCTGTCTTTGCATTTCTGCCTCCCTTTACTGCGCCATGAATGGAGCATAGGGGCATGAAGCGCTTTTGTTCTCCAGCCTTCTACCACCTTTTGCAGTCGTAGTGGTGGGCTTTTGCCCTTTCAGACATAGACGTTACGCTGCCAACGAATATAAGTATTTTAATTGATATGTGCAAGAAAAAGCTGCAATTTTAATGAATATCCATCATCTTACTTGCAATTTTATTCGAATTTCATTCGGATCTTACCCGAATCTTATTCGGGTTTTACTCGAATTTTTACTTAACTTTTACTCGTATCTTATTCGAATAAGTACTTTTATGTGAAATCTTTCACACCGCAATCGCACGCCCTTTACCCATCTACATGAGATTTTTCGTAAGTTTATGTGAAATCTTTCGCAAGTATATATGAGATTTTTCGTAAGTTTATGTGAAATCTTTTGCAAGTTAAAAAAATATATGTACCTTTGCATCGGATTTGGGAAAAGCCCAGATGGCGGAATAGGTAGACGCGCTGGTCTCAAACACCAGTGCCGCAAGGCATCCCGGTTCGAGCCCGGGTCTGGGTACTTAAAATCCCTTGTAAGTCTTTGACTTACAAGGGATTTTTCTTTTTCAACATGTACTAAAAGTGTACTATATAACAATACAATGAGAAAGGTATACTTTTATAGTTTTTCGCCACTCAGATTTATATTTAATTAACGACAACTCTTCCCTTTTATTCTGTTTATTTCCCTTTCTTGGCTTTTTCTCCAACGAATGCCCTATCTTTGTAAACAATACCTATCTTAGAAAATTGCAAAAATGGAAAATGACAATCTAAAGATACAGCTTGACAGTATTCAACGAATATTAAGCTATTGCATTACTCAGACCTACAATGTGCTCATTGGAAATATTCTGAGGAAGAAAGGTTGCATCAACAATATACAGTTCAAAGAGATTTTGCAAAAAGAATATATCCGAATAACCGATGAACTATCTTCCATTTATCTGAATTATCCTGCTCTTGCATGTGTAGAGGAGTATTACAACGATGATGACTTTTTGTGGGAAAGCTCCTTCTTTGAATCACTGACCAAAGAACAAAAACAGAAATATGCCTCATTCTCTGTATCTTCGTTTGAATATGCGAAATACATTGAGACACACACCTTATATAATGATGTCCTGCCGATGTTCTCGTATCTTGTCGATGCGATTCTATATGAACGCTATGCAAAATATCTCATGGGAGAAATAGAACGAATTGAATTGACAGAGGTACAAACCGTTCAGCCTCTCTCTTCAATTTTGATAAACGATGAACCATGTGGGCAGAAAAAGAAACCTGTCATTCTTGGCAAAGAAACAAATCAATTTCAATCTAATTTTACAGAAGAGCAAATTGAGATTCTTACCGCTTGCATCAACGAAATCCAATTATTCACGACCCACATATCTGCCAAGATACTCAAAGACTTTTTTGCTTGTAAACTAAAAGGTGTTTTGAAATCAAACAACAATCGCCAGCTGGCATATCTCATGCAAAGTCTTAATCTTCGAGGGTTCATTACTGATGAATGGCAATCTGCGATTGCTCGTAATGAACTTGTCTTGGGAAAAACAAAAGATACGCCACTGACACGCACCGACCTTTCCACCGCAACAGACCAAATCAACATGAAGCAGCCGAAAGGATGGGAAACCATTGATAACTACATCAAACAACTGAAAAAAGGTTGAGCATAGGTTGATACCTCAAACATTGCTCAACGCCATTTACTTTTATCGTTTCTAATTTTGCCCTCGTTAACAGCAACGAGGGTGCGTACCCTCTATCGTTTTACCTAACAAATAAAAAATATGGAAAAGACCATAGAGGAACGAGTTTACGAACTCGAACAACTTCTCTTTACAAACAAAAATGTGCTTAGCTTTGATGAAGCAAGCAAGTTTCTTAACCTCTCAAAGAGTTATCTCTACAAGCTCACATCGGGCAATCTGATTCCTCATTATAAGCCACAAGGTAAGATGCTTTATTTTGAGAAAGCAGAACTCGAAGCATGGCTGCGTCAGAATCCTATCAAGACTTCTGCGCAAATAGCCCAAGAAGCACAGAGATATATTATGGGTAGCAAACCTTTAATGCAGAAGTAAGGCTATGGAAAACGAGAATTTTATTCGTGTTGGCACAACCTTGTATAAGATTGTGAACCAACCTCGCATTAATGGTGGTTTTGTCAAGAAGCGTATAGTATGGAATAATGAAACGCTACGCCAGGACTATGGCAAGGACTTCATTGCCACCGTCCCAAAGTACGATGGTTTCTGCACTGTTCCTAATCATGTCAACTACCAACCAGTGGTTGACAAGTTCCTAAATCTCTATGAGCCGATAGGACACCAACCAAAAGAAGGAGAGTTTCAGCACGTTAAATCCCTGATAAGACACATCTTTGGGGAACAATACGAGCTGGGCATGGATTACTTGCAATTGCTTTATCTCCAACCCGTGCAGAAACTCCCCATTCTCTTGATGGTATCAGAAGAACGCAATACAGGTAAGAGTACGTTCCTTAACTTTCTCAAAGCTGTTTTCCAAAACAATGTAACGTTCAATACCAACGAGGATTTTCGCAGTCAGTTTAACGCAGACTGGGCAGGTAAACTACTTATTGTGGTGGATGAAGTATTGCTTAACCGTAGAGAAGATAGTGAAAGATTGAAAAACCTTAGCACAACACTTTCCTATAAGGTGGAAGCCAAGGGCAAAGACCGAGATGAAATCTCCTTCTTTGCCAAGTTCGTGTTGTGCTCCAATAACGAGTTGCTCCCTGTCATTATAGACATGGGAGAAACCCGATATTGGGTAAGGAAGATAGAGCGTCTCAAAAGCGATGATACCGACTTTCTGCAAAAGCTGAAAGCCGAGATACCTGCCTTTCTTTATTTCCTGCAGCGTCGCACGCTATCTACCCAAAAGGAAAGTCGTATGTGGTTTGCACCCAAGCTGACTTTTACACCCGCTTTACAGCATATAATACGCAGCAATAGAAACAAGATAGAGTTGGAAATGTCTGAACTCTGCTTAGAGGTAATGGAGCAGATGGTGGTTACCGAGTATTCTTTCTGTATCAATGATATGGTATGTCTGCTGAATAACACAGGCTGCAAGGCTGACAAAAGCCAAGTCCGAAGGATTGTACAGGATATTTGGAAACTTTCTCCTGCTTCCAACACGCTGACATATCTGACTTATCAGATAGATTACAACAGTTTGCGAAACTATTCGCCCATCAAACGAATAGGCAGATACTATACCGTAACCAAGGAACAACTCACAAACATTTAATCATTATTTTGATGAAATGATGAAAGGTATACATAACAGATTGATTGGCAATGCCTATTTGGTTCATCTTTCCACTCATCAGTATGAAAAAATGATGATAGGAAAAGACGATACTGGCCAAAAGAGAAATACATATTTTTCTTTTGGTAAGTCCGGTGATGAAACCATGATGAGCAAGTAATTTATTTGTTATGAAATGGTTATGTGCATTTTCATCAAATCATCAATTTTTCAAACCATCCAACTTCGTTGTAATATGAATATACAAGAAATTAAAACGATAAAGTTGCAGGATTTTCTTGCAAGTCTGGGATATACTCCCACTAAGCAACAAGGCAACAAGCTGTGGTATCTTTCTCCCTTTCGTCAGGAGAGCCATGCTTCATTCAAGGTAAACACCGATCGTAACCAATGGTATGATTTTGGTATTGGCAAAGGTGGAAACATCATTGCTCTGGCAGAGGAACTATATAAGTCTTCCGATGTGTCCTATCTTATTAGACAGATAGAACGCAATGCCCCAGCCTGTGTGTATCCCTTATCTTTTCCTTATTCAAAGAAGGAATCACCGCAACACACACAACCCTTTGAGAACTTAAAAGTTCTACCTTTGGCGCACCCTGCCCTTATCAGATATTTACATGAAAGATGCATTGATATGGAGGTAGCTACCGCAGTATGTAAAGAACTCCATTACGACTCTAATGGTAAACACTATTTCGGGATTGGTTTTCCCAATAGTGCAGGCGGGTATGAAGTACGCAATCCATTCTTCAAAGGCTGCATTGCTCCAAAGGATATTAGTGTTTTCTATGCCAATGAGTCAAAGAAGATTTGCTTTCTTTTCGAGGGCTTTATGGACTTTTTGTCTTTTATGACATTAAGAAAATTGAAGAATCCGCATCGGACAGGGCTAAGCCAACAAGATTACATAGTCCTCAATACTGTCTCAAATATTCATAAGGTTACAGAGAAATTATCGCATTACGACAGCATCCAATGCTACTTGGATAATGACGATGCAGGCAGGAATGCTTATCAACAATTAGCCAAAGAATTAGGCGATTCTGTTTCTAATTGCTCCACGCTATACAATGGCTTTAAGGACTTCAACGAGTATTTATGTGCAGAAATTAAGCAATCAGAGAAAGCAGAAGTAAAAAGAAACAAGGGTTTTGGATTATAAATGTGGTAGATGTCTTACATCTTCTATTTTTCGGGGAGCAAGTTTATGTTTTGGGCATACCAAAACCACTTGCTCCACCATCCAAGATAGGTGTAGGGGATTATCCCGCTGGTCTCCATCAAATCAATTAAAGAAACAGTTATGACTAAATCAGAATACAACAAAGGCGGTCGCCCAACCAAAGGCGCAGCCGAAAAAAAGAAATACCGTATCACGGTAAAACTTACCACAGAGGATTACTATACCCTCAAAGGTAAAGCTAAGAGTGCAGGTATATCCATGAGTGAATTTGTAAGAAAAGTTCTCGACAAAGGGAATGTGATAGAACGCTTGACCATAGAGCAGGCTGACTTCATTCGCAAGCTGTGTGGAATGGCAAACAATCTCAATCAGTTGACACATCGTGCCAATGCGGAGGGCTTCTATACCATCGCTCCCTTCCATAAACTTACCCTTTCCAAGATTGATGAAATCCTAAATTTGATACGAAGATGATTGCCAAGATTATGAAAGGTTCGGGCTTCAAGGGTGTCATCAATTACATCCTCGATCCAAAGAAAGGAACTGAACTCATAGACAGTTTTGGGGTAAGGACAGATGATATTAGCCACATCATTCAGAGCTTCATCGACCAAACAAATCTAAATCCAAGAGTAAGTAAGGTTGTGGGGCATATCTCGTTGAGCTTCTCCACACAGGATTCTTCAAGATTAAGCAATGAGTTCATGGTACAGGTAGCTTGTGAGTATATGGAGAAGATGGGTATTAAAGATACGCAATATATCATTGGTCGTCATTTTGACAAAGAACATCCGCATGTTCATATTGCTTTCAATCGGATAGACAATAACGGCAAGACTATTTCCGACAATAACGACAGATTCAGAAGTGAGAAGGTTTGCAAGGAACTGACTGTCCAATATGATTTGTACTTTGCCAGTGGCAAAGAGAAAATCAAGGAACATCGTTTGAAAGAGCCCGACAAGACCAAGTATGAGATTTATCAGACTTTGAGGGATAAGATCCCCAAAAGCAGAGAATGGAAAACATTGCTTACTTACTTAAAAAAAGAAGGGATTGATATGCGCTTTAAGTATAAAGGCAATACACAGGAAGTGCAAGGCATTATCTTTGAGAAGAACGGCTACCATTTCAATGGCTCAAAGGTGGATAGGAGTTGCAGTTATTCCAAGATTGATTTTGCCTTGCAGCAGAATGACAGGGAAAATAGTCTGCAGATACAAGGAACCGTCAATCTTATATCGGATGTTGCTGATGTTACGAGTACACTTGTCAATGATTTCATAGAGGGAGGATTAGACCTATTTCAATCTCACGGCACAGTCCCAGCGGAAGTTTACAATACACTTGATAAAAAGAAGAAAAAGAAAAAACGTAAAATACATTTATAACTATGGCAGATAATAATACATTTGTCCTCTTTGAGGAAATCAAGAATAAGTTGGAAATAATTTATAAGGAAGTAAGGGAACTTAAAGAAAAGGACATCAGTTCTGTTTCTCTTCCTACACCTACTGCTCCAGCGCAAAGTAATGAGCAACAAGACCGAGAATTGCTCAAACAGTATGAACTACGGACGAAGGAAATACTCAATAAGTATATAGCCATACAAATGCGTATCAAGGATGAGGAAGCTAAATCCATTGATAAGTTGGTGGCAAGCGTATTGACTATGTTACATGAGTGGGAGGAGCAGAAAAAGCAACCACAACCGCAAGAACATATCCACAAGCATAGCTTTGACATCAAATCGTCTAAGGTCTTCACCTATGTGGTTATAACAGCAGTTGTGTGTCTTGCTTCTTTGGTCGGCAATTTTTGGTTATGGCAAAGCAAACAGCAATACAAAGACGATGCTTTGAAGTTCCGAATTATCAGAGTATGGCGAGGTTGCAGCCCGAAGGAAATCCTATGGCTCAACGATGTGTTTGACATTCATAGAAACGAAACTGCAATCAAAAATATCCAGAAGAAAGCTGATGGCTACGACTTGGAATTAAAGCAAAAGACAGATAGTTTGATGCAAAGGAAACAGAAGTAGTCTCATATGGAACAAGCCCAACCAAACGAGAAACTTGGTTGGGGCTTGTTACAATGCCATATTATTCTATGATTTCCCAGAATCCACCATTATCTGGTCCAACACGGCGAAGGTATTTATTACGCATATATTCGATATTACGCATAATAGAAGTCGCACTAATACCAACAGCAGAAGCAAGTTCCATCTTGGTTATATAGGGATTTTCAGCCATTAGCTGCAAGATGGTAATACGATTTTGCGTTAATTTATCACCATTTTCTAATGCTTTAGCCACCGTTTTTTTTACGATCGTCTCTCGCTTATCAGTAACCTTAGTTTGTTTATCAGTAACCCTATCAGATACCTTTGCTTGCTCATCAGTAACCTTTTTAGATACCTTTGAGAGAGTATCAGTTACCTTATCTGCATTCTCTTTCACAGACTTTTCTTGTTCTGACATAACTTTTGGTACTGTGATCTTCAAAATAAAATCATCAAGATGGAAGGATAAATGTGGTGTGCCATTAGCTTCCAACTCTCTGCACACACGATCCACGCCCTCGCCAAACTCTTTAACAAAGCCGTATGCTTTGAGGAATTGAGCAATTTTTGGATTGCGAGAGAAGTGCGTATGACGTATGTTCGTAGGCTTTACAGTTCCGGGTAATCTACCAGGCGACTCAAAAACGAGACGATTATCAAGCATCTTGATTTGGATTTCCGTGCCCTTAATATTGTAGGCACGGTGGCAACAAGCATTGACGACCATTTCTTGAATTACAAACTTTGGGTAATCCCTATTGGTAACGAACTGTCCATGTTGCCCAAGAAATGTATGTTCTTCCACTTGGGTTTCCAAATAAGCTATCGTGGCTTTCACCTGATCAAGTATTGTTCCTTCAAAGGTTACATCCTTTATCACGTTCATCTCTGTACCCACTCGCTCCTCTGTACCCTTATAGCGGATGAAACGAGTGCGCCCACGAGGGAAGAACTTCTGAGGATACTTGCCAAACAGCAGAATACAAGCCACGCTTACTTGCTCTTCTCCCTTTGCATTTATCGTCAAGAAACCATTGTTCTCCTGCAGATATTGCTTTGCCGACTTGGTATAACCTATCAATTCTTTATATCTTTCGACAGCAGCCATATCAATATCATCTATCGTAGCACCATACACAGCCGTATCCTCGTAGTAACGCTCGCCCTTGTCGTACATCAATTGTATGCGCTCTTCAAAAGACAACTTTCTACTCTTATCACCAACACGCATATAGGCTTCGTCTGCCTGATTAGCGTGTAGCTCCGAACTAGCAGGGATATACATTAACAAGATATGATTGTCGTTCCCTTCCTTATCAGTACAGGGCAGTAAGTCGCTGGTAATAGGCACAGAAGGATTACAGAAATCTAAAGGAACGCGCAGTAGCTCATTCAGCTTCTCTGTATGTTGATCCACACCCTCTATCTTCCTCGTCTTATCAGACACACCAATAGCAATCGTTCCACCATCAGCATTTGCAAATGCCACAATGGTAATTGCTAATGCCTTCGGATCAATTTGAATGCTTTTGCAATCAAAGGTCTGGTCTTCCTTACGAGTTGTAATTTCTTGCATTGTCATCTCTAATACTTTACATATGTTAGTATAACGGCTATTTTTGTCTTATATATATACATCGTTATTTATAGTATATGGTTAATATTCATTTACTGCGTTTTGCTTGGTTTCTTTTGCATTATATCAACTATCTTTTCTATTTTCTTAGGGTATAAGTCCTTATCTATCTCACTTTCAAAAAGACAGAAAATAGTGTTATTAAACAACTCTACATAAAATAATAATATTGCTGGGAGATACGCGTAATAATGTTGCCATAAGTGTTCAATATCAGCATGGGTTGCAAACATAAAATTAAAATTCATTTCTCCAGTTTTATTCCATGGTCTTGTTGTAACAGGATGAATTGCTCTATTGGATAAATTCAGAATAGACCCCATATTTTCTTTTTTATAAATACATTCATATATGAATGATCCTTTAATACTATTTGCCATCCTTATAGAGTCCGTTTTATCCAAGTATTCCCTAAGTGTATCATCGTTAAGATGGGCAGGATCGTAATCATTGCGCTTGATAAAATCATCATAAAAATTATCATCATATACAAAACGCAATAATATTTTGAGGTTATCCACGAGCGGTCTTCTTAATAACGCATATGCTACAACTAATCGCATCTTGTTCGAACAGTCTAGAGACTCTTGCATAAAATAGCAGAAATCCTTCAATAGCCCCAAGATAATACTTTTATTTAGCTGCAATCTAAAACCGGCCTGATTATGTTCTCTTAAATAATCCCAAACATCAAAATCTTCTTTTTGGATGTTTGGTATCTCTACTTCATCTATAGGATAAGTAGTTACCTGTAAGAACTTATATTCATCTCTGACCAAGAACTCTTCTATTTGTCCTATGAGTTCAAAACACATTTTGTGTGTTTGCTGATATTCTTTGGGTAAATAATAGAAATCCATACTCATTTATTTTTTCGGAACAATGTCTTGCCATCGTTTACAGTTCATTCAGATACTGCAACAACTGCTTAACAGTAATTGCACCTTCTATCTCTTTTGTCTGGAATACCATAAAATATTTATAGTCGCTTCCAGCAAGGTCGGCCCATTTATTACCAAGCCAAATCTTGTTTCTCGAATCATCATTGACTAAATGATCGCCTTTTGTCTCTACAAGAATAGTGTTTCCAGACTTCATTCGAACGATAAAGTCAGGGTAATGATTGATATACCCATTAATGCAGAAATCCTTCTTTTCTCGATTACGATGCCAGAACAATACATTGGGATTATCAGCTATGGCAGAAATGACATCGTATTCAAAGTCATTGACCGTTTCTTCGGCAACATACAACCCTTTATCGATGCCGACCATTTCTTCTTTTGGCATTGCAATAGCATCAATAAAGGTATAATGCCCTTTAAGTTGAATCTTTCCCACATTTAACCATTGCTGGAAAACCTGTTTCTGGTAATCCTTTAAGAGAATCTCTATTTTCTCTTTGATGGTATCTCGTGTCAAGTAGAGGTTGTCCACCAAACTAGCAATAGCATCGGCATCGAGCCCGGAAATCACCCTATCTATGTATTTCTTAATATCTGGCTCCACAACATTGTCAAACTTAATCATACTTGCAATTTGCTTGCTTAGCATATCTTTCTGAGTGTTCGCGGACTTATCCATATATTGCTGTCGGATAAAGTCTATGGCTTGCTGATTGTTGCGACGCACTGGCACATAATCATCGCCTGATTCCGCAACATCGATAGTAACACCCTGTGGACGGACAATGGTGAAATCTACAGTAGCATCCTTTGATGGCAAATCAAAACCTTTCGATAACATCGATTTTTCCAAAGGAATCCATTCCTCATCGGAGAATATTGATGCAACAGTCTTTGTGTAGAAGACAGGGAGGTTTATTTCTGCTACTACCTCTTTATAACTTTCATTGATAGGATAATACATTTCTGTTGGTATAATAGCCGCAAGTGGATCGATGTTTCCGCTTTGTGACTGTTCATTTATTTTCCGATTATACTCATTGCCCATCTGCTCCGCCTGCTTTTGTAAGTCTTGGATATATTTACTTGGAGCATCGTTCTGTATCGTTTCTTTGATTGTAGTTACCTCTTCTATTGATAATTCGATAGCATCCTCTGCCTCATTCTCTTTCTCCTGATTTTGTGGCTTATCAAACAAATTGGGAATACTTTTCTTTTCTTCAGCAACACTATCCATATTTACTTCACGGAAGTCTTTTTTACTGAATCCCGCCTTTTGTAACGAAAGAATGATTCTCTCGACTGTATCACGGAAGTCATTACTGCTTGTGAAAACATAGGAAAGATTGAGCAAAGGATTCTGATGCTGGGTGGTATATGGCTGACGGAGTATGCGCCCCAAAATTTGTTCTACATCTACACGACTTGTTTTGTTCGCCAATGTTGCCAAAATGTAGGCAAAGGGACAATCCCAACCCTCTTTCAGCGCATTTACGGTTATAATGTATCTTACTTCACAAGCACGACTCATCAAGTCAATGCCCTTTAATTCGTCTTTATTAGCCGTCTTGATTTTGATTTGCTCCTCAGGAATACCAAAACTAATAAGGTTGTTTTTTATCTTATCAAAGGTAATGTTGTCGTTATCAATCTTTGGTTGAGCTTGAAATAATACAATTGGACGGATGTATCTACCACCATGCTTTTCCATCTCAACGGCATGTTGTTCCAGACTATTACGCATTCGGATAGCACTAACAAGCACATCTTTAGGCGAGTTGCGATTTTCCACGATAACGGGAAGTTTCACCATGTTTTCACGCTTCAGTTGCATGGCATCTACAAAACTGATGATATTGCTATTGTCGCGTGGAGTTGCTGTCAATTCCAATATGAATCGGGGAGATAGATTGTTGAGCAGTTCTACTCTTAGATCGGCCTTGAAGTTATGACTTTCATCTACTATCACCAACGGGTTCTGCTGGGCTATCACCTGTATGAGTGCCGTTGGGTCTGCATTGTCAATCAACTGGTCTGGGTGAACATAATATTGCGTATGTTCAAGGAAGTTTCCATTCTCTCGAAAAGCACGAGGTTTCAATTGCTCTACACTTTTGTCTTTCTTCACACGGATGGTTTCCACAAACGACTGGGCACTTAACACGAAGATGGTCAGATTATCGTGCATCTGTACAGGGCTAATGCCTTGCCCCATCAGCGCAGCCTCCTTGTCCACCACTGTTACACGGTGGGAAAATAATGCATCTATTGTTTGACGATAGGGATGAGTGGCATCCTGTAACTTCTCCAAAGTTTGCTTGAGAATGGTATCGCTGGGAACAAACCATGCCACAACCCGATTAGGATTACCTGTTTGCAGGTTATCCATAATCATTTTAATAGCATTGCAGGCAATGAATGTCTTGCCACCCGCTGTAGGAACTTTCAGCGTTACACGCGGCGCACCGTTCACGGTATTGACATAGGGATGCAGATAGCTGTTACTGAATCCGTTCACCGAAACCCCTCTGTTTCCCCAATATTGAGAATAGGCTACAGAGAGACTTTTGCTACCATTCAAAGTCTCAATATATTGCTCCAAATCTCGGAGCACTTGGTGTTGATATTCTTTCAGTTGCATACTTTAAAATCTATTGATGTCACGAGGAATCTTCTTGAATGTAATATTCAATTGCGCCAGCTGCTCTTTACTAATCGTGCAGATATCAGCATAAATGACATAATGGTCTGCAGTCTTGGGTACTATGTTTAATGTGTCATACGACAAAGTTGTAATCTCATTGGGCTCGTAATAAAAGAAATAGCCCGTACCGTCCTTGTAGTCTAACAGATAGGGATAATCTTCTGCTTGCTGACTTGTCAGGTAATCGTGGGTCTCAGTGTAATAAATATATTCACGCATCTTTCCTATACCTACCTCTTCGTTTAGGTTTCCATCTTCATTGAACAAAGGAGAACCTAATTCGTAGTAATCGAAAGAACCACCCAAGCCTTCAACTGCTTTTTTCTCTCCTCCGTAGCCCTTGATTACTCGGCGTATTCGTTCTGCAGTAATACTTTCTGCATAGTCCATCAGTTCTACCAAGATAAACTTACGTTGCCCTTTGTCTTCCTTGTTTTTCTTCATCACTGCATGGGCAGTAGTGCCACTGCCTGCAAAAGAGTCAAGGATAATGCTGTCTTTGTTAGTGGCTATGGAAAGTATACGATCTATGAATCTTACAGGTTTTGGGGTATCGAAAGGGGCTTTCCCTCCAAAGATGGAAATCAATTCTTTCTTTGCCTCATCGGTATGACCCACTTCTGTGAATGACCAAAAGTTGGTTGCTTTCTTCCCTTTAAGCCCCGAGAGATATGTTTTTCTTCGAATGCCACCTTTTCCTCCACTTGTAAAGAAAAATCTTGGCCAATTACCTTCTTTGTAAACTGTTTGCGCTTCTTTTTTTGCTTCTGTCAGCGGTTTAGAGAGGATAATAGCTGGAATATTTTTCTTTACTTCCTCTGCACTTACTCCGCAGATTTCAGCACGCTTTGCATCATCATGTAAATCTTCGAGTTTATATGCTGTCCAACCCGTCATATATTCAAGCATGGTTTCCTGTGAGTATCGCCAGCACGCGGACATTGTCGGATAAATTAATTCTCCAGTGAAAGGGTGCTGAATGGCATAAACCATACCTTGATGGGTCGCTGCAGCAGGAGCAAATGCTGATGTATTCTGCCAATCACCTTTTACGTCTTTGTCCGGATTCTTGTAATTCCTATCCATTTCAGCTGTTCGTGGCAGACTTAATGGCTCCCATTGTGGCTGTTTACTATAAACCAAAACATGCTCAATCTCACTTGGAATTCCTTTTGAGTCATTGCGCATGGAGTATGTCCTTTGCCATGAGACATTGGCAACAAAGCAACTTGCCCCGAACACCTCGTCACAAATCTGTTTCAGATTGTACAGCTCATTATCATCAATGGAAATGCAAATTACTCCTTTGGGAGAAAGAAGTTGATGTAATAACCTGAGTCTTGGGTACATCATACACAACCACTTGTCGTGTCGACTGAGATCTTCGCCCTCGGCACCTACCACTTCTCCGAGCCATTTGCGTATATGTGGGTCGTTCACATTATCGTTATACACCCATCCTTCATTGCCTGTATTATAGGGAGGGTCTATATAGACACAATCCACTCGCCCCTCATACTCTGGCAACAATGCCTTTAATGCTTCGAGATTATCTCCATGAATAATCTTATTTCCACTATGAGTTTCCGAAGTATCAGAAGGCTTGTCTCCTCGATACCCATATTTGTGTTCCAACACACGGAAGGGTACCTCCGCATGATGGTTAACAACCTTATCTTTTCCTATCCAATGTAATGTAGGCATATCTCAATTTTATATATAAAACTTAAAAGGTAATACACCTGTGTCTAAATCTTTTCCTGCTGTCAATATTTCTCCTATTGAGTCTGCAAATTTTAATGTTACAGGTAATCCATCTCCATAAATACATGCATTATAATTGAGTTTTGTCAAACTCATAATATCTTTGCAAACAATATCAATATTTGCATTTCCACGGGTGATTTGAATATCAATAGGATTCGGAGTTTCCAATCCAATTTGAGTTTTAAACCTTGGAATATAACCTTTGGTCCACAAAAGGGCTTTATATTCATCATATTGGAGCATTAGTCCTCGCGGCACACAATAAGAAAATTGCCGATACAATTTGAAGGTGTTGTTACTTCTGATTCTTACACCAATTATTTTTGATTTGTTACATGAGGCTTCTTCAAAACCTGCCCACTCTGCATCATCAAAGTATGTTCTTGCATGAATAAACACTTCTGATGGATAGGATCCAAATTTACTAAAATATGATTCTAATGATTGGCTTATTATATTATATGCATCCTCTTTTGACAAATGAAACTCTTTGGTCTGTGGGTTCCACCAAGGTCCGACATTGCCTTTAAATACCATACCATCTCCAGAATCAAGGAACATTTGTGCCGCACAACAGGCATTCCTGTTTTTTTCATCAGTTTTTTTATAAACTAATCCTAAATAACAGACTCCTTCTCGAACCTCCCCCATTTTCCATGGCAGTCCTCCAAGCTTATAATATATGGCAGATGCTAAGTTCCAAGCTTTTGCAGTTCTAACTTGTTCTTCTTTCTCTATTTGTTTTTCAGACAATCCAATATTTGATATTTTTGAATCTCTGATAATTTGCGTCGCTATATTACTCCCTAACAGTCTTGCTTTTAACTGGTTGTGAAAATTTATTTCATATTCATAAGCTTCCCTTATTTTATCATCTTCTTTCTGAAACTCGGGAAAGAGATTCTGATTATTTGGATTTAAAATCTCTTTTGAAAACTTAGTGTGTATATTATCCTCAGCTTTCTTAATTTTTGATTGTGGCCGGCCATAAGTAAAAATAACTTCTGGAATAACTACTAACCAAAGGTTCACGGGAATTTCTTCCTCTTTCATGTAAGCCATCAAAGGATCTACATATAAATTCACAAGTTCATGAATGCGAATATGTGCATTTGTATGTCTTAAAGCCGATTTAATATTTTCTTCTTTTACATCTATTTGCGGTATATTTCCAAAATTCACAGCTATCCCCATTGTAGATTCAATTCCAGGAAAAATAGGATACTTTTTAGAATCTTTAATTGGCAGTATTTGTTCATGCAGTTTTCTAAGATAATCTGTCATAGATAATCGTGCCGCTGCGGGTCCAATAATACCCAGTGTTATTGAACCTTTTAACTTCGTCTTGTCAAAAGGGCCAAATAACATCAGGCCATCTCTCGGGTCTATTGCCTTTTGGTTACAGCCAAATGTTAGAAATGGTTCTTCTATGTATTTAATAATTGGCTCTATCATTCTGTTTTATCTTCATCTGTCAAGTCTACAATGTCATCTTCACTCATGGTGCTACATGGGTCATAATAGCCATATTCACTCCAAAAGGTTTCTGTCCAATTTTTCATTTCAAGCATATCATTAGACTGGCTTACTGAAAGCTTTATCTCTTCATTATTATCTTGTAAAGAAAATAAAAGCGCTATCAGCATATCCCTCCATTGTTCATTGAAAAAGGTTTTCCCTTTATTTCTTCGGTAAGAGTGTTGAGTTGAATCATTATCTATAATATTCACCCCATCTTGAGTAAATATCAAATGCGACTTAATAGAAGCCCCAATAAAAGGATGAACGATTGGTTGTATGGATATTCCGTAATGCCAAAAGCCTTTATCTTTATATCTGCCACCTAATGATTTTCTTTTGTTTTTTGAGGAGTATTTATATTTAAAATGAATGGGGATTGGCTTTTTCTTATATATAGGTCGATAAAAAACATATTTTTTATTAGATAGCTCCGTTTTGCGATAACCTTTATTCCTAAGAATTTCCGAGATTAAATATCTCAAGAAATCTTTAAAATGATTTACTACATCCTTGTGTGTAGGGAAGCTATCAGAATTGAAGCCATATAAAATTTGTTCGAGAGAGAAAGAATATACCGACTGTGGATGAACATCAAAAGTTTGTCCCTCTTTATCTATTAGATATGACAATCTATCATCAAAAGAAGATAATGTATTTGCCAATTGAGCTATAGGAATATTTATGTTCGCTTGTCGAATATAGGTAGCCTGTTCTTTATTGAGGAATTGATACATGTAAAATTTCTGGGGAATTGATTTTACACTCCACCAAGAAGTATAGTATAATTCTTTCTTCAAGACAATTGATGAATCGGTCGAATATGAAGTTTCGTACCAATTTGATAGTGAAGATTCTATATCTGTACTATATGTTACTCCATCTTTATCTAACTTCTTAAATAGCTGTACCAATCCTTTTGCCCAGTTCCCAACAAATGGGATATGATTGATATTGGGTAATCCAATTACAAGATTATATGCAGAATCATCAATATGTAACGGAATAACAAACTCTGTGTCATTCTTTATTCCTACAAGACTTTTGGCATATTCTAATTCATCTTCGATACCTTTTTTGAATATACCATCACGTACGATATTTTTAGAATAAACTAGCAAAACTTTTCGAGAGGAGTAAATTGCTGTCTGTATGGTTTGCCAGAAACGTTCTCCTCCAAGAAGTCCATTTTTGTCAATCCATACTTGATAGCCCCGCATTTCTAAACGAGAAGCGAGCCATATGGTAAAGTCATTATCTTCTGGTGTCGCATGACTTATGAATATTTGATCTTTCATCTTAATATCACGATACTCGTTTATATATGAGGATTAAATATCCTCTGTCCACAACAAATCATCAACTCTCACACCCAATATCTTTGCCAACTGAATGAACATTTCAACATTGGGCTGGGCAACATTCGTTACCCACTTCGATATAACAGCAGGGTCTTTATCCAAAATCTCTGCCAGTTGTTTATTGGTCATTCCTTTTTCGGCGAGAACCACCTTTAGACGGTTTATTTTCTTGCGTTCCATACTTATGTAACTTGATTACGCCATAAAATTACTCATTATTTCTCATAAATCATGAGTTTTGAGCAAAAAGATGGTTGACTCTAATCAAGAAAATGTTTTTTAATTCATTTTCCTTATTACAATTTCAATTCTGGTAAACTATTGATCGCCTCCGACTTCAATTTATCCACGGCACGAGTATATTTCTCGGTATGTTTCAATCCGCTATGCCCTAAAAGACTTGCAACAGTCTTGATATTGGCACCATTATTCAAGATGTTCACAGCAAAACTATGGCGGGCGCAATGCCAGCTGATGTGTTTATTGATACCCGCACGTTTTACCCACCGTTTTACAGATTTGCAACAACTCTCGTATGTCGGTAAGTTGAAAATGGAGTAATCTAAGTCTTCGGGAGCTTCTCCTATCAATGAAAGCAAACCATCGTTCAAAGGGATAACCACACCGCTATTAGCAGAATGTCCTTTGGTCTTATTCTGCTCAAACTTCAACAGATGATTAGTGTAGTCGATGTTCTTATAGGTTAGGTCTTTCACATCGCAAAAACGCAAACCGCAATATAGACATAGAATAAATGCTCGTCGCACATTTGGGTTCTCGTTTTCGTAATGGCATTGAATTAAAGATCGAATTTCGTCCATAGACAGCACATCCTTGCGTAAGATCTGCTCGTCAACCTTGCACACAACTCCCTTACATGGATCTTTCAACATCACTTCATGGTCGATAGCGTAGCGCACCACTTTCTTGAAACGCTGGTAGATGCTCTTTGCACCTTCGCCAACACTTCGTGATTGCAGATACTCCACAAATCGTTCCATCATTTCTTTGGTTATCAGATCGGGCTTGATGCTAAACTCATAGAGAGGGTAGTACTCTTTCAGAAAGTCCTTAAAACGATTCAAGGCAATCTTAATCATTCGCAGGTCTTTCTTGGTATAGCTATCAATGTAAGCCTGATAATAGTCTAAGAAGTTGATATTTCTATCTTTCTTCAAACGATAACCTAACATACTTTCCTTAAACTGTTGTTCACGCTCTGCACGAATCTTGGCAGCCAATTCAAGCGTTTCTTTATTTTGCTGTCGCTCGGCAGGAGTGCGTGGCTTGGCTATTAAATACAACTGCAAGTTTTCTTTTCGTCTGTTGTGTTTGATGTGAACTTTTGGTTTACCCATCATCTTCCCCGTTTCATACAAAACAGGATTGCCATTATCGTCCAAAACAGGTGTTTCTTCTCTACCGAGATAATACTCCAGATAGAGACTAATCCGACCATCAGCAAGCACATTTTGCTCCAATTTCGGGTTTTCCTTTGCTTTATTCTCTAACTTTGCCATAATTGATAGTTATGTACCTAAATGCGTATCAAACCGAGTAAAATTATTAACTCGTTAATTTTCAGATGTTTTCTTATTTTGCAAAGATACTAAAAAGTTTCGAATATCAAAGTGTACTAAAAGTGTACTATCTAACCAAAAACAGGCAAAAATGGGCTAATTGAGCAAAAATAAGAAAAACGCAAATTGCTGATTATCAGCATTATATATTCTTTTCGTTTCTCTTGTTTTCACTACCTTGTACCGGGTCTGGGTACTATAGGTAAAGCTAAGCTGTTGATTATTCGGTACTTAGATTTTTCTTATTTTATAAATGTTTCCAATTTGTTCCCGTTCATCTTTCTATATATGCGGATTTTCTTATTTGGTAGTGCATGAAATCGAGAATAAAGCATTGCCAAATGATATCCCAAAGGACGCCCAACTGGGAAAATAGCTGTAGTCCTTGCTTGTAAGAATACTCCGCATCGAATTTGTGAGTAGGGATAAACTGATGACTAGTAAGTCTTTCAAGATTCTATTTTGAAAAACTTTCATGATGCGATAAATTCCTCTGAAAAAAGTAATGCTTTCATTTTTATTTTTTACCTTTGTCATGTCAGATGTTTTGCTTATTATTTTTGCAGTACCAAGAAAGGTGAAATTTCTTGCATGAACAAGTGTTGTTAGGACCTTGTTTTTCTGATACTTAGGATTTTTACAAGATTTTGTGCTGCGGAATTAAGGTGACATAATATTCTTTTATCATATGCTAAAAATCGACACACAAGTACTCGTCACGCTGAGGTATCGCTTTGATGAACAAATTTCAGAAGCGGATATTCTTGCATGGCTATATAATTTTGAGGAAAGTGATTGGGGAACAGCCCTGACATTGCTCAACCAAGTTTCCTTTTACTCTGAAACGAGGTGTGCTAATGTGTTAGAAGATGGCTTACAACAAATCATAAGAGCACATTCTGGAATGCCTATTGCAATATATCCTATTGGTGGCATCGGGAAAAGCGGTGTAGTAATGGCGTACCACTTCAAAAAGATTATAGGTCGATTTAGTCATATCTCGTGGAGTTTTGTTGACAACAATTTCTCATATAGCGACAGGCCATATCTTGTTGTGCTTCTTGATGATTTCTTAGGTTCAGGAGGAAGCGCTTGCAAATTATTAGAACAGATAACTTCCAACATACCACAAGGGAGTGTAGTTGCTTGTTTATGTGTTGCTTATATGCAAAAAGCTGGAACATTGTTATCTGTGAGAAATGTCGCTGTTTATGGAGATGTGCACCAGCCGGCTTTTGTACGAAGACATTCTGTATTCGGCTATCCTCCGAGAATGAAGGTTGTCAGAGACTTCGCTCTTAAATATGGAGCATATCTTTATCCTAAGAAGCAATATGTAAAAGGGATGGATTTGTATATTGGCCCATTGGGCTATGCCAACAGTCAATCGTTGGTATGTTTCGACCATACTACTCCAAATAATACTTTGCCTATTCTTTGGGCAAGTAAGAGGCGTTCGGATAATGGCAAAAAATGGGTTCCACTCTTCCCTCGAAGACTATTTGACAGAATACGTCGCGATGAAAGTTATGAACGGTTGAAATATAAATGGATTAGTATTGCTCAAAAAATAAGCCAAGGTCATATCAATCGTCTATTTAATGATTTTGGTCGTGAATCTATTCAATTGATTGGTTTGTTGCATGGTAAATATCATAAGCGCTCTGACTCATACATTTGTTTGTTGTTGGAAATAACCCATAAGCAATATGAACAACTCTGTGAAAATGCTGTTCAAAGGAATCTTCTCAGAGAAGACGGGTTGCTGACAGATGAAGGAACGAGGACTTATACAAGTATACGTAAGAAAGAGTTTGAGGCAAGATCCTTGGTAATAGATATGATAATAAAAAAAGAATATGTATATATACCCTATAAGTTTCTTGGGATTTCCAGAGATTAATCTATTAGCGAAAAAATTGAGGACTGCTATTTCCTTGATTTGTTGCAGCCCCTTGGCTGTGAGCATAGAATTAAGTATCATTAATACTGATAAGGATGACTGCCGATGTCAGCCATCCTTAACAGCCTGATCGGCTGTTATATCCAGTAAGAGTAATAGATTGATGTTATGGATTTCCCGAGAGACTCTTTTATACAACAACTGAACGGATGCAACTCTCAATTCCGTTCCTCTATTATAGAATATACAGACAACCTGATAAAGAAAGGGCTGCCAGTAATATTTTCACTAAAACACTTGGCAGGCATAGTAAGTGTAGAGTATTCGGAACTTATTTCCATCAAAGACCACATTGATGGTTATTATGCATATTTTACAATCAAGAAAAAACATAGTAGCAAGAGGAGGCGGATAGTTGTTCCATATCAGAACCTAAAACGTATTCAACGATGGATATTGCATGAGATTTTGGATAAGATTCCTGTTCATCCCCAGAGTAAGGGATTTGTCAAGGGTGGCAGTACTTTTCAAAATGCAAGTCCTCATGTTGGTATGTCTTTCATACGCAAGTTTGATTTCAAGAATTTCTTCGAGAGTATAACCGTACAGCGTGTCTACGGTATCTTTTTAGAAATAGGTTATTCGCCAGCCGTGAGTCACGACTTGGCTACGTTATGCACTTTGAAATTAAAAGAAGAAAAGTACCAAAGTCTTAGGGGGTACAAACAGCGTTGTTTCAGATATTTGTATAATAAGCCTAAGGCGGTTCTGGCACAAGGTGCTCCAACAAGCCCAGCTTTAGCTAATCTGATATGCCGTGGATTAGATAGCAGATTAGCAAAATTTGCTGACTTGAACGGAATACATTACACTAGATATGCTGATGATTTGACATTCTCTGCGAATGAACTTGAGAAACTTCCTACACAGAGTTTTCTCAAAAAGATAGTTGAGGAGGAATCACTACAGTTGAATTATAGCAAGACTGGAACTTATGGACCTGAATCTCGTCAAATGGTTACAGGTATTCTTATAGATGGAGAAAAACCTCGTGTACCTCAGAAGTTCAAACGACAAATCTATAGACATCTTCATTTTTGTGAGAAGTATGGAACCCAAGCACATTTTGATCACGTAATGCCGGGACATTCTCATGCCCGCCAATGGCTGTATGGTAAAATACTGTATGTTAATTCCATTGAACCAGAGATTGTCGAGGATATGATTGCAAAAGCTGATGCGTTAGATTGGGGCTTATTGTGATATGTATAGCAGAATTTGCAAATGGAGGCGTAATGGACATTTGGTAGGCTGGTAATTCCAATCTACTTTTTCATATTTAGAAATCCATCTATGAACTTCTTTTTATTGGTCTCCTTCATCCCATTATGATTATGCAGTGCTCTTTTAAGTTGAGAGTTAAATCCTTCCAAAAGATTTGTCGTATTGGGTATCTCTAATTCCGGATATTCTTCATACGATAGAGCCATTTAAGGTGTGCCTTTACACAACGCCTTGCAGTTCTCAGCCTTCTATGTGCATAGATTGTCTTGTAGGAGATTAGCAGTGTTCGTTCATCAAGGAATTCTTTCCATTCATCACACCATTTATCAAAGCCTACTATAAATCCTTCTTTCCCGATAATAGTGATGTGGCGGTACAGATATGAAACGCAAAGATATGCACTACGAGGATTGAAATCGGTTCCCATCTCATGACAATAGAGTGTGTCTACGGCACAAATGGAGCACGAATGCCTGCCCATAAGTTCTTGGAAACAAGAGAAATGTGCCCATCTCACTCCATACAGCCACACCTTTATGCGCTCCAAACATTGAGAAATGTTGCCCGAAAAAGAATATAAGGAAAAAGAAAAAGGGAGTGGTCTCACCGAGAATCGAACTCGGATCTAATCTTTAGGAGAGACTTGTTCTATCCATTGAACTATGAGACCTTTATAGCCATCGCAGTGAAACAGCGCGCACACCATCACCCACTGGCTGGCAATCGCTGAGGCGTGCCGCTGCAACTACGCGCTGCAAAGGTACAATATTTTGTGGAAACAGCCGAACTCGGCTACTATGAATTAGGAAAGTAGCAGAAGAAAGTCCACGCAACTGCATGCTTTTACCCTGCAATCTGCACCATTTTAGCACGCAAAGGCAAAGAGATTGAGCGGAAAAAGCATAGCGATTGTTCACAAAGGGCGCAGCCCCGTGACGCTATCTTCAAAGGCATTACCTACAAAGGGCATGAACAAGTGGCGCTACCTTCAACGACATTCGCTGCAAAAGGCATGAACAAGTGGCGCTACTTTCAAGGACGTTATCGGCAAAGGGCATGGACAAGTGGCGCTACCTTCAAGAGCATCCACTGCAAAGGGCATGGACAAGTGGTGCTACTTTCAAGAGCATCCACTGCAAAGGGCATGAACAAGTGGCGCTACTTTCAAGGACGTTCTCGGCAAAGGGCATGAACAAGTGGCGCTACCTTCAAAGGCATTCCTTGCAAAGGGCATGGACAAACGGCGCAGATAGTGTTGCAAAACGAGAGCAATGCCGTTAGCACGATTGCTTTTGCGTCATGATTTTCAGCACCATATCGTCGGTGGCGCACATGGCTTCTTTGCCGATGCTCGTGAGGTTGTGGATGCTCTGGTCCACGCAATCATCAATGATTCCTTCGGCCGACGTGACACATCGTCCCTCGCGTGCCAACAAAGCGCTGAGCAAAGCTGTGCTCACTCCCGAACAAATCTTCAGCGAACAACTGGGCTTTGCCCCATCACAAATCATGCCAGTGAGGTTGGCTATCATGTTTTTCACCGCATGACACACGTCCGAATAATTGCCACCCATGAGATAGGTGATGCCACAACTGCTGCCGATGCTGGCTACCACGCACCCACAAAGGGCGCTGAGCTTGCCAAGACTTTGCTTGATATAGATGGCCGTGAGATGGCTCAAGATGAGCGCTCGCGTGAGTTCTTCCTCGGTGTTCTCGTTCTCTTCGGCATAAACGGCCACGGGATTGGTGGCGCAGATGCCTTGGTTGCCCGAGCCCGAATTGCTCATCACAGGGATTAAAGCACCGCCCATGCGCGCATCACAGGCCGAGGCGGTGGCCGAAATGATGTGTGAAAAGATGCTGTTGCCAAAGATGCCGTGGCTCAACGGACGGTCCATCGTCTTGCCTAAACAATGACCATAGTTGCCTTTTCGACTCTCGCGCGCCGCCTTCAGGTTGTATTCCTTGGTTTGAAGAATGAACGACAGCTCGTCGATGGGGGTTGTTGTGGCAAAATCCCACACCAATTTCATGTTCAGTTCTATATCGTCATTCCCTTCTTCCTCACCGCCTTTCATGCGCTTATCGAGCATCACCTTGCCACCAACGGCCTCATAAACAAAGTTGGTGTGGGCGCGTTGAATGATGGCTGTGGCCTGCTTGTCGCCCTTTTGGCACGTCACCTCCACATAAAGTTTGTCGCAACAATCCTCCTTGAGCTTGATGTTGAGACACACTTCCTCCAAATATTGTTTACCTTCAGACAGGCTTTCGGGCGTCAAATCCTTCAGCACCTCCAACTGATAGGCGCTCTTTCCGATGGTAGCTCCTAAGGCAATGGCAATGGGAAGACCTATCATGCCCGTGCCGGGAATGCCCACTCCCATAGCATTTTTGAGGATATTGGCACTCAAAAGCACCTCAATCTTCTCGGGACGGCAGCCCAAAAGTTCGGTAGCGCGCGCCGTACAGAGCGCAACAGCCATGGGTTCGGTGCACCCAACCGCAGGCACTACCTCGCGTTGGATGAGCGAAAGCAGTTGCTGTCGTGTGGTTTTGTCAAGCATCTTCGTACGTTTTATGGCTGTTTGCGATAGGCCTCAAGACCGCGTTGCAAGAAACCTAAATAGGCTTTCACATCTTCTTTATAAGCATAGCTGCCCACCAATGGACGCCCTTCGTTGTTGACGGGCACATAGAACGGTTGGGCATTGGCGCCAAACTTGCTGCGTTGCAGATAGCTCCACTTATCACCCACGGTGCGTAGCGTGCGCGTCTGCCCGTTTTCTTGCACCGTCATGGCCTGCGGAAGCGGGGTCTTGTCGTCGACAAAGAGCGAGATGAGCACATAATCCTCTTGCAAAGTCTTGGCCACAGTGGGGTCGGTCCACACGGCAGCTTCCATCTTTCGACAGTTCACACAGCCGAAACCGGTGAAGTCAAGCAATGCCGGTTTGCCGGCTTTTGCAGCAGCTGCCATGCCCGCTTCGTAGTCATGATAGGTGGCACGCACCTCTTTGGTGTTCAAATTAAAATCCTGTGTGCTCATGGGTGGTGCGAAAGCGCTCACGGCTTTGTTGGGTGCGCCCCACAAACCGGGCACCAAATAAACGGAAAAGGCCAACGAACACAGTCCTAACATGATGCAGGGAACGGGCATGGGTTTATCGATTTCGCCCCCGATGGCATCGCTCTGAAACTTCATTTTGCCAATGAGATAGAGTCCCAAAGCGGCGAAAATCACAATCCAAAGCGACAGGAACACCTCGCGATCTAAGATGTGCCAGCCATAGGCTAAGTCGGCAACGCTGAGGAACTTCAGCGAGAACGCCAACTCGATGAAGCCAAGAACAATCTTGATGGTGTTCATCCACGACCCCGATTTGGGTGCGCTCTTGAGCCAACTGGGGAACATTGCAAAGAGCGTAAACGGCAAAGCCAACGCCAATGCAAAGCCAAACATGCCCACAGCAGGGCCAATCAGCGAGCCCGAAGTGGCCGAAGCGACCAACAAAAAGCCGATGATGGGACCCGTACACGAGAAACTTACCAAGGCCAACGTGAAGGCCATGAGGAAGATTGAAAGCAGACCTGTGGTGGAAGAGGCTTTCGTATCGACCGCATTGCCCCATTTATCGGGCAGCCGAATCTCAAACCAACCGAAGAAACTCACGGCAAACACCACGAGCATCAAGAAGAAAAAGACGTTGAAAAGGGCACTCGTGGAGAGGGCATTCAAGGCCGAAGCGCCGAAAAGACGCGTGACGATGAGCCCCAAAGCCAAATAGATGACCACGATAGAGGCACCATAGATGAGGGCATCTTGAATGCCTTTGCGCCGGTTATCCTTCGCCCGTTTCAGGAAAAAGCTCACCGTCATGGGGATGATGGGCCACACACAGGGCGTGAAAAGCGCCAACAGTCCACCCAAAAAACCCATCAAAAAGATGTAACCCCAGCTCTGACTGTCGCTCGCATCGGTGCCGTTTTGCTGTTGAAGCATCTTGACAACGGGCTTCCACAGCGTGGCTTTGTCGGCTGCCGAAAGCGTCTTTTCCCCGGCAACAGCTGCGGTTGCCAAACTATCGGCTGCGGTTTGCTGCGCTAAATTGGCCGGTGTGGCGGGCGTTAATGCAGCTGCATCTATGTTCGTCTGCGCACCATCACCTCCTTTTTCACCTGCCTTAGCCGCCGCTATCGCAGCCGTTTGCTCAGGTTCAGCGTTTTTTTTTGCTACGAAAGCCGGACTCTTGCCTTGCTCATGCACTTCGACTTGTGTGGGTGGCAAGCAGCTTTGGTCGTTGCAAGCACCATATTCCAAATAGCCTTTCAACGCATATTGCGGTTTGGTGAAGCGTATTTTCTGCACAAACTGCGCACTGTTTTCGAAATAACGCAGCTGCATTTCGAACGTTTTGTCAAAGTTTTTAATCTCTTTTCCACGTGGCGTGAGCTTGCCAACCAACTCCACTCCGTCGAGCTTCTCGACGTTAAAAGTGGCCGAAGTGGGGCCTCCGCCGGGCAAATTAGTAGAATAGACGTGCCAACCGGCCGCAATCTTACCTGTGAACACCAACTCCGCTTCGGCGGTCTTTCCCGCTTTTAGCTGCACAGAGAACTTCGCAGGATTCTGTATTTGGGCTTGAACCAAGATGCTCACCATGAGCATCAAAGCCATTGTGCATAATTTTTTCATTCAGCTTTCGTGTTATGTCTTTATATATAATAATGTCTTTTATCGCCAACATTGATTTCAAAGTCAACGCTTTTGCAAATTTACTAAAAAACTTAGAATAATATAATTTGTCGATAAGATTTTGCATTTTTGAACAAAAAAAGAATGGCTTTTGGGGCAAAAAACAGTGAAAAGGCGGCCTAAAACCTGCACAACTTAGGGGTGTTTGTGCAAAAGAGGATGCTTTTTTGATAGAAATATTTGCGAATATGAAAATTAATGTGTTCCTTTGCACCCAGTTTTTTATTAGGGAATTATTTATTAAACATTTTAAAAGTAACAATTATGTCAGAAATTGAAAGCAAGGTAAAGGCGATTATCGTAGACAAACTTGGTGTTGACGAGGCTGAAGTAAAGCCCGAAGCAAGTTTCACAAACGATTTAGGTGCTGATTCTTTGGACACTGTAGAATTGATTATGGAGTTCGAAAAAGAGTTTGGTATCTCTATTCCCGATGACAAAGCTGAAACCATCCAGACCGTTGGTGACGCTATTAAGTACATCGAAGAAAACGCAAAGTAATTGCATAGCAAACGCTTTATTTTGCAAATCATACGATTAGGGGTTAGTGATTAAGGATTGGTAGCCGCGCAAGTGTGTGCCCAATCACTGGTCCCTAATCCCTAATCATATTTTATATTTCACATGGAATTAAAAAGAGTCGTTGTAACAGGCTTGGGAGCTGTAACCCCTGTAGGCAACAATCCCGAAGAAACATGGGCTAATCTGCTGGCCGGAAAGAGCGGTGCGGCGCCCATCACCCTGTTTAATACCGAGATGTTCAAAACCAAATTCGCGTGCGAAGTGAAGGATTTGAACGTCACCGATTATATTGATCGCAAGGAAATGCGCAAGATGGATCGTTATTGTCAGCTGGCTATGATTAGCGCCATGCAGGGCATAAAAGATGCCAATATCGACGTAGAAACCGAAGACTTAGACCGCGTTGGCGTGATTTTCGGTGTCGGAATTGGAGGCATCAAGACGTTCCAAGACGAGGTAACCTATTATGGACAGCACGAAGATCAAGGGCCCAAGTTCAACCCTTTCTTCATTCCTAAGATGATAGCTGATATTGCTGCAGGGCAGATTAGCATTCAATATGGCTTCCATGGTCCCAACTATACCACGACAAGTGCATGCGCTTCGTCGAGCAATGCCTTAGCCGATGCGTTTAATCTCATCCGCTTAGGCAAGGCCAATATCATCGTCAGTGGCGGTGCAGAAGCAGCTATCTGCGAGTGTGGTGTAGGCGGATTCAACGCCATGCACGCCCTCTCTACCCGCAATGATGACCCCGAACATGCGAGCCGTCCATTCAGTGCGAGTCGCGATGGCTTCGTGATGGGTGAAGGAGCAGGCTGTCTTATCCTCGAAGAGTTAGAGCATGCGAAGGCTCGTGGCGCTAAGATTTACGCCGAAATGGTAGGCGAAGGTGCCAGTGCTGATGCCCATCACATCACCGCTTCTCACCCAGAAGGGCTGGGAGCTAAGCTCGTAATGCAGCGCGCTTTGGAGGATGCCGGCTTGCAACCCACCGATATCGACTACATCAACGTGCACGGAACGTCGACACCTGTGGGCGATGTTTCTGAGGCAAAGGCCATCAAAGACGTCTTTGGCGACCATGCCTACAAGCTCAATATCAGCTCAACCAAGAGCATGACCGGCCACCTTCTCGGTGCAGCAGGTGCGGTAGAAGCCATGGCTTGCGTGCTCAGTGTGAAGCATGATATCGTGCCACCGACCATCAATCACGAAGAGGGTGACAACGATGAAGCATTGGATTACAACATGAACTTCACCTTTAACAAGGCACAAAAACGCGAAGTGCGTGCCGCTTTGAGCAACACCTTTGGCTTCGGTGGGCACAACTGCTGCGTGATTTTCAAGAAATATGCTGAGTAATCTCATCGATAGAATAAAGCTTCCTTTCCGCAAGGAAAAGGAGCTTTATTCGTCTTTACACACCATCTTGGGCTTCTATCCCCACGATATTAGCTACTACAAGCTGGCACTGATGCACAAAAGTGTCATGCGGCGCAACGCAAAAGGGCGTCCGGTGAACAACGAACGGTTGGAATTTCTCGGCGATGCTATCCTCGATGCCATCGTGGGTGACATCGTCTATCGGCACTTTCCGGGCAAGCGTGAAGGCTTCCTGACCAACACACGCTCGAAACTTGTGCAGCGCGAAACGCTCAACCGCTTGGCCAAAGAGATGGGCATCACCCGCTTGGTGCTTAGCAATGGGCGCAGCTCCTCGCACAACAGCTACATGGGAGGCAACGCTTTCGAGGCTTTGGTGGGCGCCATCTACCTCGACAAAGGCTATGAAGCCTGCATGCGCTTCATGCAGAAACGCATCCTCGGACAGTTGGTAAACATCGACAAGGTGGCCTATAAGGAGGTGAATTTCAAGAGCAAACTCATCGAATGGAGCCAGAAAAACCGCGTCAACCTCAGCTTTGAGAACATCGCAGAAACCACCGATCAGGGTGGAAGTCCCGTGTTCCAATATAAGATTATCATCGAAGGTCTCGAGGGATGTGCCGGAAAAGGCTACAGCAAAAAGGAGAGTCAGCAAATGGCTTGCAAGCTGACCTTAGAGAAACTGCGCAAGGAGCCTCAATTCATCGATGCCGTCTTCGCAGCCAAAACCAACCGCACAAAGATGGAAGAGGAACCGGTTGAAAACGTTCCCACTACCGAACCCGACGAGAGTTTCTTGATGTCTGTGCCCGAAACAACGGTTCCTGCAACACAAGAAGCATCGGCTGACGACACACAGACTGCTGCAAACGACATCCAAACGGCCGAAAAACCGGCTGCAAAGGGCAAGAGACGCCGCCGTTCGCCCATGTACAAGGCAAAAGAAACGCCGGCAGAAGGGCAAGCCTCCATGGCTGAACAGCCTGTCAACGGTGCCGAAAAAGCCGACGAACCAGCTGGCAAAAGGACTCGTAAAACAGCCAAAACGGCAGAAGATACGGCCGAAAACGTCAACAAGATGGCTGATCAACGTGCCGACAGCACGGCTCCATCGGCCGACGAAACCGCCGATGACGACTTCGATTTGAGCGACATCAGCGCCCGAAAGCAAAGCCGTGAGGAGATTATCGAAGCCGCCGAAGCTGCCGCTTTCGGCGAGTAAGCCTCGCAATCTCTGCGACTTTAGTCGGCAATTCATACGAAAAAACAAGAAAAGGTGGCCCACATTTGCCACCTTTTTCATTGCTTTTGCAAACCCATCGTTCACCAATGTCTTAGAAGAGGAGTTTGCTGATGCGTACAGCGTGCGCTCCATCTTCCCAAAAACGCAACATTCTCCCTTTCCACATCTCCTCCCATCGCCCTCTCTTCCGCCAGCCACAATGAAAAGAAGGCATTTCTTTGGCGGAATAAAAAAATATACCGAAATTTGCAAAACGGCTGGTCTGTGCGCAGCCTATAGACGAAAAGGGCACGGCAACGATACGCAAAAAGGAAATTAGGAATGAAAATTTTTGGCATAGAAGGCAATTATAACACTGCGGCATGCACGCAACAAGGGGATGGAACAGGGGCAGATGCACCCGTGCTTTTCACCAAATGCGACACGGCTTTGCTCAAAGACAGTAAACCTTTTTTCATTCCCGACCACTTAGGCATCATCACTGCTGCCGTGCATCTCGTGGTGAGAATCTGCCGATTGGGCAAGACCATCGCCCCACGTTTTGCCACACGCTATTATGATGCCGTCACCCTTGGTGTGGACTTCACCGCTACAGACTTGCAAAAAAACTTACAAAAGGCCGGCCAACCCTGGGACTTGAGCAAGAGCTTTGATGGTAGCGCCGCCATAGGCACATGGGTTCCATTGGACGAACTCAAACCCATTCACAACCTCCCCTTCACACTTTCGTGCAACAACACGCCCTTGCAAGCGGGCTATTCGGGCGACATGCGCCACAACATCGACGACCTCATTGCCTACATCAGCCAGTTTTTCACCCTCAAAACAGGCGATCTCCTCTTCACCGGAGCCCCCGTTTCGCCCAACATCGTCCACATCAACGACCACCTCGAGGGCTTCATTGGCGAACGAAAAGTGCTGTCGTTTAACTGTAAATAGGAAGCGATGGGGCACATGAAACGATTCAAACGTTCAAAACAAGTTACGATACAATGCTGTTCAGGCCTACTTTTGCTCTGTATGCTGGTGCTGGATGCGGCCGCTTCCTCACGCTTTTTCCACCTCTCGTCCACCCAATTACACATCGATTCGGCATTGGCGCGCTTCACGTATGCCATGTCTTTGTCGGGCAACTACCGCGATTCCATCTACCAGGTGGAGGTGGTTTACCCCGAGTTTGCGCCCCTTTCGCCGGCACAGCAGCAGGCTTATCGGGCGATAACCACGGCGTTGCCGCCCACATGGCCCACGGTTGAGCAGACGATGGTGGTGCAACGCAAGCAGCCGATGTTGGTGGTTTCGTTTCCTCCCTACGCCTATCGCGACGGGCACTATTGCGCTTTGACGCGTTTCATGTTGCGCATCACGTCGCAACCTCGTGCGCTTGCCCACGCTCAGCGCAACCCTTTGTCCACCCGTATGGCTGCTGCCGACCGCTATACCCATCAATCTGTACTGGCACAAGGGCACTGGGTGAAGATCAAAGTGGCCGAGACGGGCGTGCATCAACTCAGCGAATCGCTCATCCGTCAGGCAGGGTTCAGCGATATAAATAAGGTGCATATCTATGGTTATGGCGGTTGGTTGCAAAACGAAGTGGTGCGCGAAGCCGACCTCATTACGGGCGATGACCTGCACGAAGTGGCGCAATGTGTGGTGGGGGGGCGCCATCTTTTCTATGCCAAAGGGACGGTTTCGTGGGATGATGCCACGGCACTTCGCCGCACACGCAACCCCTATTCCGACTATGGTTACTACTTTCTTACCGAGTCATCTGCGCCACCACGCACCATGAACGAAACTGATTTTCTGCAACAATTCTATCCCTCGCCCAACGATTACCACACGCTTATCGAGGACGACAGCTATGCTTGGTACCACGGTGGGCGCAACCTCTACGACAAAACGCCCATCCCTGCGGGTCAAACGGCCACGTTCTCGTTTGCCCATCCCCCTGCTGCTACTGCCGCAACGCTATCGGTAAATGTCAGCGCGGGTGCTCCATCTGTGGTCGAAGTGGCTGTGAACGACCAGCCCGTCGGCCAACTTTCCATTCAACTGCACGCCTATGACGCGGGCAACGAGGCGCAAGGTGTCTATGTGTTGCCCACGCTCCAGCCCACCGATCGCGTGCGCATCACCACCCTTTCGGGCGGCCCTTGTCGGATGGACTATGTGTCGATGACCTGGAATGCCCCCTTCCCTGCGCCGCAATTAGCCACCGATGCCTTCCCCATTCCCACCATCGCCGGCACCATCTCACCGCAAAATCTCCACGGCGATGGTCCTGCTGACATGGTCATCATCGTGCCTTCGTCGGGCAAACTCACGGCCGAGGCCGAACGTTTAAAGGCCTTTCATGCCCAACACGATGGCCTTCGCGTCAAGATTGTGGCGGCCGATGCCTTGTATAACGAGTTCTCCAGCGGCACACCCGACGTGAATGCCTACCGCCGTTACCTCAAGATGCTCTACGATCGCGCCACCAATCCCGCCGATGCCCCTCGCTATTTGCTGCTCTTTGGCGACTGCCTTTGGGACAATCGGCTGCGTACAACGGCCACAAAGCAGCTGCAGGCCGACGACTACCTGTTGTGCTACGAGAGCGAAAACTCGTTCAATGCCATCGAATGTTACGTGAGCGATACCTTCTTAGGGATGTTGGATGACGGCGAAGGTGGTGCGCTCCAGACCCACGATATCCCCGATATTGGCGTGGGACGCTTCCCTGTTTCCACCCCCGAAGAGGCCCGAACGATGGTCGATAAAACCATTCGTTATGCCGAAAACGCTGATGCCGGCGCATGGCAAAACACCTTGCTTTTCATGGGCGATGACGGCAATCAGAACCTACATATGGACGATGCCAACGATGTTGCCGACGCTGTTGCCCAGCAACACCCCGCACTCTATGTGAAAAAGGTGATGTGGGACGCCTACAAACGCCAGACCTCGACCACGGGAAACAGCTATCCCGACGTGCGAAAAGCCATCATCGAGCAGCAACAACGCGGTGCCCTCATCATGGATTATGCCGGTCATGGCTCCGAGGTGCAGCTCTCCCACGAGGGCGTTCTCAACCGCAACGACTTCGCAACCTTCAACCATCGCCATCTACCGCTGTGGATAACGGCCTCGTGTGACATTGCTCCTTTCGATGGTTTGGCACCCACCTTGGGCGAAACGGCCGTGCGAAACGCCCACGGAGGCGCAGTGGCTTTCTTCGGAACCACACGCACCGTCTATGCACGTTACAACAAAATGCTCAACATGGCCTATCTCAAACACGTGCTGAGCACCACCAACGGCCGCCTCAACACCCTCGGAGAAGCTCACCAGTTGGCACTCGCCGAGATGATTACCACGGGCAAAGACCGCACAACCAACAAGCTGCAATATGCCCTTTTGGGCGACCCTGCCCTGCGTTTAAACCTGCCTCGACAGCAAATGGTGGTCGATTCGATTGCCGGCATAGCGACCCACAGCGGCACAATGCCCACGCTCAAGGCAGGCAGTGTGGTGCGCATCGCGGGCCACATCGACGGGCAACCGCAGTTCAAAGGCCTATCTACGCTCGTGGTACGCGATGCACCCGAACGTGTGACTTGCCGTTTAAACGACCCCACAGAGGCCGACACTGCCTTTCAATACACCGACCGCCAGACGGTGGTTTTCACGGGAACGGACAGCGTTCGCGCCGGAAAATTTGCCTTCACCTTTGCTGTTCCACGCGACATTCGCTACAGCAACGGGCAAGGTCTCATCACCCTTTTCGCCACCGACGACAGCCAACGGCTCACGGTGAATGGGCAATCGCAGCAGTTCACCGTAGGCGGTTCGGCGCTACCCCCCACCGATGGCACGGGACCCACCGTCACTTGCTACCTCAACCACCCCTCGTTTCGGCCGGGAGGTCGCGTGAATGCCATGCCAATGTTTGTAGCATCGCTCCACGATAGCGACGGCATCAACGTCACCGGCAGCGGCATTGGCCACAACTTGGCACTCGTTGTCGACGGCGAACCGCAGCAAACCTACAACCTCAACGACCATTTCCAGTTCGACATCGGCAGCTACACCTCGGGAACGGTGACTTTCCAGCTGCCCCAACTCAGCGAAGGCCGCCACCGATTGCAGTTCCGCGCATGGGATGTGCAAAACAATTCGTCGGTCACCACGCTCGACTTCGTTGTCGACAGCCACATGGAACCCCACCTCATCAGCGTGCAGCTGTCCGAAAATCCGGCGCGAAACCACACGCAGTTCCGCATCGAACACGACCAGATAGGCACCCCCCTATCGATAGAAATCAGCGTCTTCGACCTCGTAGGCCGCCCCCTGTGGCACCACATCGAGCAGGCCACACCCGCCCATTCCGTCTACACCATCGACTACAACCTCACGATGCAAGGCGGAAGTCGCTTGCCACCGGGGCTCTATCTCTGCCGCGTGCGCCTCGTTAATGGCGGCAACAACCACGAAACGAAAACCCTGAAATTGCTCGTTGCGGGCAATAAATAAACGTCCAACACGTTATGTCATTACACATTTGCAACACAATGAAAGTAAAAACAACGATGCTCGTCGCCCTCATGCTGGCCGGTTTCAGCCCACAGATAGCGGCGCAATCCATCAAAGAAACGATTTTCAATCCCGTCTACACGGCCGTAACGTCGCAGACCATCGCCCCCGATGCCCGAGCAGCCGGCATGGGTGACGTGGGTGTAGCCACCGATCCCGACGTGAATGCGCAATATTGGAACCCCGCAAAATATCCGTTCAACATCAGTCGGGCGGGCGTTTCGCTCAACTACACACCGTGGTTGCGCCGCTTGGTCAACGACATGTATTTGGCCAACCTCACGGGATTTTATCGCATCGGCAACTACAGTGCCGTGTCAACCTCGCTACGTTATTTCAACATGGGCGAGGTGGAACTGCCCCATAGCGGCTCGACGGGCGCCATCCCCACCATCCATCCCCACGAGATGTCGTTCGATGTGGGCTACGCTTTGATGCTCAGCGAGCGCTTTTCCATCGCGGCTGCCGTGCGTTATATCCACTCCGACCTCACCTATGATTATAGCGATGCCACCCAGCCCGGCAGTGCTTTTGCCGCCGACCTCGCCCTTTACTATCAAAACTACGTCACGATGGGGCAGCGCGAGTGCCAATTAGGCTTGGGCATGAACATCTCTAACATCGGCAGTAAGATTAATTTCAGCAGCGATGACAACAGCGAATTCATCCCCACCAACCTGCGTTTGGGCGGCGCTTTGATGGTGCCCATCGACGAATACAACCGCTTTTCGGTGGCCGTGGATGCCAACAAGCTGCTCGTTCCCACACGCCCCATCCAGCGCGACAACGAACTTCCCGCCGATTTCGACAAGCGCTTGCAACGCGACTACTACGATGTGTCGAGCATCAACGGCATCTTTAAGAGCTTTAGCGATGCGCCCGGCGGACTGAAAGAAGAACTGCAAGAGGTTTCATGGAGCCTTGGTGGCGAGTATGTTTACCACGACCAGTTTGCCGTTCGCGCGGGTTATCACCACGAGAGTGCCAACAAAGGTAACCGAAAATATCTCACCCTCGGCGCCGGTTTCAAAACCCATGGCATCGCTTTAGACGCGGCCTATCTCATCGCCACGGCCAAAAGCAACCCCTTGGACCAAACGTTGCGCCTCTCGCTCGCCTTCGATTTCGACGGCATCAAGGACCTCTTCCGGCGGTAGTCACGCTCGTTGCGTGACAGCAACAAGGGCTATGCGCGCCACACATGGGGTTGATGCACCCCACAAAAGCAGCATGCGCCGCAACCCTTGCGCATTGTTCGCCCAGCAAAAGCAAAGCAATAGCCTCGCAAACCACGCCATTTTTCCGCACAATCTCGTGCAGATTGGCGTGCAATTTCATCGACATTCAAAATCAACCAATATGATAAGAGTAGGAATGGGCTTCGATGTCCACCAGTTAGTTGAAGGCCGCAACCTGTGGTTGGGCGGCATCAAAATTCCGCATAGCATGGGTTTGCAGGGCCATAGCGACGCCGATGTGCTCACACATGCCATCAGCGACGCCCTCCTTGGCGCAGCCAATCTGCGCGACATCGGCTATCATTTTCCCGACACGAGCGACAAAACGCTCAACATGGATAGCAAAATCATCCTCAAAGGTGTCGTCGACCTGCTGGCCGAAAAGGGCTACCACATTGGCAACATCGACGCGACCCTTTGCGCTGAACGACCCAAAATCAATCCCCATGTGCCGGCCATGCGTGCGTGTTTGGCGCAGGTGATGGGCATCGACGAAGACCAAATCTCCATCAAAGCCACCACCACCGAGCACTTAGGGTTCACGGGTCGCGAGGAAGGTATGTCGGCCTATGCCGTGTGTCTCATCGAGAAATAAAGCCGTTTCTCGGTTCTTTTTCTTAATTTTGCAGGCCAACAAAGGCAAGATGAAACATATTTTTGGCATTTTCCGCATCAAGAAAGACGAACGAGGGATGGCGCTCGCCGCGGCACTCTATGCCGTGGTGCTCAACCTTTTGGTCATCCTCCGCTATGCTTCCCAATATACTAAGGTGGGCGAAGCCTATCATCAGCTGTTCGTTCGCACGTTCCACATCTCGGGATTCGACCCACTGAGCTACGCCGTGGTGTCGCAATGGGAACAGGCTTACAACATTTATCGTCACCCGTTGTTGGCATTTTTCATGTTTCCTGCTGCACAACTCAACCAAGCACTCATGGCCATCACGGGGCTCAACATGGTACCTTTCATCGTGGGCTGCATGCTGGTGTTCTGCGCTTTCTACAGCATCCTGTTCCTCTATCGCCTCATGGTGCAAGTTATCGGTGTGCAACGCCTCGACGCTTCACTGCTGTCGGCTTTTTTCATGAGCATGGCCTATGTCATGGTTTCGGTGAGTGTGCCCGACCATTTCTGCTTTTCGATGTTCATGTTGCTGCTCACGTTGTGGGTGGCGGGGCGCAAAATGCAGCAGGGACAGCCGTTCACCAAGTGGCAAACCATCTTGTTTTTCATCGTCACGGCGGGCATCTCGCTCAACAACGGCATCAAGATTTTCATGGCCAATGCGTGGGTCAACGGCCGAAAATTCTGGCGTCCGGCCAACCTCTTCCTAGCCATTGTGCTGCCATCACTGCTGATGTGGGGCGCGGCACGCATGGAATGGAACCATTATGAACGCCCCTCGCAATACATCAAAAACCAAAAACGCAAGGCCGAGGTGGCTGCTGCGCATGCCAAAATTGCACAGGCCGTGCGCGATACCACGCATCTCACCGATACCACGGCCATCAAACGCGCCATTCAACAGGCCATCAAACGGCAGGCACACCAGCAATATGTGGCTGACCACAAGCAGCCTTGGAACCGCCACAAGGGGCAACCCATGGGCAAAGGTGAATTCACCCAGTGGACCGACGGCACCACTTCGCGCTGGCAGTCGACGGTGGACAATCTCATGGGTGAGTCGATTCAGCTGCACGAAGACCACCTCTTGCAAGACACGTTGCGCGCCCGTCCGCTCTTTGTGCCCTATCGTTACGCCCTCAACTACGTGGTCGAAGGGCTCGTAGCACTGCTGTTTCTGTGGGGCATTTGGGCGGGTCGGCGCCACCGTCTGCTGTGGCTTGCCCTCTCGTTTTGGGCATTCGACATGGTCATCCACATGGGCTTGGGCTTCGGGCTGAACGAGGTTTACATCATGGGTGCCCATTGGCTCTTCGTCATTCCCATCGCCTACGCCTACCTGTTGCGCCAAACGGCCACGCAGCGTCGCTGGCATCGTCTGCTCCGCACGCTCCTTTTGGTCCTCACCCTCTTTCTCTTTTGCTGGAACTTTGCGCTCTACACCCACTATCTCTGCACCGCCGCATAGCCCCATTCCCACGTCTCTACCCTCCGATCACCACCGGCATGGCAACGCTACTCACACGCTTTGCGGGGTAAAAAGGGCGCTTGGGGTACGCACGACGCAAAATATTTCTGAATGCCATAGAGCGGAATATTCTCCATCCACGTTTGATTTTCATAGCCAAGCATACTGATGCGCAGGCCTTTAAGCCCGTATTCGGGATGCCTCTCAACATAGGTTTTCAACGATTTTGCACGCACATTCTCTTCCGCTTTCACCTCTATAGGTATCGTTCGCAGAGGCGTTTGCACCACAAAATCAATCTCGGCCGGTGTCGAAGTGCTGCTCCAATAATAAGGTTGTAGCCCCAATGCCGTGAGCTGTTGCAGTACAAACTGCTCGGTGAAAGCACCCTTAAATTCCTTAAAAACATCATTGTTGACAATCATCTGCTGCACAGGCGCGCCTGCCATGCAAGCAAAAAGACCACAATCGAGCAGAAAGAGCTTGAAAGCAGTGAGATCTTCATAAAATTTTAACGGTGCATGCACTTCCTTCACACGGCTCACCTTTTGCACAATCCCTGCATCAATGAGCCACTGAATAGCCAACTCATACTCGCGTGCACGCGCCCCTTGCCGAATAACGCCATAGAGAAATTTCTTGTTTTCCTTGGCCAACTGCGAGGGTAAGCTGTCTAACACCTGCCCAATGCGCACACTCTCAGCCTTAGAACAATGCTTCGAAATGTCATTACGATAGGCATTGAGGAGGTTTTCTTGCAACTGACGAACGACCATTAAATCGTGCTGCTGCGTGAAAGCAGCAACCACTTCGGGCATTCCTCCCACATAATAGTAATAACGCAAGTGCTCCATCAGCTTCGATGCCACACCATTGACCACAGACCAATCGCCTTGTTGCAGCAGACGAAGCAAGCCTTCCTCGTCTTGTGCCATGAGAAATTCTTCGAAATCCATGGGATGGAGCGTGAGCATATCCACCTTCCCCACAGGAAAAGAATACCCTTGCTGGAGCGTAATGCCCAGCAACGAACCCGCCGCCACCACATGATAGTCGGGTGCTTGCTCTTGAAAATATTTCAAACTATGTAGCCCACGAGGTGCTTCCTGCAGCTCATCGAAAATAATCAGCGTATGATGTGGCTCGGGATAAACACCTGTGATGGCCTGAATTGTCAGCAACATACGTGGCAGATTGTAGTCGGCTTCAAACAGACTGCGCGCCAAAGGTTCGGCATCACAGTTGATATAGGCCACCGATGAATAGCACCGGCGACCAAACTCACGCATCAACCAAGTCTTTCCCACTTGGCGTGCGCCCAACAAAATCAAGGGTTTGCGCTGCTCATTCGCTTTCCATTGCGCTAATAACTGAAAGGCTTTTCGTTCCATTCCAAACTATTCTTTTCTGCAAATTTACACCTTTTTCGAGGGATAATCACACTGTTTTTACACATTTTTCGAGGGTTCAACGTGCAAAAACAACACATTTTTCGAGGGAAAGGCACAGAGATGGAGAAACAGTTACGCATGTTTTAAAAACAAAAACGCGATAGATTTCTACTCATGCACAACCCTTTTCAGGAATCATCATTGCCTTTTTCGTGGAAAAAAGTGCTTAAAAAGTACATAAACGTTGTTTTTTATTGCATAATTCAATTATAATCCTTACATTTGCTCTGCTTAAGGCGCATTTCAAAACCTACGCTTCGCAACAACAAGGCCGTTCATTGCGTAACTTTTCCTTTCTTTTTGAAAGCACGATAAGGCCCATAAGGTTTTCAAAAAAGGAAGAGCCAGCGTGCCGAAAGATGGCCAATAACCCAGCATAGGTGCATGGCTTTGCCCTAAAAATAAGGGCTGGGTGCCATACGAATGTGCCCCAAAGAATGGAAAAAATAAACAACATGAAACAAGAGGAAGAGAAAAAAATGGAAAAAATAGATCAACTCGACCGTAAGATTTTACGTATTTTATCAGATAATGCGCGCGTTCCTTTCAAGGAAATTGCAGCAAGATGTGGTGTTTCGCGTGCTGCTGTGCATCAACGTGTGCAGCGTCTCATCGACAACAACGTGTTTATGGGCAGCGGTTTCGACATCAATCCCACCCGTTTGGGCTATCCGCTTTATGCCTATGTGGGCGTGCATTTGGAGCATGGAAAGCTCTATCATCAGGTGGTTGAAGGCCTAAAAGCCATTCCAGAGGTGGTAGAATGTCACTGCGTCACAGGCCGTTACGCCATGCTATTGAAGCTCTATGCGCGCGACAATGCCCACCTCATGGCACTACTCAACACGCAGGTGCAAGCCATTGCGGGCGTAGTTTCTACCGAAACGCTCGTGAATTTGGAGGCAAGCATACAGCGTGAACTCCCCATTCACATGGAGAACGGAAAGTAATATTTTTTCATAAACATTCGAGACATGAACAAATCCTTTCAGCTTCAGGCGCAGCTCGATGCCATCTATGACCATTTTCCCGAGGCCAAGCCGCGCCCTTTGATTGGCATTTCGGCCAATACGGCCGACATCGACCTCGCGCTTCGGCGCGTATATTGCGATCAGATTGTGCGTGCAGGCGGCGTTCCCATGGTGCTTCCGCCAGTGGATGATGCCGAAGTGTTGATTAACATGCTCGAAGGAATCGACGGATTGGTGCTCACGGGCGGTGCCGATTACAACCCATTATGGTATGGCGAACAGCCTGAAAAAGAGCTGCATACCATCAATTCCACACGCGATTTGCCCGAACTGCTGCTCACTCGTTTGGCCTTCAACCGCCAGATTCCCATCTTAGGCATCTGTCGTGGCGTGCAAACCATGGCCATTGCCTTGGGCGGAAACTTGGTGCAAGACCTCAAAACGCACCTCAAACACAGTCAGGACGCACCGCGTTCGGAGGCCACACACAGCGTGACCATCACCGAAGGCAGTACCCTATATGGCCTTTATGGACAGGAAACTTTTGTCAATAGTTTTCACCATCAAGCGGTGAAAGACTGCGGTTCGCATCTCCATGTCGTAGCCACGGCACCCGATGGTGTGATTGAAGCGGTGGAAAGCACCGAGCAAAAGGCGCTCATGGGCGTGCAATGGCATCCCGAATGGATGGGCGACGAGGGACTGAAACTGTTTGAATGGCTCACGCAACGCAGCCGGGAGTTCAAGGCTGCCAAGGCACTTCACCGCGAAATCCTCACGCTTGACAGCCATTGTGACACGCCGATGTTCTTCCCACAGGGCGTGCATTTTGAGCAAAGAGACCCCAAGGTGCTCTACGATCTGCACAAGATGACCGACGGAAAGCAAGACGCCGTGACCATGGTGGCCTATCTTCCGCAGCATCCTAAGCCCGGAGAACTGCCCGAAGGCATGTCGCCTCGCCAGTATGCCGACAGCATTTTCGACCAGATAGAGGCCATCGTGGCGCACGAGAGTGACTATGTTGCCTTGGCCAGGACGCCCCAACAGCTCTACGAAAACAAGGCGATGGGCAAGAAAAGCATCATGCTCGGCATTGAAAACGGGCTGGCTATTGAAGACGATATTCGCAACATTGCCCACTTTGCGCAACGCGGAATCGTTTATATCACGCTGTGTCACAACGGCGACAACGCGATTTGCGACAGTGCAAGAGGCACGCAAACGCATGGCGGTGTGAGTGCTTTTGGCGAGCAGGTGATAGGCGAAATGAACCGATTAGGCGTGATGGTCGACCTCAGTCACGGTGCCGAAACGAGTTTCTTCGATGCTCTTTCCATCAGCCAAACGCCCATTGTGTGCAGCCACAGCAACTGTAAAGCGCTGTGCGATGTGCCGCGTAACCTCACCGACGCGCAGTTAAAGGCGCTCGCTCAGGCGGGAGGTGTAGCGCAAATCACGCTCTATCACGGCTTTTTGCGCAAGGAAGGTGAGGCCGACATCCGCGATGCCATGGCCCATTTGAACCATGCTATCGACGTGATGGGCATCGACCACGTGGGCCTTGGCACCGATTTCGACGGCGATGGCGGCATCAAAGGGCTGGCCGATGCGTCGGAACTCATCAACTTCACCACCGCCCTTTTGCGGCAACGGTTCTCGAAAGCCGACATCAAAAAGATTTGGGGCGAGAACTGGTTGCGCGTGATGCGCCAGGTGCAAGCCGCGAAACACGACGCATAGGGCGTTGAATTGCAACAGAAATCAACGCAGATGATCCATTAATCGCAACGGATAAGGCGTGCAAAGTGGTGCATATTTCGTCGCACACGCGCTACACCTATTTTATATATAGGTGAAAGTAGCGTTGATTTCTGTGGTGATTCAAGAGAAAGGAAAAGGGATAGAAAGGGCTTGAGCTGCGCAACACGGCTGGATATCATTCAGCCAAAATCACAGGCTTCGCAGCAGATGAGGGGGTGTATGCGACCAAAGCGAACGGACAGGAGCAAGGAAGTGGAGAGTCGTTTATCCCTTTTGCTCGCGCGTAGTCTCCAACTCCCATTTAAAGAACCCAAGGTTTACGCCAAAGGTCATCCGCTGAACTTTAATCGGCATGGGGTCGGTAAAGACTTCATTCATGAGGCTTTTAAAGGCCTTTTGCTCTTTAGCCGTCGGCAGTTCACCGCCGTTTGCGATGTCTTCGTTTGTCTGTTGCATGGCTCTTGCTAATTGCCTGAGCTTGGTAAACGTCTCGATGATGGCAATGGTGGTTTCTATTGCAACGGGAGAGCGCAGAACTGTCGCCAACATATACAATCCTTTTTCCGTAAAAGCGTTTGGCATCTTACGAACACCACCCCAATTTGATGTCACAAATTGTGATTTCAAGTTTGCATATTCATCCGGTGTGAGCTGTAATATATACCCTTCCGGAAATCGTTCGCCATTACGTTTTACGGCTTGATTGACGACTCTTGTCTCCACACCATACAGTTCCGCAACGTCTCTATCAAGGATAACCTGCGTATCTCGAATAACAATAATCTTACTTTCGACCTGTTTTGTCGGTTTGTCTTCATTCATGACAACAAAGATAGTGCTTTTTCTTGAAGTTTTTGCTTCTTCCTTTCATCCTTTTTTACTTATTATTCATCATCTAACCCGCTGCTTATCTATGCTCTTTCACTCGCGATGTTAAAACAAGGGCACACACCACTATTTTACATTGCCGTCACAAGATTCCTCAATGTGCCCTGCATGGGCGATGGACGGTGCACTTCAGGCGTGCAACAACGCTACTCCTTCATGAACACCATGATACCCATGGAAGCACATGGGTGGGCATATACATGTGAAAAAAAGTTATTTTTAAGGGGTAAAGAGCACCATGTGATGGAATTTTGGATAGGTTTGTATCCCTAACTTTTATGTATGCTCACATGGAATTGATATATTTTTTTCTCGTCGTCGACCTCCTTCCGTTAGGTCTTTTCTTGTGGATTTTCCGCCATCTTCCCCCAAAGGAACAGCTTGCCGCGCTGAGTCCGTTGCTCCTTCAGTTGCCCATGTTGCTCGTCTGTGGCATTTTTGATGGCGAGTCTCTGCTATTTGCCTTTCGTTTCGGGCTTTTCATACCCTATTTGTTTCTCAATGCCATCACCCTTTCAGGTGCATTCTCGGCCGCACTTTGCTATCGCCGTCAGTGCACGAGCAATGCAATGGTCTTGATTTGTTGTAATTTCTTCTTCCTACTCATGGGCACAGCGCTCCTCATGCAATAAGGAAAACGGCGGTTGAAGCACATGAGTTCCACCTTTTAAACGAACTTGATTCAAATGGAAACATCTTATATTTTCGCCATCGTCCACCTCGCCTTGCTCGTGGTCTATCTCATCCTGTTTCGCCATGTCGCCCTGAAGAAGCGGCTGTTGGCACTCTATCCCTTGGCCATAGGATTGCTCATCACCATCGTTAACGGCGTTGAATTTCGTCCAAGTCTCGGAAACTTGGTCAATATAGGGCCGATCCCCTACGCCATTGTGCAAGCCTTGCTGATACAAGCGAGCAGCTATGCCGGTGCCTATTGCTTCTTAAAGCGGTGGGATGCACAAGCCATCGTGGTGCTGTTCATCGGTTTTGCGAGCAGCATGTGCTTAGCTGCCCACGCCTTTCATTAATCCCTGATGGTGGCTTAACGTGCAGATAGAACTCATTTTAAATGCTCTTTGGCCATGATTCATTGTCAAATCACAGTGTCATCATGCGCAAAGCTACGTGATAGTCGGCCAAACGCTCAGCTTTTTGCTCGGGCGTTTCTTGCCTACGCCTTCTCATGCGCTGTTCAAACGCTTTCGCATCTTTGCCAAAGAGTATCGGGGTTTCCTTAATCGGTTGTGCCATACGTTAAAATCCTCCGTGTATTCTATGTTGCAAAGATAGCGTTACTATTCCAACATTCCACATCTTTTATCGCCGGAAATCCTACGAAATCCACCCCTACACACAAAAGAAAGGAGTTGTTGTGCGCACAAGGAAAGGGAAAAAACGGCCACATGCAGATTTCAAGACCACGGGTGCGTCCCTACTTTCTGCCCACATGCTCTCGCCGACTATGATGTATTTTCATGCGCTACCCGTGTAGCCTGAGCGAAAGTGGTGTGGCCGTGTGTGAAAATGCGTTATTGCTTGATGAGCTGAATGGCAAATCCGCCGCCCTTTGCCAAATGAATAGGCAGGAGTGTTTCGGTGGAAACGAGCTGCTGATCGATGGCTAAGGGGTAGGGGTTGCCTTGATAAGTGGCGCCGTCTCCATCGCGATAGATGATGGCTTTGTAGCGCATGCCCTTGTCGAGGAAATTGAAATGCAGCGTGAGGTCGCGCGCTTGCTCGTTGGTCATGCCGCCAACATACCAGTTTTCGCTGTCGCGATCTTTACGAGCTGTGACCACATATTGCCCCAATTTAGCCATCAACACACGCGATTGCTGCCAGTTGGTGGGCACTTCCTCAATGAATTTGAAGGCAGGTTGCCCTTGATAGTTCTCAATTTCGTCGGCCGCCATCTGCCATGGCGCATAAATCACCACATAAGCCGCAAGCTGTTTGGCCAAAGTGGTTTGTGGATGGGTTTGCGGATGCACACGCCCTTCGATGCGAAAGATGCCGGGAGTGAAGTCAAGTGGGCCGGCAAGGATGCGCGTAAAGGGCAGGATGCAGAGATGAGAAGGGGGATTTCCGCCATCGGCCGACCACGCATTATACTCCTGTCCGCGCGCGCCTTCGCCCGAAACCAGGTTGGGATAGGTGCGTTGCAGGCCGGTAGGCATCACAGGTTCGTGGTTGATAATCATGAGATGATGCTTGGCTGCCGTCTCAATCACCTTACGATAGTGGCGCACACCATACTGCGAATGCTGTAATTCTGCGTTGTCGAGCCAATCGTTTACATAGCCAGTCTTCACCACTTTGATGCCCATGCGCTGATACAAGGCAAAGGCACTGTCGAGTTGTTGCTCATAGTTTTTGGCCGCACCTCCCGTCTCATTGTGAGCCACGAGGCGCACACCTTTCGACAAAGCATAGTGTTGCAGGCCGGCAAAATCGTAGTCGGGATAGGGCTTAGTGAACGAGAATTTGTCGCCTTCTTTGCCCCAATCACCATCCCAACCATAGTTCCAACCTTCAACCAGCACACCTTTCATGTCGTGGCGTGCGGCAAAATCGATATATTTCTTGGTGTTTTCGGTGGTTGCTCCATGCTTGTTTCCTTGCGACCATGTCATGGTGTTCATGTGCATGCCCCACCAAATACCGACATATTTTCCCGTCTCCAACCACGAAGTGTCGCCGATTTTGCAAGGCTCATTGAGGTTTAACATGAGCCGGGATGCGGCCACTTCGGCCAAATTGCGCGCCACAATCACCGTGCGCCAGGGCGAAACAAAGGGCGCTTTGGCATAGACCAAGGCACCATTTTGCCAGGGAACGAGCTTCGATTGCACCGTGACGCCGCCTTGTTGACTTGCGATAGGCTGAAGATTGAGCGCGGCATAGTCGGTGAGATTGGCTTCATGCACCACCATATAGAGGCTATCGTCCACCTCCATCGTGATGGGTGTCGACACCATTGGCTTCTTACTGAGCGGCGATGCCGTCCACAAGGCTTCATAATAATGGGTGCCTTCGGTGGGAATCGACCAGGTTTGCGCATCAAAAGGAAAGGCAAACTGCGTCTCTTCGTTCATGATAACGAAGTTGGTGAGCTGCGGTTGACGCGGGAAAACATAGCGAAAACCGATGCCATCGTTGAAAATGCGGAAGACAATGGTGAGCAAACGGCCTTGTCCGGCGCGCTGCTTGAGCTGCATAGTCAGCTCGTTATAATGGTTGCACACGCTGGTCTCTTCGCCCCAAGGCTGCTGCCATGTCTCATCTTTCGTGGCACGTGTGAAGCCAAGAACGCGAAAATCTTCGTCCAACGCACCATCCTTGAGCTGCAAACCCAACAGCGATGGCCGGATGAGCAGGCGTTTGCCACGCTGCAATTCATAATAGGGTTGCCCGTGAGGATTAATCCCTGCGGTTAAGATGAGGGTGCCATCGGGCGATGATACCTTTGCCATCGTCTTGCCACTCGCTACACTAACCAGTGCCAAGGCAACCGACAAAAAGAGTAATTTGAATAATTTCATCTTCCTTCTACTTTAAAATCTCGCGTGCTTTGTCTACTTCCAAGCGCGCAAGTGCTTGATAAGCCGCCTGCACACGCGGGTCGTTGGGTTTGCTTCGACGCAGTTCATACCAGCGATAAATCAGTGCTAAATCGGCTTCTTGATAGGCAACGCCGGCAAATTTTTGCAGCGCTACGAGGTATTTATAACCATATTCGCGCGTGGGTTCGATGGTTGTTCCTTCACCATAATCGTTCCATGTGCTCACTTGCAGCCATTTCAGCCCGGCCGATTTAGCCGCATTGAGCTGACGATTGAAGAGCGCTCCGTTCTCAGCATCGTAGGTGGTGTAGCCCGTTCCCGCACCTCCTTCCTGATAATAGTCGTGGAAACCGGGCATCGCCCCACCGATATAATATTTAAAATGCTGCGCCACCGAGTAGTCGGGTGCCGGATTTACCCACGTATATTCGCCCTCACTATTGGTGTAGCCGCCATTGTTAGCATATTGCGCATGACCGTTCAGACACAGAAACACGGGCTTATCTTTTAAAATAGCAAAGGCTCTGTACCAGTCTTTTCCACGTTTTACCTGCACCGGACCGAAGATCATCAGCAGCGGTTTGCCATCGATTTTCACATAATAGTCGCGGTGGAAGAACGTTTTCGACAGGTAACGCAAATCCTCGCGCATCTGTTCCATGTAGTCTTTCGTGCCATCAAGCGCACGGTCTTCATAGACAATGGCCAGCTTCAGTCCCGCCCTTGCAATGGCTTTTGCCAAGGCTTCGGTGTTGCTTTTATGCTTAGCCACCGCATTATCGCTGTTCACCCCATACCAATCGACCATCACACCGTCTACACCGGCATATTTCATGAGCAGACATTGATAGTCTAAAATGGCCGCATCGCCCGAAGCATAGGGGCCTGTCAGGGGGTAATAGTGCGACGCTATCTGCCGTTTTCCCGTAGCATCCACCACATCGGGGTTGCAATTTTTCATTGTCCAATGATAGCCCCACTGCGTGCCATTGCTCGTATTGGTTTCAAACCACGGCATAAAATGCACGTAAATACCCATCAAATTGGCCTTCTTTACAGGATAATTTGCCGCAGTTTGGTCGGCAATCTCTGCTGTTTTTTTAGGAGCCGAAGGATAGCTTTCTTCACAACCGCTCCAAGTCAGCAGGCCACAATAGAGCAACAAAGATACGATATATTTATTCATATTTGCCATAAATGTTAATGATTTTTGTTTTGTTGGGCTGTTTCTGTCGTTTCCAAAACATCCTTTTCGCAAGAAAAATGTGGCGAAGGATGGACATTTCACATGCCCATCCACGCCCGATTTCCTATAAACTACTACTAATAACCAGGATTTTGTTTCAAATTACTATTCTTGGCCAACTCGTCATGTGGGATGGGAAAGAGGGCCGTATGCTTGTCTGCCTCGGCCGGTTTGGCCCACCATGCCTTGAAGAAATCGCCAAAACGAATGTTGGTGGTGCGGCGAAGGCCTTCGAAAACAAACTCATGTCGCCACTCTTTGTCTAAATCATCGAGGGTGAGCGTGGCCAAATCGTTGAGCCCTGCACGATGCCTGATGGCGTTTATCGCATCGAGAGCGTTCTGCATGTAGCCCAAACGGAAGTTGGCTTCGGCCTGCATCATGAGCACTTCTGCATAGCGCATGAGCACCCAATCGTTGTCTCTTTCCCACTGATCGTTGGGGCTCCACTCATATTTGTCAAGCCGCGCGCCCTCGTTTTGCGCTGCCTTGGTGAAGTCTCCAATCGTTTCGGTATAGTTTAAGGGGTCACCATTGTCCATCAACACCGGCGCACCCGTGGCTGCATTGTACTGTTGTCCGATGAGTAAACAGTTGCGTCGCACGTCGTTGGCTTCGAAAGACGAATACAAACCGGGCTGCGCACAGATGCCATTGCCGCACCATTGATACTTTCCTGCGGGGTCGAAAGCCAATTTTTGGTTGTAATGATAGGTCATGGATGCCAAATAATTGCCCACCGTTCCTTGCTTATGGTCGTAGGGAATGGCAAAGATAATCTCGGGCGAGTCTTCATTCTTAATGGCAAACGACGCCTTATAATTGGACGTTAACGAAAATCCCTTCACCTTGTCGCACGCATTTAAGCAGTCTTGCCAGCGTGGTGTGCCCGTGTAAACCTCGGCATTGAGATATAAACGTGCCAACAAAGTGTAGGCCACATTCTGCGTAAATTTGCTGTATTGAATGCCCGACGGCAACAAAGGTATCACGGCTTTAAGCTCTTGTTCGACAAAGTTGAACACCTCTTTTCGCGACGAATTGGCCGGCAAAGTTTTGTCGGTGAAGTCGGTGCTGATGGGCACATTGCCGAAATTGTCGAGCAGATTGTAGTAGTAATAGGCGCGAAGTCCGCGGAGTTCGGCCTCAACCACCTTCTTCTGTTCAGCCGAAAGTGTGCTCTGTTCCACCTGATAAATCATGCCGTTGATTTTCGTTACACCGGTAAAGTTGTAGCGCCAAAGCGACAAAACGCCGGTATTGTTGGCGTCCCACGTGTGCATTTGCAACTGCTGATAGCGCCCACCGTCATACCAATCGGTGCCTCTTGTGGGGATACATGCTTCGTCACTGGCGCATTCTGTGGTGAAAAACACATACTCACACGTGGGATAACAATTCACACCATTGCCCTCTTGCGTGCCCGAACCATAACCTCTCAGGGTGGCGTATGCACCACCTACGATGGTAGACACTTCGCTTTGGTTCTTGCCATAATCATTCATCGAGACTTTATCGTAAAGCCGTTCGTTGAGATCGGTGCATGAAGTGAGGGCCGAACCCACCAACATGCCTATTGAAAGAATATATTTTGTTTTCATTGTTTTTACTTATTAACATGCAACTTGCTTAGAAACCAATGTTCACACCCACCGAGAAAGTGCGCGGACGCGGATAAGAATTAAAGAAGTCTATGCCCGGAGCGTCGAGCACATTGTCGGGAACTGACACCTCAGGGTCGATGCCTTTGTAGCCCGTTATGCAGAAGAGATTTTCGCCGGTTACATAGAAACGGAGGCGCGAAAGCCCCAACTTTTCAGGGCGAGGCAGACTATAACCTAAGGTGATAGCCTGCAAACGGAAGAACGATCCCTGCTCAATGAAGTAGTCACTAAAGGTGGGGTTATCGGTGATGCCGCTCGTCATGAAGTCGTCTAACACATTTTGTGAGGGGAAACGCGTGGGGTCATACATGGCCATGCGTGTGCAATTAAGCACCTTTTGCCCAAACATGCCGTAGCCGGAGAGCGTTGCATCGAAATCTTTCCACGTGGCATTGACGGATAAACCCATGTTCCATTTGGGTTGAGCCGACCCTAAATAGCGATTTACCACGTTGCCGTCGGCATCCTTTTCGAGAATATATTTGCCGTTTTCATCAATGCCTTCGCAGTGAGGTCCCCAGAAAGTGCCGGCCGCATAGCCCTCTTTGATGACCTGAGAATAGCGGTTTGACATGCCTCTTAGGTTGTGAAGTGAGCCGGCTTGCAACCCAACGGCTTGATATTGGTCGTTGGATAGTTTGGTAATCTTTTGATGATTGTACGACAAACTCATATTGGCATCGAGCGAAAAGTCTTTGTTCTTGAGGATATTCGCACCCAAAGTGAGCTCCACTCCCTTGTTCACCAAGTCGCCAACATTAGCCAACATGATGCCCACTAAATAGGGAGGTTGCGGCACAGGATAGGTCCAAAGCAGGTCAGAAGTCTTCTTATGATAGAGTTCTAACGTACCCGTCAGATGGCTAAAGAGCACGAAATCGATGCCCAGGTTCCATTGTTTGGTGCTCTCCCACTTCAAATCGGGGTTGGCATTCTGCGCTTGTGTGTAGGCATTCTTCCAGGTTTTGCTGGTAGGATCGTAATAAGCGGCACCCGAAGCCGATAGTATTGACAGGCTCTTATATTCGCCAATGCCATTCTGATTGCCCGTAACGCCAAAGCCAAAGCGCACCTTCAGGTTCTCCAACCAGCCCGAAGTGGCTTGCATAAACGGCTCATCGCTGACACGCCATGCCACTGAAACCGAGGGGAACGTGCCCCATTTGTGGTTGTCTCCAAACCGACTTGACCCGTCACGACGCAGCGTTGCCGTGAGCATGTAGCGGTTCATAAAACCATAATTGACGCGACCGAAGAACGAAACCAACGTGGCCTCGGTCTTATAAGAATAGACATCGGTCTGCCGATAATCGGTACCCGAGGCCAAATTGTTATAGCCAAAGGCATTCGTATCGAAACCACTTCGCGTGGAACCAAAGCCTTCATTCACATTATTCAGGTAGGAATAGCCACCCATAAGATTAAGATGATGGTCTTTTCCAAAGAAGCGATCGTAGGTGAGATAGGCCTCTATTTGGCGGTTAGTGTAGTCACCATAAGTGCGTTGTCCCCATCCTTTCTCGCCTTGTCCCTCCATTCTGGCATACGTAGGCTTATACAATCCGCCCAAAACGGCATTCTGTTCGTAAGACATGTTGGTGGTAGCTTTCAAGCCTTCGAGCAGGGTTAGTTCGGCTTTCAAGTAGCCTAAGAAGCGATGACGCTTCTTATCGTTGGTGCGATTGGTATTCAACTCCACGGGATTTTCGGTGTTTGTGCCGTTTAATTGCGCATAAGAACCGTCGGGATTCAACACGGGAAAGGTGGGTTGTAGGTTGGTCATGCGCTCAAAAATGCGCGTGTCTATAGGATGCCAACGGTCGAAGTTCGCATTAATTCCTTCGTCAAAGCGCAACCTTCCCTGCCAAGCGGTCTGATAAGCTGTGAGAGATCCGGCCAAACGATTCATGTTATTGCGCTGAATAACGCCCTGGTTATTGGCATAAGTCACCGACGCACGATAGCCGCTATGCTGCTTGCTACTCGAGAAAAGAATGTTGTGTGCATGTGAAATGGCCGCGCGTTCCAACTCCTTTTGCCAATCGGTTGAGGCGCCATAATCAAGAGCTGTGGCCACATTTCGCTCTCTAACGTAGGCGCGCCACTGATTGGCTGAGAGCAAATCTAAATGTTTTGCCACCGAAGCAAAGCCCACATAGCCGTTGTATTGCACGCTGGTTTGCTCGCGATCGCTCTGCCGGTTGGTCGTAATGATGATGACTCCGTTGGCTCCTCTGCTGCCATAAATGGCCGAAGCCGAAGCATCTTTGAGAATATCCATGCTGACAATCTCAGAGGGTTGCACCGAGTTGAAGTCCACTCCGGCGATGCCATTCACCACAACCAACGGGCCATTGCTGGCCGAAAGCGATGTTCCGCCACGCAAACGCAGGCTCGATCCGGCCTCAGGAGCACCGCTACTCTGCACAACAGAAAGCCCAGCTACCTTGCCTTGCAGCAGCTGTTCGGTGCTCGTAATGACACCTTTTCGCATGTCTTTTGCGTTGACCGACGCAATAGCTCCTGTGAGATCGCTCTTGCGCATCGTGCCATATCCCACGCCAACGACGGTTGTTTCGGCCAAGGTCTTGGCGTCTTCCACCAACGTAATGTGCATGTCTTTTCCGGCTTTCACACGCTGTGTGACATAGCCCACGTAGGAGATGTCGAGCAAAGTGCCTGCCGGACACTCCACTTTAAAGTGCCCATCCATATCAGTTACGCTGCCTCCGGCGCCATTAACCACTTTCACATTGGCCCCAATCAAGGGCTCTTGCTGGGCGTCTAAAACGGTTCCGGTGGCTGTAAACGACTGTGCTTTCGCCCATTGGCTCACGAACAGCAGCATCAGGACAACCATCATGTGCTGTATTTTGATTGTTTGAATATATTTCATAGGGTTTCAGTATGATGTTACTTCATGGGGTAATCCCATTGTTTATAAATTATTTGTCGGGGGTAAGCAAAGGAATGGTTGTGTCAACAAGGGTCACCCCATGCGCATTCTTCACCACAAGCTGCAACTGTGTGGCGCTAATGCCCTTCAATTCCTTTTGCAAATTCACCGTAGCCTGCCGCTTATCGCGCACACCTTCCATCACACCTGTGATGGTTTTTCCGCCTGCAATGAGGGTATAAGTGAGGTCACCCGCCGTGCGTTCATTATATTCTCGTGTGATGGTCAGGATGTCTTCTTGCGAGATACGCGTGGGGAAGAGCGAGAAAACGGGGTCGGGATAGGGCACAGCCTGACCTGCTTTTTGCAGCTGATCGCCACTGTTCACGTCCCATTGATTGGCACCTGCGCCATCTTTAACCACCTTTACAACCAAATAAGTCATGTTGTCCAGCTCAAAAGCCGCACGCTTATCGGGGTCGGCCAAGTCGGTATTCTTGAGCGAACCATCGTCTTGTGGATTGGTAGAATAGTAGTCAACGGGCACGCCTACCTGCCAAACATACAGCCCATTCGACAGCTTTTTCACTTCAACTTTCTTCAAACAAGCGGGCCGCCACACGTCAAGTGACTGCATAATGGCCCAGTTATTAAGACCCGAATGCACACCAAACTGCACAAAATCGGCATCTGTTGCCAACTCGGTTAGCGTGCGTCCGCCCAACTTATACACGTCGGGATTGAAGAGAACGGTCAATGGTTCGTCCAACATAAACTTCTCTGTGAAGCCTTTAGATTTGCGACCTGAGTAGAACATAAATCCCTTTCCGCTCTCTTTGAACGCTTTAAATTCCGAACGACTATCAGGGGCTTGGAACACAGAACTCCACTTACTGCCATCCTTTGTCTTCAACCTCGACCAGAAACCCGGCCAATCATCCGACTCAAAGGCGGCTTTATTGGTATGAAAATACTGCGTGGGTATCATTTTTTTGCAATAGATGTTGTTGCCCAAATAGGTTAGTTTGGCAAACGCAGAAGAGTTTCCTCCGTTGCCAGCATCAGGCTCTGTGGGCGTCCATGCCCACAAATAAAGGTCCACTCCCTCGGGAAATTGCACATCGGTCATGTCGTAATAAAACGTCACTTCCTCATCACAAGTAAACACAGCAGGCACAGTCCACACCTTAGGAACGCCCAAATCGGTTTCTTCTGCTCACGTCATGAGGGGACATAGCAGCCCCAACAAGGTCACGATATAATAGTTTAATTTTTTCATGTTGCGTTGTTTTATTGTTGTTTAGACGATCTCCTCCTATATATATAAGGTGGAAATCACATGCTTTTTACTTATTCGGCCTGCGTTAAATGATAACTATACGACACAAAAGGTTTATCGTTCACCTTACGAATGAGCTTAAAAGCCAACGTTTTAGTCGCACCGGGCACACTCGAAATCGTGAGTTGTTTCGAAGCATCACCGCCCTTTAGCGTGAGATTTACCGCCTCACCATCCGATTTATAGAACGGACTGTCGAGCGTCCATATGCCTTTCACGGGCAGCAACGCGGGGGCATCGCCGTCAATAGTGAAAGCCGACGGGGCGCCAGTGGCATCACAATCGAAATGAATCACAAAGGTATCAAAATCCAACAGATTGGTCAAAGTCATGGTTTTCGCATTACTTTCGTCCGTTTGTACCATCGAATTCAACACCCATTTTCCACCTATCTTCTCATAGAGCCGAATAGGTTCTGTGTAACTTCCGTCCTCAACGGTGTTACATCCACCGAGTCCTATCAAGGCAATGAAGCCCAACAACAGTGACCCTGCTTTTACTTTCTTAGTATACATAGCTAAAAACATCAAAAATAGACATTTAAGTTTGGTAACCACAAAATTAGCAAAAAACGCAAAGGGCTGTATCTTTCATCACAAAAGTATAAGCAAAAAAAGTGCCGAAAAGTCATAACTATTTGATAACCAACATAGAATTATTTTCCAAAAGCCCATTTTGTATTAAGTGTATATTAACCATTTTAGAGAAAGTTCCTCACCTATCATCCACCTTTTGACTCAAATACAATTAAAAAGACATTTGCAGTTGAAACACCTTTTGTTAAAAAAAACAACAATAAACTTTTTAATAATCTAAATTTGCATATCTATTATCTTTTCTATAAGTTTGCAATTAATATAACAAATCCAATTTTTAAAACATTTACCACAATGATTACTAAATTTTTATCAGCGCTACTTATCCTATTGGGCGCTATGGTTTTACCCTCGTGTAACAATCAAGGAGATGCTATTTATCAGCCGATAGTCGTTACACCAGTGAATAATACTATTAAAATTAAGATTAATAGTAAAGAGGGTGGCGTTTTCAATTATAGTCAGTTGTTGGCAGATAAAGGTATTTCTGCAACTGGAAGTCTTTCAAAAAGTACGCTCCCAATTGATTTAGGACACGATAGTATGGGCAACACCTTTTTTACATTGTACCCCAATCTTCCTCAAAGGTCATCAATGATTGATAATGGAAAGGTAATTTCATATACGAGTTCTTCTACAGCTTTTTTGCGAGTTGGGAAACAACATTTCGATGTAAAAGTCAACTGGCGATTGGGTATCTCTGACAAGGCAAAGGAATCTAAAGAGACTTTTTGTGGAGGCACGGTTATCTTTATTGAGAATATTGAATGCAACGAACTTAAAAAAGTTGTAAAAAGTTCTACAGAAGAACTTACCATTACCTTCCAAGAGAAGAGCAATGGTGGGTTTGAACTCAGCAAAATAGAATAGTAATGTGGGTGATTTACAAAGTGTTTTGAGAAGTAAGGCCATAAAAAAGCCATCTTTGACATAACATTCCACATCTAAGAATAAAGTGAGAAGCGTGCTACGAAGTCTTCAACGGAGATGATGTAGCACGCTTTTTGTATTTTATATAGATGACAAGAAGTAATCCCTCTTGATATTCTTAACTTGTGACAAATGGCAAATGAATGTGTATCTCCCCTATTTTCAATTTACCATGAACGCAATAGCGTGCTCACTTCCGCCGCGGTTGCACTTTCAAACCCCTGGGATTGCCGACGAAAGAAGATCACAAGAGGGGAGGATATGCAGGGGATGCAAGCCCAAAAGGGGATGGTATGTTTACAAATCGGGCGCCTGTCGCCAAGCATCAACCAACGGATAGCGCCAACATAACGCTCGCTCGTCACAGAAAAACAAGCAAGACCTCAACGCACGTGCCTAAAAAAATGGAGCAGCTCGGCTGAGTTGCTCCATTTATCGTGTGGGTTATCGATTCAATTTCCACGTCACCCCGTCCTTCGTATCTTTCACTTCGAAGCCCGCATTGGCTAAAGCATCGCGGATTTTGTCGCTCGTTGCCCAGTCTTTATCGGCCTTAGCCTTGGCACGAAGATCAAGAACCATGTCGACAACCTCACCAAAAGCCTGCTCGCGTGCATCGTTGTTGTTGCCCTTTTCTGCCTTCAAGCCCAACAAGTCAAATGCAAACAGCTCGAAAGTGGCTTTGAGTTCGGCCAAGCAATCGGCACAGATGGTGGCCTGATGGGCCAAGAGATTGTTCACAAGGTGGGCCGCTTCGAAAAGATAACTGATGACCAACGGCGTCTGAAGGTCGTCGTTCATTGCGTCATAGCAACGCTGTTTCAACGCCGAAACAAAGGTCTTCGTCGCCTCATCGCAGGCCGAAGCCACCGGCACACGCGCCAAATCGTCATAGGCATTCATCAACTTTTCATAACCCTTTTGCGCGGCTTGCAGGGCATCATTGCTGAAATCCACTGTCCCACGATAGTGGGCTGAGAGGATAAAGAAGCGGATGGTCATGGGCGAATAGGCCTGCGAAAGGCTCTCATGTGCTCCGGTAAAGAACTGTTCGAGCGTGATGAAATTGCCCAAACTCTTACCCATTTTCTGCCCATTGATGGTAATCATGTTGTTGTGCATCCAATATTTCACCATCGGTTCGCCTTGACTCGCCACGGCTTGTGCTATCTCGCACTCATGATGGGGGAAGATAAGGTCCATGCCTCCGCCATGAATGTCGAAATGGTCGCCTAAATATTTGCGCCCCATGGCCGTGCATTCGCAGTGCCATCCAGGGAACCCCATGCTCCAAGGGCTGGGCCATCGCATGATATGTTCGGCCGAAGCGCGCTTCCATAAAGCGAAATCGGCCTGGTTGCGCTTCTCACCCACGCCCTGAAGTTCGCGCGAATGGTTGATAATATCGTGAAGATTGCGCCCCGAAAGCACGCCATAGCGATGATCTTTATCATATTTCACAACATCAAAGTAAACGCTCCCATGGCTTTCATAGGCGTAGCCATTGTCTAAAATCTGCTGCACCAACTCCTCTTGTTCGATGACATGCCCTGTGGCATGCGGCTCGATTGAGGGGCGAAGCACATTCAAAGCGTCCATCGCATCGTGATAACGGTTGGTATAGAACTGCGCAATCTCCATCGGTTCCAATTGCTCTAAACGAGCTTTCTTTTCAATCTTGTCGTCACCCTCGTCGGCATCGTGTTCCAAATGCCCCACATCGGTGATGTTACGCACATAACGTACCTGATAACCTTGGTGCTTAAGATAGCGGAAAAGCACATCAAAGGTGATGGCAGGGCGTGCATGTCCCAAGTGGGGGTCGCCATAAACCGTTGGCCCACACACATACATCCCCACGTGGGGAGCATGCAAGGGCTTAAACAACTCTTTGCGACGGGTGAGTGTATTGTAAATTAAAAAGTTCTGTTCCATGCCTTTTCTCTTGTCTCTATATTCTTTTTCGTTCCTCAAAACCAACGTTTCCGCGTCCTGATGGGGCGCCGGCCTGCACCAATTCAAGTCCTCTGCCCTGCGGAAACATTTGCTGTTGCAAAGGTACTGAAAAAGGAAAGACTTTCAAAATAAAACGCTACGGAAATGAAACGCCGCATCGAAAAACAAGCTGTCCCAACGATTGCGATGCCCATCAAGAACCGATGCGCCACGCCTGTGTCATGCACCGACGGCAAAGGCTACGCCATCATGGGGCCATGGTGGTGCAACTTCATCGGCCCTATGCGCCACAAACCGTTGCAAGGCAGGCTCTATCGCGGTTGAAAGGGGTAGAAACCGTCACCCCTTGCGGCTCCTGTCATCTTGCCGCCCGGTCAAGATGATAAAGGCATGGGGTGGAGGTTGCCACACCCTATCCTATAAATGGCCCGACAATCTGCATGCTTTTGCTTGGCAATTTGCATGCAATTACCGTGCAATTCAGTTGCAATTACTGGATAATTTAGTAGCGATTGCGTCACAGTTTGCCGCCATAGCACAAATCACCTGCGTCACCAAAGCCCGGAACGATGTATTTATGCTCGTTCATGCCGGGGTCGATGGCCGCACACCAGATGGTGGTTTTCTCGTTGGGAAATGTCTTTTTGATGTGTTCAATGCCTTCGGGTGAGGCAATAACGCAGCACACATGGATTTGTTTCGGCGTGCCTTTCGTGAGAAAAGCCTTGTAGCCCAATTCCATGCTGCCGCCTGTAGCCAGCATAGGGTCGGCAATAATGAGATTTTTTTCGTCGATGCTGGGCGTGGCTAAATATTCGATATGGATGCCCACTTCGTGATGTGCGGCATCCTTATATTCACGATAAGCGCTGACGAAAGCATTGCCAGCGTGGTCGAAAACGTTGAGAAACCCGTTGTGAAAGGGGAGCCCGGCGCGGAAAATGGTGGCCAAAACAATCTTGTCGGTGGGCACATTCACGGTGGAAACACCTAAGGGTGTGGTCACTTCCTTGGGCGCATAGGCCAGCGTTTTGGAGAGTTCGAACGCCTCAAACTCGCCAATGCGCATGATGTTATTGCGAAAAAGGAGCCGATTTTTCTGATATTCTGCATCGCGAATCTCAGCCATATACTGGTTGATGATGCTGTTTTGCTCGGAGAAATTGATTATTTTCATCGGTGCTTGATAATAATTTTTGCAAAGTTAGCTATTTCTCTATGCTTTTGCAAAGTCTGTTTTGCAAATGTCTTGAGCCCCTCTTGTTTTTTAAAATCTTTAACCTAAAAGGAAAAAGCTACCCCCATTTTTCATGCCTTTGTGCTTTATGATTATATATTTTTTTTCTAACTTTGCGGTCAGAATAACAAAACATTGCGATAACAAAATTATTTTCACAACTTAAATACATTATTACAAAATGGCAAAGTTTGACAAATCAGTACTCGAAAAGTACGGTATTACCGGAACAACTGAAGTGCTTTACAATCCTTCTTATGAAGTATTGTTCAACGAAGAGACCAAAGAAGGTCTCCAAGGTTATGAAGTAGGCCAAGAAACCGAGCTTGGTGCAATCAACGTGAAGACGGGTATTTACACCGGACGTTCGCCTAAAGACAAGTTTATTGTAGATGATGAGACCTCTCATAACACCATTTGGTGGGACTCAGAAGAATATCATAACGACAACCATCGCGCCACAAAAGAGGCTTGGGCAGCAGTGAAAGAGATTGCCAAGAAAGAGCTTTCAAACAAGCGTTTGTTTGTTGTTGATGGCTTCTGCGGCACACACAAGGACACACGTATGAAGATTCGCTTCATCGTTGAGGTGGCTTGGCAGGCACATTTCGTTACAAACATGTTCATTCGTCCAAAGGATGAAGCTGACTTTGACCAAGAACCCGACTTCATTGTTTACAATGCTTCGAAGGCAAAGGTTGAGAATTGGAAAGAGCTTGGCTTGCACTCTGAGACCTGTGTGATGTTCAACGTAACCTCAAAAGAGCAGGTAATCATCAACACTTGGTACGGTGGTGAGATGAAGAAGGGCATGTTCTCGATGATGAACTACTTCTTGCCATTGAAGGGTATGGCTTCGATGCACTGCTCGGCCAACACCGATATGAATGGCGAAAACACCGCTATCTTCTTCGGTCTCTCTGGAACTGGTAAGACAACGCTGTCAACCGATCCGAAACGTAAGCTCATTGGCGACGACGAACACGGCTGGGATGACAAGGGAGTATTTAACTATGAGGGCGGTTGCTATGCGAAAGTAATCAACCTTGACAAGGAGTCTGAGCCCGATATCTATGGTGCTATCACCCGCGATGCATTGCTCGAGAACGTCACTGTTGACGCAAATGGCAAGATTGATTTCGCAGATAAGAGCGTAACCGAGAACACCCGCGTTTCTTATCCTATCTATCACATCAAGAACATCCAGCGCCCCTTGTCACAAGGTCCGGCTGCAAAGCAAGTCATCTTCTTGTCGGCTGACGCATTTGGTGTATTGCCTCCGGTATCTATTTTGAATGCAGAGCAAACAAAATACTACTTCCTCTCGGGCTTTACCGCTAAATTAGCCGGCACAGAGCGTGGCATCACCGAGCCTACACCAACCTTCTCTGCTTGCTTCGGTCAAGCTTTCTTGGAGCTTCACCCAACCAAATATGCTGAAGAATTGGTGAAGAAGATGCAGAAGAGCGGTGCAAAAGCCTACTTAGTGAACACCGGTTGGAATGGTACTGGCAAGCGCATCTCTATCCGCGATACACGTGGAATTATCGATGCTATCCTCAATCATTCTATCGATAATGCACCAACCAAGCAGATTCCTTACTTCAATTTCACTGTTCCTACGAAGTTAGAAGGTGTTGCAACCGATATCCTTGATCCTCGCGACACCTATGCTAACGCAGCACAATGGGAAGAGAAAGCAAAGGACTTGGCTGCTCGTTTCATCAAGAACTTCAAGAAGTACGAGACCAATGAAGCTGGTAAAGCACTCGTTGCTGCCGGCCCACAGCTCTAAACTTCAAGCAATAAAACTTCAAAAGGTCTATCCATCGGCAAGGTGGATAGACCTTTTTTCGTGCCGATGGGGCGTGAGGCAGCGCGTGACGGCACTTCTTTTCGGTCACGAAACCGCAGCAGGCAGCCCGTGCCCGTGGGCAGAAAACACCCGAAACCACAGGGGGTGCTCACCTGTTTTTACTGAAAATGGATGAAACCACAGGGTGTTCTCGCCTGTTTTTGATAAAAATATGCGAAACCACAGGGTGTTTTCACTCGTTTTTATGAAAAACGATTGAGAACCGGGGGCGTCTCGTTTGTTTTTGAAAAAAATAGCTGAGAACCGGGGGTGTTTCGCTCATTTTTGAGAAAAACAGTCGAAACCCCAGGGGAGTTTCACTCATTTTTGAGAAAAATAGCCGAGACTCCGGGGGCGTTTCGACTGTTTTTGTCCACGAAGGAACGATGAGGCCCGTGGACATGCGTTTGACATCGAGAAAGAAAGTAAAATGCGTTGGCGTTAAAAAATAATGGAACGAAGGCGCACGAAATCATAAATAATTGCTTAATTTTGCCGTGCATTACTTAAATTCCTAACGTTTAAAACGAAACATAGCCGCCGGTGAGGCCCCCAAAGGCACATGCATCCCGCGCTATATCCAACAACATGAAACAGAAATATGGACTACTTTTGGCACTCTTGCTGTCTGTTTTCAGTGCCTTTGCCACATCATTTAGCAAGCAACGGCTGTGGCAATCCAACGTGATTTATGTCGGACGCACCCAAACTTTGGCCGATGGCAGCGTCAGTTATAATTGGGTAGGCACCTATTTAGAAACGCAATTCTCGGGCAATAGCATCGCTATGCAGGCCTCGGCACAAGGCAAAACCTATCATAATGTGATGATTGACGGCCGGTTGGTGCGCAAGATTTTGCTGCAAGGCACGCAGCCCCACCGCATTGTTTTGGCCGAAGGGCTCGGCAAAGGCTGGCACACCCTGCGCCTGCAGCAATGCACTGAGGGCGAACATGGGCGCACAACCATCCACGGTTTCTTGCTCAACAATGGCGAACAGTTGCGCAAATCGCCACGCAAACAGCGTTTCATCGAGTTCTATGGTGACTCCTATACCTGCGGTTATGGCACCGAAGGCACAAGCCATGACGAGCCGTTTACGTTGGAAACCGAGAATTGTAACCAAGCTTACGCCTGCATCATCGCACGCTATTTCGATGCCGATTATGCCCTTGTTGCCCACAGTGGGCGTGGCATTCTGCGCAACTATGGCGCGCCGAAAACGCAATCCGAGGGCAACATGTTCGACAAACACGATCGCCTTTTCGATGCCGATGAGGCACCACGCTACGACTTTTCGGCCTACAAACCGCAATTAGTGGTGGTCAATTTGGGCACCAACGACTTCTCGCCCTTGGCCATTCCGTCGCCCGAAGCCTATGTCTCTCAGTATAAAAGGCTGCTCCAAAGCCTGCGCACTCATTATGGCAACGTGCCCGTTTTCTGCATTCGTCCGCAGTCGGCTTCGCGCTATTTGCAGTTGGCTTTAGACCTCTTGGAGCGCGAAACAGCCGCAGATGGCCACGTGTTTGTGAGCCATTCGATGAACAACATCATCGACGATGCCACCGATTATGGTGCCTCTTGGCATCCCAACTACCGAGGACAACGCAAGGTAGCCATGTCGCTCATTCCCCAAATAGCCCACATCATGGGCTGGGAAGCACCGCTGAAAGTGGTGGAATGACCCTCTTTTTAACTGAAGATTTAAATTTTTTGCTGTCCGGTAAAACTTAAACCACACATAAATCCTTGCGGAATCGCCTTTATATACGCGAGTTCGGGATAAGATTCGTATACAACACTTAGTTCTAACGGCTTTGATTTTTCGACATAAACAGGTTAGTGCCTTTAAAAAGCGTTCCTTACGTTAGAACTCACTTATGGGGATAGCCATCGTGAATTAGTAAAGAAAGCGCAAGGCATTTCGGTAGTACACTTGCATAAAGCAGTGGTGTGTGATGGGCATGTCGGGCTTTTGCAAGCTGTAACTTCCTGTTCTGTGCAAATGTTTCAATTCCACCTGTTACAGATAATTAGAAGACTTCTTATCAACAAGCCACATTTGCCTGCAGGCATCGAACTGCTGGTGTTAATAAGAAAATATGTCGTTTGATGATATTTTCTTACAGTTAAAGCATTTGTTCCGTTTATTTCATTTTGGCTTTTCGCGCCATTTCAAATAAACTTTGGGGTAGATGGCAGTAGCTGGTGGGGTTTTTGTCGAGATAATCTTGATGGTAGTCTTCGGCGGGATAGAAGTTTTTCAGGGGTGAAACCTCCACTTCCAAGGGCTTGTTGAAGTGTTTTTGCTGTTCGTGCATCACCGCTTCGATGAGGGGTAAATCGGTTTTGTCGGTGTAATAAATGCCTGTGCGGTATTGTGTGCCGCGGTCATTGCCTTGTTGATTGAGCGAGGTGGGGTCGATGGCCTTGAAATAAAGGTTGAGCAGGAAGGGCAGACTGACCACCGAGGGGTCGTATTCCACCTCAACGGTCTCGGCAAATCCGGTTTTGTCGGTGCACACTTCTTCGTAGTTAGGATGCGCTTTGTGTCCGTTGGCATAGCCCACTTGCGTGGCTTTTACGCCTTGAATCTGTTTGAAGAAATGCTCTGTCCCCCAGAAACATCCGCCTGCAAGATAGATGGTTCGCAAGGGATGGAGCAGCTTGAGATAGGCACCATAGCCCGCTTTTGCCATCTCTTGCTCGGGGATGAAGCGCAAAGCGCCGCTGTTGATGCAATAACGTTGTCCGCCTTTTTCGCGTGGGCCATCGTTGAAAACATGTCCCAAATGGGCATCACCCAATTTGCTTCTCACCTCGGTGCGCGTCATGCCATGCGACAAATCGGTGTGCTCGGCAATCAGATCTTTGCTGATGGGGCGCGAAAAGGCAGGCCAACCGCAGCCCGAATCATATTTGTCGGACGAGAGAAACAGCGGCTGTCCGGTGGTGATGTCGACATAGATGCCCGGCCGAAACTCGTGGTCGTAGGCATTGGTAAAGGGATGTTCGGTGGCCGCCTGTTGCGTAATGGCATATTGTTCGGCGGTGAGCATCTTGCGCAACGTGGCATCGTCGCGCTTGATGTATTGGTTGGTATCGTTGATTTCCATACTTTTGATATTGTTTACTACGTTGTTTTGCCCGTTGCTGTTGCAGGCAGAAAGGAGCAGGATGCCCCATAGGAGGAGGTGAAATGTCGCCCTCGCCGCACAAAAGTTAGCGTGATGACACTTGTTCTTCTTCCCTTTTTGCAGAGAGATAAAAGCGTTTTGCCTCATATTCAAATGCTTTTCTTGTTTTTGTTACTCTATATTCCTATTCAACATTCAGCAGTTCATCAAAAGAAGTTCACTGCATGATGCGTTTTTTCTTTTCTTTATCCATAATGACCTTTCTGGCAAATGAGAACGAATTGTGCTGCGAAGATAACGAATGAAGCAATAAGTTCCAAATATAATCTTATCTTTTTATGCTCAAAGCAGCAGCTGGCGGGCAAATTCCCACATCACAATGCCAGCCGTAGTGCTCACGTTGAGGCTGTGTTTGGTGCCCAACTGCGGGATTTCCAAGCAGCCATCGCATAGGTCGACCACACTTTGTTGCACGCCTTTCACCTCGTTTCCCAACACCACGGCATAGCCTTTGGCCGGTGTTTCGGTGTGTAAATTCAACTTTTGCAGCTTGCAACTGCCTTCCACTTGCTCCACCGCGTAGACGAAATAGCCGTTGCGTTGCAGCGTTTCTACCGCTGTTTCGGCCGACGAAAAATATTGCCATGCCACACTATCCTCGCCACCTAAAGCCGTTTTATGGATTTCAGCGTGAGGCGGAGTGGCCGTGATGCCGCAGAGATAGAGTGCCTCAATGCGGAAAGCATCGCCCGAACGGAACACGCTTCCCACGTTGTACAGGCTGCGAACATTGTCTAACACCACCACGAGGGGCAGCTTTTGCGCCGCCTTAAACGCCTCAATCGAGAGGCGTGTCATCTCAATGGTTTTGAGCTTTCTCATGCTTCTTGCGCATAGACCAGCGCGTAGGCCTTGATTCTTTTCACCATAGCCAGGAGCCCATTGCTGCGCGTTGGACTGAGATGTTCGCGCAATCCGATGCGATCGATGAAGTAAAGGTCGGCCTCAAGAATTTCTTTTGCCGTGTGATGGCTCAGCACCTGAATGAGCAAGGCGATGATTCCTTTCACAATCAGCGCATCGCTGTCGGCGCGGAACACTAATTCTCCGTCCTTGTTGTCGCATTGAATCCACACGCGACTCTGACAGCCGTCGATGAGATTCTCTTCTGTTTTATACTGTTCGGGCAGCGCTTCGAGCTCATTACCCAAATCGATGAGCAGCTGATAGCGATCCATCCAGTCTGAAAAGCCCTCGAACTCATCAATCACTTCGTCTTGTATTTCGTTGATTGTCCTCATAAATGAAAGTCATATCTCCAAAAGCCTTGCTCCCAAGACCTCTCTAAAGAGGGAGGGGAGTGGTGTGCTGTGGAGATGAAGTTTCTATGTTTTGTTGATTGTGATTTATTATTCTTGCTTTGTATTGTTGCTCAAGGCCATCTGACTCTCTCAAACCATTTTAGCTTTTTACGCCCCTTCCTTTTCTGAAAGCGTTTGGGGATTGGGCACCAGCTTATAGAGTTTGTCGCTCGGTCGCACCTTGTCGGGCACAGGAATCGACACGCGTGTGCCCTGTTCGGCTGTGGGAACGGGTTGCAGGTCGTAGCGAATTTCGTCGGCATGCAGGTACATCACGCCGGTGGTGGGCCCTGTAATGAGCAGCTTTTCGCCCTGATTGAAGGTGGAAGCCTCTACGGAAATTTCGGCAACGCCTAATTTAGAGAAGTATTTGATGACCTTACCGATGAGCACTTTCTTCTCGGTTGCCACACTGCCATAGTGCTTATTCCACTCGCCGAGCGTCTGTCCTTGGTAGTAACCATCCCAAAAACCGCGGTTAAAGACGGTGGCGAGTCGCTCGTCCCACGCATCTTTCTTGGCCTCGGTGAACGTGCCTTCGAGCACACTCCGGATGGCTTCCTTGTAGCTTTTCACCACCGTGTAGACATATTCGGGGCCACGTGCACGACCTTCTATTTTGAAAACGCGCACGCCGGCATCCATCATTTTGTCGATGAAACGCACGGTTTTCAGGTCTTTCGGACTCATAATATATTGGTTGTCCACCTCTAATTCGTTGCCGGTCTCCTTATCTCGCACCTCATACGAGCGTCGACAAATCTGAATACACTCGCCTCTGTTGGCCGAACGGTTGCTGTTGGCGAGGCTAAGGTAGCATTTTCCGCTCACCGCCATGCACAAAGCGCCGTGGCAAAACATTTCGATGCGGATGGGATTTCCCATGGGACCGCAGATGTGTTGCTGCTCAATGTCCTCGTGAATGGCTTTCACCTGCTCCATATTGAGTTCGCGCGCCAGCACCACAACGTCGGCAAAACGGCTGTAGAACTTCAGCGATTCGATGTTCGAGATATTGAGTTGGGTCGACAGATGCACCTCTTGTCCCACTTCGTTGCAATAGCTCATCACAGCCACATCGCTGGCAATGACGGCCGAGATGCCTGCTGCCTTGGCGGCATCGACAATGGTTTTCATCGTCGTCAGGTCGTTATCATAGATGATGGTGTTCACCGTCAGGTAGCTCTTCATGCCGTGTTGGGCACACGTAGCTGCGATTTCGTGCAGGTCATCGATGTCAAAATGGTTGGCCGAATGCGACCGCATGTTGAGCTTTCCAATGCCAAAGTAAACCGAGTCGGCGCCCGCTTGGATGGCAGCTGCGAGACTTTCGCGCGAGCCCACGGGTGCCATCACTTCGTAATCCGTGATTTTTCCTTTCATGGCTGCAAAATTACTGATTTTCTTTGTAACTTTGTTGGGCATGAAGAAAATTCTTTTTTGCCTCACAATGGGGCTTCTGTGGCTCAGTTCTTGCACACGACCGGTGCAGCGAAAGGCCGAAAAATCACCTTTCATCATTGATGTGTTACTCAAAACAACGCCGGTGAAAGACCAGGGGCGTAGCACGCTTTGCTGGGTTTATGCCATGCTGGCCACCATCGAAACCAACCACCTGATGCAGGGCGACTCGGTGAATCTCAGTCCAAATTACATTGCACGCAGTCTGATGATGGACGAGATGCGCCGCTGTTATCTTGCTCATGGCACCGCACCGTTGCGCCTTCGGGGCATGGGACCGCGCTTGTTAGCTCTCCTTTCGGCCTATGGGGTGGTGCCCTATGATAGCTATTCCACCCTCAAGCCCGTCAATCTCAACGTGCTTGCCCATCGTTTGCAGCGCGCCACGCAGGCCGTTCACGACTTTGCTTCGCTCGATGCGCAGGGCAATCGGTTGCTCGATGAGGCCTTGGGCTATCTGCCTGGTGCCACGGTTCATATGCTCGGCGCCGACTATACGCCGCAGGAGTTCGCCCGAAGTGTGTGTCGCGACGATGAATACCAGGCGCTAACGAGCTTCACCCATCATCCCTTTGGCCAACGTTTTGCCCTCGAAGTGCCCGACAATGTGGCGGGCGACAGTGCGCTCAATGTACCTCTCGACAAGCTGATGGCGTTCATCGTGCAGCGTTTGCAAGGCGGAAGAGCGGTGTTTTGGGAAGGCGATGTGTCGTCAGAAGGTTTCGATTTCGCCGGCGGAGTGGCCGTCCTCACCACGCAACACGTCACGCAACAACAGCGCCAACAGGCTTTCGAGCGCCTTCAAACCACCGACGATCATGCCATGGCACTCGTGGGATTGGCCCACGACCACCGCGGCAACCGCTATTTCATTGCTAAAAATTCGTGGGGCGCCCACAACCGTTTCCATGGTTTTGTCTACCTCAGCGAGGCCTATGTGCGGCTCAACACCACGCTGATTGTGGGGTGATGGGTTGCCTTCTTGGTGCGATATCTGGGGGAGGGCTTCGCGAAGTGGTGCCTATTTCCAAAAACTTTTCAGCATCGTGCATGACGTTGAGGTTGGGCATTCTCTTCAAAATAGCATGTTATAGCTTAAAATTGGCTTTCCGCCTTGGTGGAAAGAGTGTCACAAAATAAACGAAGTGTTCAGCCACGGCAGAACACTTCGTTTTCTTTTTTCTCATTGGTCAGCCGTGGCTACACACCATCTTCTCATTAAAGCAATCGTTCCGTCGCGGCAGAATTGTTTCAAAATGGTAAATGAATGCTTCGGCCGTGACCGTGCGATGGATTGGAATGATTGCTCGTTTGAGGAGATAGAGCTGACAAATATAGCATGAATAGTGCACTTTTTCCATTCACTTTATGCCGCATTTACGTTGTAATTACGGAGTAAAATGGGCGATATTGTTGCTGGCTTTGGGCATGCCTGTCTGACTATCGCTCGCCCCAATCGCCCCGATCGAGCTGGCGATAGCTGATGGCTTCGGAGAGATGGTGGGGCAACACCTGCGCGCTGGCGTCGAGATCGGCGATGGTGCGCGCCACTTTGAGGATGCGACTGTAGGCACGAGCACTCAAACTGAGGCGCTGCATGGCTGTCTTAAGCAGTTCGATTCCCGCGGCATCGGGCTCGGCATACTGATGAATCATGCGCTCGGTCATTTGTGCATTGCAGTGAATGGCTTTGTGGGCGCTGAAGCGTTGGGTCTGAATTTCGCGTGCCTTCATCACCCGTTCGCGGATGGTGGCGCTGGGTTCGCCGGGCGTTGCGCGACTGATGTCGGCAAAAGGCACGGGCGTTATCTCGCATTGGATGTCGATGCGGTCGAGCAATGGCCCCGAGATTTTGTTCATGTAGTGCTGAATTTGCCCCGGCGAACACACGCAATGATGGGTCGGATCGCCGTAATAGCCGCACGGACAGGGGTTCATACTGGCCACAAACATGAACGAACAAGGGAACGTGATGTTGTATTTTGCGCGGCTGATGGTTATCATTCTGTCCTCCAATGGCTGCCGCAACACCTCTAAAGTGTGTTTATTAAACTCGGGCAACTCGTCGCAAAAGAGCACGCCATGATGGGCTAATGAGATTTCACCCGGCATGGGATTGGCGCCACCGCCTACCAAAGCTACCTCGGAAATGGTATGATGGGGTGCGCGGAAGGGGCGCTGACTGATGAGCGATGTGCCCGAACCTAAGCGCCCGGCGATGCTGTGTATTTGCGTCGTCTCGAGGCTTTCAGCCAAGGTTAGCGGCGGAAGAATGGACGGAAGTCGCTTGGCCATCATTGATTTTCCGCTGCCCGGAGGCCCCAACATGATGAGGTTGTGTCCGCCAGCCGCCGCCACTTCGAGTGCACGTTTCACGCTTTCTTGCCCTTTCACATCGCTGAAATCGAAGTCGAAGTGGCTTTGTTGCTCATAAAACTCCTTGCGGGTGTCGATGACGGTGGGCCGGAAAGCGTCGGGTTGGGTGAGGAATTGCAGCACGTCGGCCATCGTTTCCATGCCATAAACGTCGAGGTTGTTCACCACAGCGGCCTCTCTTACGTTGGCTTTGGGCACGATGAGGCCTTTAAATTTCTCGGCTCTCGCCCGGATAGCGATGGGCAATGCGCCTTTGATGGGTTGCAGATGGCCGTCTAAACTCAGCTCACCCACGAGCATATAGTGGTCTAACACGTCGGAATGGAGGTTGCCGTTGGCCGCCAAAAGAGCGATGGCTAAAGGCAAATCGAAGCCACTACCTTCCTTTTTTAGGTCGGCAGGCGCAAGATTTATGGTGATGTCGGCGCGTGGAAACTTATAGCCACAGAACAACATTGCTGCGGCAATGCGGTCGCGTCCCTCCTGAACAGCCTTGTCACCCAAGCCGGTCAGGTGGTACATCACGCCGGGATGGAGGCTCACTTCCACCGTGACGGTGGTCACTTCGAGCCCATTAACGGCAGCACTATAGGTTTTTACTAACATGGAGTGGTGGGGAATAGGGGAGAGTTGGGAGGGGGAATGAATGGTTAGGTGTAGGGGATGAGGGGCGTGGGGCGTAGCAAATGAGCGATGACGTGCCACATCTGCTGACTGCTTTTGCCGTTTAAGGTGCCGTCTTGGGCAGCAGTTCGTCCACCTTTTTCATCAGCTGTTCGACGGGAAGGCCATGCGCTACGATGTGCCCCCGTTGCAAAACAAGGTTGTCGGGCACGGTGTTTAGGCCGAGCAGTTGCAGCGTTGGACTGTTGAACAGTTGCTGATCGTTCACCGTGGGCCAAGCAATCGACTGACTTTCAAGGCTCCGTCGGCAGTCACTTCGGCTTGCATCGAGGTTAAATCCAACGACTTTCAGTTGGCCATTGGCACGCTGATAGCTGTCGTTGAGGCGGCTGTTCAGCATGTTGTAATCGTAATTCCACGTGGCCCATGTGTAGAGAACGGCCACCGGAGCCGTGCGCAATGCCTTCACATCGATGGCTTTTCCGTTGATGTCGCGTGCCGAGAAGTTGGGCAAGGTGCCCTTCTCTAAGGCAGCAAGCGATTTGAGCTGGCCCTGCAATAGGCGCAGATAACCATATTCGGGTTGTGCCTTGAGCAGCATGTTGATGAGCGAAAGCGCCTTGTTGTAGTTGGCACGAGGCGTCTTAATGAAATATTTCGTCACTAAATAAGCCCCGACAGGCGACTCGGGATGGTCGGCAATGAACTGCGCGGCATAGCGTTCCATCTCGGGAGGTGACGCATTTGCAATCTGCTGGCGGAACTTATTCATCAGCTCATTGGTCTTGCTTCCCGTCACTTCCAACTCTTTTAAGTGCGAAGCGTCGCCCTTCACATCAACCGATTTGCCGGGTTCGGCGAAGATAGGCTGCTCGGAAAAGTTGGGAAACACCAACATCAAGATACTGGGTTTGGTGCAAGGCATCTCATAAGAGAAGCGCCCTGCCTCTACTTTCACGGTGTCTAAGCCCGCCGAAGCATCGTCTAAGGCATACACATAAAACTCACCTTGGTTGATGTTCGTTAAGCGACCGTCGAAGGAAAAATGCTTCTTGTCGGTGCTACACGATACAAAACCCAAGATGAGCAGTATCAGGATGTAAACTTGTTTCATTAACGAATGTTCGCCAATTCTAAGTCGTTTTCGGCATAGGTGCGCAAGGTGGCATCTTGTTGCAATGCCTTTTGCAGCGCTTGTTGAGCAGCATCGCGCTTCCCTTGACGTGCATAGAGGATGGCTTTCAGATAGCTTGTCATGGCATCGCCCTGCTGAATGGCGTTCAAAGTCTGCTCGGCTGCCATGTAGTTCTTGTTGAGCAACTGTGCCAAAGCCGCGCTGTTGTTGTTGTTGAACAGCTCTTCGGTGGCGTTAGCATAATTGCCTCGTGCGATGTTCAATGCACCTAAAATCTCGTTAAAGCCATTCGCTTCGGTGGCATTGGCAAGATTTTGCTCTGCTTGTGCCACGCGTCCGTGCGTCAAGTCAATATAAGCTTTGTTGGCAAAGGCTTCGGGTGCTTTGCTGTTGCAGCGCAAAGCCTGGTCCAGATAGCGCTCGGCTGTGGCTTCATCGCCTTTGTTTAAAGCCAAAGCAGCCAAGTTGTTATAGGCACGGAAGTCGTTCTTATGCAACTGAATGGTCTTCTTATAAATCGCTTCTTTGGTCGAAACATGATCCTCTAACGCTGCCAAGTAGAGCAATTCTTCCAAACTTAGCTTTGTGGGGTCGGCTGCATATTGCTGCTTAATCTGCTCATCGCTGCGCCCAATCACCTGATAATTGATGATCAAACGGCTGCGACGCAACTCAGGGAGAATGCCATCGGCCAACTCTCTGAACCCTTCGCTCATGTTTCTAATTTGCTGTTCGCGCTCTTGTGGGTCTTTATACATCGACAACACACGCAAAATCACGTCCTTATCCTGGATGTTGCTGGCCTGAACGAGCTTCATAAAGCCTTCCCAGTCTTGCGCGGTGTAGTGCGCATCGATGTCAGCTTGCATCTTGTTGCCTTTGAGTTGCTGCTTCACATAGCCCTCACTTACGTTCTGACGCTTGTTGGCTAACTTGTCGTTGAAGGCGTAACCGCCATCAGGAGAAGCATAGGCTTTCACCTCAACATTCTTGATAGCCAAGCCTTCACGGTCGGCATTGATGCGTTTCAGCATTGCAACAAACTCTTTCACGCTGTTGTTTTTCAACTCGTTGCTACGCAAGTTGGCCTGGTTAATGAGAAACTTCACGTTGGCTTCCTGCTGCTTGTTGAGCACACGTTGGAACGAGTCGAGCGCCAAACAGGCCCCACCTTGACGAATGGTGCGGCGATAAAGCTCGGCGGTGGCAATCACACCATAGCCCACTTTCAATGCAGGCACTTCCACTTTCTTGTTGCCAATGGTTGCATTGAACGCCAAATACATGTCGCTTTTCTGCATCTCGGGCACATAGTTGAAGTTGGCTTTCATCGTGTAGCGACCGCCTAAGCGATAAGAAATCGTGCGATCGTTGCCCATCACCTTCTCGCCTTGGAAGGTTGTACCTTCGCCTCTTGCCACTTGTCCGTTGCCATAATGTAGCTCGGGAATAACGGTTACCGTGGCTTTTTTGTTCATAAACTTCTCAGGAAACTGCCCTTCTATCGTCGCAGGAACCTTTCCTCCAACCACTTCTAACGGCTGTGGACTGACTGAAAAATTATCAGCCGTCAACTTACCTAATTTCGAACACGAAGTTAGTGAGAGAAAAGCGCATGCAGATAGCGTAAGAATAAGGTTTCTGTTCATAATGTATACATCTTTAAAGTGATGTGCCGCGAGCGGGACTCGAACCCGCACAGCCATTTCTGGCCAAGGGATTTTAAGTCCCTCGTGTCTACCAATTCCACCATTGCGGCATCGGATTACTCCTTAGATATTAACAAATCGAGCGGAAAACGGGACTCGAACCCGCGACCCCGACCTTGGCAAGGTCGTGCTCTACCAACTGAGCTATTTCCGCAAACAGTGGTGCAAAGATAAGTTTTATTCATGGAATATCCAAATTTTTTTGTCGTAATTGTGTAAGATTGCTGCGGAGTGGCCACGTAAAACGGGCCACATGAAGGCGCTTATATATAATAAGGTGTAAATGAAAGCACAGTCTTCCTTTGGCCAAAAGGGTGGAAAGGGAGATGCATAGGTTTCTTAAAATTGGTAAATCATGGCCTTTTTCCAAAAGATTGCGCTAAATTTGCAATTCATTTGAGACGGGAAAAAGATGAATTTAACCCATATTGTGCGCAATGTTTTCGTGCCGCGCCAAAAGCAATTAGAACGCTATGATGATGCCGCAATCGCCTTGCAGCACGATGTTTTAATGCGTTTGGTGGCGCAAGGTGCCAACACTGAATATGGCCGAAAGGTGCAAATGAACCGCGTGGCAACGTATGATGACTTTGCCAAGTTGGTGCCTGTGAACAGCTATGAAGAATTGAAAGCCAACATCGACCGCATGCGTCATGGCGAAAGCAATGTGCTTTGGCCGGGTCGGGTGCGTTTCTTTGCCAAATCGTCGGGCACCACCAACGACAAAAGCAAGTTCATTCCCGTGTCGCACATGGGTTTACATCATATTCATTATGCCGGCGGTTTCGACACCGTGGCCCTCTATCTGCGCAACCATCCCACAAGCAAACTCTTCGATGGGCGCGGCCTTATCCTCGGTGGCAGCCACGCTTCCAACTACAATCGGGTAGGTTCTTTGGTGGGCGACCTCAGTGCTATCTTGATAGAGAATATCAACCCTTTGGCCAATCTCGTGCGGGTGCCGAAGAAACAAACGGCACTGTTGAGCGATTTCGAACTGAAACGCGACCGCATAGCCCACGAATGTCTGCACAAAAATGTCACGAATATCTCGGGCGTGCCGAGCTGGATGCTCAGTGTTTTGGTGCGCGTGATGGAATTTTCGGGCAAGCAACATTTGGAAGAAGTGTGGCCCAATTTGGAAGTGTTTTTTCACGGCGGCATCGCTTTCACGCCCTATCGCTCGCAATACGAGCAGCTCATCACCAGCCCCAACATGCACTATATGGAGACTTACAACGCCAGTGAAGGTTTCTTTGGCATACAGAGCGACCCCACGGACAAGAGCCTTTTGCTGATGGTCGACTACGATGTGTTCTACGAATTCATCCCCATGAGCGAGTTTGGAAGCGAACATCCCACCATCATCCCCTTGGAAGGTGTGCAGACAGGCGTCAACTATGCCATGCTCATCACCACGAGTTGCGGTCTGTGGCGCTATGTCATTGGCGACACCGTGAGCTTCACAAGCATCCAACCCTATAAATTTATCATCACCGGGCGCACCAAATATTTCATCAATGCCTTTGGCGAAGAGCTCATTATGGACAATGCCGAGCAGGGATTGGCCTATGCTTGTGCGCAAACAGGCGCCGAAGTGCACGAATATACCGCCGCGCCCGTGTTTATGAATGAGCAGGCAAAATGCCGCCATCAGTGGCTCATTGAGTTTGCTACGCCGCCCAACTCCATCGCCCATTTTGCCGAACTGTTGGATCAGCAGCTGCAAACCCTCAATAGCGACTACGAGGCTAAGCGCTTTCATGACATCACCTTGCAGCCGTTAGAGGTGATTGTGGCGCGCAAAGGACTGTTTAACGACTGGATGAAAGCCAACGGAAAATTGGGCGGACAACACAAAGTGCCGCGCTTGAGCAACAGCCGAAAGAACATCGAGGCGCTGCTCTCGTTTGACCATTCCAACCTCATGGCGGAGTAGTTCTATAACGTAAGGTATGAAAAAAGCCAATAATTGTTCGACATATCGCAAGCCGTGGCGCTCTCTCACAGCGCTCTTTGCAGTGCTGCTTGTGGCTTGTTTGGCTGCATGTGCACGCACGGGCAACCCCGATGGCGGCTGGTATGACGAGACACCGCCGCACGTTGTGGGTGCAGAACCGGCTGATCAGGGCACCAATGTGAAGCAGCGTAAAATCAGAATCAACTTCAACGAGTTTGTCAAAATCGACAATGCCACCGAGAAAGTGATTGTTTCGCCACCCCAATTACAGATGCCCGAAATCAAAGCCACGGGTAAAACTATTGAAGTGAAGCTGTTGGACTCGCTCCAACGCAACACCACCTACACCATTGATTTCAGCGATGCCATCAGCGATAACAACGAGGGAAACCCCTTAGGCAACTACACTTACAGTTTCTCTACCGGCGAAACCATCGATACAATGCAGGTGTCGGGCTATGTCGTGGCGGCCGAAAACCTCGAGCCGGTGAAGGGCATTTTGGTGGGGCTGTATGCCAATCTATCCGACTCGGCCTTTCAAACGCTGCCCATGTTGCGCGTGAGTCGCACCGACAGCCGCGGCCATTTCGTCATCAAAGGCGTGAAATCGGGCACCTATCGCATCTATGCCTTGCAGGATATGGATGGCAACTATCAGTTCAACCAAAAGAGTGAGAAGATTGCTTTCAACCACGATACGCTTCAAACCGCCTATAAAGCCGACGTCAGACAGGACACCGTGTGGCGCGATTCGCTCCACATTGCCGACATCAAGCGCGTGGGCTACACCCATTTCCTGCCCGATGACATCGCGCTTGCGGCCTTTCAAGAGGTGCAGACCAATCGCTATCTGCTCAGCGTCAACCGCAAAGAGGCCAACCATTTCACGGTGAATTTCAGCTATGGCGACAAGCATTTGCCCACCATCAAGGGGCTGAATTTCAACGCCCACAACGCCTTCATCCCCATTGCCCACGCCAAAAACGACACCATCGACTATTGGTTGCGCGACACGGCCTTGGTAAATCAAGACACGTTGCGCATGGAATTGACCTACATGCGCACCGACTCGCTCGGCCAACTCGTGGCACATACCGACACATTGGAGGTGCTGTCGAAAGTGACCTATGCGCAACGGATGAAGCAAAAGCAAAAGGCTTTTGAGCAATGGCAAAAACAACAGGAGAAAAAGAAAAAGCGCGACGAACCCTATGAGACGGCCTATCCGCCCGAAATGGTGACGATGCAGGCCGACATCTCGAGCGATTTCGCCCCCGATAAAAACGTGTTGCTGCATTTCAACACGCCGTTGGCCACCATCGACACGAGCAAGGTGCACCTCTATACCAAGGTCGACACGCTGTGGTATCGGGCGCGTTATGAACTGAAGCCCGTTGCACGGCGCAACGCTTTGGGGCAGTTGGTGCGCCCCGACTCGCTGAAATATGGCACCGACTATGAGCTGTTGGGCGAGTGGAAGCCCGGACAGGAGTATAGTTTCGAGACCGATAGTTTGGCGTTTGCCGACATCTACGGTGCCATTTCGAAAAAGTTTAAGCAGGGATTTAAGGTGAAAACCCTCGACGAATACAGCACGCTGTTCATCACGCTCGCCGGCATGGAGGGCAAAGATTGCGTGGTTTCGCTGCTCGACAAGAGCGACAAGGTGGTGAAAACGGCACGGGCTGCCGACGGTCGCGCGGAGTTTTTCTATGTCGTCCCCGACACCTATTACCTGCGTTTGTTTGTCGATGACAACCATAATGGCGTGTGGGACACGGGCGATTACGCCACTCAGCGGCAGCCCGAGGTCGTGTATTATTATCCGGGGAAGATAGAATGCAAGGCGAAATGGGATGTGAACGAGACGTGGAACCCCACGGCCGTGCCGCTTTATGAGCAGAAACCCGCCGCCATCACGCAGCAGAAGGCCGACAAGCAGAAGACCATTCAGCATCGAAATGCCGAGCGCGCCCGCAGTTTGGGCATTGAATATAAACCCTAAGTGGGTGGGCGGCTGCGTCTTCTGGCGGCAGTCCCGGCGTCCAAAGCTGCCGGTTGTGGTGCGCAGGACATGCTTCAGCCGAAGTAAAAGCATGCGAATGGGGTGACAATCTGCACCATTTTGGCGCACAATCCGTGCGTCTTTACGTCGCAAAAGCATGGCTTTTAGGTCGGCACAAAAGAGAAACGAAGAAAAATTGAAGAAAAAGATTAAACATAAAAGGATATGACAACACAAAAAGGAAAAAATAAATCGCCTCGCAAACCCCGCTATGCAGCGTGGCTGCTGGGGGTTGGTTTGGGTCTCATGACCATCACATTGTCAAGTTTTATGCTGCACACGGCAGCATCTTCAGCCACGCATGACGCGGGCGACTCACCCTGCAAGTTTCGCAACACCGCCTTTAAATCGGGCGAGTTCCTGTCCTACAACCTCTATTACAACTGGAAATTTGTGTGGGTCAAGGCGGGAACGGCCAGCATGTCGATTGTGCAAAGCCGTTATAAAGGTAAGGATGCCTATCGCGCCAGCTTGATAACACGCGGCAGTAATCGCGTCGACAATGTGTTTGTGTTGCGCGACACGTTGCTCTGTTACAACTCGCTCGACCTCGAACCCCTGTATTTTCGCAAGGGCGCACGCGAGGGAAAACGTTACACAGTGGACGAGGTGTTTTACACGTATGGCAGCGGAAAATGCAATGTGCAGCAACACATGTTGCACAACGACGGCACTAATTCGTGGACAAAGCACAGCTATGACGACTGCGTCTACGATATGTTGAGCATCTTTTTGCGGGCACGTTCGTTCAATCCAGCCAACTGGAAAGCGGGATATGTCGTGAATTTCCCCATCGTTGACGGCGATGATCGCAAGCCGGCACAACTGCGTTTCGAAGGAAAAACCACGGTGACGGGCGACAACGACGTGAAATATAACTGTTTACGGCTGTCGTATTTAGAGTTGCAGGACGGCAAATACAAGCGCATTGTCGACTTCTATGTCACCGATGATGCCAACCATGTGCCCGTGCGATTGGACCTTTTCCTGCGCTTTGGCTCGGCAAAAGCGTTCTTGGTGGGCGTGAAAGGCCTCAGAAACTAAGCCAACAGCTGTGTCAGATGCTGCGCTATCAGGGTGCGCATGCCTTCGCTTGCGCCCATCTTTAGCGTGGTGATGGGTCGGTCGTGAGCCGTGTTTACAGGGTTAGGATCGATGAGCACGATGGGCGTTTGGGGCGAACAATAGTGCAAAAGACCTGCTGCCGGGTAGACATTGAGGCTCGTTCCGATGACAATGAAGAGGTCGGCACGCTGCGTTTCGGCAATGGCCGGCTCAATCATCGGCACGCTTTCGCCGAAAAACACGATGAAGGGGCGCAGCAAACTGCCGTCCTTGGCACGCGAACCCGGCACCACATCGCTGTTTTCGGGGGTCAGTTCCTCAATACATTGGGCGGCGTAGGGGGCGCGACTCGAGCACACTTTCGCCAATTCGCCATGCAGATGAATCACCTTTTTGCTGCCCGCCCGCTCGTGAAGATTGTCTACATTCTGCGTGATGACCGTCACTTCGTAGTCGTTTTGCAGCGATGCAATGAGGCGATGTCCCTCGTTGGGCGTGGCCGTCCATAGCTTTTTGCGCAGCATGTTGTAGAAATTCGTCACCAATTCGGGGTCGCGTTCCCACCCTTCATGGGTGGCAATCTGCTCCACAGGATAGTTCTCCCACAGACCATCACTGCCGCGAAAGGTCTTAAAACCACTCTCAACCGACATGCCTGCACCCGTTAAAAACACAAGATGTTTCATCATTTGAATGTTGTTTTGTTTTGCTTCGCCGTAGAACAGCAGTCAGGTGGGTTCCAACAAGCTGACCACAAATATAACGAAAAAACGCGGAAGGTGTGCCTTTTTTAATAAAATTAAGGTGTTGTTTCTTTTGAATTCTGTTTTATTCTGCTATCTTTGCAGCTGAAATTTAAATGTAAAACATTAATCAGCAAAGCGATATTACGCAGATGGATCAATTAAGTTACGCCCTGGGTTTAGGCATTGGGCACCAATTATTGCAAATGAATGCCGAGGGGCTCAACATAGATGACTTCGCACAAGCCATCAAAGATGTGATGACTGGCGGCGAGTTGAAGATGAAAGAGGCTGAAGCACAGCAGATGGTGCAGCAGTTTTTTGCCGAACAAGAGGCCCTGCAACAGGCTGCAAATGCCGAGAAAGGCAAGGCAGCAAAGGCCGAAGGCGAGCAGTTCTTGGCCGAGAATGCAAAGAAAGAGGGGGTGAAAACCACCGCTTCGGGCTTGCAATACCAGGTGCTTCGCGACGGAAATGGCAAACAACCCAAGGCTACCGATCAGGTGGAATGCCATTATGAAGGCACGTTAATCGATGGAACAAAGTTCGATTCGTCCTACGATCGTGGGCAAACGGCCACGTTCCCACTCAATCAAGTGATTGCAGGTTGGACCGAAGGGCTGCAACTCATGCGTGAAGGAGCAAAGTATCGTTTCTTCATTCCCTATCAGTTGGCCTACGGAGAGCGTGGCGCCGGTGCCTCGATTCCGCCTTATGCCGCCTTGATTTTCGATGTAGAATTAGTAGCAGTAAAATAAAAATAATCATCAAAATGAAAAAAATTGCTTTCGCAGCTGCCATGTTTGGCATGGCTTTAACATTCGCTTCGTGCGGAAATTCAACTCCTAAAGCCGACTTAAAGAGTGATGTTGACTCCATGAGTTACGCAATGGGAATGGCTCAAACACAAGGTTTGAAAAACTTCTTAGTTGAGAGAATGCAAATCGACACCACCTATATGGACGATTTTATCAAAGGTTTGAACGATGGTGCTAATGCAGGTGACGACAAGAAGCGTGCCGCTTATTATGCTGGTATACAGATAGGTCAGCAGATTTCTAACCAAATGATTAAGGGAATCAATACCGAAGTCTATGGTCAAGACTCTACAAAGAGCATCTCTTTGAAGAACTTTATGGCTGGTTTCATTGCCGGAACAACGGGCAAGACGGGTGCTGTGAAGATGACAATCGAGCAGGCTCAAACCTTGGCTCAGGCTAAAATGATGGCCATTAAGAGCAAGAATATGATGCAACAATATGGCGCTAACAAGACAGCCGGCGAGAAATGGTTGGCTGCTAACGCCAAGAAAGCTGGTGTAAAGACACTTCCTTCGGGCGTACAATATAAGGTCATCAAAGAGGGTAGCGGCGCAATGCCTAAGGATACTTCTACGGTTGTGGTGAACTATGAGGGTAAAACCATCGACGGAAAGGTGTTCGATAGCAGTTATGCACGCAAGGAACCCATCACTTTGAAGGCCAATCAGGTGATTAAAGGATGGACAGAAGCTCTCGTACACATGCCTGCCGGCTCGGTATGGGAAGTGTATATTCCTCAGCAACTGGCTTATGGTGAGCGCGAACAAGGTCAGATTAAGCCTTTCTCTGCCCTCATCTTTAAGATTGAATTGGTGAAAGTGAATGGAAAATAAACAGCAATAATGAAAAAAATATTCATGCTGACGCTCGTCTTTTTGGCGAGCGTTTCCTTTGCAACCCTACAGGCAAAGGAGGGAAAGAAGAAGAAAGGGGTGGTTGAACAGAAAGAGGCTGTGCAGCTTTTAACGCCCAATGACACCCTAAGTTATGTGGCAGGAATGACCGCTACCGAGGGTCTTTTGCCCTATTTGCAGCAGCAATTTGGCGTAGACAGCACCGGAATGGCCGATTTTCTGCGTGGTTTCAACGAGGCACAACAGCATGTTAACGACGCGGCTTTCAAGGCTTATGCGGCCGGAATGCAGATTGCCGAGATGGTGAACAGCCGCATTTTGCCCAACATGCGCCAAGGACTTGAGGGCACAAACGATTCGATTCAGCGGGCCACTTTCATCAAAGGATTTGTCGATGCGTTGCACAACGACACGTTGCTCTTCACACCTCGCAAGGCAGCACAGAGCTTTATGCAGCATCGTGACCAAGCCATTGCCCGCAAAAACGAGGCCTATAAGAAGGAGAACGAAGCATGGTTGGCCAACAATGCCAAGAAAGAAGGCTTCAAAACGCTTCCTTCGGGCTTGCAATATAAGGTGCTTGTCGAAGGCAAAGGCGCTGTGCCTAAGGACTCAGACCGTGTGGTTGTGAAATACGAAGGCCGCTTAATCGACGGTACTGTCTTTGATAGCAGCTACCGACGCGACCCGCAAACCAACACGTTCCGTTGCGATGAAGTGATTAAAGGATGGACACAAGCGCTCACGATGATGCCCGTTGGCAGCAAATGGGAGGTGTGCATTCCACAAGAATTGGCTTATGGTGCGCGACAAGCGGGTCAGATTAAGCCCTATTCTACACTCATCTTCACCGTCGAACTGGTGAATATCGAAAAGAAGAAGTAAGGATATTTCATTGCTATAAAATGCACGTTCCACACAGATGGAACGTGCATTTTTTGATCATGTATGGCTCGTTTCGCCAAAAGGCCGTTGAGGTTGCCGCAGAAAATAGCCGTGCCCTCTGCAACAAGTCATTAAGGTGCCTTTGGAAAATGATAGAGATAGCGCTAAAAAGCAGTGGAGATTACCGCGAAAAATGGTGGAGATTGCCATGAAAAGTGGTAGAGATTGCTTCAAACAACGGCCGAGGTGACGCTAAAAAGCGATTGAGCCGGTTACAAAAGGGGGCACGGGTGGGTGTAAGAGGTGCCTGAGATGGCCTGCGAAAGATGGCGTTGTCAGGGACTATTTCCACAGTCTCTGCCCCATAATCCCCACACAAAAGGTTGGCCCTTGCATCGCAAAGCCAACCTTTTTCTTTTGTTTTCCTGATACAGTTCTTCTTTCCTTACAAGCTATATGTCGTTACTTCCCGCCACCTTCTCGCTTTCTTCTTGTCGAAAAGGTTGGGGCGATGTGGCTTATTGGGTAACGCTTCCTGCCACGGCATTGGCCACTTCAGCACGCAAACGCACCACGTTGGTTTTGTCAATGGGGTGGACTGCGTTGGTAAGAAGGATGATGGCGAGGTCGTTTTTGGGGTCAATCACAATCGAAGTGCCCGTATATCCCGTGTGACCGAAGGCGGCATCGCTCAGTAAATCGCCTTTGTTCGAGGCATAAGGTGACGACTTGTCCCAACCTAAACAGCGGCCGAAAGCCTCGAAACCAGCAGGAATTTGTTGCATTTTTTCAACCGTTAAAGGGCTTAATATCTGCCGCCCTTGCCACGAACCCCCATTCAACAACATGGCACAGAGCACCGCAATGTCTTCGGCATTGCTAAACAAACCCGCATTACCCGATATGCCTCCGTTCATCACCCGTGCCAAAGGGTCGTGCACAATGCCGCAGAGTATCTGACCGTTGGGTTGCTTTTCGGTGGGAGCGAGGGGTGTGTTGTCAGCCTTTTCGCCCCGTTTCATCCAGCGAGGTTTGTCGGTTTCCACCCAAAAACCCTGTTTGTTGGGCGCACAAGGAATGAAATCCGTGTGGCGCATGTGCAGGGGTTGGAACACATGCTCGGCGCAATAGTCGCGCAAAGACTGTCCCGTTATCTGCTCAACGATATGTTGTAATGTGATGAAATTCAGGCAACTATACTGCATGTCGCACGCTGGTTTCTCGTTTCTGCGGCATGTTTCGATATAATTCATTTGTCGTTCGGCATCCGGGAAGCGCCCCTTCTTTTGCAAATCGGCCACCGGTGCGTAGGCCGGCAGGCCCGAAGTGTGGGTCAAAAGGTGCACGATGCGGATGGCAACGCTATCAGCTTGCCCCTCTTTCCAGTTTTGAAAATGGGGCAAATACAGCTGCACAGGGTCGTTTAGGCGCAGCTTTCCTTGCTCCAACAGTTGCATGACAGCCATCGTTGTAGCCATCGATTTGGTGCACGAAGCCATGTCAAAGATGGTGTTTTCGGTCATCGGTAGGGGCGAAGGCAGTGTCTGTCGCCGACCGTATGCCTTGAGATAGCCTATCTTTCCATGGCGCACGACGGCCAAAACGGCACCGGGCGTGCGACCTTCTCTGATGGCTTTGTCAATGCAAGCATCTGCGTGTTGCAGCCGATGGGCATCCAATCCCACTGCTTCGGGGGTGGTTTTCTCAATGTTTTGTGCCGACATGGCGAAGCCAAACAACAGCCCTGCGAGGACGAAGGCACAGCGTAAAGAATGTAAATAAAAATGTTTCATGCGCGCGTTCCTTTTTTAATGAGCAGACAAAGGCCGATGAAGGTGAACAAAGCATTCATCAACAACAGCTCATAGCTGAAGCGATAGCCGTTGAACCACTGCTCCGAATGGCAGTCAATGAAGTAGCAAAGCAGCGGCGAAGCAATGGCTACAAGCGGAATATAGCGGTCGTTGACGGCACGATGGGTGAGCAAGCCGAAGGCAAAGAGGCCGAGAATGGGGCCGTAGGTGTAGCTGGCTAAGGTGTAGACCGCGTCGACAACGCTGGTGTTGTTGAACACATTGAACACCAAAATCACTACCATCATCGTGACAGCCATACCGATATGCACCCCTTTTCGCGTGCGGGTGGTCTGTTGTTCGTCGTCGCTTTTGCGGCCCAACACGTCTAAAGTGAACGAGGTTGTGAGGGCGGTTAAGGCCGATCCTGCCGCATTATAGGCCGAAGCCACCAAGCCAATGATGAACAAAAAGCCCACCACGAGGGGCAGATAGCCACCCGTTGCCACCGCAGGAAAGAGCTTGTCGCCTGTGGCTTCGATGCCTTTGGCCGAAGCAAACTGATAGAGTAGCACGCCCAACATCAGGAAAGCACTCACCACAATCAGCTGCAACACAATGCTCAGCAGCATGTTTTTTTGCGACTCCCTACTGTTTTTGCAACTCAAATTGCGCTGCATCATGTCCTGATCCAAGCCCGTTGTGGCAATCATCGTGAAGATGCCGGCTAAGAATTGCTTCCAGAAATATTGTTTGTCGTTCACATCTTCGAAGTGAAAGGCATGGCTCATGGGGCTCGATGTAATATTTTTTAGTAGGGCAGAAAAACTTAAGTCCATACTATTTGCAATGAAAAAAATACACAAAACCACAGCTGCTATCAGACAACAAGTCTTCATGGTGTCGGCCCAAAGCACCGATTTCACACCGCCTTCGTGCGTATAGAGCCACACAAAGAACACCGATACCGCCACATTGCAGGCGAAAGGGATGCCCAAAGGTCCGAAAGCCAGGAGCTGAAGGGTGGCACAAACCAAGAACAAACGCACCGCTGCACCGAGCATTTTGGATAGGAAGAAGAACCAAGCGCCTGTGACATAGGACGTTTTACCAAAGCGGTTTTGCAGGTATTCGTAAACCGAAGTGAGCCCAATGCGATAGAACAGCGGCACAAGCACATAGGCGATGATGCACTGTCCCACGATAAAACCCAACATCAGTTGCAGATAACCGAAGCCACTTTGCGCCACCATGCCCGGCACCGACACAAAGGTGACGCCCGAAATGCTGGCACCTATCATGGCAAAGGCCACCACATACCAGCGCGATTGCCGATTGCCTGAGAAGAAAGCAGCGTTGGTTGCATTCCTTTTTGCACGGAAAGAAATGTACAAAAGAAAGGCGAAGTAGAGAAAAACAGTTGTTAAGATCAGTATAGGTGTCATGATTTTTTGTTGTATTTACGAATTGGGATAGAGCAGATAGGGGCGGCGTTGTTGCTTAAAGCGTTCGACATCGTCGTGCCACATCGCCTTGATTTCGGCCGCACTGCACCCCTCTTCAATCATGATGCGCACGTAATCGACGCCCACAAGCTTCTCAAAAAATGAGGTAAAGAAGGCGTCTCCGCGGTTTAAATTGCGATAAGCGTTGATGACATACGATAGGTCGAAGCCCGCTTTCTGCACGCTGTCTTCGGGCAGTTGGCTGAGGTCTATGCCCCAACAACGCTCGTTTTCCAACGGCGGATGCTTGGCTCCCGACACACTTCGGGGCGTGAAACTGTGACTATAGCCCACCATTTGCGGATGGCCATATTGCTGAAAGGGCAGCGAAGTGCCGCGACCTAAGCTCACACACGTGCCTTCGAAGAGGCAAATGGCGGGGTAAAGGTAGACGGATTGCATATTGGGTAGGTTGGGAGAGGGGGCAATCGGCAGGCGATAGCGCGTGGCATGGGTATAGTTTTCGCAAGGGATGACGGTGAGCTTGCACTGTTTTTTGCCGCCCAACCAGCCTTCACCGTTGATCATACGCGCCAATTCGCCGAGCGTAAGGCCATGTACCACGGGGATAGGCAGTGCACCAACACCCGAGAAATGCGATGCCTCTAACACCGGACCATCCACATAAAACCCGTTGGGATTGGGGCGATCGAGCAGCAATACGGGCGTGCCCGTGTCGGCACACACCTGCATCAGCCGCAGCATCGCTATATAATAGGTGTAAAATCGCAAGCCCACATCTTGAATATCAATCACCAAAATGTCGGCTTTTTTCATCACCTTAGGGTCGGGCTTGCCGCTCGTTCCCTTGTAAAGCGAATAGATTTTGATGCCCGTTTGCGCGTCTACGCCGTCGTTTACATGCTCACCGGCATCGGCAGTGCCGCGAAATCCGTGTTCGGGGGCTAACACCCCGACGACCTTAATGCCGTGTCCGAGCAGCACATCCAACAGATGTTGCTGGCCAACGCAGCTCGTGTGGTTGGCAAAGAGCATCACCTTTTTGCCTTTGAGCAGGGGCAGATAGCGTGCCGTTTGGTCGGCTCCCGTGCGCACATCGTTGCCGTTTGCGGCCCACATTGCACCGCAACAGAAGCCCATGACGAGGAGAAGAACGATTTTTCTCATTACATATTAATTCGAGGTTGTGACAGCAAAGGTAAGATAAATCTTGGAAATAAGCATCATTTTGGCGGTTTTTTCTTTTTGTTTGATGTCAGGAAAGGAAGATAAAGTCGCAAAACACCTGTTTTTCTTTGTCGCAATTTCCCTTCTGTGATGGGATTTTCGGCGGTTCGGCACTTCGCTTTCGCGCCCGTGAGGATAGGGGGGGCCACAGAACGGCAATCCTTTTGAACAGGCTTTCGGCGGACAACAAGGCGGCAGGTGATGGCCAATGCGCACGTGGAAAGTCGCTTCGGCCCACTAATTGCTATGCTATTGTGGCGTAAAATGTGCTGTTTTACGCGGTAAAGTGCATCACATTGCCGGGCAAAGTGGCGCAAAATGATGGGGCATGGCTGCCAAATGGGTAGAAAGCCCATGGCAAGGGACTTTCTGAAGGGTGCGGAGAAGAAAAATAAGGCGATGGAACGGGGCGTAGGTTTAAACTTACAAAAAAATGTGCAAAGCATTAAATAGAAGTGTTGTTTATCCACCAAAAAATTGTTATCTTTGTGGCATTAAATGTTGAACATTAATAAAAATAGATTTATGAAAATTGAAAAAGTTCATGCAAGAGAGATTCTTGATTCAAGAGGCAACCCTACTGTTGAGGTAGAAGTGACCTTGGAAAATGGTGTAATGGGTCGTGCAAGCGTTCCTTCTGGTGCGTCTACCGGTGAGAACGAGGCCTTGGAATTGCGCGATGGCGACAAGAATCGTTTCGGCGGCAAGGGCGTTTTGAAAGCTGTTGAGAATGTAAACAACATCATTGCTCCTGCATTGAAAGGCAAATGTGTGTTGGAACAACGCGCCATCGACTACCAGATGTTGGCATTGGATGGCACGCCAACCAAGAGCAAACTCGGTGCAAATGCCATCCTTGGTGTTAGCTTGGCTGTGGCACAAACGGCTGCAAAGGCTTTGAATATCCCCTTGTATCGCTACATTGGCGGTGCTAATACCTATGTATTGCCTGTTCCAATGATGAACATTATCAATGGTGGTGCCCACAGTGATGCACCGATTGCTTTCCAAGAGTTTATGATTCGTCCCGTTGGAGCATCATCAGAGAAGGAAGCTATCCGCATGGGTGCTGAGGTGTTCCACGCTTTGGCAAAGAACCTTAAAGCACGCGGTTTGTCGACAGCTGTAGGTGATGAAGGTGGTTTTGCGCCTAAATTTGATGGCATTGAAGATGCTTTGGATTCTATCATCAAGTCGATTAAGGACGCAGGTTACGAGCCCGGCAAGGACGTTAAGATTGCTATGGACTGCGCAGCTTCTGAATTTGCAGTGCAAGAGAATGGTCAATGGTTCTACGACTATCGTCAGTTGAAGAACGGTATGCCTAAGGATCCCCACGGAAAGAAGCTCACTGCCGACGAGCAGATTGCTTACTTGGAGCAGTTGATTACCAAATATCCTATCGATTCTATTGAGGATGGTTTGGACGAAAACGACTGGGAAAACTGGGTGAAACTCACTGCAAAGATTGGCGATCGCTGCCAGTTGGTGGGCGATGACCTGTTTGTTACCAACGTGAAGTTCCTCGAAAAGGGTATCAAGATGGGTGCCGGTAACGCTATTTTGATTAAGGTAAATCAGATTGGTTCGCTCACCGAGACCCTCGAAGCTATCGAAATGGCACACCGTCACGGCTATACTACGGTAACTTCTCACCGCTCGGGCGAAACAGAAGATACCACTATCGCCGACATTGCCGTTGCAACCAACTCTGGACAGATTAAGACCGGTTCGATGAGCCGCACTGACCGTATGGCGAAATACAACCAATTGATTCGCATTGAAGAAGAATTGGGTTGCACAGCTCGCTATGGTTATACAAAACTGAAATAAAAGAATATTGGTTTTCAGGGGGCTTTTGATGCTTGCTGTGATGAGCTTTGTGGCATTTCTGCCGCAGTGCTGATGGGCAAAGGAGCATCGAAAGCCCTTTTTTTGTGTTGCAAGTGACATCACAAACGGCTCACCCATGCAGCAAGGTGGTTCATTCCCCCGTTACCTTTTTTGTTTATTTCACAAATTATTATTGGGACATGGGTCTTTTTTGCCTATCTTTGTCCCGTTCTAACCTATTATCATTTGCATTAAATCTATTTGTGCATGCAGAAGTATCTATTTGCAATCCTGTTGGGCAGTGCGTCGGTTTCAACCGCTTTCGCGCAGCAACCCACGTTCACCGAGTGGCATGATTTGAAGGTGAATGACATTAATCGTTTCACGCCACATACACATTTCTTTGCTTTTGAGTCGGAACAAAAGGCGTTACAGAACCAAAAGCAACAGTCGGCTAATTATCTTTCGTTGGAAGGAAAATGGAAATTTAATTGGGTGAAAGATGCCAATCAGCGTCCCACCAATTTCTTTTCGCCCACCTTTAACGATGCCGCTTGGGGCAATATGATGGTTCCCGGTTGCTGGGAGTTGAATGGTTATGGCGAGCCTGTCTATCTGAATGTGGGCTTTCCATGGCGAGGTCATTTCAAAGATAATCCGCCCGAGGTGCCCGAAGTGAATAATCATGTGGGCAGTTATCGCCGCACTTTTACACTACCTTCTGATTGGAACGGGCGCCAAGTGATAGCCCATTTCGGCTCAGTCACCTCGAATATGTATCTGTGGGTGAATGGTTCGTTTGTCGGTTACACCGAAGATAGCAAGGTAGCGGCCGAATTTGACCTTACAAAATACCTCAAACCCGGAGAAAATCTCATTGCCTTTCAAACCTTTAGATGGTGTGATGGCACCTATAGTGAGGACCAAGATTTCTGGCGATTGAGTGGTGTTGCGCGCGAGTGTTATCTCTATTCGCGCGACAAAAACGTGCATGTTGAAGACATTCGCATCACGCCCGACCTCATTAACAACTATCAAGATGGCGACGCTGTGGTGGCAATGACCGTGAAAGGTAATCCCATTATCGACTTTGAATTGCTCAATGCTGAGGGCATACGCTTGGTGAAAAGCGAGTCGAACTTTAACAAACGCACGCAGGGAAATGCACATTTTGTGTTGCGTAACGTGAAGAAATGGACGGCAGAGATACCTTATTTATATACGCTTGTGGCAACGGTGAAAGACCAAAAGCGGCAGGTGAAGGAGGTTATCACGCAGAAAATAGGGTTCCGTAAGGTGGAAATCAAAGACCGACAGCTGCTGGTTAATGGCCAACCTGTGCTCATCAAAGGTGCCAACCGGCACGAGATGGATCCCGATGGTGGCTATGTTGTGACCCTCGAGCGCATGATTCAGGACATTAAAATCATGAAGAAGCTCAACATCAATGCCGTTAGAACGTGCCATTATCCCGATGATCCGCGGTGGTATGAGCTGTGCGATGAATACGGATTGTATGTTGTTTCCGAGGCCAATCAAGAAAGCCATGGCTTCCAGTATGGTCCTGATTCGAAGCTGTTAAATCCGTTGTTTGCGCTGCCCATCATGCAAAGAAACCAGCACAATGTGCGCATGCACTTCAATCATCCCAGCATCATTATTTGGAGTTTGGGCAATGAAAGCAAGAATTGCGACCACTTTGTGAAGGCTTATCAGTGGATAAAGCAGTTCGATCCATCACGTCCTGTGCAGTATGAGCAGGCACTTTGGGGGGGCGGAAAGGCCACAGATATCATGTGTCCGATGTACTATCCGGTGGAAAAGTGTGAGCAATATGCAAAAGATCCCAAGAGTGACATGCCGTTGATTCCGTGCGAATACAACCACACCATGGGCAACTCGAGTGGCAACTTTGCCGAATATTGGCAGCTTGTTCGTAAATATCCCATCTACCAAGGGGGCTTCATTTGGGACTTTGTTGACCAAGGATTGCACAAGCATCCGCAGTTTAAAGCCGAGCGAACACTGGCTGATTATGAGCAAAAGGCAGCTTCGTTGATGCCCGGAACAGGTCAGCAAGAGGAATATTGTTATGGTGGTGATTACAACAACTATGACCCTTCGGATAACAATTTCAACTGCAATGGCATCATAGGTCCCGATCGTCAATACAATCCTCATGCGTATGAAGTGGCCTATCAGCACCAAAATATATGGACAACGCCCGTAGACTTGGCGCATGGAAAGCTGCAAATTAAGAACGAATATTTCTTCCGTGACCTCAGTAACTACCGTTTAGTGTGGGCCACTTTGAACGAGAAGGGCGAGCAAATGGCTACCGGAAGTGTTGAAACGTTGGATGTTCAGCCACAACAAACCGCTGAAATTCAGTTGCCTATCGATGCACAACGCGACCATTTTGCCTATCTGAATGTCGATTATCAGCTCAAAACGGCCGAGCCTTTGTTAGAAAAAGGCCTTTCGATGGCGCATCAACAATTTGAACTTCCGCATCACTACACGCCGTCAACGCTGACCAATGCTGAGGGCATCAAGTATAAATTGCAGCGCACGCCAAGCCAAATTGTGTTGCAAGGAGGCAATGTCCGCGTGGCCTTCGATGCACAAACGGGTTGGATGACGCAGTATGTTGTTGATGGAACGAATTTCATTGGCGAGCAAGGTGCGCTGAAACCCAACTTCTGGCGCGCTGTAACCGACAACGATATGGGCTTTGGCGCACCCCAGAAGATGGCCGCTTGGCATCATCCCGAATTGAAATTGGAAAGCATTACGCCGGGCATTGTGAAAGGAAAGGACACAAAGGAAGGTGCCATTGTGATGGCTTCCTACGATATGCCGGCAGTGAAAGCTAAACTTTCGCTCACCTATCGTTTGCAAAAGGACGGCACAATCGTCGTCAACATGGCGATGAAGACCGACCCAACAGCCAAGGTAAGCGACATGCTTCGCTTTGGTATGGTGCTGCAAATGCCTTATGAAATGGGCAACATTCAGTATTTCGGGCGCGGTCCTATTGAGAATTATAGCGACCGAAAGCAGTCAGAACGCATCGGTATTTACAATCAAACGGCCGACAACCAGTTCTATCCTTACATCCGACCACAGGAAACTGGCAGCAAACAAGATGTGCAATGGTGGGATCAAACCAATGCCAATGGCGTCGGCTTGCGCTTCATTCCCCACGCAACATCGTTTGGAATGTCGGCGCTTCACTATGCTATTGACGACCTTGATGAGGGACTTGAGAAGCATCAGCGCCACAGTTATCAGGTGAAAAAATCGCCCTATACCAACGTTTGCATTGATTATCGTCAGGCAGGTTTGGGCGGAACGAACAGCTGGGGACTGCTTCCTTTGGAGCCTTATCGCATTCATTATGGCGATATGGAGTATGAGTTCAGCATGAGTCCCATTCACAAGTTGGTCGCAATGGAATGAATTTTTTTTAAGGAAAGGTTTTAGTCATACAATAGTAAAGCGCATGCTCCATCACGGAGCATGCGCCTTTTTTCATTTTTGTGGCATGCCTTTTGGGCTTGTTCGTGGGGAATGATGCTGCAAAATTTGCTTAATCGTCTTGCATACCCATGGCAACACCTTGGCGAATGCGGTCGGCCATGCCGATGCCATCGCGCAGATTACCGCCAATAACAAGGCCTGGATGCGCCTGTTCTATGCGCGCTACAGCGGCAAAACGGTCGCCACTCGACAGTTCATACTGCGGAATGGCACGCGCATGGCGGAAGAATTGTATCCTATCGGGTTGCACATCGTGAGGAAAACCGAGCATCATGGGCAAGGCTTTCATGATGATTTCGTGCAGTTCATCATCGGTTTTATCTAACATTTCAGCGTGTTTCAACCCTCCAAGGAAGAACGAAAAGAGGGCACCTTGCACCGGACAACGCCGTGAAAAGCAAGCTGATGGAAAGAGAATACCCAAGAGTTGTTGCCGTTCGCACGAGGGAATAAGCCCGCCAAAAGCCTTGTTTTCAATGCCATGTGCATCTGAAAAGCCCACACTGGCCTGCACAATAGGCGCATAACGCAGCGCAGAAATCGGTGCCATGTCGCTGTCTTTAACAAACGGAAGCATGGCTTTCAGTGCGTAAGCCCCCACCGTTGTGATGACTTTTCGGCAGCGAAGGCTCACCTTTTCGCCCGCTGTGGTGGTGTAGTCCACCTGCCATTGGCCATCAATGGGCGTGACAATCACGTTGTTTGCCTGCAAGATGATGTGCTCATGGCCTACGGATTGTGCCAAAGCATCGACCAAATGCTGCAATCCTCCTACCGCAGAAAACACCTTTTTCGTGGCCAATCGGTCGCGATGGCTTTTCTTTTCTTTGCTTTTAGCGATGGCACCACGAATGAAACTGCCATAGTTTTGCTCTAAGTTGTAAAGCTTTGGCAGGGCAAATCGCGTGATGAGCGTGTGGGGATCGCCTGCATAGACGCCCGAAATGAAAGGGTCTACGGCATAATCTAAATAGCTTTTGCCCAATCGTCTCACCACCATTGTCGCTACATCCTCGTTGGGATTGGTGCCTTTTGGGCGGAAAGGTTCGCGCAAAATGCCCCATTTGTCGCGCCAAGTGAAGAGCGGTGTGCGCAAAGCGGCTATGGGATTAGCGGGTAAAGCATGAAACTTCGTACCCTTCCAAATCCAACGTTGCCGCGCTTCTTCGTGCGCTTCTTCGAGCTGACAACCCCATTTTTCGAGGTCTTGAAATAGCTCTGCCACCTCAGGATAGCTCACAATGCCCGTGTTTGGACCACTCTCAAAGGTGAAATCGCCTTGCTGGTGGGTTTGAATTTGGCCGCCAATGCGGTTCTCTTTCTCTACCACTACGACCGCCTTGCCGCGTTTTTTGAGCGTGTGTGCGGTGGTTAAGCCAGTGAGTCCGGCGCCGATGACGATAATATCTATTGGGGATTGCTTCTCGTTTTGCATTGTTTTAAACATAAAAATGTTAGACAGGTTTGGAAAAAAGCCGATGGTTATGGCGCATCATCGGGTCGAAAGCGGCAGCCACATTGCGCACAAAGGGCAGTCCATCGGGTGTGATTTCCACTGAATCGGCATCGAAAGCAATCAAACCATCGGCTTGCAGGGTCTGCAATTCGGCTTCGTTGTAGTGGATAGCCTGCTTGATTTCGCCGACCGAAACATGCAAACGCTGCGCCATGTCGTGCCAGTTGATGGCGTTGTTGCACATGATACATTCAATCACTTCCCGTGTAATGCGCTGCCAAGGCACTAAGGCGTAGCCCCGTTGGATGGGCATTTGGCCGGCATTCACTTGCGCCATGTAGGCCGAAATATCCTTGGTGTTCTGCGCATAGGCGGCATCCAACTGGCTGATGCCCGACACACCGAAGGCGTAAACCTGTGCAGTGATGCGGCGAGGGCAATAACCTTGGAAGTTACGATGCAGGGTGTGGTGCTGCAAAGCCACATTCAAATCGTCGTCGGGCAGCACGAAATGGTCCATACCGATGGGCACATAGCCTGCCGATTGCAGCATTTTCGAGGCCTCTTCAAACATCTTTAACTTCTCAGTTTGCAGTGGGAGTCCCGCCTTTTCCAAAATCATTTGTCGCTTGAAAAGGCTTGGAAGATGGGCGTAACTGAACGTTACTAAGCGATTGGGATGCAGCGAAATGGCCGTTTGGATGGTCGAAACGAACTCCGTTGTGGTTTGTTTTGGCAGGCCATAGATAAAGTCGAAGTTGACTTTTGCACCGCCTTTGCGCAGAATTTCCATGATGTCGGCCACAGGAAGCAGGCTCGGTCGCCGGTTCACGGTGCTCAGAACGTCGGTGTTAAAATCCTGAATGCCGAGGCTAAAGCGGTTAAATCCGCTGTCCAACAAGTATTGCCAATCGTTGGATTCGAGATAGCCGGGGTGGCATTCGATGGCAATTTCGGGCTTGTCGATGGTCGAAAAGGCCGACAACAGGTGCTCGTTGATGCCACGAATGAGCGGCAACGGCATGGAAGAAGGGCTGCCTCCGCCATAATGAATCTGACTGATGCGGCGGTCTTTTCGCAGATGCGGCAGCAGCAAGTCAATCTCTTTGTGCAGCGTTTCAAAATATTCTTCAATGCGTTTGGGCTGTGCCATGGCCACCGAATTGCAGCCACAATAGTGACAAAGATGCCTGCAAAAAGGCACATGGATATAGAAAGAGATGTTGTCGGCTGCGGCATCGTTCGACGTTTCAACGGCTTTCAGATAGCGATGGGCATCGAAAGGCTCAAATTCATTGGCCGTAGGATAGCTCGTATAACGTGGAACGGGCACATTATATTTCTTGAAAAGCGCTTCGTTCATTGTTGTTTTGCTGTTTTATACAGGTGCAACGTGTAGAAAAAAGAGCCCAAAGCAAGGCCACTCTGCACGGCAAACATGCCCGTGTAGCCCGCGCAATGGGCTATTAAACCGGCCACGATGGTAATGAGAATGCCCATGAGATGGGTGATAACTGTTTGGATCGTGAAGTCGGTTCCCTCACGTCCTGTGCGCACATGTTGCATCGATGAGGTGTAAACCACCACTGTCCCCATGCCGTAACTGCCCCAAAGCACGATGATGGCAGCGGTTAACATGGGGGTAGAAGGGCGGTTCATGGCGATCCAAACGAAGGCAAGGGTGCCCAAAAACATCACGAAAGCGAAGACGATGCGCATGCGTTGCACCCCCCAACGGCGCACCAACAACCCCGCAGGATAGGCCATGATGAAGGCCGAACCAATGCCCACTATGCCACAAAGAAAGCCAATTTCTTTCATCGAGTAGCCCAAATCGACCATAAATGGTTTGAGCATCGACATGATACCGATGATGCCTGTGTAGTAGAGCACGAGGAAAATGAGCTGTCGGCTGATGCCTTTTTGGGTGAAAAAGTGCCCGAAGTCTCTCCAAGTGGCTCGCTGTTTGGTCGGCCGTTCTTGCTGAAACCGGAGCTTTTTATGCAGCCATAGCGGCACCATGGCGATGAGAACAAACAGACTTAAGCACTGGGTTACGCGGTTCCAACCATAAGAATGGAGCACCATCAAGAGCACTCCGCTGCCCAAAAGACTGCCACCAAAGTTGCCCATCGACTGCATGCTGTTGAGCAATCCGCGTTGATGAGGTGCCGATGTGCGTATGGCCAAGGCGTCGGTAGCGATGTCTTGTGTGGCCGAAGCAGCCAAAGCAAGAAGGATAAGCACGATGAGCAGGTGGAAGGAAAGGGGCAGAATGGTGTGCAAATCGAAAAGGCTTGTCACCAAAATCAACAGGGCATACACGATTTCCGCACCGATAATCGTGCGTTTATAGTCTCTAACCGTTTGGCAATGTCGGTCGATAGCGGGCGACCAAAACACCTTTAAAATCCACGGAAGTTTCACGATTTGCAGCAAACCAATGAGCGAAAGGGGCACCGCTTGCTCGCGCAAAATGACTTGAAGTGCTGTGGTAAAGAAGCTCATCGGCACGGCTTGGGCCAGATAAAGACTAAAGAAAGTGGACAGGTAGCCCGCTTTCTGTGAGGAATGTTCGCTGATTTCTTCTTGCTGTTCCATTGTTATGGGTTGAGTTTAAAGAGGATAGAAGTGCCCATCATGAAGGGTTTTCCGCGCTGAGCATACAGGGCAGACGAGGCAAACGCATAGCTCATGTAATGCGTGTTGGTGGTGTTTTTACTCCAAAGTTCCCACGTAAAGCACCCTTTCGTGGCTGCAATCTTCAGGTTGAGCAGCGCATAAAACGGCTGTTTCAGTTGGTTATCCTCGGTCCAATAAATCTTTCCCGTGCCTGTGAGTGCGGCATTCAGCATGAGTTTGTCTAAGCCCATGACGTGGAACAGGGTATAGTTGGCCGCGAAAGCCATGGTCTGTCGGGGCACCATGGGCAGCATGTTGCCCGTGAAATGCACTGTGGCGCTCTTCTCGTAGCGCAGAAACCGGGCGTAGGTGTAGCCGTAATTGGCTTGCAATTCTAAGCCTATGAGGGGGCGATAGGTGGCCGAAAGCTCAAAACCTTTGCTGTCAGAATGGCCCGCATTGTTGATGATGTTGCCCAATCCCGGCACGGTTGTGGTGACTTGTTGGTGCTTCCAATCGATGTAAAACAGGCTCATCTCGGTTTGAAGTCTGCCCTGTAGGAAGGCCAACTTGGCACCAATCTCGTAGTTCCAGTTGTATTCTGGCTCGTAAGCCGGCAGCGTTGTGGTGGTCGAGGTGACGTTGTAACCGCCTGCTTTGTAGCCTCTTGCCACCGAGGCATAGACCATTTTGTCGGTACTCAGTTGCTGACTGACGGTGAATTTCGGCGTGATTTGGCTGAAATGCGTGTGGTCGTTGAACGCCGCCGTGCGCACAAGGCTACTCCATCCCGTGGTCAACGTGTATTTGTTGGCTTCATAATCTTGCGCCACACGCTCGTAATCATAGCGCAAACCCACCGCCACGCGCAGCGTTTTTGTCACGTCATAGGCCGACTGATGGTAGAAAGCGCCACCCCAAGTGGGGGTATGATAAAACTTAGGTGTGGCATAATTGGGGGTGAAGAATTGCGTCTCAATGGCGTTGTTGAGCCGTTGATAGAAGCCAAAAGCGCCCATCATCCAGTGGTAACGGCTGTTGTCTTCGGCCGAGCGCAGTGTGAACTCCTGGCTTACGAGCGTTTGTTTCAAGCCCGTTAGCGTGAAAAACAGGTCGCGGGGGGTGAAATCTTGGTCAATCTGTTGCTTGTCTTTACTCAGCTGAACCGATGTCTGGCTGTTGAAATGCACCGCATTTCCTTTGTAGAGCCAATTCATTCCTGCCGTGAAAAGATTGCGGCGATAGTAGCCAGGGCGGTTGTAATTCACGGCATCGGCGGTGTTATCGGCCGCATGATAGAGGCCGTATGGGTAGCCACCCTGCGTGGAATGATCGAAAAGTGCACTGAGACGCATCGTCCAAAGCGGCGTGGCTTGCCAGGCAAGTCCCACTTTGGCATTGGCACTTTGCAGGTTGTCGGCCTTCTCTCCCGTATAAAGGTTGCGGAAAAAACCATCGTTGTGGTGGTAATTGGCCGCCACATTGATGCCCACGTGCGACGAAATTTTTTGATAATGGTTCACGCCGAGGCGCAAATCGTTGCGCGAACCATAGCTGATTTTGGCCATGGTGTTTTGATAATCCAACGGCGAATAGGTGTAGAGGTTGATGAGTCCGCCCGTCGAGTTGCGTCCATATAGCGTGCCTTGTGGACCGCGAAGCACCTCAATACCGCTGATTCCGGCAATATCCATGTCGACAACCGATCGCTCAAAATAGGGCATTCCGTCGACATATAAACCCACCGATGGCGCGTTGGTTTTTGAACCTATGCCGCGAATGTAGATGGGGGTGTTTTGTCGTGCGCCATAATCGGCGATGAAAAGGTTGGGGAACACGCTGCTCATGTCGCGCAGGCCGTTGAGCTCATTGCGTTGCAAGAAAGTGCTTCCTGCCACGGATACTGACAAGGGTGCTTTGCTTAAGTTGTCTTGTTTAAAGCCTCTCACCACCACTTCCTCTAAAGTGTGGTGCTGCGCAATCGTTGAATCGGCCGTTTCGGCGAACCCTTTTAAGGGGAGGATAGCGGCGAAAAGGAGGAGCGAAGACTTCATTTCCATGTTTTGTTAATATGCAACTGCAAAGTTACGGCTTTTTCTTTTTGTGCACAATCATCATTTATAAGGAGAAAAAGGGGGCTTTTGCTGCTGGTAAAGTGGACTGTTTTGTGCGGAAAAGTGGTGCAAATTGCGTGGTAAAGTGTGCGAGATTGTGCTGCAAAATGACATCAAAAAGTCATCAGCAGATGTGCTTCTTGGAGCCTATCTGCTGATGATGGGTGTTGCGTCTATGGGCGATTAGCGCTGTTTTGTGGCTGCCTTATCCTCTTTTTGTGCGTAGGGGTGCAACACTTCTGCCCAAATCTGATAGCCTTTTTTCGACAGATGCAGACCGTCGGTGCTGTTGGTAGGTTCCAATTTTGCCGTTCCGGGCTCCACCATGTGAGGGTAGATGTCGATAAAGGTGAGGCCTTTTGCCTGGCAATAGGTTTTCAACAGGTGGTTGATGGCGGGGATATCGTTGGTTTTTCCGTTGAGCGTTTTCCAACGTTGAAAGTCTTCATTGATGGGCAAGAGACTTTGAATGTAGAGCGTGGTCTGCGGGGTTTGCCGGCGAAGGGTCTCGATGAGCTGCGTTACGCGGTCGAAAACCTCTTGCGCTGAAAGCTGATGACTGAGGTCGTTGACGCCACAAAGCAGGAAGATGGCGCGCGGATGATGGGGCGTTATCTGCTGCAGGCGGTGCAACATGCCTTCGGTGTCGTCGCCAATGATGCCATAGTTGACCACGTTTTGCGTGTGCAATCGGGCGTTCCAATCGCCGCCATTCTCGGTCAAACTGTTGCCGAGCATCACGATGGAATGGGCTTTCACGGCAGGATGGGCGTCAAACTCGGCCACGCGTTGCTGGTAGTGAGGGGTGGGTTGAAAGGTTTTTTCCTGCGCTTGCGTGCTACAAGCGGTGAACAAACAGATGGGAGCGAGTAGCAAACGCATGCCTTGCCCTGCCATTTTGGTGACGATGTGTTGAATGGTTGTTTGCATGTCAATGGATAAATAGGATGAATATTCTGTGCGAAAGTAGTAAAAAGTTGCTATTTACAAAAACTTTTTTGGCCTTTAAATGAAAGGATAGGCTGTGTTTTATGTAAGAAATAGGATATTAGGACGAAGCTCTTTTATAAAAAATAATTATCTTTGCAGTGGTATAAATCAAAATAATAACACAAAATCGAATGAAATTGAATGAATATTTGAATAAGTGTCTTGTCCTTAGTGCATACATATAAACGACAATAGAATATGAAAGCAGTGAAATTCTTATGGGCAGCAACAGCATTGTTATGCTGCATGGCATGTGATTCTACGCATAATTTAGGCTTACCGCATAAGGTTGAGTTCGATAGAGCAGGGGGGAAGTAAGGATTGTTATAGTACGAGTAGCTTCTACGCTATGCATATATGTGATTATAATGGGAATGGAGATAATATTTTTAATAATATGCGAGACTCCATGATTATCGTTACTTGTGATTGGCTGATCGCAAAAACGCCACGGTATAGTATGGGTAAGGTGGAGCTGATTGCTGCACCAAACCCTACGAAAAAGAAGCGTGTGCTTTATGTTTATTGTAGTGCTGCAGGAAACGATGAAGCTTGTATTAAGGTAGTTCAATATTAGGAAGGAACGCTATCGCGTGGGTGTAGGCGTAAGAAAGAGAGAAGCGTGTGCGTGCTTTAGTGCCCTTCTCTCTGGTTTTGTGTTGGCTGCAAAGAACGATTTAGCTATAGAATAGATGGCGATGGCCTATTTCTTTCGGCCGAAATCGGCGGGCACTTCGCCCCATTTCTTCGTTTCCCACTTCAGAACGGGGGTGGTGACGGTATGGGTTTGCAGCCATTTCTCGGCACGTTCCACAATCTGATAGAGCCCTTCGGTTTGCGGATTGCGTGCCAATTTGGTTTTGCATTTCTTGTTGTGCACCCACAAAATGGCATTATAGCTGTCCGAATAAACGACGCGTTCAGTATCGTGTTGCTTGTCGAGCAAGGCCAAAGCGTGCACGATGGCTAAGAATTCGCCGATGTTGTTGGTGCCATGCGTGGGGCCGAAATGGAACACTTCGGCACCCGTTTGCAAATCAATCGCCCGGTATTCCATGGGGCCTGGGTTGCCCGAACAGGCTGCATCTACCGCCCAAGCCATGGCTTTCACCTCGGCTGGGAGTGGAAGGACCGTGTCATTTCGCCAGTTAGGCGGGTTGGAAAGGGTTGACTTTTTGGCCATAAGCGTGCCGAAAGGTTACATTCTCTCGGGCACTTCGATGCCCAAAAGCGCCATGCCGTTCTTCAAAATCTTTGCTACATTCTGCGCCAACACCAAGCGAGTGGTCTTCTCTTCGGACGTGTCGGCATTCAAAATGCTATAATCATGATAGAACTGATTGAAGTCTTTTGTCAGCTCATAGCAGTAGTTGGCGATGCCACTGGGGCTATAATCCTTGCCGGCCTGCGCCACAACGGCGGCATATTCATTCATCTTTTGAATGAGCTCAATCTCTTTTTCGTTCAGCGGAGCATGTGCATCGAGCTGCGTAGGCACGTGGATGGCCTCGCTTTCAGCCTTTCTTAGGATGGAACGGATGCGTGCATAGGTGTATTGAATGAATGGGCCTGTGTTGCCATTGAAGTCGATACTCTCCTCGGGATTAAACAACATGTTCTTGCGTGCATCCACTTTCAGGATGAAATATTTCAAGGCTCCGAGACCAACGATGCGTGCAATGCGCTGCTTTTCGTCCTCGCTCATGTCGTGGAATTTGCCCAACTCGTCGCTCATTCGGCGTGCATCGCTGACCATGGTCGCAATGAGTTCGTCGGCATCAACCACCGTTCCTTCGCGGCTTTTCATCTTTCCATTGGGCAATTCCACCATGCCATAGGAGAAATGCACCAGCTCTTTGCCCCATTTGAAGCCCAATCGGTCGAGCAAAATCGATAGCACTTGGAAGTGATAGTTTTGCTCATTGCCCACTACATAAATCATTTTGTCGATGGGATAGTCCTTAAAGCGCATCTCGGCCGTGCCGATGTCTTGCGTCATATAGACCGAAGTGCCGTCGCTGCGCAGCAACAATTTCTGGTCTAAGCCCTCGTTTGTGAGATCGGCCCACACGCTATTGTCGTCTTTTCTGAAGAACAATCCTTTGGAAAGTCCCTCTTCTACCTTCTTCTTTCCTTCGAGATAGGTTTGCGATTCGTAGTAAATCTTGTCGAAACCCACGCCCAAAGCCTTGTAGGTTTCGTCGAATCCGGCATAAACCCAGTTGTTCATGCGTGCCCAGAGCGCGCGAATTTCGGGGTCGTTCTGCTCCCATTTCACGAGCATCTGGCGTGCTTCTTTCATCAAAGGCGCCTCGTTCTTGGCTTTTTCTGCCGCAGCTTCTTCGCTCATGCCTGCTGCAACATACTCTTTTTGCAGCGCTTCGCACTCAGCTTTGTAATGCTTATCGAAGGCCACATAGAAGTCGCCGATGAGATGATCGCCCTTCTTTCCGGCCTTTTCGGGTGTAATTCCGTCGCCATATTTAAGCCAAGCGAGCATCGATTTGCAGATGTGTATGCCGCGATCGTTCACGATATTGGTCTTCACCACGCGGTTTCCGTTGGCTTGCATGATTTGCGCTAACGACCAACCCAAGAGGTTATTGCGCACATGTCCTAAGTGAAGGGGTTTGTTTGTGTTGGGCGAACTGTATTCAATCATCACCAAAGGCGAATGACTGTCGGCCTGTTGCTCGCCAAAATGCGCGTCGAGGTGGATGTCATTCAGCAGACTTACCCACGCTTCGTGTGCCACAACGAGGTTTAAAAAGCCTTTCACCACGTTGAATTTAGCCACGGCTTTGCACGTCTTTTGCAGTGCTTCGCCCATCTCTTGCGCCGTTTCTTCGGGTTTTTTCTTCGATATTTTCAAGAAAGGGAACACCACCAACGTGAAGTTTCCTTCGAAATTACTACGTGTTTTTTGCAGTTGTACGAGTGAAGGTGCCACTTCTTGCCCATAAAGTTCCTTCACAACGCGGATGACGGAACTGCATATTTCGTTCTCAATATTCATAAACTGGGAAATAACAAAATTCGAATTCTGTTGCAAAATTACAATAAAAAGTAGGAAAAGCAAAATAAAAGCCTGAGCTTTAGCCCTTATTGGGGTGGCTTTGCTGGCTTTTCCCGCCACTTTTCTCACCGCTTTCTCGCCGTTTTTTCGCCGTTTTCTCGCTGCTTCTTTGTGCAAAACCATTTAAAGCGCGTCCGCCTCTTGGCATAATGTTAACTCAATTAAAAGTGGGTTAATAATGCGTACAGTATCTAATAACCCAATTAAAAGTGGGTTAATATTGTGTGTGGTATCTGATAACCCAATTAAAAGTGGGTTAATATTGCACGTGGAATTTGGTAACCCAATTAAAAGTGGGTTAATAATGTGTGTGGTATTTGATAACCCAATTAAAAGTGGGTTGACAAATACGGCGGATATTTGGCTGCTTTGAGTTGGAAAGTACATCAAAATGCGTCGCAAAATTAGCCTTCCAATTCATGGTTTAATAATGTTCAGGGGAAAAATTAACCCTTCAATTCATGGGTTAATAATGCATAGGGGAAAAATTACCCCAACAATTCGTGGGTTAATTTTGTGAGCTATTATTCATCGGAGGCTCATTGAAGGGACATTGAAGGCTCACTGATGGGATAAAAAAAGGCCGCAATGCTCACGCACTGCGGCCTTGAGTGAATCTAAACATAGACTACTTCGTGGTTACAAACATAAAATAGCGTAACTTTGCAACAAATATCTGAGACATCATTTCTCCGATAGCAGAACAACAGTTAGAACAAGTCTTGCCTATTACAGTTTATTTTTGTCATAACCTCCCTTTTTATTTACTTCAAATTACCGATGTTGTTTTTTCCAATCTTCTAAAGTGATTTTGGTAAAATGCTCTGTGCGAAACTCGTTCATCAATGGAACAGGCTTATTGTCTTCTGTATGGCTGTAAACGAATCCGCATTTCTCTTGTGCTCGTTTCGATTTCTTGTTGCCATCGTAGTACCCACACCAAACCGTAGTCTTCCGTAAGTTCTCAAAAGCATGCCGAAGCAATTCATTTACGGCTTCAGGAATCAAGCCTTGTCCCCAGTAGGGCTCACCAATCCAATAACCTATTTCACACTCATTGTCTGCTATCTTTGCACTGTGGATTTCACTTCTTGCAGTCATTATTCCAACGCTGCCAACAGCTTCGCCAGTTTCTTTCAACACAACTGCATAGGTCTCAGGAGCAGAGAGTACCGTCTTTATAATTTTAAGACTATTCTCTATACTGGTATGCGGTGTCCAACCAGCAATAGGACCAACGTTCGGATTCCGTGCATATTTGTATAATGCTTCAGCATCGCTTTTTTTCCATGCTCTCAGTATCAGGCGTTTTGTTTGTAGTTCCATACTTTTTTCTTATCTTCCACGTTTCTTTATTAACCTTATTGTAGAGTTTCTATCGTTTGTTTATTGTGTTTTAATATGTACTTTTATTTTCTTTATCGCCCAATCATAATGGCTTGAAGTTGCTGAAACACTATAAGAACCAAGCGTAGAGGTGCCCGTCCAATCGAATATACCCTTGTTAAAGAGTTCGTTGTCAGAGAAAGTTGCAATCAATTCCATTACTTGTTGATGGCTTTCTTTTAACATTGCCTTTGCATCTGATAGCAGTGTGTTTTGATGTTTCTTCCAAAACTCCACGTTCATTACTGGATATGTTTTCCAATTATAAGGCTCAGGAAGAAAAGATTTGCATTCTCCCTCACGATTGGAGTTTATCCAATTCAGTAACAACTGATGCCATTCATACAGATGAACAAGTACATCGCGCAGATTTTTGTCCCTGCTCCAATGTGCTTCTTTGCCCATTGCAGCCATTTTTTCTGCAAAGGTTGCTGTCTGTAGCTCTTTGCTCATACTGTCTATGAGCTTCCACATCTTCTCAAATTGTCCATTAGCAGATGTTATTAAATCCACTTTTGTTGTTGCTCGTGCCATTGTTTTTTTTATATTTTATCAGTTGAAATAACTCTGAATGTACAAGAGTTAACGGTGATACAGATATGTTCTGTATCATTAGTTGAGACCTCTGCGAAAGTCTTTTTACACCCCAGAGCTACTATTGATAATCAATGAGTTATATTTATGATTTCGCTATCTGTATGAAGTTTCGCAGAGGTCTCTATGTAATAGTTCTTTCCTTTAACTATTTGATGAGCTGATGCGACACCAACATGTTCTTGGGGTCGAGCGCTTCGTCGAGCTTTTCTTTGGTCATCAGCTCTTTTTCGAGCACGATGTCGTAGACCGAGCGGTTGGTTTCCAAGGCTTCTTTGGCCACCTTCGTGCTGTTTTTATAGCCGATATAGGGGTTCAGGGCCGTCACAATGCCGATGGAGTTCTTCACCATTTCGTAGCAACGTTCCTTGTTCATGGTGATGCCCACCACGCATTCTTCGGTCAAGGTGTCGATGGCATTGCGCAGCCACCAGAGGCTTTCGAAGAGGCATTCGGTGATGACGGGCTCCATGACGTTGAGTTCTAACTGGCCGGCTTCGGCTGCAAACGAGACTGTTGTGTCGTTGCCAATGACCTTAAAGCACACCTGATTGGTGACTTCGGGGATGACGGGGTTGACCTTTCCGGGCATGATTGACGAGCCGGGTGCCTTGGGGGGCAGATTGATTTCGTTGAGACCGCAACGCGGACCGGAGGCCATGAGGCGGAAGTCGTTGCAGATTTTGGAGAGTTTCACGGCCAAACGCTTCAATGCTCCGCTATAACTTACGTAGGCACCTGTGTCGGGAGTGGCTTCAACCAAGTCGGTAGCCGAGATGAAAGGCTCGCCAGTGAGCTTGCTTAAGTTGGTTGCACAGAGCTTCGAAAAGCCCGGAACGGCATTCAAACCCGTGCCGATGGCCGTGCCACCCATGTTGATTTCGTGCAACAGTTTGATGTTGCGTTCGAGGTTAAGAATCTCCTCTTCCAAGTTGTTGGCATAGGCATTGAACTCCTGTCCCATGGTCATGGGCACGGCATCCTGCAACTGGGTGCGCCCCATTTTGAGGTTGTCTTTAAACTCGGTTGCCTTGAAACGCAGGGCACTGATGAGGCCGGTGAGGCTCGAAACGAGGCTCTTGTTCATGCGAATCAAGGCCAGGCGGATGGAGGTGGGGTAGACATCGTTGGTGGATTGTCCGCAGTTGACGTGGTCGTTGGGGTAGCAATACTGGTATTCGCCGCGCTTGTGGCCCATGATTTCGAGCGCACGATTGGCAATAACCTCATTGGCATTCATGTTGACCGATGTGCCTGCGCCGCCCTGCATCATGTCGATGGGGAAGTTTTCGTGCAGCTTTCCGTCGATAATCTCCTGGCAGGCCTGACTGATGGCGCCGGCGATTTCGTCGTTAATCACACCAAGGGAGTGGTTGGTTTGAACGGCAGCGAGCTTCACATAAGCAATAGCGATGACGTAATCAGGATAATCGCGCATCTTTTTTCGCGAGATGTGATAGTTGTTAATGCCGCGTTGTGTCTGCACGCCATAGTAGGCATCGGCAGGCACTTTGAGCTCACCTAAGAGGTCGCTCTCTACTCTGAATTGTTCGTTTGACATAATTTAATGCGCCGTCTGGTGGTGCTTTGCGCTGTTTGTGGCAAGCCTTTGCCGCATGATGTTGGTCATGGGGCGTTGTAAAAGCTATGCTTTTGCACGATGATTACGATCATTTTATGTGGTAATCTGCATGCTTTTGCGGGGCAAAATGCACCACTTCGTGGTCGGTTTAAAGGGTTGATATTTTCTTTTTATTTTTATTTGGCGCACCGACAGCTGACAAAGGGTTGCCTGCTGTCGGTTGCTTTTCGAGGTTTGCTGAACTAAAAAGCCTTGATACGATACATAAAACCAAGCTCAATGCGGTTGGTGTTGTAGTTCTTTAAGCCTGTAGCGGCCTTGAAATCATATTTTCTTCCGACATAAGCTAAGAACACACGCAGGTCTTGATCACGCATGGGATAGTATTCAATGCTGCCGATGTAGCCATAGCTCTTGCGGTAGTTCTTGCCTACTTCGAGCTTGCTGACGCTGGCAGTTTCATACATTCCCTTGGCCATGAAGTTCCAACCGGGTGCAAATTGCCAGTTCACCTTGGTGATGAAACTGTTGTAATGCACATCGCTGGCCCAGGCTTTGGCAGACGGGGACGGAGCAAGATGCGCGGCAAGGTCGTTGGATGCGATGCCCAAACGGTCTAAACCGTCCCAGGCTCCCATATAGTCTACATACCATTGCAGCTTGTTGAGGTTGAGTTGTTGGCCCAAAACGAGCATGCGACTATACTTGTGACGTGCCTGAGTTTGCAGGCCCCACGACCAACGAGTGTTGAGTTTTCCGTCGAGAAAACTGCCGTTCCAGTTGGCAATGTAGGTGAGTGGCGCCTTCGAAGCCTCAAGGTTGCGATAGCCAAGTGCCTCGCGTGCAATGCTGCTTGCGCCATAAAACTCGTTGAATTTGTTGTTATAGGCATTGGAAACCTCAACGGCCAACTCCTGAGTGGGCACGGGTTTGAACGACGCTACCACGCCGGCCATGAAGTTATCCATGTTGTCAACCATGTCGCTATATTGGTAGATGACCATGGGGTTCTCATCAAATTCGAAGCCACCCCATATCTGACACATCTTACCTCCTTGCAAACTGACTTTGTCATTGAACTTCCAGCCCACCATCATGATGTCGGTTGCTTTGGCAAAGTTGTCTTCGCCTTGTGCCGTGTTGGCTTTGTTGAGGCGATGACGGAAGCGATAAGACAGGTGATCGCCTATGTTTCCTTTAATTTCTAAGCGCAACTGTTTGTTGGCAAAGCCTGCATTCCAGTTGTTCGAACGGCTGTCTCTTTCGGTGCGGAAGCTGGCAGCATAGTTGAAATAGACGTTGAATGCGTCGTTTTTCTTTTCTAAGTTGGCCACCTTTTCGGCCAATGAAGCGTAGTTTCCTTCGCTACCTCCCATGCCGATGTTGGCGCCATTTTGTGCGTTGGCCACAGCAGTTGCGGCCAAAAATGCGCATACGATGAAGGTTGTTTTCATAGCTTTAATATTCTTGGAAATACTTTTGAATCTGTTGCCAATCGTGTGTTTTGGTCAAAGCGAGCATCAACAGCACGCGCGCCTTTTGCGGATTGAGGTTTAAAGCGGCCACGAAATGATATTTTTCGTCGTCCACTTCGCCGTTCAAACACGTGGGGCCTGTGGGCAAACGGCTGGAACGTACGATTTGAATACCGTTGTTCTGTGCCTTCAATGCCACATCAAACACATCCTTATAGAAGTTGCCATCGCCCACACCGGCCAACACAATGCCGTCGAATTTGGCGTTGACAAATGAAAGAATGGGCAGGGGAGAGCAGTTGGCATAGCCATAAACGATGCCCACTTGCGGCAATTTGGTGAGGTTGTCCACGTTGAACACGCTGGCAGTGGTGTGCTTATAGTTGGGCTCGTGCACATAATAGGGTTTGCCATTATACACGTAACCGATGGGACCATAGGCGCCTTTGAACGTAGCAACGTCGGTGGTATGGGTCTTGATGAGGCTCTTGGCGTCGATGAGTTGATTGTTCATGCAAGCCATAACGCCGTGCCCTTTTGATGCAGGATCAACCAAAGTGGCCACGCCATTGTAGAGGTTTGCAGGACCATCGGCACTGATAGCCGTCGAAGGACGCATGCTTCCGACCAACACAACGGGCTTATCGCTGTGCACAGTGAGCGTCAAGAAGTAGGCCGTTTCCTCCATAGTGTCGGTGCCATGCGTTACTAATACGCCATCATAGCCTTCGTTATTGAGCAGCTGATTGATGCGTTTCGCGAGTTTCAACCACACTTCATCGTTCATGTCTTGGCTACCAATGTTCACTAATTGTTCGCCACTTACGTCGGCTAAATCTTTGATTTGTGGCACTGCATCAATGAGGGTTTGAATGCCCACTTGGCCTGCTCCGTATGCCGAAGAGGTGGCACTGGCACTCACACCTGCGATGGTTCCGCCGGTAGCAATGATGCGAATTTTGGGTTTTGCACTAAGGGCTAAGGTGAAAATCAAAGTGAACACCATTAGCATTGAAATCTTGATTGTTCTCATAATCTATTTAATTTATGGGTTTATAATGGGTTATTTTAATAAAGGAACGTAATGATGAGGTAGCCAACGCCAATGCTTACAAAGGTAGTAATGAAGCCGGCGAGCTGAAAACTGTGGTTGAGCACGTAGCGTCCGATGCGTGTTGTGCCCGTCGTATCAAAGTTGATGGCGGCCACTTCGGTGGGATAGTTGGGGATAAAGAAATAGCCATTGACCGCCGGAAACATGGCTATGAGGGCAAAAGGTGACAGGCCTAAGCCGATACCTAAGGGATAAAGCGTGCGAACGGTGGCTGCTTGCGAGAACAACATGATGGACATGATGAACAAAGCCACGGCAAAGAGGAAGGGAAATTGGGTCACAATGCCGGCAATATGCTCCTTGAAGAAGGCCAAATTGCCGTTGAAGAATGTGTCGCCCATCCATGCAATTCCAAAGATACTCACCATGGCATTCATGCCAGCACCAAAGACATTGCCTTTCACTGCATCGCCAACTTTGGCTTTTCCGACGAGCAAAATGACGGCAGACATGGCCATCATGATGATTTCTATGGTCTCGGGCATGCTCAATTTCATGATGTTTCCATCGACATTGAACGATGGACGCAGCGATGGAACAGAACCAAAGAGCACCACTAAGAGCACGGCTGCCAAGAAAGCCAATACCGAATATTTGGCGCGTGGATGAAGGTTTGCTTCGTTTTCCATCGTCTTTTCACACTCGCCAACGGGCTGAATGAGCCCTGCTTTCACACGTCTTTGGTACTCAGGATCGTCAACAAGCTCCTTACCTACGTGGTTTTGCACAAACGAAGCCACCAGGATGGCGATGAAAGATGCGGGAATACAAACGAGCATAATATCCTTTAGCTCGATGCCTTTGGCACCTAACAGGTCGGAAGAAATCATGGCTGCCGTGGCCGCCGATACCGGACTGCCCGTAATTCCCAATGAAGCTGCGATGGTAGCCACGCTCAATGGGCGCTCGGGACGTATCTTTGTGTCTTTCGCAATCTCTGCAATAATCGGCAAAAGCGAATAGCTTGTGTGTGCAGTTCCTGCAACTAAACAGAAAAACCACGTAACCAATGGCCCATAATAGGTGATGTGTTCGGGATGTTTTCGCAGGAATTTGGCTGCCAAATGCACGAGATAATCCAACCCACCTGCCGCTTGAAGAGAGGCCGCAGCCGTGATAACTGATACGATGATGAGCATCACATCGATGGGGATATTGCCGGGTTTTAAACCGAAAACAAACACCAAAAGGAACACACCTACCATGCCATAGATGCCCATTCCGATGCCACCTATGCGCGCACCGATAAAGATAAGTGTGAAAACCAATAGGAGTTGAATGAGAATTAAAAGTGTAACCATAAACTCATCTGCTATTTTTGTGGTGCGTTAAACTTGTTTCCTTCTGTCGTTTTGGTGTGCCTTGATCACCCCACTTGGCTGCCGGGATTCACTTTATCGATTGTCGTTGTGACCGAAAGTGCCCCATCTGCGTTCACAGCACTCAGAATCATGCCTTGGCTTTCGATGCCCATCATCGTGCGAGGAGCAAAGTTTGCCACGAAAAGCACATCCTTACCTACGAGCTGTTCGGGCTCATAATAGGCGGCGATGCCACTCAAAATGGTGCGATCCACGCCCGTTCCATCGTCGATAGTGAATTGCAACAGTTTCTTGCTCTTCTTCACTTTCTCACAATGTTTGATGTGTCCGACGCGAATATCCAACTTTTCGAAGTCGTCAAACGATGCCGTTTCTTTCACGGGTGCTGCATGATAGGCTGCCACTTCGTTGGCTTTTCGGGTGGCTTCGAGCTTGTCTAACTGCTTTTGTATGACGTCATCTTCGAGCTTTTCGAAGAGCAATTCGGGCTCAGCTAATTGATGTCCGGCCTTGAGCAGGTCGGTTTTGCCTAATTCGGCCCAATCGAAAGCCTCCATATTAATAAGGTGGCGCAGCTTTTCGGATGAGAAAGGCAAGAACGGTTCGAACGCAATGGCGAGGTTAGCCACAAGCTGAAGGGAGATATAAAGGATGGTTTCGACGCGCTTAGCATCGGTCTTCCACACCTTCCATGGCTCACATTCGGTGATATATTTGTTGCCGATGCGTGCCAAGTTCATGGCTTCTTTCTGCGCTTCGCGAAATTTAAACTGGTCTAAATAGCCCTCTAACTTCGCTTTTACGTCGGCAAACTCGGCCAGCGTCTGGCGGTCAACATCTTGTAATTCGCCGCAAGCCGGCACCACACCTGCCCAATATTTCTTCGTGAGTTGCAAGGCACGATTGACAAAGTTGCCATAGATGGCCACAAGCTCCGAGTTGTTTCGCTCCTGGAAATCGCGCCAAGTGAAGTTGTTATCCTTCGTTTCGGGCGCATTGGCCGTGAGCACATAGCGCAAAACATCCTGCTTTCCGGGCAAGTCTTGCAAATATTCGTGTAGCCAAACGGCCCAGTTTCGGCTGGTAGAAATCTTGTCATCCTCCAAATTCAAGAACTCATTGGCCGGCACATTGTCGGGCAAAATGAAGTCACCATAGGCTTTTAGCATGGTTGGGAAGATGATGCAATGGAACACAATGTTATCTTTTCCGATGAAATGCACCAAGCGGGTGTCGGGCTGTTTCCACCATTTCTCCCACGAACCAAAGCGCTCGGGGTGCGCCTTGCACAGTTCAATGGTGTTGGAAATGTAGCCGATGGGGGCATCAAACCACACATAAAGCACTTTTCCTTCGGCGCCTTTAATGGGAACAGGAATGCCCCATTCCAAGTCACGTGTCATGGCTCGCGGCTGTAAGTCCATGTCAAGCCAGCTCTTACACTGACCATATACGTTGGAACGCCATTCAGAATGGTCGTTGAGAATCCATTTTTTCAGCCAAGGCTGGTATTGATTGAGGGGCAGATACCAGTTCTTCGTGGGACGAATGACGGGTTTCGACCCCGAAATGGTGGAGTGGGGATTGATCAATTCCATCGGACTGAGGTCGTGACCGCAGCGCTCACACTGGTCGCCGTATGCGTTTTCGTTGTGACAATAGGGGCATTCGCCCATGATATAGCGGTCGGCCAAGAACTGATGGGCCTGCTCATCGTAGTATTGTTCGGTCTCTTTCTCCACCAATTTCCCCTCGTCATAGAGCTTTTTAAAGAAGTCGCTGGCAAACTGATGATGCGTGGGGCTGGTCGTTCGGCTATAAATATCGAAGCTGATGCCAAACGCCTCGAACGATTTCTTGATGAGCTCGTGGTAGCGGTTGCACACGTCTTGCGGCGTGATGCCCTCTTTCTTCGCACGGATAGTGATGGGCACACCATGCTCATCGCTGCCGCAAACGAACATCACCTCTTGTTTTTTGAGGCGCAAATAGCGCACGTAAATATCGGCAGGCACATAGACTCCTGCCAAATGGCCAATGTGAACGCCTCCGTTAGCATAGGGCAAAGCCGCCGTAACGGTGGTGCGTTTAAACTGCGTTTCCTTCATTTATCTTGTTGATTTTGATTTCTTTGTTTGCAAAATTACACAAAAAAGAGCGGAAAGCCATCGCTTTTACCTGGTAATTCGCGCTTGATTGCGCAGTAAAAGCAATGCTTTTGCAACACAATCTGCATGCTTTTTCCCGACAATCTGCATGCTTTTTCCGACAGCCGTTCCATCCCTTTGTGGACGAGGGCAAACGAGATACCCCCGTTTCTTCATTGTTTTTCTCAAAAATGAGCGAGATACGGCCGTTTCTCATCCATTTTTTTCAAAAACAAACGAGATACACCCGTTTCTCAATCATTTTTCATCAAAACGAGCGAAACACACCCGTTTCTCATCTGTTTTTTTCAAAAACGAGCGAGATACACCCGTATCTCATGCTTTTTCTGCAAAACAAGTCAACTTGTTTCTTTTGCTTTCGGCATCACTTCTTGCCACAACAAACCCGTGAAGCGGCCGGTTTGCAGGCCGGCTATGGCAGCAAAAGAAGGAAAGGGGATGGCTAAGGCCTGCAAAAAGCATGGGCTATTTGTTTAAATAGACGCGGATGCCGACGTTCAGACTGAGGCCGGTGGGCTTGTCTTTATAAACACTTTTCACGTTGCTGCCATTGTTAAAATGATGGCTTATGCCGGGTTCGACGTAGGCACTGAGCGCAGGATTGAAGCGAATTTCGCCGCCAACGGCCGCATGAATCGAGAAGATGGGCGCATGCTCGGTGATGGTTTCGGCGCTGGTGGGCGGCACAACGTCCGGTGTAGCCTTTTGTTTCGCACGGCCTTTCACCAACTTTTCGACCTCGCCTCCGGCCATTGTATAGAGGTTGATGCGCCGCGTTTTGTAAAAACTGTAACCCATGCTCACCGGAAGACCGATGTAGTGCAGCTCTTGTTGCACGGTACTTTCGGCATGGTCCATGTCGCAAGTGAAGTCGGAGACCAAGCGACTGTAGGTCAATCCGGTTTGGATGCGCCAACGCCGATGGATGTTATAGCCCACCGACAGGCCGAATTTTACCGGCCGATGGTGCTTTGTTTTCATTTGTACGCTGCCCGAACCGTTCGCATAGTTTTGCCTTTCGTGACCCGAGAAGGCGTCTACATATTCGCCATAGGGGTTGGCTGCTGCGAGCAAAACGCCTTGAGAAGTGTGCGATGAGCCGCTCAATCCATCATAAGACGTGGCGAAACTCCATCGCGAAGCGTCGGTAGATGGCTTGCGCTGTGGCGGGGTTTCGCGACCTGATTGCGGTGGCATTGCGGGCAAAACCCGACGCGATGGCTGTGCAGTCTGCGTGTCGGAGTGGGGTTGTGAAGGGGTTGTTTCCGTCGGTTGTGCGTCGGTCTGTGCCGGCAATTCGTTGTGAGCCATGAGCAAGTTGTGTGCCTTGTGCGCCAAGTAGCGGCCGGGACGCGATGCAATGGGGCGTTCCGTGTGCGGCACAGCGTGGGGTATCGGCTGTCGTGACACGATGTTTGACGGGGCAAGGGGCGACGGAGCAATGGTGGAGACCAGTGGTTTGTCGGCAGAAGGCAGCGCCGTTCGGTGGACGATATACAAGCCCACGGCAAGGAAAGCCGCTATCGAAGCCGCGCGAACACCCCACAACGCCACAACCTTTCGGCGGCGTGGCGGTCGGCATGTGGGGGCTATTCCCCGGCGACGCATCTCGTTTTTGATGTCGTCGAGCAACCCTTGCGGTGCTTGTGCATGCTGCTCATTGCGCAAGCGTGTCTGCACTTTGTTCAGCCAATCCGTTTTCATTGTTCGGTCTCCTTTTGTTTTTGTTCGTTAAGTATGTTGGCAAGCAGGTTTCTTGCCTTATGAAATTGCGAGGCAGAAGTGTCGGGCTTGATGTGGAGAAGCGCGGCAATCTCTTTGTGAGTTTTGCCCTCAATCGCAAACAGATTGAACACGGTTCGATAGCCTAACGGCAGTTGTTGAATGGCATTTGTAATCTGTGTAACCGACAAACTGTCGACATCGGGCGCATCAATCTCTGCATCTGGAAGCTCTATTGCTTGGTTGACGAATAGCTTCGAATGGTCTTTGCGCAGAAAATACAGCGCCTCATTCACCACTACCCGCGTGAGCCAGGCCTTCAAAGAGCCCTTGCCTTGATATTCAAACGTATGAATTTTCGTGAAGATGCGGATGAAGGCCTCTTGCAACACATCGTGCATATCTTCGACGTTGGGGATATAGCGTGCGCAAACAGCCGCCAAATAATCGGCATATTCGCCATAGAGTTGGTCCATGGCGAATGCGTTGCCTTGCTCGAAAAGGCGCAAGAGATGCTGTTCTTTGTTATATCCGAAAAGATTCATTCAAGGCAAAAGGGGGCTGAGCAGGTTGCGTTAGGGTCGGGAAGTGTATTTGAAGGTTACGCTTTTGACACCCGAAAACGATTTCCATTTCAGCGTTAAGTCCACCGCTTTGCCGTGAGTGTCGGGCAAATCGCTGAGTCGGAAAGCCACCAAACCGTCTTTCACAACGCCGCGAACATCGCCTTTTGCATCGTGATGGAGCACCACTTCGTAGGGATTGGCACCCTTTACCAGCGTCACTACATGCTTGGTTCGGTTGCCGAAATAGGTTCTAAAGCGCAGGGTGAGGTAGCCATCTTCCACAACTGTGGTCCAATGCTTGACGATTTCCAGCGGATCGGTGCCATAGGTTTGGTCGTTTTTCGCTCCCAAGTCGGGCGACATTTTCTTCGTAAGAATGGTGTCCATCCAGTTGACGAATGCCGTTTTGGAGTAATGTCCGGGTTGTCCTTCCTGCATAGTGAGGTTGGCTAAGGCGCGCAACTCGCGGTTTCCGTAACGCGAAGTCTTCATGTTGGTGGGCAAAACGGTGGTTGCATCGTCCAGTTGAAGGTAGACTTGTCCCGTGGCTGTGTTGGTTTTAATCGTCACCAATGCGTTGGGATAGTACACACTGTTGTCGTAATCATCGTCGTTGTTGCATGCGATGAAGGCCATTCCACTGAGGCAGAACGCTGCCAACACCATTGTTTTGAGTACCTGTTTCATTTTCATCGTTTTTGTTTTTTATCGGGATTTAAACTTTTAAAATAGTCATTTTCGTTGCAATGATTTTGCTTATAAAAAGCATATTCCCGAGAAACCTTGCCTCGTTTTTTGCAAAAGGTTGTTAAACTTTTCAGCGCATGCACTTCCTTTGGCGGGTTTTCTTCGCGGCTTTTGCGGTGGTTTGCCACACAGCCGCGGGCAAATTGCGGGACGGATGATCGAACATGGTGGACAAATGGGTTGTTGAGGCGAGCGGCAGATGAAGCGCCTTTTATTTTAATTTCTCGCGTTGCAGAATCTCAATGGTCTTGCCATCGATGCGGATGGCACCCTCTTTCTCAAACTCATTGAGCACCCTCAGCAGCGAAAACTTCTGAATGCCGAACGAATTGGCTATCTCTTGACGGCTGCGTTGCAGCTTAATGGTGTTCGAATTTTGTTCGCCTGCCGTCTCCAACAGCAAGTAAGCCACCTTCTCTCTCACGGTGAAAAGGCTCAACACCTTCATTTTATGCGTGAGAAACACGTCGATGTTGGAGAGCGTTTGAATGAAATTCATGCGAATATCGGGGTCGTTATCCATGAGCAGACGCAAGGTTTGCGGAGTCATGCGCAGCAACTTCACCTCGCTATCGGTCTCAACACTCACGGGTATGGTGTTGTCTTTGGCGAAGATAAACGCCGGAGCTATGATGTCGCCGGCCTGCAATCGGCTCACTTCCACTTGCTTTCCGCTGAGCGAAGCCATGCGACAAACCAACGAACCTTTGACCACAATGTCGGCAAAACGGCAGGGCATGCCGGCCAAGGCATAGACATCGCGCTTCTCAAGGCTCACGATTTGATAGTTGATGCTGCCCAAAGCCAATTCTATACTCACTTCGCTCATGCCCATGAAAAGCGGACATTGGCGCAGGGCATGCATGATAAAATCATTCATCATAGGGGAGAAATCTTGAATTAAAATAATCAAAATGTGCGTCGTGGTGCATGGATTGCACCCACATCGCGCCATGCAAAAATAATAATAAAAACCGATTTGGGCAGGCTCAGCTCGCAGAAAAGCTGTAACTTTGACCGAAAATTCAGGAAAATGGGAATGAAAAAATGGTTGACTGCCGCTTTGTTTCTGGGGTGTTTGAGCAGCATACAAGCACAGGATTTGCGTTTTAAAAACGGGCAATTTAAGATTGTTCAGTTCACCGATCTGCATTATAAACAGGGTAATCCCGCATCGAAAGAGGCCATCGATAACATTGTTGAGGTGGTAACGGCCGAGAAACCCGACCTCATTGTGCTCACAGGTGACATCATTTATTCGTCACCTGGCAGTGCTTGTTTGCAGGAAGTGCTCAAGGTGTTGACCAATTTGAAGACGCCTTTTTGTTATCTTTTGGGCAATCATGACCCCGAACAAGGCACGCCGGTCACGCAACTTTACGACTTAGCGCAGCAAAATGCCTACTGCGTGCAGCCCAAACGCGTGGGCAATGTGCTCGATTATGCCTTGCCCATTCTGTCGACTTCGGGCTGGAAAGTGACCGCTGTGCTCTATTGTATGGACACACATGCCTACAATAAGATGGCAGGTGTGGGCGGTTATCAGTGGCTGACGGCCGACCAGATTGCCCGTTATCGCCGATGGTCGGGCACGTTTACCCAGCGAAACGGCGGCAAACCCGTCAACAGTTTGATGTTTATGCACTATCCGTTGCCCGAATATAACGACGCCGTGGCCAATACACAAGTGACTTTAATCGGCACACGTATGGAGAAAGCCTACGCACCCAACCTCAATAGCGGCATGTTTTCGGCCGTGAAAGAGTGTGGCGATGTGATGGGAATCTTCTGCGGTCACGACCACGATAACGACTATTCGCTGATGTATTACCGCGTGTTGCTGGCCCATGGACGCTTCTCGGGCGGCAACACCGAGTACAATCATCTGCGCAATGGCGCACGTGTGGTGGTGCTTTATGAGGGGAAACGCAGCTTCGACACGTATATTCGGGAGCGCGGCGGCCGCATTCTTTACGAGACAACCTATCCCGATAGCTACACCAAGGACGATTGGAAAAAGCGCAATGGCACGCGATAAGCGCGGCGGTGTTGCCCACATCGCTCGCCATTTCAGCTGTGCTCTCTGCCTGATAACAGGCACTTGCTCGCCATTTTTACCCGCGTTCTTCGCCCGATAAAAAAGGCATTTGCTGGCCATCTCGGCCTGATTTACACTCCAACAGTGCCTTGTTTTGCACAAAAATAGCCCAACTACGGGGTGTAGTTGGGGTGTTTTTGTAAAAAAGTGCCCAGTTACGGGGTGTAGTTCGGGTGTTTTTCGCAAAAGCAACCCAACTATAGGGTGTAGTTGGGAGTTTTATTTTGAAAACCATATCATAACGGGGTGTAGTTGGGTGTTTTTGTAAAAAAGTGCCCCAGTTACGGGGTGTAGTTGGGGGTTTTTTCGCAAAAGCAGTGCAGTTACAGGGTGTAGCAGCATGATTTTGGTGCAAAAGCAGAGATGATTCGAGCGTGAAAATGGGCTGCCGTGCACCTTATCTTGGGGCTGAAGTGTGCAGCTTTGTGTGCCATGCTGTGCAAAATGGTATCAAGCGGACTTATATTTCCATGATTTTTGCTTCGAATTGATCGTTGTCCACCTTCGATTTATTCTTCACACGTGTCTTATAAGTGTTGATGGTGTGGATGCTATAGTGCAGAAATTTGGCAATGCGTTCGGAGTCGTTGATGCCCAAACGGATGAGCGCAAAGATGCGCATTTCGGTGGTCAGCGTGTTGGTTTTCTCGTGGGTCGGCGCGTCATCGAAGAGCTGATTGTAGCGCGTGATGAAATGAGGAAATAGGTTTAGAAAAGTCTTGTCGAAGTCTTCGAACATCGATTTGCGCTCGTCCATGAGCTGATGTTCTTTCAATGAGGCACGCAAATCGGCAAATTGTCGCGTTGCAATCTTTGCATCAATGGTGCGATAGAGCTTTTCCACCTTATTAATATATTCGGCATTGGCATAAAACGACTGTCCGATGTACTCGTCTTTGATGGTGTTGGCCTCGCGCAACTGGGCGTTGATGCGCTCCAATTCGGCTTTGCGTTGTGCAATAACGGCCTGCGCCTGCTTGGTTTTGCGCATTTGTCGGCGAATGAAATAGGTGAAGACGAGCAGGGCAATGACAAACAAAACGGCGATGATAGCCGTGGAAGCCAAGGCGTTGCGCTGGTTTTCGACCATGCGATAGCGGTCTTGTTCGATGATGGGCAAGATGCCACTCACCTCGATAACGCGCTGGCGTGCACCATAGAAATTGGCATTTTGCAGCGATTGGCGCACATATTCGGTGGCTCGTTGAATGTCGCCTTGCTCATAAAGCAGACGGGCCAACGTGCAAAGGGCGGTGGTTTCGCGGGTCGCCGAGACGTTATCATAGATGGCAGCCTGCGCTAACAGGCAGATGGCCGCGCTCTGTTGGTGCTGAAAAAGCTTGGTCCATCCCATGCAAGAGGTGATGATGGCGCGCGTATGGGTATCGACATGGTTGCGCGAAAGCAACTGTTTGAAATAACGATTGCTCGTCGTGAAGTGGCGCCATTTCATGGCTTGCATGGCTGAAGCGTAGAGCCATTCGTCGCTGTTTCGCGGCAGATAGTGGAGCAGTGAATCGGTGGAAACAGAACCCTTTGCAATGTATTCGCCAACGTAAGGAGCAGCATGGGTGTAATCGGCCAAATCATAATAGAGGCGGGCAGCTGTGGTAAAATAGAGCTTTCGATAGGGAGCCGTGGCGTGGGCGATGTCGATTGGTTGCAGCGTGGCGACGCCTTCGTGAAACAACCCGGCCGAAAGCAGACAGAACACCTGCGCACATTGGGCTTCGATGTGGAAGTCCTGACTGCACAGTTGCAGTGCCATTTGGTTCATTTGCTGTGCGTAGGTGTAGGCCGAGTCGTATTGGTAGGAGGCATATTCCTTGTAGAGTTGTCGCAAAAGTGCGTAGCGTTTGCGGTCAAAGGTGCGTGGGAGTTGTGCTTTCAGTTGCGCAATGCGTTGCAGCTTTTGCTGTTCGTATTGCGCCTTTTGTGTCAGACTTTCATCCAATTTTTGCAGCATCTGTGCCGGATTAGTAGCGCTGTTTTCTGCGCAAACACGGCTCGGCCATAGCGCCACGAGGCACAATAGGACGCCCAAGAGCGTGCCATTTTTCATGCGATAAATGTTGGTGTTCATGCCCATTGTGGGGACTTTGTTTGTTGTTCTCTTCGCACAAAGTTACAATATTTCTGCAACACTCCCACCGCTCCTCCTGCGATTATTCGCCCAAAACAGGCAAATCGCGCAGTAAAAGAAGAAAAACTTGTGCCTATCCACCCATAATGGCAATGGGAAACGTTACAGAAACCGTACAGGAAGACTTTCCGAAAGTGAGACGATGGCAATTCTTATTATGATAAGTAGAAACTCATCTTACCTTTCTCTATGCGTGATGCTTGCAGAATGGGCGATGAGTTTTTTGAATAACGCATCCTCCTTCAACACTTCTTCGCACCCGATGCAAATCATTTGCAGGCGAGCTCGTGTGAGCGCCACATTGAGTTTGCGGTCGATGATGTGCCCCCCTTCCTCAAAACAATTTGCCGTTAAGAAGTCAAGTTGGTAGCGATGTTGCACGGTGAAACTATAAATCATCACGTCGCGCTGGCTCCCTTGATAGCGTTCCACCGTGTCAATGCTGATGTTTTCGAGTGCCGGCACGCCCAAAGGCTCTATCGCTTGCCTGATCATGGCAATCTGATTGCGATAGGGAACAATCACGCCAACCGTTTTATCAGCGTCGAATCGCGCGCCATAAAAGCGATGAATGCGACGCAACACCTGCGCCACGAGTTGCGCTTCATACCAATTTACTTTGTCAGAAGCCTGCACTTCGTGGCTTTTTTTCGATGGAATAAACAGCACACGATGCTGCTTCAGCGCCTCATCTAAGGCGTCTTCAGAGGGCAAGTCGTAGGCCAATCGTTCGGCTGTTTGATGGGGAAGTGGCACGGGTTGCAGTTGTTCTTCGGTGTAAAACATAGCGTTTGGGAAGGCCGCAACAGCGGGATGCATGCGCCCTTGATAGCGCAATGTGCCCATAAAATCGGTGCGTTGGTGCTGCCGTTCGAGGGTGATGAGCCGTTCGAACAGCGCATTTCGGCAGTTTGTGAGGCCAATATCATGGAGCAAAGGCTCGGCAACGGCTGACACTTCGGCATCTTGTTGCACCACGGCGGGCAACTGTTTGTGGTCGCCAATGAGTACAAATTTCGGCAAATGGCTCAGCAATCCCACGAGTTGCGGTTCTAAAATCTGGCTCGCTTCATCGATAATCGCCCAGTCAAACGCCTTCACATCAAAGAGAAACGCCTTGCTTTGCAGCGTGCTGGTGGTGCCCACCACGACGGTTTGTCGGCGCAATCGTTCGCGAATGGCCGACAGTTGGGGCTGCGCTTCGATGCATTCGCTCAACAAGTGGCTGCGAAAACGTTTGTCGCAAGTGTAGGCATTGCCGATGCGCAGATAGTCGATGGCGTTGCTTTGCAGCATCTCGCAAATCTCATCCACGGCGCGATTGGTGTAGCTCATCAGCAACACCGTCTGCTGTTTGGCCATGGCTTCGCGCACCATGAACTGCAAAGCCATGCTCGTTTTGCCCGTCCCCGGGGGGCCTACGAGCAGGAAATAGTCTTGCGCTTGGAACACTTTCTCAATCAATGCGTCGTACATTGGGTGGTAAGAGCGGCTTAACCGGATGGTTTTGTCGGCTCGAGGAGTCGCCTGTCCTAACAATAATTGGCGCAGATGGGGTGCTGTTGTGATGAAGGTGTAGAGCGATTTGAGTGCCGAAGTGGTGGTGATGTCGCTGCTACTGTGCTCCACACACCAGCATTTTCCATCCAGGGCCACGGGGTTTGCCGTCTGAATGGTCAGTTGCCGGCTGTTGATTTCGGTGAGGTTCCCTCTGAAAAGCAATGCCTTCCTCACATCGGGCACCTCGTTTTCGGCGTAGGAATAGAGATAAACCAAGTCGCCTAAGCGGAAATTGGGCAGAAAGTTCTCGCCCTGTTGCGGCACGTTAAATGTGAGGATGTCGTAGCCATGCATCGGTTTGCTCTTGCGTTTCTCGGCCAAAGTGAGGTCGGTATAAATCTCGCCGGCCTCTTTTTTTGCAGCCAAAGGCATATTCCACAGGTCGGAAACACTGTGGGTGATGCCCTCTTTCGCACCCACTTTCGCCGCTAATTGCTCGCTGAAAACGAACGAAACCATGCGCTCAAAATAGGCCTTTTCCAATGGGTTTAGGGCATGAAGTGGCGCAATAATGCCGTTGAGTTGAGGGGCTATCCAGTGTTTGAAGAAGGGTGTTTCGAGCTTTTTCTCGTTGAGCATGTCGACCGAAAGCGCTTCGATGACGCCTTGAAATCCCTGTTTGCCAAAGCGATATTCATGGGCTACGATACGGTTTCTCTGTGCAATGGCCTCGCGAAACAGCTTTTGATAGAAGTTGACGGCCACCAAACCGCCCGGCAAGGGATATTTGGAATAGAGCAAACGCATGGCGATATGCTGCGTCGACACGTTGAAATTCTGCCGCAAAACGCCGTAATAAAGCAACAGCTGCACGTAGTGATTCTCCAACTGGTAGCTGCCAAATGAGTTGGGTTGTTGGCGCTGAAGGTTGAAATTGTTACCCGATTTCTGTTCCACCAACAGTTTAAAATCGGTGGTCATCAGGTCGACACGGCCTTGCAATCCCAAGGCTTCGCACACAAAAGATGGCTCTAAAACGGCTTTATTGCGATTGTAAACGGCCTCGCCGGTCGGTGCCGTTAGGTGAGAAAGGGGTGCATCGAAGAGCGCTTTTACAATGCTTTCGATGTGTTGTGTCTGCCGAATAGCGGCCGTTTTGAAGTCTTCTTTCTGATTGAAATCCTTGCAGGCGCAATAGGCTAAGGCCTGCTCTTTGAAACTTTTCTTCAAGGTTTCCTGCCAATGGTAGTCACCTTTTTGGTTGATAATGTCGTCAAGTGCCGCTCCCGCAAAGTAGCCTAAGAGAATGGGTTGATTGATGAATGAGGGTTCGAAAGCGTGCAACAGATAGGCAAAAGGATGGTGGCCATAGTCGGTAAAGCAATGGGCAATGCTGCTGATGTCGACGAGAAAGTCGGGTTCGAACACGATGATGGCGGCTTCATGAGCGGTGTTTACGTCGATGAGGTTGAGCTGATGGCCGACCTGAACGATGTCAAGAAGGTAGTGCTGGTGGGGTTGTAGCTTCACCGTGAATGGGTTTTCGCGCACCGTTTGGTCTATCAACAAGGTGATGCTGTCGACCGAAACGCGTTGCACAATGCCGCGCATGTAGCGATAATCAATGTGGGTGGCCGTGATAGGGGTGGCCTCTCGTTCGGGCAATAAGCCCACTAACGTGGCGGGAATGGGCGTTTTAAAGGCTGCCGAAACCAGCAAAGCCAAGGCACGAAGGGCCTGCAAACGTTCTTCACGCGTTAGCTTTTCGCTGCGATTGCTCATCCTTCGCATGTGCTGAATGGCGTGGGTGTCGGCCGCAGTGCAATGGGCTTTTTGGCAAATGTAGTCGACTTGTGCAAAGAGATTGCCAAAGATGAGCGGACTATCGGCCAAGGCTGTCTGACAAACGAGCACCAAAGTGTCGTGCAAAGGTTGTTGTATCGGCGTGGTCTCGGGTGTGTGAACCATGTCGACAATGCGCTGAAAGAGTTCGTCGCTCGTGGTGAAATGCGCCATGGACTATGCGTTTTTCTCCCAGTCGAGGAGCTGTTGTTTGAGCGTTTTCCCCCAATGATATTCGCCCAACGTGCCGTCTTTATGAATTACTCTGTGGCAAGGAACGAGCATCGCCACGCGATTTTGCGCCACAGCCGAGGCCACAGCGCGAATGGCTTTGGGCTCACCGGCGCGCAAAGCCAGCGCTTCATAGGACAGCGTCTCACCACGTTGGGTTTGCATAAGCGTTTGCCACACCTTGCGTTGAAAGGGCGTCCCTTGCAAATCGAGCGTCAAAGGGTGGTCGTAACCCTCAAAAATGACACGCCTTACCGTGTCGGCCATCACGTTGTTTTGCGTGGTTGGCGTGTAGGTTCCCCAATGGGTTGCCAACTCTTTGATGACTGCTGCGCGGTTCCAACTAAGGAAAGCGACATCGCAAATGCCAACGATGGTGCGGGCAACGATGATGGTTCCGAAGGGCGTTTCGGTGAAGCCATAAACGATTTCGTTGTTCATTGTCGAGAAATGTGGATGAGATGGTGATGAAATGTGGTGCATTTTACGCTGCAAAGTAGCGCATTTTGCCCGGTAAAGTGGTGCAGATTGTGGGCAAATCTCATGCAGATTGCTGCCGCAAGGAATGCCGCTTGCACACAAAAGGGGGCGGGAGTGTTGGCCATCGCGTTCATAAGTGTAATGGCAGTGGGTGCTCATTGTCCGCCCAAACGTTCGAAAAAGGTGATGATTTCTTCCCACGTCTTGAACTCGTCGCTACCCCATTGCACCACCGTTCCCATGAAATTGGGGATGGCATAGGGCGTGATGAAATAGTCACCATAGAGCAGTTGCGGCTGATTGCAGAAGATAAGGCGGTTGAAAGCGGGCGTGGAGAGGAAGTCTTCCACCCAGGTTTGCACCGCGTTGAGATAGGGATGGTTGTCGGTAGGCGCAGGCGCTACGACATAAACCTGATAGTTCTCCAACAGCAGCTCATAGGCTTTGTGCATGCTGCTGGTGGCTTTCCCATAGGCATCATGCAAGGCATCGTAATGCAGATACACGATAGGTCGCTCGGTATTGTTTTGTTGATCGTCAATCCATCTGATGACAGGAATGAGGGCATGTAGCGCAATCTTGTCGGTGAGTCGGTGTGCACCGTGAAAATAAATAGCGTTGGGATAGTGGGCATGAAACACATCATAGGTGTGCACCACGGGGTCTTCGTCGCCAAAGAGGCCGTAAACACGTTGGCGATCGGCCTCGTCTAAGCCTTCAAAACAGTGGGTGGTGCAGTCTTTATAGGCCTTGATGAGGCCTTTGGTGACCATCAACTCCTGCACTTTGTCTTGTCGAGGATTTTGAAATTCCTGCCGTCCCATCATGCTACTCATCGTGTCACCCATCTCGAAAGCGGGGTTCACCACAATGCGATCCACGCCTCTTAACATCTCAGTGTACATGCCTCCCATCGACGTTCCGATGATGAGTTGGGGCTGATGTTGTGCCACCAATTCGCGCAACAGCTGCATAGCCGCCTCGGGATCGACGGGCAAATCCTCGGCGATGATGGTGGCTTGGGGCATGAGTTCACGCAACATCTTCACCGTTCCGCTTTGTGCCGACGACAGAAAGCCATGCACATACATCACTGTTTTGCCCGCCATGAGCTGCGGAAACTGCTTGATATACGGATTTTCCATTGTTGATTGCCTTATTGTATTGATGCTACAAAGCTACAAAAAAATAGAGCTACGGCCAAAAAGACATCCTCATTTTGCACGGAGATGTGCGAAAGCATAAAAAAGCAGGATGTATTTCGCAACACATCCTGCTATAAACGATGTAATAAATTTAATCTAAAAATATGCTAAAACTAAAAACCTTTCTCTTACTTTTTTAGATGTCGAACTTATAACCGGCAGTGATTTGGAACACGCTGTTCTTGTAATCGAAGTCCTTAATGACTTTGGTCAGGCCAAAGTTATAACGGCCATCGAGCACAAAGTTTTTAAATTCGTAGCTCAAACCTACGGGAATCGACAAGTCAACTGCCTTTGCATCAGAGACTTTTTGTGTCCCCATGGGACTCGTCTGTTTGGCATTTATCTTGAAACCGGGTTGCAAACCGAGTTTAACGGCCAAGCCCTTAACCACGTAAACGTTGGCCATCACCGGCACATTGATGTAATCTAATTTGCCCGTTTCACCAGACTTCTTAGCTCCTTGCATAGAATACATGGCGCCGGCTGACACCGATAAGATGTCCATTACCTGATATTCTAACTCTGCACCAGCAGCTAATCCTAAGCGAACTTTGCCGCCATCGTTCTTCGTTAAGTTGGCAATGTTGACACCAACGCGCGGTTGAATGGTTAAAGAACCTTCTTCATGCTGTGCGAATGTTGCCACTGTTGAAAGCATCATCACAGCTGCTAAAACTAACTTCTTCATACGTTCTATTTATTAAATTAATCGTTTCGTTGTCGGGTTGATGCGAGCATGCGACCCGACCAATATTCTCTTTGAATACAAAAGCAAAGATATAGTTTTTCGAAATACGCGCCAAATAAAAATAAGAAAAAAATATTTTAGAGGCATTTTGTAACATTCTTGTCTCCGAAAAGGAAATCATCAGCGTGAAGAAAAGAGTCTATCGAACTCCTAAATGCCCCTATGTGAGCGGCATTTCCGATGCCTTGTCGCGCTGAAGGGGTGTCGAATGGTGCGTTGAGCGCACGTTTTGACTCCTCCATAGCGCCTTTAGCCTTCATTGCTGTGCGTGCAATGAAGGGCTATTGTCGGTGGTTTCGCTTCTTATGCTGTGCTCTCTTGTCATGTTTTGTAACGATTTTCACATCACGATAAGCCATGAAGTGCAAAAGAAGTGGGCATCACAGCGCGAGAAATCTCGCCAAAAACGGATGGCTATACGGTATAGTTGATGATATGTTTTGCAAAGTCTGGCGACGTGAAGTCTCTGAAACCGGCATCCGATTGGTTCATGGTTGCCACCTGATTCATCTCATCTTGGGTGAGCGAGAAATCGAAAATGTCGAAGTTTTGCTGCATCCTTTCGATGTGACTGCTCTTTGGAATGGCCACAATACCGCGTTGCGTGAGCCAGCGAAGCGCCACTTGTGCGGCCGACTTACCATGCTTTTGCCCGATATTCGCAAGCAAATCGCTCTCAATAATGCCATCAACTCCTTGGCCACCAAGCGGTCCCCAAGCCATCGTTTTGGTATCGGTTTCGGCCAAAATGGGCTGTATGTCGTTCTGTTGTGCCAGCACATTGCATTGTAATTGGTTGACCATCGGTTTCACATCCACGAAATGTGCAAAGTCAAAGAAGCGTCCGGCTTGGAAGTTTGAAACGCCAATGGCGCGCACTTTTCCATCTTTATAGGCCTTTTCCATAGCGCGCCAAGTGCCGAAAACGTCGCCATAAGGCTGATGAATGAGCAGCAAATCGATGTAATCGGTATCCAATTTGCGCAAACTTTCTTCAATGCTGGCGGCCGCTTTTGCCTCGCCTGCATGGCTAACCCACACCTTAGTAACCAAGAAAAGCTCCTGACGTGCGATGCCACTCTTGCGCCATGCACGACCAACACCCTCCTCATTGCCATAGGCCTGCGCCGTATCTATCAGGCGATAGCCCACTTTCAACGCATCGCTTACGCAGCGTTCGCACTCATCTGAAGGCACTAAAAACACGCCATACCCCAATAAAGGCATCGCAACCCCATTAGCTAATTGAATCTTTTCCATCATTGTTATATTTTGGTTCTTGCCACAAAGATACATAAACTATGCGAGAAAATCGGTTTTGATGGAGCCTTCGATGAAAAAAACGGGTGCTGAAAGGGAGCAGAAAGGGCTTATGGTGCAGCGTCGGTTATGCTGAAAGAGGTTGCCCTTTGGCGAAAGAAACAAACAAAAAAACATATAGGCCGCGCAAAAATAGCACGATTGCCTATATGTTTTCTGTTGGTGTGCGGCTTGTTGAGCCGGTCATTTATAGCTGTTGAAACGCCTTTTGAATTTTTTCGGATGCGGCTTTCAGTTCGTCTTCGCTCATCTTTACGTGATGTTTGAAGTCGATGTCGGCCTCGCTTTGCATGGGGATGAGGTGGATGTGGGCATGGTTCACCTCGAGACCAATCACGGCCTGTCCCACTTTTCGGCAGGGAAAGGCTTGTTTTAGCGCACGTGCTACCTTCTTGGCAAACACTTGAAACGCAGCGATGTCTTCGTCGCTCATGTCGAAAATATAGTCAATCTCCTGGCGCGGAATGACCAATGTGTGGCCCGGTGCAACGGGATTGATGTCTAAAAACGCAAAAAACGTGTCGTTCTCAGCACATTTATAGCTGGGAATTTCGCCCGCAGCAATCTTTGAAAACAGTGTGCTCATACCTTATTATATATGCAAATGTTGAACTTATGCCTCGATACTGATTTTATCGATGCGCAATTTGATGGTGCCACGAGGGATAGAAACCTCCACCGTGTCGCCCACTTTGTGGTTCAGAATGCCTTGTGCGATGGGCGTCTTGATGCTGATTTTGCCCAATTTCAGGTTGGCTTCGTTCTCGCTTACGATGGTATAAACCATCTTAGCCTTTGTCGAAAGGTTGGTCATCTCCACCTTACTCATGATTTGAACCGCATCGGTTGAGAGGCGCGAAACGTCAACAATCTTCGCTTCTGCGATGTCAAGCTTCAACTTGTTGATTTTACTTTCTAAATGTGCTTGCACCTCTTTGGCCGCATCATATTCGGAATTTTCACTCAAGTCGCCCTTGTCTCGTGCTTCAGCAATAGCAGCTGATGCCTTAGGACGCTCAATCGCTTCGAGCCTTTGTAGCTCTGCTACGAGCTTATCGTAGCCTTCTTGTGACATGTAAGCCATATATTACTATCTTTTTTGTTAATAAATTCCAAGTTGAAGTAGCAAAAAAAGAAAGAATTCCGACACGTCTTGTTGGTCAGAATTCCAAACTTCTTCTTTCTATTCGCTATGTTTTTACGGTTGCAAAGATAGGGCATATTTCTGATATGCGCAAGTTTTTAAAGTTCTTTAGCGTTGTAAATGGGATTGTTGAGCAGGCGGAATGTGCAGAAGGTTGATTTATATCAAAGAAAAAAGCTTTTTTGCATTTTCTTTGGTAGATACGTCGTGGATTGCTAAAAAAGTATTACCTTTGCGGTGTTTTTCATAGTATTAGATTTAAGGTTAATAAGAGGGGCTCGGCGGAGTCCTTTTTTTTATGCCCTGATGTGAAGGCCTTGCCTGCGCAGTGTGGGCGATGACCATAGCTAAAGTGGCGCATATTGCTCAGTAATATGCGCCACTTTTGAATGCAATATGCACCACTTTAGGACAGAATATGGGCGACATTACCGATGAATGTCGCCCATATTGTTTCAGGATGTTGCGAGGAGAGGCTTACGCTTATCCGCGAATCATCGTGATGAGCATTTTAAAACGCTCGTTGGCTTGCACCGAATGGCGCGCACCGGCGGGGATAACAAAGCTCTCGCCCGTGTGGATTTGGTGGTCGGTGCCCTCGACATTGAGTTGCATGGTGCCGTCAATCACTTGGATGAGCGCATCGAAAGGGGCGGTGTGTTCTGACAAACCTTGTCCTTTGTCGAAGCTGAACACCGTCACACTGCCCGCCGCATTGTGCACAAACTCTTTGCTCACTACGCCGCCTTCTGCATAGTCAATCACGTTGTTGGCGGCGAAAACCTTGCCTTTTTCAAATTTCTCCATTGCTTATTTCTTTTAAATGTTTACTGAAAGTGAATTGTACGCCTTTTTCATAGCAAGCCTTGTGCCACGCAGGTTGCGGGTAACATTTGTGCTGTTTTTCGTGCGTGGTCTGCCAAGATGCAGCTTGTGGCGGCACATTGGCGCAGACGTTGTGGCACGAAAAAAGGCAACCAGACGCTGAAAAATCAGCAGTCCGATTGCCCGAACTTATGGAAATAAAAGCTATTTCTGTTGTTTTGCGCGCCACATGCAGTAGATGCCGAGCACCACAAAGGGCACGCTCAAGAGCTGACCCATATTGAGCAGCATGCCACTTTCAAAGTCAACCTGCACGTCTTTGGTGTATTCGATGAAGAACCGGAACACGAAAATCAGCGTGATGCACAGCCCAAAGTAGAACCCTTTGCCCACAGCTTGTTTGCGCACGCGGTAGAAATACCAGCCCACAAAGAAGAACAATGCATAGGCAAGGGCCTCATAAAGCTGGCCGGGATGGCGCGGATGCTGGTCGACACGCTCAAAGATAAATGCCCAAGGCACGTCGGTCACCTTGCCGATGATCTCGCTGTTCATCAGGTTTCCCAAGCGAATGAAGCAAGCGGTGATGGGCGTTGCGAGGGCAATGTCATCCAACACCTGCCACAGTTTCACGCCCGTCTTGCGGCAATAGAGCCACAAGGCTATCATCAATCCCAGCGTTCCGCCATGACTGGCAAGCCCTTCGTAGCCCACAAACTGCCACGATCCGTCGGGCATTTTGTGATAGGGGATGAGCATTTCGATGAAGTGTGTGCCCGAAGAGAGGAAGTAATCGGGCTGATAGAACAGGCAATGGCCTAAGCGGGCACCAATCAGAATGCCGAGAAAGCAATAGATAAACAGCGGATCGAACACGTTGACGACTTGCTTTTTGCCGCCAACGAAGACCGTTTTCTCGGCAATATGTTGGTGGTAGAACAGCCACTTCACCATGAAATAGGCGCCCAAGAGGCCTAAAAGCCAGCAGGCAGAATACCAGCGAAGCCCCCAATGGCCCACTTGAATGAGATAGACATTGGGGTTCCAAACGATGTAGTTCAGGAGTGTTGTCATTTGCGTTGATCTTTAAACGATGTTTAAACGTTGAAGCGGAAGTGCATGATGTCGCCGTCCTGCACCACATAATCCTTGCCTTCGATGCCCAGTTTGCCGGCCTCGCGCACCGCCGCTTCGGAGCCATATTGCAGATAATCGTCGAATTTAATCACTTCGGCGCGGATAAATCCCTTTTCAAAGTCGGTGTGAATGACACCGGCACATTGCGGCGCCTTCCATCCTTTGTGAAACGTCCACGCCTTCACTTCCATCTCGCCTGCCGTGATAAATGTCTGCAGGTTGAGCAAAGCATAGGCCTTTCTGATGAGTCGGTTGACGCCACTTTCGCTCAATCCCAACTCTTCTAAGAACATTTTCTTGTCCTCATAGGTCTCCAACGAGGCGATGTCCTCTTCGGTTTTGGCCGCAATCACCATGGCTTCGGCTCCCTCTTCGGCCGCCATCGCCTCAATTTGGCGCGAATAGTCGTTACCTGTTTTGGCGCTGGCTTCGTCGACATTGCACACATAGAGCACGGGTTTGGTGGTCAACAGGAACAAATCGTGGGCCACTTGCTGCTCGTCTTTGCTGTCAAAGGTCACCTCGCGGGCATTTTTCCCCTGTTCCAACACGGCTTTGTAGGCCTCGAGGACGGTGCACATGAGCTTGGCATCTTTGTTGCCTGCCGCAGCCGCTTTTTGCTGTTTGGCCAGCTGGCTGTCGATGGTTTCGAGGTCTTTCAGCTGCAACTCGGTGTCGATGATGCTTTTATCCTCCAACGGATTGACTGCCATACCGCCCTCACGCACGATGTTGTCGTCGTCGAAGCAGCGGATAACGTGGATGATAGCGTCACACTCGCGGATGTTTCCCAAGAACTTATTGCCCAGACCTTCGCCTTTCGACGCACCTTTTACCAAGCCCGCAATATCGACAATCTCGCAGGTTGCGGGCACGATGCGGCCGGGATGCACCAACGCTGCCAGCTGGTTTAGGCGCTCATCGGGCACAGTGATGACACCCAAGTTGGGCTCAATGGTGCAAAAAGGAAAGTTTGCCGACTGCGCTTTGGCGCTCGACAAGCAGTTGAAGAGGGTTGATTTACCAACGTTGGGCAAGCCCACAATACCACATTTCAAAGCCATAATTTCGTTTTATTGATAGGAGCCGGCACGCAATGCCCGCCCGTTTTCGTTTCTATTTGTCTGCAAAAGTACATAAAAATGCGCAAAGGCAGCTACGAAAGCGGCTAAAAAAGCAGCAACAAGCCCCATGGTTTGCTGGCTAAAAAAAATATTTTTCAATTTGTTTTTCATCTTAAATCTTCGATTACTTAAACTTCAACAGGCGATTGGTATTCAATCAATGGGACCACAAAAACAGACCAACCTTCAAATAGGGGGCGATGATAATCGTTCCTTTATTCGCCGGTTGGTCTGGCATTTACCGTTTACTTACGGTATTTGCAGCATCCAGGGAGTTTGTTATAAGTGGCTTGTGAGGCTTTTATATTACCACTATCGTGACCTGAAGCAGCTACCGCTTTCTGCACTTTCTTCGTGTCAGTCTTGGTGTTATCGTACACAAGCGTGAGCTTTTGTGCTTTTAAATTCCATGTAGCCGACAACACTCCGGGAACAGCTTTTGCGGCTCTCTCTATGCGTGGCTTACACATTTCGTTACATTTCCCGTTTACTGGGATTTCTGTTTTCACTGTTTTGGCCTGCATGGTTGCGCTCATGGCTGCAACAGCAAGCATTGTTAAAATCACTTTTTTCATTTTCTTGTTATATTAAATAAATAAAATAATGTTACTGATCCATCATACTTTCTTTGCCAGCCAGCTGTGCACTGGCATCAACAGCAAAGGTTCCATTCGTCACAATCTCTTCGCCTTCAGCCAAACCATCCGTGATGACATAGCCATTGGATAGCGAAGGACCCAACGTTACACGTCGTAATATGAAAGTAGGTTGCGTTTCTCCCGTGTCTTTTACATAGACGATACTTCGTTTTCCTGTCCACATCACGGCACTCTTCGGCACGACAATCTCACCGTGGTATTGCTTCATGTTGGCCACAATGTTGCCAGTCAAGGTCATTTCGGGCTTAAACCATCCACTGGCATTATTCATTTCGACGCGCACACCGGCCGTCCTACTGGAAGAATCAATCATGGGATCTACGAAACTTACGCTGCCCGTGAACACTTTTCCAGGCATCGCTTCGGCTGTAAAGTGAATCTTTTCACCAACATGAATAAATGGTAAGTCGCTTTCATACGCTTGGAACATAGCCCAAACCTTGCCGAGATTTGCAATCTTCAGCAACGCTTGTCCTTGTTTGACATAGTCACCTGGATTGATATTCTTTTCAATCACTGTGCCCGAAGTATTGGCCTTCAGCGTGGTGTAGGGGGAGGCTTTACGTGTGTGAATCAGCTGATTGATCTGTGCTTGCGTGATATTCAGCAGTCTAAGCTTCTCAATAGCTGCGTCAATCAGCGGTTTCTTTTGGGGCGATGCAGGGAAGTTCAGTGCTGCAATCAGTTCTTGTTCAATGGCGTATAGCGTCGGAGAATAAATTACAGCCAATGTTTGTCCACGACTAACACGGTCGCCCGGCGCATTGATCAATAGTTTCTCAATGCGTCCTTCCACGTAAGATGACTGCGTTTGTTCTAAGCGCTGATCGGGCAATATCTTTCCGAATAGGCGCACTTCTTTGTTTGTTGCTCCGCTGCCAACAACCTCTGTCTCGATATTTGCCAATGCAACGGCCTCATCACTCATCACAACAGCATTGGAATCGGTTGTTGTTGCGCTTTGCTTTTCATCGTTGACAGGGATAAGACCCATTCCACAAATGGGGCATTTCCCGGGGTGATCCTGTCTCACTTGTGGGTGCATGGAGCAGGTGTACATCGTTTTTCCTTCCGAATGTTGGTGTACATCTGTTGTGTGAGTGGTGCGGAAGAGGAGCCACCCTAATAGGAGTCCTATCATCAGCGCAACGGCAAACGATAGCAGGATATGTTTTTTTATGAAATCTTTCATCATCTTTTGCTTCTTTTGGTTATACATTCTTTTACTTCACATCGCGTGCAAGGAGCTGGATAGCCTCTGCCGTGATGGTGTTATATTGCGCATTGGCTTCGGCTTTTAAGAGGTCGTAGTCGATGCTTTCGCGTGTCGTTTGAAGAATATCGGTGAGCGATGTCGCCCCCGTAGCATATTCTTTTTGCATCAGTTCGAGCGTTCTGTTGAGCAAACTCACCTCACTCTCATAAAGCTTCAATTTGCGTTTTATATCGTCAGCACGCTGTTCAATGCTGAGATATGTGCTTTGAAGTGCATCCAACTGACTTTGATAATTGTAGGCTGCGCTACGTTCCATGAGTTGTGCACTATGGATAGCCGACGTAATCTTTTTGCGATAAATGGGGATTGTGACGCTCACCATGGGCATCACCATGTCTTTTCCGTTCATGTTGGGCATCATTGGCATGTCAACTTTCCCATTGAGCATATATTGAAGTCCCACACCTATCATGGGCATACCTTTTGCTCTGGTCTGCTCTTCTTGCGATTTAAACGCCTTTTGGATAGCCGAATACTGTGCGAGTTTGGGATTGTTTCGTTCAATCTCTGTCCAATTAAAGGTGGGCATCTGCCGTAATGGGATGGAATCGGGTAGGGACAAAGCTACATTTGGCCGCCGATGCAGCATGATATTAAACTGCTGCTTTTGTAAAGTCAGTTGGGTTTCAAGACTTTCCGTTTGTTCTTTCAATCGCTCCTCTTCTGCATCGAGGCGCAATTGGTCGCTCATTTTCGTGTCACGCCCTGCTGTATAGTTCTTATAAAGATAGATAGCCACCTTTTTAATATCGTTTAAAAGCGCGCGTTTCTGTTTCACAGCTTTCACTTTCTCTTGCGTTGCGAGTATGGAATACCATTGTTTCTCAATGTTGAAGGCTGTTGATAAGCTTTTTTCGCGAAACTTCTGGTAGGCCTCTTGCGCTTTATATTCCATTTGTTCGCGACCTGCTTTCAGTGTGCCAAACCATGGAAACATCTGCATAATGGTTATAGTTGCAAGCTGTTTTCCATTGACATGGTGTATCGCTTGTGGGAAAAGGCCGACACTTAGCTGTGGATCGCTCAAGACACCCGCACCTTGTGCATTGGTCATTTGCGCCTGATAGGCCTGGTATTCACTCTTCAGACCAGGGTTGTTGCGTATTGCTTCGGCAATATACACGGCCAAACTATCTTCTTTATTGTCTTTTCCTGTCGCATAAGCACTGCCATAGCAGGCGAATAGTCCTATGTATAGGAAATATAAAATCTTATTCTTCATTGTCATTTTCGTTTTCAATTTTTCTTCTTTTGTTCACGTTTCAAGGCCGATTCACGCCACCAGCATTGGAAAACCGGCACAACAAACATTGTCATGGTCTGTATTAACATGCCGCCAAAGGTAGGAATGCTCATCGGAACCATGATGTCTGAGCCCTTTCCTGTGGATGAAAGCACGGGCAATAGCGCGATGAGTGTTGTCGCAGTGGTCATTGCTGCTGGGCGAACGCGCTTCATTCCGGCTTCAACAACAGCCTCGCGAATCTCTAAAGGACTATGGGGTTGTCGTTTTAAGAACACCTGATGGATGTAGGTTCCCATCAAAACACCATCGTCTGTAGCGACGCCAAAGAGTGCGATAAAGCCTACCCAAACGGCAACACTGAGGTTGATTTGCCCCATACCAAAGAGGGTTCGCATATTTACTCCCGCGATATTGAAGTTTAAAAACCAGTCTTGTCCGTAGAGCCAAATCAGGATAAAGCCGCCCGCAAAGGCTACAAAAACACCCGAGAAGTGTATCATTGAGGCCGTGACGCTTTTAAATTGGAAGAAAAGGACCAAGAAAATCAGAATCAACGCAATAGGAATGACCACCTGAAGGCGTTCTGCAGCATGAATCTGTTGCTCGTAAGTGCCCGTAAATTTATACGTGACGCCCTTAGAAAGTTTAATCTTTCCATGAGCTACAAGCTCGTCAATGTGTTTTTGAGCCGCATGAACAACATCCACTTCTGCCTTGTTTCCCACCTTATCAAACGTGACATAACCCGTTAAAAACGTGTTTTCACTCTGAATCATCGTCGCGCCTTTCACGAAATGAAAGGTTGCCAATTCGCCTAAAGGAATTTGTGTTCCGTCGGCTGTTGGGACGAGTATTCCGTTTAACACATCGGGGTCGTCTCGCAATTCACGTGCATAACGCACACGAATAGGGAATCGTTCGCGTCCCTCAACGGTGCTTCCTTCTGCCATTCCACCGATGGCTGTTTCGATAACACTTTGCACTGTCCCCACTTGAATGCCATAACGTCCGAGTTTTTCTCTGTCGAGATGAATCTCTATATAAGGTGCTCCTTCTGCACGATCATAATACACAGAGGATGAGTTGATGTCGGGTATCGCTTTCAAAGCCTTCTCCATTTGCAAGCCTGCCTGCTCAATCGAAGCCAAATCAGGACCATATATCTTTAATCCCATAGGGGCTTTCATCCCCGTTGACAGCATCACTTGTCGGGTTGCAATGGGTTGTAGTTTCGGACTTCCCGTCAATCCCGGGAGATTAGCGGCCTTAACAATCTCTTTCCAAATGTCATCTTCGTTTTTAATCTCGTCTCTCCACAGACGTATATAGTCGCCATTCTTGTCGCGAATGCGTTTGCCATCATCATCCAATTGGTATTCGGGTTTGTAGTTGATAGTTATCTCATACATTTGAATAGGTGCCGGGTCGAGGGCACTTTCCACACGTCCCCATTTGCCAACGACCGATTCTACTTCGGGAATGGCTTTTATACGCTGGTCTAAAATCTTGCAATTCTGTATGTTTTCTTCAACGCCACTGTGCGGCATACTTGTGGGCATGAGCAAGAAAGCGCCTTCATCTAAGGTGGGCATGAACTCACTTCCCGTCTTTGTCCAAATCATTCCGCCGGCAATCAGAGTCAATATGGGGATAGACATAAACTTCCATCGGTGGTTCAAACACCAACGAAGGATTTGCTCATACTTGAGCACCAGAAGCCAAAGGATAGATAGGATAGCCCCCACAGTAACGATAACGAACAGTAAATTGAGTAACGTTCCATTCTGTGGCCCTAAAGGAAGCCACACACTTGAAAGCTCATAGGTAGCTAAAAGCACCACAATGGCAATAATCAGCATGTTGGTGCTGACCGTCCAATGCATGATTTTGAAGGTGCGCGGCACTCGTTTTTTGAAGACTTTCAATGCCCATCGTTTTGGAATCCTTAGTGAGAAAATCCAGTAAGCCAACGTCGGGAGGATTAAAATACCTAAAAGCAGGGCCGATAATAGGGCAAAAGTCTTTGTGAAAGCCAATGGATGAAACATCTTTCCCTCTTGTGCCTGCATGGCAAATACGGGTAGAAAGCTGATAATCGTAGTGCCCATGCCCGTCATAACTGCTCCTGAAACCTCATGAACAGCATTCAAAATCAATGCTTCTAATTGCTTACCGCGGGCATGGGGAGCAGTGCTCAGATGACGAACCACATTTTCCATGAACACAACTCCTACGTCAACCATCACACCAATGGCTATAGCGATACCACTAAGTGCCACGATATTGGCCTCAATCCCTAAGAGTTTCATGACGATAAACGTGGTTAATACAGCCAAAGGCAGCATGGTTGCAATCACGAAAGAAGCGCGCAGGTTAAGCACCAGGATAAGAACAACAATGATACAGATGAGGATTTCGTGCATCAGTGAGCTTTCGAGTGTGCCAATCGTCTCTTTAATCAATCTGGTACGGTCGTAAAAAGGCACGACGGTGACGCGTGATGTAGAACCATCTTTCAACGTTTTTTCAGGCATGCCTCCTTGCATTTCGGCAATCTTTGCTTTCACATTGTTGATGACTTCCATGGGATTACTGCCGTTACGTGCCACGACAACGCCGCCCACAGCCTCTTGTCCTTCCTTGTCAAGTCCGCCACGTCTGTCGCCGGGTCCAAACGAAACCTTAGCCACATCCTTAACTCTTACGGCCACACCATGGCGATCTGTGATGGTAGCCTCTTCCAAATCTTTCAGCTTTTTGACGTAACCGAGGCCGCGAATCAAATATTCTGCGCGGTTCACTTCCATTGTTCCCGCGCCTACATCGATATTCGAATTCTTCACAGCCAACATGACTTGTACGAGATTCAGGCCGTAAGCACGCATGGCTTCGGGATTAAGATCAACCTGATATTCTTTCACATAACCACCTACTGAGGCCACTTCGCTGACCCCTTCGGCCGAACTTAATTGGTATCTTACATAGTAGTCTTGAATGGTTCTCAATTCCTGGGGATCCCAACCGCCGGCAGGTTTCCCCGTTTTGGGGTTTCGTCCTTCGAGCGTATACCAATAAATTTGGCCTAATGCCGTGGCATCTGGCCCGAGTGTTGGTTTCACTCCTTCGGGCAATAAACCGGCAGGAAGCGAGTTAAGTTTTTCCAAAATGCGTGACCGGCTCCAATAAAAGTCGACATCATCATTAAAGATAATATAGATAAACGACATACCGAACATCGACGATGACCGAATGGTCTTGACGCCGGGAATTCCTAATAATGCCGTTGTTAGGGGGTATGTGACTTGCTCTTGAATGTCTTTAGGCGAGCGTCCCATCCAATCTGTTGCGATAATCTGTTGGTTATCACCGATGTCAGGGATAGCATCTACGGCCACAGGATTGCGTGGTATGAGACCGCTATGCCAGTTAAAGGGGACGGTAGACAGTCCACCTATTATAATCAATATCAACACAAGTGCCGTGATTAAACGGTTGTGAAGAAAGTATCCAATAATTTTGTGCATTGAATGTACTTGTTATTTAACGACCTCACCCATGCTAAAGACTCATCAAAAGAAAAGCATCGCCCAATCGTATCTGTACGGTCGGTCTCTTTTCTTGCGAAAATCAAACTTTCGGTTCGGTCAAATTATACCATAAATAAATGTTGAAACGAGATCCGTTTCATCGTAGGAGGAGCCCGAAGTCCGCTATACGGAAGGTAAAGGCAGCCCAAGTAGGAGTTAACATACGCATAAGCGTTGCTGTTGCTGCCCTCCTCTGCAGGTATAAAATTAAATAATAAGTAATCAAAGTTGATGGTTACGCCATGAAACCAATCGTTGGCCAGGAGCAAAGGATGCACCTGTGGCGTGCTGCTTTGCATGAATTGCTGGTGCAGCTGGTAATGATGCGCGACATGCTTACACATCGGACAGCCTGTATTCTCATTGCAACAATCAGCCATTTTCTGTCCGGCTTCGGTCTTAAAATGAATGCCATTCACGGTCATGCCTACCAATTCACTATCGCAATAGTGAATATTCACGTTTACTCCCGACACACTCATCAGGAAAAACAGCAGCATTATGATGGATAGCATGCGCTTCATTGATTTGCAAAATTAGGCATTTCGCATCGGAAAAGACAGCGCCTCATCTCTTTTTTTATTTCTTTTAACGGGAACGAATGGCGATAACAAAGGAGCGTTAATGCCCATTACGCAGGTCATTAACTTCTTTATCCTGTGCCTGTTCCCGTTTAGAATAAGGCAAAGATAATCTTTTTGAGATGGAAGAAAGAAGGCGATGTCCCCTATAAAAAAGAAAAACCCAATGACAATCTTTGATGTCCATCAGGTTTTTCCGTACTTAAAATATAACATGCTTTGTTCTTTCGTCTTTGCCTAACTGCCGGTTGCGTCTTCGCGAGGCATGCAAATCCACAAAATGATATAGGCCATTATCCCGGGAAAGGCCGCACTGCATAGCGTTAAGAATAAATAACCTATGCGTAGTAAGGCCGGATCCCAGTCCAAGTAGGCCGCGATACCTCCTAAAACGCCACCCAACCATTTGTCGGTTGACGTGCGATAAAGTTTTCTTCTGTTCTCCATTTTCATTTCATTTTTATGGCCATGCCCAACGCATAGATAGCAAACGCTACCATTTGTGATGAGCCTTTGTGCCCTTTGTTTATGCGTTTGACGCAGCAAACCTTCAAAAAGTTGCCGGCAAGAGGTGTTTTTTGCGTTATCAGATGATTTTTTGTGTATGAAGCATCATTACATAAAGTTCAGAATGTCATTCAAATTGACTTCCAATTCTTCGGGGTTGCTTTTTTCATCAATCACAATGAAAATCGTATCGTCACCCGCTATGGTTCCTAAAATCTCGGGGAAATCGGCATTATCAATGTTATAAGCCAAGCTGCTTGCATAGCCGGGACGCGTCTTGATGACACCCATATTACCCGAAAAATGAATCGAAATAAATCCCGGTGTGTGCAGCATTTCGCGTGCAGAGAGTGGTTTGTGCACGCGTTTGTACATCGTTTCATTCGGCAATACATACACATATTCGCCATTCATGCTGGCTGCTTTGGCCACTTTCAGTTGTTTAAAATCGCGGCTTAGCGTGGCTTGTGTCACATGGTAGCCCTCTTTCCGTAGGGCTTGCAGCACTTCATGCTGGCTACTTAGCTCATGACTTGAGATGAGCATCTTTAAGGTTGCCAAGCGTTCGTTTTTCTCTTTCATTGTGATGTATATTTATTCAGTAACTGATTGCAAAAGTATACATAACTTATGAAAGCGCCAAACAAAAAGCATCCCAACGGCATTTTTTATCAAAAAAGTTGCTTCATTTCGCAAAAATGTATTTTTATGCGAAATGAACGCTGCTACTTTTGAGGCTATTTCGTTTGCTTGTAGTGGGGTTTATGGGAGGATTGGTGGGTTAGAAAATCTTTTTGATGCGTTCAAACACCTTGTTCCATTTGTTCTCTTTGTCCTTTTTGCTCGGCGTCTTTGCTGGCTTTTTGGTCTCATTGGGGGCGATGATAGCTGCTTTTCCCTGTTGTTTTTTACGATTGTTCGCAATCTTCTGGCCATCGTTTTCAATTTTGTCATCCACCATGTTGTCGCGTCCCCGCCAGTCATCCACCATGCTATAGCCCTGCGTTGCCATCTCTAAATCGAGTTCGGGCAATTCAATCGCGGGTTCATCGTCATAGGGAACACCGCGGTTATAGCGTTCAACGGTCACTGTTGCCACGCCGGCAAAGAGCATATCGAGTTGTTTTGCGGCGGCATAAGAGAGGTCGATGATGCGCCCTTTAGCGAAAGGTCCGCGGTCGGTGACGCGCACTACCACCGTTTTACCATTGTTTAAATTGGTCACTTTGAGTAGGGTGCCAAACGGATAGGTGCGGTGTGCGCAGGTCAAACTGTCGTGATGCAGTCGTTCTCCGCTTGCTGTTCGTGCGCCGGTGGCGCGCTTTGAGTAAAATGTTGCTTTTCCTTTTTGTTGTGCATGCGCCGTGATGGCTATCAACATGAAAAAGAAAGCGATGAGCAGTTGTTTATTATTCACAGGCTTTTTGTCTGATTAATAATTCTGTGGACGCAAGTTCTCTGCTTGAATTTGCGCTGCTGTGCACCCTAAAAAAGCGTTGTCTTAGCGTGCTTCAGCGGTGCAAAGATACACATTATATCTTAAAAGACCAAATTTTTCAGTGCAGCATGCGCCCCATATAGCGCCATAACCCATTGGGAATCAGTCGCCAAAGGCCTGTAACCACGCGCCATCGCCAGTCGATGATGCACACATGTCGTTGCCGTCTGATGGCCTTTTCAATGCTTTTGGCCACGCGTTCCACCGGCATCAACATGGGGAACTGCGTCGTTCCTGTGAGTAAAGGCGTATCGACAAAGCCCGGACGAATGTCGGTAAACCTGAGGTTGAATCGTTGTTGGTAGGCTAATTGTTCCAACGCTTGCAGGTAAGTGTTTTGCAAAGCCTTTGTTGCGCTGTAGGCAGGTGCCGGACCTAACCCCTTTGTCCCTGCAATAGAACTGATGCAAACGATGTGTCCTTTGTGCTGTTTGGCGAAATAGCGATAGGCCGTTCCCACCATTCTGATGAAGCCAACGGCGTTGGTTTCGGCAGTCTTGAGCTCTTTCTCGGCCACAAGAGCCGGATTTTGCCAGCCAATGCCAGCCGCATGCACATATACATCCACACCGCCCATTTGCTGAAAGAGTGCCAAGAGTTGCGCTTCAGCGTGCGCATCGTTCACGTCGATAGGGGCATAAAAACAGCGTTCGGGTGCTTGTTGCTGCAGCTGTTGTAGCGGTTGAGTGCGACGTGCAGCCAATCCCACCGTCCAACCGTGTGCAATCAACCGTTGGGCAAGGGCGTAACCGATACCACTACTGGCGCCCATGATGACTGCCCTTTGTGGCTTTTTGTGTCCATTCTCTTTCATCTTCTCCTCATTTTGGTTGTTCGCAAAGATACTCAAAAACATAAATTAAACCTCATCCTATCGCTTTTTTCTCTATTTTCTTTTATCTTTGCCACCTATTTATATAGATAGCAGAAATGGAAACCATTCGTTTGTTTGTTGAACGGCTCATCGTGGCTTGTGGCATCAGTGGCATCTCGGTGCCCATTGTGCGCCATATTGTTTTGGCACTTGTTGTGGTCATTGTCGCCTATTTGAGTTTTGTGATAGGGCGACAGCTCATCCTGTTTCTCACAAAAATCGTGATGAAGAAGGGCACACAGTGGAATCCGCTGTTGCTTTTGTCGGTGAGTCGCATCATTCCGGCTATTGTCGTGCGGGCACTCATGCCGTTGGTTTTCTATCAATATCCTTGGGTTCGTTTGTCGTTGTCGCGCGCCACGGCCGTTTATATCACGGTGATGGCGACTTTGGCCGCTGTGGCACTGTTGAACACTTTTGAAGGGAATGAGGGGCAGAACCTCACCGCTACGCAGCAATATTTCAAGTCTTTTCGGGGAGTTTTGAAGATTGTCATCTTCTTTTTGGGTGCCATTGTGGCCATAGCCCTCCTCATAGGACGCAGCCCTATGACGCTCATTGCGGGCTTAGGTGCCACCTCTGCCGTGTTGATGTTGGTGTTCAAAGACACCATTTCGGGTTTGGTGGCCGGCATTCAGCTGACGAGTAACAACATGGTGCGCAAGGGAGATTGGATCACTGTGCCCAATTCGGCCGTCGATGGTGTAGTGGAAGAGATCACGTTGACCACGGTAAAGGTGCGCAATTTCGACCACACCATCGTCACGGTTACACCACAAACCTTGGTTTCTGACTCGTTTCAAAACTGGATGGGCATGCAAAAGAGCGATGGGAGACGTGTGAAACGTAAGGTGTTTTACGATTTCCGGCACATCAAGTTGGCGACAGACGATTTGAAAAAGCAGTTGGTAGAGAAGGGTTATTTCACGGCAAACGAGTTGCAAGGTGAGCAGGTGAACATGGCACTTTATCGCCGGTATGTGGAGCGGATGTTGGCACAAGATGGCCGTGTGAATCACCATTTGAGCTGTCTTGTGCGCCAGTTAGAGGCGACGAGCACCGGCCTTCCGCTTGAATTTTATTTCTTTCTGTCGGATAAAGAGTGGGTGGCTTATGAGCATCAGGTGGCCGATTTGATGGAAAAAATCTATGCACTCGCTGCCGATTTTGATGTGTTGATTTATCAAACAACACCGCAACAATAGGCGCTTGTTCTAAGGAGGTGTTGTAAAGTGTACCATTTTGTGGGGTAATAGGGTGCATTTTGTAGCATAATTCCTTATCTTTTTCGGCACAAAATGGGCCACTTTGGATGGGGAGAACTGATGGGTTACGAGACGGCGTAAGGCTAAGGGCGTGTTAAGATGTGTTGGCTGTTTGAGACGAATGGGTGAGTTGCGGCGTTGTAAACATAAGGACATTTCTGATAAATCATAACAAAAAACATGTTTTTTAGCATAAAATGAACGTTAAAAATATAAAATACCTACATTTAGGTATTGACAAGTAGCATTTTTTTCTATACTTTTGTCACCGAATAGCTTATATATTAACAGTTAAAACTGTGACGGTCATGAAAACGAAGAAGTCGCTACTGCCTGAAGTCTATCAAGACTTGCGCAGGGAAGAAGAGTTAGAAGAGACCGAGGTTCATATCATTGATACGGACGTTTGGTACAATTAGATTTGTTGTTTTTGGTCAATCGTAAGTAAAACGAAATTTAAAGTGGGTGGCATTCATCGTGGGGTGGGTGCCACCCTTTGTTGTGATGCTCCTGTTTGTGGGTGCAAATCGGGTGTATAGTTGCAGGTATCAACGGCCTTTCGCGGTTTGTTCTTGATACTGTGTAGGGGTGATTCCCGTTTCGCGCTTAAAGAATTTGGTGAAAGCCGATGCACTCGGGAAGTTCAAGCGGTAGGCAATTTCAAACAGCATCAGCTCGTTGGCCTGCAAAAGCAGTTTGGCTTCTTGGACAAGGGCGCGGTGCACCCACTGCATTACGCTTTGGTTGCTCGCCTTTTTGATGACGGCTGAGAGATAATGGGGTGTGATATGCAGCGCCTGTGCATAGAAGTTGACGGTGCGATGTTGTGTGGCATGTAGCGCCACCAAGCGTCTGAATTCTTGAAACAACGTCTGCAGTCGTGCGGGTTGCGATTGCGCTTCTGACTGCTTTTGTTGCTTGTCGAGCTGCAAGGCATTGGCTACGATGGCATGCAGCAGATGATAAACCGTTTCATGGCGATAGGGTTGGCAGTGTGCCATGTCCCACACGAGGTAGGACAGGCGCAGGAAATGCTCAAATTCTGTGGGTGAATTGTGCAGTATGACATCTTGCTTCACTTTCACCTCTTCGCCCAACACCATGGCAATCACGCGCACATTGTCGGACACTTCTTTGAGTTCTACGATGGCATCGGGTGCTAACAACACGAGCGAACCTTGGCTAACGGCATAGTCTTGCAGATTGATGCTGGCTTGTGCATGCCCTTCGAGCAAAAGAATGAGACGTGATTCTGTGATGCGATAGACTTCATTGGGCTTTAAGAAAGGTTGCCGATAGAAGCACACATTCATAATCATCACGAAGTCGTCGTGGGTGAAAAACTGCACCGATTGGTTGACAAATTCCTGAAAGTCGACATCGGTGAGCGAGAGTGGATGTACGGGTTTGGTTATCATTGCTACTTTCCTTTTTGTATGATTGGCTTGTAAAATTACGATTTCTTACGGGAAAAACCGCACACTTTGGGCAAAGAGTGTTACAAATGGGCAATTTTTTAGGTGGATTTGATAAGTAAAACGGGGAGGGAATGTTTTATCTTTGCGTCGTGAAAAGGATGAAAATGGGCTTTTTCCCGATGGATAATGAATAAAAAAAGAATAAACAAGATGAAAAAGGAATTATTGATAATGGCTGCGTGGGGCGTGTCTTTGATGGGGCAGGCACAATCGTTGGAGACTTGTCAGCAGGCTGCCCGGCAGAATTATCCGCTCATTAAGCAATATGATTTGATTGCCAAAACCACCGATTTAACCGTTAGGAACATTCAAAAGGGTTGGCTTCCGCAAGTGCAAGTGTCGGCACAAGGCACGACACAAAATGCGGTAACGGCATGGCCCGAGCGCATTAAAACGGTTTATCGCAGCATGGGTATTGAGATGAAAGGACTCGGTAAAACGCAATATCGTGTGGGCGTGGATGTGCAACAAACGCTGTATGACGGGGGGATGATGCGCGAACAGAGCCGCATGGTGCGTCAACAAGGTGCCGTTGAGGCGGCACAAAACGAGGTGAACCTGTATGCTGTGCGGCAGCGGGTGAACGAGTTGTATTTTGGTTGGCTGCTGCTTCACGAGCAGATGCGCCTCAATCGCGATGTGCAAGACCTGTTGCAGTCGAGTGAAAATCAGTTGGCTGCGATGGTGAAAAATGGCATTGCGGCCGTCAGCGACTTAGAAAATGTGAAGGCCGAACGGCTGAATGCCGTGCAGACGGGCGAGCAATTACAGTCGCAGGCCCATTTGATGCAGCAGCTGTTGAGCACCTTTTGCGGTATCGTCGTGAGCCATCCCGAAAAGCCTGTGATGGAAAAAACGGTGGAAGGGCAAAACCATCGTCCCGAGATGCAGCTTTTTGCAGCCCAAATTCAGTTGGCCGAGACGCAAGAAAAGGCACTCCATGCCGGACTGATGCCGCGCATAGGGCTGTTTGCACAGGGCTATTATGGTTATCCGGGGTTTAATCTTTTTGAAGATATGATGGGGCGAAAAGGCAGTTGGAATGCGCTGGCCGGTGTGAAATTCACGTGGAATGTGGGTGCGCTCTACACGCATAAGAATGACCAAAACAAGTTGAAGCTGCAACGTGCACAGACCGAAAACCTGCGCAATGCGTTTCTTTTCAACAACCGTTTGGAGCAACTGCAACAGCAAGAGGCCATTCAACGTTATGAAAAGTTGATGAAAAACGACGACGAAATCATTGCGTTGCGCACACGGGTACGCAAGGCAGCGGAGTCGAAATTGGCACATGGGTTGATTGACAGCAACCGATTGGTGCAGGAAATCAACCAGGAGAATGCGGCCAAGACGCAGCAATCGATTCACGAAATCAACCTGCTCAAGGCGCAAAGTGATTTGAAATACACAGTAAATGGATTATAAAAAACAAGAAATATGAGAAAAATCATCGTAGCAATCCCGTTGGTGTTGAGCCTGATGGCTTGCGGAGATCAAGCGCAAGACTTTGATGCAACGGGCACATTTGAAGCCACCGAGGTGACGGTGTCGGCACAGTTGGCTGGCAAATTGAAAAGTTTTACGGTTTCAGAAGGTGACAATGTGAAGGCCAACGCGGTGTTGGGTGAGATTGATGCCTACCAGTTGCAGCAGAAAAGCGAGGAGTTGGTGGCCATGAAGCAACAGCTGTCGGCCACGGAAACGGCTACCGATGCCAAGCAACTGAACTTGCAAAAGCAGGTGGCTTCGCTCGAACAGCAGGTGGCCAACGCCCAAAGAGAGCAGCAACGCTTTGCCGAATTGGTGAAGGATGGGGCAGTGCCGCGCAAGCAATTGGATGATATCAGCAACCAGGTGAGGGTGCTTCAGCGGCAATTAGAAGCCACCCGCGAGCAAATTCGCAGCAACAATGCCGCCCTGAAAGCACAGGCACGCGGCATTGAAGCACAGCGACAAGGGGTGGAAGCACAGCAAAGACAGCTGGCCGACCAAATCAACAATGCGCAGATTGTGGCTCCTCGTGCCGGCACCGTGCTCGAAAAATATGCCGAAGCGGGCGAGTTTGTCACGCCGGGACGCCCACTGTTGAAGCTCGCCAACGTGGATGAGATGTATCTTCGAGCCTATGTTACCTCGTTGCAGCTGAAACATTGCCGGGTGGGGCAGACCGTAACGGTGATGACCGACTATGGAGAAGGTAAGCAGAAACGCACCTATCGCGGGGTAGTGGCATGGATTTCGAGCCGCGCCGAGTTCACGCCTAAGACCATTTTAACCGACGATGAGCGTGCCGATTTGGTGTATGCGGTGAAGATTAAGTTTAAGAATGACGGCTATGCAAAGATTGGAATGTATGGCGAAGTGAAATTCAACGACTGATGATGAAAGCCATAGAGGTGTGTCGGGTGACGAAAAGTTACGGCAAGGTGCAGGCTTTGCACAGCGTGAGTTTTGATGTAAAGCCCGGCGAAGTATTTGGATTGATAGGGCCGGATGGCGCGGGTAAGACCACGATGTATCGCTTGTTGTGCTCGCTATTGGTGCCCGATGCCGGGACATTGCGCGTGGATGGTTTCGATGTGGTGACGCAAATGCAGGATGTTCGCCGTCGGGTGGGGTATATGCCCGGCAGGTTTTCGCTCTACCAAGACCTCACCGTTGAAGAAAATCTGCACTTTTTTGCCACCCTTTTCGGGACGACCGTTGAGGAGAATTATGCCACGATAGCAAGCATTTACACGCAAATCGAACCCTTTCGGCAGCGCAAAGCGGTGGCACTTTCGGGCGGCATGAAGCAGAAGTTGGCACTGTGTTGCGCGCTCATCCATCGGCCGACGGTGCTCTTTCTCGACGAACCTACCACGGGTGTTGACCCTGTGAGCCGCAAAGAACTGTGGGAGATGTTGGGCTGTTTGAAGCAAAAGGGCATCACGATTGTGGCTTCTACGCCCTATTTAGACGAGGTGAGATGTTGCGATCGCGTGGCTTTCTTGTCGCAAGGCGAGGTGAAAGGCATTGGCACACCCGAGGAGATTTTGACGCAGTTTCGTGCGGTTTTCAATCCGGCTCCCATTGAAAAGGAACGCCCTTTGAGTGATACTGGTCAGGAAGGTGTTGGCACACAAGCCGTGATTGAGGTGAAGAATTTGGTGAAAAGTTTTGGCGGTTTCCATGCTGTCGATGGCATTAGTTTCAGCGTTCGGCGTGGCGAAATCTTTGGATTCTTAGGGGCTAACGGCGCCGGAAAGACCACTGCCATGCGCATGTTGGCTGGTTTGTCGCAACCTACGAGCGGCGAAGGCCACGTGGTGGGTTTTGATATTCGCACCGAGCACGAGCAAATCAAGCGGCACATTGGTTATATGAGTCAGCGGTTCTCGCTGTATGACGACCTCACCGTGGCCGAAAACATCCGGCTCTTCGGTGGCATTTATGGCATGAAGGATGCCGACATCAAGCGCAAAACGACTCAGTTGCTTGAACAGTTGCAGTTTGCATCGCATCGTAACAGCTTGGTGGCAAGCCTGCCTTTAGGTTGGAAACAGAAGTTAGCTTTCTCGGTAAGCATTCTGCATGACCCCGGGATTGTGTTCTTAGACGAGCCAACAGGTGGCGTCGATCCGGCTACAAGGCGACAATTTTGGGAGCTGATTTATGCGGCAGCAGCCCGCGGCATCACAGTGTTTGTGACGACACACTACATGGATGAGGCGGAATATTGCGACCGCATTTCCATCATGGTCGACGGCAAAATCAAAGCGATGGGCACGCCACAAGAGCTGAAACACACGCTCGGGCAGCCCGACATGGACCATGTGTTTACCTATTTGGCGCGACAAGCCCAACGTTCAGACCATTGAGAAAATGAAACAATTCTATGCATTTATATTGAAAGAGGCGCACCACATCTTGCGGGACAAACGCACGATGCTCATGCTTTTCGGCATGCCTTTGGCCATGATGCTGCTCTTTGGCTATGCCATCAGCACCGATGTGAAGAATGTTCGCATGGTGGTGGTGCTCAGTCCGTGGAGCGATGGGGCGCAACAGGCGGTGGACAGGCTGGCAGCTTCAAGCTATTTTACATTGGTGGGCATGGTGCATACGCCTGCAGAGGCCGAGCAAACCATTCGCCATCAGCAAGCCGACATGGCCATTATCTTTGGCGAAAGCAACGCGGTGGGCGTGCCAAGCATGCAGTTCTTGGTAGACGGAACCGACCCTAACATGGCACAACAATGGCAAAGCTATGCGCAAGCCGTGGTGATGCATGCAGGCGATGGGCTGGTTTCTACCAAGATGCTGTATAACCCGCAGCTGAAATCGGCCTATAACTTTGTGCCGGCCATCATGGGCATGCTGTTGATGTTGGTGTGTGCGATGATGACTTCCATTTCGATTGTGCGCGAAAAAGAGCAAGGCACGATGGAGGTGTTGCTTGTCTCGCCCACGCGTCCGCTGCTGATGATTGCCGCAAAGCTGGTGCCTTATTTGTTGATTGCGTTTGGCATCCTCGCGCTGATTCTGGTGATAGCCGCCTTTGTGTTGGGCGTTCCGGTGGTGGGTTCGCTGTTTTGGATCATCGTGTTGTCCACCATCTACATCCTTTTGGCACTGTCGTTGGGACTGTTGATATCCAACGTGGCCCAGACACAGTTGGCGGCGCTGCTGATTTCGGCCATGTTGCTGCTCATGCCCATCGTGATGTTGTCGGGCATGATCTATCCTTTGGAGTCGATGCCCGAGGTGTTGCAGTGGATTTCGGCCATCATCCCCACACGTTATTACATCAGTGGCATGCGCAAACTGATGATTATGGGCGTCGGTGTAGGCCAAGTGGTAGGCGAGATGATGGTGCTGCTCGGCATGTTGGTGGTGTTGCTGACGTTGTCGTTGCGGTTGTTTAAAATACGATTAGAATAGAAAGATGATGGTATTAAAATATCTGTTACAGAAAGAGTGGTTGCAAATCAGGCGCAATTCGTTTTTGCCGCGGTTGATTTTGACATATCCCATCATGCTGATGTGCGTGATGCCGTGGGTGATGAACATGGAGGTGAAGAACATTGCTGTGGCCGTTGTCGACAACGATCACTCCGCACGCTCGCAGCAGTTGGTGCACACCATTGCAGCCAACCGCTACTTTCGGTTCAAGGGCGAGGCACCCTCTTATGACGTTGCGTTGCGCAATGTGGAGCAATCGCGCGTGGATGGTGTGGTGGTTATTCCGCAAGGGTTTGCCAAAGACCTGCAACAAGGGCACACACCCCACGTGCTGGTGGCTGCAAATGCGGTGAATGGCACGAAAGGTGCCATCGGAAGCCTCTATCTTTCGCAAGTCATTGTGCAGACAGTGGTGCCCGAGGCACAGGCCATCCGGGAACAGTTCCACAGCTACACCTTATATAATAGGTCGCAAAACTTCAAACTATTCATGATTCCGGCACTGTTTGGCATTGTGATGATGCTGATGACGGGCTACCTTCCCACGCTCAACATCGTGGCCGAGAAGGAGAAAGGCACCATCGAACAGATGAATGTCACGCCCGTGAGCCGCCGCAGTTTTATCCTTTCCAAGCTCATTCCCTATTGGCTCATCGCCCTTTTAGCCACCACGATGTGCCTGCTGGTGGCGTGGTTGCTCTATGGCATCGTGCCCGTGGGTAACATTATGTGGGTCTATTTGTTGGTGATGTTGCTGGCATTCTTCTTCTCGTCGTTGGGTTTGGTCATCTCCAACCGCAGCGACACCATGCAGCAAGCCATCTTTGTGATGTGGTTTTTCGTGATGAACATTCTGCTCCTTTCGGGTCTTTTCACGCCCACGCGCTCCATGCCCGCCGCCGCCTACCTCACCACCTACGTCAATCCCATGAGCTATTTCATCGATGCCATGCGCACGGTGTTCGTTCGTGGCGGCAATTTCGGCAGCATTTTCCATCAAGTGGTGGCCTTGGCGGTCATCGATAGTCTCATGGGTTTTTGGGCAGTGATGAGTTACAAGAAGAATGGATAAATCGATTTTTCTTTCGCATTGTTTGCCACTCTCGCCAAAAGTTTATAACTTTGTCGCCAAATTAAACAGAAAGTGTTTGTATGCAAATGGAAAATAATTTTTCAAGCAGTGTAAGTTTTAACATCAATTATTTGGTTGATTCAAATAATTGTATAAACACACACACACACACACACACACACATTCTAACAACGGTCTAAGTCTCTGTACTAAGGCGATAGCGGTGCGCCCGGCGCGGGTGTCGGTTCGCCGTTTCAAGCATCTGCAAGGAGCTTTCAAAGCTCTTTGCAGATGCTTTTTCGTGTGTGTAGGCGAACGCATGAAGCAAGAAATCAATAGTAGTAAATATAATCATTTAAACAGAACAAGAAAATGAAGAAAAAAGCAAAACGAGTTTACATAACTCCGGAAAGCAAGGTTTATGTAATGCAAACCGAGCAGCTCATTTGTGGTAGCGTAACGCCCCACCCTAAAGGGTCGACGACCACGCAGTGGGATAACGACGAAGAATCAGAGGGCGGAACCATTCTCGTTGGCGACGAAAGCACCATCGCACCCTGATCGCGGCAACGGAAAGCACGTTTCATCAATTCAAAAGAAAGGAAAAATCAAATGAAGATAACGAAAATAACAAGATTAGCAGCAATGGCCGCAGCCGTTTTTGCGTTGTCGGCCTGCCACAGCGAGTTGGACAACCAACCCGACGGCAAAGTGAACACGTCAAAGCAAATCACTTTCAAAGTGAATTTCGAAGACTATAACACGGACGAAGAAGTGCAGGGCACGCGCGCCCTTGCGCCCGACACGCTCAGCAAACAGGTGATCGACCTCGACAACAACCTCTTGGCCGAAGTGTCTATTCAGCGCGATACCACCAAGACCGACCGCGCCACCACACGCGCCTTGTCCAATGGCACCTACACCATGCTGGCCTATCAAGGCTCCACGCTGAAAGGCGAAGTCACCGGCACCGTCAACAACGGCGAGTTCTATGTCACGGGCACCCCCATGGTGTTAGCCCCCGGCACCTACGACTTTGTGCTCTATAGCGATTTAACCCGCAGCGGCAACACGTTCATCGTCGACCGTTCCAACATGAGCAATGCGCAGATTGGCCGCACCACCGGTGTGGTCATCACCTCGCAGTTAGAAACCCAAGAAGTGGTGTTCAACCTCAAGCACCTTGGTGCCCGCATGAAAATCAAGCTCACCGGCTACATGCCCTATCCCGCCATGGCCGCCACGCTCTCATCGGTCAATGCCACCTCTGTTCCCAACCAAGTGGTCTACGATGCCGTTGCCGATAGCTGGACGGGCTACACCAATGGTGCCATGAGTGGCAACTACACCTTTTCCGCTTCTGAAGGATGGAAACAAGCTGTTTGGCCTCATCAAAACGATGAGATCAATTATCAAAGCACCAGCAATGAATATTGCTATTTTTTGCCGACGACCGATGCTTCGAAGTTGAAACTCGTTATGGACGGAGGGCAGATTTATAACATTAATCTTGCACAGCACCATGCCGGCGTGCCCTTGTCGCCCGATCCTGCTGTGGTGATGGGCAACAACAAATCGTATATCATCAACGTGAAGCTGCGCCCCAACTATCTTTATCTGATGAGCAACGGCGATGTAGATTTTCTCAGTTCCACACCTTATACACTGCTTAAGAAAGCCGATGGCACACCCCTTTATCGCGACAAGCAGGGCAATGTGCTTGCCACGCCAAAAGTGCCCATCGGCATGGTGGTGAGCCAAAGCCGACGATTGGCAATATCCTTGAATGACATAGGAAATGGGCAACAGTTTGCATGGACAACAATTCATCACAATCAGCAGCCGGGCAACAAAAAGGTTTATGGCAATGGAACGCTATGGCAGCCTACGGATGCAGAGAAAGAACAGATGCTGGCTGACATGGATGGTTATAACTGTACCTGGGACGGTGCGAGCAGTTATGATGGTAGGGTCAAGGCCAATGAACCCACCCTCTATCCTGTGTTCTATAAGGCGGCTCATTATCGCGATGAACTGACTGCTGCAGGCATCACTCTTTCCGGAGCGGGTGCTGGTAATTGGTATCTCCCCAGTGCTGGTGAATATTTTTTAGCGATGAAAGCCTTAGGTTTTATAGAAAAGTATTCTCAGTATTATGACTACTACATTGCTTCGGCAGCTTTAGATTTCGGCCTCACGCATGTAGGTGGAATGGAGATTGGTAATGCTTTTCGGGCTATAAGTACGCAATATGTTGCTTTTACATACGTAACAGGACCAGGTGGTATGGGAAGTATGCCAGGGAAGAACTATGAAATTTTTTCCGCATTCTCAGACAATGGTCGCAGTACGTGGACTAATTGGGATCAGAATATAGATTTTAAGGCTCGTGCTTTTATCAAATATTAAATGCGAAGGCTGGGAGAGATTCGTGGCCACATCATGCAGATGTTTGCATCGCGTTCAATGGAAAAAGATAAATCCCCAGGGGGATTTGCAATTCCCGAACGAAAACGGGTTAGCCCCCGGGGGGATTTGCAATTCCCAAACAGAAACGGGTTAGTCCCCGGGGGGATTTGCAATTCCCGAACGGAAACGGGTTAGTCCCCAGGGGATTTTTCAATTCCCGAACGGAAACGGGTTAGTCCCCGGGGGGATTTGCAATTCCCAAACGGAAACGGGTTAGTCCCCGGGGGGATTTTCAATTTCCAAACGGAAACGAGTTAGTCCCCAGGGGGATTTGCAATTCCCGAACGGAAACGGGTTAGTCCCTGGGGGGATTTTCGATTTTATCCATTAAATCATGATATTATTCTTAAAAATAAAGTTACAATGAAACAGATTGAAGCAATTAAATTGAAGGACATGAAAAGTGGCGCCCATTTTTTGTTCATCACCGACACGGTGGGGCTCGCCACGGCCGATGCCAAAGTAAAAACAAAGGTGACAGCCGAGTTGACGGCCTTGCAAACGGCATTGAAGGCCGAGGACGATGCGCTGGCACTGTCGAAAGCCAACCTGCTGAGCGGAGAAATCAAAACGCTCGATACGGAGCGCGACAAGCACTACAAGGCGCTGCGCAAGGCCATCAAGTTTTTCCTGAACCATCCTGATGCCGAGCAGGTGAAGGCCGCTCAGCGGTTGGAACGGTTGCTGAAGGATTACAACATCGACCCCAAGATGCAGTTGGACCGCGAGACGGGCCTGTTACTCAACCTCATCAGCGATTTGGAAACGAAATCGGCTGCCGACGTCACGGCCCTGGCTTTGACGCCCGTGGTGCAGGCCATGAAGCAGGCCAACGACAAGCTACGCGAGGTGACGCGGGCGCGTGCCAACGACCGTGCGGTGCAGATTGTGGGTCAGTTGAAGCAGGCGCAACACGCCTCCGACGAAGCCTATCGCGCATTGGTGCAAAAGGTGAATGCCTTGGCGGTGGTCGAGGGCGAGGCCGATTATGCCGATTTCATCAGCAAGATGAACGAGCAGGTGAAGCACTACAAGCAGGAGGTGCTGCCCAAGGCGAAGAAAAAGGACGGCGGCAAGCAGCCCGGCGACGGTGGAAAACCCGGAGAGGGCAAAAAGCCGGGTGACGGCGGCAAGAAGCCCGATGGCAAAAAGCCGGGCGGTGATGCTGCAAAGCCGGGCGACGGTGGCAATGGTTCGGGCAAGCCCAGTGGGAACAAACCCGGCGGCAGTGGCCAAGGTTCAGCCACGGTGACACCGAAAGAATAACTTGTTTTAGAATAAATGATGTCATCCACGGGACACCGAAAGAATAACTTGTTTAAAACGAATAACGTTATCCGCGGTGACGCCGAAATCATAACGATACACACACTTTTTTATTTTAAGTTATGGGGGCGGGAGTGCGCGATGCATTTCCGCCCCCGAGTGTTGTGTGTGTAAATGTATAACGGAGTTTGGTAGGGGCGGTGCCTGTGTGCCCGCCCGTGTCGCCCCACAAGGGCGCATCCATCGTTAAAATCCCCGCGCACAATGTGTGTATTTTTGGCATGAAAACGCCACTGCTCAAACATTCGGGCGGGCACACAGGCGCCGCCCCTACGCGTTTTGCTTGAGAGAATTGCGCGTGGATGTTTGCCCCTACGGTTTCGTTTGGGTGGATTGCGCGTGGACGGTTGATGCCGTTTTGGGGATTGCGCATAAATGGTTATTTTGTTTGCATGGGATTGCGTGGAAAAATATGATGGAGATGGGTAGGGGCGGTGCCTGTGTGCCTGCCCGTGTCGCCCTGCAAGGGCGCATCCATCGTTAAAATCCCCGCGCACAATGCGTGTATTTTTTGGTATGGAAACGCCGCTGCGCGAACGTTCGGGCGGGCACACAGGCACCGCCCCTACAGTTTCGTTTGGGCAGATTACGCGTGGGCGGTTGATTTCGTTAGGGTGGATTGCGCGTAAATGGTTATTTGGTTTGTATGGGATTGCGTGGAAAAATATGGTGGAGATTGGTAGGGGCGGTGCCTGTGTGCCCGCCCCTACGGTTTCGTTTGGATGGATTACGCATGGACGGTTGGCGTCGTTTGGGTAGATTGTGTGTGGACAGTTGGTTTCGTTTGGGTGGATTGCGTGTGTGGTTTTGTTTGTTGGGAAAACGGTGCACATGAACCAACACCACCGGTGTTGTACTTTTGCCAGCCCAGGGTTGCCGACGATAGGAGGCTACCCTGGGCAAAGTCGTGGAGGGGAACCTATGCCATCGGCATTGTACTTTTTAAAATCAATTTTCGTATGAGGAAATCATTCGCGAATAATCCATTCGCCGCGTGTGGTAATGATGTGCGATGAGAAAAAGTACAACCCCCAAGGGGGTAGCCTCCTCGCTTGCATTGTTACCCAGGGTAGGCTGCGTTGCACTCGCCAACCCTGCGCTATCGAAAGTATAACCCCGATGGGGTATGGGCACACCGCGTGGTTTGATGGAGATGGGTAGGGGCGGATTGCATGTAAATGGTTATTTTGTTTGTATGGAATTGCGTGGAAAAATATGATGGAGATGGGTAGGGGCAGTGCCTGTGTGCCCGCCCGTGTCGCCCAGTAAGGGCGCATCCATCGTTCAATACCCCGCACACCATGCGTGTGTTTTTGGTATGGAAACGCCGTTACGCGGACGTTCGGGCGGGCACATAGGCGCCGCCCCTACGCGTTTTGCTTGAGAGAATTGCGCGTGGATGTTTGCCCCTACGGTTTCGTTTGGCTGGATTACGTGTGGCCGGTTGGTGGCGTTTGGGTGGATTACGCGTGGATATATGCGTTCATTTGCACGGCATTTTCCATGGGCTGAATCGGGCGCAATTCGTTTCTTTTGCTTATCTTTGCGAGGTTCTAAATGGTGATGAAATGAAGAAACAACGAATGAGTGTAGTGGTAGGCATGGCTTTGGCGGGCATAGGGCCGCTCTATGCACAGCACGAGGAGCGCCGACCCAATATTATTTTGTTCATGGTGGACGACATGGGGTGGCAGGACACGTCGGTGCCTTTCGCGGAGGTAGTAACGGATTACAACCGTATGTACGACACGCCCAACATGGAACGTTTGGCCCAGTCGGGCATGTTGTTTACCGATGCCTATGCAGCTCCGGTGAGTTCGCCGTCGCGGTGCAGCTTGATGACGGGCATGAACATGGCGCGGCACAGGGTGACCAACTGGACTTTGCAGCGCGACAAGCCGACGGATGGGCAGGAGGCGGGCGTGGTCTTGCCCGATTGGAATTGCAACGGCATTGCACAGTGTGGCGGGATGGAGCGCACGACGCAGGCCCTTTCGTTTGTACAACTGCTGAAGCATGCGGGCTACCACACCATTCATTGCGGCAAAGCGCATTGGGGAGCGATAGACACACCGGGCGAAAATCCGTGCCATTTTGGTTTCGAAGTCAACATCACAGGCAGTGCCGCGGGCGGTTTGGCGACCTATCTGAGTGAACGAAACTATGGTCATTCGCGCGACGGACGGCCTTTGGCGCTCAACGCCATCCCCGGTTTGGAGCGCTATTGGGGCACGGGAACGTTTGCCACCGAGGCGCTGACGCAGGAGGCTTTGCGGGCGTTGGACAAGGCAAAACGCTATGGGCAGCCGTTTTATTTGTATCTGTCGCACTATGCTTTGCACATTCCCATCGACAAGGACATGCGCTTTTATCCGCAATATGTGCGCAAAGGGCTGTCTGACAAGGCGGCGGCTTATGCGGCGTTGATTGCGGGGATGGACAAGAGTTTGGGCGATGTGATGCGCTGGTTGGATGCGAATGGTGAGGCCGAGCGCACCATTCTCATCTTCATGAGCGACAATGGTGGGCTGGCGGCGTCGCAAGCGTGGCGCGAAGGCCCGCCCGACACGCAAAATGCGCCGCTCAAAAGTGGTAAAGGGTCGTTGTATGAGGGTGGCATTCGGGTGCCGTTCATCGTGCGGTGGCCGGGCAAAGTGGCTGCTAACACGCGCAACAAAACGCCCATCATCATCGAGGATCTTTATCCCACGCTGCTCGAAATGGCGGGCATTCGACAGGCAAAGGTGCCGCAAACGCTCGACGGACAATCGCTCGTTCCGCTGCTGTGTGCGCCGCAAAAGCCAACGAGGGTGCGCCCGTTGGTATGGAATTTTCCGAATATCTGGGATGGCAAAGGGGCAGGCATTAACTTGAATTGCGCCATTCGGCTGGGCGAATGGAAACTCATTTATCATTATAAGACTGGTCGAAAGGAGCTTTATCATCTGCCCGACGACGTGGGCGAACAGCACGATTTGGCTGCTCAACAACCCCAAAAGGTGCGCGAATTGGCTGCGCTTTTGGGCAAACGGTTGCGCGACATGCAGGCACAGCGCCCGTGTTCTGCGGCCACAGGGAAACCGTTTCCGTGGCCTGATGAGTGAATACTTGATGGAAATTGTGCGCAAACAAAGATTCCTTCTCACCCCGTGATGATCGGTGTCGGTGAGAAGGAATTTTCGTTTGCGGTGGATTTCGTGGCGTTGCCTCTACGCTTCTGCGCCCACAATCACCAGTTCGATGCCCATTTCTTCGATGCGCAGCTTGTCCATCGCCTTGATGTGCGCGTCGGTAATGATGACATCCACGTCCTCCATGTTGCTGATCTTGGCAAATCCACGTCGGCCAAACTTCGATGCGTCGGCCAGAACGATGGTTTTTTGTGCGGCCTTCATCATCTGTTGGTTAAGGTGAGCCTCGCGCATGTCGGTCGTGGTGAAGCCGAAATCGAGGTCGATGCCGTCGACACCCATAAACAATTTGCTGAACGAACAGCCCGCCAAAATGCTTTCACTGTATTCGCCCACCACCGATTCGCTGCTGTGACGCAGCATGCCTCCCAACTGAATGATGTCGATATTGTCCTCCTGTGAGAGGGCGATGGAGGCCTGAAGTGATGCCGAAACCACCGTGAGTTTATGGGCGGGTTTGATGCAATGGGCAAAGGCATGGATGGTGGTTCCCGATGCAAGGATAATCGAATCGTTGGGCTCGATAAACTTTGCCGCCTCCATTCCGATGTTATATTTCTCTTCGGGATAGAGCTTTTCTTTCTCGTTCACGGTGCGATTGCCGGCAAAAGGGTTGATGGCAATGGCTTTTCCGTGGCTGCGATAGAGCTTCCCTGCCTTTTCCAAATCGGTTAAATCTTTGCGAATGGTGACCGAAGAGACTTGCAAACGGTCGGATAAGTCGGACACTAAAATGGCATCTGTTTTGAGCAGTTGCTCCAAAATGGCGTTATGTCTTTCCTCTTTTGTCATGTCAAGAACAGCTTTTGGTTTTTATTTTCCTCACAAAAATAGCACTTTTCCCGAAAGAATGGTTTCAAACCGAAGTGTTTAACAAAACCTTAACAAAAAAGGATTGTGTGACGGGTGAATACAGAGAAGCGCACCCCATGGCAGAAATTATTTCGTTAAATAATAATAATAAAAGTGTCTATGCAACCAAATAAAAGCTATCTTTGCTTCGAAAGAACGCAAGAACGTTTCGTTTTGCAAGTTTAAACGCTTCGAATATTTTTGCAACGCAATATTTTTTCGGGTAAGCATAAAAATGTCATTCAATGAAAAAGAATAGAGAACAAACTTATGATGTCATTGTGATTGGTGGCGGAATTACCGGCGCAGGCACGGCAAGAGATTGTGCGATGCGGGGATTAAAGGTGCTGCTGGTCGAAAAATTTGACTTCACCAATGGTGCAACCGGCCGCAATCATGGTTTGCTTCATAGTGGTGCCCGCTATGCTGTTACCGATAAAGAGTCGGCAAGAGAGTGCATTGTTGAGAACATGATTCTGCGGAAAATCGCCCGACATTGTGTGGATGAGACCGACGGTTTGTTTATTACGCTACCCGAAGACGACCTCAATTATCAGGCCACGTTTGTAGCCGCTTGCCAAGAAGCCGGCATTCGTGCCGACATCATCTCGCCCGAAGAGGCACGCCGCATCGAACCTTCGGTCAACCCTTCACTCACGGGTGCCGTGCGTGTCCCTGATGCTTCCATCGACCCTTTCCGCCTCACTGTGGCCAATGTGCTTGATGCCCGTCGCCATGGTGCCGATGCTTTGACCTATCATGAAGTGGTGGGTTTCGTGGTGGAGAATGGCGAAATGAAGGGTGTTCGGTTGCGCAATAACCTCACAGGTGAAACGTTTGAGCAACGTGCTCAGCTCGTTATCAATGCCGCCGGCATCTGGGGTCATCAGCTTTCTGTCATGGCTGGCGTGGGTGTTAACATGTTCCCGGCGAAAGGTACGCTGCTCATTTTTGGCCATCGGGTCAACCAAATGGTGATCAACCGTTGCCGAAAGCCCGCCAATGCCGATATTCTTGTGCCCGATGATACTGTTTGTGTCATTGGAACCACCAGTGATCGCGTGCCTTTTGAAACGGTTGACGACCTGCAAGTGACGCCCGAAGAGGTGGACATTTTGATTAAGGAGGGCGAGAAGTTGGCACCCGCTTTGGCATCAACGCGCATTCTTCGCGCTTACACGGGTGTGCGTCCTTTGGTGGCAGCCGACAACGATCCGTCGGGAAGAAGCATCAGTCGTGGCATCGTTTTGCTCGACCATGAGACGCGCGATGGCCTCAAAGGCTTCATCACCATCACGGGAGGCAAGATGATGACCTACCGCATGATGGCCGAGTTGGCTACCGATTTGGCCTGCAAAAAGTTGGGCATCGACAAGAAATGCGAAACAGCTACCACCCCATTGCCCGGCTCTGAGACCTCGGTGCTCACCGAAAAGACCAGCAAGACGAGCTATGAATATAGTCAACGGGTGATGGAAGGGCGGCATGGCACGATGACTTCGAGCATTCGTCAGCAAGCCATTGAAGACAAAGCCTTGGTTTGTGAGTGCGAGAATGTGACCGTCGGCGAAGTGAAATTTGCTGTGGAGCAGTTGCATGTACACCATATTATTAATTTACGTCGCCGCACACGGCTCGGCATGGGCACTTGCCAAGGCGAACTATGTGCCTGCCGTGGTGCCAATGTGTTGTGCGAAGTGGCCGACACTCCCGCGCAGAAAGGCATGCAGGATTTAACGGCTTTCATGGCCGAACGGTGGAAAGGCATGCGCCCTGTGGCGTGGGGTGACACGCTGAACGAGGCACAACTCACGGGCATGATTTATGAAAGTCTTTGCGGATTTAATCGGGTGGCAGACGAAAAGAAGGAGGTTGCGAAATGAAATTTGATACAATTATCATCGGTGGTGGGTTGTCAGGGCTCACCTGTGGCATTGCTTTAGCCCAGCAAAAGCAACGTGTTGCCATTATCAATGCAGGGCAAAGCACGTTGCATTTCAATTCGGGTTCGCTCGAGTTGTTGGGCTATGACGAAAACGGGGACTTGGTGGATGCGCCCTTAAAAGCTATCCCTTTACTCAGTAATATGCACCCTTTTCACAAGCTAAATGCAATAGATTGCTTGGCAAAAGAGGCTAAATTGCTGCTCAATGCGGCAGGCCTTGTGATGAAAGGCAGTGCAGAAGCCAATCACTATCGGCTTTCACCCATCGGCATCAACAAACCCGCTTGGCTCACGATGGACGGACTCGTGCAAAGTACAACGCCCGAAACGTTGCCTTGGAAGCGTGTAACCATTGCCAACATCGCCGGTTTCTTAGATATGCCCGTAGCTTTTTTGAGTGCCAACTTGCAGCGCATGGGCGTGGCGGTTGATGTGCAAACTTTCACAACGAAAGCGTTGGAGGAAGCACGAAAGAGTCCTTCTGAGATGCGGGCTACAAACATTGCAAAGGTGTTGGCCGATGAAACGGGGTTAGAAGAGGTGGCACAGGCACTCAATGCCCTCTCCATTCAAGGCGAGGTGTTGCTGCTTCCGTCGGTGTTAGGCTTAGCCGATGACGCTGCCAGAGCGCACCTTCAGCAGCATGTTCGGCATGCGTTGCACTATGTTGCCACCATGCCGCCCTCAGTTCCGGGCGTACATATTCAAACCAAGTTGCGTCAATATTTCCAGCAGTTAGGTGGTTTGTATGTGCTGAGCGACACGGTTTGTGCAGGTGTTTTCAAGGACAATCGTCTCGTAGCCGTACAGACCGAGAAGATGGTTGAGGAGAAACTCTATGCCGACGATTTCGTTTTGGCTTCGGGTTCATTCCAGAGTCGTGGTTTACAGAGCAATTACAACGAAGTCTATGAGCCTATTTTCCACGCCGATGTTGATGCCGTGCAGGATCGTTCGACCTGGACTGCGGCCTATGTCTATGACGAACAGCCCTATATGAAGTTTGGTGTGCACACCGATTCTCAATTTTTAGTGAGCCGCGAGGGACGCGTTCAAACCAATTTATATGCGGCAGGCTCTATTCTTAGCGGTCATAATGCATTCAAATTGGCCGATGGTACGGGTGTCTCTATGCTCACCGCATTGCAAGTTGCCCACAACATTCTAAAGAAATAAAAGCGATGGTAGAAGCTACACAAATAGAAAGCAAAAGCAAATTGAATTTTGAGCAGTGCCTGAAATGCTCCATCTGTACGGTTTATTGCCCTGTGTCGGCCGTGGAACCTCAATATCTCGGCCCCAAACAAGCGGGTCCCGATCAGGAGCGTTACCGCTTAAAAGGTGCGGAATATTTTAATGAAGCCCTGAAATTATGCTTGAATTGCAAGCGTTGTGAGGTGGCTTGTCCCGAGCATGTGCTGGTGGGAGACCTCATTCAAGCGGCGCGAATCGATTACAGTACGCACACGCCCAGCCTGCGCGATCGCATGTTAGCCAATACCGATTTCGTGGGGACGCTGGCACATACTTTTGCACCTTTAACCAATTTTGCTTTGGGATTGAAGCCCATGAAAGCGGTGCTGCACAGCGTGATGGGCATTGACAAGCATCGCACGTTCCCCTCTTATGCTTTCCAAACCTTTGAACAATGGTATAAGAAGCATGCTCACGAGCAAGAACAGTATCATCGGTTTGTGACCTTTTCCCATGGGTGTTATGCCAATTACAACTATCCTCAGTTGAGTAAGGATTTGGTGAAGTTGATGAATGCCTGCGGTTATGGGGTGCGTTTGTTGTCGAAAGAGAAATGTTGCGGTGTGGCGTTGATTGCCAATGGGCTATCGGGGCAGGCCAAAAAGCAGGGCGAAGTGAATATAAACGCGATGCGCGAAGCTGTGAAGCGCGATGAACCTGTGCTCACGGTGAGCTCTACTTGTACGCTCACCATGCGCGATGAATACCAACATTTGTTGCACATCGACAATGCCGACGTGCGCGATCATTTGATGTTGGCCTTGCGTTGGCTCTGCCAAAAGGTGGATGCCGGAGAGATTAAACTTGTCTTTCGCAAGGATTTCAAAGAGAAAATTGCCTACCACACCGCCTGTCACATGGAACGAATGGGCTGGGTTCCTTATTCTGTTCGTTTGCTGCAGATGATTCCGGGCATCGATTTTATGATGTTAGAGAGTCAGTGTTGTGGCATCGCAGGCACCTATGGCTTTAAGAAAGAGAACTATGAACGCTCGCAAAAGATTGGTTCGAGTCTCTTTAAACAGATTGAAGCCGTCAATCCTGACTATGTGGCTACGGAGTGTGAGACGTGCAAATGGCAGATAGAAATGTCGACTTCGCACTTGGTAAAAAATCCCATTAGCATCTTGGCTGACGCGATTGATGTGGAAGAAACGAGAAAATGCAATGCACAATAGCGTGCATGGGAGCACCGCATAAAGGGATATTGGGCTTTGATGTAGCAGCAAACTTGCTCGACCTTGAGGCAAGGCAAGGACTTAGGTGTAAAGCGTGGGGTGGGCAGTTGGTGCTCACCCCATTCATCTGTGGCAGCACATGGTGCGTGGTGAGCAAGGCTTGGATAAGTAATAAGGTCATCTTCAAAAGGGAAGTTCTACATTTTTTGGGTCAACAGAGGGTGTCAGATTATATATTTGCGGGTCTAAAATGTTAAAACTAATAATAAACGTTAAGAATAAAAGAGATATAATGAAATAAAACCTATCTTTGTTTCGAATTGAACGCGAACTGATTTTGAAATGTAAGTATTAGGTAATGATAACCTGTTTTTGATGGGTTGAATTTAGCTTTCGCTTGAAGCCTTTTACTTTTCACTGCATAATCGCTTCCCAAGGTATGTGCAAGGCATGTGTATGGTGTGTGGTTTTAGCGTGATGGCATGATAAGTTGGTTTTCTTTTAACAATCACATACGAATAAACAATTTATAATATGTGGAGACTTTTGACACCGCCAGCCTATAAAACAGAACAGACTGGACCTGAAGCCGACGCGAAATACAAGCGTTTGCGTTGGCAAGTTTTCTTGGGTATCTTTATTGGATATGCAGGATTTTACATCGTTCGCAAGAACTTTTCGATGGCCATTCCGATGTTGGCCGACTTTGGTTTTGAGAAAGGTGAATTGGGCGTAGTGCTCTCTATGAACGCTATTGCTTATGGCTTTTCTAAGTTTATCATGGCCAGCATATCCGATCGGAGCAATGCACGTGCATTCCTTCCGTTGGGATTGACGATGGCTGCCATTTCAATGTTGTTTATGATTGTGCCGATTCAATGGATTGGTGCGGAGCATAAGTCATTGGCTATTGTGCTGATGGCTGCGCTAAACTTCCTTGTAGGATGGTTTAATGGCATGGGATGGCCTCCGTGTGGGCGTGTGATGACCCACTGGTTCTCAATTAAAGAGCGTGGCACTTGGATGTCGTTTTGGAACTGTGCGCACAACGTTGGCGGTGCCCTTGTGGGGCCAATGGCCGTATATGGTGCGTTGTGGTTTGGCTCTTGGTTCTATGGAGCCGATGAAAAGCGTTACTTTTTGATTGGTACTTATGCCTTTCCTGCAGCCGTAGCGGTGCTCATTGCCATTGTAGCTTATCTCATGATTCGTGATACACCGCAATCGTGTGGGCTGTCATCTATCGAAAAATGGAGTGGCGTTGCCTCGAAAAATTATAATGAAAAGGCCGAAGAAGTGCTGTCAACCAAAGAGATATTCAAGGTGGTATTGGGCAACAAATTCTTATGGTATATCGCCTTTGCCAACGCCTTTGTCTATATGGTTCGCTATGGATGTTTGGACTGGGCACCCACGATATTAACCGATAAAGGCGTAGACATTAAGAGCGCAGGATGGGCTTATTTTGCCTATGAGATGGCGGCTATTCCCGGCACAATCATTTGCGGTTGGTTGTCAGATCGCTTCTTCCATGGGCGCAGAGCCTTGCCAACGATTATCTTTATGGCCTTAGTGGCTATCGCTATCGTGGTGTATTGGCAGAACCTTGACAACGTAAATGTCGTTGTAGGCTGTTTGATAGCCATAGGTTTCTTTATCTATGGTCCCGTGATGTTGATTGGTGTGCAGGCTTTAGACTTAGCACCTAAGAACGCAGCAGGCACCGCTGCCGGCCTAACGGGCTTCATGGGCTATGTGCTTGGCACCGCTTTGTTGGCGAATATTGTGATTGGTTATGTGGCCGACACTGCCGGATGGGACTGGACTTTCATTCTTTTGATTGTAGCCTGTGGCCTGTCTGTGCTCTTTATGGGGCTCACCTATCGCGAGGAACAGTATTTGGTTGAGAAGCAAAACAGCGCAGAAAAGAAATAAAACAACGTATTTAAAAAACAATCTTCGTGGCTTGTGGGTGGGGAAGGCGGTGTCGTGTTGAGCGACTGCTGCAGCTTTCTTCCACAAGGAACACGCTGATAACGACTCGAATCAATATAATAGTAACTTAAATAGCAAGAAAATGAAGAAACTTTATCGACTGAGTTATGCCGGTATCGCTGCTGCACTGCTTTTGGCATCGTGCGCAGACGAGCAACAATTTACCAGCCCCAACGCAGATGCTAAGCGCATAGACGTTCAGAAAATCTCGGATGAGATGGCAAAGGTGCGCGATTATGTGCCACTTTATGCTTGTGTGGCACACCGTGGTTCTACTTTCTGGGCACCCGAAGAGACCGAGGCTGCCTGGCGATGGGCACGCGAAATGGGAGCCGATTATTTGGAAAGCGATTTGCAAGTGACGAAAGATGGTGTGGTTTTGGCCAACCATGATGAGAATTTGCGTCGTACAACCAACATCGAAGACATCTTCTCGGATGCGGTTCCCACGATTCGTAAAGACTTTTATCGCAGCTTCCGCAACTCTGATGGCACGCAACATTTCAGCGAAGCTGATATTGAAGCCCAATACAAGCGCGATGCACACGACTTCCGCACCAACTACACCATGTCTTATTACTATGCAGAATTGTTGATGTTGGATGCCGGAAAATGGTTTAATGATGCCAATAAAGAACAGCAACGCAGTGCTTTTGCGGCGCGTAACAATGGCCGAATCGACTATAGTTTGGGTTATCCTAAGATTATATATTCCGATGGTCAGTATGTTTCTGCCTTGCAAGATCAAATCAATTATGCAATGGGTAAAAAGCTCAACCGCGATGCTAACGGGCGCCGTGTGCTCACCTATAAGATTAAAAGTGAGTATGCCAACATGACCTTGCAGCAGATTTATGATGCTGCAAAGGCTGCTGTGAAATGCGATGACCCATCGGTTGTGGGCAGCAAGGCAAGCAAATACATGGACTTTGTGGAATATAGTTTCGGCGATAAGAATGGTTCTACGGCCTATGTCAACGACAATATTGACCGTGGAAACCGTCCCGGTATCTATCCCGAGTTCAAAGAATCGTGGCTTAACCCCAAGGATATTGAAATCCGTGTGTACAACATCCTGAATGATTGGGGTTGGAACATCATCACACAACCTGCTGCTGCCAACACTCCTTTCTATGTGCATGGCAAGGTGAATGTGGGCAACACCAACGGAAAAGTCATTCTCCAAACCTTCTCTTTCGATGCTTTGCGTCGTGCATACAACGTGTTTAAGGGAAAAATTCCCATGTGTTATCTGCTTTGGACGGGCGATCCTGCAGGACCAACCGACTTGGCTTACAACACACCTACAGGCTATGCCGACTTCATTAAGTATGCCGAAGACTATGGCGCACACATCATTGGCCCCTCGATTGCAGGTGCTCCCAATAATTATCCCGAACTCAATAATCCCTGGTCGGCTTATTTAGTCCGCAAATCGGGCATGCTCAATCACCCCTATTCATTTGACTCTGATGCACAGATGAAGAAATATATGGGTTATTATGTGAATTTCTATGGGGCAAATCCCACGCAGTTCGACGACCTCTTGAATGTTGTTGTTCCTGCAACCACCCACACAACCTTCCAAGGAACCAGCTCACATCCCGTGTATATGGATGGTTCCTTCACCAATCGTTCAGAGATTTCATTGCTCTATATGATTGAGAATGGTTTCCGTTGCAATGCAAAGTTGAACAATCCTTTCCATCCCGGACAGTATTATGACAACTCACAAGCGCCCGCAACTGTGCCTAATGCCGAAGATGTGCTCACGCAGTTGGGTTATTAAGGCGAATGAGATAAATAGAAATTGACAAACGAAAAGAATAAATTGACGATGAAAAAATATTTATTATTGCCTGCAATGGCACTCTGCACCCTATCCGTTTGTGCACAAGATTTTGATTCTAAGCCAACGATTTCGGTGAACAATGAGCAAGAAGACTTGCACTTTACCGTGGGCGCACGCTTCATGGCCGATGCAGCTTACTACCATTCTGACTTCACACCGTTGCATAGTGGCGCCGCATTGACCGATGCACGCATCCGCACTTCGTTGCGCTATCAGAACTGGTATTTCTATGCTGACTTTGGTTTTGGCGACGGAAAATTCAGCCAAAAAAACATCTTTGTGCGCTATGCACAGAAAGATGGCCACGACAATCAGCATGCAGTGCAGGCGGGTTACTTCGTAGATCCTGCGGCATCTATGGCACGCATCACCTCATTGGGTAGCTATCACTTCATCTCTCGCGCTGGGGCTACTAACGCTTTGGGTGAAGGTCGTGAGTTGGGGTTGACCTATAAGTTCACCAATCCCCATTTCTATGCCAATCAAGGTGTGTCTGTAGAGAACCAATATAATAAGGTAGCGGCAGGTTTCAACGGCATTGTTTTGGCCGGACGTTATCTCTATCGTCCCATCGCCGAGGAGAATTCTACGTTGGCTGTGGGTGGAAACATTCGCTATCAGCACGTGGGACATGGTGTTGTTGAGAACAACATCCTGAAGAAAACGCTCGATTTGGGACAGACGATGGAGACCTTTGTTGACAACACGCAGCAGTTTGTGTCGTGCAATCTGCCATGGGCTAACAATGTGGTTGACGCAGGTGCCGAGGTGTTATACCATCAACAGAACTTCTTTGTGCGTGGTGAATATCTCTATAAGCATGTCACCAAGAAGCGCGATTCGCGCACAGTGTTCGAGGCTTCGAATGATAACATCGACACCTGGGGCACACTTGACGCATGGGAAGAGGCCAATCCGTTGCGCGCAAACAACTTCCACAGCGGCTATCTTGAGGCAGGTTATTTGATTTTCGGTAAGGCCTATCGTTACGATTCCAACGAAGGTGTGCTGAAAGGGCTTGGCGAGAAGTCGCTCGAAGTGGTGGGACGTTTCAACTATACGAGCTTGAACGACCGCAACAAAGGCGAATACTATTCTATTGGTCGCAATCAATACTATCCCTCAGGCTACATGGAAGACTATCCTTATAAGTCAACCAGTGTGGGCGGTGGTGCCGTTCGTTCCTACACTTTAGGTTTGAACTACAGCTTCAATCGTTTCGTTCAGGTGATGGTCGACTACACCTATCACCGTTTGAGCAAGGACTTCTTGCCCTATGACAAGAATGTTCATCAAGTACAAGGACGCTTACAGTTTGTGTTCTAACATCGCATAAGACAAGGTGGGGGCAGAATGCTCTTTGTATTTTGCCCCACTTTGTCTCCTAATATGGTGCACATTACGGCACAAAACAGCAGCTATTGCTATCCTTTTAACGCTAAAACATTTCGCCATGCCTACTACAGATGTGGAAACAATGCCTATAACCGCCATACAACCACATTTACCTGGCTTAGACACTATACCTGGAACAGCTTTCTTTCGAGGGCAGTTTCTTCGAGTATCTCTATTGTTAAACATCGCTTTCTAATAGCGTTTGTCTTTCGCCTTCCTGTTGCTATTATAGAAGAATGAGAGTCAGGGTAGGGCTGTAGCAGACCATTGGTATGAAAAAGTATATTCTATCAATTATTTATATATTAACTAAAACCAATAATGATGAAACAATTCATTTCTTCGTGTGCCTTGATGATGGCACTTTCTCCCGCTTTGGCGCATGCCGATGTTGTTGCGGGTAGTGAAACAACTGATGTGAAAACGGCCGAAACAGCTGAGGTTCAGCAGACTGAAAGTCCCTCGACGTTGGAACAGATTTTAGCAAAAATGCCTAAGATTTCGGGCTATTTGCAAACGGGTTGGAACTATACCGACCAGGGAAAAGGCTCATCGTCGTTCCAAGCTAAGCGCTTGCGTTTGTTGATGGATGGGCAAGTGATTAAAAATGTGACATTCCGTTTGCAGATTGAAGCTTTCAATGGTATTAAAGGTTCGCGCAACGGCAACGGACAAAAGAACATCCAGGTGATGGATGCCTTTGCAACCGCCAAGATTTCTGATGCCGTAAAGATTCGTGCCGGACAGTATTATCTGCCCTTAGGCTTTGAAAATTACGACTGTTCTCCCTCTTCTCTTGAGACCATCGACTTCTCTAACATCTGCTATCGCATGGTGTGCCGCAACCCCATCTCCTACAATCTTGTGGACTATGGTCGCGACTTGGGTGTGATGGTGTGCGGTGAATTGTTCCCCAACGAAGAGAAGGGGTTCCACTATCTGCACTATGATTTGTCGTTATCCAACGGAAACATGCCGATGAAAGACGACAACAACAAGTCGAAAGATGTGATAGGTGCCCTCACTTTCCATCCCACGAAGCTCATCAGCATCAAAGGAACTTATAACTATGGTGAATATGCTTCAGAAACAACACTTGGCGGCGTGGGCACCTGGAAGTATAAAAGGATGAACCGCTACATGTTAGGTGCGTGGTATAACGACCCCATGGGCTTGGATTTGCGTGCCGAATATGGTCACATGCAGGCAGGAAGTGCCGTGAAAGAAGATGGCGCTTATGTCTTGGCAGCCTATCATGTGGGCGATTGGTTGCCTGTAGTGCGCTACGACATGTATCGCGATAATGTGAATAAGGCCACACTCAACAACTATGATCGTGTGCTGGTCGGCGTGTCTTATTGCATTCTTAAAAACCTCAAACTGCAAGCCAACTATGGCTATTCCATCTATACCAGCGCAGCAAAGGTTGCATCCAACAATGGTCATCGTGGCTCAAGTCAGGTGCAGTTGATGGCCATGTATAAATTTTAAACGTTCATATTTACTCATTAACACAATATCAACATGAAAAAAATTTCTGTAATCCTTGCGGCCGTTTGTTTCGCTTTGGCCGCACAAGCACAACATCTCGGTTCACAATACCGTTTAAAGAAAGTTATTCCTGTGGCTGGACGTCAAGGCATAGCCATTGATAAGGATTATTATTATGTGTCGGACACCCGCGCGTTGTATAAATATGACAAGCAGGGCAACCTCATCATGAAGAATGATAACCCATTTAAAGACCCCACAAAAGCCAATCACTTTGGTGACATCGACATCTTCAATGGTGAAATCTACACCGGTAATGAGAAGTTTGAATTTGGGCAAGGTCACAACATCTCGATTGATGTTTACGATGCAAAAACATTGAAATGGAAGCGCACTATTCCATGGGTTGCCGAGTCAGGGCAGGTAGAATGCTCGGGTTTGGCCATTGATCGCGAGAAAAATATGGTGTGGATGAGCGACTGGGTTGACAGCCGTTATGTGTATTGTTACAGCCTCGAGACCGGCAAATACTACACCAAGATGCAATGTCGCCCATGCCCTTATTGGTGTCAAGGCATTTTCATTGCCGATGGGAAGATGCTCTTTGCAGCCGATGATGGTGAGTCAACCTTTGGCATTGCCGACAACATCTATGTGGCCGACGTGTCGAATGTGCCTTATACTGGCTTGAAAGATGGCACGCAAGTGACGGTAGAAAACTTCAAAGCCGTGAAGAAACCCGGCAAAGTGGCTGCCGGAGCCATGGCTGGTCGTTTGGAATTGTTCCGTGAAATGGGCGACTTCCGTCGTGCAGGTGAGATTGAAGGCCTTTCTATCGACCCCACCAACGACGACCTTGTGGTGCTCAACAACCGCGGCAACCAAATCTTGTTGGGCATGCCCATTGGTCCTTTTGTAGAAGAAGGCTACACGGGTGAGGTGCACGAACTTTATGTTTATGAGAAAATAAAATAATCTCGCTCACGGCAGGCGCAAGGTAAATTTTTTGTTATAAAGCCTTGCGACCTGCCACTTTTTATGTCTCTCGCCGCTGTTGATAGTGGCATCCTTACTCAAAACAAGTTGTTCTGTATTCATTGAACAACTTGTTTTCTCGAAATAGGTTCTTTTGAGATTTTCTGATGAGAATACTTTCATCGATGTGGAAAAACACTTTTTATGGTTTGTTTAGGTAGGCTTGCACGGTGCACTACCTATTTTTAGGTATAGGATGGATGGTGGTGGCGCTTCGATAGGACACAAAAATAAAAGGCGGACTTCACAGCCCGCCTAATACATATTATACAAAAACATTATGAAATCTATGTAGCGAACAAGATTATACGTTTTAATGAAATAATCTATTCATTCCGTTTCACAGAGACTTGGATTTTCGCAAACCCTTTATCTTGCTTGATTTTTTTCTAAATTTGAGGCGAGTAGGTGTTGCGATTTCTTTGTTCTTTAAATGTTTTCGAAACACCTACTTCGCGTTATGACTTACGTTTGCAATAGCGCTCGCACTGGCTGCAGATGTCGTAGCCTAAGAGTGTGCCGAGGATGAAATCCTCTTCGGGCGTCAGTTCGTTCAGGGGCTGGTGAATGAACTTGCGAATGGTGTCCATACACTCTTTGCGCCCGAAGAACAGATTGATGCGGCTGTTGCCCACCGGCTGTACGAAATAGTCGATGCCTTGGCGCTCGAGTTTATCCAATGCCTGCTGCCGATAGCGTTCGGGAAAGGTGTAGAGCACCATTTTGCGCACTCCTTTCTTGTATTGGTAAATCTGTTCGGAGAGCACGCGGAGGTCACTCGGTATCACTTCAGCCTGTAACATAAGTCAGCTTTGCTTTATAATGCGGGTTGGATTTCGGCCACCCAAGCGTCGATGCGTGCATCGGTTTTGTCGTCTTCGTTGACGTCGTCGAGTGCCAATCCCACGAATTTTCCATCGACCACAGCTTCCGAATCATCGTAGGTGTAGCCATCGGTAGCCACGGCTCCAACGATGTTGGCGCCTTTATCCTTAACGGCTTGATAGAGTTCGGCCATGCCACCGCAGAAAGTATCGCTGTAGCCTTCGCTGTCGCCGCAACCGAAAAGGGCAACGGTTTTGCCGGTGAGGTCGGCTGCTTTCAGTGCTTTTACGCCTTCATACCAATCGTCTTGCATCTCGCCTGCGCCCCATGTTGAGGTGCCGAGGATGAGGTTTTGAAAGCCGTTTAATTGCTCGGCCGAGATGCTTCCGGCATCGAAAACGTTAGAACTGTCAACGCCTAATTTGGTTGCGATGCGTGAAGCGAGATCCTGACAGGTGCCAGTTGATGATCCGTAAACAATACAAGTTGAATTCATTTTTATTTCTTTTAAAATTATGTTTATTGTTTGTGAGCCGTTTTCCGACTACGGTTGCAAAAGTACGCGCTATTTTTTGGCTGTGCAATACCTAAAAACGATGAAAATGTGGGCCACGCTTTTTCATTATTTTTAGGTATTGTTTGCTACCTTTATTCCGTGTAACTTTGCAGGCAAATAAGTGCAGTGGGGATTGTTTTCTCGGCAACTTCTCGAAAGAAACGCATATACGGTCTTTGCACTGTCGTCTTTTTGGAACTGGGTTCACAATCCGATAGTCTGCACTTTTTTCTTTTTATAATAAAGGTAACAGACAAGCATAGATGAAGCAAATGAAGCACAAGATGGCATTGAGCATCCTGATGGCGAGCGTTTCTATAGGTGCGAGTGCGCAAGTGAATGCTGCCGATTCGGTGATGAATCACGCAAAGGGTAACAAATTTAGTGTGGGAGGTTATGGCGAAGCGGCCTATTCGCGCAATTTCTATAGCGATAGTGGCAATCGTTACACCACGCCCCGTAATTATAAGAAAGATCCCAGCCATGGAAGATTCGACATTCCGCATGCCGTTATCTATTTAGGTTATGACTTTGGTAAGGGCTGGACGATGGGAACGGAGATTGAATTTGAGCATGGTGGCTCGGGTTCGGCCATTGAATATGAAGCCGACGAGGCCATTGAGTTTGAGCATGAGACCGAGAAAGGCGGCGAAGTGGAGTTGGAACAGTTTTGGCTTCAAAAGACATTCGGCCGTGCTTTCAACGTGCGAGCCGGTCATATTGTGGTACCGTTTGGCTTGGTCAACGCCCATCACGAGCCGTTGAACTTCTTCACGGTGTATCGTCCGGAAGGCGAAAACACCATTTTGCCCAGCACATGGCATCAAACGGGTGTGTCGTTGTGGGGACGTTTGGGCGATTTTCGCTATGAAGCACAGATGGTAGCCGGCTTGGACGCTTATCATTTTAGCCGCGCGAATTGGATACAAGGGGGCACGTCGAGTCCGTTTGAGTTTGAGGTGGCTAATAAATATGGCTTCCTTGCCCGCGTAGACAATTACACCATTCCAGGGCTTCGCCTCGGTGTGAGCGGCTATTTTGGCCAGTCGATGCACAACAATGTGCCCCACGATATGGAGCGAGGTGCAAAGAAAAAGATTAAAGGAAATGTTTATTTAGGCAGCATAGACTTCACTTTCAAGCGTTATAATTGGGTGGCACGCGGCAATGTTGACTATGGTTATGTGAGTCATGCCAAAGAAATCTCACAGTTGACCTATCCCAATGTGCAGTATGTAAAACCCTATGAGTCGGGCAACGGAAAATACTTCGGCAGCCATGCCATGGCCATGATGTTGGAAGTGGGTTATGATGTCTTTTCGCAAATTAAAAGCTTGCGTGCCGATAATCAAAAGTTATATGTCTTTGGGCATATCGAGAACTATGATTCCTACATCCACGCTGCCACCAAGAAGTGGACAAACAAGACGATTTATGCTGCGGGATTGAACTACTATCCCATTCCGCAAATCGCTATTAAAGCCGAATATAACTATCGAAAGCTGAAGAGCGGCTATAACAATGAGCCGGCCATTAATATCGGTGTGGCTTACGAAGGATTCTTCCTTTGATGCATAACAGAGAATGTATTCATATAACATAAAAATAAAGAAATGAAAATTGCAAAATTATTTGCGATGTGTCTCATTGGGACATTCGCATTCGGATTTACAGCATGTAGTAGTGACGACGACAACACTGAAGAGACCAAGCACTATGGCGAAGAGTTGAAATCGGTTGTGTCAAACTATGTTGATGTTGTTGTTGAACCCACTTACAAGGAATTGGCCAGTAAGGCTGATGTGCTTTACACAGCTTGTCAGAACCTGAAGGCAAAGCGTCAGAACGGAACGTTGACGCAGGCTGACATTGATGCCGCTTGTACAGCGTTTAAAGAGGCGCGCAGATGTTGGGAGCAGAGCGAGTCATTCCTCTACGGAGCAGCATCGGATAACGAGATTGACCCGCACATTGACTCTTGGCCTCTTGACCATGATCAGTTGACAAAGGCATTGAATGATCCTAAAGTTATCACCGGAATCAATAGTGCCGATGCAACGAAGTTTGTTTATAACAATCATAAGACTTTTGATTCTGTATTGGGCTTCCACGGTTTGGAGTTTGTTCTTTTCCGTAATGGTCAGAACCGTACGCTCGCAGCTTTTAATGCAGCATACGAGACAGAGCCGGGTTTGACTTCTGTAAAAACGGTTGATGAGGCTGCTTTTGCTGCTGCGGTGTCGGGCGACTTGCGCAATATGATTTATCTGTTGGAGTATAGTTGGTTGGGTAATAGCGGTAATGCTGCACATAAGAGCTATTTGTTTGCAAATGCAAAGTGGGTGGTTGACGGCACACGTTTCCAAGCTTTCTCTAAGCTGAACAATCCTTATGGCGAGTATGTAAAGAGTGCAGGAACCGATAAAGGAATGTTCGCTACTTGGCACGAGACATTGAACAACATCTTCATTGGCGGTTGCTCGAATATTTGTGAGGAAGTGGCCAGCCAAAAATTGGGTCAGGCTTATCGTACAGCAACGGGTAAAGGTACTGCTGATGATGCCGCAGACTACATCGAGTCGCCCTACAGCAAGCGCTCGTTCCAGGATTATCAGGACAACATCTATTCGATTAAGAACTCTTTATATGGTGTTCGTGGTACGGAGAATGTTTCTACGCCTACCGACAAGTCGATTATGAACTTCCTACAGAAGAACAACTATCCGAAGTATAGCGAATTGAACAACGCGCTCAACGAAGCTATCGGTGCTTTAGAGACGGCTAAGAAGAGCGGTGTTGCTTTCATTGATAACCCTGGCCATGGACAGGTAAAGAATTGCATTGACAAGGTCTCTGCACTCAATGATGCGCTCAATGAGGCAGCAAAATGGGTGAACCAGCTGACCGATTAAGTAGCGCATGGCGCATTAAACATTAGTGATTATTACGGACGTAGCTTTGCCCACGTGGCGAAGCTACGTTTCAAACATTCAATCAATCATCAAACATTATGAAACATAACCATTACAGCAATGTGCTTTTGGCCGCCGTGTGCATCTGTTTCTTCGCGGCTTGCTCTGATGATCCTGTCAACCCTGATGAGCAACAAAATGGCGCCGAAGCCAAATATGTGGGTAAAGCCGTAGGTAACTTCTCGGCCGAGGAATGGTATCCCGGCGGAGAATTGGGAACTACTGATAACACCTCGTCGAATTGCTACGAAGACAATACGCCCGCCGTTGATGAGCAGGGTCTTAGCGATCTCTTCGATCGTGGTGACTTGATGGCCAGTGCTAAATACACCTTGAGCACCGAACCTTACAAAGGTTGGGGACCTGTGGCGTCGCGCCGTTCGTGCGAGTATTGCCATTCGGGCGGTTATGCGCACGGTCACAGCCGCAGCAATATGGATCCTGTGAAAGGCAATGGCTATATTGTCTCGGTGTATTATCCCGACGCCCCCGGTAGCAATAATGGCACACCCATTAGCCAACTCACCACTTTCACGATGCTTCAGGCCGTAGAACCCTTCTTGCCACCTGTTGATCCCAATCAGATTCACATCACGTGGCACGATGTAACAACCATGCCGAGTGGCCTGCCTATGCAGTTTCCCGACGGCGAGCGCTTCCAGCTGCGCTACCCCTCGGTTGCTATTCCGCAGTCAGCTTTCAACACCGATCCGCGTCCTTCGGGCTATGAAGTGCGTCTGATTGCCTCATGTAACTTCCAAGGTTTGGGCTTGATAGATGCCATTTCGAATGAAGATTTGGAGAAGCAATATAAGCAGGAGGGCAAGTTTGTGGAGCTTAACCCTGAGTTCTGGGATAACACGGCCAAGAAATTGAAGCCTGAAGCTTATGCCGAAGATGCCTTTGGCAAGAAGTTCCTCAAACGTTTCAACTACGATTTGCTTGACGGTTGCCTGGAAAACGACGTGGCGCTGTGGGATGAGCTCAACGTGCTACGTTCGGACATCAAGCACATTTGCTCTACCGAGGCATGGGCAAAAGCCATGTCAGAGAACCCCAATGTGATTAGCTATATCCAACAGCACGGTTCCGATGTCCATTCCTACGTGCATCCTTATTACTACGATGGCACGGCAGCTGGCATCAAGAAGGCTGTGGCCTATCTGCTCTCGCCCGGGGATAATGTGAACCTGTACAACAACCCCTACTTTAACTTCAAGCCCGAGATGACCGACGAAGCCTATCATGCTTTCATGGTGTGGCACAGAGGGCTCGCCGTTCCACGTGCGCGCAACTTAAACGATAAGGTTGTGCAGCGCGGCAAAGCGCTCTTCACCGGCGAGTTGGGCTGCTCCGCTTGCCATCGTCCGTCATGGACAACAGGCGCTGACAATCACGGTTCCTCACGCATCTTGGGCAGCAAGCAACTGCCTAAATATGCCAACCAGAAGATTTATCCCTACACCGACTTCATCCAACATAAGTTAGATATGAAGAACGACATCCACGGTTCGTGGTGCCGCACGACACCGCTGTGGGGTAGGGGACTATCGCTGATTAACTCGGGTGCGGAAGATCGGTTGCACGATGCCCGCGCACGCAATGAGGTTGAGGCCATCATGTGGCATGCTTACAGCCCCAACAGCCAGGCTTTCAAGGCAGCAAAGAAGTTCTACAACTTGCCAAAGGCCGATCGCGATGCCGTGGTGAAGTTCATCCGCTCCATCTAAGCGCGCGATAGCTGCCGATAAAGACCAAGCGAGAGGTTGTGCCTAAGTGGGGAAGGTCTCATTGGGGCGCAGCCTCTCTTCTTGCCCACACGATGCTTTGACGCGGACTGTTGGCAGGGAAACGAAAGATACAGCGTTGCGGGAAGCCGCAATGTGCAGAAGACAGAAGAACGAGCGCTGCAGGAAAGCGCAGCGCATAGAGAAATATGTAGCGATGCAAATAAAGAAACCACTCCAATTCGTTTATCTCCTCCTCGTTGCCTTGATGGCGCTTGGAACCATCATTGGCAAATACACCAGCACAGAAGTAGTGGCCGACCAATTCTTCGGTGCATGGTGGTTCACGCTGCTTTGGGCAGTGGGCGTGGCTCTGGGGACAGCCTATTTCATCCGGCAGAGGGTGCGACGCCCTTTGCTGGTGCTGCTCCATCTGTCGTTTGTCGTCATCCTGCTTGGGGCGCTGCTCACCCACCTGACGGCACATAAAGGCATGGTCCATCTGCGCGAAGGAAAGCCAGCAACGACCTATACCACGAAGGCAGGCGAGCAACGGCCATTGCCCTTCACGCTGACGCTCCGACGGTTTCGCGTGAGCTACCATGCCGGCAACATGGCAGCCATGGACTATGTCTCGAACATTCTTATCCAGCGTGACGGAAAGACCACGCCCTACCAGGTAGCGATGAACAAAATCTATGCGGGCTATGGCACACGGCTCTACCAGAGCAGCTTCGACGATGATATGCGCGGCAGCTATCTTGCTGTGAATACCGACCCCTATGGCATTCCCGTTACCTACGCGGGCTACGCGTTGCTCTTCATCGGGCTGGTGGGCATGTTGGTGGACAGGCACGGACGTTTTCGCCAACTGTTGCGCCAGAGCAAACGGCAGCGTGCCACCATGGCGGGTTTGTTGCTGTTGATGCTCTCGCCCGTGCGTGCACAAACGGCGTTGCCGCAAGCCACAGCTGCCGAGTTCGGAAAAGTGCTCATCGTCTATAACGGGCGCATCTGCCCGTTAGAAACCTTTGCCATCGACTTTACGAAGAAGCTCTACGGCAGCCGTCAATATCAGGACTACACCCCCTGCCAGGTGCTGACCGGCTTCCTGTTTTGGCCCTCTGAGTGGATGAAAGCGCCGCTGTTGCATATTAAAAGCAAAGCGTTGCGTGAGCAGTTACAGCTCGATTCCTACATCGCCCCCATGCGGCTCTTCGGCCAGCAGGGCTACCTTCTCGGACCTTATCTGCAAGAGGCGCAGGGAGAGCAAAGCGCCATGGGCAAAGCGCTGTTGGATGTTGACGACAAGATGATGCTCGTGATGAACCTCACGAAGGGCGACGTGCTCAAGCTCTTTCCCTATAGCTCACCCGTCGGGCGGGTGGACTGGTTTGCCCCCACCGACAAACTGCCACGAGCGATGCCTGCTGCGCAGCAACAATACATCCGCTCTATCTTAAACTTAGCCAATCAGCTGGCACACCAAGGGCGCAACGACATGCTCAACGACTTGGTGCACAAACTGCAAAAATATCAGGTGCGCTATGGCGGCGCCACGCTCCCGGCGCCGTTAGCCTTGCGAGCCGAGCACCTTTACAATCAGCTCCCCTTCGCCACCCTCCTCTTCATGGCCAACCTCACCTTGGGCTTGCTCTCCATCTTCTTCCTCACGCGGAGCAGACGCTACGCCTGGTTCACCGCCCTGATGGGCCTGTCATGGGGCGTGCTGACGTTCACCTTGGCCCTGCGCTGGATCATCAGCGGCACCATTCCCATGGCCAACGGCTACGAAACGATGTTGCTGCTGGCATGGCTCATCATGCTCGTCGCGCTGCTCACCACGCGCACACTGCAGCTCATGACCACCTTCGGTCTGTTCGCGAGCGGCTTCATGTTGCTGGTGAGCCACATTGGCGAGATGGATCCCAACATCACGCCACGCATGCCCGTGCTCAACAGCCCACTGCTAAGCATCCACGTGAGCATCATCATGATGGCCTATGCGCTGCTCTCGCTCACGTTTGTCAGTGCGGTGGCCTACTTCCTTGCATGCCGCAGTCACCGCGAAAGCCTCCAGCGGATGAATGCGCAGCTCACCGTGCTCTCACAAATCTTTCTCTATCCCGCTCTCGCCACATTAGGCTTGGGCATTTTCATCGGCGCCATCTGGGCCAACATCAGCTGGGGCACCTATTGGTCGTGGGACCCCAAAGAGACGTGGGCGCTCATCACCTTCATGGTCTATGCCGTGCTGTTGCACCCCCGCAGCCTGCCCGCATTGCAGCGTCCGCGCACCTACCACCTCTACTGCCTCTGTGCCTTTCTCACCATTCTCATGACCTATTTCGGCGTGAACTATTTCCTCGGTGGCATGCACAGCTATGCTTAACATCCTGTCCACACAACGAGTATGAACACATTCCAAGTCTTTTCCTATGGTAACGCGCGGGTGGAAAGTAGCCTTTTTGCCACCGCGGCAGGCGTGCAGGAGGTGCATCTGATGATTCATGCCACGCAGCCCGATGGCTCCTTTCAACAGCAGTTGCAAGCAGTGCAGGCGGCATGTGCAAAGGTCTTGAGCCAATGGGGCGCAGCACTGACGCCCGTGATGAAGCGCTATTGGCTTAGCGATGCCGCCAACCAAGAGGCCTATGTGCGCCGCAGCGAGCCCGATAGCTGTGCGCTGTCCACAGTGCAGCAACCGCCATTGGACGGCACGAAAGTGGCCTTGTGGGTATATGGGTTGTCCAACGTGACGGTCGAAACGCTCGCCGAGGGGCTTGTAGCTGCACGGCAGGGCACATTCACCCATTTGTGGCTGGCACAGGCCACCGCCACAGGCGACGACTCGGGCACGCAGACCCGCCACATCTTGCAACGCTATGCCGACCAGCTCGGTCACAACGGCTGCACCTTGGCTGACCACTGCGTGCGCACGTGGTTCTTTGTCGACGACATCGACCACCAATATGCAGACTTTGTCGATGGGCGCAATGCCGTGTTCGATGCACAACGGCTCACGCCCGATACCCATTTCATTGCCAGCACCGGCATTGGCGGACGCACGGCCAATGCCACGTCACGCGTGATGATGGATGCCTATGCCGTGCAGGGGCTACAGCCCGGGCAAGTGGCCCATCTCTATGCCCCCGACCACCTCAACCGCACAAGCGACTATGGGGTGCGCTTTGAGCGCGGCACCACCGTCGACTATGCCGACCGCCGCCAAGCATTCGTCTCGGGCACGGCCAGCATCGACAACCAAGGCCGCGTGGTGGCGCCGGGCGACATCCGCCTGCAAACGCAGCGCATGTGGCAAAACGTGCAAGCCTTGCTGGCCGAAGCCGACATGGATTTCGGCCACGTGGTGCAACTGCTCGTCTATCTGCGCGACCCCTCCGACTATGCCGTGGTGAGCCGTCTCTTTGCACGGCGCTTCCCGGCCACGCCCCACGTCATTCTGTGGGCACCGGTCTGCCGCCCCGGTTGGCTCATCGAGATGGAGTGCATCGCTGTGAAAGCCACCGACACCGACGCATAGTCCAGCCCACTGCAACGCTACATCGAAACATGAGGCGGAGCTGTATCACTACAGCTCCGCCTCTCTCTTTCTCTTAAAAATAAAATTAAACTCTAATGAAAATTGCTATTTATCCCTTCGGCTTGATCTCTGCCTCGCCCTGACCTTTGGGGTCTTTGCCACTGGGGTTGTCCGATGGCTTGTCTCCGGGCTTGTCGGAGGGTTTGTCCTTGGGTTTTTGCGACGGTTTTTGAGGCTTGTTTGGTTTGTCGGTGTCGCGCGCAGCCTTGGACGCTTTCGATGGTGATTTCACCTCTATAAGGTAATTCTTCTCAATGCGCACCCACAGCAGTTGTTTGGTGCCTTTTACCATCAACTCATAGATTGCGCGCTTGTTCTTGATGCGCCGGTGGCCTGTAAAGACCAACGAGCCGGGTGCCATTTGTCTTGCAGTTTCGAAATCGGCAAACAGGGGCTGTAGCAACGCATTGAGCTTGGCATATTCCTCGGCCATGGACATTTCGCGTTGTGCTGCGCTCGTCTTGTGCGTGGTGCGCGACTTGACAGCTGCGTGTTTCATGTGATCCACCAGGTCAACAATAGCCTGCTTGTCGGCCTCGACGGTACTCTGGAAGTGAGCCAATTCGATGCAGCGGCATATCACTTTGAAGAATTTGTCGTTCTGTTGACGAATGTCCTTACTCTTGGGGAGTGTCTTGTTGACCTCTTGCTGTAGGATTTTTTGACGCAGCGCACGAAACTCTTCATTGACCTGGTGCAGCTCGGCAATGGTGGACGTGAGCCCTAACGTTGTTGTTTCTGCCGAGAGCTTGCCCAAGTCTAACTCTAAGCCGCGAATGTGGGCTGTCTTCTCGTCCAGACTCTCATTTTGCAGTCCGCGATAGGTTTGCACCACGTCGGCCAGCTTCGCATAGGCCTCGTGAATCGTCTTGTTAGGATTGGTGCGTTGCGAGCTGACAAGACCAAAGAGGCTGGTGATGTAGCCATTACGATCTTGGTCCTTTGCAATAGACTTCCGAGTGAGCGCCACGTTGTTCACGCGACGGTTCACGTCGTCCTCGAGCTTAATCAGCTCGTCCCATGCTTTCATGAGTGCATCGCTGATACCCAGCTTGGTTCTGTCAGCCGCATTGATCAAGTCATACTGCTTGCGTTGGAACTCGGCGTGCAATGCGCCACGAAAACTTCCGTGATTTACTCCATCAATCGTGATGATTTCAGGGAGTACAAAGGGTTTTAACTTTGCCATTTGTTTCATATTTTAGTTAGATTTGCGTCGTGTTATAGTCGCCGTAGCAAACTTTCGATGCCTCAAAGATAGAAAAAAGATTCTTACGTTCCAAATTTTTATGCCGTTTTTTTTATTTTTCTATAAAAAATATATCAAAGCATCATGTTTGACCATAAGGTGGTAGCATTCGGCAGCACGAATGCGACCATTTTAAGCTGGGTGGCATCAATCGGTAGCACGAATGTTGCCACCTACGTGCAAGGTGGCATCAATCGGTAGCACGAACGTTGCCACCTACGTGCAAGGTGGTATCAATCGGTAGCACGAATGTTGCCACCTGCGTGCAAGGTGGCATCAATCGGTAGCACGAACGTTGCCACCTACGTGCAAGGTAGTATCAATCGGTAGCACGAACGTTGCCATCTATATGCAAGGTGGCATCAATCGGTAGCACGAACGTTACTACCTACGTGCAAGGTGGCATCAATCGGTAGCACGAACGTTGCCACCTATGTGCAAGGTAGTATCAATCGGTAGCACGAACGTTGCCACCTATGTGCAAGGTGGCATCAATCGGTAGCACGAATGATACTTATTTATGCAAAAATATGCTGCCACATGATAAAGAATGGATATGCCTGAAGCAAAGACATATACCACATGTTGCAAAAATAGGTCTGCTTTATGTTTTCCTATCGTGTAAAAGTAGGGTGGTGGGTTCCTTTGGATAGATTTTCGGAATGCTACCATATAAAAGAGGGTTCCCGACGAGCGGAAACCCTCTTTTGTGGTTGGGCATGTTGTTGCCCTGTGGCTGAAACGGCGCCTATTCAATTGTGCCGGTTTCGGCGGTGAAGTTGAGTTTTAGCTTCTGTCCGGCCGACGCGCTCACATGAGGTTGGTCGCCGCCCTTGCCACGGTATTCAATCTTGCCGCTGAAGACCATGAACTCTGACCGCCACCAGTCCATTCCCGGAACCTTGACGTAGACGCGCAGATAGTCATTGGTTGTGGTGCTGCGAGCAAAGGCAGGCGAGACAAATTCGCCGGTAGCTGTGGTGGGCACGCTGAATCGTGCGGCAGCCTCTTGCTCGCTCCAATTACCGGCCGCCGTGGTGACGCCCATGAGCCACACGTTGGGGCGGTTGAAGGTGACGGTGTAGTGGAGTTTGCGACCGACAGCCTTGGCCTGAGCAATCATCAGATACCATCCGGGAGCTGACGAGGCTATGTTGCCGCCAGCGTTGACGATGGTGCCGGCCAGCTCGCCGGCACCATCGAGGGTGATGTCGCCAAAGCCCTGCTCGCTGCCATTCCATGCGCGGGCAGTGTTGAACTTGATGCCGCTCGCGTCGATGTAGACCATGTGCCAGAAGAGGTTGTCGGTGCCGTTGACGGGTACCATCTCCACGGCTCTGTCCCAGTTCCAACCGTTGAAGTTGCCCGTGATGTAGAGGTGCTCGGGCATAGCGACGGGCGGGAGCGAGAATTTAAGGTGCACACGACTCAGCTTCACAACGTTCGACGTGATGGCGTAGGCGTGGTTCAGGCTGTCGATTTCAGAGCCCATGGCTGTGACGGGTTTAGCCTTCACGCGCACATAAACGGGGAGGTCGAGGGGGAAATCGCTCTCGGCCTTGCCTGCTTCCACGGCTTGCGTGGTGAGCGCCGAGGCCATTTCGGCCGCGTCGATGTCTAACTTTGTGGTGTGAAACACGGTGCTGATAGCCGTGGCATTCGACATGTCGGCCTTCGTGGCCACCTCGACGGTGTAGCGTGTGGTGATGTCGGCGCCATAATTGGGTTGCTCGCAGGTGAGCGCCACGGTGGGCGATTGTGCGAGGTCATAGCTGCTACCGGCCCAGTTGGGCGCGTTGAGCACGAATTGTGTGGGCACTTGCAGCGTGGGGTTGTCGTCGCGGTCGTCGGAGCAGGCCGTGAACACGCCAAGGCTGCATAGCAGACCCATGGCGAAATAAACTATCTTTTTCATTGTTCTCTTTACAGGATAGGGCTTGGCGGGCGGTGTTGCATCGCGATGGGGCGACGGTGCCCGTCAAGCCGGTTGGTTTAATAATCGGTGTTTTGTTTCAACTTGCCTTGACTCACGTTGATCTCGTTGGCCGGCAGTGCGTAGATGTTCTTGGATGCGGGAATCTGCGTCCCGGCATGTGTGCCGCCCTTCCAACTCCAGGTGTAACTGTTACTGCCACCAAAACAGTTGAAGCGGATGAGATCCATGCGTCGGCGCCCTTCGAAGTAGAACTCGCGGCTCCATTCGTCCAACAGTTCACGCAGGGTGTAGCTGCCCGAGGTGCGTTGTGATGCATGCGCCCGTGCACGCAGTTGGTTGACGGCTGCGGTGCCGGCTGTGGTGGTCTGCCCGCCGTTGAGTCGCGCCGTGGCTTCGGCATAGGTGAGATAGGCCTCGGCGGCGCGCATCAAGAAGAAGTCGGTATCGGGGAACTTAGGGTCGTGGCCCGCCGTACCGTCGGTCTTCCAGTTATTGAACTTCGCTACGGCGAAACCATTCGCGAACACACCCACCTGTGCAGGGTTGGCCTGATCGAGGTTGCGGTTGCTGCCATCGCCTTGCTTACCGTCGAAGAGCGCGCGGTCGTCGCCGGCTGCGGCAGGCATGTCTTTCGCATGCACGTGAGGCACGGTGCCCGAGGGGAAGAACTTCTCGACCAGATCCTTGCGTGCGCGGTTGCCTGCCCATGTCTCGGTGATGTTGTTGCCGGTGGCTCCATTCTGATTGACCACGATGCCGCCGTCGAAGGTGCTGGCCATGAGGAACAGCGTCGTGCCATAGGAAGCGGTGGTCTTGCCGTCTTGCAGCACGGGCAGGATGGCTTCTACCGATGCGCCGCTCTCGCCGTTGTTGCCCATGAAGAGCTGTTGGTAGGCGGTCCAGCCATTGGTGGTAGCCCCCGTGTAGAGGTGATAGGGAGAGTTCATGACGCGCTGCGCATAGTCGGCTGCCTTTTGCCATTGCGGGGTGCCCGTGTAGACCTCAGCGTTGAGGTATAAGCGTGCGAGCAACAGCCAGGCGGCTGCGCGGTCTACCCGTCCGTAGCCGGCATCGGTCGACTTCTTGGGTTGCGGTGCAGCGAGCGTGGGTTCAATGGCCAAGAGCTCTGACTCGATGTAGCTGTAGAGTTGCTTGCGGCTGTATTGGGGTGCTACACCGTCGCGGAGTTCCTCGGTAAACGGCACGTTGCCGTAAAGGTCCATGAGGTAGAAATAGTTCAGCGCCCGCAAGAACCGCGCCTCGGCGGTCATCGTTGCGTTGAAGCTGCCAAAGGTGTTGATGTATTGGTTGCAGACGGTTACGCCAAAGAACAACCGATAGTAGAATCCATTGGCCATGGGATGGGTGGAGCCGTAGGTGGCGAAGTTGAACTCGCTGATGCCGGGGTCACCCCAGTTGCAAATGGCTTCGTCGGTGGGCAGCTCGTTGGTGTTGAAGAGCTGTCGCACGAAGCCGGTCGTTCCACCGTCCAGGCCGTCGATGTCGCAGTCGCCATCGGGACCGCTCTGCCCGGCCAGCCCCAGGTCGGCATAGCATTTGCTTAACAGTTGTTCGGGTGTGGGCGTGGTGTTCTTGTTGGGATCGATAGGCTTCACGTCCAAGTCGCCGACACACGATGTTAGTGCCATTGCGCAGCCAATGAGCATTGCGGGCACCCAATTCTTGATATATCTTTTCATACGGAATATGCTAATTAAGTTAGAAGTTCAAATTAACGCCTACGATGAGCGAGAAGGGACGGGGATAGATGTCACGGTCAACACCATTGAACACTTCGGGGTCGATGCCGTCGTACTTGGTAATGGTGAACACGTTTGAAGCCGAGGCATATATGCGTCCGTTAATGCCTTTATAGTGGTTGCACTTCAGCAGGTTGCTGAAACTGTAACCCAGCGAGATGTTGTCCAGCTTGAGGAAGGATGCATTCTGCACCCAGCGGTCGCTCAGCAGCGCTCTCTCGTCGAAGGTCTGCCAGTTGTCGTTGATCACGGCGCGAGGAAGGTTGCTGAAATATTCATTTGTAGAGTAGAGTTCGGCCGCACTCATATTCGCCCGCGAAGCGTAGGTGTCGTTGTAAAGGTAGTTGCCTATGTTGGCACGGAGCGTGAAGCCGAGATCCCACGTCTTATACTCGATACGCGAAGAGAAGCCCATGGTAACCGGAGGCGCGGCCTGTTTGTAGATGTAGCGGTCGGCATCGGTGATTTGGCCATCATGGTTGCGGTCGACTACAGCACCCTCGATGGGTTTGCCGTTTGCATCGTACATTTGCTGATAAACCAAGAAGGAATTAGCGGGATGTCCCACCTTGTGTGCGCCGACGTTGAGGCCGGTTCCTGTTGAAATGGCCATCGAACCCGGCGTGACGTAGTAATTGGCGTCGCCACCGGTAAGGTTGGTGATTTTGTTGCGGTTGTATGTGAAGTTGTAGTCAACCTTCCAGAACCAGTCCTTGGTGTTCTGTTCGTTGAGGATGGTGTAGCTAACGGTAGCCTCCACGCCCGTGTTCGACAGATCGCCGATGTTCGAGATAACCTGGTTGCGGAAGTTAGAGCCTGCGGGCACGTAGACAGTGTTCAGCAGGTCGGTGGTCTTGCGGTAATACCAATCTAAGCTACCCGTTAGGCGGTTGTTCAGCACGCCCCAGTCAATGCCTGCGTTGTAGGTGGTCGTTGTTTCCCACTTCAGATTCTTGTTCACAGCATCGGGGCGTACCATCGTTCCGTTGCCGAAGATGGGATAGAAGCCATTTGCACCGGTGTTTACTTGATAGGTGTCGAAGTAGGTGTAATCGCCAATTCCCTCTTGCTGTCCGGTCATACCCCAACCCAATCGCAGCTTTAAGTCGCTCAACCAGGCCATGTTCTTGAATGCAGCTTCGTCTTTCACACGCCAGGCAAAAGCAAAGGATGGGAAAGTGGCCCAGTGTTTTCTGAAGCGTGAAGCACCGTCGGCACGCACCGTGGCAGTGAGATAATAGCGCTGCAAGAGGTTCCAGTTGGCACGGCCGAAGAATGAAACCAAGTAGTTCTCGGTGAGATAGCGATGGGGTTCCTTCACGCCGTCGCCATCGTAATCCTGCCCCGAGTCGCTGTTGATGGCACCGGGATGCACCGTGTTGGTCGAAGGATAGTAAGAGAAATAACGGCTGGTTTCCTTGCGCCAGAAGTGCTGCCATTCATAACCGGCCATGATGTCGACATGGTTTTGCAACTTATCTTTGAAGTCGTGATAGTATTGCGTATAGGCGTTGAAGAGCAGATTGCGCTTCAGCAGCCTCTTGAAACCGGTGGAGCCGAAGTAAAAGTTCAAAGGGGAGGTTGGAGCCACGTCAGTGTCCTGCTCGCCCGATGAAACGTCAGCGCCTGCGGTTGCATGGAAGCGCAAGTCTTCAAAGCCGTGCACCTTGTAATCAACGTCAGCGTTGCCGATGAAGTCCCGTCCGGTGTAGTGGTCGTTTTTCAGCATCAAATCGGCCACAGGGTTGTTGGGGGCCAACGCATTCTTTGTTTTAGAATAGGTGGGGTCGTTGAGCGAACTGCCATCCTTTGTCCATGCGAAATAGCCGCCGAAGTTCGCAGCGTATGGGCTTGTGGTGTCATAAACGGGCTGCGTCGGATCCATTCTCACGGCGGCATTCATCGCATCTTTATCTGCAAAACGGTTCTTGGCAAACATGCCTTTTGCATTGAAATTAAACGACAAGTGGTCGTTGAGCAGATGGGGATTGAGATTGAATGCGGCCGTATAGCGCTCGAAACTCGAGGTCTTCACGATGCCTTGTTGATTGGTGTAGCCCATCGACACACGCCAGGGCAGATAGCCTTTCGATGCGCCTAACGCCTGCGACCCCGACACGGTGATGTTTTGGTCGTGGCTCAATGCTGTGCGATAAATCTCCTTCTGCCAATCGGTATTCGCCGTTCCCAACGCTTTCAAAGCTACGGCCTCACGCTGATTGCCTGCATAAATGCGCTTGACGAGGTCGCGATATTCGTCGGCATTCAGCACATCCAAGCTCTTCCTGCGTGTGCTCAGCGTCATGTTGCCGGCGTAAGACACTCTTACCGGCTGGTTGGCGTGCCCACGTTTCGTGGTGATGATGATGACACCATTCGAACCTCTCGAACCATAGATGGCCGTGGCCGAGGCATCTTTCAGCACATTAAAACTCTCTATATCCTGCGGGTTGACCATCGACAGCGGATTGGCCATGCCTTGAATGCCCTTGTCTCCGTTGGGCACACCATTATTATCCATAGGCACGCCGTCGATCACAATCAGCGGGTCGTTGGAAGCGTTGAGCGAACTGCCACCGCGAATGCGGATGCTGGCGCCGCTTCCCGGTGTTCCGCCACCCGTTGTGATGCTCACACCTGCCATCTTTCCCTGCATCAGATCTTGTGCATTCACCACCAATCCTCTGTTCTTACCATCGGGTTGGAGTTGTGCCACCGAACCGGTCAAGTCCGATTTCTTCACGGCACCATAACCAATCACCACCACTTCGTTCAGTGTCTTGTTGTCATCTTGGAGCGTTGTCGAGAGATTGTCGGCCGCAATCACTTTCTTTGGCGACATACCCACATAGGTAATGGTCAGCTCTGTCCCTTTCGGCACATTAATCACATAGTTTCCATCAAAGTCAGTAACGCCAACAGCTTTGCCGTTTGCCATAATCGTTGCACCGATGATGGGCTCGCCTGTTGCATCTTTGACTTGGCCTTTCAAGCCTCCCGACTGAGCAAAAGCCACAGCCGACAGAAGTAAACTGCCGGCAACTGCAAAACTTCTCAGTGGGAACTTCCATTTCACCTGCTTCATTTTTAGTTGGTTTTAAATTAATATTATTGTTGTCTGTACTTATTCTTTAGTTTAGGTGGGCACGTCACGCATCACGCTTTTGCACGTTCAATGTGGTTATTTTTCCGAGTGTCACGCCTCCTGCGGGCCTGGTCCCTGTCAAGGTTGTAGCGTTGTGAACCCTGCTGCCAAAAAGCTTGCAAATGGGGTTGTCGCGTAATTCATCCTTCTCAATGGCCTGCTGTGTGAGCGCCGTGTTGCTCACGCGGCGGTTTATCAGGGCTTCAAAAGTAGAAAAAAAATGTTTATGCACCAACTTTTTAGCCGTTTTTTTATTCAGATGCAGCATTTTGTGCTGTCGGAGGCGTCGTTTTTTGACTTGCAACCCTGCGGCGCAGAAAAAATCCATTATTTTTGGACATGCAACCCTGCGGCGCAGAAAAAATCCATTATTTTTTGACTTGCAACCCTGCGGCGCAGAAAAAATCCATTATTTTTGGACTTGCAACCCTGCGGCGCAGAAAAAATCCATTATTTTTGGACTTGCAACCCTGCGGCGCAGAAAAAAATCCATTATTTTTTGGACTTGCAACCCTGCGGCGCAGAAAAAAATCCATTTTTTTTTGACTTGCAAC
>NZ_JH114217.1:402316-415941 GCF_000224615.1 Segatella oulorum F0390
AAAAATCCATTATTTTTGGACATGCAACCCTGCGGCGCAGAAAAATCCATTATTTTTTGACTTGCAACCCTGCGGCGCAGAAAAAATCCATTATTTTTGGACTTGCAACCCTGCGGCGCAGAAAAAATCCATTATTTTTGGACTTGCAACCCTGCGGCGCAGAAAAAATCCATTATTTTTGGACTTGCAACCCTGCGGCGCAGAAAAAATCCATTTTTTTTTGACTTGCAACCCTGCGGCGCAGAAAAAATTCATTATTTTTGGACTTGCAACCCTCCGGCGCAGAAAAAACTCATTTTTTTTTGACGCTTGACCCTCCGGCGCAGAAAAAATCCATTTTTTTTTGACGCTCGACCCTCGGGCGCAGAAAAAACTCATTTTTTTTTGACGCTTGACCCTCGGGTGCAGAAAAAATCCATTTTTTTTTGACGCGCGAGCCTCCGGTGCAGAAAAAACTCGTTTTTTTTTGACGAAGGGAGGGTGCATGTGATGGTTAAAACCAACCTATCGTATATGGAATAAGGTGGAGCCGAGGGGGCAAACGACTTCGCTTTTGCGCCGGCAAATGTGTCGCTGCCTGTTGATAGAAAAAGGCGCCCGAACATCGTTCGAACGCCTTTCATGGTTTGCAACGGGGCTTGTGCCAGCTTTTATAGGAAAGCGATGGTGAGGCCGGCCATCACAATGCTCACCATCGACATGAGTTTGATGAGAATGTTGAGACTGGGCCCCGAGGTGTCTTTAAAGGGGTCGCCCACGGTGTCGCCCACGACGGTGGCCTTGTGACAGGGCGAACCTTTGCCGCCGAAGTGCCCCTCTTCGACCATCTTTTTGGCATTGTCCCATGCACCGCCGGCGTTGGCCATGAACACGGCTAAGGTGAACCCGGTGGCTAAACTGCCGGCCAGCAGACCCAAGATGCCGGCCACGCCGAGCAGCATGCCCACCACGATGGGGATGGCAATGGCGAGCAGGCCGGGCACAATCATCTCGGCTTGTGCGCTGCGGGTGGAGATTTCTACGCAACGGCCGTAATCGGGTTCCGCCTCATGCGACAGGATGCCTTTGATTTCGTTGAATTGCCTCCTCACCTCTTCAACCATGGCTTGTGCGGCGCGGGCCACGGCACCCATGGTCAGACCGCAGAAGAGGAAGGCCGCCATTGCACCGATAAACACGCCGATGAGCACGCGTGGATTCATGAGGTTGACTTGAAAATAGGCCATGAAGTCGGGCATGGTGGCCGTGTGGGGATCAAACGCTTGGCCGGCCATGTCGATGAAGGTCTGCCCCTTCTCCATGGCACGCACCATGGCCATCTTGATTTCTTCGATATACGATGCCAGCAGGGCTAAGGCCGTGAGGGCCGCGCTGCCGATGGCGAAACCTTTACCGGTGGCGGCGGTGGTGTTGCCCAAGGCATCCAAAGCGTCGGTGCGATGGCGCACTTCCTCGCCCAAACCGCTCATCTCGGCATTGCCGCCGGCATTGTCGGCAATCGGTCCATAGGCGTCGGTAGCCAAGGTGATGCCGAGGGTTGAGAGCATGCCCACGGCGGCAATGCCAATGCCATAGAGACCGGTGGCAATAGCATCGGCGCGCATGTCCAAATTAAATCCGTTGGCAAAAAGATAGCTCAGCATGATGGCTATGGCAATGACGAGCACGGGGATGCAGGTGGAGATCATGCCGGTGCCCAAACCTTTGATGAGCACTGTGGCGGCACCTGTCTGGCTGGCTTCGGCGATGCGTTGGGTGGGACGGTAGCTCTGCGAGGTGTAATATTCGGTGGCCTGCCCGATGATGACGCCGGCCACCAAGCCGGTCAGAACCGAGAACGCCAAGCCCAGCCAGTTGCTCATACCCAACAGATAGAGGATGGCAAACGAGGCCACGGCGATGAGCGCTGCACTGACGTTGGTGCCCATGCCCAAGGCGCGCAGAAGGTCTTTCATCGAAGCGCCTTCCTTGGTGCGCACCAAGAAGATGCCGATGAGCGAAAGGAAGATGCCCACGGCGGCAATGAGCATCGGTGCAATGACGGCACGCAGCTGAAGGTCGGGCGACAGCGCGAAGGCCGTGGCACCTAAGGCGGCGGTGGAGAGGATGCTGCCGCAATAGCTCTCGTAGAGGTCGGCGCCCATGCCGGCTACGTCGCCCACGTTGTCGCCCACATTGTCGGCGATGGTGGCGGGGTTGCGCGGGTCGTCTTCGGGAATATCGGCTTCCACCTTGCCCACCAAGTCAGCGCCCACGTCGGCCGCTTTGGTATAGATGCCGCCGCCAACACGTGCAAACAGCGCCTGCGTCGATGCGCCCATGCCGAAGGTGAGCATCGTGGTGGTGATGGTTACAAGTGCCAAGGGCGAGTCGGCATAGACGGCGTTGAGGATGAAAAACCACAGCGCGATGTCCAACAAACCTAAGCCTACCACCACGAGCCCCATGACGGCGCCGCTGCGAAAGGCCACTTTCAACCCCTTGTCCAAGCCCTTACGTGCAGCATTGGCCGTGCGTGCCGAAGCATAGGTGGCGGTCTTCATGCCAAAGAAACCGGCCAAAGCCGAGAAGAAACCGCCGGTGAGGAAAGCCACGGGCACCCAGGGATTTTGTATCTTCAAGTAATAGGCCATGAAGGCAAACAGCACAGCGAGCACGACGAACACCGCACCCACCACTTTGTATTGCTGCTTGAGATAGGCCATCGCGCCCTTCCTGACATGCGAGGCAATCTCAATCATGCGTTCATTACCCTCTTCTTCTTTCATCATTTGGCGGAAGAAGTACCACGCCATACACAGGCTTGTCACAGATGCTATCGGCACAAGCCAAAAAACGGTTGGAATTGTCATTATAAAATCTCTGTTTTAAGGTTCGTTATTTGTTTGTCAATGCCACGAAGTTATCAAATTAATCGTTAGTGGGCCTTGTTTTTAGATAGTTTAACGCGAATGGACTTGTCAGAAGGCCCGTGAACGATAATTCGATTTGGGGAACGATAGTCCGAAGCTCCGGACACCTTCATCCGATTTGGGGAATGGTTAGCATAACCTTATGCTCGCGTCAACCGAAATGGGGAAGTGCTGTCATAACCTTATGCTCGCATCAACCGAAACGGGGAAGTGCTGGCATAACCTTATGCTCACATCAACTGAAACAGGGAAGTGCTGGCATAACCTTATGCTTTCATCAACCGGAACAAGGAATGGTTAGCATAACCTTATGCTTGCGTCAACCGAAACGGGGAAGTGCTGGCATAACCTTATGCTCGTGTCAACCGAAACGGGGAAGTGCTGGCATAACTTTATATTAGCGTCAACCGAAACGGAGACATTCGGCTAACGGATATAGGCTTCGAGCGTCTTTTGCAGTTTTTCCTGCCATGTTCCCTCAATCGTGAAGCCCAGACTTTGTAGCTTTTCGGTGTTGAAAGTGGCTAAGGTGATGGGTGTGCCACCTTGCTTTTCGGTTGCCGATGCTTCGGCCATCACCACGCGTTTCCCACTCAACGCGGCCAAGGTGTCGGCCAGCTGGCGGATGGTGAACACCGAGTTGGGGTCGGCCACGTTATAGGCTGCTGCGCGTTCGCCCTTCAACAGCACATAGAGCAGGGCGCGAACGGCATCGACCACGTAGCACCAAGAGCGCAACTGCTGCCCCGAGCTCTTTAAAACCAGGTTGTTGCCGGCCGCGATGTTGCGTAGGAATTGGGCGTAGACGCGGTTGTCGTGCTCGGTGAAACGCGGTCCATAAACATGGCAGAGGCGTGCGATAACCACGTCGGCTCGGTGTTCGGCAGCATAAGCCACGCACAAGCTCTCGGCCGCACGTTTGGCCGAAGGATAGCATGCGCGTGGCGTGGCGCAGTCCACATAGCCACTGTCATGCTCGGAGAAGTTCCCCGCTCCCTCGCCATAAATCTCGCCCGTCGACACGTAGAGAAAGCGTTGCATGCCGTGAAGCAGCCCATAGTCCAACAGGTTTCTCACACCTTCGAAGTTCGAAAGCATCACCTCCACAGGCTGTGTGGCAAAGCTTTTTGGATTGGCACTGCTGGCCGTATCGAGGATATAGTCGAAGGGCTGTGCGCCCTGGATGGGCTGACACACGTCCATCTGCACGAAATGGAACCGTGGGTTGTCGGCATAAGCCGCAAACCATGCCGCAGCCCGCTCAGCATTCCTCCCCGCTGCATATACCTCAATGGGCACGGGCAAGGCCAATAATGCTTCTACAAGGGCAGCCCCAACCAAGCCCGTCGCACCGGCCACCAACACCGATTTGCCCGCTATCTGCGCCCAGGGCAACGGCTCCTGAGCGATGGCGCGCAAGTCTTCCGCATAGCTTTTCATTTCAACCATGTGTCTTTCTGCGTGTGCATCAGCGCCTTTAAAATCTCCAAATCCTCAACAGTTGTGATTTTAATGTTGCGCTCCGATCCCGGAACGATATACATCTTGTGGCCACCCAGTTCGGCCATCAACGTGCATGTGGCCACCGAATTGGTGATGCCGCGTTGCTTGGCGGCCTCGTGTGCAGCAAGAAGCTCGCCCAAAGGGAAAGTGTGGGGCGTTTGGGTGCGAATGAGTTTGTCGCGCGGAATACTTTTTTCGGCGTTGAAACCGTCGTCGCTCACCAAGATGGCCTCCCGACATTGAATGCCCGTGATGGCGTTGCCGAAGCGTTTACACGTGGCAATGTTCGACGAAATGATGTCTTGCGACACCAACGGGCGCACACCATCGTGCACCAGAATGAGGTCATCGTCGTTGCATCCCTCGGCCTTCAGCCCATAGATGCCGTTGTGAATCGACTCCATCCCCGTTTCGCCGCCTTTGAAAATCCACCGCAGTTTGGTAATCGAAAACTGGTTGGCATACGAGCGCAACACCGTTTCCCAACCTTCCAAACACACCACTGCAATGGCTTCAATGTCGGGATGGCGCTCAAAAGCCTTCATCGTGTGCACAATAATCGGACAATCGTCCACGTGTATAAACTGTTTGGGAATCTCTTGTCCCATGCGGTTTCCGCTGCCGCCGGCAATCAATAATGCATAATTCATGTTACTTTATTTGATGTTTTACTTCTGCGAACGACTTGCGCTCATTCAAATTAAAATAGGCTTTGGCGTGCTTGGCCACACGTTCTGCCTCGGGTGGCAACTGCATGTAGTCGCCGAAATAGTGGCTCAGATAAGCGTCTGTGCATTGGGGCAGCGCCACTTGCAGCCCTTCAAACGTGCCCATAATCTGCGTTTCAACCCATGATTTGGGAAAGATTTCACGCGCCCCATACGAACCCGCATACACCACCACGCGCTCACCATGGTCGAAAGCATAGCTGCTGCTGATGGCACTCATCTGCTTGAGCAACCGTTGGCGATAGCCTTTCCGCCACAGAAAACCTATCGTCTTGTAACAAAACTGCCCCCATTGCTGCGGCTGAGCCAACAACCCCATGTATTTAGCAAACGAATAGTGATGGCTGATGGCGCTCAACCGGTTTTTTAGCCGCTGATAACGACGCAGCAACTGCAGGGCCTCAGCGTCATCGTTAGGCGCGCCATCCACAGGAAAAATGTCGATATACAGCCCCGTCAGGCACGGAATCTCGGCAAATTCGACGAGCGTCGTGTGCGCATTGCACAACTTAAGCGAAGGTAGTGGATAGGCATCATCGCTTTCAGGCCCTATCAACTCATAGTCCTCCACAGGCTGCTCATGCCACAATTGCCTGAACCTTTCGTAGTCGGGACGCGGCATGCACACGTCAATATCATCATCCCAAGGTATCATTCCTTGATGGCGCACGGCACCAATAGCCGTCCCACCCGCGCAAAAATAGCGCAACTGATGACGCGTACAAAACGAGATAAAGGTGGAAAACACCTCCACAAGTATGCCATTCCACCGCGGCTGCTCTTGCTTCGTTACTTCTTGCATAGCTGCAAACTTACATAATTTTCTTGATATGCACGGGACATTCTTGCCGAAAATCTGCATTTCTATGTTTGAAAACACCTTATAGAATAAAACATCATGAGAATTGTTTGCTAACAGTCGTGCCTATTACTTCCTTTTGCAAAAGATTGTCGTTGAGAGATATTTCCTCTGGTCGATTACAACAAACCTCATAAAAGTACGATTTTTCGCACACAAAACTGAAACATGCCCACAAAAATTGCCCATTTCCCATTTCTTTTCGTTTGAATATGCCGGTAGAGCCTTCTCCCGAACACATTTCTGCGTTTGGGTGGTTGGCAGAGGCATTGCCCATCTGTTGCTAACCTGTCAATCTCGGCGCGATTGCACGTTTGATAGCTTCCACTAAACGATGTGGTATGCCATTACCATGATGGGGTTGTCTTGTGCGCATGACTGGCGTGACGTAAGGGGCAAATAGAGCGTGCACGTCCGTGAAAGAATCTAAGGCGCTGCAACTATAAACAAAGGCGCCACAGATTTCGTTGTGGCGCCTTGAGTTATTATTATTTAGCATGCTATGCTATTGTACGGGATACATCACGGGTAGAAGCGTATTCTTTGCGGCCTTCTTAATAATTAATGGTGATTTATACTCACTTGTTTCCGGCAACAAGAAAGATAGTATATAAGCATCGCCTCCTTGTCCACTTGATAACCAGTAAGAGCAGTCTCGATTGCCACCATATATACCACGGTTGTCCCAATAATGTGCCCCTCTATATTTATTATCACTACCCCAAGGGGAATTACCTGCTCCCGGTAGGAAAAAATAATTGCTAACACTCTCATAATATTTATCACCATATTCATCCTGCCACACAAAAGTACTTTGATCTTCCCACTTGGCTATCTGGGCATTGCTGATACTAGAATATATAGTTCCTGTACCATGTGATGCTGCATACTCTGCGGCATTTCTGCCATTCTGATCCTTTACAGCCATATAGTCAAGGCTGACATGATGCTGTCCGGCTATTGCTGACAGTTTTTTTATCCACATTCCACCATATCCTTGTTCACCATTGATCGTCCAAGGCGTGAGCCTATCAATAAATGTTGTAGCAGTTGTATACCATGATGCTTGTGCAATATTGGGTGCCGATTTTGCAGAATGTTGTGCTACCTGATAGCCACCAAGCTCATTATACCAACGGGAGTCGGTATTGCTGGTTGGTTTGTCAAGCGGCGCTCCAATATACTGTGGTACGCCTGCATAAACATCATCGATAGCATCCCACATGTAATACTTTACACCAAAATTCATCGCATTTAGGTTGGCATAAATATCAGTCATAGTGTTCGCACGATAATCGCGTGCAGCCATTTTCTTGGTAAACTTCATCGGCAAAGCCATCTGTGGCGATGTGTAATAATAATCAATCGACAATGTGTGCACTCCTGGCATAATCACAAAGTAAGCGGCATTGAGGGCTTGGTTGGGGACATTGTTTTCTAATGAGAAACCATTGCCTCCATTGAGGGCGTTCTCAATCTGTGTGCCTAAGTTGGTGCCTGCTGCGAATTTACTTGCCGCCACATCAAACGTGCCCGTGATGGCATTATCAGAACGTACGACGATTTTGGTAACCTTTGCGCCAGGACGGATGACTTCATTGTTGCAATAGGGCAGAATGCAGAGATAGGCGGGAAGATGGCGCAAGCTGAGATTATAGATACCGGCTTTGTTGGCATCGCGATAGGCCACGCCCTCGGCACAGTCGCCCACATATTGCAAATGGTCGGTGTTGTTGGGTACGCCTTGCCATTGCGACGGATGGATGGTGACATGTCGGCCATCGGTGCGCGTGGTATGCCCCAAATAGTTCACTTGATAGGTGGCATCGTTGTAACCAGCAGGGAAATAGAACTTTGCCCAGGGCGATACGCCCGTGAGGTTGTTGCCCATACTGCCAATGCGTGCATCGGCAGGTGTGCGCAACCAAAGTTTATCATCGGGAATCCAGTTCACCACGGCACCACCATTGGGTACATGCCCCGTGATGGATACGCGTGTGGTTGGCGTCTCTTTAATCACAAAGGTGGTGCAGTGTGTGGTATCAATTTTCGCTACGCTTGCGTTGGCATCGTCGGCCACCTCGCTATTGCAACTGCCCAACAGCATGATGGAAACTGCTGCTGCCACCATTAAAAATATGTTTCTTTTCATTGTCTTGTCGTTTTATTGATTAAATGAACCATCCCATTGCTTATCAGTTTCCACTTCTACTCCTGTACCTTTTTTAGCCGTTGCCACACTTCCACCGGCACCAATATTTTCGTTGTTGCTGTTATAATAGTTGGCTACATCGGCTACAATGTTGGTCATGGTGTTGGGTTTATAGTCATAATTCCCCAATACGCGAACGGCACGGAAGTCGCCTTTCGATGTAGTGATATTCATTTCGAGTACGAGATTATGAATACCGGGAACCAGTACGATGAAGATGGCATTTAAGGGCTTATTGATAGCGGCGTTGTTCACGGGGAACCCTGTATTGCCCACGCCTAATCCTGATTCAATGTAGGTGCCTAAGTCGCTGCCGAAGCTGGTATCGAGGCCATGCATGGCGATGTCAAACTTGCCTGTGATGGCGTTGTTAGAATAGATGCGTACCATCTTTAACATCGCACCATTACGTATTGACTCGTCGGAGCAATAGGGCATGATGCAGAGATAAGCAGGCAAGCGGGTGAACTTTACATCGTAGACGCCTGCCTTGGCTGCATTGCGATAGGCTACACCAAAGGCACAATCGCCCACGTAGCGAATGTGGTCGTTGTTGTAGGGATAGCCTTGCCACTGTGAGGGATTGATGGTGACATAACGGCCATCAGTGCGTGAGGAGTGACCCAAATAGTGCACGCCATAGGTGGCATTATTGTAGCCTGCAGGGAAATAGAACTTAGCTTGCTGTACCACTGCACCTGCTGCAATGTTGTTGCCGATGCTGCCCACGCGATCATTTTCAGAGACGTGGAGCCATAAGCGGTCGTCTTGCTGCCAGTGAGGCGTCCAAGTGTTGTTGTTGTTATCCCATATATATGGATTTCGTGTGAGACCACCATCGCGTGCCATGAAGGTGGTGTATTGGCTCTCATCGATTGGCTGGGTGACGCTGTCACTTACATCGTTGGCACAACTGCAAAAGAGTAATGCGGCAGTAGCCCATAAACCTATATTTCTTTTCATATATTATTTACTTTCTTTGTTGAACAATGTTTCCCAATTTTTGTGTGTACGCACTGTGACACCTGTTTGTTTCTTCGAAAATGCAATCGTTCCGCCATCGCCAATCAAGTTGTTGTCAGCATTATAATAATTGGCCACGTCGGCCACGATGTCGGTCATTGTGTTGGGATGATAGTCGATGTTGTTGAGTGTTTTAACAGCTCGCAGCGTCTGTCCAGGGATTTTGGGCGACGTGAAATCGAAGGTCAACGTGAGCACGTGCCAGCCTGGCAACATCACCGTGAAGATAGCATTGCGGTTTTGGTCTTCCGTGGCATTGTCAACCGAGAAACCATTGCCTCCATTGAGCACCATGTTGATGTTATTGCCTAAGCCTTGGGCGTGGGTTCTGTCGAAGAGACCATAGCGACCCACATCAAACTTCCCGCGCAAGGCGTTGTCGGCCGTAATGGTTACGCTCTTGAGGATAGCGCCTGTGCGGAGATCGGGGTCAGAACAATAGGGCATGATACAGAGGTAGGCAGGCAAGCGGTGCATGCGCACAGTATATTGTCCTTGCACTATGCGTGTAGCCGTCCCTTCGGCGCAGTCGCCCACATTCTGCAGGTGGTCGGTGTTGTTGGGTGGATATTGCCATTGATATTCACCAAACGTTACGAAATAACCATCGGTGCTATTTTGGTTGCCTAAATAGTTCACTTTATACTGTGGCTGATCGAAGTCGTAGGTGAAATAGAATTCGGCTGTGGGCGAACCTGTCGTGAGGTTACTTGTGACACTGCCGATGCGCAGGTTGTCCAAGATATAGAGCCACAATTTGTCGCCGGGTTGCCACCAAACATCGGCACCGTTGTTGAGTGTATGGTTGATGATGTAGTGTGAGCGTGTCATCCCATCATTTACCGTGGTGAGTGTTGTATATTTCGATTTGTCAATCTTGCCTACTTCGGTCTTGTCAACAGGCAAGTTATCGTCGCTGTTGCAGGCTACCAAGAGTAGCGCTGCCACAGCAAACGAGATTATTAAACTAAAACTTCTTTTCATTGTTAAGAATGATTTAATCATTGATAATTTTATGGCGCATGTGTCTTACCAGCGAATGACACCGCCACTTTGCATGCGTTCGTTGGTAGCGCCATGCTTGTTGGGACGCTCGTAGGCTGGCCAAATGGCATAAGCCATCGAAGCATGGTCGTTGCCTTTAGGCATAATGAAATTTTCGGTGATGACGAAGTCACAGCCCGTGTTGCCACTCAATGGAATAGCGGTCCAATAGGTGCCTTGTGCAGCTGGTACAAAGTTACCCGAAGAGTGATCCAAAGCTCCCGTTGCGCCGATAAAGAGCAACGGTGTTTGTGCATCGGCTGTTTTGAAGAACCAGCCATTGTGCCAGCCTCGATAGCGGCGCACATTGTATTCGGATGGCGTGTTTGAATTTTCACCCGTTGTGGTAAAGCCGGTGAAGGCCAGCGATGTGGGCATTTCGAAACCTGCAGGACAAGGGTCGTAGATGGTCTTTATCACCTCGTTGCCATTGAATGAGGCCTCACAGTTATTCATCGACCACAGGTTAAGATAAGACGTATCCTTCGTCCATCCCCATTCATTCCCCGTACCTGCAGCACTGTTAACCATCGGGAACATCACCCATGGGAAGAGTGCACCAAAGCCCACTGTTCGACCCCCATAAGCATTGGAAGCATTCCATGTTACATATTGTCCGTGCCCAGGGAAGGGGTCTTTACGGCCAAACTGATAAAGCATGGGGCTGAAGTCGCGAATGATTTCGGCCTTGTGTGTGATGGTGACATAGGCCACACTGGGTTGGCTGGCGTTTCCTATGTTGGGTTTGAGAGTGAGACGCACTTTGCGGTCGTCCAGGTAGCTGGTCTCACGCCAGTCCACATAGCGGTTGCCCAGCGCGCGACGCATGATTTTATAATAAGCGCCAGAGTGGAGCTTAACGATGACTGGCTGCACATCTTTCTTTTGTGCAAACCACAAATGATAGGACCACATGGTTGTGTTGCCAACGTTACAAACATTGATGGTAACATTGCCACTTTGAATGTTCTCGCGTGTCACGTGGAAAGCGATGAACATGTTTTTGCCCGAGCCTTGAATGGTGAATGCGCCATTAGGTTCACTCGCATTGCCTTCAATGGGGCTGGGGAGAATGTCGCTCCATGAATAATGTGCTTGCGTCACGGGTGTGGTGGCTCTTGAGGGATATAATGTGGAGGGTGCCATCTGCTCGTTGATGTAAGGACTCGTGATGAGTTTATCCTCGTGGTCGACAAGATGCTCCATCACTGCCAACTTTGCAGGAACGGCAGGGAATGGACGCACACCATTATAGAGATAAGAGAATTTGTTGACACTGGTACCATTGAGTCCTTCTACACCCGTGCTGGCTTTCACACCATTACCATAAGCTAAAGGTATGCGATAATAGCCTGGTGCAGAGATAACATAGCAGTTGGCTGTCTCAATGTTAAGGTCGCCACCATCAATGGGGTTGGCCAAGTTCCAATACCTCGTTGGGCTTCCCACTTCGGGTGCTGCTTTCAATTCTTGGTTATAAATGGCTTTTTTATCGATAAGCGCTTCGGGCTGAACCGTGGTGTTGCAAGCCTGAGCCGCACCATTGGCATCGCCCAATCCTTGTATGATTAAATTGGTGAGCCATGCAGGACGAGTCATATTTAAATCTTCCCATTGCTCTGTATCGGGGTTCATTGCCTCCATTTTCGTCACCTTCCAAGCTACGGGTTGTTTAATCGTTCCATTTTCACGCCAGCTGATTACGTGGAAAGGTTTTGGTGTAGCTTCATTGTAAGCAAACTCTAAGCTGGTCTCGGGCACTGTGAAGTGATACTGCCAATTAGAGTTGCTTTGCGAGAGTTTATATTCACTGGTGGTGCCGGCTTCCCATTGTCCTTTGAGACGAATGGTGAGTTTATGCTTCTTGTTGTCGGGTGTGGTGTAGTAAATCATCGCCTTCACGTTTTGCCCGTCCAGCTGTTGGGGCAGCATGTAGAACGTGTAGTTGCGACCATCGGTGCCTGCAATGGCTGCATTAGGGGTCTGCGACACGGCAATGCTCACGCCATCGAGGCTGTTAACTTGTGAACGATCGGTGGAGGAATAAGCCCATGTGCCTTGTGCTATGGGCATATCCGACATGGTGTAGCGACCTTTACTGAGCGCACCTGTGATTTCAATCTTGGTGATGGTGCCCAACGAAAGGTTGTCGCCCACCGAGAATTTCACAGCTGTGAGGGCGTGTTGAAATTGCAAACTCGTGGCTGGTGCATCGCCCTGAGACACATATTGCGCATCGTTTGATCGTGCAATCATCAAGTCCTTCATGTTTTGCACGTTGGCCTCGACTTCAAAATCCACATAAGGTGTAGGCAGATGGCCTGCTGGCGAGAGCGCTATCTTGCTGTAGGAACTGGTCACTTCGGGATAAACGGCGAAGAAACGTCCCCATGGCTTTTGCCATGTCCAGCGGTGAAGGTTGTCGAGTGTTCCGTCGCCTTGCGTGGGTTCGCAGTCAAACCATTGGTTGGTCATGGCTGTTCGTGCTGTTCCATTCATGCCCGATGAGGAGAAACGGCCACGCGTCCATGCCACAACAGCACGTGTGCCTGGTGTGGGAGTAACGGGGTTTACGCCCTCAACAGTGGTTTGCACCACTTGATAATCAGGGTTGTCGGTAGGCAACACTTTGGTTTCGAAGACCGAAGCGGCTACGGGTTCGGGCATAATCGAGCGTGTGAGGCCTGCAGCTCGCTTGGCCGAGGCTTCTGCCTGACCATCGGTGACATTGAAGCGCACGGCATCCGAAACGCCTTTCTTTCCATTTCCCGCCGCGTTATCTTCGTCAACGCAGGCCGTTGTTGTCAAAGTTGCCAGCACCACAAAAGTCCATGCAGCCTTTCGACAAGGGCATGCAAAAAAGCGTTTAATTACATAATGATTCATCTTCCGTTCTTTTTCTGTTGTTTTATGCTTCACAATAGAGCGCTGTTTCCACACTATGGCAACTCTTCGTCGCCTTCTTCATCATACTCGCCATCGCGATGTTCTGACTCGTGTTCGGTGATACCGCCGCCTTGTCCGGGATGTACTCTCGGACTTTCGCCCAGCAGCAAACTTTCCATGGGCACGGCAATAATACTGCATGCGGGTGTCGTGTAGGCCCGCTTACCATTTGTTTTTCTTTTCATTACCTTATATATATTATACTTTATTGTTTGTTTCGTTGGTTATTCCCGCCTTAATTCGCGTAGGCATCCACACAAAAAGGGTATACAAGAAGTTCTTGAAAAACTTCTTGTATACCCTTTGTTTAAAAGAAATATTTTTGTATATTACGCGCGCATCGCGCGTGTAAATTATAAGATGTGAGCGGTCGCTCGAATGTGTGTGTGTGTGTGTGT
>NZ_JH114217.1:416276-425008 GCF_000224615.1 Segatella oulorum F0390
TGTGTGTGTGTGTGTGTGTTACACAATTATTTGGTTCTACCAAACAATTTATGCTAAAAAACGTAATATGTTGAAACGCTACCATCATATAAACTATACATTCAAATAAAATAAAGAATCTGCCGACAAAGTTAATGCTTTTTAATGAAAGAAGGCGAAAATATTTAAAGAAAAATGGCAAGATGGCAGGAAAAAGGAAAAAGTGTATGCTTATGATGCTCAGATTGAAAGTATAGTGAAACAACAAGCTTTACAGTCTCTGGGTGAAATGCGTAAGTAAAATCCAAGAAAAAAGCTTACACCGCCCGAACGGTATCTGCTATGGGTTAAACCCTTTCTATATTTTTACTCATCACCCGAACGGGATACCACACCGAGAGCCAGCCAACGGCGAGCACAGTGATGAAAATAAGCAGCACATCGTCATAGTGTACGCTCACGGGATAGGCATTTACGACAAAGCTTCCGGCGCTGTTGCCCAACGACACCAAACCATATTGTTGTTGAAGCCAGCACAGAAGCAGTCCTAAACCAATACCCTCCCTCCTCAACAAGCTTTTGCCAAATAAAAGTGTGCGACGTAGGGTACGCAGCACACTTTTTCTTGCATTGCTACCTTCCCTTACCCTCATCCAACTCCACACCGAAAACATGAGCACACAAAAACAAATATCGGGCGCACAGCTGTGCGCCCGATAAATAAACTCTCTTTATCTAAGGGATGATGTTTTATTGTGCATTGAATACAGGCAAGGCATTCTGCGACATGCTTTCTGGTTTTATATCGATAGTATTAGCCAGCCCTGTTCTAGTGAAATTAAACGTATAAGCATTTCCCGTGTAGCCAAATTCATGATAAGTGGTCGATAGCCAATAAGCAGAATAGCTACCTGTAAGAACACCTTGCCCACCAACATAACCAAAACACCCCATTGCTGGAACAAAGAAATAGTTTTGAATATCAGCAGGGCGACCCGCTGCTATGTAATATCGCTTCACGATCGTAAACTGATTTGCTCGTTGCGTATAATCCTTGCCTGTTCTATCCGATTGCGCCAAGCTTGCTTCGCTTCGTCCATTCTGCTGTGCAATCACAGAAAGCTTTTTAAGCCACAAGCCACCCTGACCTTGATTGCCACCATGCCACCACAGAATATCGCGTTCATAGTAGGGAGCTGACTCAGCATACCAAATGGCTTGGTTCAGATTGGGAGCAAATTTTGCCGACTGCTCGGCAGCATCCACTCGCCGCTGGTTGTTGATGCGAGCATCAGTGCTGGCCGTTGGCCATGCAAACTGTAACGTTGTCCAGTTCCAATAATTAGGCGCATAGCCTTCAAAGATGTCATGGCCTTCGCCTGCATCCCACAAATAATATTTGAAATCGAACTGCATTGCCGAGAAGTCGGCCGTGATATTCGTTATCGTGTTGGCCGCGTAGTTTTGCGCACCAATGATTTTAATGAATTTCAACGGCATGCTCGTGATGGGCGACGTGCAATAATATTCAATGGTGAGGTCGTGCCAACCAGGCACCATCACGCAATAAATGCCGTTGCGCCATTGGTTCACTTGGTCGTTATCCACCGCAAAACCATTGCCATTGTTTAAGAAAATTTCGATTTGCTTACCCGTGTTCGTAGCGTGCCCAAGGTCTAAACCATAACTACCCACGTCGGGAAACACACCCGTGAGGGGATTGCTCGACTTAATCACCACTTTCTTTAACACCATGCCACCACGAATGAGCGCATTCGTAGAGTATGGAAGAATGTTGAGGAAAGCGGGCAAATGGGTAAAACGAACAGTGTATTGCCCCGTTTTGTTGGTCACTTTCGTCGCGGTGCCCACCGCACAGTCACCATAATACTTCAAATGGTCGGTTTGGTCAGCTACGCCTTGCCACACTTGTCCCCTAATGGTTAGCCCCTTTCCATCGGTGTTTGAAGGGTGCCCAAGGTAGTTCACCTTATAACTATTGGCACGGAAGAGCCATGGGAAATAAAATTTCGCATCGGCTTGAGTCGCCGTAATATTGCTACCCGTGCTGGCAATACGATTACCATAAGATTCATACACCCATATTTGGTCGCCCACTTCCCAATGCACAGCGGCACCATTATTGGCTGTTCCGCTGTGCCACATCAGCTTGGCACGCGTGGTGGGCGTAGTCTCACAAGTGAAAGTAGTACGACAGATAGTATCTGTCTGTAGCAGTGTGTTCCCATCCACATGGCTATCCACCTCGTTAGAACAACTGCTTAACAGCAACATTGTAAGTGCTGTGACGGAAAATAAAAATATATTTCGTTTCATATTCTGTTCTGTTTTATTGGTCAAACGTTCCATTCCAAGTAGTGTCTACCACAGCCTCTACACCACGCGTCTTCTTCGCCGTGGCAATCGTTGCACCAGCATTGATGTTGTTGTGACTAGCACCTATGTTCTCAGCGACATCAAATTTGATATCTGTGAGCGTATTAGCACCATACCAACGCCAACCAATAGTGCGTGATGCATTAAAATCACCTCTACGATCGGAGTGACAATAAACTTCTATCGTCAGGTTGTGATGCCCTGGAGGAATCGCTATATACATTGCATTATGGTATATGTTGACATCCGTATAAACCCATGCTGAAGCAGTTCCTGCAAAATAACAGTCCAAAGTCGTTCCAGTGTTAGTGGCATGAGCTGGATCTAAGCCAAATTGTCCAACATCAAATGTACCGCTAATCACCTTATCGGATTTAATCACAACACGTTTCATCACTGAAGTTAAATAAGAATATTCATCTGAAATATAAGGGAGAATACATAAATAGGCTGGTAAACGATTAAACGCCATGGTGTAAACACCCAACTTTCCAGGGACACGTGTAGCAGTTGCTTCTGCACAATCGCCAGTAAGTCTCAAATGTGCAGTAGAATTTGGTAAGAGATTCCATTGTTGTGCAGGAAAAGAAACATGTATACCATCAGCAGAACTCCCCAAGTAGTTCACCTTATAGGAGTCAGCTCCATATCCCTGTGGAAAATAAAAATTCGCACGATCCCACACTTGGCCGGAAGGAATATTGTTTCCAACACTTGGTACACGCCAAGTCGGGTTCATGTAAAGCCATAATTTATCGTCCTGCTGCCAACATGGCTGCGCATTACTCCCCACCGAATGCCAAAGGATATAATCAGCACGTGTAGCAGCTTGATTCATCGCAACAAAAGTTGTATATTGGCTTTCATCTATCTGATGGGACTGCTCTATATCATCATTGCTACAACTGAAAAAGAAAGCAGCTGTAAGTGCAAAGAATACTATTGTTTTTTGCATTATTGTTCTGTTTTAATCGTTAAACATTCCATTCCAATCTTCATCACTGGTCACCTCGATGGCTTGATGTTTTTTTGCTAAATCAAGTACACCACTATTTACAATAGGATTGTTACTAGCCGTGCGATAATCTGCTAAATCAATTTTCACATCCGACATTGTGTTGGCCTTGTATTCACGTGAATTAGCTGTTCGCATGACAAAAATATCTCCCTGCGTAGGTGATTTGAAATAAACATAGAATGTGAGTCTGTGCCATCCTGGAGGAATTGCAATATAAACTGCATTAGCCCACAACTGAACGCTATCGTAAATGGTGAAAATAGAACCCGCCTTTACTGTGCATTCAATACGCTTACCCGTATTGGTTGCATGTGCAGGATCGAGTCCAAATTGTCCCACATCATAAGTTCCTGTAATAATATTATCCGATTCAACAACTATCTTTTGCACTACAGACTCACCCCACTGTGCATTAGGACGACTCGTGTTATAGGGTAAAACACACAAGTAGGCAGGCAGACGCTTAAATGTCATGCTATAGATGCCTGCCTTATTGGGATTGCGTACAGCCGTAGCTTCACCACAATCGCCATGCTGTGCTAAATGGCCTGACGCATTAGGCAAGAGGTCATTCTGCTGTGCAGGAATCGTTACATGAATTCCATCATTACCAGGCGCACCCAAATAGTGCACGCGATAAGTAGCATCGTTCAAGCCTGCAGGAAAATAAAACTTCGCCGTTCGACTCTCAGCTGTGATATCACTGCCAAGGCTTCTGATGCGCCAAGTTGGTCCCATATACATCCATACTTCATCACCTGGTTCCCAATAGGGCAACGCTGTCGTCCCTACAGTGTGATCTCTGATATGATCCGCACGTGTAATAGCGTTTCCTTCACTAAAGAATGTAGTGTATTTACGTCCATCCAATGAAGTTGGAGCGCTCGCAACCTCCGTGCCCTCACTGCTACAACCAGAGAAGAGGAACGCAGAAGAGACAACACAAAACACGATTATAATACTTGTTTTCATCATTTTTTCATCTTATTGTTTAATAGGCCATTCCAAGTGCTGTCTGCATATACATGAACCCCACTGCGCTTCTTAGCTAAAGAAACTTCACCGCCCACAGCAATATACTCGTTGTTAGCACCATAGTAGTTGGCAATATCTGCCACAACATCGGTCATCGAGTTTGCCTTATATTCGCGGTTGCCGATATTCCTTCTTGCACAAAGTGTTTGCCCTGGGAACTTCGGCGATGTATAATAGAACTCTATAGTGAGGTCGTGCCAGCCTGGAAGCATCACTACATAGACGGCATTCTTGGCCTGATCCATTGTAGCATTGTCCATAGGGAAACCATTTGGATTATTCAAAACCACTTCTATGTCATTGGCTAAGTTAGTGCCATGGTTGACATCCAAACCATATTGCCCTACATCGAAACGTCCTCTAATCGGATTATTTGAAAGTACTTTCACATTCTTTATTACAGCACCTGTCCGAACAACATCATCTGAATTGTAGGGCATAATACAAAGATAAGTAGGCAAATGAGTAAAAGTTACCTCGTAAAGATTATCCTGTCCTGCCACCTTTGTTGCAGTACCCTCAGCACAGTCGCCGTTATAGCGCATGTGATCGGTATTATTGGGGACATTTTGATAGTGCTGTGCATTGATATTTATATAACGCCCATCGGTATTAGCCGTATGTCCTAAGAAATCTACCTTATAAGAGTTACGTTCATAACCCGAAGGAAAATAAAAATTGGCTTGGGGAGTTAGCGTTGTAATATTGTTACCAATATCTTTCAAACGCAAGTCTTCTGACAGATATAACCAAAGATGGTCATCAGGTTGCCAACTTACTGTTGCACCCGTCCCCTTTGTGTGATTTAGCATGTAGTGGGCACGAGTAAGTGCACCACCACTACTTCTAAACGTTGTGTATTGAGAATGTTGGGCAGCAGGCACAATCCCATCACTCCCGCAACCAACAAGAAATGATGTAGCGAGAGCCAACATACCCCATAAAAATATTCTTTGTTTCATATTCTTAATCATTGAAAATTGTATTTATAAACGCCAGTCAATCATCTTTTATTTACCATTCTATCACACCACCTGGCGTAACAGGTTGTGTTGTCGCACCTTGACTGGGCTTGAAATCTGCCACTGGACGAACTATGAATGCATTTGAACGCTCAAGAGCATTCTTGGGAGCTGCTCCCCATCCTATCTGATTACCGAATTCATATTCTGCTCCAGAGTTTTCATCCCAAGGAGTAGCATACCAATGCCAAGCCGACGTAGCACCACCACCCCATATACCAGTTCGACCATAACGGCTTCCTAAGGCTGGGAAATATATTGTGGTTGTAGCCGATGGACTCGTTTTAAAATGAACTCCATTATCAAAATCACCAATCTTGTTAATTTCCGATTCATTGGTACTGGCTTCACCTGTTATTGTGAATCCTGAGGCTGCATTCGATGGGGGCATATGAAACCCTGCAGGACAAGGGTCGTATACAGTTTTTACTACGGGATAATCATTCCAAACGTGATCCCATCCAGGCACATAGTTAGCTGACCAAGTATTCCAATAAGTTTTATTATAATGGTCATAAAGTGCTGTTGCCGTATAATACATCTTATCGGGATTCTGAATGGTTGTTCCTATAGACTGTTGACCAGGTGCTATACTGAATGAGCCTTCTTTTGCATCTTCGTCTTTTCGAGGCATAGCATCTTTTCGGCCAAATTGATAGAAAGTACAAATATCTTCTTTTTTCGAATATGCTTTCAGCATAATATTTACGATACCTTTTTGACTACTATTGGCATTTCCAGCAGTGGGCTGTAACGTCACACGGCACTTTCTATCCTGTGCATAAGGTGTTTCTTCCCATGCAAGGTAAGCATAACCCAATGTGTTTTGAGTGAACTTATAGATGTAACCTTGATGGTTGGTGCATGCAATGGTATTGAGAGCCTCGGGCTTAGCAAACCATAAATGCCATGACCACATCACGGTGCCAGCCGCATTCTTAACGGCTATCACTGCATTACCACTGCGAATACCATGGGTGTCGTCGCCTTTGGGCACTTCAAACTCCACATAGTCCACACCAAGATAGTTTTTAATGGGACTGCTCCCGATGGTGATTAAATCAGGCTGGTCGCTCCACACAATGCTGGCTTGTGTAGCTTTGTTACCACTATTCTGCACATTGATAAATGGAGATGTAATGGGTTGATTGTTATGATCGAGGAAGGTGTGAAGAATCACATCCGAATAGCTTGCATAAGGCGTCACAGGTGCACTGCTGACATAAGCGCTGCTATTGGCTACATTATTCTTTACACCATTACCATAAACAAGAGGTATGCGGTAATGCCCAGGTGCTGAGATGAGATAGCTGTTGGCAGACTCCGTGATATAGTTACCCCCATCATTCGGATTGGCCAAGTTGTGATAATAACCAGCATTGCCCTTTGGCGTAGCATTCTTTAGCGCATCATTATATTCTTTCAAGTGATTACGCATCTGTACGGCATATAAGTTCACGTTTCCCACGTTGGCTGCGCCATTAGCATCGCCAGGACCATTATAAGTGAAGTTGAGTAACCATGTGGGCCAGCTGTTAGGTCCCATATCTGTCCATTGTCCTGTAGTGGGATTGTACTCTTCATATTTTGTTACCGTCCAAGGCACAGCCTGCTTCACTGCGCCACTTTCGCGCCAGCTGGTTACCTTATAGTGTTGCACATCGGCAGGTTGCACGGTGTGTTCAAACGTGAGGTTGTTATCGGTCACCGTGAAGTGATACTGCCAATTAGAGTTGCTTTGTGAGAGTTTATATTCGCTGGTGGTGCCGGCTTCCCATTGTCCTTTGAGACGAATGGTGAGTTTATGCTTCTTGTTGTCGGGTGTGGTGTAGTAAATCATCGCCTTCACGTTTTGCCCATCCAGCTGTTGGGGCAGCATGTAGAACGTGTAGTTGCGACCATCTGTGCCTGCAATGGCTGCATTAGGGGTCTGTGACACGGCAATGCTCACGCCATCGAGGCTGTTAACTTGTGAACGATCTGTGGAGGAATAAGCCCATGTGCCTTGTGCTATGGGCATATCCGACATGGTGTAGCGGCCTTTGCTGAGTGCACCTGTGATTTCAATCTTGGTGATGGTGCCCAATGAAAGGTTGTCACCCACCGAGAATTTCACAGCCGTGAGGGCGTGTTGGAATTGCAGACTCGTGGCTGGTGCATCGCCCTGAGACACATATTGCGCATCGTTTGAGCGTGCAATCATCAAGTCCTTCATGTTTTGCACGTTGGCCTCGACCTCAAAATCCACATAAGGTGTGGGCAGATGGCCTGCTGGCGAGAGTGCTATCTTGCTGTAGGAGCTGGTCACTTCGGGATAAATGGCGAAGAAACGTCCCCATGGTTTTTGCCATGTCCAGCGGTGAAGGTTATCGAGTGTCCCGTCACCTTGCGTGGGTTCGCTGTCAAACCATTGGTTGGTCATGGCCGTTTGTGACGTACCATTCATGCCCGTCGAGGAGAAACGGCCGCGCGTCCATGCCACAACAGCACGTGTGCCTGGTGTGGGCGTAACGGGATTCACGCCCTCAACGGTGGTTTGCACCACGGTATAATCGGGATTATCGGTAGGCAACACTTTGGTTTCGAAAACCGAAGCAGCTACAGGTTCGGGCATAATGGAACGCGTGAGGCCGGCAGCACGTTTGGCCGAAGCAACAAGTTGTCCATCGGTGACATTAAAACGCACAGCATCTGAAACGCCATTGGTTCCTCTTCCTTCGCTCGCGGAATCATCTACACAAGCGGTTGTTGCTATGCTTGCCAATACCACAAAGGCCCAAGTGGCCTGTCGATAGTGGTCGGCAACATAGCGTTTGATTACTTTATAATTCATTTTCCGTTCTTTTTCTGTTGTTTTATGATTCACAATTAAGCGTTGTTTCCACACTATGGCAACTCTTCGTCGCCTTCTTCATCATATTCGCCATCGCGATGTTCTGACTCGTGTTCGGTGATGCCGCCGCCTTGTCCGGGATGTACTCTCGGACTCTCGCCCAGCAGCAAACTTTCCATGGGCACGGCAATAATACTGCATGCGGGTGTCATGTAGGCCCGCTTACCATTTGTTTTTCTTTTCATTACCTTATATATATTATACTTTATTGTTTGTTTCGTTGGTTATTCCCGCCTTAATTCGCGTAGGCATCCACGCAAAAAGGGTATACAAGAAGTTCTTGAAAAACTTCTTGTATACCCTTTGTTTAAAAGAAATATTTTTGTATATTACGCGCGCATCGCGCGTGTAAATTATAAGATGTGAGCGGTCGCTCGAATGTGTGTGT
>NZ_JH114217.1:425226-435733 GCF_000224615.1 Segatella oulorum F0390
ATTCACAATTAAGCGTTGTTTCCACACTATGGCAACTCTTCGTCGCCTTCTTCATCATATTCGCCATCGCGATGTTCTGACTCGTGTTCGGTGATGCCGCCGCCTTGTCCGGGATGTACTCTCGGACTCTCGCCCAGCAGCAAACTTTCCATGGGCACGGCAATAATACTGCATGCGGGTGTCATGTAGGCCCGCTTACCATTTGTTTTTCTTTTCATTACCTTATATATATTATACTTTATTGTTTGTTTCGTTGGTTATTCCCGCCTTAATTCGCGTAGGCATCCACGCAAAAAGGGTATACAAGAAGTTCTTGAAAAACTTCTTGTATACCCTTTGTTTAAAAGAAATATTTTTGTATATTACGCGCGCATCGCGCGTGTAAATTATAAGATGTGAGCGGTCGCTCGAATGTGTGTGTGTGTGTGTGTTACACAATTATTTGGTTCTACCAAACAATTTATGCTAAAAAACGTAATATGTTGAAACGCTACCATCATATAAACTATACATTCAAATAAAATAAAGAATCTGCCGACAAAGTTAATGCTTTTTAATGAAAGAAGGCGAAAATATTTAAAGAAAAATGGCAAGATGGCAGAAAAAAAGGAAAAAGTGTATGCTTATGATGCTCAGATTGAAAGTATAGTGAAACAACAAGCTTTACAGTCTCTGGGCGAAATGCGTAAGTAAAATCCAAGGAAAAAGCTTATACCGCCCGAACGGTATTTGCTATGGGTTAACTCCTTTCTATATTTTTGCTCATCACCCGAACGGGATACCACACCGAGAGCCAGCCAACGGCGAGCACAGTGATGAAAATAAGCAGCACATCGTCATAGTGTACGCTCACGGGATAGGCATTCACGACAAAGCTTCCGGCGCTGTTGCCCAACGACACCAAACCATATTGTTGTTGAAGCCAGCACAGAAGCAGTCCTAAACCAATACCTAAGATAGCTCCAAAAGCGGAGATAAGTCGACCTTCAAACAAGAAGATGCGTGCAATTTGCCTGTCATCTGCGCCCAAATGACGCAGCGTTTCAACATCGTTTTTCTTGTCAATGATGAGCATGGATAGCGACCCAATGATGTTAAAACAAGCCACCATTAAGATGAAAGTGAGGAAGATATAGGCAATCATCTTTTCAATTTGCATGATCTTAAACGTGTCTTCTTGCTGCTCAAAGCGGTCCAACACCTTATATTTCTTGCCTACGATAGCTTGAATATCACGTTTCACTGCATCCAAATTGCTTCCCTCTTTCAAACGCAACTCCAAGGCCGAGAGGCGTCCTTGCTGTCCAAACAGATGGCGAGCAAAGGCAATGGGCGCAATGATGTAGTTCTTGTCATATTTGCTTTGGTTCACGGCAAACACCACACCCGGCGATAACAGCGAATCGACCACAAAGGCATCACCCGGATTGGTGGCATCAAATTGCCCATTTTTCTGTGGTGCATAGATGCGAAGATAGTCGCCAAAGCGTGCACCCGTGCCCAGATTGTTGGCCAACCGGATGCCCATGATACCATATTGTAGGTTGCCTGCGTGCAGACTATAGTTGCCATCGCCAAACAAAATGTCGCGAATATGGGTTAATTGGTCGAAGTTGTCGTCCACACCCTTCACCTTTACCATGGCCTGTCGCCCCTGATAGATGGCCAAAGCCTGATCTTCCACCGTTTCGGTAGCCACATCAATCGCCTTCAACGCCTTCACTTTGGCCAACAATGGGTCGTTGGCCGCAGCCGTTTTCCCCATCGTGGGCACCACTTCTAATTGAGGATCGAAGTTGGTAAAGAAGGTAGCTACCAAGTCGTGAAAGCCATTAAACACGCTCAACACAATCACTAAGGCCATGGTGGCAACAGCAACTCCGATGACCGAAATCAGCGAAATGACATTAATCACGTTGGTGCTCTTTTTCGAAAAGAGATAACGTTTGGCAATATAAAAAGGAAAATTCATGTCGACGCGAAGCCTAATGCTGGCCTTTATTTTTTCAACAATTCGTCGATGTGTTCTATATAGTCGAGGCTGTCGTCGATAAAGAAGCGCAATTCGGGAATGATGCGCACCTGATTGTGAATGCGGGTGCCCAACTCATAGCGTATGGCTTTCACATTCTTGCGCACATTTTCGAGCAACTCGTCACCCTTTTCACTCGGGAAAACGCTCAGATAGGCCGTGCAAATACCCAAATCGGGACTTACTTTCGTCCGCGTAACGCTCACCATCAGGCCATGCATCGCTCGGGTCTGTTCTTGAAAAATGGTTGCCAACTCTTTTTGAAACAACCTTGAAATCTTATTTTGTCTTGTCTCTTGCATATCGTTTTATCGTTTTGATTCTAATAATGTTGGGTTGCAAAGGTAGGAAAAATGATTCGGTTCACGGTGTATTATTCCTCGCTTTGTGCCGTCTTATCCTTACGAATCAACGCTAACAGGTGGTCGACGGCCACTTCCTGAGGAATATTTTTCTCCACGCAAACCTGCTTTCTATACAGGCTTACGCGGTTAACACCTGCGCCAACATAGCCATAATCGGCATCGGCCATCTCACCGGGACCATTCACAATGCAACCCATGATGCCTATTTTCAGCCCCTTCATGTCTTTCGTTGCTTCACGAATGCGGGCGATGGTCTCGCGCAGATCATAGAGGGTGCGTCCGCATCCGGGACAACTGATGTACTCGGTTTTACTTGTTCTGAGACGAGCAGCCTGCAAAATGCCAAAGGCGGTGTCGGTAATCACCTGCTGAGACAGGTCGCCATCGTTCATCAACCAAATGCCATCGGTGAGCCCATCAATCATCAAAGCCCCCAAATCGGCCGCCGCTTCCAACTGAAACTCGCTCTTCTCGCCGGCCGAATGCTGATACATTTCTGCAAATACCACGGGGTTATAGGCTCCGGCAGCCCACATCTCGTGCACTAACGCACGCTGGTCGGCCAAACGATTTTGATGGTTGCTCATACAAACCACCACCACTTCGGGGTGCAGTTTCAAGCAAGCTAAATATTCTTCGGCAGGCGCACCAAACTGCAATACGAGGAACTTAAGGTCGGCTTTTGTCATACCGATGAATGGAACGGCTGACACAGGAAAGATAGGATAAACGCCCGTTGCGTTGTCAAGTTGGGCATATTGGTTGTAATCGATGAGGTATTTCTGTCCTTCTTTCCGGTCCTTGGGTAATTGTTGTCCCGCATAAATATAATCGGCCTCCTGCGCATTGCCGCTCCATGCAGAAGCGATAACCACAGGATGGTTGCTGCCTCCAATACCTTTCACGGCACGGGTGAATCGCCGTTCGGGGCGAATCCAGTTGAAAGCCTTGGCCATTGTTCCCGGAACGAGCAAATGTCCTTCCTTCTTTCCGATGTAATCAACCAAATGACGTGCTACGGGAATCTCGGCTGCCGGCTCTTCACTGAGGCTCACTCTGATGGTATCGCCAATGCCATCGGCCAGCAAAGCACCAATACCTACGGCGCTTTTGATGCGCCCATCCTCGCCTTCGCCGGCCTCGGTCACGCCTAAATGCAACGGATAGTGCATGTTTTCTTTCTCCATTTCGGCCACCAACAGGCGCACCGACCGCACCATGACCACGGTGTTGGAGGCTTTAATCGAAATCACTACATCGTGGAAAGCCTCGCGTTGACAGATGCGTAAGAACTCCATGCAGCTTTCAACAATGCCTTCGGGCGTATCACCATAGTGGTTTCTGATGCGATCTGACAGGCTACCATGGTTCACCCCAATCCGTATGGCCGTGTGGTTTTCCTTGCAGAGGTTGAGAAAAGGCACAAAGCGCGCTTCGATTTTCTTCAGCTCTCCGGCATATTCTTCGTCGGAATATTCTTGCAAAATAAACTTTCTTGCAGGGTCAACATAGTTGCCGGGATTAATTCTTACCTTCTCGGTGAAGCGAGATGCCACATCGGCCACGTTGGGATTGAAATGCACATCGGCCACCAACGGCGTGTGATAGCCCAACGCATGCAGCCCGTCATGAATGTTTTTGAGGTTCTCGGCCTCGCGTATTCCCTGTGTCGTGAGGCGCACTAACTCGCCTCCCGCATCGATAATCTCACGGGCTTGGTGCACACATGCCTCGGTATCGTTGGTGTTTGTGGTGGTCATGCTTTGCACGCGAATGGGAAATGCGCTTCCCATCTCCAAGTCACCAATATGCACCGTGCTCGTTTCCCTGCGTTTATATTGAAAAATATCAACCATCCGTTTCTCTTTTTTAACCGTTCACTGCCTGCCAATGGCCTGCACCTTGCAAGCCCGTGGCGAAGGAGTTGCCCGCGAAAGGGGACTTAATTACATTTATATTCGTAGTTCACTTGTGCCAAATCGGCATTGGCTTTCTCAATTTTTTGCCCCAAGCTCGCCTTCCATTCGGCCACCTGTGCCGCTACATCCTTATTGGAAAGGGCAATGATTTGCGCCGCTAAGATGGCCGCATTTTGCGCTGCATTCACGCCAACGGTGGCAACAGGAATGCCGGGAGGCATCTGAATGATCGACAACATCGCGTCTAACCCGTCCAACATGCCTTTGATGGGCACGCCAATAACGGGCAAAGTGGTTGAGGCTGCAATCACCCCCGGCAAAGCAGCCGACATGCCTGCTGCGGCAATAATCACTTGAATGCCGCGCGCCTGCGCACCTTTGGCGAAACGTTCGACGGCATCGGGCGTGCGATGTGCCGACAAAGCATTCACCTCGAACGCTATTTTGTGGTCGTTCAACCATTGACAAGCTTTCTCCATCACGGGCAAATCGCTCGTGCTACCCATAATAATGCTAACGATTGGTGTCATAATAAATGATGTTATAAATTGATGCTTAAAAGAATGCTGAATTAAAATCGGGCGATGACAATAAAGGCAATGAAGAAGCCGATGAGCCAGGCCACCACCACTTGCGACAGCGAATGTTGGCGCAACAGCATGCGGCTGCTGCCCACAACGCCCGAGATGAAGATGGTGAGACAGAGCCACCACAACGGATTGAAACCGAAAATGAGCGAGAAAGCCAGCAAGGCACCGACCACACCCCCGATGGCTGCGGCATGAACCGACACTTTCCAACCCACATTAATGAAGGCACAAAACACCTGAATGAGCAGCGCGGCAATGAGAATGCTACCCATGAAATGGGGAATGTGCAGGGCGTTCATCGTGTAATAGGCGGCCGCATAGCACACGATGGAGATGACATAGGGCACCATGCGTCGCTCTTTCACAATGAAATCGAAGGCCTTCCAGCCCTGATAGCGCCGGTAGAACCGAATGAGAAAGGTGGGCAACAAAATGGTGAAGAAGTAGACCAAGGCAAGCACAGAGAGCTTGTAGGCCGTGGGAAGTTGGCTCAGGTAGCTGAACACAAACAGCGCCATCAACCCCACAAGGGGCAGATAGAATGGGGTAAACACCATGCTCACCACCCGTGCGGCCAAGATAAAATCTTTCTCTTTCATTTGCGTTTGTGCGCTCCTCCTATTGCAATTTGATGTAATCTTTTTGTCCTTATGTTGTGCCTATGTGGCTATCCTTTTGCAAACGATGCCATTTTGCAGCCTAAACAAGGCGCTTTTGCGGCCTTATTTGCACCACTTTGTGCACCAATCTGCATGCTTTTGCTTTTACGTTTGTTATCCATCGTCTCCGAAAGCTATGTTTCTTTGCGCAACTTGGCTGTGGGAATGTTCAGCTGTTCGCGATATTTGGCCGCCGTACGCCGCGCAATGGGAAACCCTTTTGTAGCCATAGCCTTGGCCAAAGCATCGTCGCTCAGCGGATGTTGCTTGTCTTCGTTGTCCACAATCGCTTTGAAAGCCAAGCGCATTTGACGCGTTGAGAAGGCCTCGCCCGTGCTCGATGTGAAGGTGTCTGTGAAGAAAAAGCGTAGGGGAAAGGTGCCCCATCGGGTCTGCGCATACTTCACATTGCTCACACGACTCACGGTAGAAATGTCCAATCCCGTGCGGTCGGCGATGTCTTTTAAAATCATCGGGCGCAGTTCTGTCTCATCCCCTTCCTGGAAAAAGCGTTTCTGCCACTCGATGATGGCACCCATGGTGAGCATCATCGTGCGCTGCCTTTGTTTGATGGCAGCGATGTAACCTTGCGCCCGCGCCACCTTTTCTTTGGCATAGAGCAACGCCTCTTTGGTCTGACGGCTCATGCTCTCCTTGTTTTGTTTATAGGCATCGGCCATCTCTTTGAACGAGGACGACACCCTTAATTCGGGTAATTGACCGTTATTGAGGCTGAAGGTGACGGTGCCATCGTCAGCTGTATCGACGATAAAGTCGGGGGTTATCTGTTGCAAACTGCGCCCCTCGGTCTCGCCCAATGCGGCTCCCGGTTTGGGATTGAGCTTGCGAATTTCGTGTTGCAGCGCCTCCACTTGCACATCGGTGAGATGTAATTGTGTTTTGATTTTGTCCCAATTATTTTTGGTAAACGCATCGAAGTATTGCGCGAAAATCACTTCTAACAGGTCTAACACGCGTGGCGTGCTCTCGCCTTCTTCGCGCCATCGTGCCACTTGCAGCAGCAGACACTCTTGCAACGAGCGCGCACCGATGCCGGCAGGATCCATGCTTTGCAGCTTCTTCAGCACGGCTTCAATCTGCTCGGGCGTCACATCGATGTTGTGATAGATGGCCAACTCGTCGCTCAGCATGCCCAAATCTTTGCGCAAGAGGCCGTCGTCGTCCAAACTGCCGATGAGGTATTCCATCACGGCGTGCTCCTCATCGCTGAGGGTGAGCATGCCCATTTGCTCTTTCAACCGGTCATAGAACGACAGCGTGTCGCCATAAACCATCTCCTCATAATCGGCATTGTCGTGGTTGTTGGCATAGTTTGGCGTGGGCATCACGTCGTCGCTGTCGATATTTTCGAGTGCAGCGTCGAGTGCATCTTGCCGTTCCTCCTTCTCGGTTTGCGCTTCAAAGTCGGTGGGTTCGTTGTCGTCTTCGTGCTGTTCTTCATCCAAGGACAGCGCATCGTTGTCGGCTTTCTCCAACGCCGGATTATCGTCCAATTCGGCATGGATGTTTTCTTCTAACTCGGTGAGTGGCATTTCGAGCAAATGAATCTGCAACAACTGTTGCTGCGACAGCCGTATGTTCTGCGCCAACTTCTGCTCCTGCGTTTGTATTAACTTCTGTGCCATGTGCGAATTCTGAAAAAACAAATGCAAAGGTAACGATAATCAGAAACAAAACAAAAAGAAAGAGGGCATTAAACACATTTCGCCGTAAAAATTCATTCTTCATGGTTTTTTGGTGCAAAACGTTGGGAGCATCCAATATTTTCTGCTAACTTTGCATGACATGTAAACCTACGTATAATGAGATGAAACATTATTTATTAGGATTGGCCATGCTAAGCGTCTGCTTCAGCAGCCAAGCACAATCAACAAGAAGCATTTTTAAAGCCGACAGACGTGTGTCGGCAGCCAACTATTTGGCTTATCCGGGACCACAAAAGCAGCCGTTCACGCCGGCACCCAAGGGCTATGTGCCGTTTTACTTGAGCCATTATGGCCGGCATGGCAGCCGCTGGCTCATCGGCGAACGCGACTATCAGCGCCCCGTTGTGTGGCTCATGCAGGCCGACTCGCTCGGCAAACTCACGCCGAAAGGAAAGGAAGTGTTGCAGAAACTGCGCATCATTCGCGATGCAGCCGCCGGACGCGACGGCGAACTCACATTGCTCGGCGCACAGCAACACCAACAGATTGCCGCACGCATGATGAAGAATTTCCCCGAAATCTTCGCCGGCAAAACGCATATCGACGCCAAAAGCACTACCATCATACGCTGCATTCTCAGCATGGAGAATGCTTTGCAACAGCTGGTGCGCCGCAATCCGCAGCTCGTTATCAGCCACGATGCCAGCAACCACGACATGTATTACATGAACCACGACGACACAACGCTCTTCAAAAAGCGCTTCACCGCGACCGCCAAGCAGGCTTATCTTGACTTCAAGAAGCAGCACGAGCAGCCCGCACGCGTGATGAATGAGCTGTTTAACGACACGCAATATTGGAAAAACCATGTCGACACGCTCGCCCTCTACGAAACCCTTTTCCGGCAAGCGGGCAACTTGCAGAGCACAGAGCTGCGCCACACGATGAGCCTCTACGACCTCTTTACCGACGATGAGCTCTACAATCTCTGGCAAGTGCAAAACGCCTATTGGTACATTGCCTACGGACCTTCGCCCCTCAACGGCGGCCATCAGCCCTCGTCGCAGCGGTTCCTGCTGCGCAAAATCATTGCTGAAGCCGACAGTTGCATCCGCTTTCAACACCCCGGAGCAACGTTGCGCTATGGCCACGACACCATGGTGATGCCGCTTTCCTGCCTCATGAACCTCGACAACTTGGGCATGCGCGTCGACAATCTCGGAGAGCTTGACGAGCGCGGATGGCAGGATTACCGCATCTTCCCCATGGCCTGCAACATCCAACTCGTGTTCTATCGCCACCCAACGAAGAAAGACATCCTGGTGAAAATTCTGCGCAACGAGCACGAAGCACGGCTGCCCATCGACAGCACAACCGCACCTTATTATAAATGGAGCGACGTGAAGGCCTATTTCCTCGCGCGCATCCACGAACTTGAAGCAAACTAACTCCGCATCACAATGAAAAAATCCATTTTTATAGGCTTGCTCTTAGCATGCTGCACCGTGCTCAATGCACAGGTGAGACGACCGAAATTGGTTGTCGGAATCGTAGTCGACCAAATGCGTTGGGACTACCTTTATTATTACAACAACGAGTTTGGAGAGGGCGGATTTAAGCGCCTGTTGCGCGAAGGGCGCAGCTGCCAAAACACCATGATACCCTATATTCCCACCGTTACGGCCATTGGTCACTCGTCGATCTACACGGGCAGCGTGCCGGCTTTGACCGGAATTCTCGGCAACGACTTCTTCATCAACGGCCGACCCACCTATTGTTGCCAGGACGACAGCGTGCAAAGCGTGGGCTCAACGACCGTCGAAGGCAAGATGTCGCCACGCAATCTGCTCGCTTCAACCATCGGCGATGAGCTGAAACTCGTCACCAATTTCCGCGCAAAGGTCGTTGGCGTGGCGCTCAAAGACCGCGCCGCCATCCTGCCAGCCGGCCACAGTGCCGACGCAGCTTATTGGTGGGACACACGCGCCGGACACTTCGTTTCGAGCACGTATTACATGCAGCAGCTGCCCGCCTGGGTGGAACAATTCAACAAAACCCACAAGACGGCACCGGGATTCGACCTCAAAACCAACGTCAAGGGCATCCCCATGACCTTTGATATGGCCGAAGCAGCCCTCAGGAACGAACGCCTTGGACAAGGAAACGAAACCGACATGCTCGCCATCAGCGTCTCGTCGACCGACGCTATCGGGCACAAATTCAGCACCCGCGGGCAGGAAATCCACGACGCCTATTTGCAGCTCGACCGCGACTTGACGCGCTTCCTCAACACCTTAGACGCCACTGTCGGCCGCGGCAACTACCTGCTTTTCCTCTCGGCCGACCACGGTGGCTCCCACAATCCCAACTTTATGCGCAGCCACAAGATGCCCGCCGGAGGATTTGAAGCGTGGACGCTCGCCACAAAGCTCAACGAGGCCTTGCAAAAACAATTTGCAACCGGCGCCAAATTGCTGCTGGGCGAAAACTCGCTGCGCATCTATCTCGACCACCAGGCCATCCAAAACGCGGGCTTAGACCTCAACAAAGTGAAGGCCGCCGCGAAGGAATGGCTCGAAAAACAGCCCCACATCACCTATGTTGTTGACTACAACAACGTCGAAACGCAGCCCATTCCGCAGCCCATCCGCGAACGCATCATCAACGGATACAGCCGCGAACGGGGAGGCGATTTGCTCATCGTCACCCATCCCGGATGGATTAATGTGAAGGCATCGCCCACCTATAAAGGCACCACCCACGGGCTGTGGAACCCCGACGATGCCCACATTCCGCTCATTTTCATGGGCTGGGGCGTCGACAAAGGCGAGACTTTTGCCCCCACACGCATGACCGACATTGCCCCCACCATTTGTGCATTGCTCCACATTCAGATGCCCAATGCCTGCGTCGGCAACCCCATCACGTCAGCGATTGACGATTAAAAAGCTTTCATTAGCAGATAAAATTTGAATAAATGAGCGGGCGAGTGTGCTGTGAAGCATGCTCGCCTTTTTCGTCTGTCCACTTTTCCCGATGGGATTTCTGCAAACCGAGGTTGTTTGGCAGTAGCGCCTCGGGATTTTCTGCGCTGCAGGGTTGTTTGGCAGTAGCGCCTCGGGATTTTCTGCGCCGCAAGGTTGTTTGGCAGTAGCGCCTCGGGATTTTCTGCGCCGCAGGGTTGTTTGGCAGTAGCGCCTCAGGATTTTCTGCGCCGCAGGGTTGTTTGGCAGTAGCGCCTCAGGATTTTCTGCGCCGCAGGGTTGTTTGGCAGC
>NZ_JH114217.1:436248-571597 GCF_000224615.1 Segatella oulorum F0390
CAGGCTCGTTCGTCAAAAAACAGTGACTTTTTTCTGCGCCGGAGGCTCGTTCGTCAAAAAACAGCGACTTTTTTCTGCGCCGCAGGCTCGTTCGTCAAAAAACAGTGACTTTTTTCTGCGCCGGAGGCTCGTTCGTCAAAAAACAGCGACTTTTTTCTGCGCTGGAGGCTCGTTCGTACAAAAAACAGTGTACTTTTTTCTGCGCCGGAGGCTCGAGCGTCAAAAAACGGTGACTTTTTTCTGCGCCGGAAGCTCGTTCGTCAAAAAACAGTGACTTTTTCTGGACGACATGGGTGCGTTGATGCAACGATGCCGGCAGGCGAAGCGAAAAACAATCGGGGCGAAGATGTTGTGTTGCATCTTCGCCCCGATGAGCGTTTGCGGCCTTTCGGCACGCGGGGATTTACCAAAACTTGTTGTTCTTTACATTGTATTCGAAACCGGCATCGGCCAACTTCGATTCAATGTCTTGACGTTTCACGTGCATGTCGTCGCACAGTTCGTCTAACGATTGATAGTTGTCGCGCAGCAACATGTTGACTGTGCTGAACAAAATCATCGGGTCGTTGGGTAATCTTTCCATATTCAAAAAATTTAAAATGTTCGTTGTTATATTTTGTTTTATCGTGTTGTTTCGTTTTCGAGAAACGCTTTTAGCTGTGGCAGGAGCGCCAAAGCCTGCGCGCGGCCGATGTCGTAGGTGCGTTGCATGCGCTGCCGGTCGTGGGTGATGTGCCGGATGGGCAGTTTTGCCTCGGGCGCAATGACGAAAGCCTTGCCGGCCTTCTCTTGTGCCTCGACGTAGCGCAGTTGCGCATTGTACATCTCGTGGCGCTGCGCAATGGTCTGCACAAAGCGCGGATGGCGATAGTAAACGAGGCGCATGAGGGGCATGAGCGCGTTGGGTTGCTTGATGTAGCCGCGCGGTTGCGTGAGGATGACCACGTTGCGCTCGTAGCCTTGCTCGTTGAAGAACCGGAGCGGAATGGCATCGGCCAGCCCGCCGTCGAGCAGCTTCTGCTCCTTGATTTCAACCCATTGCGAAACCAGCGGCATGGAGGATGAGGCGCGAATCCACTCGCACAGCTCATCGATGTGCATGCCTTCGGTGGCTTGTCGGTAGACGGCTTCGCCCGTTTCCACGTCGGTGGCTACGAGCCAAAACGCAGTTGGGTTGGCATAGAACGTCTTGAAATCAAACAGATCGAGCTCTTCGGGCACCTGATGGTAGCCAAAATCAGCACCAAACAAGTCGCCCGTGCAAAGCCACGAGCGCACACTGCAATAGCGCCAGTCGTGGGCAAAGCGCTGATTATAGCGCAACACGCGGCCGGGTTGCCGGCTCTTGTAGTTGCAACCAAAGGCTGCCCCTGCCGAAACGCCAATCATGCCATCGAAGAAAATGCGCTGCTCGGTGAGCACATCAACGATGCCCATGGTGTAGAGCCCACGCAATGCGCCGCCTTCGAGCACTAATCCTGTTTTCATTTCTACAATCTTTTTACCTGTGCAGCAGCGCCCTTTCATCGGGGTGCTCCGCCGGTTTGTGGGGCAAAGATACGCTTTAATTCAGAAATAATTGCTACTTTTGTGCGTTAAAAATTGCATGATGGAGCATTCAATGATTAAAATCAAGCGGGTTGAAAGTAGGGCTGACTTGCGAAAGTTCGTCCAATTCTATTACGACCTCTATCGGGGCAACGACTGCGCCGTTCCTTTTTTGTTTCAAGATGAGATGAACACGCTGCGCAGCGACCGCAATGCGTCGTTCGAATGTTGCGAGGCTTGCTATTTTCTGGCCTTCAAAGGCGAGCAGATAGTGGGCCGTGTGGCAGCCATTATCAATCGTCGGGCCAACGAAAAATGGCAGCAGCGGGTGGTGCGTTTCGGCTGGTTCGACTTTGTCGACGACGAGGAAGTGTCGCGCAAATTGCTCGAAACGGTGGAGACATGGGGGCGCGAGCGTGGTATGAATGTCATCGTTGGCCCGTTGGGGTTCACCGATATGGATCGCGAAGGCATGATGGTTGAGGGTTTCGACCGCCTCGCCACGATGTATGTCAATTATAATTTCCCCTATTACGTGCGCCACATGGAGCACATGGCGGGCTTTGAAAAGGACAACGACTACGTGGAGTTTCGCATCAAAGTGCCCGAGGTGATTCCGCCAAAGTTTGCGAAGATTGGCGAGATGATTGAGCAGCGCTACGACATTCACGTGCACAAGTTCACCCGTCACGAGCTATTGCACGAGGGCAAGGGGCGGCGTGTGTTCGAGATTATCAACGCCACGTTTAAGGAGTTGTATGGCTATTCGGAACTGTCCGATGCGCAAATCACGCAGTTGGTGAACGAATATATTAAGGTGGCCGATTTGGATTTGGTGTCGTCGGTGGTCGATCGCTCGCGCAACAACGAGATGATTGGCGTGGGCATTTGTTTCCCTTCGTTTGCCAAAGCATTGCAAAAGACGCGCGACGGTAGGCTGTTTCCTTTCGGTTGGTGGCAGCTGTTAAAGGTGTTGAAGTGGCACAAAACCGACACCGTCGACCTGCTGATGATTGCCGTGCTGCCCGAATATCGCAAGAAAGGTGCCAACGCCTTGATCTTTAACGATCTCATCTCGCGCTTCCGCAAGTGCGGTTTTCAGTGGGCCGAGGCCATGCACCAGATGGAAAGCAATCATGCGGTGCAAAGCGAATGGACGTATTTCGACTCCGAGCTGCATCGGCGCCACCGTTGTTATCGCAAATCATTGTAGGCGGTTCGCCCTGTGCTTGTTGTCGCAAGCGCGGCATGGCGCCAAGAAAAAGCTATCACTTTTGTGGGTAAAGTCATTGACATTGCCCGGCAAAGTGATAGCTTTTGCGTTGAAAAGTGGCCGTGTTTCTTTTTGCTTGTGCCACTCGTCGGCGATGAACGGCGTGCGTTTAATACTTAAATGAGCTTCCGCCTAAGAACTCGCGCAGCAGCGATGTGGGCGGAATGTCGTGGTTGCTGATGGGACGAAGATAGTGCAAAAACTTCTTTAATCGGTAGGCTTCGCTGTATTCATCACACCATTCGGGCACTTGTTCTAACAAGGGTTCGACTTGCGTTTTCAGCACGGCCAGCTCGAAAAGCATGGCGGTGTTGAACACGGCATCGGCATTCTCCTGATACGGAAAAATCCATTTGTTCTCGCCGGCCCGCACCGATGGCCAGCGTTTGATGGTCTCTTGTGCGCTCACGCCGCGATACTTGTTGTCGCGAACAATGCGGCGCAGCAACCGATTGTCGGTGGTGGGGATATAGTTATGGTCGTCAAGTAGAATGGTTGTCAGCGCCGATGCATACACCTTATACTGCTGTTCGCTCGGAATTTGCGCGGTGAGCTCGGGGTTGAGGGCGTGAATGCCTTCGACCACGAGCACGTTGTGGGGCTGCATCTTCAAGCGTTTGCCACTCTTTTCGCGCATGCCCGTTTGGAAATTATATTTGGGCAGTTCCACCTCTTCGCCGCGAAACAGCGCGTTGAATTGCTGGTTGAGCAGCGGCAAATCGAGTGCATAAAGACTCTCGTAATCATAATTTCCTTGTGCATCTTTCGGCGTATCGGCACGGTTGACGAAATAATCGTCCAAACTAATCTGCAGCGGTTTGATGCCGTTGGCCAAGAGTTGAATCGAAAGGCGCTTGCAAGTGGTGGTCTTTCCCGACGACGAAGGCCCCGCCAGCAACACCAATTTCACACCATTGCGCGCGGCAATCTCGTCGGCAATCTGCGCAATTTTCTTCTCTTGCAAGGCCTCGCTCACGTGAATTAAATCAATGGCATGCCCCTGTTTCACGGCTTCATTGAAATCGCCCACGGTGCGAATGCCCAAGATTTTCTGCCACGCGTGGTGTTCTTTAAACAGCTCGAACATCTTGTTTTGTTGCGTTATCTCGGGCAGTTGCGCCGGATTGTCCAACGAAGGGATGCGCAACAACAGACCGTCGAAATAGGGTTCCAATCCAAAAAGATAGAGCTGACGCGTGTTGGTGAGCAGCGAACCGTAGTAGAAGTCTACGTAGTCGTCAATCTGATAATACGTGGTGTAGAGCTTTCCCGAGCTTTCCAACAGCTTAGCCTTGGCCTCGTCGCCACGCGTTCTGAACATCTCTACGGCCGCTTCGGTGGTCACTTCGAAACGTCTCACGGGCATTCGCGCATCGATAATGGCCTGCATGCGCTCGCGAATGCGCGTGATGTCGGTAGCTTCGAGCGGGCGACCGAGGTCTACATTCACAAAATAACCGTTGGAAACAGGTATGTCAATCACCACATAACTCTTGGGATAGCAGTCGTGCACGGCTTTGCACAGCACAAAGAACAGCGTGCGCGTGTAGTTTCTTGAGGCCGAAGCGCTGTGCATATCCAAAAACTCCACATCTTTATTATGGTACACGCGAAAGTGCATTCCCTCGACCTTGTTGTTCACTTTGGCGCAGATGGGACCAAAAGCCATTGTCAACTGAAAAGCAGAAAAAACTTCAGAAAGTGTGCTTCCGATGGCCACTTTCATTGTTTTTTTATTATTTTTGCAACGAATTTGAACTTGATGTTCCATGTTTATAATGTTTATATCTCTGCAATGTGATGTCCGGTCAGGCGTGCAAAGTGCGCTTCGACCTATTCAAAGGTATAAAAAAGATTGTATTCCCACATGATTTAGATGATATAAAATCAAAATAATATGTCGATTTGGATAATTTTTAAGCTCATAGGCGCGTTGGCCTTGCTGATGTATGGCATGAAAGCGATGAGCGACAGCTTGCAGAAAATGGCGGGACCACAGCTCAGACATGTGTTAGGCGCTATGACAACCAACCGTTTCACAGGCATTCTTACAGGTGCATTTGTCACGGCAGCGGTACAAAGTTCCACAGCAACTACGGTGATGACGGTGTCGTTTGTGAATGCAGGATTGCTCACCTTGGCGCAAGCTATTTCGGTGATTATGGGTGCAAACATCGGCACAACGCTCACGGCTTGGATCATGAGTGCGGGCTTTTCGTTTCATTTCACCGACTTTGTGTGGCCCGCTTTCACCATAGCCCTCGTCTTAATTTATTCGAAGAAACGCAAGATTATCGGCGATTTTATTTTTGGTATCTCCTTTCTGTTCCTTGGTTTGGGCACGTTAAGCGCCACCGGTAAGGAGATGGATTTAGCACATAACCAAGCCGTTATTGATTTCTTTGCCACTTTCGACCCCACAAGTTTCTCGACAACCATTCTCTTTTTGCTCATTGGTGGCGTGCTAACGATGCTCGTTCACAGCTCGGCTGCCATCATGGCCATCACGATGATTCTTTGTTCTACGGGCGTTTTGCCCATCTATCAGGGCATAGCTTTGGTAATGGGTGAGAATGTTGGCACCACTGTTACCTCGATATTGGCTTCGCTCACGGCCAACACGCAGGCGCGAAGAGCGGCTTTTGCCCACATGTTCTTCAACCTCTTTGGCGTGCTTTGGATGCTCATTGTCTTCCATCCCTTTGTGCATGCGGTGTGCGGATTGGTGGACTATGATGATCAACTCAAGGCCCACGACCCGGGATTTGCGGCTAATGCAGCGAAATTGAGTTTTGCTTTGGCGGCCTTCCATACGGCTTTCAACGTCATCAACACTTGCGTATTGATGGGCTTTATCAAGCAGATTGAACAGATTGTTTGCTTTATTATTAAGCCTAAGAAGCAGGCCGATGAGGATGATTTCCGCTTGCGTTTCATCCAAACGGGTATCATGAAGACCCCCGAACTCTCGGTGCTTGAAGCGCAAAAGGAGATTTCCAGTTTTGCCGAACGCATTCAACGCATGTTTGGTATGGTGCGCAATCTCTTGGAAGAGCGCGACGAAAAGAAATTCATGGATATTTATAACCGCATTGAAAAATATGAAGGTATCAGCGATAGCATGGAGATTGAGATTGCCAACTACCTCAATGAGGTGAGCGATTTGCATTTGAGTGATGAGACAAAGGCTAAGATTCGTGCCATGCTTCGTGAGATTAGTGAGATTGAAAGTATCGGCGATAGCTGCTTCAATATGGCGCGAACTATTCACCGACGCGTGAATGGAAAGGAGGATTTCACGCCGCAACAATACAACCATATCCACCAGATGTTCACGCTTACCAACAATGCTTTGGAGCAAATGAACTACATGTTTAAGCACAATCGCGAGACCATTGACGTGAATAAGTCGTTCAATATTGAGAACGAAATCAACAACTATCGCAATCAGTTGCGCACGCAAAACATCAATGATGTCAACTCACATGCTTACACTTACACCATCGGAACGATATATATGGACATTATTCAGGAGTGTGAAAAGCTTGGTGATTATGTCGTAAATGTAGTGGAAGCGCGCATGAACACGCGTCAACACGATAATTAGATGCGATTCCTATCTTTAGATAATATTTATCCTTGGTCCTGTCAACCGTATTATCCATCGTTGGGTTTCTCCGAAAAGCATCAAGAAACAGAAGTCATGACAAAGTTAGACCGTATATAAAAAGCAATGATAAGATGAAAAAAAGTCTTGAAACCATCTGCATTCATGGCGGATGGAAGCCTAAAAAAGGAGAGCCCCAACAGTTGCCTATCTACCAAAGCACAACTTTCAAATATGAGAGTAGTGAGCAAATGGCACGCCTATTTGACTTAGAAGATAGCGGATATTTCTATACTCGCCTGGCAAACCCTACCAATGATGCTGTTGCAAAGAAGATAGCTGCCCTTGAAGGAGGTATTGGTGCGGTGCTCACATCGTCTGGTCAGGCGGCAAACTTCTATGCGATTGTCAATCTTTGTGAGGCTGGCGACCACTTTATTACGTCCAATACAATCTATGGTGGTACATTCAATCTCTTTGGAGTTACGCTGAAAAAGTTAGGAATTACATGCACCTTTATCGATCCGGAGTGGGATGACGCCAAAATAGAGGCTGCATTCCGCCCCAACACAAAATGCTTCTTTGGCGAAACCATATCCAATCCTGGGGGAAAGGTATTCGATATAGAACGCTTTGCAACGATGGCTCATCAGCATGGTATACCCTTAATCATAGACAATACGTTTGCAACACCCATCAATTGCCGCCCATTCGAATGGGGTTGTGATATCGTTACCCATTCTACAACCAAGTATATGGATGGACATGCTACACAGGTTGGTGGCGCAGTGGTTGACTCTGGCCACTTTAATTGGGAGGCCTATCCTGGGAAGTTCCATGGGCTGACTACGCCAGATGAGAGCTATCATGGGATTATTTATACCCAAACCTTTGGAAAAATGGCCTATCTCACCAAACTTATCACGCAACTGATGAGAGATTTAGGAAGTATTCCTGCACCTCAAAATTCATTCCTTCTTAATTTAGGTCTTGAGACTTTGTATCTTCGAATGAAGCAACATTGTGCGAATGCGCAGAAGGTTGCCGAGTGGTTGGAAAAGAATGAGAGGGTGGCATGGGTGAATTATTGCGGTCTTCCTTCAAATAAGTATTACGCTTTAGGGCAAAAATATCTCCCAAATGGGTCGTGTGGTGTTATCGCTTTTGGCTTGAAAGGTTCACGAGAAGATGCAATTCGGTTTATCGATCGCCTTGATTTTATTTCAATTGTGACCCATGTGGCCGATGTGCGTACATGCGTTTTGCATCCAGCAAGCCACACACACAGACAACTTACAGATGAACAACTCCGTGAAGCAGGTATTGCGCCCGACTTAATTCGACTCTCTGTGGGTATTGAAAACGTTGATGATATCATTGCAGATATTGAACAAGCCTTGGAATAGTTCATGAGGCAGATAAATAAAAAGGACACTCCGCTATACGAAGTGTCCTTTTCTTTTTGTGCCTTCCCTGCAGGAATGTCGTGCGAAGTATGCGTTAAGGGCAAGTAATATAGGCGATATGGTGAGCAAATATGGATGATATTACATGCAAATATCGATGATATTGCATGTAAAAGTGAATGATATTGCAAGGAACGGTGAATGCTCTTACGCGCAGGTGGGAGTGATGTGGTGAGCAATAGGGCTATATATCGACCTTTGATTGATATGATATTTCCATGGTTTGTGGGTTGAAAGTCACATCCTTTTGATGGATATAGTTTGCCAAAAGGCCTGTATCGGCTAACTGTTTTGGTGTGCCTTCGTGCAGCTTTCCGGCTTGCATAAGCCACAGGTTGTCGGCCATTTTCAAGGCAAAAGCAAGGTCATGGGTTGACAGAAGAATGGTTTTTTGCAATCGATGAGCTAAGTGTTTGAGTAGCTTGAGCATGTCAATCTTACTCGGAAAATCGAGGAATGCCGTGGGTTCGTCTAAGAGAATGATGGGCGTTTGCTGGGCCAAAGCTTTCGCTATCATCACCTTTTGGCGTTCGCCATCGCTGAGTGTGCCCACCTTTCTTTGGGAGAAAGCCTGCATCCCCACTAACGATAGGCTCTCCATGACAATGGTTTCGTCGTGCGAAGTGAGACGTCCCCAGTGGTCAGTATAGGGGTATCGCCCTAAAGCCACTAATTCATTGACGCATAATTGCTGCACGGTTATGGGACGTGTGAGCACGATACTCATCTGTTTGGCCAAAGCTTTTGCCGAATAGGCTGCAATGCTTTTCCCCGCAATGTCGACGGTTCCACCGAGTGGAGGCAATGCTCCGCTCATGGTGTTGAGTAGGGTTGATTTGCCCATGCCGTTTGAACCTAACAGACAAGTGAGGGTTCCTGCCGACAAAGAGGCCTGCAAATGCGCCGCAATACAGTTGTGATGATAACCAATTGTGAGGTCGTTGAGTGCGATTGTTTCCATGCTACAAAGGTAAGTATTTATTGCTATTACACCTTAAAGTCAAGCTCTAATTGCACCCATTCTGTTTTTATTTTGCCATCTTCCGTCACCGAATTAGAGACTGTTAAGCCCATCAGGCGTATGGGGTGCATATTGCTGTAATGGATTTGGTGCAGTAATTGTTTGGCCAAAGGTAGAATATCTTTCTTGGTTTGCAGCTTTTTGTGGGTGGTGATGCTACGCGTAATCTGCTGAAAATCGTTGTATTTTATTTTCAAGGTCACCGTCTTTCCCACAAATTTACTCTTTTCTAAGCGCTCGGTAAGCTCCACTACCAAGTGATAAAGCGCAATCAATATAGCCGAAGGTCGGATGAGATCTTCTGAAAAAGTGTGCTCACACCCCACCGATTTGCGCACATAGTTGGTCACAACCGGTCGTTCATCAATGCCACGTGCATAGTTATAGAAGACAGGTCCCATCTTTCCGAAGACCGATTTGAGATGTCCTACTGAGCATTGGCGCAGCTGTTCGCCATTAAAAATCCCCATTTTGTGCATCTTCTGTGCCGTTTTTGGCCCAACACCCCATAGGTCTTCCACCTGTAATTGTGCGATAAAGTCGAGTGCTTGATCGGGATGAATGATGTATAGGCCATCGGGTTTGTGATAATCGGATGCAATTTTAGCCAATAATTTGTTGTAAGATATGCCGGCCGATGCCGTGAGATGCAGCTCGTCTTTGATGCGCTGTTTAATCTCTTTTGCAATCTCTGAGGCCAACGGCATGCCTTTTTTATTGTGCGTTACATCTAAAAATGCCTCATCAAGTGATAGGGGTTCCACCAAATCTGTATAATCATGAAAGATGGAATGGATGGCCCATGACACCTCTTTATAGCGTTCATAGCGACCCGGAACCACGATTAAATCCTTGCACATGCGCTTGGCTATTTGCATCGACATGGCCGACCGTACGCCATATTTTCGTGCTTCATAGCTGGCAGTTGACACCACTCCACGCACATCATCATAGCCCACTGCAATGGGTTTTCCTCGCAGTTCGGGATGATCGCGCTGTTCAACGCTCGCGAAAAAAGCATCCATATCAATATGAATAATCTTGCGCATGTGCAAAAAGAGTTATACAGAAGTTGTGAATTGATGAAACAAAATGTCTCGTAGGGGGTGAAATAAAAAGCCGCAAGCGTTACATAACGCCCGCGACTCCAAAAACTTTCAAGTATTTATTGATGTTGAAAAAGGATCTGTTATGAGTATCTTAGAATCATTCCCGGACGTACTTTGGCGTTAGCACTGAGGTGGTTGAGGCTGCAAATCTTCTCAACAGTCACGCCTCTTAGCTTCGCTATCGACGCAAGTGTTTCGCCATTCTTCACCTTATGATAGAGCAACTCGTCATTATCAGCATGCTTCTTGTCCTTGTAGCTGCCGGGTTCGCCATTCTGTACCAAATCTCTTGTGTAGCCACCATTACCCACTTTTCCACGAAGGCGTGTTGCTTCAACCGACTCTTCGTCGTAGGTATTCACATTATATACATAGTAATCGCCCGTGACATCCTGATTTCTGAAGTCGAACATCAATGCCGGATTGAGCGCCACGCCACACAATCGTGTCTCGAAGTGCAAGTGAGAACCTGTGCTTCGCCCTGTGTTTCCGCCCAAGCCAATCACATCTCCGGCTTTAACCGATTGGTTTTCGCTTACCAATTGCTCTGAAAGATGACCGTAAATCGTCTCCAAACCATTGGGATGTCTGATGACGATATATTTGCCATAGCCACCTGCTTCATAGCGTACGATGCGCACTTTACCACTGAATGCAGCGCGGATGGTATCGCCAATATACACTTTGATGTCTAATCCTTTGTGCGGTCTTCCCCAGCGGTTACCGAAATTACTGGTCACCACACGGCTGGGAGTAGGCATGCAAAAATGGCGCAAGTCAATCTTAAACGTGTCGGGCATCTGTGTTCTTTTGTGTGCATAGCGGTTGTCCCACTCTTGATAAAGTTCAGATGCCGGCGATTGTTCTTGCTCTTTTTCGATGATACTTCTCAGTGCAAGCGTGTCAACCGCCTTCATTTTTCTGTCAATAGGTGCCTGACGTGCTAATAAATCCTGTGCCTGCGCAGGGAGGATTGCACAAGCGAATGTCGCAATTATTGTAATTCTTTGAATGCTCTTTTTAAAACTCATACATCAGTTTTTAGATTCAGACCCAATCAAGATGAAAGCAATGTGCATCAAGGAAGCATTGGGTAAGGTCCAAATACAGACCTGTTTTCTAATGAAAAGCGTTGCAAAGGTAGTAAAAAAAATCGCACGTTCATCTGTTGTTAACGTATTTTAGGCTACTTTTAGAAACGCAACGCGTCTGTTTTTGCCTTTTTAGCCTATGCACTACCGACTTTATTTATGAGATAGCCGCCCAGTTGACATTGGTTTTACGCAAGGCTTTCAGGCGCTGCCACAGCATTTGGTGTGCGGGATTTTCGCCTAATGGGTCGCTTTCTATAATCTTTTGTGCCACCTCTCTTGCCATTTGCACCAACTGTCCGTCGCGTGCAATGTTGGCAATCTTCAGGTCGAAGGCAATGCCACTCTGTTGCGTTCCCTCAAGATCGCCGGGACCACGCAGCTTTAAATCGGCCTCGGCAATGCGGAAACCATCGTTGGTTTCGCACATGATGTCGATGCGTTTGCGGGTCTCTTCGCTGAGTTTATAGCCTGTGACGAGAATGCAATAGGATTGTTTCGCGCCACGTCCCACGCGCCCTCGCAACTGATGGAGCTGCGAAAGGCCAAACCGTTGGGCATCCATAATGACCATTACCGATGCATTGGGCACGTTGACTCCCACTTCTATCACCGTCGTTGCCACTAAGATTTGCGTCTCGCCCTGCACAAACTTGTGCATTTCCTCTTCCTTTTCAGCCGGTTTCAGTTTGCCATGCACTTTGCTAATAGCATATTGTGGAAAGATTTCGCAGAGGTTTTCGTAGCCTTTCTCCAAATCTTTTAAATCGTTTTTCTCATTCTCTTTGATGAGCGGAAACACCACATAAACCTGCCTCCCCTGCTCAATCTGCTGGCGTATGCCTTGATACAGACTCGTGATTTGGGTGTCATATTTGTGCAAGGTCTCAATCGGTTTGCGGCCGGGAGGCAGCTCATCAATCACACTTACTTCCAAATCGCCATAGATGGTCATGGCTAAGGTGCGCGGAATGGGGGTAGCTGTCATCACGAGAATGTGGGGCGGTTGCTCGCTTTTTGCCCACAATCGTGCGCGTTGTGCCACGCCAAAGCGATGTTGTTCGTCGACAACAGCCAAGCCAAGGCGTGCAAATTGCACGGTGTCTTCGATGACAGCGTGGGTGCCAACGAGAATGTTTATCTCGCCTTTGGCCAGACGTTCGAGCAGCGTTTGGCGACGTTTCCCTTTTACAACGCCGGTCAACAACGCCACTTCTACGGGCATATCGTGCAGAAATTCCTTGATGGTGACAAAATGTTGCTCGGCTAAAATTTCGGTAGGTGCCATGATGCAGGCCTGAAAACCGTTACCAATGGCAATCAACATCGTCATTAAAGCGACCAGCGTTTTGCCCGACCCCACATCGCCTTGCAGCAGTCGGTTCATCTGTTTTCCACTGTCCATGTCGGCTCTTATCTCGTGCATCACGCGCTTTTGTGCACCCGTTAGAGCAAAGGGCAGGTTGTTTTCGTAGAATTGATGAAACACTTGTCCCACTTGATGGAAGCGGTATCCGCTGTATTTTCGGCGGCGGTCGTGCGCATAACGCAGAATGTTGAGCTGCACATAGAAAAGCTCTTCAAACTTCAATCGCACTTGTGCGCGCTGCAATTCGTCCAAAGAGTGGGGGTAGTGAATGCCATGAAAGGCCGCTTCGCGCGAAAGAAGATGCAGCGGTTGCGTGATGAATGGCGGCAATGTCTCGGGCAAACTGCCTTGCGGAAGCCTTGCGATGAGCGTCTTGGTGAGCTTCTCTATGGCCCGACTTGTGATGCCCCCGTTCTTCATTCGCTCCGTGGTTATATAATAAGGTTGCATGCCCATCTCGTTGAGTTGCAAGGTGGTTGCCTCCTCTATTTCGGGATGTGCAAACTGAAAACGGCCGCCATAGACCAACGGTTTGCCGAAAACAATGTATTCAACGCCTAACTGATAGGTTTTGCTGACATATTGAACGCCGCGAAACCACACCAAGTCGACCACACCATGGCCATCGCTGAAATGTGCCACCAAGCGCTTTTTGCGTGGCGTTGTGGCAAACTCCTCGAAACTGAGTATCTTACCTTTGAGCTGCACAAAAGGCATATTGCCGTTCAACTCGTTGATGGTGTAGACCTTACTTCTATCTACATATTTATAAGGATAGTACTCTAAGAGGTCGCCCCACGTGTTGATTTGGAGCTCTTTCGCCAAAATTTCTTTGCGTTTGGGCCCCACTCCGGGCAGATACATGATGTCTTGTTCGAGAATGTCGGGCATGGTTACAGCAGGGTTTCAGCCACTTTTAAATCAAAGGGGGTCGTGATTTTGATGTTCTCTCGCGTTCCCTCTACCAAGGTTATTGGCTCTCCCAAGGCTTCAACCACCGATGCATCGTCGGTGAAATGGTCTTGGAAGGGCTGTTGATAGGCGCGCCGAAGAAGGGCGATGTCAAACACTTGTGGGGTTTGCGCCAAGCGGTATTGCTCGCGTGGCACATGCCGTGCCTCGCCATTCTGCCCCACATGACAGAGCGAGTCGTGGGGGAGAAGTGCCGGTAGTGCGGCTGCATGCTCGCGGGCAGCTGTGAAACAGCGGTCAATGAGGTCGGGTGTAACGAACGGACGCACGCCATCGTGGATGCCCACCACGCCGCTTTCGCCTGCGGGAATAGCGGCTAACCCATGCTTACACGAGTCGAAACGTGTCTGTCCGCCATCGACAATGCAATGCGGAATGGTGAAATTGTAATCGTTACACAGTTGTTTCCAATGGTGCTGTTGTGCTTTGGGGAGCACCACAATCAGCTGTAAGTCTGCCGAATAGTTGTAGAACTGCTCCATGGTGCGCATGAGAATCGGCCTTCCCCCGAGCAAAAGAAACTGCTTGGGAATATCGGCTCCCATGCGCATGCCTTTGCCACCAGCGACGATAATGATATAGTCCATAATAACGTTAGCGGCACCATGTCTTGCAAAAGCTATGCTTTTAGGTGGTAAAAGCATGGCTATTGTGACGCAATTTCCATGCTTTTAGCGACCCATTGCTATGCTTTTGCACGACGTGTGCCTTATGAATTGCCGTTTTATCTTTGTTTGCCCGCCCACAAAGGCCTGGCCATTGGTTTATGCTTGGCTTAGCAAATGGGTGTATTGCATGCCATCTTGCAACTGCTTCACGACAGACTTGTCGACGAAGTAGCTTAAAATCTGATAGGCATAGGGGAGGGTTGCCGCCGGACCTTCGCCCGTAATGACATTGCCATCCTCTTGAAACAGTGTGCCGGTGTAGGTGGTTGACGCATTGAAGTAGCGTTCAAACCCAGGGCTGCACGTCGCTTTCTTGCCATCAAGGATGCCACAACCGGCCAAAACCATTGGTGCTGCGCAGATGGCTCCGATGCGCTTTGCCGCCTGATGGTGGCGCCGGAGCAATGCTTTTAAGCCTTCGTGTTCATTCAAATGCGTAGAGCCGGGCAGGCCACCCGGCAGCAAGAGCATGTCGGCATCGTCGAAATGGCCCGCATCTTCAAAGCGGAGATCGGCCAAGAGAGTCACACCATGTGAACTGGTTACTTCCAAACTCCCCGTGATGCTCACGGTTTTCACCTCTAAACCGCCACGACGTAGAATGTCAACCGGGGCAAGGGCTTCCATCTCTTCGAAGCCATTGGCTAAAAACTCATATACTTTTGCCATTATCTTTGATATTTTGTTTATATTTGCAAATATAATAATAAAAATTGATTTAGCAAAGCATTTCTATCCATGCAACGGCAACTAACATTTGCTTTCTTAGGCAATGAATATCGAAGTGAGGCAATTGCCCCCTATCTCGAGCAAGCCATGAGTTTTTTAGCAGCGCACCATGCACAGCTTTTTATTGAGCCTGAGACATTGGAACAGGTCGATTTTGTACTCTCAATGGGTGGTGATGGCACCTTTCTGCGTGCTGTGAATCGCATTGGTGCACGCGAAATCCCTATCATTGGGGTGAATATGGGGCGTTTAGGTTTCTTGGCTGATGTGCATCCTGAGCAGTTTTTGCCGATGTTGTCAGAGGTGCTTGCAGGACATTACACCCTTGAAAACCACACTGTGATTCAGCTTCATGCCACTTGTTCGGCGGGCGAATGGAATCCGTTTGCACTCAATGATATTGCCATTTTGAAGCGCGATACGGCTGCAATGATTCGCATTTTGGCACGTGTTGATGGTGCGTTGTTGGGAGAATATCAAGCCGATGGTCTGATTGTCGCAACCCCCACAGGTAGTACGGCCTACAGCTTGTCGAATGGAGGCCCCATCATTGTGCCCCAGAGCGGTAGCCTTTGCCTGACGCCTGTGGCACCCCACAGTCTCAATCTGCGTCCCATCGTCATCAACGATAGCAGCAAGATTGATTTAGAAGTGGAGTCGCGGTCGCATAGTTTCTTGGTAGCCATTGACGGACGTAGCATGAAAATGGCCGACGGGGTGCAGCTTTCGATTACCAAGGCACAGCATGTGGTGAAGGTGGTGAAGCTGCAAGGACAAAGTTTTTTTACCACGTTGCGCGAAAAATTGATGTGGGGTGTAGATCAACGATGAAGGCATGCGGATAAAGACATTATTAAAGATTCCTGATTTCAAGTACGATGCGCGCACCATTATGAAATGGTTGTGGCATGCTTGGCGCGGCAATCAGTTGCAAGCGGTGCTCAATGCGCTCATCGGTTTATTGGGCGTGGTGGTGAATTTGGCGCAGGTGTGGGCCGTCAAGCATGCGATTGATGTGGCTTCGGGCACGCTTCCGGGCAGCATTTATGGTGCGGTGGGGCTGATGGCAGCCTTGATATTACTCGACTTTTCGTTGAACATCGCTGGCGTGTGGGTGCGCAACATTCTGGGTATTCAGGCGCAAAACCGCATGCAGCAGCGCATGCTTGACCGGCTGTTGAAAGCTGTTTGGCAGGGTAGGGAGCATCATCACTCGGCCGATGTGCTCAACCGTTTGGAGTTTGATGTGAGCAATGTGGTGAATTTCTTAACCGAAGTCATTCCCAATACGTTGTCCGTCTTGGCCTTGTTTGTCGGTGCTTTTTGCTATCTTTTCTCGATGGATAAGTGGCTTTCTGTCACCGTTATTGCCATCTTTCCGTTGTTTTTGCTTTTCAGTAAGCTTTATGTTGGGCAGATGCGTAGGCTCACCCGGCAAGTGAGAGATAGTGACAGCAAGGTGCAAAGCGTGTTGCAAGAGACACTGCAACATCGCATGTTGATCAAGACTTTGGAGCGCAATCGCACGATGGTTGAACGCTTAGAGGACATGCAAAGTGAGCTGCGCCACCATGTTGTGCGCCGAACAAAGTTCAGTGTTCTCAGCAATGTCATTGTGAATTTGGGCTTTGCTGTGGGCTATTTAATTGCTTTTTTGTGGGCAGCCTTGCGCATGTTGGACCACACATTGACCTTTGGCGGCATGACAGCTTTCTTGCAATTAGTGAACAAGATACAGGGTCCGGCACGCAGTCTGACAAAACTCTTTCCGGCATTTGTCAGTGTTTTCACCGCAGCAGAGCGGCTGATGGAGCTTGAAGAGGAGCCGCTTGAGGAGCAAGGAGGGCCCATCTACATGAAAACGCCATGCGGCATTCGGTTGAATAGCATTGGTTATACCTATGCCGATGGCACGGAGAAGGTGATAAATCAACTCTCGTTTGATTTCAAACCCGGCAGTTGCACCGCTATCTTGGGCGAAACGGGGGCGGGAAAGACAACCCTTGTGCGCATGTTGCTGGCGCTCTTGTCGCCGCAAGAGGGGGAGGTTGAAATCTATGATGCACGACATCACGAGACCCTCACGCCGCGACACCGCTGCAATTTCGTCTATGTGCCACAGGGTAACACGCTGTTGAGTGGCACCATACGCGAGAACCTGCGGCTTGGAAAGCTGGATGCGACCGACGAAGAGATGTATGAAGTCTTGCACACGAGTTGTGCTGACTTTGTGAAATCGCTGCCCTTGGGGCTTAATACCCTTTGTTCGGAGCAAGGAGGCGGGCTTAGTGAAGGGCAAGCACAGCGCATAGCCATCGCTCGAAGCCTGCTCAGAGACCGTGCTATCATGCTTTTTGATGAGGCGACGAGTGCGTTAGACCCTGCGACTGAGCGGCAGTTGCTGAAGAACATTCTCTCGAATCATGCCAAGACTATTATCTTTATCACCCACCGACCTGCCGTGATTGATTATTGCGATGCAACCTTAAAAATTGAAAAAATATAAGGTTTAAGGCGAAAAATGTTATCGGTGATGCAACCTTCTACTTCATTTTGTTGTCAAACAGGCGTATGATACATTTAAAAAATATACACAAAACCTATCAAGGTGCACAACCTTTGCACGTGCTGAAAGGCATCAACCTTGACATTGCAGCGGGAGAATTTGTCTCGATTATGGGCGCTTCGGGCTCGGGTAAATCCACTTTGCTCAACATTTTAGGTATCCTTGATAACTATGATTGCGGCGAATATGTGCTCGGTGACACGCTGATACGCGACCTTTCGGAAACGAAAGCTGCACACTATCGCAACGAGATGATTGGTTTTATCTTTCAAAGTTTCAACCTTATTGGGTTCAAGACGGCCGTTGAAAATGTTGAATTGCCGTTGTTCTATCAGGGGGTGAGCCGGCGAAAGCGCAGACAGTTGGCGATGGAATATCTTGAAAAGATGGGACTTCTGCCGTGGGCTGCTCACTATCCCAATGAAATGTCGGGCGGACAACGGCAGCGTGTGGCCATCGCACGGGCCTTGATTACGCAACCCAAGCTCATCCTTGCCGATGAACCTACGGGTGCATTGGACAGCAAAACGTCGGTTGAGGTGATGCAGTTGCTCAAGCAACTCAATGCCGAAGAGCATAAGACGATTGTCGTGGTGACGCATGAAAGTGGCGTAGCCAACGAAACCAATAAGATTATTCACATCAAAGACGGCATCATAGGGCGCATTGAAGAGAACCGCGACCACGATGCTTCGCCCTTTGGTATCAATGGTATGATGAAATGAAAATGGCTTCAAACCTTGCAATGTGCCTTGCCACTGTTGTGTAACAACATTTGTGTGGGGCATGGTTTGCGGGGCATCATCAGGGCCTTTTCCACGTTATTCATGTTCATGGGAGCAATCAATAGCAATTTATGAGAGACATTCTATCCGAAATTTGGTCTACTGCAAAGCGCAATAAGTTGCGCACTGCGCTCACAGGTTTTGCCGTGGCGTGGGGTATTTTTATGCTCATTTTCCTTTTGGGTGCAGGCAATGGACTCATTCATGCCACCGAACAAAACAGCAATCAGTTTTTGGCTAACTCGATGGAGGTCTTTGGTAACACGACGTCTAAGCCTTATAAGGGGTTTAAGGAGGGGCGCTCGGTGCAATTAAACGATCAGGATTTTGCCTTGACCAAAGATCATTTTCCCGCCCATATCGACGAGATTGGTGCCGTGTTTTCTGAAGGACCGCTTACCATTTCCTATGGTGATAACTATACTTCGAGTCCGGTTTTGGGTGTGTTTCCCAACTATCAGGCCATTAACAAGTTGGAAATTCGCTACGGACGCTTCATCAACAATATGGACAACGAAAGGCAACGAAAGGTGATTGTGCTGGCTGACGAGCAGGCGAAAGAACTCACTTCGCGCCCTATTCAGAGTCTCATCGGGCAATATGTTGATGTGGGTAACTATGCTTTTCAGGTAGTGGGCATTTATAAAAAGAATCAATCGGGGAGCATTTCCTATGGCAACACGCCTTTCACTACGTTGAGAACCATGTATGGTGGAGGCAACAAGATGGAGCAGATTAATTTTTCATTTCACGGTTTGGAAACTGAAGAGGCTAATGAAGCCTTTGAGAAGAGCCTGCGTGCCAGTATCAACAAGCGGCACGAAGCTGCGCCTGATGACGACAATGCCGTGTGGATTGACAATCGGTTTACCCAGAATATGCAGATGGATCAAGGCTCGAATATCATCCGAACGGCACTGTGGATTGTAGGGTTGTTTACGTTGTTGAGCGGCATTGTGGGCGTTTCCAACATTATGCTCATCACCGTAAAAGAACGAACCCGCGAGTTTGGTATTCGAAAAGCCATTGGAGCTACTCCCTGGGCTGTGCTGAAACTCATTATCATTGAGAGCATCATCATCACCACTTTCTTTGGTTACATTGGGATGATGTTTGGAATTGCCGCTAATGAATATATGAGTGTGACAGTAGGAAACGACAAAGTGGATGCGGGTTTATTTCAGGTTTCCATGTTTGTTAACCCCACAGTGGGTTTGGATGTGTGTGTCAAAGCATTGCTTGTGATGGTTGTTGCGGGCACATTGGCTGGTTTGATGCCTGCACGAAAGGCAGCTAAGATTCGTCCTATTGAGGCATTGAGAGCCGAATAAATAGCATGATGGTTACACCTTATTATATATATGGGGAGAAAGAAATGCTTGTTTGGCAACGCAATTTAAAATAAAACGCAGCATGAAATTAGACATAGATACCTATAAAGAGATTTTTACAACCCTCTCACGCAATAAGAGTCGTTCGTTCTTAACGGGCTTCGGGGTGTTTTGGGGCGTGTTTATGTTGCTCGGTTTGATTGGTGGAGGCAGTGGGTTGCAGCAACTGTTGTCGCGCAATTTCGAAGGCTTTGCCACCAATTCGGTGATTGTTTTTGCGCAGAACACCACCAAACCCTATGCAGGTTTCCGCAAAGGCCGTTCGTGGAAGATGAACTATGACGATATTGAACGCCTGAAAGCACAGGTGAAGGAGTTGGATATTGTGGCGCCAGTGCTTGCACGGTGGGGGGCCAATGCAACCCATGGTGACAAGAAATATTCGTGCAATGTGAAAGGCGTATTGCCCGAATATCAAGGTGTTGAAACGCCCAAATTGAAGTATGGACGCTATATCAATGCCATGGATATGCAGCAAAAGCGCAAGGTATGTGTCATCGGAAAGCGCGTTTACAAGACGCTTTTTCCCAACGGTGACAATCCCTTGGGAAAACTTATCCGTGTGGATTCTATTTACTATCGTGTGGTGGGTGTTGACTATGCTCATGGAAAAATCAGCGTCAACGGAAGTAGTGATGAAGCCGTTGTGCTGCCCATCTCGCTCATGCGTGAGGCTTATAACTATGGAGACGAAGTACCTCTCATTTGCGGAACGGCGAAACCGGGCGTGCATGTGAGTGACATCATGCCCAAGATACGCCGTGTCATTGCGCACAACCATCAGATTAACCCCACCGATGAAAAAGCCATCAGCATCTTTAACACTGAAGTGATGTTTGGTATGATTGACAGTCTTTTCCGCGGTGTCAACTTCTTAATCCTCCTCGTGGGCATCGGAACGATACTCGCCGGTGCCATTGGCGTATCGAACATCATGATGGTGACGGTGAAAGAACGCACCAATGAGATTGGTATTCGGCGCGCCATCGGAGCCACACCGCGTATTATCCTCGGACAAATCATTGCGGAAAGCATCATTCTTACGATTTCTGCCGGCATGGGTGGATTGCTCTTTGCTGTGGGAATCTTGCAGATGGCCGAGTTAGCTTCGACAACAGACGGCGTCGTCACCACGCATTATCAAATAGGTTTTTGGACGGCTTGGGGCGCCGTTGTCTTGCTGAGTACTCTTGGTGTATTGGCGGGTTTGGCACCAGCCTTGCGTGCTATGGCCATCAAGCCTGTTGATGCGATGCGTGACGAGTAGTAGAATTTGAAATAAGAAAACAATAAAACATTCGATAGACAGCATGAAAAAGTATCTAAAAATCATTGTTGCAAGCCTTGTGGCCTTGCTTTTTGTGGGCACATTCGTATTTCTTTGGGCGAAATCACGTCCGCAAGAGGTGGTGTATGAGGAGTTTACACCACGTGTGTTAGATTTGAAAAAGACTACGATTATCACGGGTAAAATTGAACCACGTACAGAAATTAATGTAAAACCACAGATGAGTGGCATCATCTCTGAGATGCTGAAAGTGGCGGGACAGACCGTAACAGCAGGCGAAGTGATTGCTAAAATCAAAGTCATTCCCGATATGGGACAGCTCAGTTCGGCGCAGGCACGTGTGCGTTTGGCCGGTATCAACATGCGGCAAGCAACGACGGATTACCAGCGAATGAAGGCGTTGTTTGACAAAGGACTCATTGCAGCGGAGGAGTTTGAGAAGACCAAACAGACTTACAAACAGAATCAAGAGGAGGTGAGATCAGCAGAAGAGGCGCTCGAAGTGGTGCGTGATGGTGTTTCGAAGAGTAATGCGAAGTCGAGCTCTACGTTGATACGTTCAACCATTAGTGGACTGATTCTCGACATTCCTGTGAAGGTGGGAAACACCGTTATTCTGAGTAACACCTTCAATGATGGTACGACCATCGCCACAGTTGCAGACATGAGCGATCTCATTTTCCGCGGCAATATCGACGAAACCGAGGTGGGACGTTTGGTTGTGGGCATGCCGATGAAAATTACAATCGGCGCTTTGCAGGATGAAACGTTAGAGGCGCGTTTGGAATATATCTCACCCAAGGCGGTTGATAATAATGGCGCCAATCAGTTTGAGATTAAGGCGGCTGTGACAAAATTAGGCAAAACGCAGATACGGTCAGGTTATAGCGCTAACGCAGAAATCATCTTGGCCGCTGCCAATCATGTGCTGACGATTCCTGAAAGCGCGGTAGAGTTTGAAGGAAATAACACATACGTGTACGTAGTGCAAGGTGCCGGAAAGACGAAGACCTATGTGCGGCGCAAGATCGTTACAGGCTTAAGTGATGGTATCAACATCGAAGTGAAGCAGGGACTGACGGCAAAGGATCATGTTCGTGGGACACAGAAGGTGGATGATGCGGCTAAATCAAATGATTGATAGGCCATGATAAGGACATCAAACGATTAGGTTTGTTGGCAGAAGGACGAAGTTGTTTCATCAAAATTATAGGATTATTACCAAACAGGAATGCATGGAGCAGGCATCAGTGTGCCTCACTCCATGCATCAATCATTTTTCAAAACATGTGTTCTGCAACATTATTGATGCGCTATCAGCATGCTATGTGCATCAACCCATAAGTGGTCGGTTTCAACACTTCCCCAACCCGTCTCATTGATTGTGCCGTTGCTGGCCACTATCGTGTAACGTCCTTTGGGAACTGTTACTTTGCGCGCTTCATTATTCGCATTAAACACCACGACGATGTTGTCCCACACGTCACCTCCCGCATGTCCCGTGAGTATAAATCCCACGAGATTAGGTTGTGTGGGTAAGAACGACAGATGCTGACGTATCAAGTTGGCATTGCCCAAACGAAAGGCAGGATGATGGCGACGCAACGCAATGAGGCGCTGATAATAAGTAAACAGCTGCGGATAGCGTTGCAGGTTTTGCCAAGGTAAAGCATTGATTTCGATAGGCGACTGATAGCTGTTATGCACACCTTGCTTGTCGCGCAGCATCTCTTCACCGCTTAACATGAATGGCACACCCTGTGAGAGCATCACAACACTTTGCGCCAAGCAATCAAGACGCACGAGCATTTCGGGCGTAAGGTTAGGCACAGATGCGCGCAGACGATCAACTAAGCACATGTCATCGTGGCAGCTTACATAGCTGATGAACTGTGTCGGATCATCGTTCCACGGCAAATGATCACTGCCCACCTGTTGCATATTAACCTGCGGATGCGCTATGCCGCCCACGATGCCAAACTTAATACGCTCTTCCGCACCTGATACGCCTGCGATGAATGCCCCTTTCTTGTCGTCATAGAATGGGCCACGCAGTCCGTCGCGCAGCTCATCACTGAACGCAGCTATGCCGGGCATTTGCTTCATGTGCGTCTTGCTTGCGAGTAAATGAGACGGATAAGCGCATTGCCCGGCACTCCATCCTTCGCCATAGACGAAGATAGAAGGATCGATTTTATGCAGCGCGCGACATGCGGCATTCATGGTCTTGATGTCGTGCACGCCCATCAAGTCAAAGCGAAAGCCATCAATATGATATTCTTGCGCCCAATAAACTATACTCTCGATGATGAATGCTCGCATCAAAGGTTTTTCTGATGCCGTCTCGTTACCACATCCCGAACCATCGGAATAGCCGCCATCAGCACGCTTACGGTAATAATAATCAGGATAAGTGCGCTGGAAGTTGCTGTGCTCAATATCAGCAGTATGATTATAAACCACATCCAGGATGACACGGATACCGGCACGATGCAACGCTTGCACCATTTGTTTGAATTCCTTGATGCGCGTAGCAGGATCATAAGCATTGGTGGCATAACTGCCTTCAGGAACATTGTAATTCTGTGGATCGTAGCCCCAGTTGTATGCTGGAAGATGAGGTTTCGTCTCATCAATAGAGGAGAAATCAAAGCTCGGAAGCAAATGCACGGCTGTCACACCAAGACGCTTGAGGTGCGCAAGGGCTGCGGTGTCTGCAACACCAAGGAACTTATCGGGATGCGCGTTGTTGGGCATCTTGTGGGTGAAATCGCGCACGTGCAGTTCATAAATCACCTGATCAGCAGGCGAAAGGAGTGCCGGACGCTTATCTTGCGCCCATCCGGCAGGGTTGGTGATAGCCCTGTCGATGATGGCGGCGCGTTTGCCATTCACGCCAACGGCCGTAGCAAAGACGCCGGGCGTTTCGCCACGCCCGATGTCGAACGTATAGAACTTTCCTTGCAAATTGCGCTTCAGGGTGAGTGTCCAACGATGCTTCCCCACCGCTCTCATCTTATATTGCTGCAGCGGTTTGCCTCCTTCGTCATCAGCATAAAGCCGCAATATAGGTTGCTGAGGCGCATTCAGCGTAAAGGTGGTTTGATGAGGTTGCAGAAAAAGCTCATTGAAGAGGCGCTGGGCTTGCGCCATTTGCAAAATGAGGGTGACTAATAATGTCACGAAATAACGCTTGATGAGCATTGTATGAATAAAGAATTAAATACGATTTTATAGTTCAAGATGATGGAACGCATGCCATAAGACTGCCCTGCACATTGCCTCACAAGCCTGTTTGGCGTATCTGTCGCAAGATAACAGTGCGAGCATCAGTAACGCCCCGACTGCAACACCAGTTCCGAGACGTTTTCTTTGAAATCATCGTTATGCAGCAAGTCGTCAAGGTTCACGTGCATGCGATAACGCCAATAATGCTGCGGATCAGATGGGATGTTGATGCGCTCCGCCATAGCGTCAGGCAAACGCAGTTTCTCATCTATCGCCATCCAGTCTTGTATCGACAGCACACAAAGCATGCTGGGGCTTTCTAACTGATGTGCAAGGATGTCATGTGCCAGCCAACCGGGTAGCGGATGTGGAGCAGCGCCGCCGCGATGGAGAACAGTGTTGTAGTAACACTGTGCACGCCCTCTGTCTTCGTCCCACCACTGTCGCAGCGTAGGCATGTCGTGCGTAGTAGGCGTGCAAACAGAACGATAAGCACTGTCACTCAAACAGGTGAACGCAGTGTTGCTCGCCTTGGGCATGCTTTGCACTTCCAGACTCAAAATGCGCAATTTCTCCATTACCCAAGCCACGCAAGTAGGCACCATGCCCAAATCTTCAGCACAAACAAGCATCGAAGTAGCTGCGATGAGCTTCGGCAGCTTTCTCATGGCCTCGCGATACCAGAATTGATTGTTGCGCTGATAATAATAATCATTATAGAGTGCGTCGAAAGCCCGTTTGTCGTCATCGGCAAGTGCCTCGTATGCCAAAGTGCTTTGTGCAGCAATGCGCGGATGAAACAGGTTGCTGTCGCGTCGGTCGCGCAGAAAGAGCACATTGGCGAGTAGGGTGTAGAGGCCATCGCGAAGCATGCAATCTTGCGACGCATGCTTGCCGGCGCATGCTTGCGCTACTTTCTGTTGCGTATCATACTCCGGTTTGAAAGCGTAGACACCCTCATGCAGCTGTTGCAGATAGTGTGCTTTAACATGCGCCACCTGCGTGGGAAACAGACGTTCCAAAACCCAGTCGCGAATAAAGGGTTGCGTAGATTGAGACGCTGAAAACTGCAAACCACGAGCTTTGATTTCCTCGCAGGTGAGCCCCAAAGCAGGCGAAAACTGTCCGACAAGGCCTTGCATAGCCGAAGTGGGAATTTCCCAAATACGGAAGAAGCCTAAGACGTGATCAATGCGGTAAGCGTCGAAATACTGACTCATGTGCATCAGGCGCTTCGTCCACCATTGACATCCGTCAGCCAACAGGGTTTCCCAATTATAGGTGGGAAAGCCCCAGTTTTGTCCGCAGACGGCAAAATCATCGGGCGGCGCACCAGCCTGACCGTCTAAATGAAAGAAATGAGGCGCCGTCCACACATCGCATCCTTGCCGATTAACGCCAATAGGAATGTCGCCCTTAAGAACGATGCCGGCCTTACGCGCAGCAGCATGCGCCGCCAACAACTGCGTGTGCAAAATATACTGCACATAATAAAAGAACGACACGCGCCCATATTCCTTTGTTCCCGGTGTGCTCAACGCCGCTCTGTCGGCCTCGCTCCATTGCGTGTGTCCCTGCCACTGCGCACAGTCGGCCGTGCCGTGTTTGTCGCGCAGGTAAGCATAATAAGCATAAGGCACGAGCCATTCCTGCGCAGCATGAAAGAACGAACAGAAAGCCTCGCTCATCAGCACAGCAGCCCCTTCTTGACGATAGATGGCGCGGAGATAGGCCTGCTTAGCCTCATTCACGCGTTCGTAGTCCAGTTCAGGCAGCGCGTTAAGCTCTTTTTGCAATGCAGCAAAGTGTTCCTTTTGCTTGACATCCTTCAACGGCGGTAGGGCATTGAGATCAACATACTGCGGATGAAGCGCAAACACACTGATGCAGCTATAGGGATAGGAATCATGCCACGTGTGGGTAGTTATTGTGTCGTTGATGGGCAGTAATTGCACCACACGTTGATGGGTCACTGCCGCCCATTCAATGAAACGCTTTAAATCGCCAAAGTCACCCACACCGAAACTCTGCTTGCTGCGCAGTGAGAACAACGGCACGAGTGTTCCTGCCACGCGACGGTTGCTGATGGCAAAGAAAGCCTGCGACAAGTCATAAACCAACACTTCGCCGGCATTCATCTTGGGCAGTTGAAGCGTGCGGTTGGCTCCCGTCTCCCACAACAAAGCATGTATGTTATTCTGCTGCACGGCAACAAACTTAAAAACAAGCTGATTGGTACGGAGCGTATCAAAGTTTACGTCTATCACCCACTCGTTGTGTTGATGCTCATACATCGGCAGCGCTTTGAAAGCATCCCAAGTACCCAAAACATCGGCCTCGCCCGTTAGGCGGAGGCATTCGTTACTGCGCAGTTGTGGCGCGCGCACAATCAGGCGCACAGTCTTTTCAAAAGGAGTCACCTGCAAAGACTTAAGTCGTCGTGGCTCGATGCAAGCAGTGAACGCCGCACTATAAAGATAGGTGTCCTCGGGCATCGCTGACCATTGATTGTAAACGGTGTAACAATCACCTTTGACGGCAGTCAAATCCAAGCGATGGGGCAGCGTGCGCCATTCCGTCCGTGGCGTGTTTCCGCCATCATCCACACTGTAATAGTAGCTCAGTTGCATGCCCTGCGTCAGCGATGGGTCGTTGCATTCATACCACCAGTTCTTTCCATCATCAGACGACATTCTATAGACCGTACGCTTCGTTGTTTCGGCACCAGTTTGTCTGACGAGGTTGAGCAAAAGCTCTTCGCCCAACATGGTTACATAATTGATATTGAAAAGTAGTCGCATAAACAGGTTTGTTATAGGGTGTAAAGATAATAAAATAGGTGAAAGAAATGATGCGTTGCCCTTTGCTTTTTAAATTTAATTAAGGTCGCAAAGAAACCGTGCTGCAAGTTTTGCGCTGCTGCCGTTATTCCATAATGACGCTCCCATCGGGATTCACTTTCATGCGTTTGGGCCTTGGTGCGGCCTGTTGAGGTGCCGGCTTAGGCTTCGCGGTCGATAGGCCTTGCCGCTTGGTAGTCTTTCGTTTGCCTTTTGCGATGCTGCGCACCGAAGCGGGAGCCGGATAGGGATAAAAATGCTCATCGCAGACCCATCGCCATTCCGAACGATCATTGGTGGGCGCTAACCTGCGCAGGGCAGTCGTGTAAATGCCATCAACCTCGAATGTGGTGTCGGCAACACATTGCCCCGCCTCGTAACGCGCCTTATTGTAAAGACGTCCCTTTCCGTCATACTCGTATTGCATGCCCTCGCGCAGCCCGTCCTGATAGTATTCACGCTTATACAGATATTGTTTGCCCTTGGCGTTGACCTTGTCAAAGTAAGTCAGCTGTTGACCGTGCTGCTTGCCTGCCGCATAAAAGCCATGGAAAAACAGGCGCCCACTTTCAAAATAACTTTTCATCTCGCCTTCCAATCGGCCGTGCTGATAGTGTTCCACCTCGCGCAATTCGCCCGTTTTGTAATAGCGTTTCCATTCGCCCACCTTGCAATCGTTGACAGTGTCCATTGTGCCCTCTTCGCAAAGACGACCGTTGGCGTAATAGTCGACATAGTGCTTTTGCGCCGCAGCCTGTTCTGCACCACAAATCCACAGTCCGATGAGTAGCAACATGCCCTGCAAGCATGTGCGCATCTGTTGCACGGGGAAATCACGCTGTTGCATCACTCTTTCTTCTCATTTAGGGTGTAACGCGTGTGTAGCCCCTCTCTCATCGTCACGCTGCCATTGTAAATATCGAGCCGAACGAAACGGGTATCGCCATAGCTATCTTTTTTCCACTGCGATTGCGATAACCACAGCGCCGAACCATCATAAACCACCTGCTCGTCAAGACGGCAATGCGGAATGGCTTGCGTCCACAGCACTTCGCCGACATTGCTGCGCAGTTGAAACACCACATTGGCATTCTCGCCCACTATGGGGTTGTATTTGAGCAGCAGAAAATGCTGATTTTGATACATGATGGCTGCATTGAAGCCAATAAACCACTTGCCGATGGGTTGTGCATCGTGAATGCGATTGCCATGCTGCGTTTTGTAGTAACCGTTGAACACCCAGAAGTCATAAATCTTGTTTGGGTCACCCGGATAATAGGTCACAGGCACGCGCCACAGTCGCAAGTTACCCTGTTGCATCTGCCGACCGTCATTTTCTTTTCTTTCCAGCATAAACATCACCTTTTCTATCTTCTGACCTTGCAATTCGTGCATATTCAAGTCTTGCGCATAGTCAAAAGCTTCATCGCTGTATAACCGATTGGACTGCGGAAAGTAATAATACTTCTCCGAAAGATTGTTCGTGATGATCAGACCTTCGCCGTAGGAGCGGCTCAACACCTTCATGTTGGCAATACCCGTCGACAGCGGCTTTTTCTCTTGTATCAATGTTGGCGTAAGGTCGTCGAGCAGCATTTCATCTATTTTCAGTTCATAGAGTTTTGCTTCGCCAAACACAATGAAACACCGCGGACTTGCCGAAAGGCGCAAAAATTCTATAGATGAAGAGGTGAACAGCTGCCGCATTTCGCTTTCATCACGCGAGGCCAACCGATACTCAGTGAGCACTTCGCCCGTGTCGCAATCTTTAAACCCACAAAACACACCCTCTTTTGCTTTGCGCTCATCCTCGTCTTCAACGTTGACACAATTTCGGTCGACGATGTAGAAAAGCACTGCTTTTTTCTTGCGCACAAGGAGCGAAGAGAATTCCACGTTATCGTAGACCTCGATGGGTGCCGCTTTTATCTTCGGCGGCGATGGATGGTCCCAAAGCACAACTTCGAAAAGCAAAAAGAACAATGTAATGACCACGGTGGCGATGATCACCGCAATTTTCTTCGATGTATCTGTGCGCAAGTTACCAAGCGGAGAGGTGCGCGGCGCATCGAAATGATGCTTGATGTGAATGGTGATGTCATCATCGTCTAAGAAGAACTCGGTGCCACAGCTGCGACAGCGAAACAGCTTTTCGCCGAGGTCGTCGTGCTTCTCGCTGCCGCATTGCGGACACTTGATGGGTTTCAGCTGGGTTGCCATAGCACGTTTTACGACTCTTTTGCCAGTGTGAAGTTCAAAACCAGCACAATGACCTGAACACACGTGAGCACCAATGTCATCACGAGCCACCAATTATCATGCCATGTCTGCGGAGCGAAGAAGCCCGTGAGAAATTCCAAACCACCGATGCCAAAGAAGACCATGCCCAACGAATAACGATGGGTTGACTTCATGGGACGTATGAAAGTGGCGAACAGCAGCAACGTGTTGAGCACGATGGCCATGCACGTGAAGAGCAAATTCAAACCGGCATAGCCCGAAATGATGAAGCCCACGAGCAAATTGGTAAGCAACACGATGCCCGATAGGATGAGAATGCGTTTCATAATTGTGACAAAATTTCTTGTTTCTTTTGTTGATATTCTTCCTCACTGATCAGTTCGTCGGCACGCAGTTTTTTCAGCTTTTGCAAACGCGTTCCGGCGTCTGTTTCCTGCGGCGGCGTTGTGGCAGTATTGCTCCGCACGTCAGAGAAGACATCTTTGGCAAGTTGCACACCGGCACCTAATTGCAATCCCGCGCCGGCGAGTCCGCCCTCATTGCGCGCAGCATCACGTAGCGCCGCGAGCTTCTGCATGCCCACATAATCTAAATCAACCTCTTGCGCGGCCTGCTTTTCGGCGGTCATCGCTGCGATGCTGTTGATGCGTGCCATCGTTTCGGTATCAAACGTGGCTGCATCGATGCGAAAATCGGTGAGTGTCAGGCCCAACCGTTGCAGCTCTTCGGCCGTGCGCGCTTTCAGCACTAAGGATATGTCGAGCAGGTGGCTGTCGATCTCGGTATAGGGATAGGCCTTGGCAGCAAGGTAGGAGGTGAGCGGTGCGACAATCCTCGACGATACCAATGTTTGCACGTCTTGCGCCGTGTAGTCGCTCACCGTGCCCAGAAGGGTGCAAAACATCGTCGCGGCATCGTCAATCTTCACGGAGAAGTTGCCGCATGCGCCCAGTGCGACGGGGAAATGATAGTGTGGTTCCTCATATTTCACAGGCGACGCAGTGCCCCACAGCACATTGACCAACTCTGCCGTGCGGAAGAAGTAGAACCGCATTTTATGTTCGCTCTCGGCCTGTTGCGCCAAGTTGAGCAGTGTGGTGATAAAGGGATGATTGTCGGTTTGCAACTGATAGATGCCGGGAGCAGTAAGCACCTCTCTCGGTTTCCCATCATATACCACGAGACATCCCTGCCCCGGTGCCACAATCAACTGGCTGGCATTTTTAATTTCGTCGGTTGGCGTGTTAAGCTGATGGAACAGAATGCTCATGTCCTGTTCTTTCCATTCGATCACAAGGCGTAGCTGCTTGCGAAATAAGTTTTTGATGTTCATAGCTATTGTGTTGGGTTTTGATATGCTCGTCGTATGCTGTTGGCAATCTGCCACAAAGATACCTATTTATTTTAGTACAAGCAAGAAAACATGCACACTTTTTATTCATCCTACATTTATTTTTTGCCACACAGTCGCTGCGACCGATGTTTTGCATATCAGATTTTACCTATTTATATTGTGCTTTGATGCGTCAAGAAAGCACGTGGCGAAAGCATGCAGCGAGTTGTTAGCAAAGATTAACACGAAATAACATCTAAAAAACTTGCTTTTCTCGTTTACATCCTTTAGTTTTGTGGTCAGTAAACAGTTAGAAAGGGTGAGCACCGACCTTTGACAGGTGCAGAGACGATAGATGCCCCGAAAAACGTTGCGATGAGCAGGCGGAAAATGGAAGGCTCTTTCTCTTTTTAGAAAACAAATACAAACAAGATTGATGAAAATGCTAAACACTATATTTCAATCCTTGGCTTTGCAACTCAATTTGCCGTTTGCGAAAGCCGAAGCATCATGCACGCATACAAGTTGTGTCAACACGTTGTGCTGTGCATGGGCTTACAACATAATGATGGCGCGCAGCATCATGCAACGATGCAGCAATCATGTTGTGAGGCAAAATACTGTGCGCTGCATAACAAGCAGTGCAACAAAGTTGATTAATACAACACAAAAACGACTTTGCAGTGCAACAAAGTCGATTAATACAACACAAAAACGACTTTGCAGTGCAACAAAGTCGATTAATACAACACAAAAACGATTTTGCAGTGCAGCAAAGTCGATTAATACAACGCAAAAACGATTTTGCAGTGCAACAAAGTCGATTAATACAACACAAAAACGATTTTGCAGTGCAGCAAAGTCGATTAATACAACGCAAAAACGATTTTGCAGTGCAGCAAAGTCGATTAATACAACACAAAAACGATTTTGCTGTGCAGCAAAGTCGATTAATACAACACAAAAACTATTTTGCAGTGCAACAGTGATGCAAAACACGATATTCAACCACACAAACAATAAAGTTGTGTGGCAAAATACTATAACGAACAACACAAATAATAAGATGGTGTTGGAGAACGTAAGAACAAGGCATACAAAACAGTTGGTAAGGTGCCGAAACGACACCACGGCAGCATGCTGCACGATTATGCACTTGAAGCGATGCATGCCGACAGCATGGGTCGGTGCATCAGCGATTTAAAACAGATTTATTTTTTTTATTCATCTATTAAATAGTAAGATTATGGTAGAGAAAGTATTACCTTTATTTGTAACGATTAGAGCTGGCTACAAACAGCACAACAATGTCACTCATTTGCAGTTGCATCAACGGCTGCATCAGTTGGTAACCGGTTATGACAAGCAGAAGCTTACGCTCACCGACAATGATTTGTCGTCGTGGCATACATCGATTGACGGCGAAGTGGACAACAACAATCGGCGCAAGGCTTCGGAACTTGTCAAGCAGTTAAATGATTTAGACAAAAAGCGCGTGTCGCTCATTTCGCAGCTATTCAGCATGGTGCGCGTGCAGCAAAAGTCGGTGATTGGCAACATCGCCGAGGCCGCAGAGAAGGTGGCGTGGGTGCTGAAGCCTTATCACGGTATGCAACGTAGGCCGGTCGAGGCGAAGAGCGGCTATATTGATGGCGTACTGATGGATTTAAAGCCGCTCAACGCAGCACTCACCAAACTGAATGTGGCCAATGTTATCAGCGAGCTAAAGACCGTCAGCGAAGAGTGCGACAAGTTGATGAAGCAGCGCCATCTCAATGAATCGGCATTGGAGAAGGCGCCATTCAGCAACCATCGCAAGGACACCAATGCTGCTTTTGCACTAATTTGCAGTAAGATTCAAAGTGCCTATCACCAAGCAACGGACAAGGCCGACAAGCAGATGATTGTTGAGTTGGTAGATGCACTCAACCACGTATTGGCTGACTATGCTACGAAGAAGAAGTCGAAAAAGAAGCAACATTCCATCACGCAGGCTATGGCAAAAGAGAGAGTTGCACGACGCATCGTGCCTCTGATTCCCGCATTTGCAGTAAGCAAGGGTTATGCTGCTAATGATGTAGTGTTTACAGGTAGAGTATTGAACATCAATCAGATTGCGCGTTATGAATTGCACGTGAAGAGCAAAGACACGAAGCTGTGGGCACGCGTTGTGAAAGGGCAATTAGTAGAGATCAAAGCTCGCCCAAACGCTGCTGACAAGCATAGCAAGAAAGAGGGCAGTGGCGCAGGCGGAAAGAAGAACAATGCGCATAACAAACCTTCGAACGGAGCGAACGGGCAGCATGGCAGCGCTGAGATCACACCGAAGCCTGATGCAAATCAAGGTGGCAAGGATAAGAACAAGCCCGGCACAACGCCACAGCAGGGAAGCGAAGGTGGCGGAGAAAGTGGAAAACCCTCTGGGCAGGGCCATGCCGAAATCACGCCGAAAGGTTGATGTCGTGCGCAGCCGGCTGCGCTGATGCCTCGCCACTTCTCATCGTTGCAACGCTGCGTGCGTCGTAGCAGCAAGAGAAATGGTGATGACCGAGATACCGTTGCGCGTAGCCTGCACGAGCATCGTATGGGCAACGCTGCCACTGCATGATTCAAACAGCCTATAGGATATCAAAAACGATGGCCTGCACAGTGGGTGCAGACCATCGTTTATTTTGATGCTTTTACGCTATCGTATGGTCACGCTGTTGCAGGCGTGAAACATGACGATTGGCGTATTTTAATCTTTGATATATTCGATGTGCATGGGATTGCCGGCAGTCTTGATGACAGGACCACGGGTGCGTTTCGTCTTTGTGTCATAATAGAAGAAGCCTGTGGCGTTGTCGCTCGAACAACCGAAAATGATGAGATCGTTGTATTTCGTGACGGCGAGACCGTGGGGACTTGACACGGGGATTCCTTTGATGGCTGTGATGGTTTTGTTATAGAGATCAACGGCCACCGCGACGGATGTCTTCGCGCTGTAAGGGTTGGCTGTTGCCGATGGGGCTAACGCGTTGCAGCCCACATGTCCGTAAGCGATGCCATTGCCGGCATACTTAAGGCTCGCCACATAGTCGGCCTTGATGTTGAGCCCTTCGATGTTGGTCTGATCAAGCCGTATGCTATAGGTGGGATCGATGTCGGTTTCGCCCTTTTTGATGCGTGCAAAGCCGGCGTTGATGCCGGGAATCAAACCAAACGAGCCGATGCATGCGAAGTAGATGTCGCCTTTCTCATCCATGAAGAGCGTTCCACTGTCGATGGGGCGTGAGGGAAACGCCAAGCCGAGTGATTCATTCTTGATGTGCTTCTCGAGGCGATTGGTCTGGGCATCCACCATGGCAAACTCGATGCTGTTTTTAGCCGGCATCCATTGCGCATTGAATTGTGAGAGCGCGATGAACACTTTCCCGTCGCGCACAATCATGCACGAGGGACCTACGCGTACTCCTGCACCCGACAGACTGTTTAAATCGATTTCGCCGGTTTGCTTCATCTGTTTAAAGTCGAAGACGAGCACTTTTCCTAAGTTCTGGCACGAAACATAAGCTGTGTGATCGTTTACTTCGATGACCTGCGAAGCTGCAGAACCGGCCGGCAACATCATTTCGCCGGCCTTCACGAGCTGATGGTTGGCATCGATGACAAAGCGCTGTAACGCTGCTTTTGACTGCCCCATGTAATCGGGGAAGATGTAAACATTCTTGCCTTGCACAGTGAAAGGATTGCCAAATCCGCCCGGTATCGCGCGGTTGTTGTCGATGGAAACGGCTGCGGTGTCGGTTAGCGTCTGTACATAACAGCTGCCGGAATTTCCGCTGGGATTGAGAACGGTTGTCGCCATGACGAGTGTGCCGCCGATGCGCGATGGCTGTGGAGCCGGTGTTGGATCGTCGTTCTTTTCGCACGCTGTCAAGCAGCACATGAGTGCAAAAGCACTGAATAAAAGATGTTTGTTCATACGTTTTGTTTTTATATTACATAAAATTGTGAATGTTCGATGGGGTAGGAGTGGCTCAATGCAGTAAGTAGCGTACTTTGAAGGCTACATAACGTCCCGGGAGCGGGTGATTGAGTTCGCTCACCACTTCACGGTTGAGCACGTTCTTGATTTTGAGACTGAACGTGAGTGTTTGGTTCATCACGCTGTGTTCGAGCGCCGTGTCGAAGGTGATCGCTGTTGGAATTTTGCGATCTTGGTAAATGGTCATCTCGTAGTCATAGAAGTATTGGTGCACATAGGAAGCATCGATGAGGAAACGAGTATTGCTGTGCTTGCCAATGAGGTTTTCGCGGTGGCATTCGATACCGGCGTTGCCCAAAAGATAAGGTATGTTGGGGATGCGCTTACGATAAGTGGGGTTGGGCACGGTTGAACCTTCGGTGAAGCGTTGCGTATCGCGCAAATTCTGATAAGTGGCGTTGGCGTAGGTATAGAGCCACGGCAACACGTCCCACTTAACTTCGCCTTCGATGCCGTAAGTGGTGGTTTCGCCGACATTGACGTATTGCGCGAGTGTGGGAACCATCGAAGGTGTGTAACGAATCATGTCGGTGAGATGCGTGTAGAAGCCGTTGACCTCTGCTTCGAAGATGCCGTCGGTCTTCAGCGTGCGCCGATAGAGTGCGCCGAGGTTGCAGGATCGTACATGCTCGGGTTTGAGCGTTGGGGAAGGAAGGATGGAATAGCCGTTGCCGACAAGTTCCTCATCGCTGGGAATGCGCATTTCGCTGCTGTAGGACGCTTTGAACATGAGTTCGGGGGTGAGACGATAACGCATGGATTCGTTCCATCCGAAGGAGTGTTTGGTGACGCGCACTTGCTCGGGCGTCGGTACGTAGAAGGAGGGGAGTTTCTCGGTGGACGAATGATAGTGATAGCTGCGGAGGGTGAATGCGCTTTGAAAGCGATCGCGGAACAGAAGGAGGTCGTAGGACAGTCCGGCAGTGAGGCTGTTCATATAGCTGTCGAATTGCGTACGGAAACCATAGGCTGCGTCCATTAATTCATCGTGCGGCTTGAGCTTCGTGTAGGCTTCGTAGAGATTGAGGTTGAGGGAGTGATGCCGATTGATGGTGTAGTTGAGATTGAGCTTGCCGGTGCCATCGAGATTCTTGTTGTGTCCGTCATAAGGATGCGTGCTGGTTTCGCCGCCGAGGGGCGATTGCGATGGGCGGCTGTTGCCAAACCAGTCGTAAACGGTTTTTGCGTAATCGCTGACGCCGTAGTTTCCGATATCGAAGGCCGCTTCGAAATCGAAAGCCAGTCCGTCGATGAAAAACGTCTCACGCTTGGCTTTGAGTGAGGTGGCGATAGCTTGCGAATGGGTGTAGGCCTCACGCACGTCTAAGTCGATGCCCTGCAACTGCTGATGCGTGGCGGTGTAGATGAGTTCGGCTTTCAACTCGTCGAACCACCACTTAGTGGCTTTGATGCTCCCTGCGATAACACTCTTTCGAAAGGCATCGTGGTTGCGCCTCACACGCAAATCGCCCAAATTGTGGAGTGTCATGTAATAGTTGTTTGCCGAATAGGTGAAGAAACCGCCCATACCGAATTGCAACCCTAACGGCGCATACGTGCGCTTGAACACGGTGTTGAGGCGGTGAGTGTTAAACGAGCCAATCTCGTATGATGCATCGAAATAGATAGGCGGATATTCCTTCGTCACGACATTGATTGCACCGCCTAATGCGCTGCCGCCGAACTTATAGGGAACAATGCCTTTGTAAATTTCGATGCGCGCAATCATGTCGGTAGGTATATCGTTGAGCGTGATGAAATTGCTGAATTGATTCATCGCTGTTTCATCGACAAATAGGCCTAAACGCTTGCCTTCCAAACCGCGCACAGAGAGCCTTGATGCGCTGCCGACGCCGCCCGTATTACGAATGGTGACGCCTGCGACGCGTGCCAACACATCGTTCATAGATGAGGCGGTACCCTGCAATTCTTTCGATGTCATCACTGATACGGGCATGCCGCTTTCGCGCAACTGGCGCGCTTCGTTACGTCCCATGACGGTAATTCCTTGTAGGAGGATGGTTTCGTCACCGATGTGCTTTTGTGGTTTCAGCGAGTCGCGTTTGGTCGTAGCTGTGTTGTTGGTTGTTGTCTGCGCCATCGTGGCTAACGATGCTAAGAGGATGAGACTAAGTAGGGATAGTCTGTTGTGGAGTATGTGCATACTGTTTGATTGATGGATTTGATGACGCAAAGGTAGCGACAGTGGGGGAGGTAGGCAATACCTAAAAGTAGGTAAATGCAGCTGTAGCGAGCATTTGCAGCGAGGGCTTCTGCGGTCATCCGGCACAAGCGAAGACAGGTGAGAAGGGGTGCTGCGGAAATGAAAGGAGCGCTATCATTTGGTGATGTGAGGTTTTATCGTTACCTTTGCAGCCGCAAATCATTTATGATAAGACGTAACAGAATGAAACGAAAGGTTTTAATGGAAAATTGCACGTGGGCGAATAGGATGCTCTATGTTTGGTTGGGGCTGTTGCTTGCGCTTCCTATGCGTGCACAGATGCTTTTCACGGAAAATATGACGATGGTTATCGACAGCACGAAGACTATTCAAGGATCGTTACAGCCGGTGGTTGACTTCAAGACAGAGAAGGAGAATGTGCTGACGCTGAAGAACACCGCCAATTTGAATTTGCTGATTAACCGCAATCGCGTAGTCAATCTCATCAACAAGTTGGAGTTTTCGACTTATGGAAGGAAAGTGACGGTGAGTGGGGGGTACGTGCACGCAGAATATCGCTACTTGCTGAGCCATGCGTTTGAAGTTTATCCCTACGCCGAATCTCAGTGGGCCGGGAGCCGTGGCATGACGTTCAAAGTGTCGAGTGGGTTGCAGTCGCGCTATCGCTTAGTGAACAGCGAACACTGTCTGATGTTTGCGGCGGTTGGCATGTTTTATGAGTTTGAGAAATGGGCCTATCCCGATGCTCCTGCGGGTGTCGACGACAACGCCTATAGCCGCAGTGTGAAGAGCCATGTGTCGCTGAGTTTCAGACATTCGATAGGTGAACATTGGGAATTTACCGCCACTGCCATACATCAGGGTAAGCCCGATAGCTATTTTAAGGCTGCGCGCTTTGGTGGCGCAGTGGATGTGGCTTATCATGTCACGCCCAAGATAGGCATTCGGGGTACTTATCGCTTGATTTACGACACTTCGCCTATCGTGCCCGTGCGCAAAGACTACACGGTGGTTGATGCCGGTCTTGACATTGCATTTTGATGCGGCACGAACAAGCGAGTGCTTCATCATTGGAGAAATCCATGATGAAGCACTCGTCTTTTTGATGTGTTGCACGCGGGAATAATGCCTGCGCAAGGTTTACAACCAACTATACAGCGTCGTAACCTTTGGTGCTGTTGTGCTCGAGCAAATCGTCGAGGTTTTGCTCTCTGAAACCATGTTCTTTCTGCTCTTCGTAGAGGAGCTTGGCCTCTTCTTTTTCAGCTTCTGAATGTTCAAAGTGGATGGTCTTTGCCTTTAACTCGGCAACGGCCCATCCTGCAAGCGCGATGATAATCAGCGCTGCGAAAATATACAATCCGGTCATGTGTGAATGATGTTTTTAAACGTTTATTCTTTATTGGCACGCTTGCGCTCTGTGTGATCGAGGATGATTTTGCGCATGCGCATACTCTTTGGTGTCACTTCGACGTATTCGTCGGCTTTGATATACTCGAGACATTCTTCAAGACTCATCACGGTCTTAGGAATGACGCGCGCCTTGTCGTCGGAACCACTTGCGCGGACATTGGTAAGCTGTTTTGCTTTTGTGACGTTGATAACGAGGTCGTTGTCGTGTACGTGCTCTCCGACCACTTGCCCGGCGTAGACCTCTTCACCCGGGTCGATGAAGAATTTTCCGCGATCTTGCAACTTGTCGAGCGAATAGGCGTAGGCCGTGCCCGTCTCCATGACAATCATCGAGCCATTCAGTCGGCGTGTGATGTCGCCTTTGAAGGGTTGATACTCTTTATAGCGGTGAGCCATGATGGCTTCGCCTTGCGATGCCGTGAGCACGTTGGTGCGCAGGCCGATGATGCCACGTGAAGGAATCTCGAATGTGATGTTGACGCGATCGCCTTCAGTGTCCATGCCGGTGAGTTCGCCTTTGCGACGCGTCACCATATCAACCATCTTGCTGGAGTAGTCTTGCGGCACGTTGATGGAGAGCTCCTCGATGGGTTCACACTTTACGCCATCGATTTCTTTATAAATCACCTGTGGTTGTCCCACTTGCAGCTCATATCCCTCACGGCGCATGGTCTCGACGAGCACCGAGAGATGGAGCACACCGCGGCCGCTGACAATCCATTTATCGGTCGTGTCTTCGAACGGACGCACGCGGAGAGCAAGGTTCTTCTCTAACTCTTTATTGAGTCGGTCGTTGATGTGGCGAGAGGTGCAGAACTTTCCTTCGCGACCAAAGAAAGGCGAATCGTTTATAGTGAAGAGCATGCTCATCGTAGGTTCGTCGACAGCAATGGGAGGCAAGGCCTCGGGGTTTTCCCAATCGGCAATGGTGTCGCCGATTTCGAAGCGTTCTAAACCTACAACCGCGCAGATGTCACCGCTGCTTACGCTCTCGGCAGGCGTGCTCCCCATGCCTTCGAAGGTGCGCAGTTCTTTAATCTTCGTCTTCTCTTGTGTGCCGTCGCGGTGGCAAATGGTGATATTCTGCCCGCTCTTGAGTGTGCCGCGATGCACGCGCCCAACGGCGATACGCCCCGTGTAGTTCGAATAGTCGAGCGATGTAATCAGCATCTGTGGTGTGCCGTCGATATGTTTGGGCGCGGGAATAACCTCCACAATCTTATCCAACAGGTAATCGATGTTGTCGGTAGGCTGCTTCCAATCGGCAGCCATCCAACCGTTTTTGGCCGAACCATAAACCACCTCGAAGTCTAACTGTTCTTCGGTGGCATTGAGGTCGCACATCAAATCGAACACCATCTCATAAACTTCCTCGGGGCGGCAGTTGGGCTTGTCCACCTTGTTGACGACAACAATGGGCTTCAAACCCAATTGCAACGCCTTTTGTAGCACGAAACGCGTTTGTGGCATGGGACCTTCGAAGGCATCGACGAGCAACAAACAGCCATCGGCCATGTTCAACACACGTTCCACTTCGCCGCCAAAGTCCGAGTGGCCCGGCGTGTCCAAGATGTTAATTTTCGTGCCTTTCCAAGTGATCGACACGTTCTTCGAGAGAATGGTGATGCCGCGTTCGCGTTCCAAATCGTTGGCGTCGAGCACTTCGCCACTGTTATCCTGCCCTTCACGAAACAACTTTCCGGCCAGCATCATCTTGTCCACCAGCGTTGTTTTTCCGTGATCGACGTGCGCAATCACCGCAATATTCCTAATGTCCTGCATGTTCTTTCCTTAATTATCCTATATTAAATGTGCTGCAAAAGTACAAAAAATAACTGAAGTAGGCACGGCTTTGCAACGAGATAATCAAGATTTTAGTGATATTTGCCGTGCCAGGCAAGGCCATGTTAAATTAGCGGGCTACGTCAGTTACAGCTATATTGCCAGGCGCGCCACGTTGGCCACCACACCTTGTTGCATGCCCGTCGGCAAAGGCTCCGCCGACAGACAAACGCGCGGGATGGTTGGCGGCGAGGTATTCGCCGACGAACTAAACTGAGGAAGGTTGCGTGGCAGAGAGGTTTGATGGAGGCTTGATAGGGTCGGTGCCTGCGTACCCGACCGTGTCGCCCTGCAAGGACGAATCCATCGGTAACAGATGTGCATCATGCGTAATGCACAAACATTTCTATACATGGAAACGGCTCCTTTGTGGGTGGGGGATATGCTCTTTGCAGATGGAAACGTCTCCTTTGCGCATGGGGACGTGCTCTTTACGCATGGAAACGTCGCTGCGCAGACGTTCGGGCGGGCACACAGGCGCCGCCCCTACCATTTCTCATGTGGCTCCGTGTCACAAAATTGCCGAAGAATAGTTTGCCGCATCATAAATATGAGTGAATAGTCGTGGCGAACAGTTTGCCGCATCACAAACATAAATGTATAGTCGTGGCGAACAGTTTGCCGCATCACAAACATAAATGTATAGTCGTGGCGAATAGTTCGCCGCGTCACAAACATGAGTGTATAGTCGTGGCGAATAGTTCGCTGCATCACAAATATAAGTGTATAGTCGTGGCGAATAGTTTGCCGCATCACAAATATAAGTGTATAGTCGTGGCAAGGTGCTCTCTGGCGGATGAAATCGAAAAAAGGTTGCTGGCGAGGGCTTGCCGATGGAGAAGGGGGTGTTTTCCCACCTTTTTGATGGGAGTTTTTCCACAAACAAGTCTGGTTTTCACGGAAAAAGCGCTAACTTTGCAGCCGTACTTAATGCGATAAGATTTTTTTTCATGCAAATAGATTACGCGCTTATTCGTTTTACAAGGGGAAAAAATGCGGCTCGTGGTGTGGCTCGCTCCTTGCTTTTCAGTTTGTTTTTATTCGTTTCTCTACAGCTTTCGGCACGCGACATCACGCCCAAAGCGGCCTTGTCCATAGCCCGCCGCTATGTGGAAGTGGGGAAGGATGCGCTGAAGCGGCAGCCCACACGCAGTGGCGCAGTGGCAAACGCCTCACCTTATTATATAGTGAATGATGCGCGTGGGCACGGCTTCGTTGTGGTGGCGGGCGACGATGCCATGGGCGAAGTGTTGGCCTATAGCGCGACGGGGCAAATGGACACGACGAGGCTCAACCCCGAAGCGCGCTATCTGCTGCAGGCCTATCGGCAGGTTTACACGCATTTGAAACAGGGCAGCCGCCTCGTTGGGGCTGCAAAATCCACCCGAACGGCCGGCGGAGGCGTTGTGGCTCCGCTGTTGAAAACGAAATGGGGGCAGGGCTATCCCTACAATAAAAAAACAGGTTATTTCACGGGATGTGTGGCTACGGCGATGGCACAAATCATGAATTTCCATCGTTGGCCCGCACAAGGACGCGGCAAAAATCGCTACACGGTGAATTATGAACATGCGCAACGCGAAGCCGACTTCAGCCAGTCGCATTATGATTGGGGCAACATGCTCAACGATTATAGCCGGCAACGGGCCACGGCACAGCAGGAAGATGCTGTGGCTTTGCTGATGAACGATGCCGGCATCTCCGTCTACATGCAATATACACCGAGCGGCAGTGGCGCGCAAAGCTCGTCGGCAGCCAAGGCCTTGCGCGACCATTTCGATTATGATGCGGCCATCGTGACCAAGGCAAACGAGGGTAACGCTCATTTCGCCGAAATCATTCAGGACGAGCTTCGCCATGGCTTTCCACTCTACATCTCGGGCGATCCGCGTGGTGGCGGCAGCGGTCACGCTTGGGTTTGCGACGGTTTCGACAGCGAAGGTATGTTCCACATGAACTTCGGATGGGACGGGGGAGCCGATGGTTACTACTCGCTCACGGCGCTCAACCTCTCGTCTACAGGCAGTGAGTTTCAAGGCCGGCCGCTGAGTTTCGGTCTGCGTCTGCACATCATTGCGGCACATCCCAACAAACCGGGCACACCGAAACTCGATCCCGACATTGCTGCCGGTGCACCCAACTTGGCGTTTAATCTGAGCGGTGAGATGCACTTTGTCGGCACGCCGCCCACGCAGTTAACGGCCCATGCGCAGCTGTCGTTCAGCCATTTCGTCAACCAAAGCTACGATAAGTTCCGCGGCGACGTGGGCATCGGTATCTACACCACCGACCATCAGTTGGTGCGGCCGTGTGCATCTGCCGCGCACAGCAAGGGCGGCTACACGCAAGAGCGCTTTAAGTTTAACGATGGCGAACAGCCTTCCGGCGGGTTGGTTGAAGAAGATGTCGTCATCACGACCGACCTCTCGGGGCTTGCGGATGGGCGATACATCCTCGCCCCCATTTGCGCGGCATGGAAAGGCGGCACCCTTTGGGGTGATTGGGTGCGCATGAAGCAGGCGCCGCGTGTGGTGATGGAGGTGAAACAAGGAAAAATCACCTATGTCGAACTGCCCACAGCAACCAACGCCTATCAGTTTGAAACGCTGCCCACGTTTGACAAGAAACTGCGGACGGGCGGCACCAACACCCTGCGTCTGAACATTCGCAAACTCAACAGCATGCCCTTCGACGGGCAGGTGAAGGTGGATTTCATCAACGATCAAGGGGTGGTAGCCTATACCGTACAAACGCAAAACAAAGTAGATTTCGAAATGTTTGCCGCCACACGCGTCACGCTCCCCATTTCCTTGCCCGCCGACATGGCCGCCGGCCGCTACGAATTGCGCACCACTATCTTCCAAGCCGATACCCACGAGCAATGCCCCGTGCGCACCGATATGCGCGAAACACCATTCTATGCAACGGTGGAGCAGGGCGAAGTGCCGAGCAACCTGTTGCAAAATGCGGTCGGCTTTGTGCAGGACAACGCCATGTCTACCATCCCCAATGAGGATATCGACATCAGCTTCACGCCGCTTTTCAAACTCAACTGCGTCGTTACCTTGGCCGATGGTGCACACTATCAGGGCGGCCTTTCCTTGTGTTTAATCGACACCGAGAACGAACGACAGATTGTGCTCATGAAGAAGCCGCAGCAGGTGAATCTCAGCGATGCCCATTTCTCCGAGCAAATCGTCACAGGATGGCTCCGCCCGCGCGATTTGAAGATCATCAACAACCGCCGCTATCGTTTGGCCGTCATGGGTGAGGTGGATGGCAAGGCGAAAGATTTGTGGCCGGCTGCAGCACCACCTTTCTACGTGTCGATTGTCAAAGGGCCGTTCAATAAATATCCCGACGAGCAGCCCAATGGCATTCAAACCGTGCCGTTCACGGGGCATCTGCGCTTTGCCGACGGCATGTTAGAGGTGCAGCAGGCGGGACTTGTTCGCATCGAAGTCTACAGTCTGAGCGGCATGCTCGTGAGCCATAGCCATGCCGTTGCGGACAATCGTGCCACCATGTCGCTACCTAAGGGCACCTATGTGGTGCGCATTGTCACGCGCAACGGTCAATCTTCGAAAGTAATTCGGTAAGAGTAAGCATTTTCAAAATGCTTACTCTTATGAGGGAATGACTTATATGAGGGGTCGATGTCAAAATATGTCGTATTAAAGATGATGTCGGCATCTAATCTTGTCTGTCATCATCTCTTGACGTAGCCCACTACGTTTTCGGGATAGCGTGGCCAATCTGTTCCACAATCAAATAAAATCTGAACAGAATCTAATGGTCGATTTGGATTTAGATGATGGCAGGTGTTGCGGACGCGGATGGGTTACTGTCCGACAGGATGATGCCATCTTTCATGTGGATGGTACGGTCGGTGAGACGTGCGAGGTCTTCATCGTGGGTGACGATGACAAAGGTTTGGCCAAAGCGGTCGCGCAGGTCGAAGAAGAGTTGATGGAGTTCGTTTTTGTTTTTTGTGTCTAAGCTGCCCGACGGTTCGTCGGCAAAGATGACGGCAGGCTGGTTGATGAGTGCGCGTGCCACAGCCACCCGCTGCTTTTCGCCGCCCGAGAGTTCGGCCGGTTTGTGGTTGGCACGGTCGGCTAAGCTCATGAATGTGAGCAAGTCGACGGCACTTTTTTGGGCTTCGCTATAGCTTTTCCCGGCGATGAAGGCCGGAATCATGACATTCTCCATGGCCGTAAATTCGGGCAACAGCTGATGGAACTGAAACACGAAACCGATGTGTTGGTTGCGAAAGTTGCTGAGCTTTTTCTTCGAGAGGCTGCTCACGTCGACGCCATTGATGCGGATGGTGCCTTGGTCGGGCTTGTCTAAGGTACCCATGATTTGCAGCAAGGTGGTTTTTCCGGCGCCCGAAGGTCCTACGATGCTTACCACTTCGCGTGCATTGATGTGCAGGTCGATGCCTTTAAGCACCTGCAATGGTCCGAAACTCTTGGTGATGTTTTTAATATCAATCATGCTTGTTTTTTCTTGTTTGTTTAACAATCCATAGCCACCAGCGTGCTCCCATGCGCAAGAGCGACTCCCATGCACTGTGCTCTTCGGTGTGTTGCGGTTGTGCAATGGTCATTTCTTCCTGGTTGCCATATTGGTCGGGGAAGATGATGAGCAGGTTGCGGCCCGAGAAATAGCGTTGTATCTCGTCGGGAAGATATTCTAAAGCGTTTTTATAGGAGACGGTTCCTTTGCGCGCTGTGACGATGACAAAGAGGTGGTCGTTGGCTACCTGGGTGGCTAATTGGGGCAATTCGTTCCAATGCCCCATGGCAATATAGTTGGCACGCACCTGTGGATGGCGGTTGTTGATGTATTCGGTGATGAGGCTTAGCGTCTCTGTTCGGCCGTGAAACAGGATGCGACACTCCAATGTTTCGGCTACACGGGCGAGGCGTTCCAGCCAACGATAGAAGCCGGGTTCAAACTCTGCACGCGAAGGCACTGCCACTTGTATGCGCCGCAGCGTGTTGAGGGGCTGATGAAGACGCAGCATCATGATTTGTCGGTTGAGCCCATTGAAGAGGCTTTGATGGAACTCGCCCCAGAATTTTGGCGACACGTCGGTGTGGGTGTGCATGCCGATGAGGATTTCGGAGGCTTGAAACTCTTTGAAGGCATGCTTGATGCCGTTGGCGATGTTGGCCGCCACACGTGTTTGTGTCTGCACGCCCACGTCCGACCCAGCACAATATTGGGTGACGCGCTGCAGCAGTTGTTGCCCTTGTTCCATGTTGCGGCGCATGTGCTCGCTGTCATAGACCACATTGAGCGCCACCAAACTGCGATTGAGTTTGCGGTTGCGCATGAGCAAAGCAAAGCTCATGAGCTGTTCGGCAAAATCGGGATAGCGCACGGGAATGAGGATGCGTTCGTCGTCTTCGCCCGTCATGTTCTCGGCGGGTCGGTCTTTGTCGCGCAAAATAATCTGCTGTGCGGCCTGCTCCGTGGTGATGCTTGAGATGATACAGGTGAAGAGAATCATGATGACCACGGCGTTGAGCATCTGCGCATCAACCAGCATCAAGCCGTTGGTTTGCGGCAAACGCATGCCCACCATCACCATGGCGATGGCGCCGGCAGCGTGGGCTGAGGTGAGACCAAACATCATGTTGCCCGAGGAAATGGGCATCTTAAATCCCAAACAGGTGGCATAGGCGGCCATGGCTTTGCCCAAAGTGCCGAAGAAGACGATGCAAACTACCGCCCAAAGAATATTGCCGCCCGCGAAGAGCAGGCGCACATTGATGAGCATGCCCACGCCGATGAGGAAATAGGGAATGAAGAGGGCGTTGCCGATGAATTCTAATCGGTTTTTCAAAGGCGATACACTCGGGATGTAACGGTTGAGCACCAAACCCGAAAGGAACGCGCCAAAGATACCTTCTAAGCCTATGGCACCACTCAAAGCCGCACACAAAAAGAGCATGGCCAAAACAAAGATGAACTGCATCACGGCATCGCTATAACGCCGAAGAAACCAGCGTGTGATTCGAGGAAGCAACAGAATGACGAGGCTGCAATAGGCCACGAATTTCAAACCAAACAGCAACCAAAAGCCAATGTCGCCGTCGCCGCTGTTGGATGCCACGATGGCAGCCAGCAAGATGAGGGCAAACAGAAATGAAAGCATGCTCGAACCCACGCTCAATGCCACGCTCGCCTTGCGCTGAAGGCCATAGCGACTCACGATGGGATAGGCCACCAGCGTGTTGCTGGCCATGATACATCCCAACAGCAACGAGGCCGATGTGCCATAGCCCAAGAGGTAGATGCTCATGAAAAAGGTGAGCAACAGCGGCACCATGAAGGTGAGTAGGCCAAACACAATGAGTTTGCTTTTGCTCTTGCGCACGCTTTCTAAATCCATTTCCAATGCGGCCAAGAACATAATATAATACAAACCTACACGACCAAACAGCTCGAACGAGTCGTCACGCGCCAAGATATTCAAACCATATTTCCCAATCACAATGCCTGCCAACACCATGCCAATGATATGCGGAATGCGCAACTTTCCCATGACAATGGGCGCCAGCAAAATAATCAACAGCACCACAAAGAAAATGAGTGTGGGGTCGGTGATGGGGAAATAGGGCGATAAATGTAACATATACAGGCGCAAAGGTACATAAAAAAATGTGAATGGCTCACCAAAAAGAAATAAACTCTGTGGTTGGGCTGTAACAAAAATAATTGTAACTTTGCAAAGAGTGCAGCGCTTGCAAAGGCTTCGGTGCTCGATGTTGCGCACGAAAAATGTTGCCCCCATTGCTGCCACTCCAACATAAAACCCTTTATTCGCATGCTGCAATTAGATGACTTTTATCACGCACGTTCCGTTTTACATCAGGTTTTGCGCCCCACGGCATTGGTGCAAGCGAGGAAGATTAATCCTGAAATGGAGGTCTATTTGAAGCCCGAATGTCTGCAACGCACAGGGTCTTTTAAAGTGCGCGGTGCCTATTACAAGATATCTCAACTCTCGGATACCGAGAAGGCAAAGGGTGTTATTGCCTGCTCGGCGGGCAATCATGCACAGGGTGTGGCCTTAGCAGCAACGTCGATGGGGGTGAAAAGCCTCATTTGTTTGCCCGAAAGTGCACCGATCAGCAAGATAGAAGCGACACGAAGGCTCGGCGCAGAGGTGTATTTGGTTCCGGGTGTCTACGACGATGCCTACCAAAAGGCGTTGCAATTACGCGATGAATATGGCTACACCTTTGTGCATCCTTTCGACGATGCGCATGTCATTGCTGGGCAAGGCACCATCGGATTGGAACTGATAGAGCAACTACCCGATGTCGATGCGGTGATTGTTCCCGTGGGAGGTGGCGGCCTCATTGCGGGCATTGCCTTTGTCATCAAGCAGCTTCGGCCCCATGTTAAAGTCTATGGGGTGCAGGCAGAAGGTGCACCCAGCATGCTAAAAAGTATTGAGACGCATCACGTGATTGCTTTGGATAGCGTTTCAACTATCGCTGATGGCATTGCAGTAAAGGTGCCTGGACGGCTCACTTTCGCCACTTGCCAACAATATGTGGATGGCATTATTACCGTGAGTGAGGACGAAATCTGTGCAGCTATCCTGCAACTCATCGAGGCCGAGAAGATGATTGCCGAAGGAGCTGGTGCAACTACGGTGGCCGCTGCTATGTTTAACAAGGTGCCTTTGAAAGGGAAAAAGGTGGTATGCGTGGTGAGTGGCGGCAACATTGATGTCACTATTCTCAATCGGGTCATTAATCGTGGCTTGGCAAAGAGCGGAAGACTCTGCACCATCGACCTTGAACTTGACGACCAACCCGGCAAACTCGTTGATGTATGCGGTGTGGTTGCGCAGCAAGGTGCCAATATAACGAGTGTGCATCACGACCGTTCGACCAATCGCAAAAAGGTGAACACGTGTGTGTTGCGGCTCACGATGGAAACGAAAAACCAAACCCACATCGACAACATCCTGCAAGCCTTGCGTGAAAAAGGTTTTGAACCCTATGTTAATTCACATTTAAAATAAAACATCATTATGAAAGCAATTCAAACAAACAATGCACCCGCGGCCATTGGACCTTATAGCCAGGCCATCGAAGTCAATGGATTTATTTTCGCATCTGGACAGATTCCTATCGACCCTGCAACGGGAGAATTTGTCAAAGGTGGCATCAAAGAACAAACACGTCAGTCGCTCCTCAATGCAAAAAGCATATTAATTGCTGCAGGAACTGACTTGAATCGTGTGGTAAAAACTACTGTTTTTCTCTCTGATATGGCCAACTTTACTGCGATGAATGAAGTATATTCTACTTTCTTCGAACAACCCTTTCCTGCGCGCTCGGCTGTAGCAGTGAAAGATTTGCCAAAGGGTGCGTTGGTAGAAGTAGAGGTGTTGGCCGCAAAATAATTTGTGCTTGGGGACGAGAATAGTGCGATAGGACGCACCGTCTCTATGGCTACGATGCTGCGTGTACCCACTATTCCCCCAGTACACATGGCGCTACAAAGCAAAAGAAGGTAGGTTGTAATCAAGCAGCCTATCTTTTTTCTTTCCACCTTCGTGAACTTTTTGCTCACCATCTGGCTTGTTTTGCGGACGAATCCTCATGGTGTAACTGAATGAGGGTAGCAAAATTAGGATTTGAAACTGCTGTCACATTTGTGGAAAAAATGCGAACATCCCACTTTAAAAATTTGGATATTTCGCTTTTCCTATGTACCTTTGCACCCGAAAGCGGGATGTAGCGCAGTAGGTAGCGCACACGTCTGGGGGGCGCGAGGTCGCCAGTTCGAGTCTGGTCATCCCGACTTCACATTAAAAAAGGAGTTCTAAAAGAACTCCTTTTTTTGTTTCCTTGCCTTAAATCCCGCATCTCATGCCGGTGTTCTCGTCTTTCGTTTCTCATTATAAACCGCCTCATAGCGTTGCTGCATCGTGCCCATTGAAAAATGTTGTGCTACAAAATCATAAGCTTGCTGTTGCAGTTGCGCCCGTGAGAAAGTTTGCAGTTGTGCAGAAAAGAGCTGCAAATAGGCTGAAATGTCGTTGTGCTTCACCAGCAATGGCCAGTCTGTTGGCAGCGTGTCGCGCAGCCCCGGGCAGGCATTGCCCACGATAGGAAGCCCATTAAAATTAGCCTCGAGCGCTAAAATGCTCAGCCCTTCAAACCGCGAGGGCATGAAAAGATAATCGAACGAGGCCAAGTAATGCGACAGATGGGCTAAAGGAGCTGAAAGACTCACATGGGGCATAGCCCCCAATTCTCGCTCAATCAGGGCTTGCATGGTGCCACTTCCCATCACATGAAAGTGGTAATGCTCGTCATTTCTCAGTGCCTTAATCACAGCTATCAGCACGTCAATGCCTTTCTGTTCTTCAAATCTGCCGGCAAAAAGCACATTTATTTTCCCAGTTTTCAGTTGCGCATAGGGTCGTTGTTCCACGGGAGCCACACCATTATATATAATAGGTGGTAGCGCAGCATATCTTTTCTGATAACTTTCTTGCACCGATTTCGAGATGGCAATGTTGGCGTTGTGTGCCTGGAAAAAGGCTTCTACGCGTAGCCCTGTGTGCGACATGCCGGTCCACAGTTGCGTGTTATGAACGGTTCTCACCAACCCTACACGCTGAAAAAGCGATGGAAACCATTGAAAAAAACGATAGACAGCTAAGTCGGGAATTTCGGTGTGGCTGTGGATAATGGCGGGTTTGTAGCGGAGAAACAGCCATAGAAACCACAGCGGGAAGACCCATGTAGCGAGCTTTTCAAACAGATAATGAAACTGAATTGAGGGCACATAGCTGCGATGGTAGGCAATGTGGCGTTGCTGAAGTTCACGAATCATGTGCTGGGTAAAGGCACTTCGTCCTCTGATGACTTCCACAATGTGATATTCAAACGCTGGGTTTGGCGATGCAGCAATGCTGAAAGCCACGCGTTCTGCGCCGCCAACATCAAGGTGAGAAATAACATGAAAGACAACCATTTTCATCATCTTGCAAAAATAAGGCTTTTCTTTTGATTTTCTATCAAATAGTCGTAATTTTGCAAAGAAACAGCAGTGTGCATGGAAGGCGGATTGAAAGAGAAAACGGCGAAGGGCTTATTGTGGGGTGCTTTGAATAGCGGTTCTACACAATTACTAAATCTTATCTTTGGCATTTTCCTCGGAAGGCTCATCACTCCCGCCGAATATGGCATTGTTGGCGTACTATCTATCTTTACACTCATTGCAGGAAATTTGCAAAGTAGTGGTTTTACGCAGGCGTTAGTCAACCTAAAAGCACCGCGAAATGAAGACTATACAGCCGTGTTTTGGTTTAACACCCTCACCAGTTTCGTGCTCTATGCGCTCCTATTCCTATCGGCTCCGCTCATTGCGCGGTTCTTTCATCAGCCTTGTTTAGTAGAGGTTTCGCGCTTTGTGTTCCTTAGTTTCGTCATTTCTTCATTTGGCATTGCCCACAATGCTTATATGACGAAGAACATGATGAATCGTGAATTGGCCATTATCGGTGCGATTGCGCTGCTTTGTTCGGGTGGGGTAGCCACATTTTTAGCTTTCTATGGCTTCTCTTATTGGAGTTTGGCGTGGCAGCAAATCATTTATATTACGGTGCTCAACATCGGCCGTTACTATTACACCCCATGGCGGCCGTCGTGGCATTTCACTTTCGAACCCGTAAGAAAAATGTTTGGTTTCAGTGTAAAAATTTTGATAACCAACATCATCAACACCTTGAGTAATAACATTCTCACGCTGCTTTTCGGTCGGTTGTATCCCATAAAGGCCGTTGGAAACTATTCACAAGCCTACAAATGGAACACGATGGCAAGTGCATTTGTGGCGAATGCCGTGGGGCAAGTGGCGCAACCTGTGTTGGCTTCTGTGAAAGAAGAGCAAGGACGTTCGGTGCGGGTGTTTCGAAAAATGCTGCGTTTCACAGCCTTTCTATCCTTTCCTGCGATGTTTGGTTTAGCGATAATTTCAAATGAATTTATCCTACTCACCATCGGAAAGCGCTGGATTGATGCCGTTCCCTTGTTGCAAATGCTCTGTATTGGTGGTGCTTTTGTTCCTTTTTACACGCTTTATCAAAACGTAGCAATTAGCAATGGACGTTCGGATATCTATATGTTTTGCAACATTGTGCAAATCGTTTTGCAGCTTGTCATCATTGGTTTCTTCTATCATCTCGGCATCAATACAATGGTGATGGTCTACACATTGTTCACCATTGCTTGGCTTTTTGTCTGGCAATGGACCGCACGTCGCATCATTGGCTTGCGGTTTTGGGAAGTGATAAAAGACGTTATGCCCACGCTGTGTATTGCACTGTTGGTGATGGCAACAACCTACTTCGTGACACTTTCGTTACACCATTTGTTGCTGTTGCTTATCTGTCGCATCCTCATCGCTGCATTGCTTTATGCCGCAATCATGAAGCTGTTGCATGTAGAAATGATGGATGAGTTGCTTCTTTTTATTAAAAAACGTTGAGCCTGCGATAAACTAAGTACATGAAGTCTGCCCATTTCAGCGGAAGGAGATGTATCATTGCGTGTAGAAACAGGCGATTGCGCAGCTTAAGTGGCAAGAAAGGGCAGTGTTGTTGAATGGTTTCTGGGGAGAAACCTGCAGCAAGTGCTCCACGATAGAGGTTTAAAAGTCCCATATCAAGCGCTTGAGCGTAAACGTGTTTTACATCGTGTTGACGGAAAAAGGCTTGTACCACACTGTTCGATTTCATGTTGGAAATCCAGTTCTTTTCGGATATTTGATGCGTATAGGAATTGAAATTGTCGGTGCGATAGCTATAAACGACATCGGGAATCCAGCCGGCATGCGCTGCAAAAAACACACAAGGCGTGACAGAAAAGTCTTCACCATAATCAATTCCCGGGTGAAAATGAATGTCTTGTTCTTGTAAAAATGGTCGGCGATAGAGGCGTGCCCAAACCTGATGTTTCACTAAATTTTGGCATAACACCTTGCGCAAGAATTGCTGTTTTGAGGTGAAAGGTTTACTCAGTATGGGCGTTTCTTGGCCCTGATGGTAAAGGTTATAGTTGCCTGTAACCACGTCTAAATTGTCTTTTTCAAGCGTAGTCATCAATCGTTCTACGGCATGGCGCGGCACCATGTCATCGCTATCGACAATCATCACTGCCTCTCCTGTAGCAGCTTGCAAAGCAGTTTCGCGTGCGCCACCTAAACCTTTATTCTCAGTATGATGAATGATGCGCACCTGTTGTTGCCGTGAAGGATAGTCGTGGAGCACCTTTTGAAGGCGCGCAATGCTATCGTCGGGGCTACAATCGTCTACAAAAATAAATTCAAGATTGTCATAAGTTTGTGAAAAGAGGCTGTGTGCACACGCTTCTATATAGGCCGAAACGCCATAGACAGGGACTAAAATAGATACTTTCTGCATGTTATTTCTGAAGCATGAAGGTGATGAATAGTTGCAAATTATGACTGAAAAACAGCAAGGTACAGCTGCCTATCAGCAAACGAAACGTAGAAACAGCTTGACGCATAAGCCGACCTTGGGCTTGTTGTTGCAGTCTTACGCATAAGAAGCCGAAGGCAATGGGAATGACAAATGCCCAATGTGCTGTCATGATATAAACTTCAGTGAGGCCGAATCCTAAGCAAAGGTGCAAGAGGACATCGCAGCCAAACCAAGAAAGACATAGTTGCATGAAACGGTTTTTGAACGCAATGATGCAGCTCCATATCAGGAGTGCCAGCACAATATACACAGCACTGTAGCACCAGGAATGGCGATAGCTGACAAATATGGGGCGACTGACATTGACATCTTCGAATAAATGGTCGGCATGGAAGAGGAGAGATTCCCCAAAGAAATTCTCGATGATGGAGCGAGGACGCGACAAATGTAAATCAACCCAATATAGATTCTCGCCTTCAGCGAGCCCCTTGGCATGGCGTTTCTTTGCGGCTGCATGCGAAAGTGCTAACTTCTTCTTAAACGAAGCATCGCGTTCCATGCGCTGTGCAATGCTGCGTTCTCTTCGTTCTTGTTCGGGTTTTTGAATATATTCATTCACAAGTGCATAGCCGCCTGCCACTAAAACGATGGGTAGGACGATGCTGATGAGGAATGATTTCGGCTGAAAGAATTTGCGACCCCGCATGAACCATTGTACTAAGGCTATCTTAAGGGCATTCGTTGTGGTGATACCTGTTGTGAGAAAAAGGAGGATAGCGATATGCCAATCGCTGATTTCTACGTGATGATGAACCAGCACTTTACCGCAAACATAGAGTGTAAGCAGTAAAAAAAACAAGGAGAGAGCAAAATGATCGGGCGCAACCAACGACAACATAATATAGCCAAAAGAGGCAAAGAAAGCTACGAGTAGCCAGCTATCTCCCCTTTTACAGCCCACAATCTCGTGCAAAATACGTTTTAAAAATAGGAAAGAATAGACCCCAAGCACCACTAAAACGGCGCTCCAAATGAATATCGTACAGTTGAAACCTGTTAGCGCCATGAGGCACGAATTAAGCGCATAAAGCGGATAAATGAACACAGCTAACAGGGGATGACGCGACAAAACATAAAGCGAACGCCACTCGGAAAGGATGACATAGGTAAAAGGATCGAAGCCCGAAAGATGGAAATATTGAAAAAAGAGCGAGTAAAATCCAACGTGTTCACTACATGTAAATTCCTCAAAATGCTGCTGAATAGCAAGCACATTGAGCATGACAAGGTAGCAAGTTAGTAGCAAAGTAGCCCATCGCTCATCTTTTTTAATGGAGAATAATTTCAATATGGCTTTCATCATGAAAGGATTTCAAGACTGCAAAGTTACGCAATAAATTTGATAGAACTTGCAAGGGGATGCTATTTGCAGCACTAAGTAGTCAAAAAGTAGTGAGAGATAGCCCTACTTTTATACTTGTATTTTAAACTTTTTAGCAATAAAAAGCCGAAAACTTTACTTTTAATAAGACTTTTAACGCTTCTGCTATTTTTCTTAAAAAATGATGCTGTTCGTGCTAAAATCATTGGGCGTCTTGACTAAAACCTTTATCTTTGTGCAATATAGTGAACTTCAGTCATGCGAGAAGCAGTAGGCTTATTCCCCTTATTGCAAAGAAGTGGCGGACTGAAGGGGTAAAAGAGACAATAGCATTCGTTCAAAATTAAAAGATGGCAGATTATATTCATTTTACAAAAATGCACGGGGCTGGCAATGACTATATTTATGTTGATTTGCAAAAATATGTTATACCTAATCCCGAATTGGCTGCAAAACGGTGGAGTACACCACATTTTGGCATAGGAAGTGACGGCTTAGTGTTAATTAATCGTGCACAGAATGAGGCAGAAGCTGACTTCTCTATGCGCATTTTTAACGCGGATGGTTCGGAAGCAATGATGTGTGGTAATGCCAGCAGATGCATTGGAAAATATCTTTATGAGAAGGGATTGACCGATAAAACAACGATTCGTTTAGAGACTTTATCAGGCATCAAGGTGCTTCATCTCACCTTAAATACGCAGCATCAAGTTGAGAAAGTCACGGTTGATATGTTGGCTCCTTCTTTCGAAGTTGCCGAGCAATTCACAGGCATTGCGCCCTCTTTAACAGCCATCCCGGGTGTGAAAGAAGGCGTTTTCGTGTCAATGGGTAACCCACATTATGTTATTTTTGTGGATGATATCGAAACCATAGACGTGGCTTTGCATGGCAAACGGTTAGAACATGATGCCGCCTTCCCACTGCGTTGTAACATAGAATTTGTACAATTAACGGCTCCTGGTACATTAAGAACACGTGTTTGGGAGCGTGGAAGTGGCATCACAATGGCGTGTGGAACAGGTGCTTGTGCCACAGTGGCTGCGGCATCGCACACCAAGCGGGTCGATCATGCGGCAGATGTCGTGATGGATGGTGGGACGCTTCACATTGACTGGCATCGCGATGACCACCATATTTATATGACAGGTCCTGCAGCTTTTGTTTTCGAAGGTGAGATAGCGTTACCACAGGAATAGCAGATGATATAAAAAATAAAGATATGGCAAAAGTAAATGAGCAATTTTTAAAACTTCCAGGTAATTATCTTTTTGCAGAAGTAGCAAAGCAAGTGGTAGCCTTCAAAGCTGCTCATCCGCAACAACGGGTGATTAGTTTGGGTATAGGTGACGTCACACGTCCACTCTGTCCAGCGGTAATCGATGCGCTTCATCGTGCTACTGACGAAATGGGGCAGCACGAAAAGTTTCGTGGTTACGGCCCCGAGCGTGGGTATAGTTTCCTGCGTGAGGCCATTATCGCCAATGATTATGTTCCTCGGGGTATTGCTTTAGAAGCCGATGAAGTGTTTGTTAACGATGGTGCAAAGAGTGATACAGGCAATTTTCAAGAGCTTTTTGCACGTGAAAACAGCGTGGCTGTCACCGATCCTGTGTATCCTGTTTATATCGATTCCAATGCGATGAGTGGACGAACGGGTGTGTTTGCTGATGGCAAATGGACCGAAGTGACCTATCTTCCCTGCACGATGGAGAATGATTTTGTGCCTCAGTTACCAACTAAAAAGGTCGATCTCATTTACTTATGCTATCCCAATAATCCCACAGGAACGGTGCTTTCGAAGCGCGAATTGCAGCGTTGGGTGGAATATGCACAGCAGCATGATGCCATCATTTTATATGATGCCGCCTATCAAGCTTATATTCGTAATGCCGAAATTCCACGTTCTATTTATGAAATCCCGGGTGCAAAAAACGTGGCAGTAGAGTTTAGAAGCTATTCTAAAACAGCCGGATTTACCGGTGTACGTTGTGGATATACCATTGTTCCTAAGGAAGTTTCGGTGGTTGATAGGGATGGGAAACGAGTGTCATTGAATGCACTTTGGGACAGACGTCAGTGCACAAAATTTAATGGAACAAGTTATATCAGCCAGTGTGCTGCTGCGGCTATTTATACCGAAGCAGGTAAGAAGCAGGTGCAAGAAACCATTGATTATTACATGGAGAATGCAACACGCATGCGGCAAACCTTACAGACATTAGGCTATACCGTGTTTGGTGGCGAGCATGCTCCTTATCTTTGGGTGAAGACACCTGATGGTATTGACAGCTGGACTTTCTTCCATCGGTTGTTAGAGGGTGCCGCTTTGGTATGCACTCCGGGTGTAGGTTTCGGTCCAAGTGGTGAAGGTTACATTCGTTTTACAGCTTTTGGCGATCGTGAAGACTGTATCGAAGCGATGGAAAGAATGACAGCATGGACGAAATAGGCGGCTTCATCGAATTAAAATAACGTGCAACATGACAAATTTAAGGTTTGAAGCTGTAGAAGCAGCATCACACAAACAGCCCGTGAAGATGGCTGCTCGTGCATACCGTCCATCGGCTTATTTCGGCAAATATGTTTTCAATCGTGAGAAAATGTATCAGTATCTACCCGTTGAAGTGTACAAAAAGCTCTGTCATGTGATGGATGATGGTGAGCGTTTGGAGCGCTCTATTGCCGACGCTGTAGCTGAAGGAATGAAACGATGGGCTATGGATATGGGCGTCACACACTACACCCATTGGTTTCAACCCTTAACAGAAGGTACGGCAGAAAAGCACGATGCCTTTATCGAACACGATGGTAAAGGTGGCGTGTTAGAGGAGTTTTCGGGTAAACTATTGGTGCAACAAGAACCCGATGCCTCATCTTTTCCCAATGGCGGCATACGCAATACGTTTGAAGCGCGGGGCTATAGTGCATGGGATCCTACATCACCTGTGTTCATCATCGACGACACTTTGTGCATACCTACTATTTTCATTGCCTATACAGGTGAGGCTTTAGACTATAAATGTCCCTTGCTTCGTTCGCTACATGCCGTCAATTTGGCGGCCACAGCCGTGTGTCATTATTTCAATAAAGATGTGAAAAAGGTGACCGTTAATTTAGGTTGGGAACAGGAATATTTCTTGGTTGATGAAGATTTATACCATGCACGTCCCGACTTAATGTTGACGGGTCGCACGTTGATGGGGCATGATTCGGCTAAGAATCAGCAAATGGACGACCACTATTTCGGTACCATTCCCGAGCGTGTCCAGGCCTTTATGCAAGATTTAGAGTGTCAAGCTTTAGAGTTGGGCATACCTTGTAAGACCCGACATAATGAGGTTGCGCCCGGTCAATTCGAATTAGCGCCCATCTATGAAGAATGCAATTTGGCCGTTGACCACAACATGTTGCTGATGAGTTTGATGGAACGTGTGGCCAAACATCATGGTTTTCGTTTGCTTTTGCATGAAAAACCATTTGCCGGAATTAACGGCAGTGGTAAGCATAACAACTGGAGTCTGACGACCGACACGGGCATTTTATTGCATAAATCGGGTAAGACGGCGGAAGAAAATCTGCGCTTTGTGGTCTTTATTGTGGAGACCTTGATGGCTGTTTATAAGCATAATGGCCTGCTGAAAGCCAGTGTGATGAGTGCCACAAACGACCATCGTTTGGGAGCCAACGAGGCACCTCCTGCCATTATCTCATCGTTTTTGGGTAAGCAGCTCACCGATTTACTCGACCATATTGAATTAGCTGACAAGAAAGATTTATTCACTGTGGCCGGCAAAAAAGGTATGAAGCTCGATATACCCGAGATACCTGAGCTGCTGATTGACAATACCGACCGCAACCGAACCTCTCCTTTTGCCTTCACGGGCAACCGATTTGAGTTCCGTGCAGTGGGCAGTAAAGCTAATTGTGCCAGTGCGATGATTGTGCTTAACACTGCCGTTGCTGAGGCGCTCACCTTGTTTAAACAGCGTGTAGATGCGCTGATTGCAAAGGGAGAAGATGCGACAGGTGCCATTATCGATGTCATCCGAGAGGATATAAAAACCTGCAAGCCGATTCGTTTCGATGGCAATGGCTATAGCGATGAGTGGAAGAACGAAGCCAAGAAGCGCGGATTGGATTGCGGATCATCTTGCCCCCACTGTTTTGATAGCTATCTGACGCCTGAGAGTGTGACCATGTTTGAGTCGATGGGTGTTATGAAAGAAAATGAACTTCAGGCACGCAATGAGGTAAAATGGGAAACCTATACGAAGAAAATTCAGATTGAAGCGCGGGTCATGGGTGATTTGGTTATGAATCATATCGTGCCGGTTGCCACCCATTATCAGAGTCAATTAGCTAAAAATGTGCAGAGTATGTTTGGCATTTTTGGTCGCGAAGAAGGAGAGAGACTCACGCAACGTAATCTCAAGATTATTCGTGAAATTGCCGACAGAACGCAGCTTATCGAGCGTGGAGTGGAAGACTTGATCACGGCACGTAAGGTAGCCAACAAGGTAGTGAATAGCCGTTCGCGGGCAATAGTCTATCACGACACGGTGGCTTCTAAGCTCAGTGCCATTCGTTATCAAGTGGATAAGTTGGAACTTATTGTGAGCGATGAGTTGTGGACGCTTCCCAAATACCGGGAATTACTGTTTATTCGATAACTCCATAGATTAACTATTACAGTAAAAAGGATGTGCTTTTATAGTGCAACTTAGAACTCAAAGCTGAGTCGAAGCCAAGGATTTACACAATAACGAAAAAGGGATTTGAACATGATTCAAATCCCTTTTTTATTAAAGTGGGCGTTGACGGATTCGAACCGCCGACCCTCTGCTTGTAAGGCAGATGCTCTAAACCAGCTGAGCTAAACGCCCTTACTTTCGTAAAGCGAGTGCAAAAGTAAGCAATAGTTTTTAACTATCCAAATTATCATTTGTGTTTTTACATTTTTTTAATAGCCATTCGCTGCCACCAATGTATCATTGGGAGGGAGTATTGGATTGAATGGACGACGGCTTACCGATGAAAAAGGGGAGGAGTAGAAATGAAAAAATCCCTGCAATCCCGAAGGACTACAGGGAAACACCCCGGTGGGCGTTGACGGATTCGAACCGCCGACCCTCTGCTTGTAAGGCAGATGCTCTAAACCAGCTGAGCTAAACGCCCTTGCTTTCATAAGCGATTGCAAAAGTAAACAAATTATTTGAATGCCACAAATAAATCGGTGAGAAAAATAAAAGCCTCCATCCAAAATATGGACTGAGGCTACATGATGTTGTGAGCGCATAGACGTTAGGTGTCTATATTCTTCGTATTATTCCACAATCTGTACGGTTGCACGACGGTTATAGTCGACAATTTCGAGCGTATTTACACCGCCACCTGCAGCTGTTTTAATCTTAGAGCGGTCAACACCCATCTTCACTAACTCGTCAACAACGGTGTTTGCGCGGTCAGCAGACAGCTTTTGATTGATGGCAGCCGAACCTGTTGCAGCGTCAGCATAGCCCGTAACGAGCAGATTGCAGTTGTTTTCTATTGCATATTTTGCAAGTGCACGCACGTTAACCAAATCCTTTAACGAGGCAACATCAATCTTACCAATGTTGAAGAATACCGAGATTGGGGTATTGATAAATTCGGTAACGCTCTTCGTCATCACCTCTTTTTGCACCTTAGGTTTAGCGGCTAAGTCCTTACGTAATTGTGCATTTTCAGCATTTAAATCGTTCAACTGTGCGTTGAGGGCATCGATTTGCGATTGTGACATCGTCTTGATGGCCTCTACATCGGGTGTCTTGTTCCATGAAGCCTTCCCCAAGTTGAAAGTCAAACCCACCTCTGTATAAAGGTGATTGTCTTTGCTTTCCCAAAAACGATCGTGCTTGTGGCTGAGCGAAGCAACGGCTGTATGGCCATCAAAATCAGCTTCCATGCGGTTAAAACCTGCTTCAAGATAGAGGTTTAGGTTGCGGCAAAGCTGCCAAGATGAATTCAGACCTGCGCTTAAGGCCATTGAATATTCGTTGGTTGTGGTGTTTCGAGCGATGCCGGCACCCATAAACGGTGTGAGGTTCCACACGCGATTGGGGTTGTAGCCCAGGAACAAATTGCTCAAATTAAACATCACTTGCTCGTTAATGATCCAGAAATGCGTCCTCTCTATCGTTGCAGGACCGATGGTTTTTGCTTGCCATGCCTGTCCTTTGGTGCGCAAACCAATGCCTGGTGTGAACCATTTTCCGAAGGCAACCGACGCTCCAAAAGTTCTGCGGTTCTTAGAGAAAAAGTCGTAGGCTCCACCATTATCTAAGCCACGACCATGCTCTTGGTCGGAATACCAAATGTTGTAATCACCACCAACCTGAATAAACCAGTTGCTCCAAAAAGAGTTTGTTGAAACACTATGCTTAAGCGTTGGATCGCTATTTTGTGCAAAAGCACCCATTGAGAGGCTTGCCAAAGCTAAACCTAAAACAATCTTTTTCATTTTGTTAAATTAATATTATCAATAAAATTATCTATTCTAATTAGTCGTCAGCGTTGTAATTCGTTTGACGTTGCAAAGATAAGTGTATTTTTTTTACTATCCTTTGTTTTTGCGATAATTTTTTAATTAAAAAGTTTTTCAATATCTTCTTGTTGCAAAATGGTCAAAATATTTTTGCCATCGGGTGTATAATTGGGGTTGGTTGAGGCGAAAAGCTGATTAAAGAGGTTATCCATCTCTTCATTGCGCAAGGTTTGTCCGGTGGGAATAGCTGCTTTGTGTGCCATGACCAAGGCCAGAGCCGAGTTGATTTCGCTTCCCATCTGTGTGGTTTTCTCTTGTGCAGAGGCGAGCATGTCGTGCAGCAGTTCGTCGGCTTTTGCACCTTCCAAATGGGTGGGAACAGCCTGGATGGCATAGGTTGTGCCCCCCATGGGGGTGATTTCAAATCCTAACTTCTGCATTTCGGGCATGATTTTCGCCAATGTCAATGCCTCGTTGGCTGTTAATTGCACATTCTCTGGAAACAGCATCTTTTGCGCTAAGCCTTCGCGTTGGTCTAACTTTGCCAAATATTCGTCATGCAAAATGCGCACATGTGCACGATGCTGGTCGATGAGCATAAGCCCCGATTTTACAGCCGTCACAATATATTTCCCCTTGTATTGGTAATGGTTGGGGCCGTGTGCCGTGGTTGTCTCATCTTCAAAAGCATCGCTTTTACTTGCCAATTCAGTCGTGTTTGCAGGGAAAAGCGTTGCATTTTGCTCGTCAATATGGCCCACTTTGGTGTAGAGTTCGTCCCACTTTTCAACGGGCTTTTTCGGCTGATAGTTGGCCGAAGCGCTACGGAAGGGGTTATAGTTGGGATTATATTGCAGGGTGGGGGCGGCAATATGGTGGTCAGAATCGAACACCGGAATGTCGGGACGCCCGTTGGTATCGAAATCAATAGCAGGCACATCGTTAAACATGCTGAGTGCATCTTTCACGGCAGCTGACAAGATTTGCCATATCGCCTGCTCGTTTTCAAATTTTATTTCGGTTTTCGTGGGATGAATATTCACATCAATGTCGCCCGGATTCACATCGAAGTAGAGAAAATAGGGCACTTGCTCGCCCACGGGAATGAGGCGTTGGTAGGCCTCCATCACAGCTTTGTTGAAATAGGGATGCTTCATATAGCGCCCATTAACAAAGAAATATTGGTGCGCACCTTTTTTGCGTGCTGCCTGCGGTTTGCCCACAAATCCCGAAACTTTACACATCACTGTGTCGATGTTGAGGGGCAGAAGGTCTTGATTGAGCCGCTTTCCAAAGATGTCAATGATGCGCTGCCGTGGCATGCCTGCACGCAGATCAAACAAGAGTGTGGTGCCGTTGCGCAGGGTGAAGTTGATGTCGGGATAGACCAAGGCAATGCGTTCAAAGGCCGTGATGATGTTGTTGAGCTCGGTGGTGTTCGACTTTAAGAACTTTCTTCGTGCAGGAACGTTATAAAAGAGGTTCTCAACCGAGAAATTACTACCACGTGCTCCCGAACAAGGTTCTTGCCCAATGACTTGCCCACCGGCGATAGAAAGGTGGGTACCTATCTCTTCATGTTCCAACTTTGTCCTAAGTTCTACCTGTGCAACAGCGGCAATCGATGCTAAAGCCTCGCCGCGAAAGCCCATCGTTTGCAAGGCAAAGAGGTCGTCGGCCTGACGAATTTTGGAGGTGGCATGGCGCTCAAAGGCCAACCGGGCATCAGTGTCCGACATGCCTTTTCCGTCGTCAATGACCTGAATCTTTGTCTTTCCGGCATCGACAACCAACACATCTATCGACTCAGCACCGGCATCTACGGCATTCTCTACCAATTCTTTGATGACCGATGCCGGGCGTTGTATCACCTCGCCTGCTGCAATTTGATTGGCGACGGAGTCGGGTAAAAGTTGGATAATATCACTCATGCGCGTACAAACACTATATAATAAAACACCGCTATCAACAGCAATACCACCGCAATCTGCACGAAAGCACCCCCTCTTCCCGCTGCTTTTCGATGGTGTGTGGCGCGGGGCATGGCTTCGCGGAAAGCTTTTCTCAGCGCCTCTTTACGTGCTTCTTCAGACGGAGCAGACGCCTTTTCGTTGCGTGCGCGTGCTATCAGCTGTTGCAAGCGTTCTTTTCGCTCATCCACATAGATATAAGGATGGTGGAAACGGCGGGGAGTAGGTTGACGGAAAAATCCCATTACGGTGTGTCTTTAAATTGTTGTAAGGGAGCCGCACGGCGCGGAATGGCTTTCAAAACCGCATCGGCTGCTTTGCCTCTCCACACAAAAACATCCTGAGGATCGGTGGGACGTAGTTGCTCGAACCATGCAAATTCGGGCAACTTCAGTTTGGTTGGAGGGATTTGTGTCATCGGATACATCACACCTGTGTTCTTGGGTGTCCACATTTTCTCTAACTTTCGGTCGGCCGAAAGAAACATTTTGAGCGTGTCGGTCTCCATATAAAGATGGCCTTGCAGGGTAGAATCTTTCTCATCTATGGGATAAAAAATCGTCTTTACATTGCCAAAAGCCACCATTCGGCGCACCTTCCCCTCCACGAAATAGGTGTTTATCTGTCGAGAAGAAAGCTGGTTGAAATGCTGTTTGTCGGGAATCTGTTCCACGCTCAACGCTTGATGGATGACCTGTGCTTCGCGAATGGTGCTGTCTTGGAAATAGACTTTTATCACTTCGCCTAAGATTTGTCGGTTGGCATTCCACACAATCGGGTCGCGATACATCGTCATGCACGAGTCTTTGCTATTCATGACCAACGAATCGCAGATGGCTTGCACATCGCTTCGATAGGCTTTGACATGGCGAAAGCAGTGCACTTCGCGATAAACCGAGTCGGTGTTGAGGTGGAATGTGTAGACCTTCATCGAGTCGGCATGCAGATAAAGGGTGTCGCCTTGCGAATAATCCTTGGCTAAAGCGCGCCCTGTGGCAAAACCATAGCCCGTTTTTTCGTTGTAAGAAAGGCGATGGGCTAAGAGTTGATTCTTATGGCGTTTGTCCACATAGACCACGTTTCCGAGGCCTCGTGCCAAGCCCGTTTTCTTGTTGTAATATAGGCTATCCCCGGTAATATCTTTCTCTTTATCCGAGACGGTGGAGCGTCCAAAGAGTTCGGTGTGGTCGGTTTTGTTGTTAAAATAGCCATCTTGCGTGGTCACCACGCTACCTTCTTGCACAATTTTGCTTGGTCCAACGACATGTGCCAACGAGGTTTTCGTGTCATAATGCAACTCATCGGTGGTGACAATGCTCTTGCCGTTGTGCATTTTCACATTATACCAAAAGGTGGCTTCGCGCGTCTTGGTGTTGTAATCGCCCCAATCCGATACCAAACGGTCTTTGCCATCCACCAATCTTCCACCTTCAAAGAAATAGGCGTACTCGTTAAAACGGTCGTAATCTAAGCTGTCGGTATAGAGCGTTTGGCGACCATGCCGCAAAACAACATTCTTACGGGCTTGCAACAACTGCCGCATGCCATCATAAGCCGCACGCTCTGCCGTCATCGAAAGCCCTTTTCCCTGCACATAACGCACGTGGCCAAAGGCCTTAACCGAGTTGGATTGCTGATAGAAATAGGCACTGTCGCACCACAAGGTAGCGCCTTTGTGCTGGAATTGAACACGTCCTTTCACGATTTGAGCATCGGGAATAGGGCCGAATTGGTCGAACTTCAACTCGTCGGCATGCACTAAAAATACGCGGTCGGCTTGTTTGTCGGTTGGCTTCTTTACGGAATCCGAGAGGCCTATCGATGGGAAAAGACACCATAAAAGGCATAGCATCATCGCAAAGATCATGCTACGCCTTTTATTTTTCATCATCCACCGCACGCTATTCATCGTTATTTCACCCAACCTTGGTATTCAAAATCACAATTCTTATAGCGGTCGTCCATGCGGATATAGGTTTCTTTAATCTTCTTCACCACCCAGTCGTGCAATTTTTTCTCACTCGCTTTTTGCTGGACAATGGCTTGCATGGCTTGGAAATCTTCTGTGATTTTAGCACGATGCCCCGGCACTCTATTGACTAATTTCACAACCGCTGCCACGGTTTTTCCTTTGCTATCGACCATTTTAAAAGGCGCAGAAAGTTCGCCAACCTTCAGCTTTTCGACCTCAGCAGCCACTTCGGTGGGTAAGTTTTTCATCTGAATGCGCGACGTGATTTTGTTACTTAGCGGGTCGCTATAGGCCATAAGCCCGTGGTTGTTGCGGGTGTCTTTATCCTCGGAGAGCACGGAACAGGCATCTTCGAACGAGAATTTTCCCGCCTTAATGTCTGTTGTGATGGAGTCGAGGCGCCCCATAGCTTGCTTGATTTCGTCGTCGGTGACTTTGGGTTTCAGCAGAATGTGGCGCACTTTGATGCGGTCGCCCCGCTTGTCTATCAACTGAATGATGTGATAACCAAACTCAGACTCTACAATCTTTGAGATTTTCTTGGGGTCGGTGAGGTTGAAAGCGACACTCGCAAACGCAGGGTCTAAAGAGCCACGCCCAATATAATCCATCTCACCTCCTTGGCGAGCTGAGCCCGGATCTTCGGAATAGAGGCGCGCCAACGTGCTGAATGAGGTCTCGCCTTTGTTCACACGATCGGTGAAACTGCGCAACTGATCTTTCACACGATTAATTTCTGTTTGCGGAATACGCGGTTTGCGCACCAATATTTCCACCTCAACCTCGGTGGGAATGAACGGGATGCTGTCTTCAGGAAGGTTCTGAAAATAGTGCCGAACATCGGCCGGTGTGACCGAAACATTGGCCATGAGCTTTTGTTTCATCTTTTGAATGAGGCGGTTGTTCTTCACATCGTCGTGCAAATCGTTGCGGATTTGCGAGATGCTCTTGCCCTGATACTCCTCCAATTTCTCACGCGAGCCGGCCGAATTAATCCAAAAGTTGATCTGTTGGTCTACGGTTTGCGCAATTTCCGATTCGGTAACATCGAGAGAGTCGATGGCTGCCTGATGTAAAAAGAGTTTCTGAACAGCAATCTGTTCAGGGATAGCGCAGTCGGGATTGCCTTTCCATTTCATGCCTTCCATCTCGCCTTGTAGGCGCATTTGCTCTACGTCGGACTTCAAAATGGGTTCATCTCCCACCACCCAAATCACTTCATCGACGATGCTATGCTCGGGGATAATGGCCTTTTTGGTTGCTACACTATCGGCTTTCTGGCGGGTTTGTTGTGCCTGTTGCTGCGCATTAGCCGAGACACCTATTAATAAAAGGGTGCCCATGAAGCCTGCCATGTATTTTGCTCCTTTATTTTTCATTGCTTTTTCGATATGCTTATTTTTTATTATTTCGTTATTTAATCGTTTCTTCTAATAGGGCATCGTTCACCTCAACGGCATATTTCTGGCGCAGGTGCGTTAACCATGCCTGTTGTTGTTGCTCTTGATAGTCGGCCTTCACCCACATCAATGCGTCGAGAAATGAGGGCGGAGCCTTAAATTTCTTGCCCCAAACGCCCACGAAAGGGTAGGAGGCAGGGGCTTTGTCATCGTTGCCTCGTTTGAAAATGGCGTAATCGACAGCCGCATTTTCGTCCTGCATAAACCAGCCATCTATCACTTGCACACGCTTCGTACTGTCGGTGTTTAGCGCAGCTTCGATGCACTGTTTCCATTTCGTAACGGGCTGTTTGCGAATGCTTTTTTTGGCTTGTGCCAAGTCTTTCGCCGTTGCGGCATAGCAAACCACACCTTGGAAGCGTGGCGAAGTCCACCGATAGCGCTTTTTGTTTTGTGCAAAGAAGCGTTCCCATTCGGCGGTGGTGCCGGGATGTTTCTGCCAAACTTCTCGTTGTAACACGGCCAACACCATGAGTTCATTGCGGAAATCTTGCAGGGTAGCAGCGGGTATTAGCTTGGAAGCAGCAACGCAGACCGTGCTGTCTTTGCCTGAAGTGGGCTTTGACTCCTGCTGCATAGCTCGTAATTGCTGGCGTAAACGGCGTTGAGAAATGAGCTTCAGCAGTCCATTGCGCACCTCTTCGTAGGCAAAATAAGGCTGGCGTGCGATGACCTTTAATATATGATAGCCCGCCGGCGAAACGAAAACATCGCCCCATGTGCCGAGCGGTTGCTGCTGCATCTGCACTTCAAACTCTGGCAAAGTCTCGCCTGGATAAAGCCAAACCCCTTGTTCTTGGTGCTCCGTAGCATCGATATCGTCGGCATAACGTGCTAAGAAAGGGGCGGCATCAGCTCCTTGTTTCAGCGCTGTGGCAATGGAGTCGGCCAACAGTTTGGCTTGCTGCTCTTCGCGCTTGGAGGCTTGTTGTGGCAATTTCACGAGCAAAGCCTGCACCAGTGTCATACCGCCTGCAGCATCCACACGCTGCTTTCGCCGTTGATAAAGCTGTAAGGCTTCGGTCTCTATTGACGCATCAACTGGCTGTGTGCCCACACAAGGCAACTCGTCAGCAGATGCCATCGGTTGTCGAATGGTGGACAACGTGTCTAACCGTGCCTCACGTGCAGCTGCCAACATTAATTGAAAATCAACAAACCGCTGGCGTAAAGTCTTCAATGAGGGCTGTCCAAGCTGCGCCTGTTGCCGTTGCTTTTGGCAATAGCGCTGCCAGGTGGTCGCCCGAACAGGCTGCCCATTGACGGTCATCACCACCGCATCGGCCGATTGACCAAAAGCCATGCTCCCCGAAAGAAGCATGGCCACAAAAAGGGTGATGGACTTATCAATCAACATAAACTCGTTATTCAGGACGTGAATAGTTGGGCGCTTCGCTAGTGATGGCAATGTCGTGGGGATGGCTTTCCAACACACCGGCGTTGGTGATGCGCACGAAGCGTGCTTGATTGAGCGCTGCAATCGAGGCTGCACCACAATAGCCCATGCCCGAACGCAAGCCGCCGATGAGCTGATAAATCACCTCCTGCACGGTACCTTTATAGGGCACACGACCGGCAATGCCCTCGGGAACGAGCTTCTTGGCATCGCGAATGTCGTTTTGGAAATAGCGGTCGCGCGAGCCATTCTTTTGCTCCATGGCTTCAAGCGAGCCCATACCGCGATAGCTTTTGAATTTACGACCATTGAAAATAATCGTTTCGCCGGGACTTTCTTCGGTGCCGGCAACGAGCGAACCAATCATCACGCAGCTGCCACCGGCCGCCAAAGCCTTCACGATATCGCCCGAATAGCGCAGTCCGCCATCGGCAATTAAGGGAACGCCCGTACCTTTCAGCGCCGAATAAACATCGTAAACGGCGCTCAGCTGGGGCACACCTACGCCCGCAACCACACGCGTGGTGCAGATGGAACCGGGGCCAATGCCCACTTTCACGGCGTCGGCACCATGGTCGACCAAATATTTTGCAGCCTCGCCCGTAGCCACATTGCCCACCACAACATCCACGTTGGGGAAGGCGGCCTTCACCTGTTGCAGTTTCTCAACCACGCCTTTCGAGTGCCCATGCGCCGTGTCGATAACAATAGCATCCACACCTGCCTCGACCAACGCCTGCGCACGCTCCAGCGTATCGGCCGTCACGCCCACGCCGGCAGCCACACGCAACCGCCCTTTCTCGTCCTTGCAGGCAATGGGTTTATCCTTGGCTTTCGTAATATCTTTATAAGTAATCAGGCCCACCAAGCGGTTATCTTTATCCACCACGGGCAGCTTTTCGATTTTATTCTCTTGCAGAATTTGCGCAGCGGCCGCCAAATCGGTGGTCTGATGCGTGGTAACAAGATTTTCATGGGTCATCACCTCGTCGATGAGCTTGTCCATGTGACCTTCAAAACGCAAATCGCGATTGGTCACGATGCCCACCAAACGGTTGTCGTCGTCAACCACAGGAATGCCGCCAATGTGGTATTCACGCATGATGGCCAGCGCATCTTTCACGCGCTTTCCCCGGCGAATCGTCACGGGATCGTAAATCATGCCGTTCTCGGCACGCTTCACAATAGCCACTTCGTGCGCCTGCTCTTCGATGCTCATGTTTTTATGAATCACACCAATGCCGCCTTCACGCGCAATGGCAATGGCCATCGAAGCCTCGGTGACGGTGTCCATCGCGGCCGTAACGAAAGGCACATTCAAAGAGATGTGGCGTGTGAAAGGCGTTTTCAGCGTAACCTCTTTGGGCAATACTTCAGAATAAGCGGGAATTAAGAGGACGTCGTCGAAGGTGAGACCGTCCATCACGATTTTGTCTGCAACAAATGATGACATAGGGATACGTATAAAAAATTTATTGCGTGCAAATGTAGTAATAAATTTGGAGCCGACGCATGGTTTCCCCGTTTTTCTAAGGTGCATTAAGGGTATTTAAGGAAATAACGCATCCACAACGGGGCGATGGCAGATGAATGCGCCACACACAATCCATCTTACGCGGAATATGTTGCGGTGGCAGCCATGTGGATGTTCGCCCCCTGCGCATTTTGCTTGAGAGAATTGCGCGCGGATGTATGATAGAGAGGGGAGAATCAATCTATAATGGACTACACGTTGTAGCAACATTCCGTTAGAAAGCTATCTCGGGGGCATTGGTGTTTGCATGCTTGTTGGTGGGTTTCGTTGCGCTTTCTTTCGGTTTTCCCTGCGCATCAAATAAGCCGTAAGTGGTGCGCAACACGCGGAACTCCGTGCGGCGGTTGAGCTGATTGCACACTGCTTGCTGCGCTTTTTCTAACGAGGCGATGAAGGTTTCGCTGAGCACATCGCCTGCTTTAAGCCACGGATAGCGCTCGGTGAGTTTCGGCGGCACGATTTTCGGCTTCGATTTTCCATAGCCCACAGCCGTTAGTCGGTCTGCCCGGATGCCGTGTGCAACGAGATAGCGTACCACATTTTCGGCGCGCTGCTGCGACAGGCGTTGGTTGTAGGCTGCCGAACCACGGTCGTCACAGTGGGCCGAGAGTTCGATGGTGACGTGTGGATTCTCATTCAGCAGGGTCACCAATTGGTCTAAGGCGGCGGTAGATTGGGGTAGCAGGGTGGCTTTGTCGAAGGCGTAGAAGATGTTGTCGATGAGCACGGGCGCTTGGATGGAGGCCAAGGGGAATTGCAGCGCGTAGACCTTTGCGCTGTCGATGGTGTCGATGTGCAGTGCTTCCTGGTGGTTGAGGAAACCATCGCAGGTGGCTAACAGCAGATAGTCGACGCCGGGTTTCACTACTTTGGTGAACGCCCCGTTGCTGCGCACACTCAGCTTTTCGTTCGTTCCGTCATTGCCCACGAGGTAGACTTGCGCCTGTGGCAGCTCGTAGCCATCGCGCTCGTAGACCCAGCCCTGAATGGTTTGCGTGACGTCGGGACATTCGAAGCGGTAGAGATGGTCGTAGCCGCGCGCATCGTTGCGGTTGGAAGCGAAGAAACCGCGCATGTGGCGGCCTTCGAAAGTCATACCGAAATCGTCGGCCGAACTGTTGACGGGCACGGGCAGACGGCTGATTTCTATTTCATGGTGCGGTTTAAATGTGGCGCAAAATAGATCCAATCCGCCCAGGCCCGGGTGCCCATCGGAAGAGAAATAAAGGTCGCCATTGGCGCGAAAGGTAGGAAACATTTCGTTACCCGGCGTGTTGATGGGGGTGCCAAGGTTCTCGATAAAGCCGATGCCTGTGGGCGTTAGCTGCGCACGCCACAAGTCAAGTCCGCCCTGTCCGCCAGGTAAATCCGACACGAAATAAAGCCATTTGCTATCGGGCGAAACGGCAGGATGGGCAAATGTGGCAAGCGTGTCACGGGAGAGGCGTAATGGCTGCGGGTTGCTCCAGGTAGCATCGTGGCGCTGGGCTGTCCAGACCTGTGCGTAACGCGGTTGCGAGGGATGGGTGGTGCAGCGCGTGAAATACATCGTTTGCCCATCGGGTGAAAAGGTGCAAGCACCATCTTCGTAGGCCGAATTGACCGCGCCAGCCATGGGCTCGGGGCGGCTCCATGTGCCTTTGTCATTTTGTTGTGTGAAAAAGATGTCGCAGCTTTTGGTGCCCGTCACGCCATTGAGTTCATTGCCTAAAGCCGTTTTGCGCGACGAAGTGAAATAAAGTTGGGTGGCATCGCCCGGCAACAGCATGGGTGCATAGTCGGCTTGCGGCGAATTGAACGATGTCATCGGCTTCACGCGGTAGTGGCTTTTCTGCGCTTTCCACGCTGCCGCTTGTTGTGCTGACAGCAGGCCGTTGCGCCAAAGTGGGTCGGTGGGTAGTGAGTCTTTCAAGGCTTCGAAGGCACGTGCGGCGTTTTGATATTGGCCAGCCTTGAGCAAAAGACGTGCGAAAGTGAGGCGGTCGTGCAATGTGGGCTGTCCGTAGCGCAAGCCCGTTTGGTAGGCAGCGAGTGCGCGTGGTGTAGCGTTGAGCCGGTTGTAGCAGCGTGCCATTTGCAATGAAACTGCGCCCTTGCGTGCTTTCTCCTTGGTCGGTAGTTGCTGATAGACTTTGCGATAGGCAGCCGCCGCATCGGCATATTCACCTATTTGCCAAAGTTTATCAGCCTTTCGCAGCGTTTGGTCGACACCGCAAGCGCAGCAGAGGCAAGCCAGCAACAGAGAGAGCAATGTGCGTGTGGTAGACATCGGCTATACTTTTGCGTCGGTTTTAAAAGGCAAAACGAACTTGCAACCCGCCTGCCATTGGCTGCATCCGTAGGCTGTGCGCCCCTTAATGATTTGCCCTTTGCCGCAAAGAGGGCAGGGCTGTCCGATGAGACTGTCAGAGGGCGTTAGTGCGACGGTCTTTTTCTTTGCAGCAACAGATGATTCCTTTTTTGTCGAACGTTTCTTTGTTGGCTTCTTCTTCTCTTCCTCTGTGATGATGGTGACGCGGCGATTGCTATTGTCGCGCAGCACGTCGGTCACAATGTTGGTGATTTGTTGCTTCAGCTCGGCAATGAATTGTGCAGCATTATAGCGCTGATGCTCAATGTCGCGGAGCTTTTTTTCCCAAATACCCGTTAGCTCGCAGCTTGTGAGTAGCTTTTCATGAATCATGTCAATAAGTTCGATACCCGTGGCAGTCGCGACCAAATTCTTGCGTTCTCGGCGAATGTAATGGCGTTTGAAGAGCGTCTCAATGATGCTTGCGCGGCTTGATGGACGCCCAATTCCGTTCTCCTTGAGTGCCAAACGCAGTTCCTCATCGTCGACAAACTTACCCGCCGTTTCCATGGCACGCAGCAGTGTTGCTTCGGTGTAGAACTTTGGTGGTGTGGTTTGTTTCTCGGTCAATGTGGGCGTGTGTGGGCCACTTTCCCCTTTCTTAAATGCGGGAAGTACGCCCGTCTCAGGTGTGTCGCCGTCGGAGTTCTCTTTGCCGTCGGCATGCTGATAGAGTGTGCGCCAGCCGGGTTCGAGAATTTCTTTGCCCGAAGTTTTAAACGCAATGCCATCTACCTCACCTTGAACGGTCGTGGTGGCAAATTTGCAATCGGGATAGAACACGCTGATGAAACGCATGGCAATGAGGTCGAAGACGTTTTGTTCGCGCTGCGTCAGTCCCATCACCGGCATGCCCGTTGGGATGATGGCGTGGTGATCGGTCACCTTGCTGCTGTCAAACACCTTTTTGCTCTTCGGTAATTGCTTGTTGAAGGGCGCCAACTGATGAAAGGAAGCTTCATATTTGGGCTGGCTATCTATCTTCGACTGGCTGAGCCCATTCAGTATCTGCGGGCACTTGGGATAGATGTCCTCGCTGAGATATTGCGTGTCGACGCGCGGATAGGTGGTGAATTTGCGCTCGTAAAGTGTTTGGATGAGGTTGAGCGTGTCTTCTGCGGAATAGCCAAATTTGCGGTTGCAATCCACCTGCAGCGAGGTGAGGTCATACAAAAACGGCGGCGCTTCGGTGCCTTTCTTTTTTTGTACGCTCGTGATTTGCATGGGCTTTCCTTCGATGGTTGCGAAAGCTTGCTCGCCCTCCTCGCGACTTAGAAACTTGCCCGAGGTGGCCGTAAATTGCACATCGCGATAAATCGTGGCCAACACCCAATAAGGCTCTGGCTTGAAGTTGTCAATCTCTTTCTGTCGGTTCACTATCAATGCCAATGTGGGAGTTTGCACGCGACCAATGCTGAGCACCTGTCGGTTCTGTCCATACTTCAGCGTGTAGAGACGCGTTGCATTCATTCCCAGCAGCCAGTCGCCAATGGCACGGCTCAATCCGGCAAGATAAAGCGGTTCATATTGTTGCTGATCCTTAAGCGAAGCAAAGCCTTGCTTGATGGCTTCGTCGGTCATCGATGAAATCCAAAGTCGTTTCACGGGGCATTTGACGTTAGCCTTTTGCATGACCCAACGTTGAATGAGTTCACCCTCTTGTCCCGCATCACCACAGTTGATAATCTGATCGGCGGCTGCAAATAGTTTCTCGATGATAGCGAATTGCTTGGCTATACCATCGTCGGGAATGAGCTTAATGCCAAATCTGCTCGGTATCATGGGCAATGCGCCCAAACTCCAATGCTTCCAGTTCTCTTGATAATCATTGGGTTCTTTCAGCTCACACAGGTGCCCGAAGGTCCAGGTCACCTGGTAACCATTCCCTTCCATGTAGCCATTTTTCGCTTGATTAGCGCCAAGAATGTGTGCAATATCCCTTGCCACACTGGGCTTTTCGGCGATACAAACAATCATATTTCTTTTCGTACTTAGGCTTGCAAAGTTACGAAGAATTGTTGATAAAGTTGTCGCGTGACAAGAATAGCCGCGAAATTGCCGCGCGATTCCTATCATTTTCGTGGCGAATATGCGCGATATTTCCACGCAAATTGGCGCATTGTTTGAAAAAAGAACCGACTTTTGCACCTACTTAAGATTTACTTTGTACCTTTGTATCCCAATCATAAATAAGGTAGGAGCATCATGAGCAAATTGAAGATAGAAATAGATTACGATTTCTGTCAATGGAGCGAACTAACTGAACAGGATAAACAGCTGATTAAACATGCCAAAGAAGCTGTCCGCAACAGCTATGCCAACTATAGCCATTTTCATGTGGGCGCGGCGTTGCAGCTTCACGATGGGCGCATCGTCATCGGTGCCAATCAAGAGAATGCCGCTTTCCCGTCAGGACTTTGTGCAGAGCGTGCCGCCATATTTGCAGCACAGTCACAAGCTCCCGAGCAAGCGATTGATGCTATCGCAGTGGCGGCACATAACGAAGAAGCCTTTCTCAACGACCCCATCTCTCCGTGCGGCGCTTGCCGACAAGTCATGCTCGAAATGGAGGATCGCTACAAGCAAAATCTGCGTGTCTTGCTTTATGGGACCGCCGGAATCTACGTTTTTAAGAGCGTCAAAGACCTCATGCCTTTCGCCTTTGTCGATGAGAATATGCGAAAATAGTGCAATCAGATTGATTTTTTACAAAACATTATGAAAGTAGGACTGTTTGTTCCTTGCTATGTCGATGCGATGTATCCCGAAGCGGGCATCGCAACCTTCAAATTATTAAAGCATTTTGGTATCGAGGTGAGTTACCCCGAGAAACAAACTTGTTGTGGTCAGCCCATGGGTAATGCCGGGTTTGAAGACATGGCCGAGCCCTTGGCCAAGAAGTTTAACGATATGTTTACTGATGTCGACTACGTTGTAGCCCCATCCGCATCGTGCGCCTCGTATGTGAAGTTCTTCCATCCGCGCTTGCTCAAGGGCGAGCACCCCTGTCTTGCCTCCGCAAAGACCATGGACATCGTCGCGTTCCTGCATGATGTGCTCAAGATTAAAGCGCTGCCCGGAAGCTTCCCACATGTGGTCAGCGTGCACAACAGCTGTCACGGCGTGCGCGAATTGCGTCTCTCCGCACCTTCCGAGGAGCACATCGCGCCCTATAATAAGATTGTCGATCTCTTAAAACTGATGAAGGACATCACTGTGCGCGAGCCCGAACGCAAGGATGAGTGCTGCGGCTTCGGTGGGATGTTTGCTATCGAGGAGCCCGCCGTGTCGATTCGTATGGGCGAAGACAAGATTGAACGGCATATCGCTACGGGAGCTGAATATGTCACCGGTGCCGACAGTAGTTGCCTCATGCACATGGCTGGTATTGCCAAGCGCAAGAAGAAACCCATACAGTTTGTGCATGTCAGCCAGATTCTGGCCGCTGGATTATAACAGAATGTAGACCAAGAAGAAACGAGCAATGAGTACACTACATGCAAAGAATGCTGCGGCATTCAACAAAAACCCCGAGAAGGTGGCGCGCCACGACAAGACGTTCTGGAAGGTGCGCATGGACCACGACGCCGCAGCTGCGCAACTGCCCGAATGGGAAGCGCTGCGCGACTTGGCCAGTAAGATTAAGAAACACACCATCACGCATCTTCCCCACTACTTAGAGCAGTTCACCGCAAACTTAGAATCGCGCGGCGTCATCGTACATTGGGCGGCCGATGCCAACGAATTCAATGGCATCGTGCTTGATATTCTGCGCGCACACAACGTGAAGAAGCTCATCAAGTCCAAGTCGATGCTTACCGAGGAGTGTGCGATGAATCCTTATCTCATCGGGCAGGGTATCGATGTTGTCGAAGGCGATTTAGGCGAACGCATTGTGCAACTCAAGAAGCAACGCCCCAGTCACATCGTCATGCCTGCGCTCCACTTGACGCGCGAAGAGGTGGGCGACCTTTTCGAAGAGAAGGGCATCTCGCACGCAAAAGGAAACAACGATCCGAGCTATCTCACACATTGCGCGCGCCTCAGTTTGCACCATGAGTTCATGGAAGCAGAGGCCGGCCTCACCGGATGCAACTTTGGGGTGGCCGACACAGGCGACATCGTAGTGTGCACCAACGAAGGAAACGCCGACATGGCCACCTCGATACCCAAACTCCACATTGTGGCGATGGGCATAGAGAAGCTTCTGCCCAATTATGAGAGTCTGGCGGTCTTCCATCGCTTGTTGGCGCGTTGCGGCACGGGACAGCCCGCCACCGCATTCACCTCGCACTTCCGAAAGGCACGTCCGGGAGGAGAAATGCACGTGGTGCTGGTCGATAACGGCCGCAGTAACATCTTAGAAAGCGAGGAGCACCGGCAAATCCTGCAATGTATTCGTTGCGGAGCCTGCATGAACACCTGCCCCGTCTATCGGCGCAGTGGCGGACACAGCTATACCTACGTCATCCCCGGTCCGATAGGCGTCAGTCTTGGCATGATGCACAATCCCACGTTTGAGTACAACAACGTGAGCGCCTGCTCGCTCTGCTTGAGCTGTGATAGCGTCTGCCCAGCCAAGGTGGCGCCCGGAAGCCAAATCTATATCTGGCGCCAAAGCTTGTCGCAGATTGGAAAGGCCGATCCGCTGAAGCGCGAAATGTCCGTTGGGATGGACGTGCTCTTTGAGCACCCCGACCTTTATCAGGCGGCGTTGCGCATGGCACCTTTGGCCAATCTCGTGCCCGAGTCGATGACCCATTTCACGCGATTGAACCCTTGGGGCATTGGGCATACGAAGCCCGAGTTTGCTAAGAAGTCCTTCCATCAGTTGTGGAAAGAAGGAAAGGTGGATGGGATGAAACACAAAAAGAAGTAACCGATGAAAAAGGAAGAATTTCTGAAACGCCTGCGCAGCAAGCAGGTGGCGCCGTTCGATATGCCAGCTATCGACATCAATCCGCTCACGTTCGACGACGTTAAGCGCAAGTTCATTGAAACCTCGGAAGCTGTCGGCGGACAAGTGATAGAGGCCGCAGCCGGCGACAACCTCAGCGCTATCATTCGGAAGGCCTACCCCAATGCCAAACGCTTTGCCAGCAACGTGGCGGGCATCAGCGCCGACATCAATCCCGACAGCGTGGCCGAAGCGGCCGATTTAGATGGTACGGATGTGGGCATCGTGCAAGGTGCGCTGGGTGTCGCAGAGAATGGTTGCATTTGGGTGCCGCAGACGATGAAGGAGAAAGCCGTATGTTTCATCGCCGAGAACCTTGTGATTTTACTCTCAAGCAAGGCGCTCGTGAGCAACATGCACGAGGCCTATCGCCGCATCGAGATGACCGACTACGGCTTCGGTACGTTTATCAGCGGTCCCAGCAAGACGGCCGACATCGAGCAAGCGCTGGTCATGGGCGCGCAGGCGAGCCGTTCGACCACGATTGTGTTGATTGACGACGACGAAAAACAGTAGTGGTTGCGACTTGCGCATGTTTCCTCAAAGTGAAACCAATGTTTAAAAAACAATGCGGATAGACTCATGAAGTCTATCCGCATTTGTTTAATCGAGAGACATTGTGCCGCTATTCAGTTGCCATGCGACGACAACATTGCGACACAGCTACATAGCTATTTTTTAGGTGTAATCTCCACCTCGCCATGATCCTTTCCACCGTTCTTCTTCTTATCCTCTGGATTTCCGCCATCCTCAGGTTTTTTGCCATCAGGTTTCTTGCCTGCGTCATCAGGCTTTTTCTTGTCGCCTCCCGGTTTCTTGTCAGGGGCAGGATTCTTGCCCTCGTCCTTTTTCTTATTGCTCGGCAATACCTCTTTCTTATAGTGGCTTACTTGCTCGTTCATCTTATCGACAAAGTCCGCATAGTCGGCTTCGCCCTCTACCACAACAAAGGCATTCACCTTGTCAACCAATTTGCGGTAGGCCTTGTTTGCTTCTTCTTGCGCAGCGCGTAACTGCCCCGTAATCTTCGCTGCGCGTTCATTCGCACGGTTCTCGGAGTGAGTGCGCAACTTATCGTTGGCTTGCTTCAAGGCATCTACCACCTCGCCCAAGTTAAGGGCAGTCACCTCGGCCGTAAATTTGTTTTGCAAATCATCAATGAGATTCAGCAATAAACCCGTTTCGCGGTCCAACTGCATTTTGGGGTCAATCGCATAGTCTTTTATCAGCTGCTCCAAATGTTTGGCGTGCCTCACAAGTTCCTCGTTAGGATGATCTTTGAAAAAGGCAACAGCCCTTTGCAAGGTGCGATAGTATTTCCCACGCAGTTTATCAGCCGCTTTGATTTCGCGACTCAGCAAACTGGCTTGGGAGAGCTTCAATGCTTTGTCTTCGGCTTTAAAGGCCGTTTCTAATGCCGTCAATTCTGCGGCGACCTTCGTCTTCACTTTTGCGTCGGCTACTACGCGTTTCACCGCGTCGGTAATAAACAAGAAATGGGCTCCATTATTGAGGTGCACCAAGTCAACATTTAAAATCTTTTTCATAATTAAAGGTTTTGATTTATAAAATAATAAATGAACTCACTCTTTGCTAAAATTCAAATTCTAACATGTTTGCGGAACCTTCCGCAAACATGATTCCGCTCGGGAATGACTTGCGGAAGGTTCCGCAAATGTGATTCCGCTCGGAAACAGACTTGCGGAAGATTCCGCAAACGTGATTCCACTCGGAAACAGACTTGCGGAATGTTCCGCAAACGCGATTCTGCTCGGAAACAGACTTGCGGAAGGTTCCGCAAACATGATTCCACTCGGGAACAGACTTGCGGAAAGTTCCGCAAATATGTCGATTTTCGGATTTTTGCTTCATTCAAACCCATTTGAGGTGAAGCTGTGCTGCAGATTGCTTCCTTTTGCATTCTCTTTAGCTTTTTAGTTTGGCGGGTTAGTATTGTTGCCACAAATATAAAGGTTTTCTTTTAAAGTGCAAAGAAAAATGAGCAGAAAAGAAAGAAAAATAGTTTGCGCAATGCAAAAGTATCAATGCGCAAGGGGAAAAGTGTTAATGATGCGGCTCACGAAGCATATCATTTCCTCGGTCATGAGCGGATGGCAGGGCAAGCTAAGTTCCGTTTGTGCAATGCGCTCTGTAATGGGCAAATGGAGGCTGTTCCATGTCGGGAAGCAACGTTGCTTATGGGGTGGAATGGGATAGTGAATGTGAGTTTCAATGCCGTTTTCTCCAAGATAGCGTTGTAACTTATCGCGTTGTGTACAGAAAATAGGAAAAACATGATAGACCGAGTTTAGCGCAGGCAAGAAAGCAATTTGTGGATGATTGATGTGGGCTTGATACTGCTGTGCAACCTCTTTGCGGCGCGCATTGTCGACGTCAAGCTGTTGCAATTTATCCAAGAGAATGGCCGCTTGCCATTCATCCATGCGGCTATTAAGGCCGCGATAGTCATTCGCATAGCGCGTTCGCTCCCCATAATTGGCTATGCTGCGCACCGCAAACGCCAATCGCTCGTCGTTGGTGGTGACGGCACCTGCATCGCCCAGCGCGCCGAGGTTCTTGCTGGGATAGAAACTGTGCGCAGCGGCATTTCCGAGGCTGCCCGTGTGTTGGCCGCGGAACAATAGGCCGTGGCCTTGCGCATTGTCCTCGATGAGCAGCAGCTGATGCTTGTCGCAAAGCTGCTTGATGGTGTCGGTATAGGCACAAATGCCATAGAGATGCACCAACAACACTGCGCGGGTGCGCGACGTGATGGCGCGCTCGAGCAAGCTGTCATCGATTTGCATATCGGCCATGCGCGGTTCAATCAACACGGGTGTGAGCCCGTTCTCGGTGATGGCGAGGATTGAGGCGATGAATGTGTTGGCTGGCACAAGCACCTCGTCGCCCGGTTGCAGCCTTCCCAATTCGATATAAGCGCGGAAGATGAGCTGCAAGGCGTCGAAGCCATTGCCGCAACCTATGCAATGCTGCGTGCCGATGTAGCGGGCATAGGCTTTTTCGAATTGCGCTGTGGCATCACCCTTAAGATAACGCCCGCTGCTTAGAAGCTGCTGGGTTGCATGGTGGATGGTGTCGCGGAAGCGTGCATTGAGTTGGCGCAAGGGAAGATATTCAATGTTCATAGTGTCCATTCATAGGTGTCGCAGCAGACCGTTCGTCCGCCAAAACCTTCCTTTTGGTAAATTAAGTTTGTATTGAGGTAGCGACCTTCGTGCTCGGTTGATTTGCCGAAATCAAAATAGCCGCGATGCGCATAACGTTCGGTAATAAGCTTGTGCAGCAGCGCATCGAGGGCGTGCTGCTGTCGACCAAGCTTGCTCGTGGCAAGATATTGTGTGTGCACGGTGGCGCCATAGTCGTAGACGACAGCGCCGGCAAGTAGCGTTGCAGTTTGTCGTGCGATAAAGAGTTGAATGTTTTGTGGAAAGCGTGCGTGCAGCAAGCGCATCTCTTCTATGGTGTGTGTCGGCAGAGTGTGATGACGTTGTTGCAGGTTTTCGGTGAGTAGCAGCCAAAAATCTTCCCAGCGCTGGCTTTCTTCGACGATAATCCCCTCGGCTGTAGCCTTGCGAACCCCCGTGCGACGGTCTTTCCGCCAGGCGAGAGGCTGTTGCAAATTGATGACGGTAGAGGCCTCGCGAGCAACAAGTTGTGGATGTGCCGTTCGAAAGATGGCATAAAGGTCTTCTTCGGTGGGAAGGCTGTGGAAAGGCCATGGCGCGGGTTTATAGACCATTTTCTGAAAGCCGCAAGCTTTTAGATGAGCCAGAATTTGCGTGAACACATCGACGACAGGCGCACACGTGGCCGAAGGTTGCAAAAGCAGCCCACCGAAAGTGAGTCCCTGATGGGAATAAAACGTGCGGCCCACGGCATGGCCAGGGAGCACTGCATAGAGCTGGTTGCGGCGATAAACCATGAGAGAATGATCGGTGAAACGTTGCTTGTGATAGTCCATGTAAGGACGAAGAAACAAGAAAAGACCGTTTTTAGCCGTGTGCACAAAGGCATCCCACTCGGCGGCTTGGCTGGGCTGATAGGCGTTTACTTGAAACATTGTCGATAGGCCTTAAAGTGGGCATAATCGTTGATGTAACCCTCGGTATTATAGAGGTCTTCGGCCAGCACAAGGCAGATGGCGTCGGGCGAGAAGTGGCTGAGCTGGCTCCACATGCCTTTTTCGATGAGCAAGCCTTGTTGGGGGTGGTTCAGCACGTAGTCACAACGTTGCGTGCCATCGTCTAAGGTCACCACAAACGAGCCGCAAATGGGCACAACCACTTCGCTGCATTGCAAATGGGCATGGCCGCCACGCGTGGCATTTGCGGGCACATGGTTGATGAAGAAGACGCGCTGAATGACGAAGGGGAGTTGTTTCGCCACTTCAGCGACAAAAAGATTGCCGCGTTCGTCGGCAATCTTATTGAAATAGATGCGTGGGGCTTCGTTTGCGCCATGCATCTCTTGCGGGGTTACGGGGTTCATTTTCGTTGCGAAGGTCTACGAAATAATGGTTTGGGCGAGGCGCTTGGCTTTGCTTCTTAGCGCATCGATGTCGCTCCCCACTTCGTCATAGCAGAGCACAATCCCCATGCGGCGGCCAACGTGCTGCGTGGGTTTTCCGAAAATTCTCACGCGCGTTCTGTCCTCGCTGAGGGCTGTGTCGAGGTGATATTCGGGCGCGCTGTCGGTCGTCTCCTTTGCTAAGACCACCGCACTGCAGCCGCAATGCTCCAGATGGATGGCGGGAATGGGCCATCCCATGATGGCTCTGAGATGCAATTCAAATTCGCTGAGATTGGTGGTGTGGCCGAGCGTCACCATGCCTGTGTCGTGAGGACGTGGGCTAAGTTCGGAGAAGATGATCTCTCCGCGCTTGGTCTTAAAGAACTCTACGCCCCAGATGCCGTAGCCGGTGAGTGCCTCGGTCACCTTTCCGGCCATGGCTTCGGCTTGCTTGAGCGCGCAAGCGTCAATCGCATAGGGTTGCCAGCTTTCACGGTAATCGCCACCTTGTTGCGTGTGTCCGATAGGGGGACAAAAGAGCGTTTGACCATGTTTCTGGGTGACGGTGAGCAAAGTAAACTCGGAATCGAAGTCGATAAACTCTTCGATAATCACTTCCTTCACATCGCCACGTCCTTCCTCCATGGCATCATGGAAAGCCTGTTCCAATTCAGCTTCGTTATGCACGTAACTTTGTCCGTGACCGCTTGAACTCATGAGTGGCTTAACGACGCATGGGAATCCAATGTCTTCGGCAGCGACTTTAAACTCGGAAAATGTCTTGGCATAGTGGTACTTGGCTGTGCGGATGCCCAGTTCGCGCGATGCTAAGTCGCGAATGGCTCTGCGGTTCATCGTAAAATTGGCTGCGCGTGCCGACGGAACCACCTGGATGCCCTGCTTTTCGAAATCGAAGAGCTTCTCGGTTCGGATGGCTTCAATCTCGGGGACAATGATGTCGGGCTTATGCTTGTCGACAACTTGCGCCAAGGTTGCGCCATCGAGCATATTGAATATTTCGCACGTATCGGCCACTTGCATGGCTGGCGCAAAGGGGTATTTGTCGCAGGCCACGACATAGAGGCCCGCCCGCTTGGCCGCGATGGTGAATTCTTTGCCTAATTCACCCGACCCTAATAGCATAATCTTTTTCATTGTTGTTGCGGTTTGAGGTTAGTAGAGGTGTCTATGCAGGAAGTTGCTTGCGATAGACACCTTTTTGTTGTTTCTATTTCTTTCCGTACATTTCCTCGTAGTAGCGTTGATAATCCCCCGAGGTAACCTCCTTGATCCACTCTTGGTGAGCGAGATTCCACTCGATGGTTTTCACGATACCATCGGCGAACTTCGTTTCCGGATACCAACCAAGCTCTTGCTTGATTTTTGTTGGGTCAATCGCATAGCGTTGGTCGTGTCCCAATCGATCGGCAACGTAAGTAATGAGGTCATTATTAATCCAACTGATGTCGATATCGCCTTGCGCATCCTTAACTTGTTTGCGCAACACCGCGCGAAGTTCTTTCCGCGTGGCCATCATGTTGCGGATGGTTTCGATGGTGAGTTTCACGATGTCGATATTCGTCATCTCGTTGTGTCCGCCAACATTATACACTTCGCCATCGCGTCCCTCGCGCACAACTAAGTCAATCGCCTTGCAATGGTCTTCAACATAGAGCCAATCGCGCACGTTTAAACCTTGCCCGTAGACGGGGAGCGGTTTCCCTTCTAAGATGTTGTTAATCATCAGCGGAATGAGCTTCTCCGGAAAGTGGTAGGGGCCGTAGTTGTTGGAACAGCGCGTAATCGTGGTGGGCAAATGATAGGTGTCGTGATAAGCCATGACAATCATATCGGCGCTGGCTTTGCTCGCGCTGTATGGGCTGTGTGGACATAGCGGTGTGCGCTCTGTAAAGTAACCTTCGGCGCCCAGCGAACCGTAAACCTCGTCGGTAGATACTTGATGATAGCGCTTCCCGGCCTTAAACGTAGGATAACCTTGCTCATCCTTTCCCGTCATCCAGCTTTTCTTAGCCGCATCTAACAAGTTCTGCGTGCCTAAGATGTTAACGCTTAAGAAAAGTTGTGGGTCTTCGATGCTGCGATCAACATGACTTTCGGCGGCAAAGTTAACCACGAAGTCGATGTCGTGTTCCGCAAAGAGTTGCTCGACGAGTTGGCTGTCGCGGATGTCTCCCTTCACGAAAACACAGCGTTTACCGTCGATGTCATCTTTAATCGTACCGAGATTTCCGGCGTAGGTCAAGGCATCGAGCACCACGACCTTCACATTTTCATCGTTTCTATACTTCTTATGAAGCAAATACTTCACAAAATTAGCGCCGATAAAGCCGGCAGCTCCTGTTACAAGATACGTTTTCATAAACTATCATTTAATTTGTTTTGTTCCTAATGTAATCACTTCGCAATCATCAAACTTATTGCCGTTGATGGTGAGCCTCACGAGTGTACGTTGCTGATGCCAGCCCTGCAAGCCTGCTGCACCGGGATTGATGTGGAGCAGATGGAGGTTTTTGTCCGACATCACCTTTAAGATATGCGAATGTCCTGAGATGAAAAGCTGCGGCGGATTGGCGTATATCGTCTGTCGAATGCTGCTGTCATAACGCCCGGGATAGCCGCCAATATGTTTCATCAGCACGTCAACCTCCTCACATTTGAAGCGCAAAACTTCGGGGTAGCGCGCGCGAATATCATATCCATCAACGTTCCCATAGACCGCTCTGAACTGCGGCCCCATCGCCTCGAAGCGATTGCATAGCGCCAAGGAACCGATGTCACCTGCATGCCAAATCTCGTCACATCCGCATAGGTATTGCTCATATTTATCGTCCCAATAAGCGTGTGTGTCACTGATGATGCCAATTTTCTTCATAGGTTGAAGCGTTGTCGAACGAAGGCTGCAATGAAGTTAGCCGTCTCCTCTAAACCCAATCGGCTGCTGTTCACGCAGAGATCGTAGCTGTTGGCCGCGCCCCATCGCTTACCGGTGTAGTAATTATAATAGGTGGCGCGGGCCTCTTCCTTCGCCGTAATAAACTTGTGTGCCGCTTCTTCGTTGCAATTTCTGCGTTCCATCACGCGTGCTATGCGGTCGTTGAGGTCGGCTGTCACAAAGATATCGAGCCTGTTTTTGTGCTCGCGGAGGATGTAATCAGCGGTCCTTCCCACAAAAATGCAGTTGCCTTCGGCTGCGGCTTTTAAAATCGCATCGCTTTGAAACTGATATAAGCTCTCTTGGGACAGGTCGTTTTTATAGAAGTTGTTCTCGCCGATGAGCGGCACGTTGGCGTGGAACAGCGTGCGGAAAAAGCCCGTCTTTTCGTCGTTTTGTTCAAAAAACTTCTCGCTAAATCCACTTTCTTTGGCAGCTAAGTTGAGCAACTCGCGGTCGTAGAGTTGATAACCAAAGCAAGTAGCGAGTTGCGTTGCGATGATATGTCCACCGCTCCCAATCTGCCTTCCAATGTTCAGGATAATGTTTTTGTTCTCCATGTGTTTATTGTAGCTGTTGTTGTTGGAATTTCTTCATATAATGTTTCATCATCCATGCAGCGATAACGGTTGAAATAAAATCGCTCGTCGGCATGGCATACCACACGCCATCCACATGATAAAACAGGGGCAGAATGGCCAAACAAGGAAGTAAAATCAATAATTGTCTGGACAAAGAGAGAAAGATGCTCACCTTCACTTTGCCAATACTTTGGAAGAAGTTTGTGATGACCATCTGGCAGCCCACGATAGGATAAACCAACATGGCGAGGCGAATGGCCTTGATGCCCAATTGAATGAGTGTGGGGTCTTTCGTGAATGCGCGTGCACAATAATAGGGACCAAATATGGCAATGAGCCATCCGGCGGTCATAATGGCGGTAGCTGCAACCACCGATAGCTTCACCACACGCAACATTCTATCTAACTTCTGTGCACCATAATTATATCCAGCAATCGGTTGCATGCCTTGTGTCACACCCATTACGAGCATCGCAAAAATGATAATGATACGGTTGGCGATGCCAAATGCACCCACATCGAGGTCGTTGCCATAATGCACCAACTGCAAGTTGATGAAGATAACCACCACGGTAGCACACACATTCATCGCAAACGGCGAGATGCCTATGCTGATGATATTCTTCACTAAGTCGCGGCGTAGCCTATAGATGCCGCGCTTCAAGTGCAGCAACTCCTTGGAATTGCTAAACACTTTCATCTGCCACACCAACGCAATAATCTGTGCCAATATCGTGGCATAGGCCGCTCCGGCGATGCCCCAGTCAAAAAGAATGATAAAGATGTAGTCGAGCAGCGTGTTCATCAGCACGGTGAAGATGGTGGCAAACATTGCTAAACGGGGCTTACTTGCCGCACGAAGGATGGCATTCATGCCAAAATACATGTGCGAAAACACGTTACCCGCTAAGATAATCACCATGTAGTCGCGTGCAAAAGGCAACGTGGCGTGGCTTGCTCCGAAGAACAAAAGTATGGGGTCGAGAAATAAAAGTGTGACAATCGAAAATGCGATACCAATCATCAAGTTCAAGGTGATGGTGTTCCCTAAGATGTTTTCTGCCGTAGCATAGTCTTTTTGTCCCAACTTCACCGAGATGGAAGTGGCGGCACCTATGCCCACCGCTGCACCAAAGGCACTGGCCAAATTCATAAAAGGAAAGGTGATGGCCAAGCCCGAGATGGCTAAAGGACCTAAACGTTGGCCAATAAAAACGCTGTCCACAATGTTGTAAAGCGATGCAGCTGTCATGGCTACAATAGCGGGTAACGCGTATTGTAGCAATAATTTTCCAACGGGTTGTGTCCCTAACTGTAGGGTAGCCTCTTTGTTGTCCATGTTGCAAAAGTACGAAATAAATTTCATTCTTGTTTCACATTCCTACGATAAAAAGGCTTGATAAAAGGGAACTTTTCCTACCTTTGTCCCAAATGATAACGCATTTTCAACACTAAAGTGGAAACAAGCGTTGCAAAACAGATAGATAATGATTATCAAATAAAAAAGAATATGACGTTCAGACACGAGGAGACACCGCAAGGGGGCCGCTTTTTCATCAGCGCAAACCATGAAAACTATGGCCATATCGACTATGAGTGGCAAGGTGATGTGATGGCGATTACACACACTGTTGTAGCACCAGCCCATCAAGGAAAAGGCATTGCAAAAATGTTGTTAGACGAAGTGGCACGCTATGCGCGTCTCCATCAAAAGAAACTGCGTGCCGTCTGTCCTTATGTTGTGAAGATGTTTGCACGCGATGCGGCCTATGATGATGCGAAAGTGGAGTAGTTCCGTTTACAAAAATAACAAGAAAAATTTAAAGAATAAAAATTATAATGGTATAATTTTGTTTGTTATATTTGCAAAATCAATAAAAAATAGCCCTTTTTTGTTTGAAATTAAAATTAAAAATTCTATTTTTGCATTGTCCAATAAAAATTTCATGATATCATTCTCAATATAAAAATTGCAGAGGCTCCATTTTAATTTTTATATTAAACAAGAATTTTAATTAGAATATATATAACATGAACTATTACGTATTGTCATTGCTTAACATAATCATCTTCCTTGTTATCTCTATCAGTAAGCATTTCAAGGTTATGTATTTTCGTGGAATACTTTTGTGGATAGTAGTCCTACTTACATGCATAGAAATCTATTTTTTGTGGCAGGTTAGACATCAAAAAATACGAAGAGAAAAAATATTAACTGTAGGATACATCCTTATAAATATTACTTATGTTATTTGTTCGAGCCTTGGACTTATTTAAGTGCAATCTTTGTATTTTGATTTTATGCCTTAATGGTAGCGTTTTCGCATCGAGAAAACGAATAGATCTTCAACAGTCATTGCTATAAATAATAACCATTTTCAACTGAAAACGGCTAACTTTGCGGCAAAGCGACATCGGGAGGCATGCACCTTGGTAGCATAAACATCGGCTTTATTCAGGATTAACAACACAATAAGAAGCATGTACGGCGGTAGTACAAACGCCCGCTCCATTTGGGATAACCAACACAATTTTATCATTTCCCAAGTTTCCTACATTGGTTTTGAAATCGATACATGAATAATTCATATATTAAAGGCCGTTTTCGAAGGCCTCACATTAATAGTACTACCCACATACAAGCGATACCCACTATTGTCATAAGGCACCCTCCTATACAAAATAGCCATGTTCTTCGTTTCCATTTTTTATGCCATTGTTCATCCTCTTTCTCAAATTCTTTGAAATATTTCAGGTAAATATCATTTGAAAAGACGGCTTTATAGGCTGGAATATAACATATAAGTATGGGAATACCTATAATACACAAAATTATAATCTTATTAACCATTCCCCAATAGCGGAAAACAATACCCGACAGGATAAATGACAAAACCACGGGATATCCTGAATAAAAATATCCAAACCAATGATTTGCCCAACCGATATGGTAGCCCACTTCTTTATCATAGTAAAACTTATTCATTATTTTTTGCATTTTTGCCATGCGTTCCTCCTGTCTTCTTTTGAATTTCTTTGTGAAACAGATTGTAAGCACAAGGGAAATAAAAGCACTTGAGAACTTTCTTAAAAAGACTCCTAACTTTATATCATTTAACCATATACAGTAATGTATAGCATTTAAAAAATATGCAAACCTACTTCTATTCATACCATATAAAACGTTTATCTTCCATATAAGCCATCCACAGCGCCTGTTCCTATCCGGCTACCTCCAAAAGAACCAGCAATATTCAAACACTTTTTCGCCCTTTTCTTTGAAAAATAGTATATTTAATTTCATTCGATCTTCTTTTTAATGTTTCCTATCAAACTCTCCATTCTTATCTTTTATAACAGGCCAAGTGTTATATAGTCTAATGTATCTCATCGAATGTATAGTGTTTGGCATCACGCAACCTAATAAGAAAGAAATAGCATGTATCATTGTTTTGACTAAACAAAAAATCTTCATTAATTCCACATATAGAATCTGGAAGAATAATATATTTATGCATCTCAAATTCCCCATTCGTTATACTTCGTTGTCAGTGGCGCAGAGGGGATTTTGTTCTCCATATTCTCCACTTCACTCACGGCATGTGGGTGAGAAGCATCTTCATAATTGTAGTTTCCTACATTGGTTTTGAAATCGATACATGAATAATTCATATATTAAAGGCCGTTTTCGAAGGCTTCACATTAATTACTACCCACATGCAAGCGATACCCACTATTGTCATGAGGCACCCTCCTATACAAAATAGCCATGTCCTTCGTTTCCACTTTTTATGCCATTGTTCATCCTCTTTCTCAAATTCTTTGAAATATTTCAGGTAAATATCATTTGAAAAGACGGCTTTATAGGCTGGAATATAACATATAAGTATGGGAATACCTATAATACACAAAATTATAATCTTATTAACCATTCCCCAATAGCGGAAAACAATACCCGACAGGATAAATGACAAAACCACGGGATATCCTGAATAAAAATATCCAAACCAATGATTTGCCCAACTGATATGGTAGCCTGTCTCTCTATCATAGAAAATTCTTTTTTTTATTTTTTGTGCCTGTGGCAAGCGGCTTTCATATTTCTTTCTATATTTCTTTGTAAAAAAGAGCTTGGGAATGGGTGATAATACTACATCAACAATGCGCCCTATAAAGTCTCCAAACTTTATATCATTTAACCATATACAATAATGTATAGCATTTAAAAAATATGCAAACCTACTTCTATTCATACCATATAAAACGTTTATCTTCCATATAGGCCATCCACAGCACCTGTTCCTATCCAGCTACCTCCAAAAGAACCTGCGATATTCAAACACTTTTTCGCCCTTTTCATTGACAAATAGTATAAGAACCCATAAATTGTTAGTAACAACTATATTACCTCTGATTTGAGAAGTGTAATACTGACTTTCAACCATATATTAATGTCCTTGAAGAGATTTTACTTTTGTATATACAAACATATTATGATGAAAGTCTTTTTTTGTTACATCTTGTCTCCTATAGAGCCTTTTTGAGTGAATCTCATTCATCGAATAACGTTTGGCCATTCTCCATTCGATAGTAAAAAGATAGCATGTATCCTGATAGAGAAAATTATCAGAATTAACATATACAAAAGAATCAGGAAGTGCAATATTGCCAATAGTAGCAATTTGGAATGCCGTTTCTTCCCTACTGCTACGATCTGCTTGTACTATTTTCCATAAATCTTTATTCCATAATTGCCAATCAGGAAGTGTATCTACTTGAGATAGGGTCATGAGTAAAGTGTCTTTAGTTCTATTTTTAATGAACCAAGCTTCTTTTGTGTCCATTATGCAAGAATAACATATTGAAAGCAAGATACAACTAATGACATTTTTTAATTTCATTCAATCTTCTTTTTAATGTTCCTATCAAACTCTCCATTCTTATCTTTTATAACAGGCCAAGTGTTATATAGTTTTTTAAGATGTATCTCATCGAATGTGTAGTGCTTGGCATCATGCAACCTAATAAGAAAGAAATAGCATGTATCATTGTTTTGACTAAACAAAAAATCTTCATTAATTCCACATATAGAATCTGGAAGAATAATATATTTATACATCTCAAATCCCTTCCATATTGAATCCTTTATAACAAATTTATTATGATTTAAAATATCATATCCTGACCACAAAAAATTCTTCATACTATCAATATTGTTATAGTTAGATGCACCTATTATCAATGTATCTTGCGTTAAATTCTGAAAGTCAGCAATATATTTTATATGAATAATGGGTATACATGAGAACATCAAACAGTTAATAGTCCCTATAAAAAACACGATTTTGTATCTCCTCATATTTTTGAAAGTTGTATGAAGTAATATGTTCATATTATTAATTCATCTAAAACATACCACGCGGAAAATATCTTAATAATCCTTGTATTTGAACAAGTTTTATTCGAAACCAATTAAACTTACTTATCTTTTGTGCAATATATTCAGTTCCTCCCAACCACTTTGTTCCAAAATAATTCTTCGACAAGTAATTAGCCCATGTTTCTGTCCAAAACTTGCCATGGGTTTTGAAATCGATACATGAATAATTCATATATTAAAGACGGTTTTCGAAGGCTTCACATTAATAGTACTACCCACATGCAAGCGATACCCACTATTGTCATAAGGCACCCTCCTATACAAAATAGCCATGTTCTTCGTTTCCACTTTTTATGCCATTGTTCATCCTCTTTCTCAAATTCTTTGAAATATTTCAGGTAAATATCATTTGAAAAGACGGCTTTGTCTGCAGGTATGAAACATATAAATATGGGGATGCCCATGAAGAATAAAATTACAAACTGATTTATCATTCCCCAAAAATGTAATATAATCCCAAATATAATAAATGATAAAACTGCAGAATAACACGAATAAAAATATCCAAACCAATGGTGTGCCCAACCGATATGGTAGCCCACTTCTTTATCATAGTAAAACTTATTCATTATTTTTTGTGCCTGTGGCAAGCGGCTTTCGTATTTCTTTCTATATTTTTTTGTAAAAAAGAGCTTGGGAATGGGTGATAATACTACATCAACAATACGCCCTATAAAGTCTCCAAACTTTATATCATTTAACCATATACAATAATGTACTGCATTTAAAAAATATGCAAACCTACTTCTATTCATAACATATAAAACGTTTATCTTCCATATAAGCCATCCACAGCGCCTGTTCCTATCCAGCTACCTCCAAAAGAACCTGCAATACTACCGATTGCACCGCCGATTATAGCACCAGGTAGAAATCCGCCTCCTCCAAACCAAACTCCAATAGCAGCACCTGCTTTCCAAACGTTTCCACTTGTAGCTGCCGCCTGCATCATGCTGCTTGTCACGCTAAAGAGGGTAAAGGCGATAGTTGTATTATCAATGACAAAGGCTTCACCTGATGGATCGGTACACTTCAATGGGTTATTTAAGCAATAGCTATATCGGTTATAACTCTGTGCGTTATCGGGCATTTGCACAAAGTTATCGGGACTAAGGAAGCGGCCAAGTACTGGGTCATAGAGGCGTCCATTCATGTTGATGATGTCGAAATCATTCAACATTTCATGCCCCGTATAACCCCGTTGCAGACCAATTTACTGTAATTTTGCAGCATTGCTTATACTAAATATAACAGTTTCCTATTAATATTTTATAGTTAGGTATATCCCGTTAGCATAGAGAGTTGTTACTCTATGAGCGGAACCTTATTAAAATATTCCTTTGAAGGAATTTTTATAATAGGGCTGTCGTCTACTTTCCATAAATCTAACTCACATAATATTTTATTCATATCAACCAAAAGATAAGCAACAACTTCGACATTGTCTTCATCTATAAATTTACAACTCGCAATATCAAAAGATTCTTGCTGGAGATTTACTTTGTCGCCATTTATTAAAAGTGCAATAGTCCCAATTCTATCTTTTGTGATAGGATATGCTCTTATAGTTTCATTCCAACCTTTATGCAGTGGATAACCTGCTTCTGCTGCAAGATATTCTATCAGATCAATTTCTCCTTTGAATAGTTTTCTGTTACTTCTCATGTATCCTCCCTACATTATAAATCTCTCTGCCATTCTGATAGCGTTTATAAACAGTGTATTGAATACGTCTCCCAGATACATAAATAAATCTATTAACTGATGTTATACCATAGCCTGCTTGCTGACTATTGTAGGCTAATCCAATCTCGGGCGTCAAACCACCATCACTTGGTAAATCAATTTTCAAATTGTAGATGGCTGCTCCCATATCATTCACCGACAATGCACCTTTTGGCGTTCCTACTGAATAGGGGGATTGGGCTCTTGGCGATGTGGGCGGATTGGGATGCAAAGGTGGCGTTGTAGGAGGTTCATTTGGTATCGGTTTTAATGGGTGTGTAACTTTTCCAAGTGTATAAATATCTTTTTTGATGTCCTTATGATCATCAGAAACTGGAATTCTTTTCGTAATATCCTCTGCTACTACATCATCCAAGGCTGTCGCTTTTGCTATCATGGCACATTGGTGTTCCAAAGCACCTGCATGGCAAAGCATAGGGATGATAAAAAGACAGAGTATCCAACTCAATTGTTGTATAAAACGAGTTTTCTTTATTTCTTGATAATTTTCCATGAGTATGAATTTTCTTTTAAAGTGACACGTAGTATATAAATGCCGGCGCGTAAACTGTTTATGTCAATGTTTGTCTGCCGTTCTGTTAACATTTTGGTGAGTATAGTGAAACCTTGATGGGTATAGATACCTATATTTCCTTTAATGTTTTTTATCTTATTTACGATTTTAGCCGTATGCTTGTTCCTGTAACATCTGTAGAAACGAGGATATTAGGGTCCTTTTCTCCCGCTATGATGAGGCTGGGTGAGGGTGATAATGGTGATGATTGCGCATATTTGGGAATACTATCCACAAACCCCATACGTTTAATACGGTTGCCTGCGCCATCATATACATATTTGATCTGTCGCTGTCCGAATGATGAGAGCGTCATAAAAAGCATAATGGCAAGTGCAATACACTTTAGGTTAGAATACATCATAATGTCAATAATCCGTTAATTCAATGATTTTTGTTAACAATGGCGAATTTAATACTTTTTCTTGTTCACTCAAAATATTTTAGAGAAAAAGTTTAGAAGAATAGCGTAATGGATAGATGATAGGGAGAAGTAATGAGCCTATCAAGAATTATTTCGCCGTTTTTGCAAAATAATCTCATCCATATTACGCCGCAATATGGTGCATTTTTCGGCACAAAATAATAGGAGTTGTCGTGTAAAACATGCGAGATTTGATTTGCATTCCGTATTCGTTACCATTTACATGGCAGGCCGTCGAGATGAGTATGCTTGGGGTCACCGATGAATAAAACACCTTATTCTAATAAAGATATGCGGGAAAAACATTATCTTTGCATGGAAAAGCGTACGGGTGAGCTAAATTTTCCGGTGTGATGCGTAGCGATGTACGGTGCGTTGTTGGCTCCTTGCAACCATCTCTCGGATCAATTGAAACCACATGTTGATGCGCGCTCGTAGCAGATGGAATGAAACGAAAAGACAAAGCGATATGAAGAAGTTTACGGTATGGATGCTTTCCCTTTTGTTTTTGCCGCTCATGGCACAGGCAAATGGTTACACCACGTTGTGGAAGCAAGTTGAACAATGGCAAGCGAAAGGGCAACCACGCTCGGCTATTAACACATTACAAAAGATTGTTACCAAGGCTAAGGCCGAGAAGTCGTATGGCAATCTGCTGAAAGCACAGCTGTCTTTGATGGCGGCGTGGGACGAGATTTCACCCGACTCTTTAGCCTCGCAGTTGCAGTCGTTTAAGGTTTCGGCTCAGCGTGCCGCGCAAAACGACAAGGCTTTGGCAGCCGTTTACAACTGCTTGTTGTATAAAGGCTATTATGAGGCTCATCGTTGGAACAGTGATTCGATGGCAGTAGCCAATCGTTATAAGCTTTTGGCGATGACCAACCCTGCCGTTTTGGCTGGCACAAAGGCGACTGATTATGTGCCTTTGTTGGTTGAAGGGGTCGACAGTAAATATTTCAACAACGATTTGTTGCATGTCATCGGCATGGAAGTGGGCGATTATGCCACGCTGCATCGGTGGTATGATGCCCACGATAATCGCAGTGCCGCGTGCTATGTGGCGTTGCAGTTGTTGAGACAAACGGAAAATAATGCGTCGTCGTTGGCGCGGAAATCGGTCTATCTGCAGCGGTTAGACTCGCTCATTTCGCGCTATGGCGACCTACCCATTGCAGGCGAATTGGCCATTGCCCGATATGAATTTATGGACGGAGCCAATGATGTGCCCGCCCGTGAAAAGATGAGTTATTTGAATTACGCCTTGCAAAAATGGGGCGAATGGCCGCGTATGAATGTGCTGCGCAACAAGCAAAGCCGGCTCACCCTGCCGTCGTTCTTAGTGAATTTCGGTAAAAAGGAGATTCGTCCGGGTGTGAAGCATCAAATAAAGGTGATGCAAATCACCAACATTCCTTCGCTCACGATGACCGTAACGCGCTTGCGTCTAACCGAGGGCACAAAGCTTAATCCCGAAAACACGAAGGATTATGCCGTTCTACAGCGCCTGTTGTTGCCCGAGACAGCCGTGTCGCAAACCCATCGTTACGTGGGCAATGCACCTTATAAAGTGGTGGCCGACTCGATGACGCTGGCTCCTTTGAAACAAGGTGTCTATTTGGTTGAGTTTAAAACCGAGGACAAAGACGTGCCGCCAGCGCGTGGATTGCTCCACGTTTCCAACCTGCGTGTGTTAGCACTCGAATTGCCTAACGACCAAATGCGCCTCGTTGCGGTGAATGCTACCACTGGAAATCCCGTGCCGGGAGCGAAAATTAGTGTTGATATTGTTTCGAGCAATGGTGCAAACAAAGATCGAAAGCTGGTGCTCACCGCCGATAAAAAGGGCGAAGCGATGCTGCAATATGGCAAAAACGACTATGTAAGTGGCTATCGTGCCTTTACAAACGATGATAATTTTGCTTTGACAACACTTGATAACTCCTATTATTCAGAAGGCGAGAGCTATGAGGATAAGGAAAAAGATGCCTACAAGGAAGAGAACTACATGGTGTTCACCGATCGCAAAATCTATCGCCCCGGCCAACGAGTGCAGGTGAGTGTGGTGGCTTTTACACGCGACGATAAAGCCAAAAAGGCACATGTCGATGCCCAAAAGGAGGTGATATTGTCGTTGGAAAATGACGAAGGCGATGCGGTAAAAGTGTTGACTCTGCATACCGATGCGTATGGAACGGCACAGGCAACGATAGACCTTCCGAAAGAAGGCAAGACAGGTGAATATAGCCTATCGGCCAATGATGGCGATAGTTACACGATTGTGGTCGACGAATATAAGCGTCCCAACTTCTATGTGGCGTTCACTCCTTATAAGCAACACTATGCCGATGGTGACACCATTCGCATTGAAGGGGTGGCAAAGAGCTATGCCGGGGTGCCTGTGCAGCATGCAAAAGTGAAATATGAAGCCACACTCCGTCCCAATTATTTTTGGTGGCGCGTCGCAAGTCGAATGGCAAAAGACGTTTTGAAAGATACGGTTGAGACCGATGCAGAGGGACGTTTCAGTTTCCAGTTGCCCTTGCATTTGCCTGAAAGCGAAACCACCTTGCCCCGTTATTACAACTATGAGCTGCATGCAACTGTTACCGATCAGGCTGGCGAGAGCCACGAAGCCGACATGCAACTGCCGTTGAGCAATCGCAAAGGGGTGTTCCGTTTTGCCATGGCTGAGCGCATAGAGCGCGACAGCCTGAAGCCCATCACCTTTCAGTATCTCAACTTAGCGGGAGAAAAGGTCGATGCCACGGTAAACTATCAGTTGGATGACACCCGTTACACCGTCGCTGCCAATAAGCCGGTTACCTTGCCCTTGTCGACACTGAAGAATGGCAAACACACCATAGAAGCCGTGTGCGAGGGTGACACTTTGCGCCGCTCGTTCGTGTTGTTTGATGTCAAGGATAAAACGATGGTTGCAGATACGCCCGATTGGTTCTATGGTTCGGCCACGCAATTTCCTGCCGATGGCAAGCCTGTCTATGTGCAGGTGGGTAGCCGTGATTCGCAGGTGACGGTGTATTATAGCGTGTTGGCTGGCGATAAAGTGCTCGAAAGTGGGCAGTTGTCGTTGAGCAACGAAGTGAAGACACGTGCGCTAACCTATCAAGACGCTTATAAGGATGGGCTGCGATTGGTTTATGCATGGGTCAAAGATGGGGTGCTCTATCGCCATGAAACAACCATCAGGCGTCCCATGCCCACGATGGATTTGCAGTTGAAATGGACTACTTTCCGCAATCGTTTGATGCCCGGACAACAAGAAACCTGGACGCTTCACGTGAGCGATAAGCATGGAAAGCCCGTGCAAGCCCAGTTGGTGGCTACCCTCTATGATGCCAGTCTTGATGCTTTCAGCCAGCATACGTGGGAGACAGGTATTAACTTCCAACTCGATACTCCTTCTTCCATGTGGAATAATCTGTGGTCGCCACAGATGAATTTCTATAGCGAACGACCCTTTAAGCCCCTGCGTGTGAATGCACTTCAGTTCACCCATATTGGCGACTTCAATGGTTTTGATATGCAGAATAGAGCTCGTATATATGGCGCTCGTGCGGCAAAAGTCTTTGTTGCGCCGGTTCCCAAATACGATATGGAACTAAAAGGAGAAAGTGCGGCGCTCAGTGAAGTGGTTGTTACGGGCCTCGCCGAGCAAAAAGTGTCATTAACAGGATCCGCAAGCGGCGTACAAGTGGCATCAGAGCAGCGAAAACCAGTAGCATCTGCGGTATCGGTGCGCAAGAATTTGCACGAAACGGCTTTCTTTTTCCCTGCACTGATGGCTGACGGCAAGGGCAATTTCACGTTGAAGTTCACCTTGCCCGAGAGCGTGACCACTTGGAACTTCTTGGGTTATGCGCATGATAAAGACATGCAGAGCGCAGTGATTGCTGGTGTAACCGAGGCGAAAAAAGATGTTATGATTATGCCCAATCTGCCCCGTTTTGTGCGTATGGGCGACAGGGCTACACTGTCTAATCGCGTGGTGAACACCACCTCGCAAATGCTTTCGGCACAGGTGACGATGCAACTTTTGGATGCCGCCACCGAGAAGTTGTTGCTTTCGGAGCAGAAAACACTCAACTTGCAACCCAACGAAACGCAGGAAGCAGCCTTTGTTTTTGCGCCCGAACAGTTGAAAGCAGCAGGCTTTATGGGCGATGCCGTGATTTGTCGCATGACGGTTTCTGGCGCTACTTTCAGTGATGGCGAACAGCATTTGCTGCCGATTCTGTCGGATGAAGCAAAGGTTGTCAACACTGTGGCGTTCATGCAAACGCAGGCGGGCACGAAGACCATCGCTTTAGATGCCCTCTTCCCTGTGAAACGGGCAGATAACCACTTGCTCGTGAAATATACCAACCACCCTGCTTGGCTCATGATTGAGGCGTTACCGTCAGTCGCTTCGGCGGATCCCACAGATGCCATTGCATTGGCTGCCAAATATTTTGCCAACACTTTGTCGATAGCCATGCTGCAGAAAGTGGGACAAACCGACTCCATCGCTGCCATGAAACGCTATCAGGAAGAGGCGCTGTTTGGCTTGCGTCAGCTGCAAAACGCCGACGGTTCGTTGGCCTGGATGCCCGGCATGCGCGGCTCGTTCTATGTGACCTTGTCGGTGGCTAAGATGCTGCAACGACTGAATTTCCTATTGAATGAACAAACGGCTACACAAGCCTTGCTGAAAAATGCGATGCGCTTTTTGGCGCAAGAAGTGAAGAAGCAGGTGGCAGAATTGCGCAAAGCTGAAGCCAGGAGGAACGGAAAGCTTGTGCCTGACGAGGAACTGTTGCAATATCTCTATATCGCTTCGTTGCAGAAAGGCAAACTCACGACGCCTGATGAGCAATATCTTTTGCAGCTTGTGGCCAAACAACATAACCTGTTTTCGATTTATGGCAAGGCGGTGATGGCGGTGGTTTTGGCGCGCAATGGCAACACGGCTTTGGCCAAACAGCATATCAAGAGTTTGAAACAATATAGTGTTTGCACGCCCGAAATGGGACGCTATTATGATGCATCGCGCGCAGAATATTCGTGGTTTGACTATCGCATTCCTACCGAGACGGCTGCCATTGAGGCATTGCGGCTCGTAACGCCGGGGGATAAGCAAACCATTCAGGAGATGCAGCAATGGTTGTTGCAGAGCAAACACACGCAGCAATGGGACACGCCCCTCAACGCTGTTGAAGCCGTTTATGCGTTTATGGATGCGCGGCAGCTGCAGTTGTTGAAGCAGGAAACGGGAAATGCACAACTGATGTTGGATGGGAAACCTTTGGAAATGACCATAGGTACCTCGAAAACAGCGGTGGCGACGGCCGAGAAGACGGGTAAAACCTTTGGCGACCTCACTGTGAACAAAACCTCGAACGACATGAGTTGGGGGGCTGTGTTTGCCGAGTTTACGCAACCCCTTCGCGACATCACGGCGCAGAGCACGGGTTTGCGTGTGAAACGTGAGGTGCTCACGACCGACGGAGCAGCTGTGAACGCTGACCGGTTGAAGGTGGGTGACCGCGTGAAAGTGCGCATCACCCTTGAGGCTTCACACGATTTCGACTTCGTTGAAGTGAGCGATGAGCGTGCCGCTTGCTTGGAACCCGTCAACCCACTCAGCGGTTATGATTGGGGTTATTACTATATGCCCGGCGACAAGCAGACGCGCTATTTCTTCGATCAGTTGAATAAAGGAAAGCATGTGATAGAAACGGAATATTATGTCGACCGCAAAGGTGAGTACAACAGTGGCATTTGCACGGCCAAGTGCACCTATAGTCCGGAATTCAGCGGTCGTGATCGCGCAATAAAACTAACGAATGAATAACAGAAAAACTTTATTATTGGCGATGCTGCTGGGCGCAACCACCTTGCAAGCCCAGCGCATCAGCAGCACACAAGAGGTGATGCGGGTGGGACAAGTGTTGTATAATCACCCCGTGAAGGCCTCGTTCTCATTGAAGAACAAAGGATTGAGAACGCTGAAGATTAGTGAGGTTCGCACGAGTTGCGGGTGCACAACGGTCAACTATCCCACGTCGGTGGGCATGGGCAAAGAGTTTAAAATCGAAGCCGTTTATGATGCTAAGACGCTGGGACATTTCCACAAACAGTTGGCCGTTTACAGCAATGCGAGCAAGGAACCCTTGCTGTTGACGCTGCAAGGGGTGGTGGTGCGCGAATTGAAAGACTATACCGGAGACTATCCTTACACGCTGGGTGAACTGAAAGTGAACGATGTTGATATTGAGTTTGACAATGTCAATCGTGGCGATCGCCCCACCGTCAAACTCTATCTCTTCAACAACTCCAACGAAACGTTGCAGCCGGTGCTCATGCATCTGCCCAACTATCTTTCGGGCGAGCTGTCGCCTTCGCAGCTGCGTCCCCATCGTTCGGGGGTGGCCACCATCACCCTTGACTCGCGCGAGCTGCGCGATTTTGGGCTCACCACCACGGATATCTATTTGGGTATGCGTCCCGGCGACAAAGTTTCTGATGAGAAACGGATTAAGGTGTCGGCCATATTGCTGCCCGCTTTCCAGGACATGACGGCACAACAACAGGCGCAAGCACCCCAAATGTTGCTTTCGGCCGACAGCCTCGACTTAGGAACATTTGGCGGAAAGAAGCAGTTGCGTGGCGAGATAGAGATTGAAAACTTAGGCCGGTCGCCATTGGAGATTCGCAGTTTGCAGCTTTTGGGCAACGGTTTAGAGGTGTCGTTGGACAAGACAACGATTGTTCCTGGCACGCGTGCTCGCCTGAAAGTGACGGCCATTGCCGACCAAATGCAGGGCAATCGGCGTGCGCCGCGCGTGCTGATGATTACCAACGACCCCAAGAAGGGCAAGGTGATGGTGAAAATTAAAGTAGGATAGATGTTACAAATCGAAATCGATAACGGTAGTGGTTTCTGTTTTGGCGTGACCACAGCCATCAAGAAAGCCGAGGAGGAGCTGGCGAAGGGCGGCACACTTTATTGCTTAGGCGACATTGTGCACAACAGCATGGAGGTGGAACGGCTGTCGCAACGCGGACTCATCACCATCAACCACGAACAATTAAAGACGTTGCACAATGCCAAAGTGTTGCTGAGAGCACATGGCGAACCGCCCGAAACCTATGCCATCGCTGCGAAAAACAACATTGAGATTATCGATGCTACGTGCCCCGTGGTGTTGCAGTTGCAGAAGCGCATCAAGCGACAATATGAAAACAGTGTGGCCGCAACGCTCAACAACATGCCGAGCGACACACAGCTGGTTATCTTCGGAAAGAATGGCCATGCCGAAGTGTTGGGGCTCGTGGGGCAAACAAAAAGCCGCGCCATCGTGATAGAGAAGTTCGACGATGTGAAGCAATTAGACTTCAACAAGAGCATTTACCTTTATTCGCAAACCACAAAGAGCTTGGACGAGTTCCACCACATCATCGACTATATTCAAACCCACATCTCGCCCAACGCCACTTTCCAGAGCTTCGACACCATCTGCCGTCAGGTGGCCAATCGCATGCCCAACATCGCCAACTTTGCCACACGCCACGACGTAGTACTGTTTGTGGCGGGGCGAAAAAGCTCGAATGGCAAGGTGCTGTTCCACGAATGTTTGCAGGTGAACCCGCATAGTTATCAGGTGGAGAGCGCCGAAGAGATTGATATGCGCTGGTTTGACAGAGCAAAAACCGTGGGTATCTGTGGAGCTACGAGCACGCCCAAATGGCTCATGGAGGAGTGTCGCGATTACATTTTGCGCCGCTAACCACCCAAAACGCTTGTTCGCCGCGGTCGCAAGGTGTGCTCGTCGCGGGCTATTGAAGGGTCAACACGACATATTCCGACTGTGTACCAATGCGGAATTTCCCGCCCCAAATGCCTATACCACTCGACACATAATAGTGCGTTTCACCCTTTGTCAGCCTTCCATAAGCCTTTTCGTAGATGGCACTTTCAATCCAATTGATGGGCCACACCTGCCCATTGTGCGTGTGTCCACTGAATTGAAAGTCCACATGCTGGCGCTCTGCAGCCTCCAAATGATAGGGTTGATGGTCGAGCAGAATGGTGTACTGCGTGCCATCCACCGTTTTCATCATCTCGTTTAAGGGCTTACGATGCGTGTTTGTGCGGTCGTCCCGGCCCACCAGCGTAATGCCTTTTCCGATAGCTACGGCTGTGTCGCGCAGCAAATGGATGCCCGCCTCGCGATAAAACCGTTCGCTGTTTTCCTCGCCTGCATAGTAATCATGGTTGCCCAAGCAGGCATAAACGGGCGCATTGAGGCGTCGAAATTCGGCTGCCATCCCCGCTTTGAGCAACGGTTGAATGCTGAAATCGACAATATCACCCGCAATGAGCACCGCATCGGGATGCTCGGCATTGATGAAATCCACCCATTTTGCCAAGTCGTGGCGCGTGTTGTGATAGCCCAAGTGCATATCGCTCAACAGCACAAATTTGCTGGGTTGGGGGAGCGGCTTGCGTGATGGGAGGACAATCTCCACGCGCACCTTGTGATAATAGTGCACATAACCGTAGGTGAAAAGGGCACCGATGAAACCGAAAACGAAGAGCGTTCCAGGCACACTGTGACGTAAAAATGTTGAAGGAACAAGGCCGAAGAGTCGCCCTAAGTCTAACGCAAGGAAGAGCATCGCAAGATAAAGCAGGATGAAGATGGACGAACCTCCAACCTCGTAGAACACGCGTGCCACAGGAAGAGAGAAACGATCTAAGCCCACGATGAAATTGAAAAAGAAGCACACGAGCGTAGCCAACAATAGTCCCACCACCACCATTTTATAGGCGTTATCCACCGGAAGAAGCAGCCACATGCGCCGACCCACATAGCCACAACCTGCACACATGAGCAGCAAGACAATAGGAATAAAAACGGTTTTCATGGTGCAAAGGTAGAAAGAAAGTGGCAATCGACGAAATGAAGCGCAGCAAGAGCGCTCGCTATGGCGGGCAGAAACCAGCAGGAAACCCTTTATTTGCGCGCAACTTAGGTGAGTCATGAGAACATGATGTTAGTTTTTTTAACGCGAAAGATTTTGTTTGTGTGATGAAAGTTCTTTACCTTTGTCCCCGATTTAATTACATTTTTAGGATAAAAAATAAGAGAGTATGAAAAAGATTTTAATGACAATGGTTGCAGCTTTAGGCTTGGCCATTAGTGCAAATGCACAAGTTTATGTTGGTGGTGGTTTTTCAGTCAAGAGTAATGACGATGGTAAAACTACGTATACCACTTACAAATTCCTCCCTGAAGTAGGTTATAACCTCAATGACAACTGGGCTGTAGGTATGGTTTTCGGTTGGTCTGGTGCAACGAAAGGTGGAGATAAGACTGTTGCAGTTAATCCTTACGCTCGTTTTACTCCTGTTCACACCAAGTTTATTAACTTGTTTGTTGACGGTGGTTTCGGCTATGCACATGGTTATGGTAATAAAGACCGTGACCTTGATATATGGTCAGTAGGTTTGCGTCCTGGTGTAGCCGTTAACTTGAGCGAGCGTCTTTCGTTTGTTTCTCATGTAGGTTTCTTGGGATGGGAGCAAGCAAAAAATAATGTAGAGAATACAAAAGGCACTGAATATGGTTTTGACCTCAATGGCGAAAATATCAGCTTCAGCCTTTATTACAACTTCTAAAGAGGGTTTAAATTAATCATTTATAGCAACGAAAGCGGATGCATCATGAGGTGCATCCGCTTTATTGTTTGTCCATCTTGAACCTTTTGGCACAGAAACCAAGGGTATGTTGCCCTTATGGCATGCGCTGACCTTTTAAAATGATGGGGAAATCCTTCTCGTTTTTGTTGTTATTGTCGTTGTCAACTTGAATGCCAGTGAAGATTAATTGCGCTATCACCGTGCCGTTATCGAGGCGCTTACCATAGGAATAGTTGGTGAATTGTTGCGCAAAGAATTTCACTTTGTGGCTTGCACCGCTCAATAGGATGGGCTGTTCGGTGGGTTTAGGACCTGCAAAGAACATCTTGTACTGCGGTTTGGTGAAGAGCACCTTGCATTTAAGTGTCATGGGTGCCGAGGCGTTGATGGCTGTTTTCAGCGCAGCATCGCTCACAAAGGTTGTCAACGCTTGTGGAGGAACGTTATAGATCTCCATCGTTGAGTCGTTGATGATGCGCCAATGCGAGACAATACTGTCGCTCTCAAACTTGCCGTCACGGTCTGTTCCTTTCGGGAAATAGAGTTTCCCAGCGTAATTCCCTTTCATCGTGAGGAACGTTTGATAGCGTTCGGCAGGTGTTCCAAACCAATCTTCCTCACTGTTGTTGTTGCCATTGAGGCATGAACTGAGCGACATGCTTGCCACAGCTAAGCAGGCCATGGCCCACATCTTTGTCTTTAATCGTTTCATTTTGTTGAAATTTTAAAGGTTAAATTATTCTTTTTTCTATTTATTGGTGGCAAATATACGATTTATTGCGCAATTACGCGATGGAAATGTGTTAAAATTTAATCGCTGCGTGTGAGCTGCTTTACTCAAGCACCGCATGCCAATGGGATGAGCGATGCGCTTGAAAAAAACTTAAAAAGCATACTGTTTTGTTTGCTCCTTAGCGAACATCGCCTAACTTTGTGCTTGCATCTAAAGGGATGCTGGGCATGATTAAGGTTTTTAAAATGAATAACAATGGACATTCCTTCTATCATTTTACTGGTGATGATCGTCGCTGTCGTGGCGATGCTTCTCATAGTTTATCGCAAACAAAGGCTGCACCATGCAGCGACGCATGCTGCTGAGGCGGCCTGTACCGATGAAGATTGCTATTTGCAGGCGATGCAACGCGACTATGGTATGCCCGATGAAGTGGTGAGTGTGCACACGTTTGGCAGTCCCACCTATGATGTGCCCCTGCTCTTCTATGCCGACTTTGTGGTGTTGAAGGGGCGGAAGTTCGAGGCGCAGGATATTGCCGAAGTGACGTTTAACAACCGTTCGAACCCCTATACCACCAACGATTATCAGGTGATTGTTGCGCTTACCGACGGCGAGCATTTGTCAATAGCTATAGGCAATGACATTGATAAAGCCAAATATGTGGTGCAGCAGCTCAACAATTTCCTCTTGGCTCATCGACAGTAGGTTTGCAGCGCACGTGGAGTTCTAGTTGTTACGGCGCAGAAAAAAGTGGTAGATGCAACGAAGCATCTACCACTTTTTTGTGTAAATGAGCATGTAGACTAATACGCCTCGTCGTTTTCAATCTCTTCCTGTGTGATGGCTTTGCGGTCGATGGCGCGCCATGCCAAGAAGATGTAAACCAAAACAAACGGAATAAGCAGCGAAACCACCGACATGGTCTTGAGCGTAAACAGGCTGCTACAGCTGTTGGCGATGGTCAATGAGCTTTGCAAATTAGCCGTTGAAGGGTAGTAAGCCGTGTTGTTCCAGCCTGCACAAAGCAGCAATCCCAACACTACGAGCACCACACCAATGCCTGCTGGCCAAATACCGCGCATGTAAGTGGGACGCAACAACGTGCGACCCACGGCAAAAAGCAGCAGCACCACACCGATGAGGATGATGAGTGTGACATACCACATATTGAGCAAATTGTGCAGATATTTCATGGGTTCCATGAAAATCACACCTGTTTCGGGCTGATAGGCATAACCCTCTTTGAGCAAGGTGCGCACCAAAAAGGCCAAGAACAGCACCAAGAACGGAACAACATTGTACAGTAATTGTCGATGTGCACGCTCGTTGATGGCTTTGTTATCTACATTGTTGATGATGTAGAACAAGCCCAAAATGCGCGCCAAGAAGAACACCGCCAAACCAAAGATGAGGTTCCAAGGGTCGAGTAAAGCGTCTAAACCATGACTCGCATTCGCCCATTTGCTGATGACGGGTTGCATGAAATTAGTGAGGTTTTGCTTGTCGACCAAGAAGTTACTTCCATCGAAAAATGTAGCCACAGCACCGCCTAAGAGCAACGGACCTACGAGCCCATTGATGATTAAAAACCATTGAAAGGTGCGGGTGCCGAGCAGGTTGCCCAACTTGTTTTGGAACTCATAGCTCACCGCTTGCAGCACAAACGTGAAGAGAATGGTCATCCAAAGCCAGTAGGCTCCACCGAAACTTGTGCTATAAAACAGCGGGAACGAGGCAAAGAAAGCACCGCCAAAAGTAACCAAAGTGGTGAAGGTGAACTCCCATTTCCTGCCCGTTGAATTCACGACCATGCGACGCTCTTCGGGCGTGTGGCCTAAGCTAAAGATGAGCGAATTGGCACCTTGCACAAACATGAGAAACACCAACAGGGCGCCCAACAACGAAACTAAAAACCACCAATAGTGCTGAAAGAAAGAATAACTCATACGCTTGGGGCCTCCATCCCCTTTTTGATTTGTTTAAACAGAATGTTGATTTCCACGGCTAACATCGTGGTGAAGAGCGCGAGGAACAAGAAGAAGGTGATGATAATGCTACCCGAATTGAGGTCGCTCACTGCTGCCCACGTGGGCAATAGGTCCTGAATGGTCCAGGGTTGACGCCCCATTTCGGCTACAATCCAGCCCGACTCGGTAGCAACATAGGCCAAGGGAACCAAGGCAATGCCTGCGCGACAGAGCCAGCGCCACTTATCATCGGCAATGTTTTTGTGCCAGGTGATGTGGCCTGCAAACAAGAAATAGAGGATGAAGAGCATGCCTAATCCCACCATGATGCGGAATGCCCAGAAGTTAATGGGGATGTTGGGCACCACTTGATCGGGCGACTTTACATAGCCATAACCAAAATATTTCATGTCGTCGCGCAAGGTTTGTTTCACCTCGGGCGTCTGTTTTCCTGCACGATATTGCTGCAAAGCTACGATAGCACGACGCCCACGTGCCATCTTTTCGGCTACAGACGGCTCTTTTGTGCCATCGTTTTTGGTGTAGCCTGCAAGAATATTTTGCACGCCGGGCACATAACCTTCGAAGCTATTTGTAGCCAAAATCGAGAGTGCATAGGGCGCACCTATCTTAAAAGGTGGTTCCTGTTGGTGCAGATAGTCGGGCTGTTGGAAGGGCGAAACGCCGGCAACCAACGACAGGCTTTGTGCCTTTCCACCTTGGTAGAGTGCTTCCATTGCGGCTAATTTCATGGGCTGTGTCTGCGCCACTTGGTAGGCAGAGTCGTGGCCTGTGGCTGCAGCTAAGAGCGAAGCCGCTAAACCTACGATGGTAGCCACCTTCAAACTGTTTATGGCCAGCAGCTGCTCTCTGCGTTTGAGCAGATACCATGAGCAGACACCTACCACGAAAACGGCACCGATAATCCATGAGGAAGTCACCGTGTGGCAGAACTTTCCAATGGCAAATGGAGACAAAGCCACGTCGAAAAATGAATTCATTTCAAAGCGCATGGTGTCGGGATTGAACGTTTGTCCCACAGGATACTGCATCCATGCGTTGGCTACTAAGATCCACCAAGCTGAGAGTGTGGCGCCAATTCCTGTCAACCAGGTAGAAGCCAAGTGGAAACCCGGCGACACTTTCTTCCATCCAAAGAACATCACGGCTACGAAAGTCGACTCCATAAAGAAAGCTAATATCCCTTCGATGGCTAAAGGTGCGCCGAAGATGTCGCCCACAAACCACGAGTAGTTGCTCCAGTTTGTGCCAAATTCAAACTCTAAGATAATGCCTGTTGCTACGCCCATGGCAAAGTTTACACCAAAAAGTTTTTGCCAAAACTTTGCCGCATCTTTCCAAAAACGCTTGCGGGTGCGATAGTAACAGGTTTCAACAATTCCCATAATCAGTGCTAAGCCCAACGTCAGGGGCACAAACAACCAGTGATAAATCGCTGTGAGCGCAAATTGTCCACGCGACCAATCAATGGTTGAGGCACTGATGTCTAATAATTGATACATCATTGTAATATAATTTTAAATCATTAATTGTTAGCTTTTTGTAAATGTCATGCAGCTTTGCATGGCGTTCTTCCGTGTCCATTCTCTCTGCCTGTCTCATTTCGGCATGCGTTGCTTGAGCTGCTCATTGACAAACGTTGCCTCGCCGCCATGCTGTGTTTTGCTCTTAATATAATTAGGAAAGAAAAACACTTTCAGCACAGCAAACATGATAAACAGTTTGATGAGAATAATCAGCCACAGCGTTTTTCCCAATGTCATTTGGCGAAAACCGTCGTAGTAGAGATAGAATGCCTTTTTAAAAAAATGAGTCCTGTACATGTTCGCACGATAGGTTTTGGGCGATAAAATTATAAAATTATTTTTTATATTGTTCTTTTTTGCTCAAAAATGCGTGGAAAAAGAGGATAAAAAGCGTTGCAGCCGATAAAAAGTTGGTTATTTAGAAGAAAATAAATAATTTTGTAGCACTTGATGACGCAAAATAGAATTCCAAATATGAAAAAGAAATTTTTAATTCCCCTGCTTGTGATAGGACTGCTTCTTGCGGCAGGAATTGTTTATCTTGCCGTGAATTTGCACCAACAGAAGCAGGCGAATGAAGCCATGCAAGAGTTGGCTGAACTCGATAAAAAGGAAATGGAAAATGAGTATCAGCAGTTTGCCAATCAGTATAGCGAGATGAAAACGCAAATCAGCAATGACTCTATCGTGGCACAACTCTCGGCCGAGCAGGAGCGAACACAGCGGCTTTTGGCCGAATTGAGACGTGTGAAAACCACCGATGCAGCCGAGATTACACGCCTTAAACGCGAATTGGCCACGGTGAGAAAGGTGCTGAGAAGTTATGTTATGGAGATTGATTCGCTGAATCGGTTGAACCAAAACCTCACTGCCGAGAATACGCAAATCAAAGGACAATATGCCGAGGCAACGCGCCAAATCGAGGGACTGAATAGCGAAAAGGCCTCACTATCCGAGAAAGTGGCGATTGCTGCGCAGCTCGATGCCACGGGAATTAATCTTGTTGCCAAGAACAAAAAGGGCAAGACTACGAACAGCATTCAAAAGTGTACGGCCTTGCAATTAAACTTCACCATCACGAAAAATGTGACAGCGGGCAACGGAAATAAGGTTGTTTATGTGCGCATCACGTCGCCATCGGGCAATCTTTTGGGGGGCGGAAGCAGTTTTAATTATGAAAACAAGACATTGCAAAGCTCTATGCAAAAGACCATAGAATATGGTGGACAAGAGACACCTGTCACCCTTTTTTGGAATGTCACGCAGACCTTAATGGAAGGAACTTACAACGTGAGTATCTTTGCTGATGGCAACATGATTGGCTCAAAGAGTTTCACCTTTAAATAAATGGCGTGGCAAAGTGTACCGTTTTCAATAGGAAAAAGGTGGAGATTGGGTGGCAATTCATGACAGATTGCGAAGAAAAGTGGTAGGAATTAAAAATATCCGCACGATGAAAAAGATAGTTTCGGTTTTGCTTTTGTGGGGAACACTGCTCCCTGTCGCGGCGCAACAGCCTTTGAGCTTAGACAGTTGCAGGGCATTGGCACTCCGCAATAACAAGCAGATTAACGCCGCAAAATTTAAGCAAGAAATAGCCTTGCAGCTGCGAAAGGCAGCCAAGACGAAATATCTGCCCAAGGTAGATGTTGTGGGTGGCTATCAATATTTTAGTGAAAGCGTTTCGTTGTTGAGCAAAGATCAAAAGGATGCGCTCAACCATTTGGGTACAGGAGTTACTGCTGCTGCCGGCGGAAACCTGTCGAGTTTGCTCACCAACATGGTGGCTCATGGGGTTATTTCGCCCTCAGTTGCAGGCCAAATCAGTAATGTTTTCAGTCAAGTCAGCGGTCCCATGGCGGGCATGGGCAATCAAGTGGGGCAGAATATTGTCAACAGCCTTGAGACCAACACCCATCACATGTGGGGTGGGGCGGCTGTGGTGCGGCAACCTATTTATATGGGTGGAGCCATCACGGCGCTCAATCGCATGGCCGAACTCAATGAGCGTGTGGCCGAGAACGATGCAAATGCCAAGCGCCAGGCGACGCTTTACAATGTAGATCAGGCCTATTGGATGGTTGTTTCGCTGAAACAGAAACAGCAATTAGCCAACAGCTATTTGGCCTTGGTGCAGAAGTTGTCGGGCGATGTGCAGAAAATGTTTCAAGAAGGTGTCGCCACAAAGGCCGACGGATTGAAGGTGGATGTGCGTGTGAATGAGGCTGAAATGCAAGTGACGCAGGTGGAAGACGGATTGGTTTTGGCCAAGATGTTGCTCTGTCAGCTTTGCGGTTTGCCTTTAGAGGAGCGTGTGTCGTTGGTTGATGAACAGCCATTGCAACGTGTGCTCAACCTCGATGCACAGCCACAAGCTGTGGCCGACAAGGGTTTAGCCAATGAAAATCGTCCCGAGTTGCGCATGCTTCAAAATATGGTTGACCTCACAAAGCAAGGCGAGCGCTTGGTGCGTGCCATCTATTTACCGCATGTTTTGCTCACTGGAGGCTATTTTGCCAGCAACCCCAATGTGTTTAATGGTTTCGAACGTAAGTTGGCCGGCACGTGGAATGTGGGCGTATTGGTGCAGGTTCCCGTGTGGAACTGGTTTGAAGGTGCTTATAAAGTGCGGGCGGCTAAGGCGGCAACGAGCTTTGCACAGATGGAATTGAGCGATGCACAAGAGAAGATAAGCCTGCAAATTTCACAATGCCAATTCAAGGTGAAAGAGGCGCATAAGCGGCTTGTTATGGCGCGAAAGAACATCCATAGTGCCGAAGAGAACCTCAGATGTGCAACGCTCGGCTTTAAAGAAGGCGTCATAGAATCGACCGATGTGCTGGCAGCTCAAGCGGCATGGCAGCAAGCAAAGAGTCAGGAAATAGACGCCGAAGTGGAGGTGAGACTCTCACAAGTGAATTTACAAAAGGCATTAGGCGTGCTTGAATATTAACCCATAAACTCATCAAACAGATTATCATGTCAACAAAATCACAACATACAAATATGTATTTGGCCATCTTAGGCATCATTCTTGTGGTGGCCATTGTAGGAATTATCGGTTTCTTCACGTTGGGAAAGCAAAAGGATATTATCCAAGGCGAAGTGGAAGTGGAAGAATTTCGGGTGGCTTGTAAATATCCGGGTCGCGTGGTTGAGCTCAGAGTGAAAGAGGGTGACTATGTGCATGTGGGCGACACGTTGGCCATTATTGAAATTCCTGAGATGGATGCGCAGAAGAAAGTGGCGCAAGCAACAACTGCAACGACCGAGGCAATAAAGGATTTAACCGATGCAGGTGCGCGCAAAGAGCAAATTCAAGGCGCCTTCGAATTGCTGCAACAAGCACGTGCGGCGGCTGAAATTACCAAGAAGACTTATAACCGCATGCAAAACCTCTACAACGAAGGGGTGATTAGTGGGCAGAAACGCGATGAGGCTTTTGCGGCCTTTAAAGCGTCGGAAGCGCAGGTGAAGGCAGCCGAAAGCCAATATAACATGGCTAAGAATGGTGCCCGTTCGCAAGAGAAACGTGTGGCAGCCAGCAATGTAAAAGCCGCTTTGGGCGCCGTGGAAGTGGTTGCTTCGATGCTGAAAGAAACGGTTCAAGTGGCGCAGGTTGAAGGCGAAGTGAGCGAGGTTTATCCCAAGGTGGGCGAGCTGTTGGGGCTGGGTTCGCCCATTATGAGCATTTCAGAGCTAAGTGATCAGTGGGGGACATTCAATATTCGGGAAGATCAGCTCAAGGGAATGAAGATTGGAACAACATTCTCTGTGTTTGTGCCGGCGTTTAATAAGGAGATGAAAATGAAGGTCTATTATGTGAAAGATCAAGGCAGTTACGCTGTGTGGAAAGCAACAAAGACCACCGGGCAATATGACTTGAAGACGTTTGAGGTGCGTGCGCGCCCCTTAACCAAGATAGAAGGTTTGCGCCCGGGCATGAGTTTGATTTTGAAATAGAGGAAAGATAACGGGCATGAAAACCTTGCGACAGATTTGGACAATAGCCTTTCGCGAATGTGGTATTATGCGCGAACAGCCCATCTATTGGATTAGTTTGGTGGTGTTTCCAATCGTTGTCATTGTGTTTTTCACTTCGTTGATGGCGCAAGGCGTACCCACAGATATGCCTGTGGGCGTGGTTGATTTAGACCAGACAGCCACTTCGCGTGCGATGATTCGGCGCTTAGATGCTTTTCAATCCTCGCAAGTGGTGGCGCAATATCAGAACATGAACGAGGCACGTGAGGCAATTCAGCGCAATGAGATTTATGCGTTTCTCTATATTCCAAAGGGGATGACGCGTGGATTGGGCACCAACACGCAACCCAAACTATCTTTTTATTATAGCAGCACCACGTTGGTGGCCGGCTCGTTGCTTTTTAAAGACCTCAAAACCATCTCGGCGTTAGGCTCGGCTGCGGTGGGACAAGCGAAGTTGAGTGCCTTGGGACGCACGCCACGTGAGATAAGAACTACTTTGCAACCCATAGCGATTGATTTGCACATGCTGCAAAATCCATGGGCCAACTATAATGTCTATCTCTCCACAGTGATGGTGCCGGGCCTGCTCATGCTGTTTGTGTTTTTGCTTACACCCTATAGTTTAGGCGTCGAGATTAAGTTCCAACGGAGTCGCGAATGGATGGCTTTAGCCGACAATCGTGCATGGGTGGCATTGGCCGGGAAACTACTTCCGCTGTTGGTAGTATCGCTTTTGATGTTCTATGCCTTCGAATTCTACATCTATTACGTGCAAGACTTCCCCCATTCGGGTGGTTTTCTGCCCATCTTGCTTTGTGGCATCTTGTCGCTGTTGGCAGCGCAGGGATTCGGAATCTTTGTCTTTGGGCTGATGCCGGGCTTGCGCATGGCTATGAGTGTTTGCTCACTTTGGGCGGTCGTAAGTCTTTCGATTGCGGGCGCCACCTTCCCCGTATTTGCCATGAGTCCCATGCTTGAAGCTGTGGCGCAGCTTTTTCCTTTGCGCCATTACTACATGCTCTATCAGCTCTGTGTGCTCAACGGTTTCCCTCTGTCTGCTGCTTGGCTCAATTTGTTGGCATTGTTGTTGTTTTGCTTTCTGCCATTTGTCAGCTTGTGGAACATCAAACGTGCGATGTTACTTTACACCTATCTACCCTAAATGGATTTGAAAATGCTTCTCTCTCGCATGCTAACGGCCTTGCAAACGCTCTGCAATATTTGGGCGCAAGAGCTTCGGGCTGCCTTGAAAGACCAAGGTGTGGTGATGTTTTTCTTCCTCTTACCTTTGATTTATCCCTTGCTCTATTCGTGGATTTACAACAACGAGGTGGTTTATGAAGTGCCCGTAGTGGTGGTGGATGCGAGCCATAGCCACGAGAGTCGTGCTTTCATTCGGGCGTTTGATGCCTCGCCAAACGTGCAAGTGGCTGCTTATAGCAATAGTGTTGACGAGGCGAGACAGCGCTTGGCGCGGCAGGAGGGCTATGGAATAGTTTATTTTCCGCGCGATTATGCCGAGCAGCTCCATCGAGGGGAACAAACTCATGTGAGCGTTTATTGTGATATGAGTCTTATGTTGGCGTATAAAGCCGTGTTTCAAACGGCGCAGGCGGTGGCAGTAAAGCAAAATGCCAACATTTTATTGCATCGGCAACCCACGTTTAATGAACATGAAGACGAACTGGCTACCGAACCGCTCGCCGTTGCCGAAGTGCCCATTTTCAACGCCACAGGAGGCTATGGCAATGCCATTTTGCCCGGCGTTTTGATTTTAATTATGCAGCAAGCACTGCTATTGGGCATCGGCATGGCAGCCGGAACAGCTCGCGAACGCAATCGGCAGGGCTATCCAACGCTGGCCAATACCCTCAAGGTTGGCGCGCTGACCTTGATTATGGGCAAAGCTTTGTTCTACTTCATGGTGTTCGCTGTGATGGCAACCTATCTCACCTTAGCCGTTCCAAAAATGTTTCGTTTCACCGCTTTAGCCTCGGCAGGCAGCCTCGCGGCGCTACTTTTGCCCTATTTGCTGGCCTCCATCTTTGCGGCGATGGCCTTGTCCTTTGCTGTGCGCCAGCGCGAACAAGTGATGCTCTTAGTGGTGTTTACCTCGGTGCCTTTACTCTTCCTTACGGGCATCTCGTGGCCACAGAGCAACATGCCCTGGGTGTGGGAATTGCTCGCGCGCCTCTTCCCCTCAACCTTTGCTGTGCGAGGTTTCCTGCGTATCAGCAGCATGGGCGCTACGCTTGCCGACATTCGGCCCGAGCTCATGGGCCTGTGGTTGCAGTCTATTGCCTATTTTGCATTGGTCTGGCTGATGTATGCTTTGCAGCGCCGGCGGATTCTCCATGCCGCAAAGTGAAGTACTTTAGGGGTGTCAGCCACCGCCATGCTTCGTTGACCACATTAATCCATTCTATATTATTGCTGTCCGGTAAACCTTAATTCGCATAAAAATCCTTGCGGGATTGCCTTTATATAGGTAATTCCACGTTCATTTTTTAAATTATTGCTGTCCGGTAAATCTTTTTTCAGAGATAAAAGGTTTACCGGACAGCAATATTTAAGAGACTTACTTACAACTGGGTAAATATCAAACCAACTTTAGCTGCGCTATCATTGCGCAATAATGAACAAATGTAACATGAAAAAAGGAATTGCTTGTGGCAATTCCTTTGCAGTGGATGGTGTGCACTTACAGCTATTCTACGCCGACAATCTTTGTTGGAGCCTGCTCTTTATTACGCCGATTGACCACTGTAACGACCGACTGTGCTAAACCCAGAAAAGCTTGTCCTGTGATACTATCGGTTTTTGTTGCTGCTGGTTGGCCATCATCTCCTCCCTCACGAATACTCTGCACGATGGGGATTTGTGCTAACAATGGCAGATGCATTGATTGTGCTAAGTCTTTGGCACCATCTTTTCCAAAGATGTAATATTTGTTGTTGGGCAATTCGGCAGGTGTGAAATAGGCCATGTTTTCCACCAAACCGAGAATGGGCACGTTCACCTTGTCGTTGGTATACATATCGATTCCTTTGCGTGCATCAGCTAAAGCTACTTGCTGTGGTGTGCTCACGATGACAGCACCCGTGATGGCTAACGTCTGAAGCAAGGTGAGATGAATGTCGCTTGTGCCAGGAGGTGTGTCAAGAATAAAGTAGTCGAGCGCACCCCAATCGGCATCCATGATGAGTTGTTTGAGCGCAGATGTGGCCATGCCACCACGCCAAAGTGTAGCGGTGTCGGGATCAACAAAGAAGCCGATGCTGAGCAGTTTCACGCCATATTTCTCAACCGGTTCAATCAGCTGGCGTCCGTCTTTCTCAATCATATAGGGACGTTCGTCTTCCACACCGAACATTTTCGGCATGCTCGGACCGAAAATGTCGGTGTCTAATAAGCCTACCTTATAGCCCAACTTGGCTAAGGCGATGGCCAGATTGGCCGAGACCGTGCTTTTGCCCACGCCACCTTTGCCCGAGCTCACCGCAATGATATTCTTCACTTCGGGCAGCGCTTTGCCCACTTCTGGACGCGGTTGCGATTTAAATTCGGTGTGTATCTCCACCTGAACCTCCTTCCCAATGTGATAATGGATGGCAGCTTCGGCTGCTTTTAGCGTAGATTTGAGAAACGGATCTGTGTCGCGTGGGAATATTAGGGTGAATGCAACGTGCTGTCCATTGATATGAATATCGTCGGCAACAAGCATTTCGCTCTCGACAATACTTTTCTTGGTTCCGGGATAAATCACCGTTGCCAAGGCATCCGTGATGAGTTTTGGATATAATGTTGTCATCTCTTTACGTTGTTATTTATATTTTTGTTATCGTTGAATGTTTTACGATTGCAAAAGTAGTGATAATTTTTGATATTGCCGAACGGCGTTCTTTGAAAACGAAAGCGCATGTTCTCACGAGCATGCGCTTCTCTATAACTCAACTTTTAAGATTTTTATATGCGATTGTTTTCACAAACTCTCGCACAAACGACTAATTAAAACAAACCTCCATTCATTGCTGAATGGATTTTATTTATGATGGGTGTCACCACCCAAACGATAAATTAATTGAAGAAAAAAAAGCGGTTATGAAAATTAACCGACCGCAAAGGTAGTACTAAATTTTGAGCTTTGCAACAATTTCGTTAAAATTATTTGCTTGTTTTCAGACTACTGCGCTTGGGACGATGATAACTTCTATATTCGTCTAAAGGAATTTCTATGTCGGGCTCGTGCAGGCTTATCGCATGCAAAAGTTGAAACTTGAGATAGCGAATGTTGAGGCCTCGCTCCATCCACATCGCCTCGTAATAGGTTTGAATGGCAAGAATTTTCTGCGTCTCGGCATCTAACCCTTTGGTGTGATACAAATCGGTTGTTGTGAAAAGTAGGGGTAGGTTGTTCGTTTTCACCATAGCCTCGGTGTAGGTGTGGAGGAAGTTTGAATCGGTTTTGAGGTGCACAACTCCGCCGTCTTTTAAAAAATGACGATATTTCTCCATGAAGAATGTGCTGCTAAGACGCTTGTGGGGGTTCTTCATTTGTGGGTCGCTGAAGGTCAACCACAGCTCGCTCACCTCATCTTGTGCAAAGAATCGGTCGATGATTTCGATGTTGGTGCGCAGGAAGGCCACGTTGGTCAACTGGCTCTCCAAAGCTTGTTTCGCACCCGTCCACATGCGAGCGCCCTTAATATCCACGCCAATGAAGTTCATCTCGGGATAGCGTTTGGCCAGCTCCACCGTGTATTCACCTTTGCCACAACCCAATTCCAACACGATAGGGTGGTTGTTTTTAAAATACTGCTCATGCCATTTCCCCTTCATGGCAAACGGCGCCTCGTCGACCACCGAGAAAGGATATTGAAACACATTAGCAAAGGTTTCCATCTCTCTGAACTTTTCTAACTTTCCTTTTCCCATACGTTTATTTTGTGTGCAAAGGTAAATAATAAATCAAGATGGCGAAAGCCCCGCCCAATATTTGTGATGTTGAGCGAGGCTTTTTGTGTAACGATGGCATGCACGCATCGTTCTATATCCTTCATCGGCGCGTTATTCAATCACAACCGATGTCCAGCCGTGACGGTCTTCCACCGTCCCGTATTGAATGCCGCGCAAGGTTTCATAGAGCTTGGTTGACCATGGACCGGGTTTGTCGCCGAAAGCATACACCTTGCCGGTGTCTAAATCGTCTAAATGCGAGATGGGCGAAATCACAGCTGCCGTGCCACAAGCCCCAGCTTCCTCAAAACTTTCCAACTCTTCTTCGGGCACTGGACGATGTTCCACCTTCATACCTAAATCCTCTGCAATTTGCATCAAGCTCTTGTTGGTGATGGATGGCAAGATAGAGGTGCTCTTTGGTGTGATATAGGTGTTGTTCTTGATGCCAAAGAAGTTGGCCGCACCGCACTCATCCACATATTTCTTTTCTTTCGAATCCAAATAAAACTCGCTGGCATAGCCCTTACTATGGGCGATGGCATTGGCGCGCATGCTGGCTGCATAGTTGCCACCCACCTTGAACGTGCCCATGCCTAAGGGTGCTGCACGGTCGTAGTCGCGGATGATGACATAGGGGTTGGCCGAGAAACCACCTTTGAAATAGGGGCCAACAGGCGTGACGAAGATGAGAAACAGATAATCCTTAGCGGGATGAACGCCCACCTGCGGGCTGACACCGATAAGCAGAGGACGCAGATAGAGCGTAGCACCGCTCTCATACGTCGGGATGTGCTGTTGGTTGAGGCGCACTACCTTGCGTGCCATTTCCACAAATCGTTCGGTGGGCACCTGCGGCATCAGCGTGGCATCTGCCGTCCGTTGCAGGCGCGCAGCATTCTCCTCAACGCGGAAAAGGCGCACCTTTCCGTCGGGACAACGATAGGCTTTCAAACCCTCGAAAGCCTCCTGTCCGTAGTGAAGTGCCGTTGCCGCCATGTGCAATTTAATATATTCGTCGGAGCAAACCTCAATCTCTCCCCATTTTCCGTCGCGATAATAGCACCGCACATTGTAGCTCGTTGGCCGATAGCCAAACCCTAATTTAGACCAATCCAACTCTTCCATTGTCTTATATTTTAATGATTTTACATTTAATTTTCGCACAAAATTACGAATAAAGCCTCTCTTTTGCAACTATTTCACGTATTATTTCGGCGGCGCACCCACCTCCTGAAGCGATGGACGGAGGACTGTTCGCCGTGTCGAAACCTTGTGCTCACGCGCATTTCTCCCATTCTTCACAAGCTACTTTTGCTGCATTTCATAGAAGGGAGCTACGCGTGTAAAGATGTTTTCGTTGTTTTCGAGGGCAGTTTCAACGAGAAATAAAATTCCCGTTGTTCTCGAGGTCACGACCAACGAGAAATAAAATTTCTTGATGTTTTCGGGGGGCGAGCACCCCAAGAAGTGTGTGTTTCGGGGCCTTTCTTTGCGACGGTGCATGCGCATGCCGGCGCGTCTCCACCTCTCCCGGCCGCGTTGCGCCCGCTATTCGTTGATAATCTTCCGAATTTCCTGGTCGGTCTTCGTGAGCTTGTCTTTGCACAGTTTAATGAGCTGTTTCGCTTTTTTCAGTTCTTCGCTCATGGTGTCGAGGTCGAGCTCGTTGTTCTCCATGCGCGCAACAATCTGCTCTAAAGTGGCCATTGCCTCTTCGTATTTCAAATCTTTCCTAACCATTGTTCTATTGTATGATGGATGTTATTTTTCCGTTCGCTAATTTTGTTTCAATCTCATCGCCGGCTTTCAGTTGCCGGGAGTCCTTCACCACTTTGCCCTTGCAGAGCGTTATGCTGTAACCGCGTTGCAACAGGCGTTGCGGATTGAGTGCTTCGAGCCGCTGTTGCAGCAGTTGCAGCCGATAGTTCTCTTTCGTCATCTGCTGCAAAAGGGTGGGGCTAAGCTGGTTTTCGATGAGCGATAGCCGATGATGCTCGCGTGAAAGTTTGTCGTTGAGTGACGCTGTGATGTTGGTAAGATGGCGCTCAATGCGCTGTTCTTGGCGCGTTTTCACCAACGAAAAGAGCATCGGAATTTTCTCGCTCATGCGCACCAGACGTGCTTGTTCCAACTCACTTCGGTGGCGCACGGCGGCAATCAGTTCGGCTTGCGCGTCTAAAAGACGTTCTAAAACGTGGTTCAGGTGGTCAATGAGCAAGGCTGCTGCGGCCGTGGGCGTCTTCACTTTCGTGTGGGCCACCATGTCAACAATCGACTCATCTCTGTCGTGTCCGATGCCAGTGATGATGGGAATGGGGAAGTTGGCCACATTCTCGGCCAGACGAAGGGTGTCGAAACCGCTCAAATCGCTCGTTGCTCCGCCCCCACGAATGATAACCATTGCGTCGAACTTTTCGATGTTTTCGTTGATGCTGTTGAGTGCGCCGATGACGCTTTCTTCCACGCCTTCGCCTTGCATCACCGCCGGAAACAGGCGCGTATAGAACTTCAGTTGCTGCGGATTGTCAGCCAGCTGGTGGCAGAAGTCGCCATAGCCCGCTGCATTTTCGCTCGAGATGACCGCGATGCGTTGTGCAAACAGGGGCAAGACAAGCTCTTTTTGCAGTTCGAAAACGCCCTCCCTTTTGAGCGTGTCGATAATCTCTTGCCGTTTACGAGCCATGTCACCCATCGTAAATTCGGGGTTGATGTCGGTCACAATCCACGCAAAACCATAGGCTTCGTGGAAGTCGGCATAGACCTTGAGCAACACTTTCATGCCCGGTTTGAGCCCCTCGCGCGTCACCTTTTCAAACTTCTCGCGCAGCAAGGTCCATTTGTTCTTCCAGCATTTTGCCGACGCCTTGGCCACGGGTGTGTTGCTAAACAGCTCTTTTTGTATCAGCTCCATGTAGCAATGGCCGCGCACTTCGTGCACCTCAGAAAGCTCGGCTTCCACCCAATATTCTTCCGAAAGCGTGGACGAAATCACTTCTCTGACGAGGTTGTTGAGTTCAAAAAGGGTGACGGTCTTCATGGTTTTGCGTTGTTATAAGCGTTCCAAAAATTGGGAATGCCATAGCCATAAATGTTGTTGGGCTGTGCAAAGTTGCTGCTGTTGGCAATCACTAAATCGATTAATTCCCGTGCCGTTTTTTGGGGAAAGGCTTGCCACAGACAAGCCATCAGCCCCGCAACTAAAGGCGAAGAGAACGACGTTCCCATCTCGTCAATAATGGTTCCGCGCCCCGAAACCACCGTCGTTGGACTGCCATAAGCCATCACGTCGGGCTTCACGCGCCCATCTTCCGTGGGGCCAATCGCACTGAAAGCGGCATTCACACCCGATGGCATGATGGCACCAACGGTGAGGATATGCTTGGCATCGGCAGGGAAATTAATCTTTTTCCACGTGCCCATTCCGTCGTTTCCAGCACTGCTTACGAGTATCATTCCTTTGTTTGCAATCATCGAAGCCGTATGCGAAATGAGGGTCTTTTCGCCGTCCATGTCGCTGTATTTGTGATTGGTTGAGGCGTCATCGAAGTCGTGATAGCCCAACGATGAGTTGATGATGTCTGCGCCAATCGAGTCGGCATATTCCACCGCTTCGGCCCAAAAATCTTCCTCGGCAAGGCTCTCCGACTGCCTGTCTTCACAGCGAATAAGGGCGTAAGAGGCTTCGGGTGCGGTGCCAATGAAGATGCCATTGGCATCCATAGCCATGGTTGAAAGCACCATTGTGCCGTGGTCGCTCTCGGCAAAAATGTTTTTCGATGGCGGGAAGACGCAATCGTGTTGAGCGGCAATCTTGATTTGTTGCAGGCAGGGAATGCGGTCAACATTCATAAATCCCGCATCCAACACGGCAATCAGCTTACCTTTTCCACGATAGCCCACCTTGTGTAATAGTGTGCCGTTGAGTGCTGCAATCTGCGCTTTCCCTAAGCCATAGGGCTCGGTAGAAGACAGCGTGTCCCAACGATTGAATTCTTTTCTGAAGTTTATGCGTTCGCTGGCGTTGATGGAATCGGGTGAGGAAAACACCTGAAGAATACTTTTTACAAACGGAAACTGCAACAGGTTGTAGGCTTTTCCCACGTCGTTACATTTCACCAAGAGCGTGTTGTTCCATTTGCTTTTTCCCACCACTTGCACCGATTTCAGGGCACGTACCGCAGCCAGATATTTCGCATTGATGGGCCAATCGGTGGAGTCGATGGGCAAATGTTGTTGTTTTCGGCGTTCAAGGGCGCGCTTCGATAGGAACAAAGCAGGGTTGTTTCTGAGGTTTGCAGGCGTACTCTTATCTTTCAAGGTCACCCGAAACAAATAGCATTTCCCACCCGGATAGGCTATTTTCTCTGTGCGATTGATGCCGGCCAAGGCCGTTAGCGCACAAAGAAGTAGCGCGATGGTGCAGAAAATGGATCGTCGTTTCATGTGCATACGCTGTTTATGCGGGTGTGTAATCCATCGTTCCAACAACCTTTTCTACCTGCTCCAACAGCCATTTGTCCTGTGCTTCAATGCTCATGTGGCTGTTGTCGAGCACCAATGCATCGTCTGCTTGCCGCAAAGGGCTCACTTCGCGGTGGCTATCCATATAGTCGCGCTCTTCCACATTCTTTAAAATGGCATTGAAATCAGCGGGCATTCCTTTGGCTTTCAGTTCATCAAAGCGGCGTTGAGCACGCACCTCTGCCGACGCTTTGACGAAGATTTTCAGTTCGGCTTGTGGGAAAACTGTGGTGCCGATGTCGCGACCATCCATCACAATACCTTTCATTTTGCCCATGGCCTGCTGCTGTTTTACCAATGCTTCGCGCACGAAATCGATGGACGCAATGTGGCTCACTTGCTGGCTGACGGCCAAGGTTCGAATGTCGTTCTCCACGCATTCATTATTTAAATAGGTGTCGGGGCGCCCCGTGGTTTCATTTATTTTGAAGCTGATGTGAATGGCTTTCATGTGTTTTGCCAATGCGGCTTCGTCCACCGTTCCCGTCTCGTTGATGAGCTGATGGCGCATGGCATAGAGCGTGACCGCACGATACATCGCACCCGTGTCAACATAGATATAGCCCAATTTGCGGGCTAACGTTTTGGCCATGGTGCTCTTTCCGCACGATGAAAAACCATCAATCGCAATAATAATTTTCTTCATAAACAATAAGATACATTTATATGAATGGCGTGATTGCTCACGTGATATTTGCCATACGACAGGTTGATGCTGAATGGGTCGAGGTATAAACCCGCGCCAAAGCTTAGTCCTGCGCCAAAGCTGCTGCTGTCATCGCTGGCCGATTGCAGGTGCATCTCGTGGGCACGACGAAAGCTATAGCCCGCACCCACCCACACATTCTTTGATAAAATGACGTCCAATCCTGCCACAGCATGGTTTAGTAATCGCTCATTCCAGTGGGTGAGGTCGATGAGTGTGGCCGAGATGCGAAAGGGAGAGGTGCCAAATCGTTTGGTGAGTCCCACTTGAAGGTCGAAGGGCATAGGCTCTTTCGTTTCATCATAGGCTTTGAGTTGGCCTCCTAAATTCTTTACCACAGCCGATAAAGACAAGTTGTGTGCATCGTCAAAATAGTTTAAACCTAAGTCCACCCCCACAGCAATGGAATGGTAGTCACCGATATAGGACGTAATCAACTTGGCTGTTATGCCGCCGGCGAGCTTGTCGGTGAGCATGTAAGACAGGTAACCCGCTAAACTGATGTCGTTGGCTTGAAACGTACCTTGCGCCACATGCTGCGCATTGACGCGTTGCATTTCGCCGTAATGCATGTATTGTGCCGAGATAGCCCATGACATCCGCTCTTCCACAACCCTGTTAAAGGCGGCACTGAGCATGTTGCTTCCTTGTGCATAGTTCATAAAATTGAAGTTCAACGTGTTGGTTCCTACGCACGAAAGCAGGGCAGGATTATTAAAAATCAATGTCTCATCGCTCTCTATCAAACTGATGTTGTCACCTCCGAGCGCTGCAGCATGCGCAGAAACAGGCAGCGCCAAGAAACGATAGGCCGTCTGATGGGTTTGCGCAAAGGTTGCACCGACCATGCCAAAGAGCATGAACAGGATGACAATGACTTTCATTTAAAATTCCTAATTATTCGGCAAAGATACTGATTTTTCCAAATATAAACATTACTTTTGCGCGGTAATGTCATTCCTCATGGTGCAAAAGGCTGCGAGGGTGTAGGCCGGAAAATCGTGCATAGCGTTGTTTTGGCAAACCTTTGAAATGGTGCTTGCACGCAAGGTGTAGCAGGCTTGTTGCAACAGGTGTGTAGCAAGGTCACAAAAAAGCATGGCTATTGCAGCGTAAAGTGGTAGAGATTGCGACACAAAACGGTAGCCTTTACACACTAAAAGCATAGTGTTTGGTGACATGCCGCAACGAGAGGATGACAGAACCTATCTCGAATGGGGGTAGAAAGAGAACGGGAATAACGCAGGTGGAGATAAAAAAATCATATCAAGCAGATTTGGAACATCGCCGATTAACAGGGTTTTTGTTGGGGCTGGTGTTGGCACTTTCCTTGCTTTATGTGGGGTTGGAGTGGACCACCTCTTCTACTTCTGATGGCGAAGATGCTACGATTACCGACGACATGAGCCAGGACGTGGAGATGATGCCTGCGATGGATACGCACGATATGATTGCTGCTGCTCCTGCATCGGCAGTCCATGCGGTGACCGAAAGGGTGAAAGCGGTAGATCATGCTACCACCATAGCACAACAAATTAGTCCAAACAGTGGCGATATGACGCAGGGCATTGGCGGACAAGCCACTCGCATCAACGAACAGGATGGGGGAGAGAACACCGCCGCACAATCGCCTGTGGCTGTGAATGAAGACGACAACCCATTGCATTTCCGCATCGTTGAGCAGCTTCCTGAATATCCCGGGGGCATGGTTGCCTTTATGAAATGGATTACAAGCAATCTGCGTTATCCCTTGATGGCGCAGCGACAACACATCGAAGGTAAGGTGGTGGTGTCGTTTATTATCAATAAAGATGGTAGCATTTCGGGAGCGAAGGTGGAGCATAGTGTCGACCCTTTGCTTGACCAAGAGGCATTGCGTGTGGTGCGTTTGATGCCGAAATGGAAACCGGGATTAGAGAAAAATAAACCGTGTCGCACGCTTTTTGCGATACCCATAAACTTTAAGTTATAAGATGAATGCAGCAGAACTTTTAACGAAGGTAAATCAATTCATTGACCATTTGCCCTATGAGCGCAAACCTTCCGAGCTTTATGCACCCGTGAAATATGTGCTATCCATGGGCGGAAAACGCATCAGACCCGTGTTGATGTTGTTGGGTTATGGGCTGTATGGCGAGGATTACGAGCAAGTTTTGATGCCCGCTTGTGGCATAGAAACCTATCATAACTACACCTTGTTGCACGATGATTTGATGGATCATGCCGAAATGCGGCGTGGAAAGCCTACGGTTCATTGCAAATGGAATGCCAATGCGGCTATCTTAAGCGGCGATTCGATGTTGGTGTTGGCTTATGAACGTATTGCACAATGCCCTGCAAAGCATTTGGCATCGGTGCTGAAAGTGTTTACAGAAACGGCGTTAGAGATTGGCGAAGGGCAGCAATATGACATGGATTTTGAGCAACGCGATGATGTAACCGAGGCAGAATACATCGAGATGATCAGGCTCAAAACGAGCGTTCTTTTGGCTTGTGCGCTGAAAATAGGTGCCATCTTGGGCGAAGCTCCCACGGAAGACCAGGAAAACCTGTATAAATTTGGCGAGCAAATTGGTTTGGCTTTTCAGTTGCAAGACGATTATTTAGATGTCTATGGCGACCCCAAGGTGTTTGGAAAGATCATTGGTGGTGACATCATGAGCAATAAAAAAACGTATATGTTGATTAATGCGTTTAGCCGAGCCAATGCACAACAGCGGGCGCAGTTGCAGCAATGGGTGCACCATCCCGATGCACATCCGGCAGAAAAGGTGGCGGCTGTGACACAGCTCTATAATGAAATAGGTGTCGATCGGTTGGCACAAGCCAAGATAAACGAATATTTTCAGCGGAGCAAGCAATATTTAGATGCAGTCAATGTCGACGAACAACGCAAGCAAGAGCTGCGCCAATATGCTTTGCAAATGATGAATCGCGCTTATTAAGATGTAGGGAGTAAATACAAAAATGCACTTTACAGACACACATACCCATTTAGATGGCGAGGAATTTCGCAACGATTTGCCCGATGTAATCAGCCGTGCAAAAGCTGCAGGTGTGGCACGTGTGCTCATTCCAGCGGTTGACTTGTCTTCCATCGATGGCATCATTGCCTTGTGCAACACCTATAAAGGTTATGCTTTTCCGATGATAGGCTTGCATCCTGAAGCGGTGAAAAGTGATTGGAAGGAGCAGCTCTCGTTGTTGAAAGCACGCTTTCATGATGCCCGTTTTATTGCCGTTGGCGAGATAGGACTTGATTTTTATTGGGACAGGACCTATGAAAAAGAGCAGCTGTTGGCCTTTGAGACACAAGTGGAGTGGGCCGCAGAATGGCAGTTGCCTTTGGTGATTCATTGTCGGAAGGCGCAAAATGAAATGGTACCTATCTTGAAAAAGTATGAGAAGGACTTGGTGGGTGGCATCTTTCATTGCTTCACGGGCAATCAAAAAGAGGCGCAACAACTGTTGCAGTTCGATGGTTTCCTGTTGGGCATTGGGGGCGTATTGACCTTTAAGAGCAGTCATCTGCGGGAAGATTTGCCCGCTGCTGTTCCGCTTAATCGCCTTGTCTTAGAGACCGACAGCCCTTATATGGCACCTGTTCCGCATCGTGGTGAGCGTAACGAAAGTGCTTTTGTGCGGGAAGTGTTGTTGCAGTTGGCTACAAGCTATGATGTTTCGCCTGAAGAAGTGGCGGCTGTGACAGAGGAAAATGTGCAGCGTTTGTTTCAGAAATTAAAAGAAAAATCATGATAAAAAGATTCTTTAGGGCGCGAATGGCCCTTTTATGGTTGTTGATATTGGTTGGCGTGGTCACAGGGTGGGCACAACAAAAGCCCACGAAGTCTGTTGCAAAGCCGGTTACTCATCGAGTGAGTGCCGCGCAAAAAGACAGTGTTGATGCTGCCGACGACTCACTTTCGGCACAGTTTGATACCGCTACCGCGAAGGAAAATGCGTTAGTGGCTGACACGAACGATGGCGAAAGTTTTCATCAGTCGTTGAAAACAAAGTTCATTGAAGGTAATGCCGGCTTCATGTCTTTGGTGGCTTTGGCTTTGATTATCGGTTTGGCTTTCTGCATTGAGCGTATCCTTTATCTGAGTCTTTCTGAGATTAATGCCAAGAAATTCATGGTGCGTTTGGATGAAATGATTGCAGAAGACGACGTGGAAGGGGCAAAAACGTTATGCCGAGAGACGCGTGGCCCGGTAGCATCCATTTGCTATCAGGGATTGGAACGTGTGGAGGAATCCATCGACAACATTGAACGTTCCATCGTTTCTTATGGCTCTGTGCAAGCCGCTAATCTTGAAAAAGGCTGTTCGTGGATTACGCTTTTCATTGCAATGGCACCATCTTTGGGGTTCTTGGGCACGGTGATTGGTATGGTCATGGCTTTCGATCAAATACAAATGGCAGGCGACATTAGTCCAACCATCGTGGCATCGGGGATGAAAGTGGCGCTCATCACGACAATCTTTGGTATTATTGTGGCCTTGATTTTGCAGATTTTCTACAATTATATCCTCTCGAAGATTGAGCATCTCACCGCACAGATGGAGGAGAGTGCTATTTCGTTATTAGATAGTTTGGTGAAATATAAAGTCAAACATGGGTCGCTTTAACTTTCAAACGTTGCGTAAAAAGCCCACAGAATGGCTCACACAGCGTGTGCTCTATGGGCTTATTGGCATTGCTGTCGTCGTGTTTGCGCTCTTCTATTTGGTGGGGTTTCATCAACCATTTGAAGAGAATGCCGATTTTAATGCACCGCTCTTCACCAATCTTTTATTACTGTTGATGGGCTTGTTGGTGGTCTTGTCGGTTGTGCTTTCCATTGTAACCATAGGACGTAGTTTGCACCTTCACCGAGGTAAAGCCAATGGATTGGAGAACAATGTGCCTGTGCGTAGGCTTGAACGGTGCGTCGTTTATGGTACACTTGTAATTGTAGCCTTGTCGTTTGTGGCGGGTTCTTCGCAAGCTATGCGCATCAATGGTGTGGCCTTTCATGATTGGTGGTGGCTCAAGGTAGCCGATATGTTTGTGTATTCTGCAGCAATCCTGTTGCTTGTCGCTGTGGGATGTGTCATTTATGGGGCAACAAAATATTATCGAAAGGCGAAGAGAAACTAATGTTCAGGCGCAGAAAACATCAAGTTCCGGGGCTCAACACCACGTCAACAGCCGACATCTCATTTATGTTGTTGATATTCTTTTTGGTGGCATCGTCAATGGATATTGACAAAGGATTGTCGCGACAATTACCGCCTTTGGCCGTGGTAAAAGAGCAAGATGAGACGCCCATTCAGCGCAAAAGGCTGCTGCAAGTGGTGTTAACACCCGAAAATAAGGTGCTGTTGGATGGAAAGATTGTGGGGCAAAGGCTGTTGCAACAACGTATCTATCAATTTATCTCGTCGCGTGGTGCAGCACACCTTATTACCATAGAAGTGCCCGCATCGGCCACCTATGACGCTTATTTTCAGTTGCAAGATGCCTTAGCTGAGGCTTATAAACATTGGCGTGACAAGGAAGCCTTGCATTTGTTTCATCAGCATTATGCCTTATTGACACCGCCACAACGGGATAAGATTCGTGAACTTTGCCCGCAACGCGTGAGCGAAACCTATCCAACAACAGCGAAGGAGGAACGGCTATGAGTAGGTTTCGCCCATCGAGGCACGAAGTTCCAGGCCTTAACACGGCCTCACTTCCTGACTTAATCTTTTCGGTTTTGTTTTTCTTTATGATTGTTACACACATGCGCACGGAGACCCTTAAAGTGACTTATCGGGTGCCACAAGGCCGGGAATTGTCGCGTTTGGTGAAGAAATCGGCCGTGACCTATATTCATATCGGGAAGCCTATGCCGGGAAAGACGCCACCTTCTGCATTGGTTTTTGACGGGTCGTGCATTCAGATGAACGACAAATATGTGTCGCCAGCAGATATTGTGGATTATATTTCGGCCGATAGGGCACGTATGTTGCCCGAAGACCAGCAGCGGATGGTTGTTTCTATCAAGGCCGATCGGAATACAAGGATGTCGGTAGTCCAAGCCGTTAAGCAGGCTTTGCGTCAGGCAAAAGCATTGAAAGTGAGCTATTCGGCAACAGAAAGTGCAGAGAAAGAATGAAAAATGGTGATAATTTGATACAAAAATATTGCATTCTTTGCAATAATCAAAGAAAATGATTACATTTGCATAAAAATTAACAGGTTCTATGTCACATCATTATTTAGACGAATTAGATAAGAAAATTCTCAAACTTATTTCAGAGGATGCGCGTACGCCATTTCTCGAAGTGGCACGTGCTTGCAATGTGAGTGGTGCAGCTATTCATCAACGTGTGCAAAAACTAACGGCTTTAGGCGTGTTGAAAGGTTCGCAGTTTGTTGTCGATCCCGTGAAAATCGGCTATGAGACGTGTGCTTATGTGGCACTTTATTTGCGTGAACCCGAGCGGCATGATACGGTTGTAGAGGCCTTGAAACAAGTGCCGGAAGTAGTGGAATGTCACGCAACAACAGGAGGTATGGACCTTTTCATTAAGCTTTATGCGCATAACAACCAGCATTTGATGCAGCTTATCCACGACAAATTGCAACCCTTAGGATTGCAACGCAGTGAAACCATCATCTCATTTAATGTGGCTTTCGACCGACAGTTGCCTATCGATAAAATCGAAGTCGACGATGATGTCGAAGACCTTGATGGGGAAAATGCAGAATAAAATTTAATGTTTTGCATCCTGTTCCCCCTTTGTCGTAGTAAAAAGGGTGTGGAATGTGGTTCAACCTAAACGGCCATTCAGAAGGGTAAATGTGCACATGCACAGCCTTTTGAATGGCTGTTTTATGATGGGTGTCAGGGAAGATGTGTGGTTTAAAGTGGTAAATTATAAAATATCAAATGGAATAACGCTCTTATTTTTCATAAATGTTGAAGGAAAAGGTAGGTAACGTGGATGTTTTAGGGAAATGTTCGTGATTGGTGAGCACCCAATCGGTGAAGGGTGGAAAGAAAGCATCGGCTTGTTTAGAGGTGACATCGACCTCTGTGAGATAGAGTTTGTCGGCAAAGGGCATGGCTTGTTGATAAACAGATGCGCCGCCAATGATGAACACTTCGGGGGCATGAGCACATAGTTGCAGTGCAGCTTCTAATGAGGTTGCCACTTCACAGCCGTCAAAAGCAGGGACTGTTTGGCTTAAAACAATGTTTCTTCGCTGCGGAAGTGGTCCGTGAGGTAGCGAGAGGAATGTGTGCCTTCCCATGATAATGGGATGATGAAGGGTGAGGGCTTTAAAGCGTTTCAAGTCGGCTTCGATATGAAACAATAATTGATTTTGATAGCCGATGGCGCGGTTTTTAGCCACAGCAGCAATCAGATTTACCTGTGTTGAATGATACATGGCGGCGTGTCGGGTAGGTGTGTGCTTTTAATTTTCCACGCTTGTGGATAGAGATTGTTGGCGCGGTTGCCCACGTTTTTCACGAAACCCAAAGGGCTGTTGGCGTAGCGGAGTGTCACGATGCCACGTGGTGTATCGGTAGGAAGAGTGAGTGCTTCGCCTCGGAGATAAGCAATGGCTTGGGCATAGGACACCGAAATCTGTGGAAATGCCGCAGTGTCGAATTGTATTGAAAGTGCTTTCGACTGATGAGGCAGTGCCGTCTTACCTTTGATTTCATCGGGCAATGGACCATGTGAGCGCACGTTGAGGGCAGCTAAGGCTTTAGAAGAAATGGGCTGTTGCGCATAACTTTCGGCAAAGACACCCTCTGTTTCGGGTGTATTGCGCTTGCGCAAGATGGCCATGAACAGACCCTCACCTTGGGTTTTGCCAGGAATGAAACGATAGACAGGATGGTTGTCGATGAGACTTCCCGTGATGTGCCACGCTTCAGGCACAGGAACTGAGACGAAGTCTGCCCCCAAGTGTTCGGCAATCCACGCCACATTCTCCTCGTTCTCGTGTGCATTGAAGGTGCAAGTGGAGTAGATCAGCAGACCGTTGGGCTTGAGGCAGGGCCAGATGTCTGTGATGATTTCGCGCTGTAAAGCCGTACATTCTGCCACTTTTGCAAGGCTCCAATCGGCAATGGTACCCGCATCTTTGCGAAACATGCCTTCGCCCGAGCAGGGCACATCGGCCAAAACGACATCGAACAGCAGGCGGCTCTTTTGGTAATCGCGCGCATAGTTGTTGGTGACAAAGCAATGGGGCACGCCAAATTTCAGGATATTCTCGTTCAATACCTGTGCCCGTTGACGCATCGGTTCGTTGCTAAAGAGCACGCTTCCCGCTGGCAACGCACTATAGGCGCAGGTCGATTTTCCGCCGGGTGCCGCACAAAGGTCAAGCATGCGCACGGGTTGTTGGACCACGTTGCGCGCCACATAATCGATAAACATCGATGCCGCCTCCTGCACATAGTAAAGCCCTTGATGCAACATGGGATCGAAAGTGAAGTTGGGTCGCTCGGCCAAATAGAATCCATTGGGGCACCATGGCACAGGACTTTCAGTGCCATGCACGTTAAAAGTGCCGGCTTTGAGTTTGAAAGGGTTGAGGCGAATGCTCACTAAGGGATTGGCGTTGAGCCCAGCTTCTAATGTGGCATAGAGTGCATCGCCCATGAGTTGGCGCGTGGAGTGGATAAAATCGTCGGGAAGTTGCATGTTGAAACGATTGCTGTTGCGTGCAAAATTAAAAATTTTTTCGTTCCTTTGCAACTAAACGCCTGTAGGTTTCATCAAACCATTGGAAAGAATTTAAAAATAAAACGATATGAAAAAGATTTTATTCGTAGCCTTGTTGGCTTTTGGATGTGCTTCGATGACGATGGCTTTCCCGCATAAGCATCGTAGAGTGCCACGGCAAGAGATGGTGAGTAAGCAGGCTAAAGCAGCGCAAGATAAGGGTGTAGAAGCCTACTCTGACACGACAGGCGTGGCTAAAGATGAAGCCGACTCATTGCTTGCGGCTGCAACAGGACAAGCAGGCAAGCAGCATGTGGTTACAGATGATTTGGATGACGATTTTGGTTCAAACTTCCTTTCTCGTATGTTTAGCGACAGACAAATCATCAATGCTCTATTTGCGGTCTTTCTCTTATGCATAATTTTCGTGATGCCTTTTGTGGTCATCATCATGCTGATTCGCTATTTCATCAAACGACACAACGACAATGTGCTTTTGGCCGAAAAGGCGATAGAGAAAGGCTATCCGCTATCTTCTCTGCCCACGACGGGGAAATGGAATGTCTATTACAACCAAAAGCAATGGGAAAAGGGGGTGCGCCAAATTTTTGTGGGCGCAGGTTTGATGGTTTTAGCTTTGTGTTTAAGAAACGCTGCGCTCTTTGGCGTGGGTGCGTTGGTGATATTTATGGGCATCGGGCAATTAGTGATTAGGCGCGGTGTGCAGAAACAGCTGGAGACTGAACGCGATGTGCCGCAGCCGCCTGTTGCCGAAAAGCCTGCCGATGCCACCCCCAAGGCTGCTGAAGAGGAAAAAGCAGACGATACGTTTGACCCACAAATATAAAATAAGGTGAAGGCTTTTGACGACATTGCGCTCGTGACGCAGGTGGCTGTGTTGCACAACCGACGGGCTTTCGACCAGTTGGTTGTGAAATATCAGTCATCCATTCGGCGCTTCTTTCTGCTGCAAACGGGCGGCGATGTGGCGCTGAGCGACGATTTAGCGCAAGAAACGTTTGTAAAAGCCTATGTGAACATCACGCATTTTCGGGGACTTTCACGTTTCTCGACCTGGCTCTATCGCATTGCCTATAACACATTCTACGACGATGTGCGGCGGCGGAAAATCACCGAAGATGTCGATACTTCAGCCGCAGCACAGCATCGCAGCGAAACGTTGCACACCGGATTGCGATTGGATTTGCAACAGGCTATGCAGGTGCTGTCTGCGAATGAGCGCCTTTGCATCACCTTGCAGCTGGTGGACGGGCAGAGCATTGAGCAGATAGCAGTGATAACAGGCATGGCGCAAGGAACAATCAAGAGCCATTTGTCGCGTGGAAAGAAAAAATTAACGGCTTATTTGAAACAAAATGGATATGATGGATAACGAACAAAACGAACGCTTATTGAAGCAATTTCTCACAGAAGGAGTGCCTCAAACAATAGCCGACGAGGGCTTTTCTTCGCGGGTAATGCAGCATCTTCCGCCCTCGCGTGGACGATGGTTGTCGACGATGTGGACAATGCTGTGCAGCATCGCCATTGTGGTTTATGTGCTCTCAACTGTCACCTGGACGACGCTGTATCGCATTTCCTGGCATCTTCCGGCGCGTATTTTATCCTTCTTGCATTCCATCTTTTGGAATGAATTAGTGATGTTGAGCGTCTATGTCAGCATTCTTGCGGTGCTTTTCACGGCCGTCTATACCATCTTCCAAACCGAACGGCGCATGGTTTAGCCTGTTGCGCGGAGCAGCAAAATCGTGTTTACCCGTGGATGGGGAGCCAAAACAGGAAAAGATAGTGGACGGCCATATCTCCTTCCCAAACGACATCAACCGTCTGCGCGCAATCCCACACAAACAAAATAACCATTTCACACAATTTGCCCAAACGGCATCAACCGCCCACGCACAACATCCAACGAAACCGTAGGGGCGGTGCCTGTGTGCCCGCCCGAACGTCCGCGCAACGGCGTTTCCATACGGGAATTTGATTTTGTGCATCACGCATCATGCCACGCGGGCGTGAACGATGGATGCGCCCTTGTGGGGCGACACGGGCGGGCACACAGGCATGGCCCCTACCCAACTTCATCATATTTTTCCACGCAATCCCACACAAACAAAATAACCATTTACGCACAATCTGCCCAAACGACATCAACCACCCACATGCAATCCGCCCCTACCAATCTCCACCAAACCACGCGGTGTGTCATTACCCCATCGGGGTTATACTTTTGATAGCGCAGGGTTGGCAAGTGCAACGCGGCCTACCCTGGGTAATGATGTAAGGGAGGAGGCTACCCCGTTGGGGGTTGTACTTTTTCCACCACATTGCTTTTTAATATCCTCCCCCACACACATCGGGGGCGGAAATGCATCGCGCACTCCCGCCCCCATTCTTTAAAACAAGTTGTGTATGCAAACTGGCATCGAGATGATGCCCATCTGTTTTAAAGCAAGCTATTTCTTTGGTGTGATTGTGGCACCGCCTTGGCCACCACTTCCAGGTTTGTTACCACCGGGATTACCCGAGCCGCTGCCATTACCCGAGCCGTTGCCTGAACCACCACTACCTGAACCGCTGCCTTGGCTGCCGTTTCCAGACCCACCATTACCGGAACCGCTGCCGTTTCTGCCGTTATCAGAGCCGCCATTCTTCTTCCCGCCGTTCTTCGCCTTCGGTACTTCCGATTCGGCCACCTGCACTAACTTCTTCCTACTCACCTTCACCCAAACATTGGACGAACGGCTGTCGATGGTCAGGCGATAGCATTTTGAAGTGCCCGAGCCGCGGCTCTCGCCCGAATAATGCACGTCTTCGGCGGCCACGCCCAATATCTTTGCCAAGTCATCGAACAGCGGCGTGAGCATCTTGCGTTGCTCTTCGATCTTGGCCGCATTGGCCTTCGCATTCGACGTTTCGCGCTGTTTGAGCAGCGTGTGGCGGTTGTCCACTAACTGGTTGTAACGGTTGATGAGCGCGGTGATGGCTGCCGACGGCTCGAGGTCGTCCAACGAATCGATGCGGCGCACCACGGCGTCGATGGCCTTGTCGGTGACGCGGCGCAGGGCCTTCATGTCATACAGCTTTTTATCGCCGGAAAACCGTCCGCGGAAGGCCTCGTCGAACGCCTTGTTGTGGTCGCCGATGCGCTTCACGGCCCCCTCGGCATGCAGCACCTTCAAGGCTTTTGCAGCCTCGGTTTCGGCCAAATCGGCCAGCAAGTTTTTCAGTCCGCCCGTCTCCTTGTCATAGTTCATCGTGGCCACACCGGCATAGCGTTTCATGATTTCGCTGACGCGTTTCGCCGCCTCCAACTCTTCCGCCTCCTCGCTGTAGAGGCCCGCGTCCACGGCGTGTTGCAGCGAATAGTAGGCCTTGTCGCGTCGATCGTCCAACTCGCGCAGCTGCGCATTCATCGCGTTTCCCCGTTGCGGGAACACCGCCTCATCCTCGGCCTTGAAGGCATCCTCCAACGGTTTCAACACAGCGGTTAATTTCTCCACGTTCGCCTCCTTGGCCATGCTGAGCAAGTGGTCGGTGAACTGATAGTGCTCCAAGTGCTGGAGATCACGCTTAAAAAATTTTTTGATTTCCATTTTATTTGTTTTTATGGGTTAAAAATTTATCATTGTTTTCTTATAGTAGGGTTGAGAACGGTGGGCGTTCTCCATTGTTTTCGTTGTTTTTCGATGAAAACGGTGAGCGTTCTCGCCTGTTTTTGATGATTTTAGGGCAACTCGCCCACCGTTCTCGCTTGTTTTTATCGTTTTTGACCGAGAACGGTCACCGTTCTCAACCATTTTTGTTGTTTTCAGTGCTTCCCGCCCACCGTTCTCACCATTTTGCAAAACGCAGGTCGAACACGGTGAGCGATTGCACTCGTTTATTTTAATTAAAACTCTACGAAGGGGAGGACATAAGCAGAAACACTACTATCATAGAAGCCATTTGAAGAATTAGCCCAATAGTACCAAAAAGAATAGTTCCCTCGACGTGTGCTTGAACAGACAGATTGCATCCAACCATCCTTCACAGGAGGGTTTGAAGCGCCTGCTTTGCTAAAGCCATAATTCAATGCTTCATATGCCCATCCTTGCATATCTTGATTACTCATCAACTTGCGTGAGAACCCTATGGTTGTCATCATTAATTTTATTTGTCCAAGGCTTGGAAGAAACCATTGCCCGATGCCGCTGGTTGGAACGCCGGGATTATAGTTCGCTGCAAGTTTAAAAGCCGGGTATTTGTCACTAAATGCCTTTACTTCATTATTCGAACTTGTGTTCGCGTCCCAAGTGTAGGCATAACCATCCATGTCTGTAAAAGCATCTGTTAGGGTAGAGATGACCCGTTTATTGACATAATAAGTGTACACCCCAGAAAGGTATCCAGAAGTAAATGCTCGTTCTTGCGATGTAGAAGCAAGATTCAATGCGACAGCGAGCCCTTTTTCTACTGCTGTTTTGCGCCTCACTACGATGCCTATAGGCGTGCGCGTGCCTTTATCTCTAAGATATCCTGTTGTGCCATCATTGAACAAATATTTGTAGGAAGGATTAATCTTAATATTCAACTTATAATCATCGTTAGCAGACATTGTCCCCAATTTAGCCAACGATGTTTTTAGTGTCCCCACACTATTATAATAGCATGTACCATTATAAAATTCTAATTTCATATCGGTGCCAACCCCTGGTAAAACATATAGATAAATATTATTTTCGATCGTATTATTAGCCCCAAAAGGAAAATCTAATATGTCGGTCCCTGGAATAACTGTTTTTGAGGTTAAATCAGCAGAATATTGAATGGCTTTTGTTGTTGTGGCATTTAATCTGCCTTTCATATTGACAAAGCCCGCTGTAGGTTCTCCAGAACCTATCAGATTTTTCAAACTAACCAAACATCGCACTGCAGGGTGTTTCATTTCTATGTCTACCTTATATTCAATGCTATTTGCTGGTATGGTGGCTGTTGTTGAACCTATAAGAGGATTGTCAACACTATTCTTAATCGTAAGATTTGTGCCATCATCTTCAACGGCATCATTATAGCACACAAACTTATAGGTGCCGGGTGCCAGCATGAGTGATAAACCTCCATCGGGTGTAAAGGTAATTATGGCCTCCTGATGTCCCCAAGGAAACCCTGGGGTTGGCGTAGAAATCCAAGTATATGTTGTTTTAACCGTTCCTTTTAAGAGGTTGCCCACACGCTGATTGGTCGCGGGGTTTAAGGCATAAAGATTAAAATGCCCGTTAAGAATATCAGATGCACGCGTTGCAGCAGTTTTCCTCTTTCGCCCCCTTTCCACACTAATCTCAGCCGTCATACCATTATCCAAATCCACCACTTGTGTGTCTGTGGGGGCTTGCACAGCACGAGTAATTTCCCTCGCTGTATTAAAGTCTTGCATAGAAAGAATTATTTTTCCTTTCGCCGCAAGGTTCACTAAGTTTTGCCGGGGCTGTGCTTGCTCTTCTTCTGTGCTACACGCCGTGAAGAGACCCATAGACAAGCACAGGCTAAATAATATACCAAATGTTATTAAACTTCTTTTCATTCTTCCACCATTTTAGGGTTCAACATCTATTTCAAACTCATCTCCATCCTTCTCTTCTTGATTTTTCCAATCCTCTTCTTTCAATTTAGGTTGCACAGAAGCTTTGCACAATCCGTTCGTATATTCCATCGGAATAACCGTGCTTTCGGGTTTTACATATACCCGCTTTGTTGTTTGTTTCTTCATTTTGTTAAAACCATTTTATGTTGTGAATTATTTAATCCTTGTTTTGCATACAAAATCCGTTCATTTATGCACGCAAAAAAGGCATGCAAAAAGTTTATGAAAAACTTCTTGCACACCCTTTGTTTATCAGTGATTATGTTGTATATTAACGCGCGCGCGTTCTTTATTAATGAGCGGACGTTAGAATGTGTGTGTGTGTGTGTGTGTGTGTGTGTGTGTGTGTTACACAATTATTTGGATTGACCAAATAAAAAGGCATAAAAAACAGGCAGAAGAAAAATTCTTTTGCGCTGCGAAGGTTGCCTTATGGTGTAAACTACTCATCACTTAACGTTTTATTTTGTTGGCCGCAAAGTTAAATGTTTTTAGCGAAATGGCGAAATATTTTCGAAAAGAATTGTGTCAGGGCGGAATAATATTGATGTGCCACAAGGTGAATCGGCGAGGGTGACATTGCTTTTTATTTTGAAAACGCCCGGAAGCA
>NZ_JH114217.1:571665-611362 GCF_000224615.1 Segatella oulorum F0390
GTTTATTCAGTGATTATGTTGTATATTAACGCGCGCGCGTTCTTTATTAATGAGCGGACGTTAGAATGTGTGTGTGTGTGTGTGTGTGTGTGTGTGTGTGTGTTACACAATTATTTGGATTGACCAAATAAAAAGGCATAAAAAAACAGGCAGAAGAAAAATTCTTTTGCGCTGCGAAGGTTGCCTTATGGTGTAAACTACTCATCACTTAACGTTTTATTTTGTTGGCCGCAAAGTTAAATGTTTTTAGCGAAATGGCGAAATATTTTCGAAAAGAATTGTGTCAGGGCGGAATAATATTGATGTGCCACAAGGTGAATCGGCGAGGGTGACATTGCTTTTTATTTTGAAAACGCCCGGAAGCAGGGTGGGTGTGCCTTGCTTTCCGGGCGCTGTTTCATCGGCAAAGGAGCGGTTAGAGCTGCTCGAGGATGTCGTTGCAAAGGGCAAACGACTTCATCATCATGCGCGGAACGTGGAACGGACCTTTGTAAAGGTTGCCTTTGGCGGGTTGCGCCACGGTGCCGTCGCGATGCAGATAGCCATACCATTCGGGATAATCCTTGTCGGGCAGGTGGGCATAGGTCCACTCGCTGATTTGCTGGTGGCGCTGCAAATATTTGTCATCGCCCGTGGCCAAATAGGCGTAGAGCGAAGCGATGATGGTTTCGCATTGCGGCCACCAAAACTTCATGTCTTGCGCATAGTCTTGCGACGGCAGGTTTTTGCAGTCGCGGAAGTTGATGATGCCGCCAAATTCCTGGTCCCATCCCCAGTCCCACGACCAATCGAAGATGGTGAGGGCGGTGTCTAAAAGTGGCTTGTCCCACTGGCGATGGCGCGCTTCTTCCATGAGGAACCAGCTGGTTTCGATGCAGTGTCCGGGGTTGATGGTGCGTGTCATGTTGGTGTTGATGAATTCGCCGTTGGGACCAACACATTCTAAAAGCGCCTTAAACTCGGGGTGCATGAAATAGCGTTGCAGCTTGTCGATGGACTCGTTGATTTGCTTTTCCAATCGCTCGTCGTTGGAAACCTGACGCAAAATGCTGCACACGTTGATGAGAATCATCACGATGGAGTGGCCTTGCAACTGCACGCTGGGTTCGAATTTGGGCTGCAGAAAACCGGGTGTGTTGAGGAAACGCAGCGTGTCGGCAAACACTTCGATTGCCCGTTGGGCATAATGTTGGTCGCCCGAAGCGATTGAATATTCGGCCATGGCGATGGCAGCGAAGGTCTCACTGAACACGTAACGACGTTTGCGCAGGGGTGTTCCGTCGGCCGTTACCGAGAAAAACATGTGGCGATCGGTGTCGAAACAATGTTTTTCGATGAACTCAAGGGTTGACTTCGCAGCCTCAAGCCACTCGGATTTGCGTTCGATGTGGTTGTAGGCATAGGCACAGACGTAGGCAAAACGCCCTTGAAACCACACCGATTTGGTGGTGTCCATGAGCGAACCGTCGCGATTTACGCAGGTGTAGACGCCTCCGTTGACGCGGTCGAGCCCATGCTCCATCCAAAAGGGCATGATGTTTTCGGTGAGGTCGTGCTTGTAGCGGTCGGCCCACTGTTGCAAATAAGTTTTGGGATTGATATTCATTATCGTTGTATTTTAAAATTGATTACACTTGTTGAAAAAATCAATGGCATCGAGTTCGGCCTTCATACGCGCCTCTTCTTCGTCGGTCATGTTTTGGAATGGCACGCGGTTGGGACCTAAATCAAAGCCCATGAGTTTCATGATGCGCTTGCCGCCGACGATGTTTCCGCGGTAGTGGCAGATGACGTTGATCACCTCTTGCGCAAAGTTCTGGTGTCTGCGTGCGGCTTCTACATCGCCATTTTTCCATGCATCGATGATGGCCACGAGCTCGCGACCGTTGTAATTGGTGGTGCCACCGATGCCTCCTTGCGCACCACCCTGTGCCAACGAGGGCAGAATGGTTTCGTCCTGGCCGTGGAGCATGTCGAACTTTCCGTTGGCATAGAGCCGACATTGGTTGTATTCATAGAGGCTCTCGTAGGTATATTTGATGCCGGCGAAATTGGGAATGCGCCCATCAACGGCTTTCAGCAGGTCGAGCATAGGCAGAAAGGCACCGTTGAAGGCAGGGATATGATAATAGTAGAACGGCAGGTTGGGTGCCGCAGCGGCAATCTGTTCGCAATATTTCACGAGCTCTTCAATGCGGCCAATGTGCGGAAAAGGAGGCGCCATGGCACCAATTCCCCATGCACCTATCTCGGCTGCATGACGAGCCAGCGCAACGCTTTCGCGCAAACAACAACTGCCCACGTGCACAATCACTTTGAAACCTTTGGGCGCTTGCTTCACCCATTCTTCGGCCAAGGCCTTGCGTTCGTCGGTGGTGAGCATATAACCCTCACCCGATGATCCATTGATAAACACTCCTTGCAGACCGTTTTTCTTTAACATTGCCCCGTAAGCCGCAATGGGTTCGAGGTTCACATCGCCATTTGCGCGGAACGGTGTGAACGGAGCATCAATCAGTCCAATAATCTTTTCCATTTTATGTTTATTTTAAAATTCTGTTCTTTTGTTATTCCATGTTGTCGGTTTTTGGCTTTAAGAACCATAATTGCGCTACGAGCGCCAAGGCCACAATGCCGCCTAAGAGGGCAAAGCCTGCGCCAAGCTGGTTGCCATCGGTCCATTTGCCAAACACTTGCGTCACGGCCGCACCTGCAAAAACGCCTGTCATGTTCATGATGCCATAGGCCGTGGCGCGCTGTTTTGCCGAGATAAACTGGCAGAGGATGGGCATGTTGTTGGCATCGAACATGCCATAGCCCACGCCAAAGAGCAAACCGGCCCCCACAATGGCCGACAGATGATGGCCGTAGCCCAAAAGAACCAATGCGGGAATGGTCATGCCCAAACCGATGGCACTGGTGTAAACGCGCCCCTTGAGATGGCGTTTCACCCACCAGTCCGATAGCGATCCGCCTAAGATAACGCCCAAAAACGATGAGGCGGCGATGGTGATGGTGGAGATGGGGCCGGCCTCTTCCATGGGAATGCCTAAGTTTTGTGCAAACAAAGTGGGTAGCCAGTTCTTCGTGGCCCATCCCGGAAGACTCGGAACGGCAAAGAAAAAGAGGATAACCCAGAACACCCAGTTGGACAATATCACGCCGAAACCACTCAACAGACTGGCTTTGGGCGCGGTCTTTTGTGCAGCAACATTGAGCGTTTGCCCATGCGAGGGCTTTTCGTGCAGCAGCATACCCAATACCAGTGCATAGACAATGCCGATGATGCCAAACCAATGGAATGCCGTTTTCCACGACAAGAGCGCAGCCACAACGGCGCCAAAGCCTCCTATGGCCTGCCCCATATAGATGCCGGTCATGTGGATTCCGATGGCCAGCGAGCGGCTTTTGCCTTCGTGCCAATCGGCTAAGAGCGACAAAGCCGAGGGAATATACAGGGCTTCACTGATGCCCATGATGCCGCGCAGATAATATAACTGGTTGAAGCTCGTGGCATAGCCCATGGCCAATGTCACGGCTGACCATACAAACAGGCTGCCCACAACGAGCCATTTGCGGTTCACTTTGTCGGCCACCATGCCTGCAAAAGGCGACACAAGACCATACACCCACAGGAAAACGGCCATCAAAGCCCCAAAGGCCTCGGCTTGATTGAGTTCGTGAATGTCGGCCTTCATCGACGTTTGCATGGTCGAAAGCATCTGCCGATCCATGTAATTTAGCAACGCTACCACCCACAGCAGCGCCACAACAACCCAAGGATAGTATTTTTTTTCGATGATTTTCATCATGATGTTAGTAGCTGAAAGTGAGACGATAAATATCGGGCGTGCGCACACCGGGTTTCAATTCGCCGCCGATGAGGTAGACGTCATGGCCATGTCTCGCCAAAGAAGCCCCCGCACGTGCTGCAATTTGCTCCTTTCCTGCAATGTGCCATTTGCCTTTTTGATACACGCAAATATAGGGGTTGAAACGATACCATGCCACGGGATGCGTCATATAGCCCGGTTGGGGATGGTTCACAGCCTCCAAGAAAACATCTTTATTCACACCACCTATCGCTACAAAAGCATCGTCGGAGAGGCTGATGGCTGCGGCACCGCCTAAATAAATCTCTTCTCCCGCATCGTTTTTGGGGGGTAATAGCTCTTTTAAAGGGTGTGTTAAGCTTTGGCCGGCAATGTTGAGTGCAGTCAGTTCTGTGTCGGTTTTGGGCGTGCATCCTCCCCATTGACAAAACATTCCTTCGACGAAAGCGCTCACGGGCTGTCCCAATTTCTTTGTCGTGAGCGGGGGTAACACCTGCCATCCGGCCTCAAGATGTGCCAAATCGAGCGCAAAAACCTGTGCGCCGTTGCTCACAACGACACGTTCCCCTGAGCGAGCGCCTGTGAAATTGTCCATCTTAGCCGGCAAATCGGGATAGCTTTTCAGCTGTGCTTGCCCGCCATTCAACGTGATTTCAACGACTGTAGCAAAACTTTCCGTTGCATTGTTGCCACCGATGCAGAGCAAACCCTTCTCTAAAGGAATGCTCACGCCATAGGCACAAGGGGCTGGAAGCTGACCAACACATTGCCAATGAAGTTCGTTCTTGTCGGTGATTTGTGCGGCATAGATGCCTTGATAAAAGCGTTTCTCTCCACCTTCTGCAGCGGGTTTGTCGGGAAAGTTGCAGCCCCCAGCCATCAAAAGTATGTTGTCCACAGTGCCGGCAAAGCAAGCCGACACCCCTTTCTCTATGCCTGGTTCGGTAGAAGGGAACCCCATGATGTGCTCAATGTGCGATAGTTGGATGGATTGTGCATGCACATCCTTCCCTGATAGGAAATCAATCATGATGATATAAATAATTAGAATAACACGAATTGTTCTCATTGTTGAATTTTCTTTTCAAACGTACTGCACGGAAGTTGTACTTCATTCACAAGATTGGCACGCGAAAAAGGTTGCCAGCCGTAGCGAACCATCGTGGGATGGGGCACTTCGGCACTATGCACCACCACACTTTCGCCATCGATTTCAGCTGTGGCAACATGGTAAACACCATCTTCTCCCGCCACTTCAAAGCCGGTGAGAGGGCCGTTTTTGGCTTGTAAGCTCCGTGCATGTTCAAAGTAAAGATAAACTTGTTCACCTATTGCGCAAGCCTTGATGCACGAAGGTCCTTCCGAAACGACGGCATGCCCATAGACATTGTGCAGTGCCTGAAGCGCCAATCGCTCGCCAACGGGCTGCTTATTGCGATAGTGCACATCTAACGAGTCGCCCACATCGCTCGTCACAACCATCCACGTTTGGGGCAGTTGTTTGGTTAAAAGGCGTTGCGAATTTCGAAATTCAGGCCACGAAGGGCGGTTTAAGCTCGATAGTTGCACCATCAGAAATGGCAATTTGGGTTGGTGGAAGAAGCGCCGCCAGCTCTTTTCCAACAGCCGGAAGAGGCGTGCATGCAGTTCGATGTTGTGGGCGTTCGACTCGCCTTGATACCATGCCACGCCCTTAATGGCATAGCCTTTCAGTGGCAACATACCTGCTTCAAACATGTAGCAAGGTTCATAGGGGTGGCGTTGAGTGGCAGTTTTCTCGGCAAGGGTAATGTTTTCGAGTGCGCGTTTGCGTGCCCATGGCTGTCCGAAATCGCCATGATACCAGTCGTAAAGGATGGAAGGAAACTGCCATTCCAAGGTGTGGCGGTCAATCCACGACTCGGTTGTAGTGCCACCAACGGCATTACAAATGATGCCCACAGGCACTTTGAGGCTGTCGGCCAAGGCTTTTCCGAAGTGATAGGCCACAGCAGAGAAGGAAGCTACAGCCGCTTTACTGGCTACTTGCCAACCTTTTGTGTCTAATAAAGCCAATCGATTTACACTGTCGAGCACGGCTTTTGGCCATTTTTCGGCGTTTGTGGGGAAACGGGTTGGCATGTTGTAAAGGTGGAGTAGGGGGTATTGGTCGGCATGAGCTAAGTCTTCTGTTGCCGTTGTTATTGCCCTTACCGGAAATTCCATATTGGATTGTCCCGAGCAGAGCCACACCTCCCCTATATATATAAGGTGTAAATCGCGACGTTCTCCTTTTGTTCTGATTTGAGCTTCATAGGGTCCGCCGGCTTCCATGGCAGGAAAGGTCGCTTTCCAGTGCCCGTTAGCTGCTGCGGTGCACGTCTGTTGCTGTCCATTGAATGCCACTTTCACTTGTGTTCCCGCATTGGCCATCCCCCGAAACACGATGGGTTGCCGGCGTTGCATCACCATCCCGTCACTATAAATGGGTGCAAGTTCCAGTCCACCATTGTTTCCTGTGAGTGCAGCATAGATGGTTTTTGCCATGATGGTAGCACCTTCGGCATTTGGGTGAAGTGCATCGGCAAATAAATCAGGACGTGAGTAGAGCGGTGTGTGCAAATCAATGAGCCCCGTTTGATTGGCTTCGGCAATGCGACGAATGTGTTTTTGAATGGCCGCATGCCAGGCGCGTGTGCCACTTTCGAAGCGTGGGTGGGGATGAAAGATGGGCGTCAGCAGACAAATCCATATCTTCACTTTGGGGTTTGCTTGGCGAAAGCTGTTAATAAGTTGTTGATAATCGCGGTCGAAATGGCTGTTGTAGTTGGGCCAGTTGCGTGGGTCGGTGTCGTTGAGTCCTAAATGAATGACGACAAGGTCGGCCTTAAACGCCAACGCTGCTTGGTATTCGGGTTGCTGAATGTAAGGGCGATGGCCTTCGCTGAGCAGCGTTGTGCCCGAGTGTCCGAAGTTTTTCACTTCGTAGTGTGCGCCCAAAAGCTGTTGCAACACGTAGGGGTAGCAGGTCGTTTCGCGGTTGGTGAGGCCATAGCCAAAGGTTACACTGTTGCCCACGCAAGCCACTTTAATCGGTTTTTTGGCAGTGCCAAAGAGAGCGATGAGCAGTAAGCCGCACACCATTAAATATCTTCTTATCTTTTGTTTCATTTGTCTTAGCTGCCTTTGTTTAATAGATTTAGCGCTGAGTTTCATTGCACAAATATACAACAAATATGAAACATACCCAAATATCGGCGCTACTTTTCCCGTTTTTTAACCCGGAAATGAGATGTTGTGCTCCCGAATGACGTGTTAATTGTTACGGATAAGCTTTATAAGCGATGGCTACGATGCCAGGGATACCATAAAAATAATTCCGGAATATATTTGTCTTAACAGGGGTAATTATGTGTATTTGCAGCTGATAAAAATGCGGATAACCGCAAAAATATTAAATAGGATGGAAATGAAACGAGATTTATTGTTGCAAGATTACGCGAGTTCGGGATAAGAAAATTGCTTAAAAAGTTGGTAATCTCGCTATTATTTTGTAACTTTATAGCTGTGAATCAGTAACTTATAAAACAAATATAGCGATGATTACCAAGGACAAAGTTACAGAAATATTCTGTATTATCGATGAGTTTGACAAAAAATTGGATGGTGAGCTGAAGAAAAACCTGCATTTACCCAACCAGAATGGCAATGGAAAACGTTACAGAAATCGTAAAGTAATGTTAAGAAAACGCTATATCATCGAGTGCATCAATGGACTTTTGAAGAATAAAGCTAACCTCGTACACTCGCGACATCGCTCGATACACAACTTTATCATGAACCTATGTTCTGCTTCTAACAGCCTATTGTTTTTTTGACAATAAACCTGAGGCTCTACCTGTTTATGTCGAAAAATCAAAGCAGTTAGAACTATTTACATACTAATCTTATCCCGAACTCGAGTAAATAATATTTGATTTCGGGATGTTCGCTATTGTCTTGCCGTTGGACCAACCGCCCATCACCAAGATACATTATTTTATCTCTTCAAAGCTACCTTTTGAATTGATGCGATAGTATCTTCTACGCTCTTTTGTTTTCCCGCTTTCTCGCTTTTCTCCTTTTAAGCACATTACATAATTCGGATAAATTTGGAAACTAAGCTTACTATAATCTGCATTTTCTTGATTTTCATCTCCCCAATCATCCCACGTGTAATGCACTGTCATTTTTTGAGTATCACCATTTATAATTCCCTTATCAGATATACACATTTCCCAATATTCACTATCTCCATATTCAAAGTATATGATAAAAATGTCATATCCTTGATAACTTGGTAACGGAAAGATTTCATTCACACACGAATTTATATAATCCTTAAATGGCTTCTTTTTCCCATTGATAATGATTGTTTTTACTTTATCTGTTATATTTTCTATATTTCCTTTCGGCAAGGTATATTCATCAAACATCGTTTTTGTAGTATCAATTCCAAACTTATCTATGCTAATGTCTTTTCCATCAAAGAAATTTTCAGATGATGTTCCTAAGACTTGTTTTGAATCTGCATCACTGCTATCGCCTCTTCTATTAATAGTGTTAGAGAGCTTAACTTCACGAGGTATCTCGTAGATAAGCATGGCGTTCTCTTCTTCACCACCGGTTAGAATACAAGGAAAGAAAATATATTTTCCGGCAATGACACCCAATCCTAACATATCTATATAGTTGCGAGTCCAAGTTTCTTGTCCAACATAATCCTCAGGCTTTAAAAAGGTTATGGTGTTACCACCATCTTTATATCCCAATTTATTAAGTTCCTTTGCATAGAAATTTGATATTCCATAACGATGATTATAAAATTGTTTGGAATCTGCCTGCTGAATACTAAAAACAATCTTATTGTCATCGTTAATTATAAGCGTATCTTTGATGATAGTCATACGCATATGTTTGAAAAGATTTAATAAATCCTTGCTCTTCTCTGAGATAAGACCAGAGTTATACACCTTAAATGCAATGAACTTCAATTCATATCCATTATACGTTTTTTCTATATTTGTATTAAGTGTACCTCCACCTTTGCAGCTATATACAACATTGAGCAATGTTGATAACAGTAATAAAAATAATATTTTTTTCATAATTTACGCGAGTTCGGGATAAGAAAATTGCTTAAAAAAGTTGGTGGCCTCGCTATTATTTTGTAACTTCATAGCTGAAAATCAGTAACTTATAAAACAAATATAGCGATGATTACCAAGGACAAAGTTACAGAAATATTCTGTATTATTGATGAGTTTGACAAAAATTTGGATGGTGAGCTGAAGAAAAACCTGCATTTACCCAACCAGAATGGCAATGGAAAACGTTACAGAAATCGTAAAGTAATGTTAAGAAAACGCTATATCATCGAGTGCATCAATGGACTTTTGAAGAATAAAGCTAACCTCGTACACTCGCGACATCGCTCGATACACAACTTTATCATGAACCTATGTTCTGCTCTAACAGCCTATTGTTTTTGTGACAATAAACCTGAGGCACTACCTGTTTATGTCGAAAAATCAAGGCAGTTAGAACTGTTTGCATACTAATCTTATCCCGAACTCGGGTAACTATCGGGAAATGTATTTGTTCCTTTTAAGAATGTGCGAAGAGGTTCCTATCTATAGCTTATGGGAGTGGCAAGATTGTTAGCATACTTTTTTATTAGGGGATGGCCCCAAGCCATCTCATATAGCATTGTTCGCTGATGCTTTCGACATCAAATGCGATAAAAATCATTCTAAATCTGTGCAAGGTGCAAGGCTTTGCACCAATATTTTTTATTAACTTTGTAGGCAAAATCAACGGGAATAATGAAAATCGGGATTATCGTTGCAATGGACAAAGAGTTTGCGCAACTGCAAAAGGTGTTTGGAAACGACCCCAATGTTGTACTGCAAAAATGTGGCATCGGTAAGGTGAATGCCGCCATAGGAGCCACTATGATGATAGAGAAGCATCATCCCGATGTGATTATCTCTTCGGGATGTGCGGGTGGTGCCGACCCTTCGCTCAACATGGGTGACGTGGTTGTGGCCGCTGAAACGACCTATCACGATGCCTATTGCGGCGATAATTGCGCCTATGGGCAGATTATGGGCATGCCAAAACGGTATATATTGTCGGATAAACTCAATGTAATTGTGCAGCAATTTGGTACAGATTGCTCCACAATATCAATGGGTTTAACGGTGAGTGGCGACTGGTTCGTGGATACACGTGAAAAGATGTGTGAAATTATGCAGCATTTTCCCGAGGCCAAAGCCGTGGATATGGAGAGTTGCAGCATTGCGCAAGTGTGCCACACGTTTGATGTACCGTTTGTGAGTTTTCGCATCATCAGCGATGTTCCATTAAAAGACCATAAGGCAGAGATGTATTTTGATTTCTGGGATCGGTTGGCCGATGGTAGTTTTGAGGTGACAAATCGCTTTGTAGAGTTGCTGCAACAGCAAAACGAAGCATTGCAATAAATTAAAAAAGGAAGTAGAAAATGGAGAAAATACCGAGTTTCACAGTGAACCACGAGCAGTTGCAGCGTGGTGTTTATGTGAGCCGAAAAGATCGTGTGGGCGATGAGATTGTGACAACATTTGACGTGCGCATGAAATTGCCCAATCGTGAACCTGCATTGCATAATGGTGCTATTCACACCATAGAACATCTTGCAGCGACTTTTCTGCGTAATGATGCTGAGTGGAAAACGCGCATTGTTTATTGGGGACCGATGGGCTGTCTGACGGGCAATTACCTCATCGTGCAGGGCGATTTAGAAAGCCGTGACGTGTTGGATTTGTTGCGTCGCACATTTGATTTCATTGCCCATTATGAAGGAGAGATACCGGGTGCATCGCCCATGGATTGCGGAAACTATCTGCTGCAAGACTTGCCTATGGCGCGTTATGAAGCCCAAAAATATCTTGACGAGGTGCTTAATGGCATCACGGATGCCCAGTTGCATTATCCACCCAAGGCTGAATAGCCAGTTTTTATCCATTATCTTATCGCGAAAACAACCCACAACGTGCACATTGCAATTGCCGGAAACATTGGCAGCGGAAAGACAACGCTCACCGCACTCCTTGCCAAGCATTATGGATGGACACCGAAATACGAAGCGGTGGACTATAATCCCTATTTGGAAGACTATTATAAGGACATTCCACGGTGGTCGTTCAACATGGAAGTGTTCTTTCTTAAAGAACGCTTTAAAGATTTGCTTGCGTTGGCAAAGAGTGACAGAAAAGAAACCTTTGTGCAGGATCGCAGCATCTATGAAGGCGTCTATGTGTTTACCGAGAACAACTATCGGATGGGCAATCTCAGTGCGCGCGACTTCCAAACCTACATGGAACTCTTCGCCTCGATGACCACTATCTTGCGCTATCCCGATTTGATGATTTATCTACGGTCGAGTGTTCCGAATTTAGTGAAGAACATTCAGAAGCGCGGACGCGACTATGAACAGCAGATTCCTTTAGAATATTTGGAGCGCTTGAACCAGCTTTACGAGGAGTTTGTGTTTCAGCGATACAAAGGAAAAGTGCTCGTTGTGGAGGTAGACCCGCTTGATTATCTGCACAATAAAAAAGATTTTGCGGGCATTGTCGATAAAATCGATGCCCATTTATTTGGATTATTCTAACCCTATTTTCATTGAATTATGCATATTGCAATCGCCGGAAACATTGGAAGTGGCAAAACAACGCTCACACGTATGCTGGCCAAGCGTTTTCATTGGACGCCCCGTTTTGAACCCGTTGACAACAATCCCTATCTCGACGACTTCTATGCCGACATGCCGCGGTGGTCGTTTAATCTGCAAGTTTATTTCTTGAACAAGCGTTTTAAAGAGGTGGTGGAGATTGCAAAGAGCAAAGATACGATTATTCAAGACCGCACGATTTTTGAGGATGCACGCATCTTTGCACCCAACTTGCACGCGATGGGGATGATGAGCGATCGCGATTTTGCTAATTATTCCGACCTCTTCGACCTGATGATTTCATTGGTTGAGCTGCCCGATTTGATGATTTACATCCGCTCAAGCATCCCTACTTTGGTCAATCATATTGGCAAGCGTGGCCGCGAATTCGAGAAAAGCATTCGCATTGACTATCTCACTGGGCTCAACAATCGTTATGAAGCCTGGATAAAGGGTTATAAAGGACATCTTATAATCGTCGATGGTGACAACATAGACTTTGAAAACAGTGCGCAGGATTTTCAAAAAATCACCGACCAAATTGATGCCGAACTCTATGGATTGTTCCCGCTGAAGGATGACAAACGATAGGCAGCGGCAGTTGTTGCAGCATAAAAAGCATCGGTTTATGGGGTCCCCTCATTGCAGATGAAATGTGGTTGCTGCCACAAACCGACATTTTTTTTACTTTCGTTGGCAGTTTACGGAAAATATTTGTAACTTTGCAGCCCGTATGGAGCGTACCGAATCGTTTCAAATAGACCTCAAAGCGTTGGCACAAGGCGAGACAAAGCGTGTGTTCAACTTGGATGATTCATTTTTTCAGTCGTTAGAAGCTGCGGAAGTGAGGCGTGGCCATTTGCAAACAATATTGGTGATTAATCGCACCGATGACTATTTCGATTTGACGTTTCATACAACCGGCCACGTGGTGATTTCCTGTGATGTGTGTCTCGAAGATATGGAGCAACCCATTGAAACTGAGAACCATTTGGCTGTGAAAATGGGCGAAAGCTATGCCGAAGATGATGACCTTGTGACGGTGGCCGAGGATGAAGGAATACTCGATGTTGCATGGTTTATCTATGAATTTATTGAACTCTGCATTCCTATCAAGCATGTGCATGCACCTGGAAAATGTAACCCTGCAATGATAGAGAAGCTGAAAGCACTCTCGACTACCCGAAGTAGTGATGTGAATGGAGAGGAAACAATGGATCCACGGTGGGCAGCTTTGTCGCAATTGAAACTCGAAGAATAAACAAAAAATTAATTTAAAAAATTATGGCACATCCTAAAAGAAGACAGTCAAAGACGCGTACACTTAAAAGAAGAACGCACGATAAGGCAGTAGCTCCTACGTTGGCAGTATGCCCTAACTGCGGTGGCTATTACGTTTATCACACAGTTTGCCCTACTTGCGGTTATTATAGAGGTAAGGTTGCTGTTGTTAAGGAAGTAGCAGAATAATGAAGAATATCAACGCCATCATCACCGGTGTGGCAGGTTATGTGCCCGATTATGTTCTCAATAATGATGAACTCTCGCGCATGGTCGACACCAATGATGAATGGATAGTCACGCGAACGGGTATTAAGGAGCGTCGCCTGCTGGTAGAAGAAGGCTTAGGCACGTCCTACATGGCACGAAAAGCTGCCAAACTTCTGCTGAAAAAGACAGGAGTCGACCCTGATTCAATTGATGCGGTCATCGTTGCTACCACGACGCCTGATTATCCTCATCCCTCAACGGCTTCTATTGTGTTGGGGAAATTAGAGCTAAAGAACGCCTTTGCATTCGATTTCGCAGCAGCATGTTGCGGCTTTATGTATGCGCTTGACGTGGCTTCTAACATGATACAGAGCGGTCGGCACAAACGAATTATCGTGATTGGCGCTGATAAAATGTCGGCCATTACCGATTATCAAGACCGCACTACTTGTCCTTTGTTTGGCGATGGTGCAGGAGCAGTGCTGGTGGAAGGGACTGAAGAGGAAAACATTGGCTTGATAGATTCCTATCATCGCACAGACGGAAAGGGGCTTCCTTTCTTGCATGTGAAAGCGGGTGGATCGGTATTCCCTGCATCCCATTACTCTGTTGATCATCGCATGCACTACACTTATCAGGAGGGACGTTTCGTGTTCCGCTATGCAGTGAACGCCATGGGCAATGACTGCGAGGAGTTGTTGAAGCGCAATCATCTCACGATGGACGATGTAGATTATGTCGTTCCGCATCAGGCAAACCTCCGAATCATCGAAGCTGTGGCCAAACGTATTGGCGCACCGATGGAGAAAGTGTTGGTCAACATTCAGCGTTATGGCAACACGAGTGCCGCTTGTATGCCACTTGTGTTGTGGGACTTTGAGAAAACGCTCAAGAAAGGCGATAACATCATTCTCACAGCTTTCGGTGCCGGATTCGTAAACGGTGCAGCTTATTTGCGCTGGGCATACGACGGTGCAGGCGTAGGTGCAGCAAAATAGGTTGTAAAACGAAATAAGAATAAGAAACGCATCTGTCTTATCCGTCAGGAGGGCGATGCGTTTTTTTTATGGATATTCACCTAAAAGAAGATGATACACAAAGCAGGTTTTGTAAACATCGTGGGCAATCCCAACGTGGGAAAAAGCACCTTGATGAATCAGTTGGTGGGCGAACGCATCAGCATTGCTACGTTTAAGGCGCAAACCACACGCCATCGCATCATGGGAATCGTGAATGAAGACGATTGCCAGATTGTGTTTTCCGACACACCGGGCGTGTTGAAGCCCAATTATAAGATGCAAGAGATGATGCTGGCTTTCTCGGAATCGGCACTCACCGATGCTGACATTCTGCTTTATGTGACCGACGTGGTGGAAAATCCTGAGAAGAATCTCGACTTCTTAGACAAGGTGAAGCGCATGCAAATTCCTGTGCTTTTGCTGGTAAACAAGATTGACGAGACCAATCAACAGCAGCTCGGCGACATCGTTTCGCGCTGGCACACGCTGCTGCCCAACGCCGAGATACTGCCCCTTTCGGCCAAGAATAAGTTTGGCATCGACATTTTGTTGAGGCGTATCAAGGAGCTTTTGCCTGAGTCGCCCGCCTATTTCGATAAGGAACAGCTCACCGACAAGCCCGCCAAATTCTTCGTGAGCGAAATCATTCGCGAGAAGATTTTGCTCTATTACGACAAGGAAATTCCTTACAGCGTAGAGGTGCGTGTGGAGCAATTCAAGGAGACAGAGACCGCAATCCGCATCAACGCCGTCATCTATGTGGAGCGCGACAGCCAAAAAGGTATCATCATTGGGCACCAAGGGGTGGCGTTGAAAAAGGTAAACACCGAGGCGCGCAAGGCTCTCGAGAAGTTTTTTGCGAAGAAAATCTTCCTTGAAACTTTTGTGAAAGTCGATAAAGATTGGCGCTCTTCGCAGCGCGAGCTCAATAGCTTTGGTTATAATCCCGAGTAAGTGGCGCACCAAGGCATACTCCATCAATCATCCATTGGGACGCAAGTTCCATCATTTATCATAAGGCCCTGAATAGACTGAGGGCACACTCTCCGCAAGAAGGAGGGCCGAAGAATGTATAACTTCAGAAATTAAACAACAATTATGGCAAATTTAGTAGCTATCGTAGGGCGTCCCAATGTGGGAAAATCTACGCTTTTTAATCGCCTCACGCAGTCGCGTAGGGCGATTGTCAGCGACACGGCCGGCACCACTCGCGACCGACAGTATGGCAAATGCAGCTGGAATGGAAAGGAGTTCTCCGTTGTGGATACGGGCGGATGGGTGGTCAACTCCGACGATGTGTTTGAGGATGCCATTCGCCGTCAGGTGTTGGTTGCCACCGAAGAGGCCGATTTGGTGCTCTTCTTGGTGGACGTAACTACCGGCGTTACCGATTGGGACGAAGATGTTGCCACCATTCTTCGTCGCACAAAGTTGCCCGTTATCTTGGTGGCCAACAAGGTAGACAACAGCGCCGATTACTATCAGGCGGCCGAATTCTATCGTCTTGGCTTAGGCGATCCGCAGTGTGTGAGCGCTGCCACGGGTGGCGGAACGGGCGATTTGCTCGACCTTATCATCGGCAAGCTGCCCCAAGAAAACCCGGAAACCATAGAGGATGATATTCCACGTTTCGCCGTTGTAGGGCGGCCTAATGCAGGAAAGAGCAGCATCATCAATGCTTTCATCGGCGAGGACCGCAACATTGTGACCGAGATTGCCGGCACCACGCGCGACAGCATCTACACGCGGTTCGACAAGTTTGGTTTTGATTTCTACTTAGTCGACACCGCAGGAATCCGCCGCAAGAATAAAGTGAACGAGGATCTTGAGTTTTATAGCGTGATGCGATCGATACGCGCCATAGAAAACAGCGACGTATGCATACTCATGCTCGATGCGACACGCGGCGTGGAAGCGCAGGACATGAACATCTTTCAGTTGATACAAAAGAACAACAAAAGTCTCGTTGTGGTGGTGAACAAATGGGACTTGGTGCAGGAAAAGTCGCAAAAGGTAATCGACACGTTCGAAGCGGCCATCCGAAACCGCATGGCACCCTTCGTCGATTTCCCCATCATCTTTGCTTCGGCCCTCACCAAACAGCGCATCTTCCGCGTTTTGGAAACGGCAAAACAGGTTTATCTCAACCGCAAGACACACGTCGGAACGTCGAAGCTCAACGAAGTGATGTTGCCCATCATCGAGGCCTTCCCGCCACAAAGCGTCAAGGGAAAATACATCAAAATCAAATATTGCACGCAGCTCCCCAACACGCAAATCCCCTCCTTCGTGTTCTATGCCAACCTCCCGCAGTATGTGAAGGAGAATTACCGCCGCTTTCTTGAAAACAAAATTCGCGAGAACTGGAGCATGCACGGCTGCCCCATCAACATCTTCATACGGCAGAAGTGATGCCAGTTCCGGATGGTGGAAAGTGACAGACGACATATATAATAAGGTGAACGCACGTCTCGTGCGTCTTTGCAGGATGACGAAAATCATAGTATTGGGGTGCATGCTGTTGTCGCTTTTTAGTTGTAAACACATTCTCAGCGACCCCGCAAAACCCGTAGGCAAAGCGGCTCTGCGTTATTATCAGCAGCTTTTAAACGGCAACTATGCCGCGTTTGTCGATGCCACCTATCGGCCCGACAGTTTGCCTTCGACCTATCGTTCGCAGCTTATTCTAAACGCAAAAATGTTCATCGAACAGCAACAAAACGAGCACGACGGACTGAAAAGCGTTGCCGTGGCGCATGCAACCATCGACGAAGCGCAGCACACGGGCAATGCCTTCCTCACTTTTAGGTATGGCGACGGCTCGTCAGAGCAAGTTGTTGTGCCGATGGTGGAGCACGATGGCGCGTGGTATTTGCGCTGACTGCGACGAACATTTTTTCGTTTTGCGCATCATTTGCGGAACTGCCGCAAATGATGCGCATTTTTGCATGTTGCTTGCGGAAGTTCCGCAAGCAACATGCAGTTTTGTGTTATATTTGCGGGAGTTCCGCAAGCAATATTCAATTTTGTAACATATTTGCGGGCGAACCGCAAGCATCATGCAGTTTTGTGTCATATTTGCGGAAGTTCCGCAAGCAAAATGCAATTTTGTAACATATTTGCGGAAGTTCCGCAAGCACCATGCAATTTTGTAACATATTTGCGGGCGAACTGCAAGCAACATGCAGTTTTGTGTTATATTTGCGGAAGTTCCGCAAGCAACATGCAATTTTGGAACATATTTGCAGTTGAACTGCAAGCAAAATGCAGTTTTGGAACATGTTTGCAGTTGAACCGCAAATGTGGTGCAAAGAAAGAAGCGATTAAAATCGGAGCGGGCGAATCTTGTGGCGTGTGCGTGGGATGTTTGGCGCGTCATTGCGGGCTTGTTGCGCGGCAATGACGACGAAAATAAATGTGTAGCGCGTGGTTTTTGGGTCGATATTGAGCCATAACCACGCGCTACACTTTGCGTTATGCTTGGGGGAATGGTGGCGTCGTGTGCGCCGACGATGGTGGAAGATTACTTTTCGTTTTCGGCAATCTCCACCTCTTTTACCTTCTTGAACAGCTCGCTGGCGAAGACCAGTTCGTTGAGCTTTTTGTTGGTCGAGGTCACCACTTCGTCTTTGTTGCCCTGCCATTCCTTTCGGCCTTTATAGATGAAGACGATATTTTCGCCAATGCCCATCACCGAGTTCATGTCGTGGGTGTTGATGATGGTGGTCATATTGTATTCTTTGGTGATGCTCGAGAGCAGTTGGTCGATAACCAATGAGGTTTTGGGGTCGAGTCCCGAGTTGGGCTCATCGCAGAAAAGGTATTTGGGATTCATCACGATTGCGCGGGCTATGGCGACGCGTTTCTGCATGCCGCCCGAGATTTCGCCGGGGAATTTCTGCTGCGCGTCAATCAGGTTCACGCGGGCTAAGCATTCCTGGGCACGTTTCACGCGGTCGTGATAGGTCATGGTTGAGAACATGTCGAGCGGGAACATCACGTTTTCGAGCACGGAAAGCGAGTCGAAAAGTGCGGCGTTTTGGAAAATCATCCCCATCTCGCGGCGCAGCATTGCTTTTTCTTTTTTGTTCATCTGCATGAGGTTGCGCCCGTCGTAGAAGATGTTTCCCTGCGTGGGTGTGAGCAATCCCACGAGATTTTTGATTAAAACGGTCTTGCCGCTTCCGCTTTGGCCGATGATGAGATTGGTTTTTCCGTCTTCAAAGGTGGTGCTGATGTCTTTCAACACTTCTTTGTCGGCAAACGATTTGTAGAGATGCTTTACTTCGATCATGAGAGTAATTGTGTGAGAAATACGTCAGAAAATAGAATTAAAACACTGCTCGACACCACGGCATCGGTGCTGGCTTTTCCCACTTCTACGGAGCCTCCTTCAACGGTGTAGCCGAAGAACGATGACACGCTGGCGATGATGAAGGCGAAGAACATGCTCTTGATGATGCTCATCCAGATGAACCAGGCGTTGAATGCGTGCTGCAAGCCGAGCGTGAGGTCGTCGGGGGTGAGGATGTGGCCGATGTATGCGGTGCTGTATGCGCCCACAATGCCGATGGCCGAACTGAAGATAACCAGGAAGGGCATCATTGTGATGAGCCCCAAAATCTTGGGCAGAATGAGATAGTTGGCCGAGTTCACGCCCATGATGTCCAAGGCATCAATCTGCTGGGTGACGCGCATCGTGCCGAGTTCTGAGGCGATGTTCGACCCCACTTTTCCTGCAAGAATCAAACACATGATGCTGCTCGAGAACTCTAAGAGCATAATTTCGCGTGTGGTGTAGCCCGAAACCCAGCGCGGCATCCATGGACTTTGAATGTTCATTTTCATTTGAATGCAAATCACTGCGCCAATGAAAAACGAGATGAGTATCACGATGCCTATCGAGTCGACGCCTAATTGCGCCATCTCTTTGCTGTAACGTTTGAGGAACATGCGCATGCGATCGGGAACCGCTATCGAGCGTCCCATGAGCATCAGATAGCGCCCAAAGGTCGTGAGATATTTGTGTAAGAGTTTGAGAACCAACATAAGTGTTACCTGTCTTCTTTTGGGTGCAAAAGTAACCAAAATCCTTTGAAAAAGTGATTTCGTGCACATAGTTTTTATTTTTTATTTTGTCAGTCAGCCGAATAGCTATAACTTTGCAGCCAACGCATGTTTTGATATGGAAGAACAGAAACTGACAACGCTGCGCACCGAGGGATTGGTGAAACGCTATGGCAAACGAACGGTGGCCAATGGCGTGAGCATTAACGTGAAACAAGGTGAGATTGTGGGGCTGCTTGGGCCTAATGGTGCGGGCAAGACCACCTCTTTTTATATGACAACGGGTTTGGTGGTGCCCAACGAGGGGCATGTTTTCTTAGACGAAAAGGAAATCACCGACTATCCCGTTTATAAGCGGGCGCGCGCCGGCATCGGCTATTTGCCGCAGGAGGCGAGCGTGTTTCGCAAGATGAGTGTCGAGGATAATATCATGTCAGTGCTCGAGATGACCCGCCTGTCGCACGCCGGTCAGGTGGAGAAATTGGAGAGTCTGATTCGCGAGTTCCGCTTAACAAAAGTGCGAAAGAACAAGGGCGACCAGCTCTCGGGCGGCGAAAGACGTCGCACAGAGATTGCCCGTTGCTTGGCCATCGACCCCAAATTCATCATGCTCGACGAGCCTTTTGCCGGCGTCGACCCCATAGCCGTGGAGGATATTCAGCACATCGTGTGGCGCTTGAAATATCGCAACATCGGCATTCTCATCACCGACCACAACGTGCAGGAAACCCTTTCCATCTGCGACCGTGCCTATCTGTTGTTCGAAGGCCGCATCCTCTTCGATGGTCCTTCAGAGGAACTGGCCGCCAATCCCGTTGTGCGCAAAAACTATCTGAGCGAAAATTTCGTCTACCGCAAGTTCAAACCCAACGCCGAAGACGAAGCCCTCGAAGCCCAACTGAAAGCATAACGTTTCTTCATGTCTTGACTTTGCCCCAGAAAAGTGGGCTATATTGTGGGGCAAAGTGCAGTATATCGTATTGAAACATAGCCTATATTGTGTAATAAAATGGATGGTAATGGTGTACATTTCAAATCGAAGTGCAATAAACAACCACGTTTTTCATAGTTTATAATCTATTATTGCTGTCCCTCTGAATTAGAAAAGGCTGTTGCCCAATGGGTGAAATACTATAATGAGAGGAGGTTTCATGAATCGTTGGACAATCTTACACCAAGAAATGTATATTTAGGACAAGGGGAAGAAATTAAAAGGATAAGAGAAACTATAAAGCAAAATTCAACCAATAAAAGAATTTCTGAGCATAAAAGAATGAAATCACAGCATAAATAACTACATTTGCAGTTGTGCACTTTTGTTTGACAACGTACAATTGTGGAACACCTGAAACATTAAAAAGAATGAATGTTATTGATATTTCTTTTCAGAGAGTTCCTATTGATAAACAATCAGCATTTCACAGTGCGCTATCTAGGAGAGTGACAAAATTATTAGATCCATTTAATTTTCATGATCCTGCGTTTCATATAGAAATCAGGCAGTACTAATTATAGAATCAAAAATTGATAGTCTCATTTTAAAAAGAGACTACACAATTATACTATATTCAACAATTGAGTTATATATTACATAAGATATTCAAATATGAAAAAAATATATATTATTTCAATAGTAGTTTTTATTATGCTGTCTTGCATGGCATCTTCGCCTCAGCATAGTCTTCAGTTCCGATTATTTGGTTTTTGGGCGCCAAGTGGTGATGAGGTTACTGTGTTAAAAATCGATAAGGATAGTTTGTATTATGTAGATGAATATCCTATTGTGGCAATACCTTATCAGTTTGCAGGCGATAGTATGACTATAGACGCTGATGGAACAACTATCGTACAACATATTTCATTTCGCAAGGATACGCTCGTTATGAAAAATCAGTGGGGCGACGTTAGTCGTTTTGTACCTGTTAAATAAGCTGTTAATCGTATATAATATAGTTCCTTTTAATGAAAAAGAAAGATATAATCTCAATAATTCAAGATAATGATATTTCTGAATATTATTCCTTGAAGAATTTATGTATTGAGACCTCTGCAAAACCTCATATAGATAGCGAAATCATAAATATAACTCATTGATTATCAATAGTAGCTTTTGAGTGTAAAAAGACTTTTGCAGAGGTCTCATAGCACGAATAGGTGCCCAGTCAATGACTTGTATTTATTTGTGAAAAGAATGTCTGCTTGACCTTTCTTTGCCCAAGGAATAGGTCAGCAAAACTTGGAGAGGATAACTTCTGTTTCATACGATAAAGGTACGAAAAATATTTGAGAAAGGCAAATTGTATGAAGAGTTTTGCAGAGGTCTCGAATCATTGGACAATCTTACATCAAGAAATGTATATTTAGGGCAAGGGTTAAAAGGATAAGAGAAACTATAAAGCAAAATTCAATCAACAAAAGAATTTCTGAGCATAAAAGAATGAAATTACAGCATAAATAACTATATTTGCAGTTGTGCACTTTTGTTTGACAACGTACATATGGCACGAATTATCATAACATCGCCACAGGCAGTAGGGAGCGTAGAGATTGAAGCAAAGGAAAGAAAGTGTACAAAAGAATGCGAGCAATGTTTTGAATATGCGGACCCTGTGGATAATCCACGACTAAATAATCAAAGCAACAATGTTAATAAGAATAGATTTCATCGTGTGAAACGTTATAACAAAAAAACATCCAAAAGGATATTATCATATGGGAGTTGATATTTTAGCTTCAGTAGGGACTCCTTTAAAATCCATGCTCTGTGGAATTGTTGTAGAGGCAAGAGATACCAAAGGAGATTTGGGAATAGTGGTGACGGTAAAATCAAAAGATAAAGATGGTATTGACATTTGGATAAAGTATTGCCATCTTCAATCTTTTTCGGTTTCGAAGAATACAAAAGTAATGCATGGGGAAATAATAGGTTTAACAGGAAATACAGGAAACGCAAGAAATATTTTATCACAATATCGGCATGTACATATTGAGGCATCACGGGATGGAATCTTCTATGGTGGTAAAAAAAAGAGTAGATCCAGAACAGTTTATGAAAACTAAATTTGATGAAACTAAAGAAGGTAATGTAATTTTACAAGAGCAATGAAAATGAAACATATAGCTTTTATATTATCTCTAATATTGATAAGTACGACATCTTTTTGTTGCAAAAGCCAAAAGAATTTTAATTTTTTGAATATTCAAAACAGGACATCCTCTTTGATATTTACAGACGGCGAGGCTACCTTGTTACCATACTTCTCTGGAGAAAATGCAACAAACTTGTATACTGTCTATTTTCTTGGTCGTACGGAAAGAGAACGTGAATATTGGGATGTATATAATAAAAATGGCTTTTGGAAAGGAAAGGACAGTGAGCAGATGCATATATACACCAAAGATATAGAACGATATATCAATGCGAACATAAAGCAATATTACATTTTTGCTATTGCCATAGAAAAGAGAATGATAAAGGAAACAGCAGAAAATGAATTTCTACCAAACAGTGGTGCTGTCTATAAGACATATCTACTAACGGATGGGAAATGGATTGTAACAGATAGTTTCAACGTACAAGAGACTCCGAAAGAAACTGCGGAGTATTTAATAAATATCTTAAACAAAAGAAGTAATGGGGAAGTTAAACTTTTGAGAGATAGTTTGGCAGAAGGGAGTATTGCTTCTTGTGTAAGAAATGGGAAGCAATATGTCATTGATGGATTTATTTTGAATTTACCAAGTATTGACGAAGAAGATTTCAAGTTTGAAAAAAGAAATGATACTTTATACATCACACCATTGACCTACTTCACTCTTGACGGAACAACTCTTATCGTTCAGAAAGGCATTCGTGTTATAAACTTGCGGGAAAGCATTATCATCGGCATAAAACAGGAAACAACAGACGACACACCTGCTGCATGGCTGGATTTTTCTTCTGAAAGAAGTAGGTTGATAAGGAATATAAAGCAAAAGTACAATCTTTGGACTTCTCAAGAACAAGAGGATTATTTATATCGATATCATTGGCCAACCATTAAAGACTTGTCTATACAATTCCAAAAGACATTTTACGATAAAATCATAGAAAACCAAATTGACTATAAAGAATGTTGTCCTGAATATATAGAACAGGCAAAACAATATCTTGCTATGAAAAAAGAGAGTGTCATTTCTTTTGAGCAGTTGCATGCATATCCTCAAATAAAGGGTAGGACAATTACAATTTCTTACAGGAAAAAACAGAAGAGTAGGCATATAGTGATAGTAGAAACTTTTAAATAAGTGGGTTGATAAAAACGAAATCTTTAATGATAATGGGTTCTTGGCTTATTTCACTTCTTGCTAAAGCCTTTCCTCTTTTTGCAGTTGGTTATGTTACTAAAGATATGCGAGTTCGGAATAAGATTAGTATGCAAACTGTTCTAACTGCTTTGATTTTTCGACATAAACAGGTAGAGCCTCAGGTTTATTGTCAAAAAGCAATAGGCTGTTAGGGCAGAACATAGGTTCATGATGAAGTTGTGTATCGAGCGATGTCGCGAGTGTACGAGGTTAGCTTTATTCTTCAAGAGTTCATTGATACACTCGATGATATAGCGTTTTCTTAACATAATCTTATCCCACATCGGCATCAGCTTGTTCTTCATTTTAGCCTTTAGCCCATGAATGAGTTGGATACTCAAGAATACACGAGGCATGAGCTCAACAAAGTTTTATCCCGAACTCGCGTATTATTTCTGTCCCTCTGAATTAGAAAAGGCTATTGTCCAATGGGTGAAATACTATAATGAGAGCAGGTTTCATGAATCGTTGGATCATCTTACACCAAGAGATGTATATTTAGGGCAAAGGGAGAAAATTAAAAGGATAAGAGGAACTATAAAGCAAAATTCAACCAATAAAAGAATTTCTGAGCATAAAAGAATGAAATTACAGCATAAATAACTATATTTGCAGTTGTGCACTTTCGTTTGACAACGTACATCTCTTAGATAAAGCAAAATAATGATTAAATATGAAAATTAACTACTGGGTACTCTTATTATTCATTATAGTTGTTAACACACAACTTTATGGACAAAAGGTAAAATTATTAGATAATACATATTATAAGGCTTTTGGAGATAGAAGTGATATCGTAAACATTATAGAGCACGAACGCTCTCAAATAATAATGCTTTTAGAGCCATCATTATCATCTATGATAGAAGAAACACTATCCACTGATACAGCTCTTTTTCGATGCGTATTAATTATAAATATAGAAAGAACGAATAACATTTTCAATATCTACAATGATAAGCCATTCTTCTATCAAGATAATAATAAAAGGTATGAGAATCTCAAAATTAGCGATGAGATAACGGCTATAGTACGTTCGATAAAAATCTGCCCATTACTAAATAGAAGAAACAAAAAAAGAATAAGTTTTGGGTTGGTGTTCCATCGAAAGTAACTGAACTACTTCTTCTAACCTGAAATATGGATAAAGAAGACAAGATTCTAAGTATTAGAAAGCGCAATCAGGTAGTGTAATTTCAACTATGTCAAGGCTCTAATCCTTCATATTTTACCTCATTTTAAGGATGAATTGGGAAATGTTATGTTTTGTAAACGTAAAAATGGGACAGGAATCTATAGCATTATAATTAATGATACAGGTTATGGATTTCATATGTTTGTAGATATTGTTAAAGGTGAAAGTACTTACCAGGACTTCAATGATATAAAAAGCTTCTATAAAACAAAATGCAAAGAATTGGGAATCAAAAAAAACGATATGGAGAATGATGAGAAATATTGATGAATTTGGCTCAATGGAGAATGTACGAGACAAGGCTGCTCCTTGGGGTGAAATACTCAGCCATCTGACTTGTCCGAGGGATGAACGAGGATACGATTTAAGCGAAACCGGAGTTTCCGACATATTCTTCCAAGAGGCTGCTGATGGATTCTGTTCTTGGTTTATCCTCCAATACATGAGAGGATATAAGCCATTCGTAACAATGATGTCAAAAGAAATTGAAATAGAAATAGAAGGAAGATTATGAATATGAGAAAGTTCTGTTTAGGAGGATTAGTATTTTGCCTTGGAAGTCTTGTCTTTTTTATATCAAGATGTAATATGATTGACAAAAGCAGTTATTATGTCCTTGAATATCGTACAGGTAATACAGGTAATGACAACGAGAAAAAGATATATGCAGCGAGTACTATCCTTGTGGCGAATGTTCCTTGCCTAAAGAACTCATTAAGGAGAAACTTAGAAACTTTTTTTTGGAAAAATATAACACAGGATACAATAAATAGATATAACTCTATGTATGGTTATAGTTTTTATAGGGAGACAAAATATCTCACTAAAAACTTTAAAGAAGGGGGACAATATAATCCGGAATTTAGTAGTTGGGATAATACAATGGACTGGAGAAATCATCTAAAAGATAGATTAGGAGAGGTATGTTTTTTTTGCCGAGAGGATAAAACAGGATTTTATGTTTGCAGAATCGCCAAGCAGGCTGTAGTTTTTCATTGGTTTGAACCTTCTTATGAAGATTTTGAGTATAGAGAAGATTTTAATAATATAAATGATTTCTGGAAAAAGAAGCGAAAGGAATTAGGAATTGACAATACGAGACCGCTGCAAAACCTCATATAGATAGCGAAATCATAAATATAACTCATTGATTATCAATAGTAGTTTTTGAGTGTAAAAAGACTTTTGCAGAGGTCTCCACTTATAATTCGTAATTCGTCGGACTCATGTTATATTAACAAATTGGGTTTACAACAAAGTGGTTATATTTTTATTTATATAAGAATTTCTTGAGTAGTCCATAAATCACTTTCTTATGGTAATGTTTGGAAAAATAAGGTATTTTTATGTCGTATTATTAGGTATATTCGTGGATAATGCGTAAATTTGCGTCCCGTAATTTGCGAAAACAAAAACATAATATAAAAATAAAACAGCAAGATGAATATTTCATTTGAAATTGCAGACAAGGTGAATGGTCTGTTGACTCTCACCGTAGAAGAGGCCGATTATCAGGAGAACGTTGAGAAAGCGTTGAAAGACTTCCGTAAGAAGGCTAATTATCCTGGTTTCCGTCCAGGCATGGTTCCTATGGGACTGATTAAAAAGCAATATGGTGCATCGGCCAAGATGGATGCCATTAACAAGCTCATTGGTGAGCAGATTTATAAATATGTGCAAGACAACAAAATTCAAATGCTTGGCGAACCTTTGCAACACGAAGGTCAAGAGCCCCAAGATTTGGAAAAGCCTGCACCTTATACGTTCCAGTTTGATATTGCTGTGGCACCCGAATTCAGCATCGAACTCAATGGCCACAACAAGATTGACCATTACACCATCACGGTTGATGATGCGTTGATCGACCGTCAGGTCGACATGTTCGCTTCTCGTTTGGGCAGCTTTGAAAGCGTTGACAGCTATGAAGACAACGACATGTTGAAAGGCGATTTGCGCGAGCTCGATGAGAAGGGCAACACCAAAGAAGGTGGTTTGACCGTTGAAGCTGCATCGGTGATGCCCAATTACATTAAGAACGAAGCACAAAAGGCACTTTTCAATGGGGCGAAGAAGGGTGACATCATCACGATGAACCCTCGTGAGGCTTATGAAAACAATGCTGAGTTGGCTGCTTTCTTGAAAGTGAAGGAGGCAGAGTTGGGCAACTACACGGGCAACTTTAGCTATCAGATTACCGACATTCAGCGCTATAAGAAGCACGCTGTAGACCAAGAATTGTTCGACAGAACGTTTGGTGAAGGCGAGGTTAAGAGCGAGAAAGCATTCCGTGAGCGGATTGCTGAAGGTTTGAAAGAACAGCTTTCGGTCGACGCAGACTACAAGTTTATTCAAGATGTTCGTGCTTATTGCGAAAAGAAAGTGGGTGATTTGCAATTCCCCGATGCTCTTTTGAAGCGCATCATGCTGAACAATAATAAGGAACGCGGCGAGGAATTTGTGGAGAAGAATTATGCCAACAGCCTTAAGGAACTCACTTGGCGCCTGATTAAAGACCAGCTTGTGGCTGCACACAACATCAAAGTTGGCGACAAAGACGTGTTGGAAGCTGCCAAAGAAACGGCTCGTGTGCAGTTTGCACAATATGGCATGAACAATGTTCCCGACGATTATGTGGAGAACTATGCCAAGGAAATTATGAAGAAACGTGAGAATGTGGATGGTTTTGTTGACCGCGCTTCAGACATCAAACTTTGTGAAGCATTGAAGAAAGTGGTGAAACTGAACGAGAAAGAAATCTCTCTCGACGACTTCAATAAGATGATGAGCAAATAGTTTTTTCGTAAAAAACTAACCCGATAAGAAAGGTTATCGACTTTTTTTATTATCTTTGTGTGAGTAAAGCACCATGCCGAGGCAAAACCATTGGCATAGTCTTTGCAAAAAGATAAGAGAAAAAGGTGGATAACCTTTATTTTTTTATACAAATGATCAGTAAAGGAAGAAGTATGAACAACGATTTTAGAAAATATGCTACAAAGCATTTAGGCATGAATGGTATGGTGCTTGACGATGTCATGAAGGTGCAGGCACAATATCTTAATCCTTATATTTTGGAAGAGCGTCAGCTCAATGTGACGCAGATGGACGTGTTCTCGCGCTTGATGGCCGACAGAATTATTTTCTTAGGTACAGAGATTGACGACTATACGGCTAACACTATATCGGCACAATTGCTCTATTTGGACTCGGTAAACGATGCGGGCGACATCTCTATCTACATCAATAGTCCTGGTGGAAGTGTGACAGCCGGTTTAGCCATTTACGACACTATGCAGTTTGTGAGCAGCGATGTTGCTACTATTTGCACGGGCATGGCTGCTTCGATGGCTGCCGTTTTGTTGGTTTCTGGCCAAGAAGGTAAGCGCTCGGCCTTGAAGCATAGCCGCGTGATGATTCATCAACCTTTGGGCGGTGTGCAAGGGCAGGCTTCGGATATTGAGATTGAAGCAAAAGAAATTCAAAAGTTTAAGAAAGAACTCTACACCATTATTTCAGAACATTCGCACACACCTTTTGAGAAGGTTTGGCAAGATAGCGACCGCAATTATTGGATGACTGCTGAAGAGGCCAAGGCCTATGGCATGATTGATCAGTTGTTGGTGCGCAAGAAAGATGGTCCGGTTGGTAACGAAACGACAACAAATGGCGGGGAGAAATAAAAACATGGCAAAGAAAGTATGTAGTTTCTGTGGGCGCGGCGAGAACGAAGTTCCGTTGCTCATTACGGGCGTGAACGGCTATATTTGTGCCGACTGTGCGCGTCAGGCCTACGAGATTGTGCGCTCTGCCACACGCGCTTCGGGTGGCAGAATGGATGATTTCGAAGAGGAAGAAGTGATTGAAAAGCCCATTGACACTTTCGAATGGAAGAAAGTTCCCAAGCCTAAAGATATTAAAAAATATTTAGACGAATACATCATTGGGCAGGATGAAGCCAAGCGTTTCCTGTCGGTGGCGGTCTACAACCATTACAAACGGTTGCAACAACCCATGGACGATGACGGGGTGGAGATTGAAAAAAGCAACATCATCATGGTGGGAACCACGGGAACAGGCAAGACCTTGTTAGCGCGCACCATTGCAAAATTGCTGCAAGTGCCTTTCACCATTGTCGACGCTACGGTGTTTACCGAAGCGGGTTATGTGGGCGAAGACGTGGAAAGCATCTTGAGCAGGTTGCTGCAAGTGGCCGACTATAATGTTGAAGCCGCACAACATGGCATTGTGTTTATCGACGAAATCGACAAGATTGCCCGTAAGAGCGACAACCCATCCATCACGCGTGATGTGAGCGGCGAGGGGGTTCAGCAAGGACTTTTAAAGCTGCTCGAAGGCACGATGGTGAATGTTCCGCCCAAGGGTGGCCGCAAACATCCCGATCAGGACTATATTCATGTGGATACACGCAACATTCTTTTCATCTGCGGTGGTGCTTTCGACGGCATCGAACGCAAGATTGCACAGCGCCTGAACACGCGTGTTGTGGGCTACAATGCCGTGCAGAATGTGGCCAAGATTGATAAAGATAATCTCATGAAGTATGTGCAACCCACCGACCTCAAGGCGTTTGGTTTGATACCCGAGATTATCGGTCGTTTGCCCGTGCTGACCTATTTAAACCCGTTAGACCGCGAAGCTTTGCGCCGCATCTTGATAGAACCGAAAAATTCTATCATCAAGCAGTATGTGAAGCTGTTTGAGATGGACGGCATCCGCCTGTCGTTTGACGACGATGCGCTCGATTTTATTGTCGACAAGGCGGTGGAATATAAATTAGGTGCGCGCGGTTTGCGCTCTATTGTGGAATCGGTGATGATGGATGCGATGTTTGAAATTCCGTCCGAACGAAAGAAAAAATTCACCGTTACGTTGGATTATGCTAAGAAGCAAATGAATAAATCGCATTTAAGACAATTAGATGTAACGGCCTAACGGCGGCGTGTGGGGCGATGGTTGCCGCCATTGTCCCCCCATGCACCCAAGGGCAGCACCCATCAAAGGTAATGAACTTATAGACAAACGCAACCTATGACAACGAACGCTAATCTTGCAAAGCAGTTGAAACACTATTTTGGTTTCGACCAATTTAAAGGTGATCAAGAGGCTATTATTCAAAATTTGATGGCCGGCAACGACACCTTTGTGCTCATGCCGACAGGAGGTGGCAAGAGCCTTTGCTACCAGTTGCCGTCGCTTTTGATGGAGGGCACCGCCATTGTGGTGTCGCCTTTGATTGCTTTGATGAAAAATCAGGTCGACGTGATGAACAGTTTGAGCGACGAACCTTGTTTGGCGCATTGTCTCAACTCGTCGCTTACGAAGACCGCTGTGCAGAAAGTGATGGACGATATTCGCAGTGGTCGCACCAAACTGCTGTATGTAGCGCCCGAGTCTTTGACCAAGGAAGAGACCGTAGCGTTTTTGCAAACCATCAAGATTTCGTTTTATGCCGTAGACGAAGCCCATTGTATTTCGGAATGGGGACACGATTTCCGTCCTGAATATCGCAACATCCGCCCCATCATCAACCGCATAGGCAATGCACCTGTCATTGCACTCACGGCCACAGCTACCGACAAAGTGCGCAGCGACATCAAGAAAAGTCTCGGCATAGCTGATGCGAAGGAGTTTCGCAGTTCGTTCAACCGTCCCAACCTTTATTATGAGGTGCGGCCCAAAACCAACGATATTGACAAGCAAATCATTAAATTCATTCGGCAAAATGCAGGCAAGAGTGGTATCATCTACTGTTTGTCGCGCAAAAAAGTGGAGGAGTTGGCCGAGATTTTGCGGGCCAACGACATCAAAGCCGCACCCTATCATGCAGGTTTAGAGAGTGGCGTGCGTTCACAAACGCAGGACGATTTTCTCATGGAGCGGCTTGATGTCATCGTGGCTACCATTGCTTTTGGTATGGGCATCGATAAGCCCGACGTGCGCTTTGTCATCCACTATGACATCCCAAAGAGTCTCGAAGGCTACTATCAAGAGACGGGACGCGCAGGCCGAGATGGCGGCGAAGGGCAGTGTATCGCCTTCTATGCGCAGAAAGATTTGAAGAAATTAGAGAAGTTTATGGAAGGGAAGCCTGTGGCCGAGCAAGACATTGGCCGGCAGTTGTTGCAAGAGACGGCTGCCTATGCCGAGTCTTCCGTCTGCCGACGTCGTATGCTGTTGCATTATTTTGGCGAAGAATATCCCTACGACAACTGCCATAATTGCGACAACTGTCTCCATCCCAAGGTGCAGATTGAAGCCGGAAATGCCTTGCTGATTGTCTTGCAGGCGGTGCGCGATTTGAAGGAAAAGTTCCGCCAAGAATATGTCATTGACTATGTGAAAGGGCGTGCCACCGACGACATTGTGTCGCATCATCATGACGAGCTTCCCTCGTTTGGTGCAGGCGAAGACGAAGATGCTAAGCATTGGAATCCCGTCATTCGGCAGGCCATCATTGCGGGCTACCTCCGCAAAGACGTTGAGAACTATGGGTTGTTGAAGCTCACGGCCGCCGGAAAACGCTTTCTCAAGGCGCCCACCTCGTTTAAGATTGTCGAAGATGCCGAGTTTAATGGCGAATATGATGAGGAGGCCGACGACCCGACAGTCGTTGCACTCGACCCCGAACTCTATGCCATGCTCAAGGACTTGCGCAAGTCAATGGCCGCCAAATTAGGTATTCCGTCCTATGTGATCTTCCAAGAAAGTTCGTTAGAGCAGATGGCAACCATCTATCCTGTGACCATCGAAGAGCTGCAACAGGTGCAGGGTGTGGGCGTGGGGAAAGCCAAACGCTATGGCGGCCCGTTCTTAGAACTTATCGCAAAGCATTGCCGCGACAACCAAATTGAGCGTCCGGGCGAGCTGCGTGTGCGCACCGTGGCCAAGAAGAGTGCCACGAAAGTGAAGATAATCCAGAGCATCGACCGCCAATTAGCCTTGGATGACATTGCTGAAAGTTTGGGCATGTCGTTCGACGAACTGTTGGATGAGTTGGAGGCAATCGTGTATAGCGGCACGAAAATCAACATCGAATATTTCATCAGAGACGTCATGGACGACGAACATATCGACGACATCTACGACTATTTCACCGAGAGTGAGACCGACGATTTGCGCGTGGCTGTGCGCGAATTGGGGGGCGATTACACCGACGAAGAGATACGTCTTGTGCGCATCATGTTTATCTCTGAAATGGCCAACTGATGCCTTTCCGCTCTTCATCGCGTGCCATTGTGCGCAAGTGGCACGCGATGACGTGGCTAAAGGCCTAAAGCATTTGCTTGGCAACGTCTACGGTTATCGCTAAGACGCTCCTGATGAAAGGATATTTCTGACGCATCATTTCATAATCGGGGCCCGAAGTGAGAAACTTTGCACGCCCTTCTATGCGGAAGCCTGTGCCCTGGTAGCCGTTGAAGCCCTCAACGTCGCGTGTTCCTAATGCGAGAAGAACGCGGTCGTTCACCTCAACATTGGCTTCGGTCTGCTTCATTCCGGCCGCGGGAATGAGAATTCTTTCATCATCGGTTACCACCAAATAGCTGTTCCAGGTGCACGTCAGGTGGGGTTCTTCATGCCCCCACGATACGATTGAGACGACGCCTTCATGGCGAATAACATCGAAAAACTTTTCTGTAAGCATTTTAATTCCTTTATTTTGTTAAACAGGTGGGCAAAGGTACGAAATAAAAGGGGGATTCTGCTGCCGTTGCTTTGGTAATTTGCCGGCCGGAAATCGTTTCCACGCCATGCGGCGACAATAAGATGATAGCGATATGGTTTCTGCGCCGAACGGTGATAGGAAACGCTTTCTTCAAAAGGTAAATGATAAGGTTGTTAACAAAAAAAACAACGGACTGTTGTGTTTTGTGCCATTTTTCTTTTAACTTTGTGAAGCTTATCGGCCACGCGTGACAGAAGATGCACGACGTCTTCTTTGCCGAGCCACCTATTTTAATATGCTAACACAACATCAACATGCAAAAAATGCTTCTCCTTTTCGTCCTCTTCATGGTGCAGACCGTGCACGGACAAACCCTGTCGGGCACCGTTTCTGACGTGCATCATGCCCCCATTGCCTTTGCCAACATCGTGGTGCTATCGCCCGACGACTCCACTTTCGTCAGCGGAACCACCAGCCAAGCCGACGGCTCCTTCACACTCACTTCCATTCAGAAGGGGCAACTGCTCAAGGTGTCGTGCATCGGTTACGAGCCGTTCACAACCATTTATGGTGGCACATCGCCACTGCACATCACCCTTGCCGACGCAACGAAGCTGCTCAGCGAAGTGGTTGTGAAATCGAAGCGCCCGCAGACGCAATTCAAAGGCGAGGGCATGCTGACCACCATTGCCGGCAGCCTCTTGGCCAAAACAACCTCCATAGAGCAACTGCTCAACAACATCCCGCAGGTTTCGGCACGCAACGGCACCCTTGAAGTGTTTGGACGCGGCACGCCCGAGGTCTATATCAACAATCGAAAAATGCAAGACAACAACGAGCTGACGCGCCTTCAGCCCAGCGAAATCAAAACCATTGAGGTGATTACCAATCCCGGTGTGCGCTACAATGCGCAGGTGAAAAGCGTCATCCGCATCACCACCAAGAAGCTCTATGGCGAGGGGTGGGGCATTGATGCACAAACCAGCGCGGGCATCAACGACCAGACGCGCACCAGTGGAACCGAGGCTGTGAACCTCAATTATCGGCAAGCCAAGTGGGAACTGAGCGCCACCCTCTCGGGCAACTACACCCACCGACCCGACGACAAAGACTTTTCGCAACATACCTTCTTAGCCGACACGTGGCAACAAGACACGCATCTCACCCAGGAATATACCAACATCAGCCACTACACGCGCTTGGCCGGAAGCTATCTCTTCAGCGTCAACCACACTCTTGGTGCCAGCATCAGCTATTTTCGCTACGCACGCAACCACGGCGAGGGCGACATGGCCACCACCTCGTTGAAAAACCAACTGCCCATCGACCAAACCGCCATGCACTATTCCGCCGCCGAACGCCCGCAAAACGCCTCATCCAACGTCTATTATGTGGGCAAAATCGGCAAAGTCAGTATCGACTTCAACACCGATTTCTTTTGGAGCGGCAGGAAAAGTCAGATGTATAACCACGAGCGCTACACGCCCACCGGCATGCCGACAACCGAGGATTGGGTGAACTCCGACCGTCGCGTCTACGCCCGTTTGCTGGCCTCAAAGCTCGTGATCGCATGGCCTTTATGCAGCGGCAAATTGACCTTGGGCGGCGAATATTCCACCTCGAAACGCAAGAGCCGATACACCTTGCTGCCCCAACATTTGGTTGACAACGAGCAAAGCCGCATTCGTGAGAACATGACCTCGGCCTTTTTCGACTACAACCGCAACTTCGGCAAGCTCTATCTGCAGGCTGGACTGCGCTACGAATACATCGATTTCAACTACTACGCCCACGACATCTATCGCCCTGCGCAAAGCAAAAACTATGGCAAATGGTTTCCCTCGTTGACCCTTTCCATGCCCGTGGGCACCACCGAAATGCAACTCACCTATGCCACCGACATCAATCGCCCCACCTATGAGCAGCTGCGCGAGGGCATACAATATGACAACCGTTACACTTACGAGGCGGGCAACCCCTTTTTGCTGCCCACCATCAGCCGCAACGTGGGCTACGCACTGTCGTGGAAATGGCTTTTGTTCAACGCCCGGTATGCCCATGTGAGCGACGACATCTACGAGTTCTCGCGCATTTATCGCGGCAATCCGCAGCTGCTGCTCAACCAGCCCGAGAACGTTGCGGGCTACAACCGCTTGCAAACCAGCCTCAGCCTGCGCCCGAAATGGGGCATCTGGTCGCCGCGTTTCGAGGCATCGCTCAGCAAGCAATGGATGCACCTCGACATCCACGAGGGCGCGCTGCCCAATCATCCCGTGGCCAGCTTCCGACTCAACAATGTGCTGGATGGAAAATGGGGCACGTTTTCGCTCATCACCACGCTGCGCACCCGCGGAAACGAAGGCAATGTGTTCTATTGCAAACCACGGTGCACCATTGACCTTTCGCTCTACAAAGCGTTGCTCCAGCAGCGCCTCTCCCTGCAATTCTATGCCTCCAACCTCTTCCATACGGGCAAGGACAGCTATGAGTTCTACAGCGGAACGGCAGTCACCACGTGCGTGACCGAATTTCCATCTACCGCCTACTGGCTGACCGTGCGCTATCGTTTCAACACCACCAACAGCCGATATAAAGGCACCGGAGCCGGCCAATCGCAGCGCAACCGCATGTAGCGCCTGGCGTTCATCGGCGAAGTTGCCACCACGAACGGCCTGCCCCGTCACCACCCTTCATGCCATCTTCGCGCTTCAACATACACACATCGGGGGCGGAAATGCATCACGCACTCCCGCCCCCTTCTTTGAAATAAAAAAGTGTTTGTGTCGTTATGATTTGGGTAAATGCGCCCCTGCAGAGCGACGCGGACGGGCACACAGGCGCCGCCCCTACCCATCTCCACCAAACCACGCGGTGTGCCCATACCCCATCGGGGTTATACTTTCGATAGCGCAGGGTTAGCAAGCGCAACGCTGCCTACCCTGGGTAACAATGCAAGTGAGGAGGCTACCCCCTTGGGGGTTGTACTTTTTCTCATCGCACATCATCACCACACGCGGCAAATGGATTATTCGCGAATGATTTCCCCACACGAAATTTGATTTTAAAAAGTACAATGCCGATGGCATAGGTTTCCCTCCACAACCTTACCCAGGGTAGATTTCGCTGCGCTCAATCAACCCTGGGCTGACAAAAGTACAACACCGATAGTGTTGGTTCATGTGCTCCGTTTTCACCAACCAACAAACAAAACCACCCACGGGTAATCTGTCTAAACGAAACCAACCGTCCCACGCGCAATTCTCTCAAGCAAAATACGTAGGGGCGGTGCCTGTGTGCCCGCCCGAACGTCCGCACAGCGGCGTTTCCATACGGGAAATAGGTTTTGTGTATCACGCATTGTGCGCGGGGAATTTAACGACGAATGCGCCCTTGCAGGGCGACGCGGGCGGGCACACAGGCACCGCCCCTACCCATCTCCGTTATACATCCGCGTACAATCCTCCCCAACGATATCAACCACCCAAACGAAACGCGGAAACAATCCATACACACATCGGGGGCGGAAATGCATCGCGCACTCCCGCCCCCATTACTTAAAATAAAAAAGTGTGTGTATCGTTATGATTTGGGCGTCACCGTGGATGACGCCATTTGTTTTAAAACAAGTTATTCTTTTGGTGTCACCGTAGCATCGCCCTGACCTTTTCCGCCGGGCTGATCCTTTCCACCACCCGGCTTATCCTTACCATCGCCACCCTCGCCCGGCTTTGCTGCATCACCGCCCGGCTTTTTGCCATCGGGTGATTTTCCGCCGTCTCCGGGTTTCTTGTCGTCGCCCGGTTTATCGCCATCCGAAGGCTTTTTGCCACCCTTCTTTTTCTTCGGCAGCACCTCATGTTTGTAGCGGTCGATGTGCTCGTTGAGGAACTTGGCTAAGGCGTCGTAATCGTCGGTGCCCGAGACCATCGCCAGCGCGTTGACAAACTTCACGAGGTGGCGATAGGCGGCATCGGTGGCCAAACGTGCTGCGCGGAGCTCGCCGGCAATGACGGCCGATTGCGCGGTAGTTCGGTCGACAATGAACTGCTCCACCTTGGCATTGGCCTCCTTCAGCGGAGCAACGAACAGCGTGAGCCCGAGCTTCGTCACCTGCGCGGCATACTTTATTTCGAGATCGGCGATGAAATTGTGTAGCAAACCTGTTTCGCGGTCCAGTTGCATCGCAGGGTCGATGCGATAATCCACCAAACATTGCTGCAGTTCCTTGGCCGCCTGCGCCACATCGGGCACGGGCGCATCCGTCAATCCCTTAATCGATTTGCGCAACCCGCGAAAAATGTTGTCGCGCTTATCGTCGGCCGCCTTGATGTCGTCCGTGATGAGGCTCTTTTGCGAAATCACCAAACAGCGATCCTCCTCCTTCACCGCGGCCGCCAACGCCTCGATAGCCTTTTTTGCTGCAGCATTTGTGCCCAACGCCGTCTCCGTCGCGAAACGGTCGCTCACCACCTTCATAAACTCATAGTGCGTGCCGTTGTTCATGCCACTAAATCAACTTTTTTTGATATCAACCATCATGAAATGCCTTTAATATATTAAATAAAAAAAATTGTTCTTTGTTCGTTGTTATTTTTACGTTTCAATGCTTGCAGCGTTATTGCGAGCATTGTTTTTCACGTTTTATCGTCACCGTGCAGCGCGGGAACAATATTTTCGCGTTTTATCGTCACCGCGCGGCGCGGGAACAATATTTTTGCCGTTTTATCGTCGTCGCGCAGCGCGGGAACAATATCTTTGCCATTTTATCGTCGCCGTGCAGCGCGGGAACAATATCTTTGCCATTTTATCGTCGCCGTGCAGCGCGGAAACAATATTTATGCCATTTTATCGTCACCGTGCAGCGCGGGAACAATATTTTCGCGTTTTATCGTCACCGCGCGGCGCGGGAACAATATTTTTGCCGTTTTATCGTCGTCGCGCAGCGCGGGAACAATATCTTTGCCATTTTATCGTCACCGCGCGGCGCGGGAACAATATTTTTGCATTTCATCGTTTGCAGCATTACTGCGAGCATTAAAATTTTTGTTTTCATCTTTGCAGAATGGCGGCACGTGTTGGAATGGTAGGGGCGGCGCCTGTGTGCCCGCCCGAACGTCCACGCAGCGGCGTTTCCATCGGCAAAATATATTTACGCATCATGCACGAGGATTTAACGATGTATGCGCCCTTGCAGGGCGACACGGGCGGGCACATAGGCACCGCCCCTACCCATCTCCATCATACTTTTCCGTGCAATCCGCCCATAATCGATGGCCACATCTGCCGCGTTCCTACAAAACTATTCATCATTTAGAAATGAACGAAAGGCAAAACATTACTATTCATCATTGTGTTCCAACAAACTCCCGTATAAAGTCGGTCTCCACTCGTAATGTTAATGTAGGCAGGTTTGATACCAGCACTTCCCCAACGTATCTGCGTGCTGCTGATAATGAATTGACTCGTAGCATCAGGCTTACCAGCTTGTGTAAACGCATTCCGAAACTTTGTTTCGAATCCTGAGTTCATTTGGTGATAATGTGGACCTACAGGCTCTGTTGCGGTGGGGGTAAATCCTTTCTGAAAAACCTGTACGAACTTGATTAATTCACCATAGCTCGGCAAATACCATCGACCAATGCTGCTGGCAGTGGCTACGCCCGGCGTGTAGTGAGCTGCCTGATAGAAAGCGGGATAGGTAGTGGCCTGATTTGAACGGACGGTGCCCAGCAAATTGGCGTTATAGGTCCAATTCTCACCATTCATATCGGCTGCTGCCTCGGCCATATTCGTGGGCGAAGGACTGATGTTCTCCTCAATATGGTCGTCAACATTCTTCCAAGTGTAATTAAGTATGTCTAACGCGCAGGCCGTGCCTTGATCCGACTCCGACGTCTTCTCTTTCACCACGATGCCGATGGGGGTGCGCGATCCACGCTTGGCCAACGAACCGATGGTACCGTCGTTGTAGAGATACCAGGGCTCTTTGTTTTTGAACTTCAGCTTCCAAATGTAACTGTGGTTCTTTTGAAGCGGCCCAACTGGTACACCCTTATTGGAATGAATGGCGCGCCCGTAGAGATTGCTCGTAATGGCATAGTAAGTCATAGAGTTATATTCTGGTGAACACAAAATATAATCGGTGGTGTAGGTGTATTCCTTGGTGACGGAACTGGGCTGATAAGTCTGATTGAGATGGAGTGTACCGTTATAACCAACCCCGGCACTGGTACCCCCATTTCTCAGCCTATTCCCTTTTAAATCGAAATAGGCCGAGCCAACATCATACGTCACATCGCTATTGAGCCAATTTAATATTGGCGATACCAGCGGTTCGGTGTAGGAGACAAATTGATAGCGGATGCGTGCTTGCGGATGGCGCATGACAAACGACACGAATACATCAAACGGATTGGTGACCGTGACGGGGTCGGAAACGCCGATGAGGGGCATCTGCCCAGGGTTAAGATTCATATAAAGTTCGTTGCCATTGTCGGTCACGGCGCTGTTGATGCACACGAAGGTGTAGGTGCCTGCTTCTAATTCCCAATGGCCTGAGGGGGTGAACACGCCGCCGGTCATGGTGCCCGTCAAACCGTCGTGGCGCGTGCCGCCGGCATCGATGGCATAAATCTTATAGGTGCCGTCGGGAACGGGATTGCCGGCACGGGTTTGTGCGCAACCGGCCGTGTCGGGCTCGAGCGTTGCTTCAGCAATGATGCCGTTGCCCAAGTCAATCTCTTGCGGCTCGGCCAGGGCGCGTGTACCTTGTTTGGCGGCAGCAACTTCGCCGGGGACAAACGCCTCTTCGGTGAATTGAAAGCGAATGCCTTTCGCCACATCAATCTTGTTGCCTGTGTCGGCCATGTTCTCTTCGCTGCTGCAAGCACTCAGCAACAGCAGGCCGGCAAGGCAGCCCATCATCAGGATGTTTTTTCGTTTCATCTTCATCTTTTTATACCTCCTCTTCTTCTCCGGGCACTTCTTCGTCGGCACCCCATTCTTCTTCGGTTGAACCTTTCTTGATAACAACACTCGATTTTGCAATCATAATCTCGTCCATGAGAGAAATGACTTCACACCAAGGTGCGACATAAGTTTTTTTCTTCATCTTTACTTAAATTTATTATTGTTTTGAGTTACTGCAATGCATGACTTTTGAGCGTAAACGGCTCGATTTTTTCCACGAAAAAGGGCATGCAAAAAGTTTATGAAAAACTTCTTGCACACCCTTTGTTTGTAAGTGTTTATGTTGTATATTACGCGCGCGTAGGAGCGGACGTTAGAATGTGTGTGTGTGTGTGTGTGTGTGTGTGTGTGTGT
>NZ_JH114217.1:611591-639348 GCF_000224615.1 Segatella oulorum F0390
TAGTGTGTGTGTGTGTGTGTGTGTGTGTGTGTGTGTTACACAATTATTTGGATTGACCAAATAAAATGCATAAAAAGACGCAAAGAAAGAAGATTTTCTTTGCAACATCGAAATGCAATATGTCATGTTGTGTAACTCCATCGGGCGCAAAGGTATAAACTTTTAGCTAATGGAACAAATTTACCTGCAAAAATGTTTTGAAAAAGGAAAGCTCAAAGTGTTACACCTAATGTCAGTTGAACAAGGGTTGTGTGACGGTGGGTAGTGCAGTTTTGATGGCGGAGTGTTGCTTGTAGGAACAGTGCTTTGATGGAGGGGGTGCGAAGAAAGAGGTCGTAGCGCGCGCTGATTTCGCCGGTCCAAGCGTGCGCTGTGAGTTGATTGTAGTTGTCGTTTAGCATGGAAAGCGGTTCGGTGAAGGCGTGTCGGTCGTTTAAAACCAATCGCTTTTGCATGTTTTGTGTGCGCTGCACCGCGATATGTGCAGTGAAAATGCCAGCACGAAACGACCTGATGGTCTGTGCTTGCAAGCCGAACGAGAGGTTGGCAAACTGCATTTCGCGCTGCGGATTGGCGTAGGTTTCTTGAAAAGCCAGCAACGAAACCGCAGGCACGGCATTGATTTCCCACCGCGCTGACAGCCATTGCTGCGCGGCTTCCAACTGCATGTGCAGCGTTTTGGCAAGAAAGGGATAGTTAATGGCTAACTGTTTGTAGCCCGTGAGGCCGTTGTCATATAAGCGTTCGGCACCTTCACGGTTGCTATAGGTGGCCGAGAGTGACACGTGGTGTTGCTGTCCACGCCAGGCTGTCTCGCCCGAAATGGTCCAAACAGTCAGATCGTTGATGGGGGCATCTTGCAGGTCGGACATCTGCTTTTGCAACACACGTCGCGATACTTCCAACTGCGCCAAAAGTCCATTATTACGGGGTTGCAGCGTGAAGCCGGCACCTAAGGTGTGGCCTGTGAAATAGGCTTCTTTCAATGCACCTGCAAATCGATAATAGTGCATGCCGAGGCCTTGCATCTGATAGAGTGTGATGGCGCCCAGGAGATTCATAAAGGCGATGGATTGCTCTTGTGAATAGCGTTGCCAAAGGGCATAAGCGCCGAGGTTGTAACGTGTGCCGAGCGAATGGGATGCGCCCACTTTGAGGTCGACAAACAGACTGTTGTTGCGTGGGCGTGGGTCGATGTCGCGATAGCTCAATGCCGACTCGTAGGCCGCTTCAACACCATAACACCAGCGGTTCTGTTGGCGGGCATAGCCCATGTGGAATCGATAGGCCTCACGTTCCATCTTGCCGCCGAGGGTATCGGCTGTGACATAGGGGTAAATCTGCATGAAATCGGCCGACTCGTTCCACTGAATATCGCGTGTACGACGGCGGTCATAGCCGGCATCTCCCCACACTACCGCATGCTTACCCAGCCATTGATAGGACGAAGCATCGAAGCGTCCGGCCGTAAAGGCGCGTCCCATCTGTGCGACAAGGGCTTGGTCGGCATTCTTGTTGATGAACGATGCCTTCACTTCGGCGTGCGAACTGTCATATCGTCCCACGGCCAACGCCGGGTTTCGATAGACTTCAAAAGCCTTATTGTCGTGCCATGACAACAGTGTTTGCAACTTGGTTTGCGCCCAGGCCTGCTGACTCAAGCCCAAACTGCATGCCAACAACAGCAGAGAAAAATGCTTCATCATTGCAAGGAGAAAAGGTTATTCGCCCGCCTTACAAAGCGAATAACCTGTTGTTTCTATTTAAAGAATTGATAATAGGGATTGGCTTTCACCATGCTTTCGAAGTCGTTGGTCGAATTGTTCGTGTCCACCAACTTGTGGGTTTGGTTGTCAACCTTGCGGCGAATGGCCATGCCATAGCGGTTTTTATCAAAAGCCTGCACGGAATTATAAGCAAAACCTGCATCCAAGCGCGAGGCCGAGCAAGTCCATTTCTTTGGAGCTTCCTTCGGACACATGTTCACACAGTCGGCAATCCAACTGTTGGGCAGCAGATAAGCATCGCCTTTCTTGGGATAGGTTTTGTCCTTAAACCTGAAGTCATAGGTATAATGATAAACATAGTTCTTCACATAATCGGCTACGTTGACAGCGTGTTGCACATCGCCCAAATAACCGATGGCATAGGTCTTTACACCGCGTGTGTGGGGCACCCATACGCCCAGTTGCCGATTACCATCCATGGTGATGAGCTTAATCAAGTTGGGCACGTCGGTATCAGTGTCGAGACCGTCCTCTGTTTTGTCATACCATTCGAAATCGGCCTTGCTCAAATCATAGGAGTTGGGGTTTGTTTTGGTATGGTCTAAGCCTAAATCTACCAGCAGAATGCTCTTTCCCGGTTCCACGGGATGGTCTTTTCCACTGCCCGGAACCATGTAGGCGACACTGATGGCAAGGGCAGAGTCACGCATATCGGGCTTGTAATCCTGCGGCGTGTCATTGAGGAACTTGCTCTCGAATAACACCAATCCATCGGCATAAAGCGTTTCATCGCTGTTGTTGTAGATGCGGAAATATTTATCGCTGTTATATTGATTATTGTTGGCATCGAGTGTTCCGGCCACAGCAATCTCGGCAAAGACAAAGCCATCTTTCACCGAAACAGCTTCGGCAACAAGGTTCAGCGTGGCTTTTCCGCCCGTAATATTCACATTGTTTTGCACGGCTCTGAGACGTGCATTCACATCGGTTCCGTTCATTTTGTAGGCCACATTACCCTCTAACATCACGTTGTATAAACCGTCTTCCAACCACACTTTCGACAGTTCATTGCTCTGCACAACAGTCGAACGTCCCGTGTTAACATTGAAAAATGTCACGCGCACATTCGATGCTTTCGCATTTTGAATGTCCTTTGCCAAGGTGTAGACCACTGAAACTTCGCTTTGTGGAGTTTCGTGAAACTTCTCGCCGCACGATGCCAAAACAAGGACACCCAACAGCCATAATCCAAAAAACTTTTTCATCTTCATCTCTGTTTTTATAATTTAAAATTTAATTCCATTCCAAAATAAGGGGTGAACACGCGCCGCACGATATAGCCATTCACCTCGTAGTCGGGCGCAATGGCGAGCAATCGGTCGGCAAAAAACGACAGCGTTGCATAGCGGCCAAACTGTTTTGAGGCTTTCATGTTCAAACACATATAGGCACGTTCGCGCTGCACCAGTTGGGTTTGACGCACATTCGACAGCACCAACCAGCGCTTATATACATCGGTCGCGTCGGCATCGGTATAGGGATGTTCCACGCCTGCTACATCAACATAGGCTATCGGACGCGGATTACGTGTGGGTGTGAGCGTCTTTCCCAACCAATAACATTCGGCCGTTGCCGAGAGAATAAGCCCCAACCGATCGAGATAGGTGTCGGCAATGAGGTTCGAGGTGAACCGATCTTTCACATAACCGTTGTTCCACGCGTAAATGCCCAAATAACGATTGTTGATGGTGATGCCGTTAATCTGCTGCGATGAACCGGCATAATATTCGGGTTCGCCCGCCGAATAGGTGGTGTGAAACCATGCTCCGTTGAAAGTGAGGCGCGTATGAAGTGCCGGGAGGCGAGGCGAGGAATATTGAAATTCAATGCCCTGCTTGATAATCTTTGTACCGTTTCCCATCACTTGATATGTGCGCAGCAGCGTATCAGTGCGATAGGGTAGCGCGGCGAGCGACGGAGGTGCCGTGAGTGTCTTGCCCCGAAGGCCCGATGCATCATATTGTTTATAGGTGAGCATCGGTATCATTTCCTGCGTGCTGCGAAAGCCGTCGTTCATGCTTTCGTGGAAAAAGGTGGCATAAAACCGATGCCCTTTACAGCTACCACCCACGCGAACTTCCCATTTGGTGTTGTGTGCCGGCAGTAAATGATAATTATTGGTGTCGATGGTATAGCTGCGAATATGGAGCTTTTTCAAGGCGTCGTTGGCATTCCAATAGTTCAGTTGCACCAAATCAATATAGCGTTTCTCGGGATTTAAATCCAATATGGTGGGCATTTTGCTCATGCGCCCCACGCCCATTGAGGCATAAAGGTGCAACTTACCCATGGCCGGGAGGTCCCATTGTACGTTCAATCGCGGGTCGACATACAACCTTCCGTGCAAGTCATAAGCCGAAGATAATCCCACCATCGCAGTGCCACGCACGCCCAACAAGGCCGTGATGACATGTTTTCCCATCGATAGTTTGGCTTCGTCTTGCGCGTAGAACGCCCACAAATTCGTAGCCGGAATATCCTTGAATGCACGCGGACGGCGCGACGATGTGCCATCGATGGGACGCTGATAATCGTACACCTGCCCCTGCCCAAAATTCTTGTTGTATTGCCATTCCACGCCCATTGTGAGCACATGCGACAATGCCCCCATCGTCTTCTGCGCATTGCCTTCTAACCGTAAGTTTGAATAAAACGGCATTCCTTTCACTTGATGGCGCGCCACGTAGGTCGAAGGCAGATAGGTGCCATCATATTCGCCGTTCTCTTCAGTCAGTGGTGCCGGCGTATCACGGTCCACACTCACAAACTTTGTCTGGTCGATTTCGTCGAAAGAAACGCTCGTCGAATAGCGCAGCAACAGCGATTGAAGCCACGAGTCTTCGTGCGGACTGTAGCGTAACGATGTGCTTAGCCCCACGCGATGGTAGGACGAGCGATAGCGATCTTCCTTGTTCACTTGCACTTCGGGGTCGGTTTTCACGTGATCGATGTTGCCCGCATAGTCCGAAGCCACATCCCAATTAAGCCTTCCACCTTGCGCAAAGAGCCAAAACTTGTGCAGTCGGACCGAGAAATTCAGCCGGTTGTAGGTTTCAAAGCGGTTGCGCGGATCGGCTTTCGAGTTGAACAAACCGCCGTCGGCATTTAAAATCCAGTTATTGCCCAAGGCAAATCCCTTTCCTGCTGAGAGCAGTTTGCCATAGCCGTCGGCCTTGATGCGCACCTCAAGCGGCGTTGCCACACGCTTGCGTTCAATGCGAATGAGGCCGCTGGTCAAGTCACCATACTTCACAGAAGGAATGCCTCGCACCACTTCCACCTGCTCAATGTTGTCGGTTGCTAGCATTCTCATGTCGACACCATAGCCCACTGTCGAGCGATTTCCATCGGCATTCATGTTCCGTCCCAACAGTTGCATGTTGGCATCGGTGCCGATGGGAGCGCCATCCACCATGAATTTTGTGCCCAAACTACTGATGGCATAGTCGCTACTCGAGATACCCACCTCGCGCAAACGCGCCACATTGGCAACGTTGGTGTGGGGCGTAGCGGTCATTCCGCCGGGCAAAAGGCTCAACAAATCGCTGAACGACGAGGGTTGCAGATGCTGCATGGCCGTGCGATCGATAACCGATGTGCTCGTCAGTCCTTTCTTCTCTTGGGCCGTAACCGTAACCTCACCTAAGCTGATGGCTGTGGCATGCAGACGCAATGTGCACTGCAAATCGCTGCTGAGCGTCACCAACGTGTCAAGCGTGGCATAGCCTACCGACGACACTTGCAGGCGATAACGGCGCGGAGCAAGGTCGGAAAACCGAAACGTGCCGTGGTCAGAGGTTTGCAAACCCGACAAGAAACGCTCACCGGCATACAGCCGAAGGGTGACAAACCCCAATCCATCGCCTTGCCCGGCATCCACCACTTTGCCTTGAAGGGTGAAGCGTTGCGGGTCGTTGGCAGCCGATAAGCGAATGAGGCAGACCAAAAGAAAGAGAAAGGTGATAACGTTTCTTTTGCGCATGATTATTTGATAGCGTGGGCAAAATTACAGCTTTCATCGTCGCTCCACAATACCTACTTTTAGGTATATTGCCCTCTCAACCATTAAAAATACACCGTTCGGACACAAAAAATGGGTATAAAAGATGGGAAAATGCGCCATTATTGTACAACGGAGCTGCAAAACATTCCCCTGCATAAGCCCTGCTATGCGCTCCTTCCGCCCTATTCCATCACGCAAGCCACGCCTTCACGAAGAAAAACAGTGCAGATTACGCCACAATATCGTCGTAATCGCTGCTCAAGAACATCGTAATTATGCAACAATATGCCCCACTTTTGTTGGCAGACTACACAAATAGAATCGCAAGCGCATGGGATGAACAAAATGAATAAAAACAATGATCACGGCAGGGGATGCTCACCTTTTATAAATAAGCCTACCCCATTATAGACATTTACTTAGAATTTAAAAAACTTTATCACTCCAAAAGAAAGCAGTTTTGTGAAAAAACAGTATCTTTGCGGCGTTGATATCTTTCGTATCGAATAAGGTTTTAAACATCAATTAAAGAAAAGATGAATCTTGATTCACTGACTGCCATTTCGCCTATCGATGGACGTTATAGAAACAAATGCCAAGAACTTGCCGATTATTTTTCGGAATATGCATTGATACGCTATCGGGTGCGCGTGGAAATAGAGTATTTCATTGCCCTGTGCGAATGGGGTATTCCACAACTGAAGGGCGTTGACAGCAATCAGTTTGAGACCTTGCGCGACCTCTATCGCCACTTCTCTGAAGCCGATGCACAGCGGGTGAAAACGATAGAGCAAACCACTAATCACGACGTGAAAGCCGTGGAATATTTCTTGAAGGAGGCTTTCGACCGCATGGGTGGGCTCGAGGCTTATAAGGAATTTATTCATTTCGGGCTGACTTCACAAGATATCAACAACACCAGTGTGCCACTTTCGTTGAAAGAAGCCTTGGAAAAGGTGTATTTTCCGCAGGTCGAAGCGCTCATTGGGCAGCTTGAAACCTATGCCGAGGAATGGAAAGCGGTGCCCATGTTGGCCAAAACACATGGACAACCGGCCTCACCCACCCGCTTGGGCAAGGAGGTTATGGTGTATGTTTATCGTCTGAAAGAGCAGCTGGCCGCATTGAAAGCCTGCAAGTTTACAGCGAAGTTTGGTGGCGCGACAGGCAATTTCAATGCCCACCATGTGGCCTATCCGCAAATCGATTGGCCCGCCTTTGGTGCGCAGTTTGTCCGTCAAAAGTTGGGTTTGGAGCGCGAGACTTGGACCACACAGATTAGCAATTACGACCACATGGGCGCCATTTTTGATGGTATCCGCCGCATCAACACTATCCTTATCGACCTTGACCGCGACTTTTGGTTGTATATTTCAATGGATTATTTCAAGCAGAAGATTAAAGCAGGCGAGGTGGGCTCGAGTGCTATGCCCCACAAAGTGAACCCCATTGATTATGAGAATAGCGAGGGAAACTTGGGAGTGGCCAATGCGCTTTTGCAATTTTTGGCACAAAAACTGCCTGTGAGCCGCTTGCAACGCGACCTCACCGACAGCACCGTGCTGCGCAACATCGGGGTGCCTTTGGCACACAGCCTCATTGCAATGCAAAGTACTTTGAAAGGATTGCAGAAGCTCATTCTCAACGAAGACAAGCTGAAGGCCGATTTAAACAGCACGTGGGCAGTGGTGGCCGAGGCCATACAAACCATTCTTCGGCGTGAAAACTACCCTCATCCCTACGAGGCTTTGAAAGCGCTTACCCGCACCAATCAGCAAATGACGCAAGAAACCATTCAGCAGTTTATCGCGCAACTCAACGTGAGCGCTGCCGTGAAAGCCGAACTTATGGCCATCACACCGCTGAATTATACTGGAATGTAAACAAATTTAATCAATAAAAAGAAAGTTATCAATAAAGTACTAACCCGGCCGCGAGGCTACAAATCATGAATTAAAAATTATGGATTCAGAATTAGAAAACAAGGCTCAAGATCTGTCAAACGAGCAGAATGAGGGCACCCGTGAGGGTTACTCACGACAAACAGAAGGTTATTCACCCAACTATCACAGTGCAGGTCGGCCACAGCGCCCACGCATTCATTCACAACGGGCGTATAGTTCAGAAGGCGCAAACAGTGAACATGAAGGCGGATTCCGCCCGGAAGGTTTTGGCAGTGCATTGCAAAACAGCGAGCGGCCACAACGCAGTTACCAACCTTATCAAGGCGGCTATAACCGTCAGCAAGGGGGATATAACAGCCGTGGAGGCAACAATCGCCCCCAACAAGGTGGCTATCGCCCACGTTTCAACAACAATGGCGGCGAGCAGCAAGGCGGTTATCAACCCCGACAGCAAGGCAACTATGCACGTCCACAGCAGCAAGGCTATCGTCCTCGCTACAATGCGAATGGCGAAGAGCAGCAAGGTGGCTATCAACCACGGCAGCCACAAGGTTACGGACGTCCACAACAAGGCGGCTATCAAGGTCGGGGTGGCTATCAAAACAACCGCAACTTCAACAACAATGGTGGCGGCTATCCACAACAAGGTGGCTACAACAACCGTAACTATAACAACAATTACGGAGGTTACAACAACCGCCCGCAACAGAATTTCAACCCCAACCGCAACTTTAAGAAAAGCCGTCCGGGGTACGATCCCAACGCGAAATATAGCTTGAAGAAGCGCATTGAATATAAAGAGACACACATTGATCCCAACGAGCCCATTCGTTTGAATAAATACTTGGCAAATGCCGGTGTATGTTCTCGCCGCGAAGCCGATGAATTTATTCAGGCAGGTGTGGTGACGGTCAACGGCAATGTTGTTACCGAATTGGGTACAAAGGTGTTGCGTTCAGACGAGGTAAAGTTCCACGATCAACCTGTTTCTTTGGAGAAGAAGGTCTATGTGCTGCTCAACAAGCCAAAAGATTGCGTGACCACCAGCGATGACCCGCAACAGCGAAAGATTGTGATGGACTTGGTAAAAGATGCTTGTCCGGAGCGCATCTATCCCGTGGGACGCTTAGATCGCAACACAACGGGTGTGCTATTGCTCACAAACGACGGCGATTTGGCCAGCAAACTCACGCATCCTAAGTTCTTGAAAAAGAAAGTGTATCATGTGCACTTGGACAAGGCTTTGGCAGAGGAAGATTTGCAAAAGATTGCCAGTGGCATTGAATTGGAAGATGGAGAAATCCATGCTGACGCTATCGAATATGCCGATCCGCGCGACAAAAAGCAAGTGGGTATCGAAATCCACAGTGGCAAAAACCGCATCGTTCGTCGCATTTTCGAACACTTAGGCTATCGCGTAACACGCTTGGATCGTGTGCAGTTTGCCGGCTTGACGAAAAAGAATTTGCGTCGCGGCGACTGGCGTTTCCTCACCGAACAAGAGGTGGAAATCCTCCGGAGTGGGATGTTTGAGTAATATTCAGAATTGAAAATGAAAAGAACAAAAATAGTCGACGCCCTCAAAAGCGTCGACTTTAATCACGATATACTCGTGAAAGGATGGGTGCGCTCCCACAGAAACAGTAAGGCTGTCGACTTTATTGCCCTCAACGATGGGTCGACCATCAACAACATTCAGATTGTGGTTGACCCCACTTCGATGGATGCTGAAGCCTTGAAAAGCATCACAACAGGTGCATGTATCGGGGTAACAGGGACATTGGTGCAAAGCCAAGGTGCTGGTCAAAGCGTTGAAATTCAAAGCAAAGCCATCGAAATCTATGGTCTTTGCCCGTCGGATTATCCCATGCAAAAGAAGGGACAGAGCTTTGAATACATGCGCAAATATGCGCATCTGCGTCTGCGCACCAACACCTTTGGTGCCGTTTTCCGCATTCGTCACAACATGGCGATTGCCATTCATCAGTATTTTCACGAGCATGGTTACTACTATTTCCACACGCCATTGATCACGGCAAGCGATGCCGAAGGTGCGGGAGAGATGTTTCAAGTGACGACACTCGACCTCAGCAGAACAGGCAAAACGGGTGAGGTGCCCTATGAAAAAGATTTCTTTGGCAAAAAAACGAGCCTCACTGTGTCGGGTCAATTAGAGGGCGAATTGGGCGCAACAGCCTTAGGTGGCATCTACACCTTTGGCCCAACGTTCCGCGCAGAGAATAGCAATACGCCACGCCATTTGGCAGAATTTTGGATGATTGAACCCGAAGTGGCTTTCTTAGACAAAGATGAGCTGATGGATTTAGAGGAAGATTTTATCAAATTCTGCGTGCGCTGGGCATTGGAACACTGCAAAGACGATTTGGAATTCCTCAACAAGATGATTGACAAAAACTTGTTGGAGACGTTGCAATCGGTCATTAAAGAAGACTTTGTTCGCCTGACCTACACCGAAGGAATTGAAATTCTTCAAGCGGCAGTGAAGAACGGAAAGAAGTTCGAATTCCCCGTAACGGAATGGGGAATGGATTTGAGCAGCGAGCACGAACGCTATTTAGTGGAAGAACATTTCAAACGTCCTGTCATCATGACCGACTATCCTTCTGAAATCAAAGCGTTCTATATGAAGAGAAATGCCGATGGCAAAACCATGCAAGGCACCGACGTGCTCTTCCCAAGAATTGGCGAAATCATTGGCGGTTCGGTGCGCGAAGAGAGCTATGAGAAGCTGGTGGCCGAAATCAAAGCGCGTGGTATGGCACCCGAAAGCTACAGCTGGTATCTCGACACACGCAAATATGGCTCGTGCCCACATGCTGGATTTGGGCTCGGTTTCGAGCGTTTGATACTCTTTGTCACGGGTATGCAGAACATTCGCGATGTCATTCCGTTCCCACGCACACCTAAATCAGCCGAGTTCTAACATGGGAAAGATTATACTAACGGGCGACCGCCCCACCGGAAAGCTGCATCTTGGCCATTATGTGGGCAGTTTGCGGCGACGCGTTCAACTGCAAAATGCTGGCGATTTCGACCGCATGTTTGTCTTCATGGCCGATGTACAGGCACTCACCGACAATGCCGATAATCCCGAAAAGATACGCCAAAACATCGTTGAAGTGGCTTTGGATTATCTGGCTGCAGGCTTAGATCCAAAGCTGTGCACGCTCTATATTCAGAGCCAAATCCCCGAATTGGCCGAGCTAACGACCTATTTGATGAACTTGGTTACTGTGTCGCGCGTGCAAAGAAACCCCACGGTGAAGACCGAAATCAAAATGCGCAACTTCGAAGCCAATATCCCTTTGGGCTTCTTCTGCTATCCCGTTTCACAGGCAGCCGACATCCTTGCCTTCAACGCCACCACCATTCCCGTGGGCGAAGACCAGGAACCCATGATTGAGTTGACGCGCGAATTGGCGCGCCGATTCAACCAAACCTATGGCGAGGTGTTTGCCGAACCCGAAATTATGCTGCCCGAAAATGCCACGGCACGACGCCTCCCCGGCACCGACGGCAAAGAGAAAATGAGCAAAAGTCTGGGCAACTGCATTTATCTGAGCGACGATGCCGACACCGTTTGGACTAAGGTGAAGAGCATGTACACCGATCCAACGCACCTCAATGTGAGCGATCCCGGTCATGTAGAAGGCAACGCAGTGTTCACCTATTTGGACGCCTTCGCCACCGATCAAGACTTTGCCGACTTCTGGCCCGAGTTTAAAAACCTCGACGAACTCAAGGCGGCCTACACGCAAGGCGGCATCGGCGACATGAAATGCAAGAAGCTTTTGAATAGCGTCATCAACCGCATGTTAGAGCCGATGCGCATGCGTCGTCGCACTTTCGAGCAAGACATCCCCGAGATATTCAACATGCTGAAACAGGGAAGTGATGCGGCACGCGAAACCGCAGCACAAACCATGGAGGCCGTGAAACGTGCCATGCAGATTGATTATTTCAACGATGCTGCACTCATTCAGCAACAAACCGAGAAGTTTAAGTAAGCTATCAACAGCCTCGGAGGATGTAAAAACAATAGGGAAAATAAAAATCGGGTGCAAAGGTTTGTCACTTTGCGCAAAAGTTTATAACTTTGCCGCCAAATTAAACAGAAAGTGTTTGTATGCAAACGAAAAATAATTTTTCAAGCAGTGTAAGTTTTAACATCTTTTATTTGGCAGAACCAAATAAAAGTGTAACACACACACACACATTCTAACAACGGTCTAAGTCTCTGTACTAAGGCGATAGCGGTGCGCCCGGCACGGGTGTCGGTCCGCCGTTTCAAGCATCTGCAAGGAGCTTTCAAAGCTCTTTGCAGATGCTTTTTCGTGTACCTAATTAAGCGTACGAAACAACGAATGAAGAAAAAAATACAACTCAATCAATAGTAATTTCAATAGGAAAAATGAAGAAACAAACGAAGCGGACTTACCAAAAGCCCGAAAGCAAGATTGTAAAAATGCAGGTTGAGCATTTGTTGCAGGCCGTGAGTGGTCAGCACAAGCACATTGGCCAAGGTGGAACCTATGGCGATGCCAAGCGCAACAACATGGAATGGGACGAATGGGACGATGAAGACGAAACCACGCCCTCAGTAACGAACGAAGATAACGAATAATAAGGAGGAGTAACAACTATGAGACTCAAAACATATTTCAACGCCGCCCTGCTCTGCCTTGCAGTCAGTTTGTTTGCAGCTTGCGCAGGCGATAATCTTGCCGATAACAATAATAAGGAAAATAAACAAGAAATTCCGCAAGGGGTTCGCTTCACCATCAATGAACCCAAAGCAAATGCAAAGTCGCGCGTAGTGATAAACGAAGATGGAACCGTCGCAGCCAAGACACGTACTTTCATCACGCACACACCAGGCATGGGTGCCGATGCCTTTTGGAGCGATAACGACTATATTTGGGTGAAAAACAATGCGGGCGTTTGGAAAAAGAGCATCTACACAGCCATAACAACGCCCGATAAAAAGCACGCCATGTTCATTCTACCAGGAAAACTTTCAGACTACAGTGATGGTTGCAGCGTGATTTACAACATGAGCCAGCCAGCCTCCTCACCCTTGGCCGGTAATCCCGAATATCTAAGAATTGATCATCTGCAGCCAAAAAACCGTCCAAACGATTTCAGTGATGCAGGTGCATGGGGTGATGCAGGCATAGGAAAAGCAAAACTGACCGATGCGCCTGGCGAGTTTGTTTTTCAACTCGCCCACGGCGTGAGTTACCTGTGTTTGCTGCCACGCTGCGAGAATGCGGCTTTAGGACAAAACATCATTCTCAAAAAGGTAAAACTACTGGGCGACCACTATCTTACGGCGACCTTCTGTAACTTTGCGGCCGATGGTTCTGTTTACATACCTTCAACACCACCCACAGGCGTGCCCTCTGCAATGTATGGAAATATAGATTCAGATGTAGCCAACTTTCCACTCACCAACACCACACAAGATATTACGAAAAATGGTTGTTATTTCATCATCGTCCCAGGCACCTATAATTTTACCATCACCTACACCATCAAAGATAAGGTGACAGGCATTGAAACCAATATCGAAAAGAAAGTGAATGGCGTGGATTGCAAGGCCGGCGAGATTAACGATATTCCCGCATGGATTGATAAGGATTTGAAAATACAACCACCACTTAAATATTATTATCCTATGGCTGCGCAAGATCTTTATCACAATCATTTAAAGGCCGATGGAACATATGATGGTGTAGAACCACAGTATGGTGACGATCGTTATTGGGGAAGTGCAACTCCTAATCCTGTTTTTAACACGATCCCCAATCTTAACGAGGCACGTTGGTATGCAGCTAAAGGAGATGCCCACTGGGCAACAATAACTCGGGTGATGGATGGCCATTTATGGCATATCAACGGGATATGGTTAAAAAAGAAAGCTAAAATCATGGTCGATGAAGGAATAACCAAAGAACAGATGGAGAGTGGATACCCCAAAAATAATCCAGATGATAAGAGAGATTATTATATAGAATTGCCAGGTGTTGTAGGAAGTGTTAGTAGTGCCCCTCTTTTAAATACGTCAGATTACTTTTTCCTGCCAGTGCTATATGAAAAGATTGCGGGAGGACTTTATTCTTTCGCACCAGATGGTGAATATTGGGTTGGAGGGATATATTTCGGTAGTCTAACTTTTGCAAATATAATATCCTTTAATTCTTCAGAAATAAAAGCTGTACAGACAGAGCCTTTCGAACTCTACTCTTTTTCTGCCTATTATGCACGACAATTTGAATGATTTGCAGCGACTCAAGAATTGGATATAAAAATAAGAATATGCCAAAAGACATATGAGTGCAATAAATAAAAAAAATGCTCAGTGAATACTTCAGCAAACGTCAAAAAATAAATTTGCGACTTGCTAACGACTTAGCAAACTTCAAAAAAATAATTTGGGACTTGCTAACGACTTAGCAAACGTCAAAAAAATAATTTGAGACTTGCTAACGACTTAGCAAAACGCAAAAAAATAATTTGGGACTTGCTAACGACTTAGCAAACGTCAAAAAAATAATTTGAGACTTGCTAACGACTTAGCAAACGTCAAAAAATAAATTTGAGGCCTGCTAACAACTTAGCAAACATCTCTCAAAAGCGATGACGAGAAAAAGTGAATTAAATAAGATTATAAAAACCAGAGGGGGAGTTCTACCACGATGGGATGTCTTCTCACAATTAAAATTAAATTAAACAAGATGGAAATTGATTTTTTAAATCTGGTGGCCGTGAGCAACGGCGCGCATTTCGTGTTCATCGAGTCCGTTTGCAAACGGTTGGACTCGGAGACGGAGTTGTTGAAAAACGAGTACTTTAAGAAGGCGGCCGACGCGTTGAAAGCGGCTTTTAACGAGGAAAACCGCTACTTTGCGTTGTCGAAGAAAAGTGCTTCGACCGATGAGATTTTGGCGGCCGATGCCGACCGCGACACGTTGTATTCGGCCTACTACCGTTCGGTGAAGAGCTTTTTGCGCGTGTCAACGGCCGACTTGCATACGGCGGCCAAAACGCTCTGGCAAAGTTTGGTGGACTATGGCATCAAGCCCTCAATGCAGTTGGAACGCGAGACGGGTGCCATTCAAAACCTGTTGGAGGATTGCGAGCAAAAATACAGCGCCGAGGTGGCCAAATTGGGCTTGCAAACGGTATTGGCGTCGTTGAAAACGGCCAACGCAAAGGTGAGCGAACTGCTCTACAGCCGCACCACGGAGCAGTCGAAACAGGTAGCAGGTGCGCTGCGCAAGGCACGTCAGCAATCCGACGAAGCCTTCAAGCAGGTGCGCAAGGTGGCCAATGCCATGGCTACGTTGGGTAGTGCCGAAGCCCTGAAACCCTTCGCCGACTTTGTGAACCAGCTCATCAAGCGGTATGAGGATGAGGTGCTGCCGAAAAAGAAGAAAGCGGATGATAAGAAGCCGGGCGATGGCGATAAACCGAGTGATGGAAAGAAACCAGGTGACAAGAAGCCCGGTGACGGCGGGAAAACACCCGATGGCAAAAAGCCGGGCGGTGATGCAGCAAAGCCGGGTGATGGTGGCGACGGCAAGGATAAAACGGGCGGTGGTAAGGATAAGCCAGGTGGCAAAGGTCAGGGCGATGCCACGGTGACACCCAAAGAATAGCTTGTTTTAAAACAAATGGTGTCATCCACGATGACGCCGAAATCATAACGAACACACACTTTTTTATTTTAAGAATGGGGGCGGGAGTGCGCGATGCATTTCCGCCCCCGATGTGTTGTGTGGGGAGGACATTAAAAAGCAATGTGGTAGAAAAAGTACAACCCCCAAGGGGGTAGCCTCCTCCCTCGCACCATTACCCAGGGTAGGCTGCGTTGCACTTGCCAACCCTGCGCTATCGAAAGTATAACCCCGATGGGGTAATGGCACACCACATGGTTGGCGTGAGCTATCGAATGTACAATGTAATGAGGTAAGGGCACACCGCGTGGTTTGATGGAGATGGGTAGGGGCGGCGCCTGTGTGCCCGCCCGTGTCGCCCTACAAGGGCGCATCCATCGTTCCATTCCCCGCACACAATGCATGTATTTTTGGTATGGAAACGCCGCTGCGCGGACGTTCGGGCGGGCACACAGGCACCGCCCCTACGCGTTTTGCTTGAGAGTATTGCGCATGGATGTCCGCCCCTACGGTTTCGTTTGGGCAGATTGTGCGTAGACGGTTGGTGTCCTTTCTCCTAAAAATAATTATGAAGTTTATGGCAAATAATTTTGCACTCATTAAGAATATTCTTATCTTTGGCGAGTCGAAAGAAGTATTCTCTGCTGCATAACCGATTGAATTTATTGACCAAACCGTTATAGAACGGGTCGTTTTCGAAGGTTAGCACCGACGACATTCTAAGAAACCAAATCCTAACAAATGCTTAAAAAGGCAATGGAAAACGTATTAAGACGAAACAGTGATAGTGGTTTTGTGAAGAAAAACCACTGGAGTTATCAAGACTTGTTATTAGAGAAGCAAATCTCTTTATGGTTAACTTTTCTGTAATTGCGTGGCATTTTTGATAGAATTACTTCCTATTTTGCAGAAATGGTGTGTATCAAGAAACATTATAAAGCGATATTTATTTGTAAAACTGAATTCTAATAATTTTTAAATTCACATGATATGGAAAATAAACGACGTAGACAAAGACAAGTAATGTGCGGCCGGATGCTGCTGTTGATGTTGCTATTCATCCCATTATGTGTGGGAGCACAGAGCTCCTCCACCATTACTGGGACAGTGAATGACATGCAAGGTGAGCCTCTCATTGGAGCGAATGTGCGACAGAAGGGGACAAATAATGGGACTGTGACCGATCTTTCGGGACATTTCTCAATCAAAGTCCCTGCGGGGGCTATGCTTATTGTGAGTTATGTCGGATTTAATGAGCAAGAGGTAAAAGCCCAATCTAATATGGTTATCACGCTTTCGGACGAGGCGAAATCTATTGATGAGGTGGTTGTCGTGGGATATGGTGTACAGAAAAAGGTGAATCTCACCGGTGCTGTCTCTTCCGTAAAAGGAAGCGATTTGGCTATGCGTCCTGTAACTGACGCATCACAAAGCCTACAAGGTTTAGTTCCCGGCTTGTTAGTTTCTAACAATAACTCAGGGAGGCCTGGTGCTACGGGTGCATTATCATTGCGAGGACAGGGCAATTTGTCTGGTACAGGGCATCCTTATGTGTTGGTCGATGGTATAGAAATGAGCTTAGCCGATGTAAATCCCAATGATATTGAATCGATTTCTGTCTTAAAAGATGCCGCAGCCTGTGCTATTTATGGTGCGCGTGCTGCCTATGGTGTGATTTTAGTAACCACGAAACATGGGGAAGAGGGTAAGATGCACATCAACTATCAAGGTAGCATTGGGTGGAATAAGCCCACTGTTTTACCCAAAATGGTGAATGCGGTTGAATTTGCCCGTATGTGGAACGATGGAGTTACCAATGCTAATTCGTCCCGACGTTATAGCGATGAGAAGATAAAACTCCTTGAACAATACATGAATGACCCGTCAAGTGTAAATCCTTGGCAAGAATTATCTCCGAATGCTTCGATGAATCCTGCGTTTGAGAATACCGAAAAAGGTATCGGTAATGTTGACTATTTTAAACTCCATTATAAGCCTCGTGCATTTAAGCAGCAGCACAATGTGAGTCTAAGTGGTGGCGGAAAACAAGCGCAGTATTACGTATCGGGCGGCTATTTTAAGGAAGATGGCATTCTGCGTTATGCAAAGATGGACTTTGAACGCATGAATTTGGTTTCAAACCTCAGTTCTCGTCTTACGCCATGGCTAAAATTAAAACTAAATTTAAAGTATGTACATTCGATAGACAATACGCCTTTTGGCACAGGTGGCCTTAGCGATGGCTTCTATCATTCGCTTGCCCGCTTCCGCCCAACCATATCAGTTGTCGACCCACATGGCCATTTTACGGAGTTATCGATGATCCCCTATTTACAAAGTGGCACTTTTACACGTACCAAACGCGATCATTATGACATTACAACAGGCTTTGAATTCAATCCTGTAAAGGGCTTGATAATTAACGCTGATTACACCAATAAGTTCATAGCTACAGGATATGAGGCGGAAAATGTAGCCCCAGACATCTATGCAGCTGATGGTGTGACTACATCAAAAGGTGTGCGAGACGAGCTAAATGTGACTCCTGATGGGAGATATATGCGCTCAACTTACAATATACATTATCAAAACATTAGTCTCTATGCCAACTACTCATTAACGATTGTCAAGCAGCACAATGTGGTTTTGATGGCAGGATACCAAGAAGAGAATAACAAAGAAGACTATCTGAAAAATGGTATCTCAGGTCTTTATTCTACAACGAATCCTAACACGGCAATGGGAACGGGTGACAAACAACCTGGAGACATTCGCAAAAGTTGGTCTACACGTGGCTTCTTCGGGCGTGTTAACTATGATTATCAAGGACGTTATTTGCTTGAACTCAATGGCCGATACGATGGTTCTTCACGTTTTGCACGGGGACATCGATGGGGATTCTTCCCATCTGTTTCTATAGGTTGGAATATCGGTCGTGAGAAGTTTATGCAGGAATTCACCCATCAAATATCACAATTAAAGTTGCGTCTATCTTATGGAAAGTTAGGCAACCAAGCCGGAGCATCACTCTATACGTTTGCTTCGACCATGGAACTCAGCAACTTAGGCCGCTATTTTTTTGCCGATGGACGTCATCCTCACCTCATTGCACCGGCTGTTGTCAATCCTGTTACTACATGGGAGAAAGTGAGTAGTAAGAATATCGGTTTGGATTTTGGACTTTTTGGAAATGCCATTACGGGTAGCTTTGATATTTATGAGCGTAAAACAAAAGATATGTTAGGCCCTGGAGAGGACTTTCCAGATTTCTTTGGTGCGCAAGCTCCGCAAACTAATAATGCAGCATTGCGTGATCGTGGATGGGAACTTACGTTGAATTATCGTGGCAGGATTGGTAAAGATATCGATTACTCAATAGGGGGTTCAATTGCTGATTATCGCTCTGTGGTTACGGATTATGCCAATCCTACGGGTACTGCACCTGCAACAAACTGGTATAAAGGCAAGCATGTGGGTGAAATTTGGGGCTATCGTACAGACGGTTTATTGCAAACCCAAGCACAAGCTGATGCTTATAATGCCACACACGACAATAGATTTTTCTCTACTTTGAAATGGACTCCTGGCGATGTGGCCTATCGTGATTTAAACAATGATGGAAAAGTGAACAATGGTAAGAACCGACTTGGCGACATGGGTGATATGACAGTCATTGGCAACTATAGCCCTCGTTATCAATATACCATTAATGGGCAGATTGGTTGGAAGGGGCTGTCTTTAAGCTTTATGTTCCAAGGTGTGGGCAAACGCGATTGGGATCCAACGAGTAGTGTCTACTTTTGGGGAACGGGACCTTATGCGCAAGTCACATTATTTAAAGAACATCTTGACTATTGGAGCGAGAGTAATCCACACGCCTACTACCCGAAGCCCTACATAAATTCTGCGGGTGGCGTACGCCCCTATGCATCAAAGGTGAAAAATCAACCTACCGATCAATACTTGCAAAATGCTGCTTATTGCCGATTGAAGAACCTAACACTAAGCTACACCCTACCACAAATCTTGTTACATAAGCTGAAAGTGCAACAAGTGAAGGTGTTCCTTTCGGGCGAAAACTTGTTAACTCTCACCAAATTAAAGAAGATGTTTGACCCCGAAGTTATCTTTACATCCAATGGTTACACCAGTGAAGGTGGTAAAAACTATCCCATGAATAAAGTAATTTCTATGGGATTATCCATTAATTTCTAACCCTTTAATATAAAAAAGCTATGAGATTTAAATATATATGCGTGGCTTTTCTGGCCATTAGCTCACTATCAAGTTGCTTCGACTTAGATAAAAGTCCGGAAGGAGTGCTCTCAACGGTTAATCCATTTACGTCATTAGGCGAGATGAATGGTTACCTTGACCAATTCTATGAATCAGGTGTAAAGGTGCAAGAGTTCAATTCGTGGGGTGGAGGTGGTATAGCCGGCATTGACATGAATAGCGATAATATGGCGAGCGGTGCTGTAAATACGCGCCTTAATGGAAGTCTGACACTTGCCAATGCTAATAAGTTGGCCTACTATACTGATATTCGGAATGTGAATTTTTTCTTGAATAATCTCAATTTCAAGGATACCAATGCCGCAGCCTATAAGCAATGTGTGGGCGAGGCCTATTACTTCCGTGCATGGTTCTATTTCAATTTGTTTAAGAACTATGGCAATATTGCATGGTTAGACCATACACTTGCACCCGATGAAAACGAGATGAATCTTCCCCAAGAAGGGCGTATAGCCATGGTTGACCACATTTTATCCGATCTTGACAAGGCCATTGACCTTCTTAGCTTGCAGAATAATGCCGCAACGATGCGCGTACACAAGGATGTTGCGCGTGCTTTTAAAAGCGAAGTAGCACTCTATGAGGCAACGTGGGAGAAGTATCATCAGGCCAAAAACGATGCCTTTTACGATAAAACAGTGACTGCTGCGAAGATAAAAGACTATTTAGAACAATGTGTTGCCGCTTGTAAAGCCATTGTTGATCGTGGGGTATGGCGTATTTATAACACAGGAAATCCGCTCAACGATTACCGACAAATGTTCCAAACTGAGGATTTGAGTAGCAATTCTGAGGTGATGTGGTTTAAAAAATATGATGGGAGTAACGTAGGCAACAGCGTAGATCGCTACCTTAACCAGGGCGGAGGAAGTAGCGGTGTGACAGCCTCTTTGGTTGATGATTACCTCACTCGCGCAGGAAGTCCTTTTGTTGGTGCTACTGTTTTGGTGGCGAAAGCCACTTTTGGTGATGAACTAAGTCCAACTTTACGTGATCCACGTTTGTCACAAACCGTTTGCATGCCAGGCCAAACACTGCGTCCTGATCAAGGGCCTTATGTTGTTCCGCCGCTTAATGGATCGGGCTATCACAAGAACGAAACGGGCTATTCTTTATTAAAGTATGTGCAGATTGATTACACGGGTAGTCTTGACCAAGAAGGAAAGGGTAGTACCCCAGCAATACAATATCGTTATGCTGATGTGTTATTGGATTATGCTGAAGCGTTAGCCGAGTTAGATGGCAATGCTCATGCCAACGAAATCATCACCATTTTGCAACCGTTACGTGATAGGGTAGGTATGCCTGCTATGGATTTCGATCGCGAATATAACACCTCAGTCGATTATCCTTTCCGTCATCTTAATAAGTATATTCAAGCTGTGCGGCGCGAACGTCGTGTAGAACAAGCGTGTGAGGGGCGGCGATTAGATGATATTTTCCGGTGGGCTGCTGCAGAAGATCTTATAGTGGGACAGCGAGCACATGGTGCTTTATTTGTGGGTAGTAACTTAGAACATCATGCTAAGTATGGTAGTAGTTTGGTTTACGACCAGCCTACGGGCAACAATCTTTACTTGTCAGGACAGCCAGGTGATGCCCATCGCTACATTTTGCCTGTTAATCCTGTAGGTTATGAAACAGGGTGGAAATTCAATCCAAATAGAGATTATTTACTACCTTTGCAATCACGTATGCTTTCACTCACCAAAGGGCTGTGGAAACAAAATCCTGGATGGGAATAATTTATTGTAAAATCAAATTCATTAATATGCAAACAAACATTCTTTATTACCTTACGGGCACGGTTACACTGGGCGCCTGTATTTCGGCGCATGCACAAAAGAAACCGATGAACATCGTTTATATCATGAGCGATGACCATTCGTATCAGACAATCAGCGCCTATGACAATCGTTTCATCAACACGCCTAACATTGATTGGATTGCTAACCACGGCATGAAGTTTCAAGAGAGCTTTGTGGCCAATTCGCTCAGCGGCCCTTCGCGTGCCTGCATGCTCACGGGAAAACACAGCCACGCCAATGGGTTTACGGATAACTCGAAGACTTTTGACGGTAATCAGCAGACTTTTCCTAAACTCTTGCAGCGCGCAGGCTATGAGACGGCCATGATTGGTAAATGGCATCTGACTTCGTTGCCCACCGGGTTTAACTATTGGGATATCCTCATTAACCAGGGCGATTACTACAATCCCGATTTTCTTTGCAATGGGAAAAAGCTGCAACGCCAGGGCTATGTCACCAATATCATTGCCGATTTGGCCATCGATTGGATGGAGCACAAGCGCGACAAAGACAAACCTTTCTGCCTTTTGATGCACAACAAGGCGCCCCATCGCGTTTGGGATCCCGACACCTGCGATCTCGACCTCTACAATGATGTGGTCTATCCGTTGCCTAAGAATTTCTATGATAACTACGAAGGACGGCTCGCTGCGCAGAAGCAAAAAATGAGCATCATCAAAGACATGGACATCATCTACGACAACAAGATGGCCGACCATGAGAACGAAATCCACACCAACACGGGGTTAGAGGCTTGGGGACGCGGAAATTACAATCGCATGACGCCGTCGCAACGTGCGCAATGGGATCGACATTACGACCCCATCATCAAGAAGTTTAAAGCAGACAAACTCACGGGAAATGCGCTTGCCGAATGGAAATACCAGCGCTATATGCACGATTACATGCGTGTGATTCACTCGGTCGATCGTAATGTGGGGCGTGTCATCGACTATCTGCGCGAGAAAGGGCTTTTAGACAACACGCTCATCGTCTACACATCCGATCAAGGGTTCTACATGGGCGAGCATGGTTGGTTTGACAAGCGGTTCATGTACGAAGAGTCATTCCGCACGCCGTTGCTCATCTATATGCCTGGCGGCAAGCATGGCGTGAACCGTGATATGGTGCAGAACATCGACTATGCTCCCACTTTTCTCGAGTTGGCGGGTGTTAAAGTGCCGAGCGACATCCAAGGCCGCTCGCTGTTGCCTTTGCTGCAAGGCAAAACACCGCGCGATTGGCGTCACTCGCTTTATTACCATTATTATGAATATCCGGCCGAACATTCGGTGTGTCGGCACTATGGCATTCGTACGCCGCGCTACTCATTGATGCATTTTTACAACGACATCGATAGCTGGGAACTTTATGATTTGCAGAAAGACCCTGCGCAAATGCACAACATTTATGGGCGTCCCGGCACGGAGAAGCTCACGCAACAGCTCAAAAAGCAACTCGTCGGCTTGCAAGTGCAGTATAATGACCCTATCCGCAACACGCCGCAAGGAGTGAAATAACGGCGCAATGCTTGCCCTTATGGGGCAATGATGGGGCTAAAATGTTGCGGACACACATTGGTGTGTCCGCCTTTTTTGGCCTTTTGCAATTCTCTTTTCTTGCTTTTCACAGCTTTTTCGGCCTTTTGTAGCTTCGATGTGGAGAAAGTCGTGAACAAGATGGCCGCAGAAACATCCTGAAAACGTGCGCTTGGCTCTCGTGTCAATAGGCATCGAGGTCAAAATCAGATAAGCGCGAATGGTTGCGATAGGCTTTTGCTGCCTTGAGGTAAGGGCGATAGGCCGGCACATTAGGGTTTTCGGCAACGCATTGCAGGGCATATTCCTTCACCCGCTGACAATCGTTATAGTCGTCATCTGCCGGCGAATACTCCCATCGCGCATGGATATCAAACCATTTCTCGGGCGCTTTGTAGGCTTTATCAGCAGCTTTTTCGGAATGGAGCCAACGCAGCAGCTTGTCCCAAAGGGTAGCGCTGGGTGTGTGAATGCGGTTATACCCCTCCCAATAGGCCTCTACATCAGCGGGATCTTTCACCTTCCCATGGAGCGCATCCAAAACATATTGCACATCTTCAGCCCTGCGATAACGCGCCAAAGCAACCAAGGCTTCGATGTAATGGTCGTTGAAGAAAAGGAATTTTATACGTGCATAATACGTGCGATGAGGCGGAATTCGGCGAAGTAACTGTCGGAGATAATCAAGATGCTTGACGTGAGAGGCAAACAGAACACAGCTGTCAATAGCCACTGAGTCGGCTTTCGTCAATCCGTAATGTCGACCTTCCTGCTGGAGAATTTCGATGCGAAGATTGGCCAGCGGCTCCTGATAAACACTGCAACCATATTGCACTGGCACACAACTTTGGTCTTGCATGTCCATCAAAGCGAGGTTTTTTGCCATGTCGGGCTGCTTCTGCATCAGGGCAATGAAAGCTGCTAATCGTGTCATGGGCACGCTATCCGAGGAAGCCAATAGATAGAGCTCGTCAATCGAAGCCACACTGGCCAACGTGTCAATAATCTTATCTTGATGCGTTAGTCGCCCCTCATAGCCTACTGCTCCTGGTGTGTAAGACCTGCCAACCCGCAGAATGATGCGCTCAACTTCTGGGCGAATGGATGTAGGGTGACAGGCAAACAGCAGCCAAACAAGCATGAAGCTCAATCCCCCAAAAATGATTTCCTTTATCTTAAACATCATTTCCATACACAGTTGAATTACCATTTTAATCCCAACTCGCGCTTGGCGTCATTCCTAAGACTTTCGTTTTCGCTCTTCAGTAACTTCTTGTAGAATTCCGTAGCTTGCTTCTTGTTGCCGGTCTTCTTAGAAAGGGTGGCGATATTGGCTATCACGATGTCGTCATGGGGTGCTAACTGATGGAGCTGCAGCAATACTTTTAAGGCCTCTTGTTTCTCACCTTTGACGGCCAACAACGCCGCTTTGTCGTTTAAAAAATAAGTGTTTTTGGGGTAATTCTTTAGCACATGATTGACGAAAGCCATGTTCGTCGTGTCTTCTTTCGCATCGTAGAGTTGGCGGAAATAGTCTTGCAGCGTGGAGAAGAAGAAGTCTTCGGGCGCTGGCGAGGTGGATTTGTCGTTCGTCCAAAGCCACTTTTGATGGTTAACCACCGAGCGGTCGATGGTTTTTTGTAAGGTCTCCACGGCGTCATTCGGATGGTTATCGAGCAGCTGCACATGAACCTTGCCAAACCAAAGATCGAGCCTGTCGGGATATTTCGCCAGTCCTTCATCAAACTTTTGATAAAGTTTTTGCATCTTCTCGGCATCATAGCACACCAGGTCGGTGATACTTCCAGCCTTATTTCCCGTTGAATCCATGAATATAAGCCCTTCATGTACCGTTGTGTCGGCCGAGAGTTGCAAAATTTCTTCCCGCGCTTCCATTAGCAGCAGGTTACACCAGGCCGCATAGGTGTCGCCCGATTGTCCGGCACTTTGCTCCCATTTGGGGATGAACTGGCGCAGTGCCGCCGTGTCTTTCTGCGTTAACAACGTTTGAAATTTGGCATAGTCGCTTTGCTGCCCCCATGCGCCGAGGCCAAAAAGAGCTGCGAGAACAAGTGTTAGAATCTGTTTCATATCAACATTTTGATGGGTTTTCGCTGACAAATATAGCAAATTTCTGCATAGCTTCCAAGTGGCATTCCCTTTTTAAACGTAAGGGCTGGCAATGCGATAGTCGAGGGGCTGTGCTTATTCCCCAAATCCCTTTTACATAGATGTCTGCATTGCTGTTAATAAATACATGTAGATAGGAAGAGCAATATAGCCTTGATTATGGTGTAATATGACCTTAATCGTGCTACAAAATGAATGTAATCGGCTTGCAATCTCAATGCTTTTGGATAGACTTATAATCGAATGTCACTTTTAAGTCTACTCATTGTAAAATATATTCCAATTCTCTTGATGGTATCAAACATTTTGAATAATTTTGTAGCAGATAAAAATCTAAATCATTATAACTGCTTAAGTATAAAACATTCAATAGATTGCCCAATGAAAAGAATTGCATTCCTTTTTTGTATGCTTGTGCTATCTGTGGCTCTGTATGCGCAACAAGAAGTTACAAAGTTTATGGGAATACCTGTAGATGGAACAAAAACTGAAATGATTGCCAAGTTGAAGGCGAAAGGATTTACGTGGTATCCTGCTAAGGATTGCCTTACAGGGCTCTTTAATGGTCGAGATGTTACCCTTTATATTTATGTAAATGGTAATAAAGTGTGGCGAGTAGCCGTTCTTTATGCGGATGAAATGGATAATATAAACACCATTAATACATATAATCATCTCCTTTCCCTATTTGAAAATAATGGTAAATATTATTCGCAGAGGGACAATCAAGCGATTGAAGAGGGTACGAATCTCCACGATGAAATAAGATACCACAACAAACAATTTGAATGTCTTTTTCTCCAACAACCTCAAACAATAAGTAAAGATGAGGTTGATTCTATGGGAGAAAGGCGGGTTTGGATGACGATAATTCTTGATGAGCGAGCATATAATAAGTTTGGTATCATACTCTTTTATGAGAATGGTTATAATGAGGCAAATGGCGAAGACTTATAGAAAAATGAAAGAGGAATTCCTATACAAATTGGAATTGTTTTATAGAAACTTTGGAAGTGATTGGTCTATAGAAGACTTTTCAAGCGATAGGAATGTTCAGGAGTTCTTGAAAAACTATTTACTGACTCTTGAAGAAAAAGGCATAGTGGAAATTATCGAAAATAATAAATTTAGAATAAAGAATTTACCGTCGAGTATAATGTCGTCAATCTTATAATGAAACAAATACGAATGGGTATTTGAAAGTATGTGGACAGCTTTCCCTATCAATCTATCAGAATATTTTTCTCATAGTGGTGTTGCCGATAATAAGTTTACAATTAATAAATTGAATAACGTAAATTCGCCAAACTTACGTTATTTAGTATGGTCATTATTTAAAAGTAAACTCCAAAATGGTTAAAAACGGGAAATATATTACATCGTTGAGCTCAGAAGAGGCGCTTGATTTTATCATGCAGTCCGACCAGTTTCATAACTTTGAATTGCCAGAATATTTTGATTTTACAACGGTGCTTCAGCATGTGCATAGTAAAGTCGGCGAGTTATCTTATGATGAATGTATAGCAGTTGATTCTGTAAGCGATATTGATGGTATCTCCTCAAGAAAGTGTAGTTGACAAAAAGGTGTTGGAAAATGTTGTGCCAATTATTACATTTAGAGAGACTCGTGCTTATATGGATGCTTCAAATAAGCTCGTTGAGGCTAATAAAGTCAAAATAATATAGAATAGATATGGAATAGCGATGTTTTGTGTAGCTGTCTTTATATTACTAAGGTATAAGGGTTAATTAAGGTGATTTTTTTGTTATTTGGAATCCCGTATGGTTAATATAGTTTCTTATCGTCATTAGGTCTATTTTGTTGTACAAATCGAAAAATATGTTTTATTTTTGAATTTTCTTTGAAAAAGTTTTGGTGTTTGTTTAGATTTGCATTACCTTTGCACTCGCTTTTGAGGACAAAGGTTCTCAAGTAGCGTTTTCTGCGCCTGTTGAAACGGGTGCGAGGAATAAAGAGAGCGATCTTTGACAAGATTTTCATAGACAGAGAAGTAGTACAAGAAGCGAGTGCTTGTCTTGTTTTCGAGATGAGTACTTGGGTAAAAAGAACGAACCGTCAGAAGATGGTATTCTTTGAGACGTACAGGTGAAGACTTCAATAAAGCGAAGGATGTTGTTCTGAATCAGATAAACTCCTGCTTTCCTATTCTGAGATGTTTTTTACGTTTTGGTATAGGGAGCAGAAAACAGATATTTTACAATGGAGAGTTTGATCCTGGCTCAGGATGAACGCTAGCTACAGGCTTAACACATGCAAGTCGAGGGGAAACGATGAGAGAGCTTGCTCTCTTAGGCGTCGACCGGCGCACGGGTGAGTAACGCGTATCCAACCTGCCCATTACAGGGGAATAACCTTGCGAAAGTAAGACTAATGCCCCATGGTATTCTCAGCAGACATCTAATGAGGATTAAAGATTTATCGGTAATGGATGGGGATGCGTCTGATTAGCTTGTTGGCGGGGTAACGGCCCACCAAGGCGACGATCAGTAGGGGTTCTGAGAGGAAGGTCCCCCACATTGGAACTGAGACACGGTCCAAACTCCTACGGGAGGCAGCAGTGAGGAATATT
>NZ_JH114218.1:0-2077 GCF_000224615.1 Segatella oulorum F0390
CGGCGTGTTCACCCCCGATGCCGGTCAGAAACTGTTGCTCGACCCCGGCACCTATGACTTTACCTGTTTCAGCGAGCCTGTGGTATATGATGAGCCGAACAACCGATTGGTGGTTGACAACTGGCTCACCAAGAGCCCGACGATTGGCCATGTGCAGGCAACGATAACGGGCGACGATTACGAAGTGGTGTTTAACATGGAGCACAAATCTGCCCGCGTGCGCCTTAATATCACGTCGGATATTCTATCAGAGAACACGCCCATTGATGCTTATCTGCAGGGAACGACTTTTCTTACTGGTTATTGGGTGCAAGATTGGTACACAGCTTATTCCGGTGCACTCAATAATACGGGCAACTTCTGGTACAACACGCCGCAACCATTGGCCTTTACGAATATCGCGCCTGTTACAACGCAAGCAGGCACGACCTGCACGTCGGCCTACGGCTATATGTTGCCTTCAACAACACCGTACAATAGTTTGAGAGACTATACCCTCCACTTCACTGCCGGTACCATTGGTGGTGCGCCCTTAGCCATCAAGACGCTCGATTTGAGTGGTGCTACTTTCCCCACGGGCTTTCAATGGGATTACAATCAGAGCATCACCATCAATGTCAACGTCAAAGGGCAGCTCTACCTGTTTGAAGACGGCAAAGCACGCGTGCTCGCCGGACGAGGCACGCATACGCCTATTGGGCTCGTTATTCAGCAGAGTTGGGGAGATAAAGAGGGAACCGCCTGTGGACTTACTCCCGTAGGAAGTTTTTCCATCTACGATATCATTGGCAATTCAACTGTAGAGTCAAATGTAACTCCTTCACCAGCCAGCTTTGAAGAGGCGGCCAAAGATATGAATGGTTATCAGTGGACTTATTCACCCGATTTGCAAGGCAATGTGAGAGCTAACGATCCCATTAATAACACGGTGTTCTACAAGGTGGCGCGTTATTCTCCAGGAGTGTCCGTGGCCAGCAATGTTGGAAAATGGTATCTTCCTGCTCTTGGCGAATTGGTGAAATTGATACAACTCTTCGATAAGAGTTATACACCGAAGAATGCAGAGATATGGAGTGGACGATATACAGGTTTTACAGCTAAGTTTAAAAAGGCATTTCAGGCTGCCAATCCTTCAACAGATTTTAGCGGTAATGTTTGGCCAACCAGCACGCAAATGAAACTGGGAAGCAGTTATCCATATACGTATTTTGGTATTTGGGACTCTGAAGCTGTGGTATTTGGAAGTGACGGCACAGGCTGGGATTCCCGCGTACTCGTCCCATTTGTGCATTACAAATAAAAAATCCCTATTTCCCATTGGGCAAACCTCAAAAAATAAAATTGGGACTTGCCCAAAGCTGGGCAAACGTCAAAAAAATAATTTGAGACTTGCCCAAGGCTGGGCAAATGGCAAAAAAATAATTTGAGACTTGCCCGAAGCTGGGCAAATGGCAAAAAAATAATTTGAGACTTGCCCAAGGCTGGGCAAACGGTAAAAAAATAATTTGAAACTTGCCCGAAGCTGGGCAAACGGTAAAAAAATAATTTGAAACTTGCCCAAGGCTGGGCAAACGGCAAAAAATAATTTGGGACTTACCCGAAGCTGGGCAAACGTCAAAAAAATAATTTGAGACTTGCCCAAGGCTGGGCAAACGTCAAAAAAATAATTTGAGACTTGCTAACGACTTAGCAAACGTCAAAAAAATAATTTGGGACTTGCTAACGACTTAGCAAACGTCAGAAAATAAATTCGAGACTTGCTAATGACTTAGCAAACGTCAAAAAAATAATTTGAGACTTGCTAACGACTTATTAAACGTCAAAAAAATAATTTGGGACTTGCTAATGACTTAGCAAACGTCAAAAAAATAATTTGGGACTTGCTAACGACTTAGCAAACGTCAGAAAATAAATTCGAGACTTGCTAACAACTTAGCAAACGTCAGAAAATAAATTCGAGACTTGCTAATGACTTAGCAAACGTCAAAAAAATAATTTGGGACTTGCTAACGACTTAGCAAACGTCAGAAAATAAATTCGAGACTTGCTAACAACTTAGCAAACGTCAGAAAATAAA
>NZ_JH114219.1:0-1258 GCF_000224615.1 Segatella oulorum F0390
GGACATAATTCTTATCTTTGCATTAAGTAATAAAAAACAACAAGAATATGGAACTTACACAAGGACAAATTTCGGAAATTATTTCGAATTACACAAGTAGCAGTGAAGGTTTTGTCACGCTTCAATCGTTGATTATGAATTCTTTGATGGCCCATGAGCGCGAATTATTCGTCAAAGCGAATAAAAATGAGCAATGCAATGGCTTTCGTCCTCGTCGTTGGTATTGTAAGGGCTATACGTTCGTCTTGCGCATTCCACGTAGCCGTAGCGGCAATTTCTATCCCGTACTTTTAGGGATTATTCGTAGCGAATGTGAAGAGCGTGCTGCCTTGGTTTATCAACTTTATACCAAGGGACTTACCACCGAGCAGATTAGTGAGGTGATAGAGACGGTTTATGGTCGGGCTTATAGCAAACAGCAAATCTCTTACTTGGCCAACAGTTGTCGGGAAGACGTTGAAGCATGGCTCAATCGTCAACTGTCAGCCCACTATCTGGCTATCTATATTGATGCCACCTTTATCGCTACCCGGAGGGATCAGCAAGTATCCAAGGAAGCCTACTATACCATACTGGGCGTGTTGGAGGACGGAAGTCGGGAAGTGCTTACCATTGTGAATTATCCAACCGAAGGTGCATTATGCTGGAAAGAAGTGCTTAACAGTTTGAAAGAGCGAGGGGTTGAGCAGATTGATTTAGTGGTATCTGATGCCCTTCAAGGCATTGAAAACGCCGTATGTTCGGCTTTTCCGCAAGCAGCTCATCAATTTTGTGTTGCCCATGTCAAACGGCAGATATTAAACAGCGTCTCACATAAAGACAACCCCATAGTTAATCAAGAACTCAATGAAGTATTCACCTTGGAGAACAAAGAGCGCAAATCTTTGCAAGGTTATGAACATTTTATTACTTTTGTAAACCGATGGGAAAAGAAATACCCCGTGTTACGCAAATATAAAGCCGAGCGTAATATTGCTTATTTCACCTATATGGACTTCCCTGTAGAAGTACAGAGATGCATTTATACGACGAATTGGATTGAGCGGCTCAACAGAAAGTATAAAAGAACCATCAAGATGAGAGCTGCAATGCCGTCAAGTCAATCGGTTTTATTTCTATTGGCATCTGTTGCAATGGAAGAAACACAGACGACATATCGAAGGAAAGTCTATCAATGGAGATGCTGGAAAAAGAGTGAATAATTTTGAACAAAATGGAAGATATGGGAAATTATGGTTACACACTTTTTAGGACAATA
>NZ_JH114220.1:0-1239 GCF_000224615.1 Segatella oulorum F0390
AAAGTGTGTAACCATAATTTCCCATATCTTCCATTTTGTTCAAAATTATTTACTCTCTTTCCAACATCTCCATTGATAGACTTTCCTTCGATATGTAGTCTGTGTTTCTTCCATTGCAACAGATGCCAACAGAAATAAAACCGATTGACTTGACGGCATTGCAGCTCTCATCTTAATGGTTCTTTTATACTTTCTGTTGAGCCGCTCAATCCAATTTGTCGTATAAATGCATCTCTGTACTTCTACAGGGAAGTCCATATAGGTGAAATAAGCAATATTACGCTCGGCTTTATATTTGCGTAACACGGGGTATTTCTTTTCCCATCGATTTACAAAAGTAATAAAATGTTCGTAACCTTGCAAAGATTTGCGCTCTTTGTTCTCCAAGGTGAATACTTCATTGAGTTCTTGATTAACTATGGGTTTGTCTTTATATGAGACGCTGTTTAATATCTGCCGTTTGACATGGGCAACACAAAATTGATGGGCTGCTTGCGGAAAAGCCGAACATACGGCGTTTTCAATGCCTTGAAGGGCATCAGATATCACTAAATCAATCTGCTCAACCCCTCGCTCTTTCAAACTGTTAAGCACTTCTTTCCAGCATAATGCACCTTCGGTTGGATAATTGACAATGGTAAGCACTTCCCGACTTCCGTCCTCCAACACGCCCAGTATGGTATAGTAGGCTTCCTTGGATACTTGCTGATCCCTCCGGGTAGCGATAAAGGTGGCATCAATATAGATAGCCGGATAATGGGCTGACAGTCGACGATTGAGCCATGCTTCAACATCTTCCCGACAACTGTTGGCCAAGTAAGAGATTTGCTGTTTACTATAAGCCCGACCATAAACCGTCTCTATCACCTCACTAATCTGCTCGGTGGTAAGTCCCTTGGTATAAAGTTGATAAACCAAGGCGGCACGCTCTTCACATTCGCTACGAATAATCCCTAAAAGTACGGGATAGAAATTGCCGCTACGGCTACGTGGTATGCGCAAGACGAACGTATAGCCCTTACAATACCAACGGCGAGGACGAAAGCCATTGCATTGCTCATTCTTATTCGCTTTGACGAATAATTCGCGCTCGTGGGCCATCAAAGAATTCATAATCAACGATTGAAGTGTGACAAAACCTTCACTGCTACTTGTGTAATTCGAAATAATTTCCGAAATTTGTCCTTGTGTAAGTTCCATATTCTTGTTGTTTTTTATTACTTAATGCAAAGATAAGAA
>NZ_JH114221.1:0-1046 GCF_000224615.1 Segatella oulorum F0390
GGCGTAATGGACATTTGGTAGGCTGAAAACCTCTCGGGTTTTAGTAATGGACATTTGGTAGGCTGGTTATTCCAGCCTACTTTTTTGTATTTATGAGCCCATCTATAAACTTCTTTTTGTTAGCTTCATTCAATCCATTATGATTATGTAGTGCTCTTTTAAGTTGTGAGTTAAATCCTTCCAACAGGTTTGTTGTATTAGGTATTTGTATATCCGGATGCTCCTCACACGTATAGAGCCATGGCAGATGTGTCTTAATAGAACGTCTTGCCGTTCTCAGTCTTCTGTGTGTATAGGTTGTCTTGCCTGAGGCCAATAGAGTTCGTTCAGCCAGAAACTCTTTCCATTTCTCACACCATTTATCAAAAGCTGTTATAAACTCTTCTTTTCTCATAGAGAACATCCTTCTCATTAATGCCAATAGTTCAACGCCTGCAGGCAAATGTGGGTTGTTAGTAAGGAGTCTTCTAACTATCTGAAATTGGTGAAATTGACACATTTGTACGGGACAGAAATGTATAGATTGTAAAAGCCCTACATGCCCATCACATACCACTGCTTTTATTATAGTTCCACGCTCTGCAATATAACGAAGTCCGTCAAGATAATCTCTATTGGTTTCGTTCTTGACAAACTTACGATAGAGTATTTTGCCTGATGAAGCATCCTGAAACAGCATCACACCAAATGTCCTGGAAAAGTATGTTGTATCCAATATTATTACTGCAGATTTGGGGTAAGTAGCAGTAAAGCTATCTACTACTAAGCTCAACCTACGTCGTATGGTTCGCTTTGAACATTTATAAAGAGTGGATAGATCAGAAATCGTTCGATTTGCCGTCAGATAGTCATTCCATAGAGAAATATTATTTATACGCAGACCACCTTGAAATTGTCTACCACAATCCTTGCAAAAATACATCTGAACAGTACGTCGATGCCCATTTTTTTAACATTTGAGCTATTACAGAAGACACAGTTTTTTTATTCATAGGTTTTCAAATGCTGCAAAGGTAGTAAATTAAAGGATGCAGAGAGGTTTTCAG
>NZ_JH114222.1:0-993 GCF_000224615.1 Segatella oulorum F0390
CAACGTCTTCCCGACAACTGTTGGCCAAGTAAGAGATTTGCTGTTTGCTATAAGCCCGACCATAAACCGTCTCTATCACCTCACTAATCTGCTCGGTGGTAAGTCCCTTGGTATAAAGTTGATAAACCAAGGCAGCACGCTCTTCACATTCGCTACGAATAATCCCTAAAAGTACGGGATAGAAATTGCCGCTACGGCTACGTGGAATGCGCAAGACGAACGTATAGCCCTTACAATACCAACGACGAGGACGAAAGCCATTGCATTGCTCATTTTTATTCGCTTTGACGAATAATTCGCGCTCATGGGCCATCAAAGAATTCATAATCAACGATTGAAGCGTGACAAAACCTTCACTGCTACTTGTGTAATTCGAAATAATTTCCGAAATTTGTCCTTGTGTAAGTTCCATATTCTTGTTGTTTTTTATTACTTAATGCAAAGATAAGAATTATGGTGAGCTTACACACTTTTTTAGACACTACCACTTTTTTGTATTTATGAGCCCATCTATAAACTTCTTTTTGTTAGCTTCATTCAATCCATTATGATTATGTAGTGCTCTTTTAAGTTGTGAGTTAAATCCTTCCAACAGGTTTGTTGTATTAGGTATTTGTATATCCGGATGCTCCTCACACGTATAGAGCCATGGCAGATGTGTCTTAATAGAACGTCTTGCCGTTCTCAATCTTCTGTGTGTATAAGTTGTCTTACCCGAGATTAGGAGAGTTCGTTCATTTAGGAACTCTTTCCATTTATCACACCATTTATCAAAAGCAGTTATAAACTCTTCTTTTCTCATAGAGAACATCCTTCTCATTAATGCCAATAGTTCAACGCCTGCAGGCAAATGTGGGTTGTTAGTAAGGAGTCTTCTAACTATCTGAAATTGGTGAAATTGACACATTTGTACGGGACAGAAATGTATAGATTGTAAAAGTCCTACATGCCCATCACACACCACTGCTTTTATCATAGTTCCACGCTCCGCAA
>NZ_JH114223.1:0-870 GCF_000224615.1 Segatella oulorum F0390
TGGCATTTGGTAGGCTGAAAACCTCTCTGAATCCTTTTATTTACTACCTTTGCAGCATTTGAAAACCTATGAATAAAAAAACTGTATCTTCTGTAATAGCTCAAATGTTAAAAAAAATGGGCATCGACGTACTGTTCAGATGTATTTTTGCAAGGATTGTGGTAGACAATTTCAAGGTGATCTGCGTATAAATAATATTTCTCTATGGAATGACTATCTGACGGCAAATCGAACGATTTCTGATCTATCCACTCTTTATAAATGTTCAAAGCGAACCATACGACGTAGGTTGAGCTTAGTAGTAGATAGCTTTACTGCTACTTACCCCAAATCTGCAGTAATAATACTGGATACAACATACTTTTCCAGGACATTTGGTGTGATGCTGTTTCAGGATGCTTCATCAGGCAAAATACTCTATCGCAAGTTTGTCAAAAACGAAACCAACAGAGATTATCTTGACGGACTTCGGTATATTGCGGAGCGTGGAACTATGATAAAAGCAGTGGTGTGTGATGGGCATGTAGGACTTTTACAATCTATACATTTCTGTCCCGTACAAATGTGTCAATTTCACCAATTTCAGATAGTTAGAAGACTCCTTACTAACAACCCACATTTGCCTGCAGGCGTTGAACTATTGGCATTAATGAGAAGGATGTTCTCTATGAGAAAAGAAGAGTTTATAACTGCTTTTGATAAATGGTGTGATAAATGGAAAGAGTTCCTAAATGAACGAACTCTCCTAATCTCGGGTAAGACAACTTATACACACAGAAGATTGAGAACGGCAAGACGTTCTATTAAGACACATCTGCCATGGCTCTATACGTGTGAGGAGCATCCGGATATACAAATACCTAATACAAC
>NZ_JH114224.1:0-811 GCF_000224615.1 Segatella oulorum F0390
GAGTGTAAAGTAAACTGTGTCATGCTACAATAAGATTAGTTTTATACAGTTTATTTATTATGGACAACAAAGAAATTGATTACAAGCGAGCTGCTGAGCAGCTTCGTAAGGGAGAACCATTATAAGGATGGTGCTTTGGCACCAATGTTGGAGCGCATTTTGAATGCTGCCCTTGAAGGTGAGATAGATGCTCATCCCACTTCTGAAGAGCGTTCACAAGGCAACCGCCGTAATGGTAAAATGCCTAAGCAAGTGCAGACATGCTATGGTGAGGTCACTGTTGAGACACCTCGTGACCGTGACGGTTCCTTTGAGCCTCAGACCGTCAGAAAGCGCGAAACAATCCTTGCTGAAGGTATGGCAGATCAGATTATAAACATGTATGCTTTTGGTACAAGTACTCGCGATATTAGCAAGTATTTCGAGCGTGAGTTTGATACCAAACTATCTGCAGAGACCATCAGTTCCATCACAGACAGAGTACTGCCTGAAATCAAGTCATGGCGTTCACGAATGCTTGATTCTGTATATGCAATATGCTGGCTGGATGCCATCCATTATAAGGTGAAGGACGAAACCGGACGTGCGGTCTCACGTGCCATTTACAACGTCTTAGGTATCAACAAGGAAGGCCACAAGGAACTTCTTGGTATGTATGTCTCCAAGAGTGAAGGCGCTAACTTCTGGTTAGAGGTTCTAAGCGACCTTCAGAACAGAGGTGTTCGGGATATACTGATATGCTGCATTGACGGTCTGAAAGGCTTTCCTGATGCTATACAGAGCGTATTCCCCAATACAAGTGTCCAACTCT
>NZ_JH114225.1:0-757 GCF_000224615.1 Segatella oulorum F0390
TCCGCGCAGCGGCGTTTCCATCCGTAAAAGGCACGTTCCCCACCCGCAAAGGAGGCGTTTCCATTCGCAAAGGGCACGTTCCCCACCCGCAAAGGAGGCATCTCCATGCGTTGAAATGTTTGTGCATTGCGCATAATGCACACCTGCTAACGATGGATGCGCCCCTGCAGGGCGACACGGCGGCACACAGGCGCCGCCCCTACCAACCTCCATCAAACCCCTCTGCCACGCAACCTTTTTGCATTTTGCTCGTCGGCAAACCGTTTGCCACCAATCATTCCGCGCGTTTGTTTATCGGCAAATTCTTCGCCGGCAACCTTTTCTTGTGTTTGTCCGTCGGCGAACTGTTCGCCGGCAACCTTGGGACACGGAGCCACACGAGAAATGGTAGGGGCGGCGCCTGTGTGCCCGCCCGAACGTCCGCGCAGCGGCGTTTCCATCCGTAAAAGGCACGTTCCCCACCCGCAAAGGAGGCGTTTCCATTCGCAAAGGGCACGTTCCCCACCCGCAAAGGAGGCATCTCCATGCGTTGAAATGTTTGTGCATTGCGCATAATGCACACCTGCTAACGATGGATGCGCCCCTGCAGGGCGACACGGGCGGGCACACAGGCGCCGCCCCTACCAACCTCCATCAAACCCCTCTGCCACGCAACCTTTTTGCATTTTGCTCGTCGGCAAACCGTTTGCCACCAATCATTCCGCGCGTTTGTTTATCGGCAAATTCTTCGCCGGCAACCTTTTCTTGTGTTTGTCCG
>NZ_JH114226.1:0-729 GCF_000224615.1 Segatella oulorum F0390
ATAAGCATCAATGGGCGTGTTCTCTGATAGAATATCCGACGTGATATTAAGGCGCACGCGGGCAGATTTGTGCTCCATGTTAAACACCACTTCGTAATCGTCGCCCGTTATCGTTGCCTGCACATGGCCAATCGTCGGGCTCTTGGTGAGCCAGTTGTCAACCACCAATCGGTTGTTCGGCTCATCATATACCACAGGCTCGCTGAAACAGGTAAAGTCATAGGTGCCGGGGTCGAGCAACAGTTTCTGACCGGCATCGGGGGTGAACACGCCGCCCGTCACGCTGCCCTCCAGTTTGCCTTGCAAGTCGTGGGTGGTGGGGTCGAAGGCGAGGATGGTATACTTGCCATCGCTGATGGGATCAACGGCGCGCGTTTTGCCGGTGGGCGCATCGGGAGTAACCGATACTTCGGCCTCCAAGCCGTCGCCCAAGTCAACGGTCGTCGGCTTCACGGATGCTGCGGCGCGTGTCACAGCCTGGTCGGCCTGATAGGCCACTTCGGTAAATTTGAAGTGGCTGCCGTCAAGCGTTATCTTTTGGTTCTCGCGGGTTGCCTCTTCGTCGCTTGCGCAACCGGCGAATAGCCCTGCTGCCATCAAGGTCAGCACAAGGGTCAATCTATTTATTTTTTTCATTGCGTTTCGTTTTACTTGTCGTTTCTTAATTGTCTAAATCAATCTCGGTGCCGCCCACTTGCTGCTCGCTTCCCCATTGCTCTTCGGTTGAGC
>NZ_JH114227.1:0-719 GCF_000224615.1 Segatella oulorum F0390
CCACAGCGTCTTACCCGTGCTGGCCACACGCAGTTCGTAGCGCAGTTCGCTGTTGCGGTTCAAGGTGCGACCGGTGAAGGTCACGTCGCCTGCCGCATAGCCCGCCGCCGTGGCGAAGGCGGGCAGCAAGGGGTCGATGAGCCGGTGGTTGCTCTCCAGCTCCATGGCGCGCGCGATGGCCTTCTGCGCCTCGCTCGCCTTGCGGCTCGTGGCATAGCGGGCGAGCACGGCGTTGATGTTGTCCACCAGCGTGGCAATCATCTGTTTGTCGGCCACGGTGGTGGCGTAGCAGAAGGCCGCCTCGACATTGCCGCGCACCTCGTAGAATGCCTCGTCGGTCAGCGGACGCAATGCACTCGTCGACGAAAGCCCCGGTTTATCGGTGCCATCGATGCGTTTCAGCTCCAACTGCTCAAACTCATCGTTGGTGGTTTTCAGCATCGCGATGACCGCCGTCAGCCCTAGCGCGGCGGTGTCGGCCGATTGTTTCGCCAAATCCATCAACAGACCGTTCACATGCAGACTCTCGGCCTGCAGCACCTCCCGTTGAATGCCTTTGTAGGAGTCGACCAACTTCATCAATCGTTCGGCCGGTTCGCGCAGCGCCTTCACGGGCGAGCGGCGGTTGTTGCGGATGGTCGAGAAGAGCTGCGAAAGGAGCGCGTCGCGGTCGTCGTCCAACTGCTGCATCTTGGCCGTCAGCTCGGTATCCTGCTGGG
>NZ_JH114228.1:0-636 GCF_000224615.1 Segatella oulorum F0390
ACATTTGGTAGGCTGAAAACCTCTCGGGTTTTAGTAATGGACATTTGGTAGGCTGGTTATTCCAGCCTACTTTTTTGTATTTATGAGCCCATCTATAAACTTCTTTTTGTTAGCTTCATTCAATCCATTATGATTATGTAGTGCTCTTTTAAGTTGTGAGTTAAATCCTTCCAACAGGTTTGTTGTATTAGGTATTTGTATATCCGGATGCTCCTCACACGTATAGAGCCATGGCAGATGTGTCTTAATAGAACGTCTTGCCGTTCTCAGTCTTCTGTGTGTATAAGTTGTCTTACCCGAGATTAGGAGAGTTCGTTCATTTAGGAACTCTTTCCATTTATCACACCATTTATCAAAAGCAGTTATAAACTCTTCTTTTCTCATAGAGAACATCCTTCTCATTAATGCCAATAGTTCAACGCCTGCAGGCAAATGTGGGTTGTTAGTAAGGAGTCTTCTAACTATCTGAAATTGGTGAAATTGACACATTTGTACGGGACAGAAATGTATAGATTGTAAAAGTCCTACATGCCCATCACACACCACTGCTTTTATCATAGTTCCACGCTCCGCAATATACCGAAGTCCGTCAAGATAATCTCTGTTGGTTTCGTTTTTGACAAACTTGCGATAGAG
>NZ_JH114229.1:0-599 GCF_000224615.1 Segatella oulorum F0390
TCGCTGTTTTTTGACGAACGAGCCTCCGGCGCAGAAAAAAAGTCACTGTTTTTTTGACGAACGAGCCTGCGGCGCAGAAAAAAGTCGCTGTTTTTTGACGAACGAGCCTCCGGCGCAGAAAAAAGTCACTGTTTTTTGACGAACGAGCCTGCGGCGCAGAAAAAAGTCGCTGTTTTTTGACGAACGAGCCTCCGGCGCAGAAAAAAGTCACCGTTTTTTGACGCGTGAGCCTCCGGCGCAGAAAAAAGTCACCGTTTTTTGACGTGCAACCCTGCAGCGCAGAAAATCCCGAGGCGCTACTGCCAAACAACCTTGCGGCGCAGAAAATCCTGAGGCGCTACTGCCAAACAACCCTCCGGCGCAGAAAATCCCGAGGCGCTACTGCCAAACAACCCTGCGGCGCAGAAAATCCTGAGGCGCTACTGCCAAACAACCTTGCGGCGCAGAAAATCCCAAGGCGCTGCTGCCAAACAACCCTGCGGCGCAGAAAATCCTGAGGCGCTACTGCCAAACAACCCTGCGGCGCAGAAAATCCTGAGGCGCTACTGCCAAACAACCCTGCGGCGCAGAAAATCCGAGGCGCTACTGCCAAACAACCT
>NZ_JH114230.1:0-535 GCF_000224615.1 Segatella oulorum F0390
GTGTATCTCGTCCGTTTTCTTGAAAAAACACGTTAGAAACAGTGTATCTCGTCCGTTTTTTTTGGAAAAACACGTTAGAAACAGTGTATCTCATCCGTTTTCTTGAAAAAACACGTTAGAAACAGTGTATCTCGTCCGTTTTCTTGAAAAAACACGTTAGAAACAGTGTATCTCGTCCGTTTTTTTGGAAAAACACGTTAGAAACAGTGTATCTCATCCGTTTTCTTGAAAAAACATGTTAGATACACTGTTTCTAACCCGTTGCAAAGAAAAAACACGTTAGTCCCCCCGGGGGGCTAATCTGTTTCAAGAAAAAAACGTGTTAGTCCCCGGGGGATTTTTCAATTTCATTAACAGAAACGCATTAGTCCCCGGGGGGCTAATCTGTTTCAAGAAAAAAACATGTTAGTCCCCGGGGGATTTTTCAATTTCATTAACAGAAACGCATTAGTCCCCGGGGGGCTAATCTGTTTCAAGAAAAAAACATGTTAGTCCCCGGGGAATTTTTCAATTTCATTAACAGAAACGCATTAGT